>NZ_BAAAPL010000001.1:0-1808146 GCF_039531125.1 Microbacterium sediminicola
TGCTCGCAGCCATCTCCCGCGCCAACCGCCCCGCCCGCGCCAGCGCCCGCGACCGCGCGACCTCCGCCGCAGCCAACACAGTTTCGGCTTCTTCGAACGCGGCAACAAGCGACTCCAGCTCGGCGGCTTGCGCCTCGCTGTATTCCACCACCCCGCTCGAAATCATGTACTAATTGCACCACAGACCACCGACATTACACCCGCCGATCCACTCGATGTGGAAAACTCTCATAATTCAGCCTTTTGTGAGGAGCTTCCTCGATCGGATCCACGCCGAACACATAGAACAAAGCTGCGAATATAAGACACTCATGCCGCGCGCGCTGCCCTGCCTGAGTTGCATGCAACCCGCCCGAAACCATCCCAACCAACCGCACCCCGCACCTCGACGGCAAAGGGCAGGCGCAGCCTGGCCGCGGCAGCCCGTACGCCACGCGATCGGGACTGCTGCGGCCTAGAGCTACTCGCCCGAAGGCTCACCCCACGCGCGCCGCGTGAGGGCAGACACTTCCCGATCCAGGTGGTCAATGCGCGTGTTCATGGCATCGCAGCGGGCGTTCAGCTCGTCGCGCAGGCCCTCTCAGGATCCGGCACCGGAGCTCACTCCACCGCCACCCCGCGCCGCTGCCCCCGCACGTACACAACAATCGCGACCGCACTCATCCCGGCCAGTACCACCAGCGTCACGACGCTCGCCTCGAGTCCGAACTCCCCGCCCGAGATCAGCGAGTTCGCCCCGTCGGTCTCCGCGACCGCAAGCAGCGAGTTCTCCACGGGGTTCCCTGAGACCTTCACGCCGAACAGGCCCCCCTGCGCCCAGTTCCATGCGGCATGGAACGCGACTACACCCCACAGTGACCCCTCCGAGAGTGCCCAGAACACCAGCAACACCGACACCAGCAGCAGCGCCGCGACCGAGAACACGCTCATCCCGGGGTTCAAGGAGTGCGCGAGTGTGAAGAAGACCGCCTGCACGATGACCGCCGAGACGAGTCCATACCGCGGCATCCACGTCTGCACCAGGTAGCCGCGGTTGATCAGCTCTTCGGCCCCGCCCTGGATGACGAACACCGGGATCGCGACCAGCACCCATCCGAGCGCCGCCCACGCGAACGGGTTGCCGTCGGGCAAGGTCAGAAACCGCATGTTCCCGGTTCCCACGGCAATCGCCACGATGAGGGCCATCGCCAGCACCCCGATCGCAAACCCCCGCACGGCCTGCACCCACCCGCGCCGAGGCTCTCGGAACCCGATGCTCGCGAACGCACGGCGTTCCTTGAATCGCATCCACACCCACAGCAGGATCCATACGACGATGAACGTCACGCCCTGCACAACGAGGTCGGCCGATACCGCGAACGCGGCGATTGCCGGCACGGCCTGCGCCAGCAACACCACCAGGATGCTCACCGCAGACAGCGACGCGAACAGGCCGATCGCAACCAGCAGCCCGATCCACGGCCCGGTCGGACGCTTCGCCTCCCGCATCGCGAACGCAAAGCGCTCGCGCTGTTCAATCAGCAGGGTCTGGGGGTCAGTCGTCATCTGTGCCTCCTCGCGCGGTGCCACCGCACGAGTCGTTCCCCGAGCGACGTTTCGACCGACCCTAGCGATCAGCTATGGATGCCGCACCCCGGTGCCCAGATGCGGATGCCGTCCCGCCGACCTCTACTCGCCCGAGGGCTCTCCCCAGGCGCGCCGTGTCAGGGCAGTCACATCCCGATCGAGGTGGTCGATCCGCATGCCCATCGCATCGAAGCGTGCGTTCATCTCGGCACGCATTCCTTCGATCTTGCCGTCGAGCCGTCCTTCGATGCCTGAGACGCTCGCGGCGACGCTGCGCATGATCATGTTCGTCGACAGCGTGAGTCCGCCCAGCATGATCGTTGCGAATACTCCGATGAGCACCCAGCTCTGAGGTTCGGTCACGACGGTCACCCTTTCAGTGTGAAGTGGATGCCGACAGATTGCCAGCCTTCCGTCCGCCCGAGCGTATTCGCTTGCGCGCCTGAGACTGATGCGTGAAGGTCGAGGCGGTGGAGGAGCGGATGCCGCACCCCGCCCCACCTACGTGGAGTACCGAATCCCGTACTCCACGAGCTCCCACACCATGTCTATGGTCCCGACCATCATCTGCGTCACGATGATCCCCGACGCGATGAAGCCGAACACCGTGACCCCGATGAGGGTCCACAGCGGTGCCCACCCGCGCCCGGTGCGCCGGATGCAGACCACGGCTCGCCCGATCGGATACGCGAGCGACAGGAAGATCCACGCCCAGTGGAACGGTCGATCGATGCCCCGAGAAACGAGCACCGCACGATCCCGGTACGCGAACCAGATCTGCAACCCGAAGATGACCCAGGTGCTGAGCATGAGCACCCACCACAGCACCGAGAACAAGACCGTGTTGCCGGGGAACATCATGTCCAACGTGTAGACCCCACCGCGCGACGCGGCTTCCGCAGCCTCGATGTAGGGATGGATGTCGAACACCATGCGCCACGGCATCGCCAGCGTCAGAACCGTTGAGACCACCGGCAACAGAATGATCAGCCAGATCCACACGGTGTTCGTGTCGACTCCGGGCGAGCGGCGAGGCTCATCCCGAACCGGCGACGCAACACCGCCGGGTGCACCGGCAGGTGGCCACATGTACCCGGTCCACACCGCGCCATCCCACCAGCGCTGCACGCCCGGAACAGCAGGATCCGGATACCACCCGGCCGGCGTCTGCTGCGGTGTCGACATCACGATCCCTTCGCGGTGCGTCCGTACCCGACGAGCCTCGAGCCGCCGCTACGGACGCCCCATGCCGTAGTAGGTCCAACCGGCCGCGCGCCAGGCGTCGGCGTCGAGACAGTTGCGTCCGTCGACGACGATGCGTCCGTCGGTGAGCGTCGAGACGTGCTCGGGGGGCATCTGCCGCCGGTACTCGTCCCACTCGGTCACCACGACGACGGCGTCCGCATCGCGCAGCGCCGCGTCGCGGTCTTCGATGTACGTCAGCTGCGGATGCTTCGCCCGGGCGTTCGCGATCGCTTCGGGGTCGGTCACGGTGACCTCCGCCCCGAGTCCGTGGAGGCGCACGGCGACATCGAGGGCGGGGGAGTCGCGGATGTCGTCGCTGTGCGGCTTGAACGCGGCGCCGAGCACGGCGATCTTCTTCTCGAACGCCGACCCGCCCAGCCCTTCGACGACGAGTTGCACCGCGCGGTCGCGGCGGCGCATGTTGATCTCATCGACCTGGCGCAGGAACGCGACCGACTCGCCCTTGCCGAGTTCTTCGGCGCGAGCCGAGAAGGCGCGGATGTCTTTGGGGAGGCAACCGCCACCGAACCCGATTCCCGCGCCGAGGAACCGGCGCCCGATGCGCGCATCGTGTCCGATCGCGTCCGCGAGCTGCGTCACGTCCGCGCCGACGGTTTCGGCGATCTCGGCCATGGCGTTGATGAACGAGATCTTGGTCGCGAGGAACGCGTTCGCCGACACCTTCACGAGCTCCGCGGTGGCGAGGTCGGTGACGATGAACGGCGTCCCCTTCGCCACCGCCGGCGCGTAGACCTCTTTCATCGTCTCGACCACGTCGTCACCGGCGGATGCGCCCACGCCCACGACGAGCCGGTCCGGGTCGATGGTGTCTTTCACCGCGAAGCCCTCACGCAAGAACTCGGGGTTCCAGATGAGCACTGCGCCCGCAGCCTCGACCCGGGGCGTCAACTCCGCCGCGGTGCCGACGGGCACGGTCGACTTACCCGCGACGATGTCACCGGGCGACAGGTGCGGCACCAACGCGTCGACGGCCGCGTTCACATAGGTCAGGTCGGCGGCGTACCCGTCACGCACCTGCGGTGTGCCGACACCGATGAAGTGCACCTTCGCGCCTTGCGCGGCAGCCATATCGGTCGTGAACGACAGTCGCCCCGACGCGATGCCGTCGGTCAAGATCTCCTGCAGCCCAGGCTCGAAGAAGGGCGCCTCGCCCTTGGCGAGGGCATCGACCTTCCGCTGGTCGACGTCGATGCCGACGACGTCGTGCCCGATCGAGGCCATTGCCGCCGCGTGCACGGCGCCGAGGTATCCGCATCCGATGACAGAGAGCTTCACGCGCCTAGCCTACGGGCTGGGCTGCAGTCGGTAGGCTTCGGAGCGTCGCCCTCCCCCCAAGGACTTCAATGACTCCCGATGCCCGTTGGCCGGACCGTCTCGCGTCGTATCTTTTCTTCGCGGACCTTCTGGTCATCTTCGTGACCTTGTTCAGTGCGCAGATCGGCTGGTATGGATTCGGCAAGCCGGTCTATCTCCAGTTCCCCGGCGCCGATCAGTATGTGATCATCCCGTTCGCCGTCCCCGTCATTCTGCTGGGGGTGCTCTGGATCTTCTTCCTGTGGGTCTATCGCACCCGCGACATTCGGATCCTTGGTGCGGGTACCGCCGAGTACAAGCGTGTCGCCGATTTGACCATTCGCGTGTTCGGCATCTTCGGCATCGTCGCCTTCGTCTTCAACTACACGATCGGTCAAGCTTTCCTGCTCACCGGTCTTCCTCTCGGTGTGCTGCTGATCCTGCTCGAGCGCTGGGTGATGCGTCGCTGGCTGGTGCGCCGCCGACGACGTGATGAGTTCAAGACGACGGCCATTCTGTATGGCGATGCCGCAAAGTCGGTGCGCATCGCGAAAGAGATCCAGCGCGACAAGGGCGGCGGACTCGCCATCGTCGGTGCCGTCACTCGAGACGGTGCCGCGGATGGCGTTGATCTCATCGACGGCATCCCGATCATCGGCTCGTTCGACACGATCCTCCCGGCGCTCGTCGACAGCTCTGCGGACGCGTTGATCCTGACCGGGTCCGACAGCATCGGTGCGAACGAGATGCGCGAGCTCGGTTGGGTGCTCGAGGGGGCGAATGTCACGCTGATCGTGTCGCCGTCACTGACCGACATCGCGGGTCCGCGCATCCACGCGACCCCGGTGGCCGGCCTGCCGCTCATCCACGTCGACTTCCCTGACACGTCCGGCCCGAAGCTCTGGGTCAAGCGGCTGCTCGACGTCGTCGCATCCGGGCTCGCGATCCTCGTATTCAGTCCCCTTTTCTTGATCCTGCCGATCCTGATCCGTCGAGACAGCCCCGGTCCGGCGCTGTTCCGGCAGGAGCGCATTGGTCTGAACGGCAAGCCGTTCAAGATGCTCAAGTTCCGGTCGATGGTGAGCGACGCCGAGGGCATTCTCGCGTCGCTGTTGGATGCCTCGGACGGCAACCAGGTCATGTTCAAGATGCGCGACGATCCCCGCATCACCAAGATCGGCGGATTTCTGCGTCGCTACAGTCTCGATGAATTGCCGCAGCTGTTGAACGTCTTCCGCGGCGAGATGTCGCTGGTGGGCCCCCGGCCGCCCCTGCCGAGCGAGGTCGAGGAATACGACCACTGGGCCGAGCGTCGTCTGCTGGTCAAGCCGGGGATCACGGGGCTCTGGCAGGTGAGCGGGCGATCGAATCTTGACTGGGATGACACCGTGCGCCTGGACCTCTACTACGTCGAGAACTGGTCGCTGACCGGTGACATCACGATCATCCTGCGCACGGTGTCGGCGGTGTTGAAGCGCGAGGGAGCGTACTGACCGGGCAGGATCCGCGCTGGCGTACGTCCAGCGCCGACTGTGATGTCGAATGTCCCGAGGATGTTGCATGCTCGTCATCTCGGCCGACTACGGTACCCGTATTGACCATCGGGGGATCGAAAGAGGCGTCGTGCGGATATTCAGTCGGGGAAAGAAGTCCAAAGGTGTTGCGGCTGCGTGGGCCGCGGTCGGCGTGGTTCTGGCGGCAGGTTTGACCGCATCTGTTTCGGCGGCCTCAGCCACCCCGTCGGGATGGCTGCACACGAGCGGTTCACAGATCGTGACCGAGTCGGGCGACGAGTACACGATCAAGTCCGTGTCGTGGTTTGGCCTTGAGACCTCCAACTGCACGCCGCACGGCCTCTGGTCGATCACGCTCGACGACGGGCTCGAGACCATTGCAGAACTCGGCTTCAACACGATCCGGCTTCCGTACGCGAACGACTGCCTGGTGGCGACCGCGACGAGCTCGATCAACGCCCGCATCAATCCCGATCTCGTCTCTCTCACGCCGATCGAGCTGATGGACACCTTCATCGAGCGCGCGGCCGCGCACGGCCTGAATGTCATCCTCGACCGGCACCGGCCCAACTCCTCCGGACAGTCGGCGCTGTGGTACACCGCCGACGTCAGCGAGCAGCAGTGGATCGACGACTGGACGATGCTCGCCGAGCGCTACCTCGATGACCCTACGGTCATTGGCTTCGACCTGCACAACGAGCCGCACGACACCGCCTGCTGGGGCTGCGGGGACCCAGCCACCGACTGGCAGGCTGCGGCCACGCGCGCGGGAAACGCCGTGCTCGACGTCAACCCGAACCTGCTGATCATCGTGGAAGGCGTCCACCACGACGTCGATGACACCTGGACATGGTGGGGCGGCGGGCTGCGCGGTGTCGCCGACGACCCGGTCGTCCTCAACGTCGCGAACCGCGTCGTCTACTCGCCCCACGACTATCCGTCGTCGGTCAGCTCGCAAAAATGGTTCAGCGACCCGTCGTACCCGGCCAATCTCACCTCGGTGTGGGACCAGAACTGGGGCTACATCGCCACCGAGGGCATCGCTCCGGTGCTGCTCGGGGAGTTCGGCACCAAGCTCGAAACCACGAGCGACGCGCAGTGGCTGGCTGAGATCGTCGACTACCTGGATGAGACCGGCATCAGCTTCTCGTTCTGGTCATTCAACCCGAACTCGGGTGACACCGGGGGGATCGTGCAGGCCGACTGGTCGACACCCGAAGCCGCGAAGGTGGCGGCCCTGGCGCCGTTGCTGACCGCGTCTGACCCGACACCCACGCCGACTCCGACTCCGACGGTCACTCCCACGGCTACTCCGACTCCGACGGTGACGCCGAGCGCCACACCGACGGCGACGCCGAGTCCGACCGCCACTCCCACGGCTACTCCGACTCCGACCCCCACGGCTACTCCGACGGCGACGCCGACCCCAACCCCGACCCCGACCGCGACGCCCACGCCGACGGCTACTCCGACTCCGACCCCGACGCCGAGCGCGACCTCGACGGTGACCGGCTACCTCAAGCCGACCAGCGTCTGGTCGCAGGGCTACGTGGCCAATGTCGTGGTGACCGCGACGAGCGCGACGAGTGGGTGGACGGCGACCTGGACGTCGCCGAACGCGACTCGCATCGTCAACGCCTGGGGCATGAAGTGCTCGCTGTCGGGAACGACGGTCAGCTGCGAGGGGAGCGGCTGGGCGAAGAGTCTCGCGGCGGGGCAGACCGTGACCGTGGGGCTGCAGCTGGCGGCGACATCGGGCCCGGAGACGTCGAGCTTCGTCCTCAGCGCGAAATGACGCGCTCGCGGCGGTGCCGCCACCGCAGCACGGGCACTTCGACGGCGTAGTAGATCGCGATGCCGATCCCGGTGCCGAACGTTGCGAGCACGATCACGGATGCCCATACCGGCCAGCTGACGAACAGCGGACTGACGGCGTCGATCGCCGTCAGGTGGATGAGGTAGATGCTGTAGCTGGCGAGCCCGATGAGCGCGACCGGGCGCCAGGCCGACGCGGCTTGGAAGAACGTCTTCAGCCGCGTGCGGCGCCCCATGAACCCGTACAGGATGACGATGCTTGCCGCGACACTCTGGAAGAGGAAACGGAACGTGTCGCGAAACCATTCGTCGCGGATGAGCAGGCTCGCCAGGTACAGGGCGAGCGCGCCGACGAAGGCGGCATCCGATCCGATCACCCTCGACCACCAGGTGGACGGCGACCCCTGCTGCATCCACAGGTGCAGCAGCACGGCAGCCAGGACGCCGAGGGCGATGCCCCCCATGCGGGTGTCGGTGCCGTAGTAGATGCGCTCCTCGGTGCCGGGAAAGGCCGCGAGCACGAAACGGGCCGTGACCGATGCGATCAGGGCGAGCGCGGCGACGCTCGCCAGTACCGCGCGCCACCGTCGCAACCCCACGATCAGCAACCAGAGCACCGCGAACACCAGGTAGAACTGCTCTTCGATCGACAGGCTCCACACGACGCCGGTACCGGGCATCACGAGGTACCCCGTCGACATCTTGACCCAGTTGAAGAAGAAGAACACTTCGGCGGCCAGTGCCCACCAGTCGATGGGATTCCAGATCGCCCAGATCAGCGACGGGACCAGGACGGCGACGATGAACGGCGGCACGATCTTCGCCGCACGGCGAAAGTAGAAGCCACGCACCGAGAACCCGTCGGTGCGGTCGCGTTCACGCAGCACCAGGTACGTGATGATGAAGCCTGAGATCGCGAAGAAGATCGTCACGCCGCTGCCGCCGGGCACGATGCCACCGGCGCCGGCATGGGCGACGACCACGAGCATGACGGCGAAGGCGCGCATCCCGTCGATGTGCGCGAAGCGGCCGGCAGAATTCGTCCGCGGCGCGTCGTTCTTCGCGGGGGAGTTCGCGGGGGCGGGCGCCTGCTCGCTCATTCCAGCCCGCCGAGTCCCAGCAGAGAAAGCGCGGCCGGTGCCCAGAACCCGGCAGGCGGACCGCCTCGGCACTGGCCGTCGGTCTCGCCCGGGTTCTTGATCCACAAGAACCCATCCAGCGCCGTGCCCGTGAACAGCTGCGGCTGCTCGCCCAGGCGCGCCCCGGGCGGGTTGCAGTTGTCGTCGCCCTGGGGACCTGCGCCGTTGCGTCCGGTGTCGATGACGTAGTGGGCATCCTCGACGCCGAGGCTCATCAGCTCGGCGCGCAGCTGCTCGGCGTACTCGATCTCTCCGTCGGTGTAATAGTGCGCGGCGACGTTGAGGCTGAAGCCGGTGACGCTCTCGATGCCGACATCCACCAGGCGCTGGGCCATCTCGGCGGCGCTGATCCAGTTCTCATGTCCGGCGTCGATGTAGACATCCGCCCCGGTGACCGAGAGCGCCTCGACGGCGTACGCGAGTGAGCCGGCGCGGTCGCCCTGCTCACACCTGTCGAGTTGGGGAAGGGCATCGGGTTCGACGATCACGATCGCGTCGGTTTCGCCGGTGAGTCCACGCGCGATGCCGTCGATCCAGTCGCGGTACTCCTGCTCGTCGTCAGCGCCGCCGCTGGCCCACGCACCGCAGTCGCGCTGCGGGATGCGGTAGAGCACCAGCACCGGCACCTGCCCGGCCGCGGACGCTCCCTGCACGTAGGCGTTGACGTCCGCTTCGGCGGTTTCGGCGGTCGACCAATCGGTGAACCACTTGCCCTGCGCGGTTTCGGCGATCGGATCCAACCGCGGGTCTTCTGCCGCCGCGGCGAGCACCTGCATGTCGGGGTCGATGTAGAGCTCGGCGTTGACCGGAGTCGGCTCGGGGAGGGCGCCCGTCCCAGGAAACCACGCTCCGAGAATCCACCGCGCTGCTCCGGTCGTCGCCATCAGCACCGCAGCCACGATGACCACGGCCGCGACGATCGCCGTCACGATGATCGCGCGTCGCTCACGGCGGGTCAGGTGGCCTTCGGTCGGCATGCCGCTATCTCCTGATCGCAATTCGGGTGTCAGGAATCGCGGTGTCTCTCGGTCTGGCGAAGAAGAACACCGCCAACGGCACCACCGTCACGGTCCAAAACGCCGACCGGTCGACGAACCCGAGCGGAACTTCGAGCAATCCCCCGAGCGCAATCCCCACCACGAGTATGGCAGTGATGACAAGGTACCGATTGGTCGGCTCGGTGATCGCATAGGCCTGCACGAGCAGCCATGCGACGGCCAGGATGCCGAGCACGACGCCGCCGGTGACCAGCAGCTGCACGAACTGGTTGTGGCCGTGGTAGGCCGCAGAGTTCAGCGGAGAGGTCACGGTGCCGGCGATCTGCGTGTACCACTCGCGGCCGAGTCCGAACAGGAACGCGCGGCTTGACCACTCTTCGAGAGACCCGTTCCAGATCTGGCCGCGGGCGGTGAAGGCGTCGTTGCTCCAGCCCATCAGCGGGAGCGCACACATCACCAGCACACTGCCACCGATCGCGACGCGGGCGGCGATGGAGGCGAGCTTTCGCCGACGGAATTCGATGATCAGCCACACGACGCTGCCGACGGCGAGCACACCGACCATCGTGACGAGGGAGCTGCGGCTGGCCGACCAGATGATCGCGAATCCGACGATCGCGAGACCCGCGCACCGCTGCCACCACTTCGGGATCATGAGCACGGCGGCGATCCCCATCGAGAGGTACTGGCCGAGGTTGTTCTCCGACGTGAACATTCCCTGCAGCAGGCCGAGGCCCGGCAGGATCTCCTTGTCTGACCGTTCGCGCACGGCGCCGTCGGCTTCGCGCAAGAGTCCCGCATCGGGCAGCAGAAACCCGAACAGGATCGCCAGCGCCGCGGTGAGGACGACGACGAATCCCAGCGCGCCGAGGATGCGCGGATGTGGCCGCAGGGCGGCCAACGCCAGAATGACGGCGACGTAGAGCACCGAGTCGGCGGAGGCCGACCCCGAGTAGGCGTCACGGGCCACCATCCACAGCCACGGGGCGAGCACGAGCATGATGCGCCACAGCCCGGGACGGGTGATGTCGTTGATGTTGAAGAGGATGACCCCGACCGCGAACGCGATCGCGAGGAGGAAGAAGCCCTGCGAGGTGAGGCTGGCGGCGGGGGAGGTGACCTCATCTTGGCCGATGGCGACGAACGACTTCTCGGCCGTGAGCGAGAGCACGATGAGCTGGCCCACCGCGCGGCACCAGAGCAGGACGATCAGCACGACGGCGGCCGCGTCGCGCGTGATGAACAGGCGCCACTTCGGTTCCATCGTTGCCCATCTTGTCGCGGGAGCCTGTCGCCCTCCGGAGCGCGTCGACGCGCGCATGCGGACCGGTACCGTTAGAGCGTACAGGCCGAGAAACGGGGGAACGGGTGGCAACCGGGCAACGTTCTGCTGGCGGCAACGCTCTGCTGGCGCTCAGCGGCCAGTGGGGTCGCTATGCGCTGCAGCTGCTGGCGCTCGTGGTCTTCTCCCGACTGCTGACACCTGCCGATTTCGGTCTGGTGGCGATGGTCACCGCTGTGGTCGGCATCGCCTACGTCGTCGGCGACTTCGGGCTCTCCCTCGCCGCCCTCCAGGCGAAAGAGCTGACCCGAGGGCAGCGCTCGAACCTGTTCTGGTGGAATGCCGCCATCGGCATTGCGGTCACGGTCGTGGTCTGCATCCTCGCCCTGCCGCTCGCGGCGCTCTACGACGACATCCGGGTCGCGCCGATCACTCTCGCCCTTTCGAGTGTGTTCCTTCTGAACGGACTGGCGGTGCAGTTTCGCACCGAGCTCAATCGCGACCTCCGCTTCAGCGTCATCGCCCTCGCCGACGTCCTCGGCCAGGCGATCGGCTTCGCGGTCGCCCTCGTCGGAGCCCTGATCGGATGGTCGTACTGGGCGCTGGTGGCGATGCAGGTCGTCGCGGCGATCGTCACCAACGTCATCCTCGTCGCCCGCGCGCGCTGGTGGCCGGGGCTCTACCGCCGCGGTGAGCAGATGCGCTCCCTGCTGGTGTTCGGCACCAACACGTTCTTCACACAGGTGGTCAACTACATCTCCACCAACATCGACCAGGTGCTCATCGGCCGGGTATGGGGTGCGGCGACGCTCGGCTATTACAACCGGGCGTTCCAGATCGCACGCATCCCCGCGCAGCAGGTGGCCGCGCCCCTCACCCGCGTCGTGCTGCCGTACCTGTCACGGCGGCTCGAGGACCGGCCGGCCTACCTGGATGCCGTGAAGAAGACCCAGCTGGCCCTGACGACCCTGCTGCTCTCGCTGCTCGCGTTCGTCGCCGGCACAGGGGACTGGCTCGTCCCCGTCGTGTTGGGAGACGGATGGCACGAGGCCGTGCCCTTCCTCCGCGCCCTGTGCCTCGCGGGCGCTCTGCAGGCGATCGGGTACGTCTCGTACTGGGTGCTGCTGTCCCAGGGCCGCACCGGCCTGCTGTTCGCGACCGAGTTCGGCGCGCGAGTCGTCATGATCGGCCTCATGATCGCCGTCGTCTCCCTTGGCCCGGTCTGGGTCGCTTACGCGGGGGCCGCGGGGCAGCTCCTGATCCTGCTCTCGGCGCTCTTTTTCGCCCTGCCGCGCGCGCACGTTCCGATCGCACCGACGATCCTCCCCGCCGTGCGCCCTGCCGTGCTGTTCGTGCTCGCCGCGCTCGCCGCCTGGGGCGCGGGGACCGCCGCCGACGCGCTGCCCGATCTCGTCGCCCTCATCGTGAGCGCGGCCGCGTTCGCCGCCGTCAGCGCCGCTGCCCTCGCGCTGCCGCCCTACCGTCGTGACCTCGGCACCCTGCTGGCCCTGGTGCGACGCGTCCGACACCGCGGGGAGGCCGCGTCATGAGATCCACCGCGCTCACCGTGCTCTGGTCGACCGGCCCGCTGAAGCCCGATGACAACCCCTACCTGCACCAGCTGATGGCGGGCGTCCGCGAGCAGGTGACGGTGCTGCCGCTGTCGACGAAGGCGGCGCTGCTCACCCGCCCGGACGTCTTCCACGTGCACTGGCCGCACCAGCTCTACCGGGCGGCAGGCTGGCCGAAGACCCTCATCAAGCGTGTGCTGTCGACGTGGCTGCTGCTGCGTCTGCGCGCGCGGCGCGTGCCCGTGGTGCTCACCGTGCACAACCGGGCGTCGCACGAGCGTGAGGGGGGCTTCGAGGGGTGGATGCTGCGCCTTCTCGAGCGCCTCATCACGACGCGGATCTACCTCAACGCGGCGGCCGACAACGACCTGACGCAGGGCGTTGTGATGCTGCACCCCGACTACCGGGACTGGCTCACCGCGCACGGTGCGCTGGGTGCGGGATCACCGGGCGCCGAGGTCGAGGCCGAGCGCGACGTGGTGCTCTTCGGCATGCTGCGCCCCTATAAGGGCATCGAGGCGCTGCTGGATGCCGCGACCGCGGCCGGCGCGACCCTCACCGTCACCGGCCGGGCGCTGGACCCGGACTACGGTCGCGCGCTCGCCGAGCGCTTCGCCGGCGCCGCAACGGCGGAGCTGGACGAGCGCCACCGCGACGACACGGAGCTCGTGGCCGAGATCCGTCGCCATCGCCTCGTCTGCCTGCCCTACCCCCACATGTACAACTCGGGGGCGCTGCTCTACGCCCTCTCGGTGGGGCGGCCGGTGCTCGTTCCCAGCAGCGGTGCCAACGAGGCGATCGCGGCTGAGGTCGGCGCGGACTGGGTCATGCTCTACGACGGCGATCTGACCGGCGAGGTCGTCGCGGATGCCCTGCGCCGCGTGCCCGATTCCGGTGGACCGGATCTCAGCAAGCGGGACTGGCCGACGCACATCGCGGCGCACGTCGCGCTGTACCGCGAGCTCGCTGCGCGCCGGGGCTAGACCTTGTAGGCCTCGCGCCAGAACCCGAAGGGGCTGCGGAGTGCCCGGCCGAGCTTGGCGCGCTGCATCCGCGCGTGTGCCTTCTTCAGCTCCGGCGCGTAGGGCCCGCGACCGGCGCGGATGTAGCCCCACAGCATCGCCAGCGACCCGATCACGTACGGGCGTCGAGCCACGTAGCGGGCGCAGTGCACGAGGAAGTAGGGGAACGAATAGCCCGTCCACCGGCACACCCGTCCGTTGCGGTAGCGGCCGTGCACTTTGCCTTCGCTCGCACCGATCGCGCGTGCGAGCTCGAAGCGCGCGTCGGTGTCGACGGCGGTACGAAGCCCCGCCAGGTGGGCGGCGACCTCGTCGAGCACATCGAACCCGATCGCCGACGGCATGGATTCGGTCGCCCGGTAGGCATCCGCGGTGTAGAGCTTCACGGGACCGGGCACGTGGAACTTCTGCTCAGCCATACCGCTTGTGACGATGACCCCGCCGGCGACTCCCACATCGCCCGATGCGAGCGCGACAATCCGCTCCAGATAGTCGGGAGCCAGGCGCACGTCGGCGTCGAGCTTCATGACGTGGCTGTAGGGCTTGGTCGGCAGCGCGTGGGCGACGCCGAATCGCCATGAGGTGTAGGCCGAGCCGCCGATGAGGCCGCCGTCGTTGGTCTTCGCGACGACGGAGGCAAGCCCGTCGGTGTCGAGCTCGGCGATGCGGGCCGAGGTGCCGTCGGTGCTGCCGTCATCGACCACCACCCAGTCGAAGTCACGGAAGGCCTGCTCGCGCAGTGAGGCAAGCAGGCCTTCGACATTGTCGGCCTCATTGTGCATCGGGGTGACGATCAGCAGGGTCATGACAGGGTCGCTCCTTCGGGGGGAGAGGGACGGAAACGACGGGACTGACGGGCAACGCGCACGAACGGCACGACATCGCCGGCATAGCGGCGCAGAAGCCGGGCGGGGTCGGTGATGATGCGGTGCAACCACTCGATGCCGAGGCGCTGCATCCATTCGGGTGCGCGGCGGGTGTGCCCGGCGAGAAAGTCGATGGATGCCCCGATGCCGAGCATGGTCGCTGTCACGCCGGGGGCGTCGAGCAGGGTGGCGCCGAGGATCTCCTGCTTGGGGGAGCCGACACCGAGCAGGACGATGGATGCCTGCGATGCGGCGATGCGACCCGCGAGCTCATCGATGTTGGCTGTGTCGTCGAGCCAGCCGATCGGCGCGTGTTCGGTTTCCACCAGCCATCCGTTCGAGCGAAACCGGGCGGCCGCGGTATCTGTCGCCTGCGGGGTGGAGCCTCCGACCAGGAAGATCGTGCGGCCCTCGCCCGGGGTGTCGGCCAGACGACGCACGATGCCGCTGCCGGTGGCACGGCCCGTGATCTGCGCGCCCAGGCTGTTGGCGAGGCGCACCACGGGCCACCCGTCGGCCAGGATCATGTCGGCGCGGTCGTAGGCGGCTCCGAGCGGCGCCGAGGCCTGCAGCCGCGCGAGGTGGTTCATGTTGGGGGTGACGATCAGGTGCGGCCGGCCGGCATCCAGCGGAGGGGTGCGATCCAGCAGCGCGGCCACGACCTGCTCCTCGTCGAACGGCGAAATCTGAAAGGTGGCGTTCTGGGTGACGAGGGGGCGGGCGCTCATTTCGCTGCCGTCTCCTCGGTGGCCGCTTCAGCGCTGGTGTCTTCGGCGGCGGCTGCCTCTTCGTCTTTGCTGACGCGAGAGAGGATGACGCCGAGCACCTTCGCGCCGGCCTGCTGCAGCGCCTTGACCCCGCGCAGCAGCTCCGCGCGCTTGGTTTCGGTGGCTTCGGCGACCACGACCACGTTCTGGAAGTTCTGCGTGAAGCGCGCGGCCTCGCTGGCGTTCGTGGTGGGCGGAGCATCCACGATGATGACGTCGAAGAGCTCTTCCATCTCGATGAGCAGCATCTGCATGCGCTCGCCGGCGAGCATTTCGCTCACGTCGATCGCCGCACCGCCGCAGGGCATGATCGTGAACTGGCCGGGCCGCCAGTAGAACATCGCCTCATCGAGCCCGATACGGCTGGAGACAAGGTCGGTGACACCGCGGGTCTGCGGGATGCCCGCCTGTGCCGCCAAGCGCCCGCCACGCACGTCGGCGTCGATGTAGACGACGCGGTTGCCGGACTCTGCGAGAGCACCCGCAATCGCCGCGGCGGTCGTCGTCTTGCCGGCGCCGGTCTTGACCGAGGTGAACAGGATGCTGACGGGTGCCTCGCCCGCGCGGAACAGCACGTCGATCCCCAGGCGCCGATAGGCGGCCGAGATCTCGTGCGGCTGCTTGTCGAGGATGAGCATGTCTTTCGCGCGCTTGCCGCGGACAAGGCGCATACCGCCGATATACGGGATGCCGAGGGGAGTGACATCCGCCCCGCGGCGCACCCGGTTGTCGAAGTTGTCTACCAACACCGCCGTCAGCAGGCCCGCGAACAGGCCGAGCATGGCCGCGACGATCAGGTTCAGGCGAACGTTGGGCGACGTCGGGTTGCTCGGGGGCGAGGCGGGCTGGATGGTCTCGGTGATGACGGGGGATGTGGCAACCGTGGCCGCACTTTCGACACCGGCGACAACGGAGGGCAGGGCGGCAGCGATCGCCTCGGCGATCTCGGCGGCACCCGTGGCGCTGTCGCTGGTGACCGAGATGCTCAACAGCGTCGTGCTCGTGGGGATCTCCACCGAGATGTCGTCTTCGAGGGCCCCAACCGACATGTCGAGGTCGAGCTTGCGGATGATCGGCTCGAGCACGCTCTCGCTGGTGACCAGTGCCGCGTAGTTCGCGATGCGGTCGCTGACGTACATGGCGCCCAGGCGCCGTTCATCGACGGTGGTCTCGGTCGTCGTGCGGGGGGAGAAGAGCACCTCGGTCTTTGCCGTGTAGACGGGGGTGATCAGGTATGAGGCACCCCCCAGCAATCCGCCGACGACGATCGTGACAATCAGGAACACCGGCCACCGACGGATCAGCAATCGCATGTAGCTACGCAGATCCATGGCCTCGCCGGGGGTCGAAGAACAAACGGTGGGGGCGCGACGCTTGGGAGAACCGGCCCGCCTTCAATATATCGACCGGATCAGTGCGCCGTGTCGCCGGGAGCCAGTACGGCGCGCGCGGTCTTCACGAGGATCGTGAGATCGGTCGCGAGACTCCAGTTCTCGACGTAGTAAAGGTCGAGCTTGACCGCTTCTTCCCAGTCCATGCTCGAGCGGCCACTCACCTGCCAGAGTCCGGTGATGCCGGGGCGCACCATCAGACGGCGACGAGCGGTGTCGGAGTAAAGCGCCACCTCGGCCGCGATCTGGGGACGCGGCCCCACGAGGCTCATCGACCCGCCGATGACATTGAAGACCTGAGGGAGCTCGTCGAGCGAGTACTTGCGGATGAATTTGCCGACCGGCGTGATGCGCGGATCGTCTTTGATCTTGAACAGCGGCTTTTCACTGGTGCCCTGAGCTTCGAGCAATGCCTTGAGCTCAGCGTCGGCACCGATCCGCATCGAGCGGAACTTGATCATGCGGAACGGCTCGCCGTCGCGTCCGATGCGCTCCTGCCGGTAGAAGACCGGACCAACGCTCGTTGCTGAGACCGCGATCGCGACTGCCGCCATGACCGGTGAAATCAGGATCGCGATCACGATGCCGGCCACGAGATCGAACGACCGCTTCGCGAATCGCTGACCGAGCGAGAGGCGTGGCGTCTCCACGTGGACCAGCGGAAGCCCCGAGACCGGGCGCATATGGATGCGGGGGCCGGCGACGTCGGCGATTGATGGCGCGAGCACGAGGTGCTGCTTTCCTGCCTCAAGGTTCCAGGAGATCTGCTTGACCTTCTCCGGGGGCAGGTCGTCAGCGCTGGTGACAGCGATCGTGTCGGCGCCGGATCGCTCACGTGCCGCATCGACGTCGTCGATCGCGCCCAGAACCTCGTAGCCGGCGTCCTTGACGAGCCCGTCGGTATCGGGTGAGGTGAGGCAGACTCCCACAACCTTGTAGCCGGCGTTCGTGTTCTTCGACAGGTCTTGCCCGACGTGCGTGACCGATGCCGGCGATCCGACGAGCAACACGCGCGCCATGAAGTGTCCGCGCGCGCGGATGGCATGCAGCCACTGTCGCCACAGCCAACGTACGAGCAAGAGCAGGACGATTCCCACCGGCAGGCTGATCAGGAGATAACCGCGGGCGATATCAATTCGGAAGAGGAAAGCGACGATCGCGATGACACCGAAGAGCCGTATCGATGCGGCGATAACCGTCGCGTACTCAGCGTTTCCTATACCGATCACGCGGTAGCTTCGCGAATCTGCGAGCGACAGGGCCCACAACCAGAGAATCACGAGAGCGGCGGATGTGAGCCAATACGAAACGTCAGGCAGATGCGCTTCCCGCAGGGTGAGCTGAGCATTCCCCGTTCCGAACCATACGATCTGGGTTCCGAACACCACCCAGATCAAGACCACGGCGTCGCTAATGAACAGCCTCAACCCGTAGCGCGCGGGCCAGGTGCGCTCGTCTCGAGAATGTCGCACGTTTCCACCCTCCCACAGACGCCAACGAGCCAACTCGGTGCATGTGTACCAGACCGAGGTTTCGCAATTGCGTCGGTGAGTCAGGATTGGGCTGTGACTTGGCCTCGCTTCAGACCATGCCTCGTTGGCGCCAGCCGGCCTGATCCGCAGGTGCGCGGGATGAACCGTCCCCGGTTCTCTGCCGCTCCCATGCGGGTGCCAGCACCGGGTGGGATGGCGTTTCGAGGTGAGCGTAGTAGACGGCTTCGAACTCGTTGGGTGGGACTTCGCCGTGCGTCGAGTGCAGGCGTCGATTGTTGTACCAGTCGACCCACTCGGCGGTGACCCACTTGACGTTGTCGACGGTGTGCAGAGAACCGGCATCGAGCGCTGGCGGTGTAGGTGGATGGCTGTGGAGACCGACGGGCATCCCAAAATTGGTGATCTAGCACACGTGCTTCATGATGAAACTGTCTTTTGCATATCTAGTGCCGCCACCGGGAGCATGTACTTATGCCAGGTTTGATCGTCCATGAGTGGATCGCTCAGTCAGGTGGCTCTGAGAAAGTCGTTGAGGCGTTCGCGCGTGTCTTCCCGGACGCCGATGTCCGCTGCCTATGGGATGAGACCGGTTCTGGAGACACGCGAGTGAAGGAGTCGTGGATCGGGAGAACTCCGTTGCGGCGGCACAAGGCACTTGCTCTTCCGTTTATGCCTGTCACCTGGCGCGCATTGCCCCCGACCGACGCCGACTGGCTCCTCGTCAGCTCGCACCTCTTCGCGCATCACGCTAGGCCCCGAGGCGGCTCTCAAAAGCCACGATTCGTATACGTGCATTCGCCAGCGCGATATATCTGGGAGCCTGCACTTGACGAGCGAGGTCGGACACTCCTCGCCAGGATGATGGCCCCGTCCTTTCGATGGATCGATCGAAAACGGGCTCAGGAAGGTGGAAACTTCGTCGCGAACAGCGACTTCGTTCGCCAACGAATTGCCAGATCCTGGGACGTCGATGCGACTGTGATCTACCCGCCCGTCGACGTGCGAAAAATACAGGGGGGTGGTAGCTGGCAGGAGCGACTTTCGGCGGACGACGAGCGAATCCTGAGCCAGTTGCCACCATCATTCCTTCTCGGTGCATCGAGATTCGTGCCTTACAAACGCCTCGACGATGTAATCAGGGCGGGGCGAATAACCGGCTTTCCAGTAGTCATCGCGGGGGATGGCCCAGATGAGCCGCGGTTGCGCTCGCTCGCTCGCGAATCGGGCGCGCTGGTTCACTTCGTCATACGACCCTCCGATGAACTGCTGTATTCGCTCTACGAGCGGTGCCACGCATATGTCTTCCCTGCGATCGAAGACTTCGGCATCATGCCGGTCGAGGCGATGGCGGCGGGCGCGGCGGTGATCGCGAACCGGACTGGAGGAGCGGCAGAAAGCGTCGTCGACGGAGTCACTGGTAGGCTCGTGGATTTCGCGTCACCTGCAGATCTCTCCGCTGCGGCGGCTGCAGTGGCGGATGCCCATCGTGAAGCCGCACGCACGCGCGCGCTTGAGTTTGATGTTGCCGAGTTCGAACTGCGCATACGTAGGTGGGTAACTGAAGGTTTGAACGCGAGGGTAGCGCAATGACCACGGCGGCAATCCTCTTGGTGAACTTCTTCTCGACCGATCGTGTATCGGCGATTTTGAATGATTTGAGCGCTCAGCCCGGCGCCTCGGAGCTCATCATCTCGATAGTTGATAACTCGATGGATGCGTGCGAAGGGAGTGAACTTTCCCGACTGTGCTCGGAATTCGAGCGAACTTTCAGGCGAATCGTATTGACGGTATCTAAGGAGAATAGAGGGTACGCCGGCGGCAACAACCTTGCGTTCTATGCGGTCTCCGGTTTTGATTTTGACGTCGTGATGGTGATAAATCCAGACGTTCGTATCTCCGCGGGATCAATATCGGAGATGTCAGGATACGTCGCGCGAGACGAGCGTCAGATTGTTGTCCCCGCGGTGATGGGCCCAGGCGGGTCGGGAGACGGGCGCGCGGCGATGGATCGCTGGACGGGCCGGAGCGTGCAACTCAGCTCGGACCGCAGGCTCAGTAGGCGATGGCTTGCCTACCCCGGCGGGCACTTCATGGCCATGGCAAAGAGCCTATGGATTGAATCGGACGGATTGTCGGAAGAGTATTTCCTCTATTGCGAAGAGGCAGACCTATTCTTGCGGATGTCGCGACGTGGTGCGCACATCGCGACCTACGTCGGCTTGACTGTTGGGCATGAGAGCGGGGTGACGACCGGCTCAAGTGGCGGCTCGAAGTCGAGGATCACCCTCTTCCATGCGGCGCGTAGTAGAGCGATCCTGTACCGGAGGCATCGTGAGCTTTGGGTGTTCCTGCCTGCGATGCTCGGCGCTCGGCTGGCGTTCGCTCTGTCCCGCCTTCCGCGCCTCCAAGAGTCGTTCGCAACCGCCTCTGGACTCTGGGCCGGACTGAACTCCGCTCGCGAGCCTTCATACGTCGCGCAGGGTCGCGGTTAGCGGGGTAAACGTGGAACTGGCGCTCATTGCACTCATGCTTGTACTTGCGCTCGGATCGTTCTGGCGCGCAACGTTTGGTTTCGCGCTGGTGGCGGCGGTGCAGATGGTGTTCCGGGTAATTGGCCTAATGATGCTGGGCGAGAGCGGCCGGGCGTCGTATGCGAGCGCGTGGCTATTCATGGTGTCCCTCGTCGCGTTCGTTATCGGATACTTTGCGGCCGAGTTTGTGATTCGCGCGCGTGGGGCGTCTCCTCCGGTGAGATTGAAAGCGTTCCCAAGCGCGGCGGTTTGGGCGGTTGTGCTTGTTGCTGGCGTACTAGGGATTTATCACCTCATCGCGGGCGGAATACCGATCTTTTCGAGCAGTATCGAAACCGAGCGATTTGATTTTAGCTCGTCTGGCCTTTTCGGAATTCCCGGGCGGATGTATCTCTTCGGAGTACCTATCGCGTGGATACTTGCATCGGTTAATGCGCAAGCGCTGCAGATGCGTTGGCGCGATTATGGTCCTTGGCGGTGGGCGACAGCGGCATTCGTTATCACAACATTCCTCAGTGGGTTTAAGGGGGACGCGTTCTCGCTAGTACTTACCCTCGTCGCGCTGTATATCGTCATATCGGGCTCACGGATCACGGTCGGCACCATGGTGCGCAAGTTCTGGTGGACGGGCGTCGTTGCAGTTGGATACTTCGTGGTCGTTGCGTCGCTGTATCCGACGTATTCCTCGAGTGGCTACTCCGTCGCCGAGCAGCTCTTTCGCAGGCTTACGACAGTACCCGCGGTTCCTGTCTACTACGCAATGGAAGGGCTCGCGACTGAGCCAGGCGCGGTTCCCATCATTGCTGACTTTGGCTATTTTCTTGCGAAGTACAGTGGGAATGAGATCGCTGGTTCATTCTCATTTGAGCGTGCTGTGTCGGCCGCCATGATCGGAGTCGATCCGTCGTCTCAGGCATGGACTACACCTGTCACCGTGAGTGGCTACGCGGAGCTATTCGCATCCTTTGGCGGGATCGTAGCGGTCGTCGCGATCTTTTTCACCGGAATACTTTTGTCGTGGATCGAATCGGGGCCTCACCGCACTTCCATCGGGTTGGTTCTTCGCGCGGTTACGGGCATGGCACTTGTCAGTTGGCTCGCGAGAGGAGGTCTCGCCTACCATGTCGTAAATTACTTCGCTGTGATTGCATTTCTTGCCGCTATTGGTTTTGCCGCTACGCTCTTTACCACTATCCGGCCGTCACTTCCTAGTTCCGGAATGAGTCGCTACCGTCCGATGCGTTCGCGTAGGTAATCGGAGGAGCAGGCTTGTTCTTCGGCGAGCTGCAACCAAAACCGAGCGGCATGACTGATGTCCCTAGCCAGATTGGAATTCCGCAGCGTCCCATTGGCGACAGCTACCCAAGGAGGTACTCCGCCAGGAGTGGGGCGAGGCGGGTCGAATAGGTGGCGGTGAGGTGAATTTGGTCCGTCCGAACGGGGGAGTCTCCCACGAAGATTGGACATTGGCCGTCGAGGCAGAACCAGCTCTCAGTGTTGATCACACTTGCACCCGTGGCTGCCGCAGCAGTTTCATCGCCGAGCGTCATTGCTCGCCAATCGCTGCCCACCGTTGATTCGCAGTCTGCGGGCACGGATAGTGGCGTGGCGCACTCGGATGGCACCTTTCCTACAGGAGGAGGCTCAAGGATAAAGACGCGCCTCGTCTCGCTGGACACGGCGTCGAGCGCGTCTGCACGTGCACGAACCCACTCCGTTGATCCCTCGACGAGGGTGCCATACCCGCCTTGATTGTTCGACAGAATAACTATGTCGGGGTCGATCTGCTCGATCAGTGGGAGCACCGCTTCGTGAAAATTGTTGCATCGGGCCGTCTCATCAGGGCGATTTGGGAGTACTACTTCCGCCATCACAAAAGGACAGCTCCCGTAGCCAATGGCTCTGACACGGTAGCCACTGGGCTCAAGTGCCGCGCGTAGGCCTGGCATCCAAGCAACTGAAACGGAGTCGCCGAGTATTAGCGCTGTCTTATCTCCTTCGCCAAAAGTACAGATGTCCGGGTCGGTGAGGTTGGCTGGGTGCATACACTGCTCGGCACTCTCCAGTTCGGGTGCTCGATCAGAACTGGCGTCTGCGACCGCAGGTGTTGTGTCGGGCCACACATCGGCTACAAGTGCGGTGGCAATTTCGTCTGCCAGTTCCTCCGAGAGGGAAAGCGTGCCCGTTGGCGTCGACGGAACGATCGAAGGCTCGGCAAACTTGCTGGTGCTAATTGGTGGTGTTTTCGGCAATAGTGCTGCAATCACCAACGCGGTGGTTACTATACCGATGACCGCGACGGGTATGATGCTGGTTATTGCGCGGCTTTGTCGGAATTGACGCGCTCGTGAATGCCGCGCTCGAGTCGGCTCCCACACGCGCGAGCGACGGATCGGATCCTCCACGAGGTGGTACGACAGCGACGCCGTTGCAAAGATGCAGGCAATGGTCACGGCGTAGTAGATCCAAGATCCTGACGGGAAGAATGGCGCGAGGAAGACAATGAACGGGAAGTGCCACAGGTAGAGCGAATAAGAGATGTTGCCGATGTAGTTGGAAACTGGGTTGGATATCGGCCAGATAAACCCTGGCGCAGCTCCGGTGCCGGCGATAATTACGAGGGCTGTTGCAAGTACCGGGAGTGCTGCCCAGGGGGCAGGGAATCCACCGCCGTCTTCGGTGATTGTGAAGAAAGCGACGACGATCCCACTCAACCCTGCCCACGCAATAAACGGCCGGGACCACGCGGGCAGATGTGTGAACACACCCGCAACGACAGCGAGCAGCGCGCCAATACCCAGTTCCCAAGCCCGGGAGAGCGTAGAGAAGTATGCCCAAGTTGGGCTAGTAATGCTTTCCCACATCGCCCACGCGAACGATCCGAGACTGAGGAACGCCACGGCCCCGAGTAGAATCCCGCGCGCATGGCGTCCCGTCCCTCGCGTTGCTCGAACAAGCGCGAAAATCAGGAGCATTAACCACGGCCAGACGAAGTAGAACTGTTCCTCCACTGACAGCGACCAGTAGTGCTGGAGGGGTGAAACCGCTGTTCCGATATTGAAGTAGTCCGTACCTTGCGCGGCAAAGTGCCAGTTCGCAAGGAAGATCGTTGCCCAGATTCCGTCCCAGAACGTCTCGTTGAAGCGAGCCGACGTGAATAGAAAATATGCGCCGACTGTAGTTGCGACGATCACAATCATCGCCACCGGAACGATCCGTTTGATGCGCCGACGGTAGAAGCCCCAGAACGAGAGCGTTCCTGTCCTTTCATGTTCTCTAAGGAGTAGTGAAGTTATTAGGAACCCAGATATCACGAAGAATACGTCGACGCCTACGAACCCGCCGCTCGGCCAATGGAATAGGTGGTCAGCGATGACCGCGAAAACTGCGATCATCCGTAGACCTTGGATATCCGGTCTGAACGCGCTCTTCTTCACTCCCGGCTCGGCGACAGCGGCCCCAATTGGCATGCACTCTCCTGTTCGTTGCGCCGCATCTTACGGACGGGGTGTAACGACAACGTGACATACGACGCACGTGTCGGAGGGCTTGGGTGCCCCGATTCGGTCAGGTATCGCAGCTTCCGGTGGATCCAATTGGTCGTGACGATCTGGAGCTTACGGCTGCCTCGACTTTGGCGTGCACGAAGGTGAGCGCTTCGGCGACTTGCTGATTGGCGGCACGGATCCTGGCGGCTACTTCCTCGCGCCTCATGAGCTGTCCGGACAGGAAGCGGTCGACTTGTTCAGATGACAGCCCTTCCGAATCTTGTGATACGTTCGGGAACCCAATGACGGAAAAATGTGTAGCGACCTTTCCGTTGGGCCGCGGCACGAGTTCGGCGGGGATTGCACCTCCGAGTGCTGCAAGGATTAGAACGTGGAGGCGGTCTGAAACTGCAAGCCTTGCGCTACCGTACAGCTCTCTCACTCGTTCCTCGTGGACAGCCGGACTCGACTCCCAGGCGAAGTGTCGGGCATCTAGCCGCTCAGCAATCCAGCTCGCTCGATCCTCATCCTCTTCAACCTGCGCGACTGTGACGATGTCGAAAGCATTGGACTTCGCCCATCTTTGAACGCTGTCGAACCAACCTTCGTCAGGAAGAGCACGGTCACCCCGCAAGCTCACGACTACCGTACGACGATTCTCCCAAGGTTCGCCGTCACGCAGATCGCAGCCGAAGGCGATATCGGGCACTAGGTCACCGACCCGAACCCGCTTCAAGCTTGTCAGGTCGCGCCAGTACGCGACCGTGGCCACGCGACAGGTCATACGGTGAGCGAGAACGGCGAGCCTGCTCCTCTCTACGATGGCGCGAGGCGGGAGGATCATCACCCCACCCGTTATTCGCAGTAGCAACCCGATCGCGGCGAACGCGAGTTCGCGCGGGACTGCGCGGAGGTTCAAGAGGACCTCACCCGGTTCGAAAATCACGACAGGCTTGTGGCTTCTTGCGATCCGTAGGAGCCATCGACGCCGGCTGGCGCGCAGGACGCTGTCTCGCTGGGCGACTCGGAGCTGCTCGTCCCAGGCTCTCGGAGCGTCGCGAGCGTACAGTACGGCTGGTTCGCTGGGGTCGCGCCATTCGTACGCTGCACGCCGAATTACAGCATCGCCAATGTTGTTGTACCCGCCAGTGACCGACACGAATGATCGAGGGTGCATCTAGGTTCCGTTCGAGGGGGAGTGGTGTGGACAGGCTTCAATCGTTGTTGCCAATGGCGGATTGGTCGTGGCGGGTAGCCGCGACGAACGATGCGGCAAGCAGGGGGGCGTATGCGAGGCTCCATGTCACGGAAGTCAGGATGCACGTCAAGTAGAGATCGCCGCTCAGAAGGGAACCAGAGACCAGAGCGATGGCGATAGCCGTCAGTCGCGTGATTTGCAGAACCAGAAGCTGGCGCTCGCGACCGAGCGGAACCAGCAGGGTTGTCGATGGGAGTGCGACGAGCTGGAGGCTCAGAGGCACAGCAAAGATCGCCGTCAATACTCCCGCTTCGTGCCAGCCCGGGCCGAGAATTGGCTCCGCGAGGATTGGTGCCAGCAGAATCAGTGCGAGCGCGGTGACGCTTGCTGCCGCGCCAGTCTTGATTGTTTGTGCGACCAGAAGCGCCCGTAGCCCTGCCCGCCGCTCTCTGATTAGCGGCGACGCGGCTCCCAGCGCCACCTGCGAAAGCGCCTGACCAATAAGGCTCGTCGGCGCCCCAGCTATTCGTTGGCCGACTCCAATCTGTGCGGCGGCGGCCGGGCCGAGCGTCCAGAAAGATCCAACAACTACCGCTTGGCTCGACGCCGCTGCAACCATCGCGGAAACGACGGCACTCGCAGAGCGCTGGGAAGCCCTCTCGCCACCGCCATACTTTTCACTGAGCAGAGGCTTCCGAGCGATCGTGAGTGCAGTAGCGCAGAGTCGAGCAACGAGGAGTGCGGTTGCGACTGCAATTGCGGTCGGGATCAATTGGGCCGCAATAACCTGCAGGGCAGCTGCGAATACGCCAGCGGTGAGGTTGCGGATGGCGAGTCGACGATACTGCCCCAACCGAATGAGGTAGGCGTTCTCAATTGCAAGCAGCGCAACCGAGAAGAGGATGATTCCTCCGGCAATTAGCGTCTGACCGACGATTCCGTCGAAGACCACCCAAATGCCAGGACCAATTAGCGCTCCGGCCACTACCGCAAATAGCGCCGAGAGCAGGAGCGCCCGGCGCCTATGTTGAGATCCGTCCGTCGTGCTCGCCACTGGGATGAGCAACTCTTTACGCAATGTCGCAAGGGGCTGGACAATGAGCGCTATGGAGAATCCAGCCTGATAAATGCCCATCTCCGCTTGCGGCATAAGTCGAGTGAGGAATGGGATTGCGGCGACGAGGGCGATCTGGCCAACTAGCTGGCCGAGGATCAGCTCGGATGTGCGCCGCTTCACGTCCGTCCCCATGCGCCAGTGACAGCTCGGTCCGCCCAACTATGCGGATGCACCGAGAGCCGCTCTGTATTCCCGCATGTTGGCGTAGTAGACGCCTCTCACATCGTCAATGCGCGCGTTGAATACGAAGCCGCCGTGAGGTGGATCCCAGGCCGGGTGAGGATCAACCCTCCACTCCTGCCGTGGCCCCGCAAACACTGGTTTCGTGCGAATGCGGATGAGTTCAGTGCTTTGATCTCGCTGTGCAGAAACCAGACGTATTGGAACGGTTCCGTCCCCCTGGGTAACAGGCTCTGACGGGTATGCATCGGTAAGGACGCTCTCCATCCCGTCGTCCCATGTCGGGTGTCCGGATCCCAACTGACTCGGCGCAATTATCGCTAGATCTGAACCGTCGTAGCGGAATGATGCAAGACGGAGGGAATACCAAGGCTTATAGAGTGGCACTTTGAATTTTCGGCCCACCTTGTCCATGAGGTGCGCGACCTTTGAGGAGAAGACTCTTCGGTTGGGGAATACGAGGTTCATCACAATCCGATCGCCATCGGGGCACCAGTTTGGATGATGTCCCCCCAACCATCGAGCATCATTTAGCGCGATCTTCCGGTTCGATCCGTCGGCATCCATCGTAATGATCCAGTTCCGCGGGGGAGCGTCCGTGTTAGAAGCTCTCCAACGGATGATGTACATGAGACGGTCTCCGCCCGGACTCCACTTGACATGAAAGCCGATAAGGGCGCCTTCCGAGAGTCGCACATCGAGTTCCTTCTCGAACTGAGAGTGGAGCTCTGCGAGACTCACGAGGAGGGTGCAATCGCCAGACTCGACATCAGTGACGAAGAGTCCGTCATCGATCGGTGCGCCAACGGCGCGCGGCATATGAGTCGGCGGGACGATCACGCCGTAGCCCGCCTGCGCGATTCCTATCCGTGTCAGATTCGGTGACGCGACTTTTCGTCCGTCGGGAGAAGCCATGTAGACAGTCCCACCAAGCCGCCGTTCTTCGCCTGTCGCCGGGTCGACAATCACGCCGTACGGGAGCCAGTCGCTTCTGCTCATTCGATTGAAGAAGAGTTGCTTATCAGTCGCGCCCCATTGCGGTTGCGCTCCAAGCTGCGTGTCCCAAGCGATGGTTCGACTCCGGTATATATCCTCGCCGGTCACCAGATCGACGACGACTACGGTGGCTTCATCCCCGGGGTACGGGAGATGATCCTCGTACGGAAGCTCAGTGAAGGTGATATATCGCCCGGACGGGCTGATTGGCGAAGTGTCATAGAAGCGATGAATCGCCGGGAAGATCCCATTTGAGAGACGATGCACCGGAACCAGGGGTTCGTAGTCTTCATATGCCGGGAACGAATTGTGCAGCACTACCAACGCGATTTCCTCTCATAGCAGACGTAATATCGAACATTTCTGTTCCAGCGCATCACGAACTGTCTCCATCGCGCGGCAGAAGCGCTCTGATCCAGCTGACACTCCGTTGGGTCCGACGACGCGAGAGCACCGAGAGCTGGGGTCGCTACTGGTGATCTCGTCAAGAATGCCCCGGAAGTCTGCCTCGGTCAAACCGCACCATCTCGGGCCGATCTGCGGCGATCGTTCCGGTCCCTATAACCGTTCCGGTCCTCATGGTGGAGTGCGATCGCTGAAACGCATCTGGCGCACTCCGCCGCGCAATAGGCGTCGGCGTCTCGATGCGGGTCGGAACGCTAGTATTTCTCCGAACTTGTCCCATCTCAAACGAGGTCGCTCTTGCGCTACGCCCCCGAGCCGTCCGTGTCAGTAGTCATCCCGACCGTGGGGAGAGCTGCGCTCGCCGTTGCAGTTGAATCCGCGCTTGCGCAAAGTTATCCGGTGGCGGAGGTCATCGTGTGCGTGGATTCCTCCGCGGCAGTGAGCCAGTTACTCCCAGACGACTCGCGGATACGGACCATTCGAGTCGGGCCGGGAGCGGGCGGGAACGTCGCGCGACAGGCGGGGATCGAAGCGGCTACGAGCGACCTGATAGCACTACTCGACGATGACGACATGTGGTCCGCTGAGAAGATTTCCACTCAAGTGGGGCTTGCGGCCGAGCGTCGGGTTTGCGGCACAGAGTGGCTAGCCACGTCCCGGTTGGTGGCACGCTTCCGTACGGCGGAAGAAATATGGCCGCGAGACTTGTTGAAGCCTGGGGAGCGCATCGGGGAGTATGTACTGCGCAAGCATCGCCCGAAAGGCGGGCAGGGGTTCGTGCAAGCGTCCACCCTCCTCTTTCCACGCGAACTTGCGATTCGGATCCCGTTCGATCCCGAGTTGCGTTTCCATCAGGATGTGGATTGGCTGCTCTCAGTCGATCAGCAGACACCAGACTTGACGGTCGTTCAGTGCGAAGAGGCGCTTACGACCTACAACATCGGCGGGGCCAGCGTCTCGGGCGGCGCGGGAATCGACCCAGCCGCGTCGGTCGCGTGGGCCGTTCGGCGAATTTCGGAAGACAAGCGTAGTTTGGGTGACTTCATCCTGACGACATCCGTTATCTACGCTGCCAGGCGTGGAAGCTTGACCGAGGTAGTCGAGACGATCGCTCGCGGTGTACGGTATGGCCGCCCTGGATTTTCTGCATTCTCTTATGCGGGTTATCGCATGCTGACCACGGCGATGGAGCGGACCTTTCGGCGCCGGCGGTGACGCGAACTTAAACTCCGCCTGAGCATCCCATTGGCGCGGGGTTGCGGTCTACCGATTGACGGCGTGCGCTTAACAACTTCAACGTGATGTCGAGTGGAACCGCGCCGGTCATTCGGTTCAAGTGGTGCATCGTGCGCGCCAGCTTGACGTCCGGCACGGCTCTCAGCGTAGTTGCCCTTCCCCTGGACCGGCGCGTTGCGAAATTCAGCGCGACTAGATCCTACTTCGAGTCCTGGCCGTAGCCGCCGTACCCGTAGCCGTACCCATAGAGGTAGGAGTCGGGGCCGCGCGTCGGCGCCATCGTCATGACGAGTCCCGCGACCTTCGAGCCGACCGTGTCGAGCGCATCGAGTGCGCCGGCGAGCTGACCCGTCGATGTCTTTCCCGTCGCGGCGACGATGATCGCGCCAGCAGTGAGCTTGGACAGCACAGCGGCATCTGTGACCGGGAGAAGAGGAGGCGCGTCGCACAGGACAACATCGAAGGACTTGCCGAACTCCTCGAGGAGCGCCTTCATCTGGGACGACCCGAGCAGCTCGCTGGGGTTCGGCGGCACCTTGCCCGCCGGAAGGACGTAGAGCGGACGGCGACCCCACGGGCCCATGACATCCTGCACCTTGACGCGGCCGATCAGCACATCCGTGAGGCCGACGGCTCCTTCGATGCCGAGGTACTCGGCCACCTTGGGCTTGCGGAGGTCGGTGTCGATCAGGGCGACGCGCTTGCCGGCATCGGCGAGCGCGATCGCGAGGTTGACCGCGGTGGTCGACTTGCCCTCGGACGGGATGCTCGAAGTGACGACGAAGGTCTGGCCACCGTCGAACTCGATGAACTGCAGATTCGTGCGCAGGGCCCGGAAGGACTCCGCGCGAGCGCCGTGCGGGTCGGCATCCAGAATCAGGGGACGCTCTGTGGCCTTCGGGTCGAACGGAATAACGCCGATGATCGGCCGCTCGGTGAGCGCGGTGACATCGCGGGGGGAACGGATCTTGGTGTCGAGCACGGTGCGAAGGATCGCGACGGCGACACCGAGAACAATGCCGAACAGAGCGCCCACGACGAGGTTGAGCGGAACGTTCGGGCTGACCGGCGCCGTGCCGGGGATGCCCGCGCGGATGACCGTGAGCTTCACAGGACTCGTCGCCGCGCCGGAGGTGGTCTCGATCTCTTCCACGGCATCCGCGAGCTGGCTGGCTGTCGCGTTTGCGATGTCGGCCGCGAGCTGCGGGTCGGAGTCTTCCACCGAGATGTTGATGATCGCGGAGCTCAGCGGCGACGACACGGAGATCGACTCCGCAAGCTCTGTGGCCGTCGTGTCGAGGCCGAGCTGGTCGATCACCGGGTCGAGGACCAGGGGAGAGGTCGCGACGAGAACGTAGGTCGGGACGCGATCGAGCGAGAAGTTGGAGCCCTGTGTCAGCTCGGAGACGGATCCGGTGCTGGTCTGCGTCGAGACGAAAACCGAGCTCTGCGACTCGTACAGCGGCGTCCGTGTCAGCGAGTAGGCCGCGGCGGCGCCGATGCCCACGAGCGTCAACGCAACGATCACGAGCCAGTTCTTGCGCAGGATGTGCAGGTAGTCGCGGAGCTCCATGGTGCCTCTCGTGGGGTGCCTCCGAACATCCTCACATATGAGGCGTTACGGGCAGGTATCAGGTGAGTGTGACGCGGATCACTCGGACGATCTGGTCTAGCGCCGGGATGAGCTGCTGGGCGGAGGCGACGTACGCCGCCTCGCCTCGGCCGGCGGGGTCTGCCACGTCGTCGTCGGCGGGGTCGGCCGGGGGAGCGACCGTGCCGCGGACGCCGCCGATCAGTTGGAGGGCGGCGCGGAGGCGGTCTTCGGGGTCGGTGCCGGCGACGTTCGCGGCGTCGAGGAGTTCGGCATCCGTCACCTCTTCGGCGAGGCGTGCGAACTCGCGGGGGGTGAAGGCGGAGCGCAGGTGCGCGGGGCTCAGCTCGACGGCCGCCTTGCGATGCTCGCGCGAGAGGCCGAGGACGAGGTTCTGGCCCTCGAGCACGGTCTCGGTCAGACGCCGCGCGCGGTGGGCGGCGAGGTCTGCCTCGGGGATGCCGAGCTCGGCGGCGACGTCTTGCGAGCCATCCGTCTGGTGGTCGCCGGGGCGGGCGATCGTGCCGGCACTCGACACTGTGAGGGGAAGGCCCTCGAGCGTGAGACGGAGGTACTGCTCGGCGAGAGGCGAGCGGGCGATGTTGCCGGAGCAGATGGTCAGGATCTGGATCATCCGACGGCCTGAACGGTGTCGCCCGACCAAAGCCAGGGGGTCGACTCGACGACGGTGACGGCGGCGGCGTTGTCGGGGGAGAGGCCGGGGACACACGTCGAGGTTCCGGCGTAGGTCGAGATCAGGCCGTCGCAGGTGGCCGTGTCTGAGGTGAGCGTGGCGATCTCGTTCTCGTTCGAGACGTGCACGGCGACCGCGTTGGTGGTGAGGGACTGCCACTCGCTCGCGTTGGCGATCGCACCCGCCTCCGAGCCGCAGATCAGCGCCGTGGTCTCGGTGATGCCGTTCACGCTCGTCGGGACCTCGCACGGGGCGTTGAGAGAGCCTGCCGGCGTGACGATCGTGCCGGTGTTGGCCGGGTCGACGTAGGTCGCGTTCGCGAGGATGTCGTCGTTCGGCTCCCAGAACTGGCCGTACGTGAAGGTGCGAAGGCCCTGCAGCTCGCAGGCATCCCCCATGAGGGCGACGATGTAGGCCTGGTCGGCGGCGTAGGGCTCAAGCGAAAGCACCTGGCCGATGCCGCGGTAGGTCGGGGTGACATCCGTCCAGGTGGCGCCCTGGTCGGTGGACCGCTCGATCACCGGGGCGGTGACGCCGCACTCGCCGGCGGTCGCACGCCAGATGTCGCCGTCCGAGATCGCGAGAAAGCGCTCGGCAGCGCCGGTGGCCGCGGCGACCGTGCTGGTCGCGGTCGGAGTCGGCGTCGGGGTGGGCGTCGTCGTCTTCACGCCCATGGTCGGGGTGACGCGCGGCGTCTCTTCGGGGGGAGGAGTCTGGGCGCGGGCGTAGGCCATCCACGCGAGCACGCCGACGACGACCGCGAGGACGATGACGATCGCGACCGCCCACCACGATGCCGGAATGTTCGGGCGGGTGCGCGGCGGGCGCGGCTGCTGCGCTCTCGTGCTTCTGCGGTCGGCCACGGGTTCCTCAGTCGGTGCGTTGGTCGGTCGAACGGGGTCGTGCTGAGCGGTTCTCACACGGGTTCGCCCACACGGTGGCGACGCGGTTGAGCGTGCGGTGTGGGCGAGTGTGGTGGGTCAGGCGCCGATCCCCCGGGTGGCCTGATCGACAGGTACCCTGGCGCCCATGGCAGATTCTAGCGCGACGTCGGTGCTCTCGCGGGGAACGGGCCAATCCCGCCGCCAACGCACCGAGACCCACACCTGGCGCTCGGGCGGCTCCACCGTGGCGCGGTGGGAGTGGGACCTCGTCGGCTGGGCCGTCGTGCTGCTGGGTGCCGGCATCCTGTTCGCCACCCTCGCCGAGCAGACGATCGGCGGGACCACCGGATCGTCGGTGGCGATGCTGGCGCTGTGGGGCGGGATGCTCGCGGCGATCATCGTCGCCTTCGTGCGCTCGCGGCCGCGGGGGCTGCTGCGCTTCCACCCGCTCGACCTCGTGTACGGGCTCGGGTTCGGCATCCTGCTGCGGCTGACGCAGGGATGGCTCGAAACGGCGACCACCGGATCTGCCGCGTGGCCCTCGTACGCAACGCTCGATGGGGCACTCCCGGCGAACTTCTGGTTCGACGGGGTCCTCGTGCCCGTCGTGGGCGCACCTTTGTTGGAGGAGTTCTTCTTCCACGCCGTGCTGCTGGTCGCGATCTACACCGCGATGCGCCGCCGGTCGGGGACCCGGGCGTGGGGGTGGTTTGTCGCGCTCGTGGTGACGACGCTGCTGTTCGTGGGCTCGCACGCCGCGTTCGCGACACTGCCGAGCTACGAGATCGCCTCCCTCGGCCTCGTGGGGCTGGTGTGCGGCGGGCTGGTGCTGTCGACTGCGCGCATCTGGGGTGCGGTGATCGCCCACGTCGTCTACAACGGCATGTGGGTGGCGATGGCGGTCGTGGGGACCGTCGCGGGGTAGGGGGTGAGATTTCCCGAGGCGGACTGCGCGCAGCGCCATCTCGTGGCCGAGCGCTTGGAAGAGATCGAAGAGCATGGCAGCCTCGACGCTCGGCTTGCCCGCTCTGGTGGGCGCGCGGACGTAGCCAACTCCTCAAGATCGGGTGGCGGAGGTGGTGGATGAAGCCTGTAGCGGCCCGGGCGGGCAGGAATTGAGGAGTTGGCTACACGGGGTGGGCGCGGTCGCGGAGGCTCAGCAGATTCCTAACGACTTCCAAGATGTCGCACAGGGTAGTTAGGGTGGCACCAGGTGTTTCGGGGATGACGACCTCGGGGCAGTGAGAGAGACGCGCGGTGCCTTCGCGCGTCTCTGGGCAGGGGATACATCCGCATGGTTTCGGCACAAGGGCGAATGCGGCGGATCCTCGCGTCCATCGCCACCGCACTGCTGGTCGTTTCGGGCTCGGTCGCGTTCACAGCGACCGCCGCCTCGGCCGACACGATCAACGCCACGGTCGGGCTCACCAAGTCGGCGCAAGAGACCTCCCCCTCGCCTGACGGTGTCATCTCTCCGGGCGAGGAGTTCCGCTACCTCTTCAACGTCAGCTGCGGGACCTCGGCGGCGGGCGTCACCGGCTGCAAGACGGCGACGGTCACCGATCTGCTGCCGGACTACATCGAATACATCGGCACGACCTTTCCGTCGGCCGCTCCAGGTGTCGCGACCGTCACCGACGTCGGCGGGCGTGACAACGTGTCGCTCGTGTTCACCTCGAACGTGAACACACCCGACCCGACGACCGGCCTTCCGCTCGGATCGTTCGAGGTGGCTGTTGACGTGCGCCTCGCATCGGATGCCCCGTGGGAGCTCGATGGGCAGACGATCACCAACACCGCCGACATCACCGCGGCCAACTCCGCGCCCGGCGGCGATACTGCCGACATCATCGCGGCGGTGCCGATGAACCTTGCCACCTCCACCGGCAAGAGCTTCTCGCCCGACCAGAACTACAACTTCGCCGGGGAGACCACGACCCTCACCCTGTCAGCGACCAACGACACCAACGGTGGGGTCGACACCCTCACGGTGCAGGATGTCGCGGGCGCGGCGCCGCTGCCCGAAGACGCGTCCAACCCGCTCTTCTACCTCGAGTTCACCGACTTCGCCGCAGTGCCGCTGCCCGCCGGCGCAGAGGAGGTCACAGCCGAGGTCTACGACGCGGCGACCGACGCGTGGGTGACCGTGTACTCGGGGGCGGGCCCCCCGGTATACCCGGCCGCCGGGCCCGGCATCCCCGCCACGGCCGACATCTTCGGCGTGCGGTTCACCTTCACCGACACCGACGGCAATCGCATTCCCGCAGGCACCTCGGCGAGCGCGGGCGTCGAGCTCACCCAGCGCGCCAACACCGATGGGCTCCCCGCCACCACGCTCGACAACACCGTTCAGTCCACCGTCACGGTGGGACCCGACTCCGCCTCATCTCCGGTCGTCACGGAGCCCTACAACATCATCGCCTTCGGGCTGCAGGTCACGGCGAACAAGCAGTTCGACGCCGATCAGATCCGCGCGGGCGAGTCCTCCACGGTCCGGGTCGGTGCGACCAACACCGGCACCGCGACCCTCTTGCGCCTGGTCATCGAGGAGCCCGGCGCGGGAACACCCGGCGCCCTCTCGGGAGAACTGACCTTCGCCGGGTTCGGTACCGTCAGCGGCGGCGCCGGCGATGGCATCGAGTGGCCGGCCGGCGCGACCGGCGTCGAGGTCGTCTATTTCTACAGCGGCGGCGACTCCGGCATCCTCACGACGACCGTCGCTGACACGATCCCGGCCTTCACCGGGCCCCAGCGGGTCACGGGATTCCGCGTCACCTTCACCGGCGGTCCGATGCCCTCGGGTGCCGAAGCCAAGACCCCGTTCATCGTCGACGCCGACCGCCCCGTGTCACCCCCCGATCTCGTCACCGTCGACAACGACGTGGATGTCACGGGCCGCTCCTTCACGAACATCACGCTGACCGCCACCGATACCGCGACAGACACGCTGGAGATCTACGGCGATCGCATCGCGCTCACGGTCAGCAAGTCGATCACTCCGAGCGAGTCGTACCTGCTGCCCGGTCAAGAGGTCACCGCGCAGGTGCCGGCGGTCATCTCCGCCTTCCCGGACACGACGATCAACCCGACTCAGGTGATCGTCGAGGACTCGATCACCACGAGCCCCGACTGGTGGAACCTCTACAACGCGGTCGCCCTGCCGCAGCTCAGCCTCTACAGCAACGCGAGCCTGACGGTGCAGTACACGACCGACGGCTCCAGCTGGACCGATCTGCCCGGTGCGATCGGGCTCGTCCCTCCCGCGCCTCCCGCCGCGCCCTACGCGACCATCGCCATCCCGAGCGGCCTGCAGGACACGATCGTCGGTCTGCGATTCGTCTACGACGCCACGGACCTGGTCGGCTTCCCGCCGGGATCGACCTTCCAGCCCAACATCACCTTCTCCACCCGCACGGAGACGCGCAGCGGGGGGATCCCGATTCGCGACCTCGCGGTCGCTCCCGACGAGGTCGTCGTCGGTAACTGCGCGGCGGCGGAAGCCTCCGAGCCCTCGGTGACAGCGGCGACGGCATCCACGACCCCGCCGTGCCCGACATCCACCCTCATCCCGGTGTCCGGTGAGGGTCCCGACCTGGTCGACAAGGACCTCACGCCGAGCACGGCGGTCGAGCGCTCGCAGGACGGCGCGAACGCCGTGCTCAACTGGTCGACCGGCGGCTTGACCGGCGTCACGCAGATGTCGGTGACCGAGACCGGCTCGACCGGGTTCGCGCCGGCGACCGCGGCGACGATGGACACATCGTTCTTCGACGCGTTCGACCTCATCAGCCTGGCTCCGATCACCAAGACCACCGACCCGCTCATCGCCTACGACACCCTCGCCTCGGTCGAGCTCTTCGACTACACGGCAGCGGGTGGCGCCGGCGCGTGGGTGGCGATCTCGGGTGGGCCGTGGGATGGCCCGACCTCGGGGAACACCGTCTTCCCGGGCTACGTCTTGACCGACGCGGAGCGGGCGACGACGACCGGTGTGCGCTACGTGTTCGAAGAGAGCCCGAACCGTGCCTCCGCACTCACGCCCGGCGATCTGAACCAGCCCGCCGTCGGGTCAGGCGTTGCCACCTCCGGGGTCGAGCGTCGGCCGATCACGCTCAACTTCCAGCTGCGCGATGACCGCCGAGGCGATGGCACCCCGGTGCTCGCCAACGAGCTGTACAACACCGGCGACGCGAGCGTCGTGCGCAATACCGTCGAGGCGGCCGCTTGTTTCGAGGCCTTCGTCGGCACGGCCTGCGGTGACGGACGCACCACCCGCGACCACGCCGACATCACGATCCTCAACGCGACCGCCAACATCTCGACCAGCAAGTCGTGGACCGACGAGACGGGGGGGACCTCGGGTCTCGGCATCCCGGCAACCGGCACCGATCAGGCCGACTACCCCTCGACGCGCATGACGCTGAACGTCGAGAACAACGGTCCGCAGAAGGTCGACACGCTGATCCTCACCGACCCGGCGCCGAACGTCGCGTTCGACGGCACGACGTTCGATGTCTTCACCCTGACGAACATCGAGACCATCACCGCGCCCGTCGGGGCGACGACGGTGGATGTCTACCTCGAGCACGCCTCGGGAGTCGAGACCGGACCGTTCACGTCCGCGGAGGCCCTGGCGATGACCTCGGCCCAGCTCGCGACGGTCGTCGGCATCCGCATCGAGGCCTCCGGGCGTATTTCGGCCTCCTCCAGCGGCAACCACGACGGGCGGCTGCATGTGGTGCTGGATGCTCAGCTGCGCGAGCGCCTGCGCAGCGATCCGACCGTCGCCCCCACGCCTGGCACCGTGCAGAACACGATGTTCGGCTCGCTGACCGACCCGTCGGTCGAACCGGCCGGCAGCTGCGCGCCGTCCACTCCCGCGGTCAGCCCGGGCGCGAACACGGTGATCGGCTGCTCGAGCGCACAGATCACCCTGACCGATACGCAGGAGCGCACGGTCACCGCCAACAAGACCTTCGCGCCGACGTTCGAGTACGAGAACACGCAAGACGCGATTCGGATGCTCCTCACCGGGCGCCCGGCAGGCACGGCGCGCAGCAACCAGGTCGTCATCACCGACACCTCTGCGGACTTCTGGAACGCGTACCACTTCGGTGGCCTGGTGGATGTGAACCCCAACCGGTTCGCGATCGTCTCGCCCGCCAACCGCGTCAAGATCGAGCTGCTCACCGGTGCGACCTACACGGTCGAGCCCGACAACTCGATCACCGTCACCGGGGGCACCTGGAACACGGTGACCCACGGCGCCACCCAGGAGTGGATGACAGCGGGTCAGGCGCGCGCCGCGCTGCCGGCCGGTGGCATCGCGCAGACCGCCCCGATCGGGTCGGGCACCATCGCCTACGGCGACGTGCAGGGGGTGCGCTTCACCTATCAGCGGGTGGATTCGGCCGAGATCGCCGACCCCAACGCGATGCTGCTGCTCTTCGAGAACCCGGCGACGCCCACGCTCACCGCTAATCTCTTCGTCCAGCGCCGGGATGCGCTGCTGACCGGCGGTGTGGTCCCCACGACGCTCGCCGGAAACAGCCCCGCACCGGGCACGTCCAGCGCCGGGGTCTACCCGAACGAGGTGACCGCGGACGCGACCGGTGTCCCCGGCAACGGGTCTCCCGCCACCGACAGCACCTCGACCGACTTCACCTTCCGGCATCTGCCGACCGAAGCCGAACTCGTGAAGACCCCCACCGGCCCCGTTCAGCCCGGACAGGACTTCGAGGTCACCCTCGCGACGACGAACTCCGGCGACTACCCGATCATCGATCCGGTCATCACCGACATCCTGCCAAGCGGGGGAGTATCGGTGGGTCTGCCGGACTTCATCTTCCCCGACGGGATCGACCCGACCGACCCGGCGAACTACACGTTCACCCTCACCGGCGGCTCCGCGCCCGGCGCCCCCTACACGACGATGCCGATCGACCCGGCCGATGTCACGATCGACATCACCTGGACCGCAGGTCCCGGATCCGAGCCGCTGAACATCGAGTTCACCTTCCCCTCTGATACGGCGCTCGGCCTCGGCCAGACCTACACGATCGCCTGGGACATGCGATTGCGTCCCGGGGCGTCGGCGCATCAGAACTTCACGAACGCCTTCGACCTCACCGGTGAGCGTTCCTTCGACGCGTGCAACGGTACCGCCGGCGTCGTGGCGGCCTGTCTCGCGCTCGCCGAGGTGACGACCGTGCCGCTGGCAGCCCTCTCGATGTATCAAGAGGTGCGCGCCATCGACCCCGCGCTCGGGGTCGTCTCCACCGATGCCTCGACGTGCACCACCGCGGATGCCTCGGCCGACGGCTTCTACCGCGCGCCCTGCGCGCCGGTGACCAAGCCCGGACAGAACAACGAGTGGCGCCTGAACGTCCAGAACATCGGGACGTTCCCGCTCGACACCGTGTCGACGATCGTCTACCTGCCGAACCCCGGACTGTCCGGCATCACCGCGCCGTCGGCGACGACCGAGTGGCGGCCCGAGCTGACGGCCACCTCGTCGAGCTCGCCGAACTCCGACTACACCGTCGAGATCTACTACTCCACGCAGACGCCCGGATCGGCGCTGTGCACCGACGTCGTCGACGGCGGGACGTGTGCGCCCGGTGACTGGACCCTCGTGACGCCCTCGACCGACCTGTCGGCCGTGACCGCGCTCTACGCCCGTGCCGTGGCCAACTCGCCCGCCGTCTACTTCCAGCCGGGACAGTACCTGCAGGTCACGTGGCAGACGGTCGCCCCCGCCGCCGCCGTCAACCCCGGAACCGACCCGATCGCATGGAACTCGGCCATGTTCGGCGGCGAATACACCGATGCCGGTGCCCACCAGACACTGACGGCGTTCGAGGTCCCCGTCGTCGGTGCGGCGCTGGCCAGCGGCAGCATCCAACTCACCAAAACCGTCGCCGGCCCCGCCGCGGGCGAGTCCTGGGTGCCGACCGAGTTCACCGGGCACCTCGAGTGCACGTCGGCGGGCGAGGATGTCCCCGCGTCCGCGATCCCGGCCGTGCCGACGCTGCACGACGGCGACACCGTGCAGATCGACGGGCTGCCGTGGGGCGCGGAGTGCGCCTTCGTCGAGGACGATGCCGGGGCGGCGGTGTCGCTCTCGCCCGCAACGGTCATCGCGACGGATGACCCCGGCCTGATCCAGACGCAGACGGTCACCAACACGTACGCCTACGCGAGCCTCGAGATCGACAAGGTCGTGACCTACGACCCGCTCAACCCGCCGGTGACGATCCCGACCGACTTCGAGGTATCGGTGCTGTGCACCTACCTCGGAAATGTCGTGCTCGACATCCCCGACACCTCCCCGCTGCTGCTCGATGACGGCGAGTCGTGGAACTCCCGCACGGATGGCGGCGTCGAACTGCCCGCGGGAGCAGAGTGCGTTGTCACCGAGACGGAGAACCACGCGGCGGCATCCACGGTCACCAGCGTCGAGGTGATCGACCCGACCGCTGCCCCCTCCACCGACCAGGTGACCCGCACCGCGACGATCCCCGAACTGAGCGCTGACGCGGCGGGCGCCGCCACGCAGAACTTCGTGCACTACGAGAACCTCTACGACGTCACCGGGCTCGTCGTCACCAAGGAGTTCGAAGGTGAAGGCGCCGACCAGTTCGGGCTCGACCAGACTTTCCTCGTGGACGTCGTGTGCGTTCACAGCGGGTCGCCGGTGCTGACCGGCACCGCCGTCCTGAGCGCAGCGAACGGGTGGACCGACTCCTCCAACGCGCCGCTCGTCAACGGCACCGAATGCTTCTTCGAGGAGCAGAGCCTTGAGGGCGCGGACGCCGTCGTGATCACGCCGAACGACGGATCCGACACCTCGATCGGCTACGTGCTGCTCGATGGCACGGAGGATGTCGTCAACATCACCGTCACGAACTGGTATCTCACCGGCTCGCTGCAGGTGACCAAGACCTTCGACGGCGCGGCATCCGGGGAGTACGGCAACACGATCTACCTGCTGCGCCTGTTCTGCGAGCGGAGCGGAACCACCGTCGACATCCCGAGCGGTCAGTACCGGTTCGTCACGCAGGCAAGTCCCATCGCGAACTGGACGAACCTGCCCACCGGGGCGGACTGCACCCTGACCGAGCCGTACGCCGGGGGCGCGGGAGAGTCGGTGATCCTCCCTTCGGGCGATGAGGCCGCGACCGGGTACACCTTCACAGTGACGACCGACCCGACGATCTTGAGCGTCGCCGATCAGCCGCAGACACCGCTGATCGTGCAGAACACCTTCAACTACGCGCAGGTCTCGGTCACGAAGACCGTGGATGCCGGCGGCGCGGTCGACGGCGCAGGCACCCCGATCGAGTACGGGCCGTTCGACGTGACCCTGGCGTGCACCTTCCGTGGGGTGGACGTCACCGCGACCGAGCCCATGACCCAGTCGATCAGCGACGGCGACACCGTCACGTGGACGGGGCTTCCCGAGGGGGCGGAGTGCACCGTCACCGAGTCGGACACGATGGGTGCGGCATCCACCGCGTACGTCGTGACCGAAGGCGGCACGACCGGTGCGTCGACGGCCGGCACGAGCGTGTCGCTGGATCCGCTGCCGGCGGTCGGGGCCGGCGATCAGACCTCGGTCGCCTTCACCAACACCTACGAGAGCGGTCAGCTCGTGATCTCGAAGGAACTCGACGGTGATGCCGCGGGCCATGTGACCCGCACCTTCCCGGTCAGCGTCGAGTGTGTCCTCGTCGATGCGTCGCACCCGCACCCGGGCCAGGTCGTTCGCGACGTGGATGTCACGATCGGCGGGCCCGCTGACCTGACGGCGACCGTCGCGAACCTGCCGCAGGGGAGCGTGTGCACCGTGACGGAAACCGACGACGGGACGGCGGGTGCGACATCCATCACCGCGACCCCGTCGACCGGGGCGCCGACCACGGTGGACGGCACCTCGATCACGGTGGATCTGACGGTCGATGAGATCGCGTTCGTCATCACGAACACGTTCGAGTACGCGTCGATCGAGATCGACAAGACCGTCACCGTGCCCGACCCGCCGGGCACCGTCTTCCCGGTGCCGACCGGGTTCGAATACAGCATCTCGTGCACCTTCGACGGCGCGACGGTGCTGAACACCACCTTCACGCTCGATGACGGTGACACGCAGCGCTACGAGGACCTGCCGGCGCGCGCGGAGTGCATCGTGACCGAGACCGATCCGCGCGAGGCGGACTCGACGGTCACCTCGGTGAACGTCATCGATCCGACGGTGGCGCCCTCGGTCGACCAGCCCACCCGGGTCGCGACGATCCCCGAGCTCTCGCCCGACACCGACGCCGGTGCGACGCAGAACTTCGTGTCGTACGAGAACCTCTATGACCTCGTCGCGCTCGTCGTGACGAAGGATCTCGAGGGAGCCGGGGCTGCGCAGTTCGGCGAACCCCAGACGTTCACGGTCGACATCGTCTGCACCTTCGCGGGCGAGACGCTCGTGAACACCTCGGTGGATCTCTCGGCCTCGAACGCCTGGTCGGCGTCGGTGACGGGACTCATCGCGGGCTCGGAGTGCACCGTGACCGAGCCGGACCTTCAGGGCGCGGACGCCGTGGTCATCACCCCGAATGACGGCGTGGATACGACGACCGGCGTCGTGACGCTGCCCGACACCGGCGTCGGGACGGTAGCCGTGACGAACTGGTACCTCACCGGCTCGCTTGAGGTGACGAAGGTCTTCGCCGGGGCGGCTGCGGCCCAGTACGGCACGGCGGACTTCGAACTGCAGCTGTCGTGCGTGCGCGACGCGGTGGCCGTCGACATCCCGGGCGGCGATCTGCGCACCGTGAACGCCTCGTCGCCGACGGCGCTCTGGACGAACCTGCCCACCGGATCGGAGTGCACCCTGAGCGAGACATCGACCGGGGGAGCGGGATCGACCGCGATCCTGGATGCCACCGGGGGTGTGCTCGTGGCCGATGCCACGGCCGGATACGACTTCACCGTGACGACCGACCCGACGATCCTGTCGGTCGACGACCAGCCACAGCCGGGCCTGCAGGTGCAGAACACCTTCAACTACGCCGAGGTGACGGTCAGCAAGGTCGTCAACACCGACGCCGTCGACGCGAACGGCGACCCGGTCGAGTACGGACCTTTCCAGGTGCTGCTCGGATGTGTGTTCGACTCGCGGCTCGTGACGGCCGACCAACCGATGCTGCAGACGATCACCGACGGCGAGACCTTCACCTGGACGGGACTCCCCGAGGGTGCGGACTGCATCGTCGCCGAGGTGGACACGGCCGGTGTCACATCCGTCGTGCACTGGGTGATCGACGGTGGCATCCCGCGTCTGCCGCGCCCCGGATCCGCCGCCGACCTCGACCCGCTGCCCGCGGTCGGACCCACGGGACAGACCAGCGTCCTCTACGTGAACTCGTTCGCGGTGGGCCAGCTCGTGCTGTCGAAGTCGCTGGCGGGCACGGGTGCGGCGGATGTCTCGCAGAGCTTCTCGGTGGATGTGTCCTGTGTGCTGATCGATGACTCACACCCGGCGCCGGGTCTGGCGGTGGTCGATGAGACCGTCACCATCGGTGGGCCCTCGGACGTGGTGGCGAGCATCGTGAACGTTCCGCTCGGGGCCGCGTGCACCGTGACCGAGCCGGAGACGGGAGGGGCGGCATCCACGACGGTGACCGTGACCCCCTACACCGGCGGTGGTCCGGACAGCGGCGGCACGGCCGGGACTGCGGTGGTGACCTCGGGAACGGATGCGGCGTTCGTGCTGGCATCCGACGTGGTCGAGATCGACGTGGAGAACACCTTCGTGAAGCCCCTGCCGCCCACCGGAGGGCTGTTCGCCTGGGGGCTGCCCCTCGGCGGGCTCATGCTGGTGTGTCTCGGGGCGATCGTCGTGATCTGGCGCCGCAACCTGCTCGCCGACTGAGTCGCGGCGGGGCTGGGGTTGAGCCGGGCTGCGCTGGGTTGCTCCGAGCCGGATTTCGCCGGGCTGCGCCGGGTTGGGCCGGGCTGCGCCGTGTTCGGCCGGGCTGCGCCGTGTTCGGCGTTGCCAACTCCTCAAGATCTGTGCTCAAGAGGCGCCATTGGAGGCTCTTCGGCCCTGGACGCGCCGATCTTGAGGAGTTAGCCACAACCGGCTGTGGGGAGTCGATCGCGGCCTCGCGCGCTACCCGGGCCTCGTATGGTTCGACCCTGCCACGGCGGAGGGTTCGCGTTCGGCATCCGAATGCCGTAAGCTAACCCTTTGGTGCCACTGCGGCATCCACGAACGTGAGCCCTCCACTGGCGTGTTCGGCGGCCCTCGGCCGAAGAACCACCCCGGAGCGGGATTCACGAACCACTCCGTTCGAACAGAAAGCAGCACTACTGTGACGCGCACATTCACCCCGAAGGCTGGCGAAATCCAGCGCGAATGGCTCGTGATCGACGCAACCGACGTCGTTCTGGGCCGCCTCGCCTCCCACGCTGCAGCGCTCCTGCGCGGCAAGCACAAGGCCACCTTCGCCAACCACCTCGACAGCGGTGACTTCGTCATCATCGTCAACGCCGACAAGGTCGCCCTGACCGGTCAGAAGCTGACGCAGAAGATGGCCTACCGCCACTCCGGCTACCCGGGCGGCCTCACCGCCACCTCGTACAGCGAGCTGCTCGAGAAGAACCCCGTCCGCGCCGTGGAGAAGGCCGTGCGCGGCATGCTCCCCAAGAACAGCCTGGGCCGCCAGCAGCTGTCGAAGCTGAAGGTGTACGCCGGTGCCGAGCACCCGCACGCCGCTCAGCAGCCCAAGACGTACACCTTCGACCAGGTCGCCCAGTAAGCGCCGGACAGACTCACAAAGGACATACCGTGGCGAACGAAGAAACCACCAACTACTCCACCGAGACGCCGGCCGACCTTGAGGTCGTCGCCGCCGAGCGCCCCGTGCTCTCGGTCCCCGGCGCAGCCGTCGGCCGTCGCAAGCAGGCCATCGCCCGCGTGCGCCTCGTGCCCGGCACCGGTGTCATCACCATCAACGGCCGCACGTTCGAGGACTACTTCCCGAACAAGCTCCACCAGCAGCTGATCACCGACCCCTTCACCGTGCTGACGCTCGGTGGCGCCTACGATGTCATCGCCCGCATCCACGGCGGTGGCCCCTCGGGCCAGGCCGGCGCTCTTCGCCTGGGCATCGCCCGCGCGCTGAACGGGATCGACGCCGAGAACAACCGTCCGACCCTCAAGAAGGCCGGCTTCCTCTCGCGCGACGCTCGCGTCAAGGAGCGCAAGAAGGCTGGTCTCAAGAAGGCGCGTAAGGCTCCTCAGTACTCGAAGCGTTAATCCGCTTCACGCTGCAGACCATGCCGCTTTTCGGCACGGACGGCGTGCGGGGACTTGCCAACGGCATCCTCACCGCCGATCTTGCACTCACCCTGGCCCAGGCGACCGCCGTCGTCCTGGGCCAGGGCCGTACCGCGGACGCGCGTCGCGCCGCGGGCAAGCGTCTCACGGCCGTCGTCGCCCGTGATCCCCGCGTCTCGGGGGAGTTCCTCACCGCCGCCGTGTCGGCCGGGCTCGCTTCCTCGGGCGTGGATGTCTTGGATGCCGGCGTCCTCCCGACCCCGGCCCTCGCGTTCCTCATCGCCGACCGCGACGCCGACTTCGGCGTCATGGTGTCGGCATCCCACAACCCCGCGCCCGACAACGGCATCAAGATCTTCGCGCGCGGCGGGGTGAAGCTTCCCGACATCGTCGAGCAGCGCATCGAAGCCGCGATGGCGGGTCCGAAGCTGCAGCCGACCGGCGCAGGAGTGGGGCGTATCGTCCGATTCGCGGATGCCGAGGACCGCTATGTGCTGCACCTTTTGCAGTCGCTGCCCGCGCGTCTGACGGGTCTGCACGTCGTGCTCGACTGTGCGCACGGTGCGGCATCCGGGGTCTCGCCCGAAACGTTCGCGGATGCCGGCGCCGAGGTCACGGTCGTCGGGGCCGACCCCGACGGGCTGAACATCAACGACGGTGTCGGCTCGACGCATCTCGCGTCTTTGGCTGCGGCGGTTGTCGCGGCCGGGGCCGATCTCGGCATCGCCCACGACGGGGATGCCGACCGGTGCCTCGCCGTCGATGCCTCCGGCCGTATCGTCGACGGCGATCAGATCATGGCGATCCTCGCGGTATCGATGAAGGAGCGGGGACTTCTTGCCGACAACACCCTCGTGGCGACGGTGATGAGCAACCTGGGGCTCCACCGCGCGATGGCCGAGCACGGCATCCGCGTCGAGCAGACCGCCGTCGGTGACAGATATGTCCTGGAACGCATGAACGAGGGCGGCTACTCTCTCGGCGGCGAGCAGTCGGGGCACGTCATCATGTCGAAGTACGCCACGACCGGGGATGGGCTGCTGACCGGGCTGCACCTCATGGCCGAGATGGCCCGCACCGGGTGCACGCTCGAGGGACTGGCATCCACGATGAAGGTCTACCCGCAGGTGCTCGTGAACGTGCCGGGCGTCGACCGCACGCGCGTGGACGACGAGGGTGTGCAGGCCGCGGTTGCGGCGGCATCCGCCGAGCTCGGCGACTCGGGGCGGGTGCTGCTGCGGCCCTCCGGGACCGAGCCGCTCGTGCGCGTCATGGTCGAGGCGGCCTCCGCCGAGGTCGCGCAGGCCCACGCCGATGCGCTCGCGGGAGTCGTCCGGGAGCGGCTCGCGCTCTAGGCATCGCGCGTTTCATAGGGACTGCATATGCAGAACTGGTGCGTTTCCGGGGCTCGTGCCGGAGACTCGGATGGACGAACACCGCTCCAGGAGGATGCCATGGCCGGATTCCCCGATCCTGAACAGACCCCGAACGGTCCCGCGTACGAGGGACGCCTGCTCGACAGACCCGACGAAGAGGTCGTCGACCAGGGCGTGAAATTCGACCTCGGCACCCTCATCAGTCGCCGCGGCGCGCTGAGCGTCGTCGGGCTGGGGGCGGCGACCGCGGTGCTCGCCGCGTGCGCGCCGAAGTCTTCGGCCACCGCGACGCCGAGTGCGACTTCCAGCGCCACACCCTCCGCGTCCGCGAGCACTGATGCCACCGTCATCGGGCTGCCTTCGGCAGAGATCCCGGATGAGACGGCCGGCCCCTACCCGGGCGACGGGTCGAATGGGCCCGATGTGCTCGAGCAGTCGGGCATCATCCGCAGCGACATCCGCACCAACCTCGGCGCGTCGACGCCGGTCGACGGCATCCCGCTGGATTTCACCATCCGGGTGACCGACATGGCCAACGGTGACGCGGCGTTCGCGGGCGTGGCCGTCTATGCCTGGCACTGCGATGCGCAGGGTCAGTATTCGATGTATTCGAGCGGTGTCGAAAACGACACGTTCCTCCGCGGCGTGCAGGTCGCGGATGCCAACGGACAGGTGACCTTCACCTCGATCGTGCCAGGGTGCTACACCGGCCGGTGGACGCACATCCACTTCGAGGTGTACCCGGACGAGGCATCCATCACCGACTCGACCAATGCCATTGCGACCTCGCAGATCGCCTTCCCCGAGTCAATGCTTAACGACGTCTACACGCAGTCGGCCTACAGCGGCTCGGCGCAGAACCTGGCGCAGATCACGCTCGCAAGCGACAACGTGTTCGGTGAGGACGGCGGGGCGCTGCAGATGGCGACGATCGCCGGTGACACATCCTCCGGATACACCGCATCCCTCGTCGCGCGCGTCGACACTACGACCGCGCCGACGAGCGGGTCAGCGCCGAGCGGTGGGGGAGGCCGCCCGTAGCGCCGTCGGGTCTCAGCCCCAGGCCATCGACTCGATGTAGCGCAAGAGCACGCCTTCGCGCAGGGCCCAAGGGCTGACTTCGAGCTCATCGACATCCATGGTGCGCATCGCCTCGTGCAGCACGACGGCGCCGGCGACGATCTGGTAGGTGCGGTCGGCGGTGATTCCCGGGAGTTCCTGGCGGGATGCAGCGGGGATGCGCGCCAGGCGCGGAATCCACGACCCGAGCGCGGCGCGGGGGAGAACCATCCGTTCGATGCCCGACCAGCCGGGTACCGGGTAACCGACGAGCTTCGCGAGCGAGCGAATCGCCTTGGATGAGCCGACCACATGGTCCGGGTGTGGGAGGTCGCGGAACACCTTGCCGAAGGGCTTCAGTGTCGCCCGAGCGTGGTCGCGCAGCTGCTCCACGGCGTCCTCGCCGGGGGGATCGTCGGGGAGGAACGCCCGGGTCATGCGTCCGGCGCCCAGCGGCACGGATGCCGCCTCATCCGGCAGCTCGTCGCCGCCGGCCGCGATCTCGAGCGAGCCGCCACCGATGTCGAAGAGGAGGATCTGCCCGGCCGACCAGCCGAACCAGCGGCGTACGGCGAGGAACGTGTAGCGGGCCTCAGTGACGCCGCCGAGAACCTGCAGCTCCTGGCCGAGGGCCTGTTCGATCTGCGCGATGACCGCGGTGCCATTGGTCGCTTCGCGCACCGCGGAGGTCGCGGTCGCCAGGAGCTCTTCGACGCCCTCGTCCCTCGCGACCTTGCGCGCCTCAGTGACGGCATCGACCAGGGCTTTCACGCCCTGACCGTTGATCGACCCGTCGGCCTCGACGTAGCGCATCAGGCGCAGCACCGTGCGGTGACTCGTCCGGGCCAGGGGGCGGCCGCCGGGGTTGGCGTTCGCCACCAGCAGGTGGACGGTGTTCGAGCCGATATCCAGCACTCCGAGACGCACGTGGCCAGCCTATCGGCGGGGTGTCGCGGGTGCAGCGGACGTCGCTCCGCCCGACGAGCTGCACAATGCAGGAGTTCCGCGTGCGGTGGCGGTGCGGCGCCGCGGAATCATGCGGGTTCTGCCGAGCGCGGCTGCCTCAACTCCTGCGTTGTGTTGTCGCCGAGCTGTCTGCCGTACTCAGGCTGAGCGGTTGGCGTTGTGTCGCGGCTCCGCGGAACTCCGCACCGCGCCGGGCGAAGCTCGGCTGTCCAGCCTGAGTACGGCATGCGGGCGGCCGTGCCCGAGGGGCTGGGGCGGCCGGGCGGGTCAGGGGAGGGCGTCGGTGGGGGCGGGCGCGCAGCCGACGATCCAGGCCTTCACGAACGCGGCCGTCTGGTAGGCGTAGTTGTAGATCCAGCGGGTGAGGCCGAGATGCTCGTCGACCGGGACGACGGTGGTGGTGGCATCCGCGCATTCGTCGAAGATGTACCGGGTGCGGAGCACATGCGGGGTGTAGGTGAGGATAACGACCTCGTCGCCCGGCGCCGCGTAGGCCGCGAGCATGGATGCCTCGCCGCGCGTCGTGAAGGGCTCGGGCGTGCGGCAGGTGACGTAGACCCGATCGCAGTAGGAGAGTTCATCCGCCGAGTCGGCTCCGGATGCCGGCACCGACACCAGCACGTGATCGGCCACGCCCGCAGATCGCAGCGCTTCGGCATCCGCGATTCTCGTCGCCGTCGGTGGGCCGATCACGTAGATGAGGTCGGCGCGGGTGACCGTCGGCGCGGGTGGGAAGACGTAGAGCGGCAAGCCGATGGCCGCGACCAGGGCCATCACCGCGAGCGCGGAGAGCGCTGCGAACCCCGCCCAGCGGGCTCGGGTCGGGGTGGGGTCGGCATCCACGCGCGCTCCTCTCGGCGTCGGTCGGGCGACGGCGGCGTCGACGGCTCGGCGTCAGTGTACTGGCGGGTGGTTTCGGGCTGGCGTCTGGCGGCCGCTGGCTCGGCGCTTCGGCGCGGCACGCGGATTCACCCGTGCGCTACCCGGCCGTTACGATGGGCCGGTGTCGGTAGACGTGACGACCCTGGACGAGCGAGAGCAGCTGCAGCCTCAGCTGTATCGCGAGATCGTCCGTGAAGACTGGGCGCGGCTGGCGGCGGGCATGGAGCAGCCCCTCACCGAAACCGAGATCGTGCAGCTGCGCGGCCTGGGCGACCGGCTCGACCTCACCGAGGTGCGCGAGGTCTATCTGCCCCTCAGCCGTCTGCTGAGCCTCTATGCCAGCTCGACGCGCCGCATCGGTGCCGACACCAGCAGCTTCCTTCACGAGGCCGACTCCACCACCCCGTTCGTCGTAGGAGTCGCGGGCTCGGTCGCGGTCGGCAAGTCCACCATTGCGCGCCTGCTGCGCGAGCTCATGAGCCGCTGGCCCGACACCCCGCGGGTCGAGCTGGTGACCACCGACGGGTTCCTCTACCCCAACGCCGAGCTCGAGGCCCGCGGAATCATGCACCGCAAGGGCTTCCCGGAGTCCTACGACCGCCGCGCACTCGTGCAGTTCCTCACGGATGTCAAGAGCGGTAACCCCGAAGCGCGCGCCCCGTTCTACTCCCACCTGAAGTACGACATCATCCCCGATGCGTTCGTCACGGTACGAAAGCCGGATGTCGTCATCGTCGAGGGGCTGAACGTGCTGCAGCCGCCGCCGAGTCCCAACGAGGTCGCCGTCAGTGACCTGTTCGACTTCTCGATCTATGTGGATGCCGACCCCGACCACATCACGAGGTGGTTCGTGAACCGGTTCCTCGCGCTCAAGCAGAGCGCATTCTCCGACCCGGGATCGTTCTTCAACGTCTTCGCCCACCTGAACGACGACGAGGCCGTCGAGACCGCTCTCGGGTACTGGAATGAGACGAATCTCCCGAACCTTCTGGAGAACGTGCTGCCCACTCGACACCGGGCGACCTTGGTGCTGCGCAAGGCCGAAAATCATGCCGTCGACAGGGTTTTGCTGAGGAAAGTCTGAAATCACCCGCCTCGTAACCTGCCGGACATAACGACACGCCGACGAGCGTGCAAAGATGAAGTATGCGGGGTGGCTATCGGGGGCCCGCTGCGAAAGACAAACCTTCGTCGCGTAGGGGCCGCATAATCGGGCTGGCGCTTGCACCGATACTAACGGTGGGGGCGCTCTTCGCCATGCCCACCGTCGCTGTCGCTGTGGAAAACTCCACGCCGAACGAGCGCTCCCCCACCGTGACCACCGTTGCCGCACCGACCGCCTACGAGGCCTCCTGCCTTGCCGATCTCGCCCCCTACCTGGAGCGCCTCGACGACGGCGAGGACGTACAGAATCCCGTGCTGCTCGTGCACGGCTGGCTCAGCACAGCCGAGTCCACCGAGGGCGCAGAGATCAGCAGTTCGCCGTTCTCCCGCGACGTGCTGTGGACCTCCGACAACACGGATGCCGACGACATCCGCTCGCTGCAGGAGCGCCTGGCGGCGTTGCCCGACACGAGCGTATTCGCGTTCGACTATTCCTCCATCGCCGCCCTCTGGGTCGGCCACACAGCCACCGCCCCCGCGCTCGCCGGTGCCATCGAGTGCCTGGCCGAGCTTTCCGGGCAGGATGTCGACATCATCGCCCACTCGATGGGAGGCCTTGCCCTGCGCTTTGCCCTCGGCGGCAGCAACGGGGGAGTGACGGAGCATGTCGGGCAGGTCATCACCGTCGCGACGCCGGAAGAGGGATCCGACATCGCCAACAACGTCCTGACGATCGGCGGGGCTGCGCAGACCGCGTTCGCCTCGACATCCGTACTCGCGAACGTCGTGCTGCCGGCGGTCGTGGGCATCTGCAACACCGAGCTCGAATCCGACGCGCGCAGCGGCTGCGACATCCCCCCGAGTGTTCGCACCATCATGGCGATCGCCGGAGACGGCGGCCAGGCGCTGCAGACCGGATCCGCGCAGCTGCAGACCATCCCCGAGTGGCCCTCGGACGTCCCCGTCCACGCGGTCGCCGGTGACTACCGCATCCACCTCACGGTCGGGCTGCTCCCCGCTCCCGCGCTCGAGGCGGCACAGTCGTTCGCGGGCTTTTTCGGCCTCGGCATCGCGCCGCTGGTCGACATGATCGTCGAGCCCGGCGACGGCATCGTCGGGGTCGCCTCGGCGACCGCGGGCGCGGACTCCCAGTTCGTCGCCCAGTGCGAGCTGGATGCCGACTGGTCGACGGTCGCCGGCACCGAGGCCTGGGGTGCGATCATCGACGAAGCCGGCGGCATCCCGCCCTTCGGTGGTCCCTGCGCACACGACAGCCTCTTCGTGAACCAGGACGTCGTTGACGACATCGTCGCGACTATCGCCGCGTCTCGCTGACGCGCCGCGCCCGGCTGACGCGCCAGGCTCCGCCACGGACCTCGTCCCCCTGGCCGGCCGAGTTGCACATCCTGAGGTCGAGTTGCACTTCGTGAGGTCGAGTTGCACTTCCCTGAGCCGAGTTGCTGTTTCGTGCCGGAAGAGGGCGATGCGCAGCTCGCGTGGAGGATGTGCAGCTCGCGTGGGCGATGTGCAGCTCGCGTGGGCGATGTGCAGCTCGCGTGGGGGATGTGCAGCTCGCGTGGGGGATGTGCATCTCGCGTCGGCGATGTGCAGCTCGCGTGGGCGATGTGCAGCTCGCGTGGGGGATGCGCAACTCGCCCGGGCGGGGCGGGGCGAGGGGCATTCCCGGCGTGCGCGCGGCTGGGGGACAGGCGGGTCGCCTACCATCAGTGGAATGTGCGGAATCGTCGGCTACGTCGGGCATCGTGACAGCCAGCCCATCCTTCTGTCGGGGCTCTCGCGGCTCGAATACCGCGGGTACGACTCCGCCGGTATCGCCGTCATCGACGCCGACGGGGCCCTCGGTATGCGAAAGCGCGCCGGCAAACTGGCGGTTCTCCGCGATGACCTGACCGCGGTCCCCATGCCCTCGGGCACCACCGGCATCGGCCACACCCGCTGGGCCACCCACGGCGGACCCACCGACGCGAACGCCCACCCACACCTCGCCGACAACGACGATCTCGCCCTCATCCACAACGGAATCATCGAGAACTATGCCGAGATCAAGGCGGCACTCGTCGCCGAGGGCTACACATTCCGCAGCGAAACCGACACCGAGGTCGCAGCCGTGCTTCTCGGTCGCGAGTTCCGGGCCCACGACGGGGACCTCGTCGCCGCCTTCCGCGCGGTGGTCAGTCGTCTGGAGGGCGCTTTCACGCTCCTTGCCATGCACAAGGACACCCCCGGCCTGGTCGTCGGCGCGCGCCGCAACTCCCCGCTGGTGATCGGCCTCGGCGACGGGGAGAACTTCCTGGCATCCGACGTCGCCGCCTTCGTCGAGCACACCCGCAACGCACTCGCGATCGGCCAGGACGAGATCGTCGCCATCACGGCCGAGGGCGTGACCGTCACCGACTTCACCGGCGCGCCCGTCGAGGTCGAGCCGTTCGAGGTCATGTGGGATGCCTCGGCCGCCGACAAGGGCGGGTGGTCGTCGTTCATGGCCAAGGAGGTCTCGGAAGAGCCGGATGCCGTGGCGAATACGGTGCGCGGTCGCATCCGCGACGGGATCGTCGCCATCCCCGAACTCGACGGCCTGGACGAACTGTTCGCGGGCATCAACCGCATCATCATCATCGCCTGCGGCACGGCCGCCTATGCCGGCATGGTCGGCAAGTACGCGATCGAGCAGTGGGCACGGGTGCCGGCGGATGTCGAACTCGCCCACGAGTTCCGCTACCGCGACCCCGTGATCGGCCCCGACACCCTCGTCGTCTCGATCAGCCAGTCCGGCGAGACGATGGACACGCTCATGGCAGTCAAGTACGCACGTGAGCGCGGCGCCAAGACGCTGTCGATCTGCAACACGCAGGGCGCGACGATCCCGCGGGAGTCGGATGCGATCGTCTACACCCACGCGGGTCCCGAGGTCGCCGTGGCATCCACCAAGGCCTTCGTCGCGCAGGTGACCGCGCAGTACCTTCTCGCCCTGCACATCGCGCACATCCGCGGAACGCTCAGCGACACCGAGATCGCGCAGCAGGTGCTCGAGCTCGAAGAGGTGCCCGAGAAGATCTCCCGGATCCTCTCCGACGAGCAGGCGCACATCGAGCAGTTCGCCAAGTGGATGGCCGACACCCGCTCGGTGCTGTTCCTCGGGCGCCACGTCGGGTATCCGATCGCCCTCGAGGGCGCGCTCAAGCTCAAGGAGATCTCCTACATCCACGCCGAGGGCTTCGCCGCCGGCGAGCTCAAGCACGGTCCCATCGCGCTCATCGAGCCTGGCCAGCCGGTGTTCGTCCTCGTCCCTTCGCCGAGCCACTCGCCGCTGCTCCATTCGAAGGTCATCTCAAACATCCAGGAGATCCGTGCCCGCGGGGCGCGCATCATCGCCGTCGCCGAAGAAGGGGACGCCGCCGTGCTGCCCTACGCCGACGAGGTGCTGCGCATCCCGTTCGCCGGGCCGCTGTTCGAGCCGATCCTCGCGGTCGTGCCGCTGCACATCTTCGCGATGGGCCTGTCCACGGCGAAGGGCCTGGACGTCGACCAGCCGCGCAACCTCGCCAAGTCCGTCACGGTCGAGTAGGGGTTCGGTCCTCCGGGGCAGAGTCGAGTAGCGGTTCGGCCGTCCGGGGCGGCTGGGTGCGGCATCCGGTGCGTACGTGCGCACCTGGGGTTTCGCGCGTCCCGCCGACACAACGCAGGAGTCACGGGCTCCCGAGGCGGCCTGAGTCGGCGTGTCGGGCTGCTTCGGGGGCTCAACTCCTGCGTTGTGTCCCCGACCGTACTCAGGCTGGATGCTGCGCGGCAGGCCGATTTCGGCGATTTCGGCTGTTTCCGTTCCCGTCAGCCTGAGTACGGCGGGCGGGCGGTCGGGCACCGGGCGGCGGTAGGGTGGCGGATGCCGCGGCATCCGCCACGCGGGACCGACAGGAGGACGCATGATCGTAGGGATCGGCGTCGACCTGGTCGACATCGAACGCTTCGAGCGCACGATCGCGCGCACTCCGAAGCTGCTGCCACGGCTGTTCTCGCCGGCTGAACGTCTGCTGCGCCCGCGATCGCTCGCGGCTCGCTACGCCGCCAAGGAGGCGCTGATCAAGGCGCTCGGCGGCTCGGACGGCGTCCACTGGACCGAGATCGAGATCACGCCCGAGCCCTCGGGCCGGCCCTGGTTCACCCTGACCGGTTCGACCGCCGAGGTGGTCGCATCCCGCGGCATTACAACCCTGCACCTGTCCATGTCGCACGACGCCCACCTCGCAACGGCCTACGTCGTCGCCGAGTCCGACGGAGGTGCCGCATGATGAGGACGCTCGCAGGTGGGATGCGGGAGGCATCCATCGACGTCGGGGCGATCACGGCGAACGTGAGGCACCTGCGTCGGCTGACCGAGTCCGAGGTCATCGCCGTCGTCAAGGCCGACGGGTACGGGCACGGGGCGACGCGCGCCGCCGTCGCTGCGCTCGCCGGGGGCGCGACCCGTCTCGGGGTCGCCGACATCACCGAGGCGCTCGCCCTGCGCCGAGCCGGCATCACCGCCCCGATCCTCGCGTGGCTGCACGCCCCGGGCGCCTCGTTCGCCGAGGCGGTGAGCCAGGGCATCGAGCTCGGGATCTCCGACATCGATCAGCTGCAGAGGGCCGCCGCGGCGGCATCCGTCGGCCGACCCGCGGACGTCCACCTGAAGCTCGAAACCGGGCTCGGTCGCAACGGCATCGCCCCGGCCGAGTACGGCGTCGTCTTCGCCGAGGCCGCACGCCTGGAGCGCATCGGCAAGCTGCGCGTGATCGGCCTGTTCAGCCACCTCTCCAACACCTCGTCCGACGACGATCGCGCCGCGCTGCGGGTATTCCTGGATGCCTCGGCCGCGGCATCCACGCTCGGCCTCGCCCCGCGGCTTCGCCACATCTCGGCCACCCACGCCGCGATCGCCCTGCCCGAGGCGCGACTCGGCTGCGTGCGTCTGGGCATCGGGATCTACGGGCTCTCACCCTTCGCCGACCGGAGTTCGGCGGATCTCGGCCTTCGCCCCGCGATGACACTGCGGGCTGCGGTCGCCGCGCTCCGCCGAGTGCCGGCAGGGCAGGGCGTGTCGTACGGGTACCTGCACCGCACCGATCGGGAGACGACGCTCGCGCTCGTGCCGCTGGGCTACGCCGACGGGGTTCCCCGCACCGCGTCGATGCGGGGGCCGGTGTCGATCGGCGGCCGCGAGTTCACCGTCGCCGGCCGCATCGCCATGGACCAGTTCGTCGTCGACGTCGGCGACCATCCGGTCGCGGTGGGCGATGAGGCGGTGCTGTTCGGAGACCCGACACTTGGGCATCCCGCCGCCGACGCGTGGGCGGATGCCGCCGACACCATCAACTACGAGATCGTCACCCGCATCGGACCCCGCGTCCCCCGCCGTCAGGTCTCGTCGTGAGCATCGGGCGTGAAATCGGGCCGACTCGGCGCCTCGGAGGACGGTCTTCGGGGACGGTTGGCTTCTTGGCGTCGACCGTACTCAGGCTGGACGGCGCCGCGTCGACGTCGGGCCGGCGCGAAAACCGCATGATTCTGCGAGAGCTCGGAGCTGGCTGTCTTTCTCAGCCTGAGTTCGGCAGATCGGTCGCGGGAGACGGAGTGTCGTCATGAGCCTGGACGCGCTGGTCGGGGAGCTGCAGGTGCCAGAGCCGGCCGACATGCACGCGCTGGGTGTGCGCATGGGGCGGATGCTGCGGCCCGGCGACCTCGTCGTGCTGACAGGTCCCCTCGGGGCCGGCAAGACGACCCTCACGCGCGGGATCGGGGAGGGGCTCGGCGTGCGCGGCCCCATCCAGAGCCCGACCTTCGTCCTCGCCCGCACGCATCCCTCGCTCGTCGGCGGAGCGCCGCTGGTCCACGTGGATGCCTACCGCCTGGGTTCCGCCGCAGAGCTCGACGACCTCGACATCGATGTCGAGAACTCCGTCGTCGTCGTCGAGTGGGGACGCGGGATGGTGGATGGCATCCACGAGCACTGGTGGGACGTCGAGCTCGACCGCGAATGGCACGGGCGCGGTGTCGACACGGCCTGCGGAACGTACTCGCGGGCGACGGAGGAGTTGGATGCCGACTCCCCACGCATCGTCCGCATCCGGCGCGAGCCGTCGTAGCCCGCGGCGGACGTCGGATGCGCGCCGTACCCTAGAGGGGTGATTCTCGGCATCGACACCTCGACCGGCACGGCCGTCGCGGTCGTCGAGCCGGACGGTGTCGTCGTCGCCGAGGCATCCAGCGAGAACCCGCTCGGGCACGCCGAGGTCATCGGCGACCTGCTGCAGCAGGTGCTGGCGCACGCGCGGCCCGATGCCCCGCTCGGCGCGCCCGGCGCCGGCGCTCCCGCGACCTCCGCCACGCCCCTCACCGCCGTCGCCGCGGGGATGGGACCGGGCCCGTTCACCGGGCTGCGCGTGGGGATCGCGGCCGCACGCGCGTTCGCGCTGGGGCGCGGCATCCGGCTCGTGCCGGTCGTGAGTCACGACGCGGTCGCCCTCGGCACCCTGCTGCAGGCCGCCATCGTGGATGCCGACCCCGGCCGCTTCGCCGTCGTCACCGACGCGCGCCGTCGCGAGGTCGCCTACACCGTCTACGAGGGACTTGACGACGACGGCCTCCCGATCCGGGTGACCGAGCCCGCGCTGGTCCGCCGTGACGAGGCCGATGCACGGTTGGCGGAGCTCGACGCAGTGCGTCACGACGCGGCATCCGTGCCCGCCGGGATGGTGGCCCTCGTCGCCGCGCGCGCGCTGGCCGCCGGACGCGAGGTCGGCCCCGCCGACGCGCTGTACCTGCGGTCGCCGGATGTCACTGTGTCGGCAGGACCCAAGAAGGTGGGCGTATGAGCATGCGACGGGCAACGATCGACGACGTCGACGCGATCATGGCGATCGAGCGGGCATCCTTCCCTACCGACGCGTGGTCGCCCGCGGTCATGGCGGGGGAGCTCGACTCCCCGCACTCGCTCTACGTCGTGGTCGAAGAGGCCGGGCGCATCATCGGCTACGGCGGGCTGCGCCACGTGAAGGGCGGGGTGGATGCAGACATCCAGACCATCGCGCTGGATGTCGCCTTCCGCGGGAAGGGGCGCGGCCGCGCCCTGCTGACGACCCTGCTCGGCGAGGCGCTGTCGGCCGGCGCGAAGACGATGTTCCTCGAGGTGCGCGACGACAACCTCGCGGCGCAGGCGCTGTACCGATCGGAGGGTTTCGTCGAGACCGGACGCCGCCCGCGCTACTACCAGCCGGACGATGTCGACGCCGTGATCATGCAGCTCGACCTCACCAGCTGGGTCACCAACGGTTCCTGCGCGATCGGCAGCGGCTCATGCTGCTGAACGGTGCAGAGCCGCTCGTGCTGGGGATCGAGACCAGCTGCGACGAGACCGGCATCGGCATCGTCCGTGGCCGGACGCTCCTGTCCAACACGATCGCCTCGAGCATGGACGAGCACGCCCGCTACGGCGGTGTCGTGCCCGAGGTCGCCGCACGCGCCCACCTGGAGGCCCTCGAGCCGGCCCTGCGCCAGGCGCTCGCCGAAGCGGACGTGTCCCTCGCTGATCTCGACGCGGTCGCCGTGACCTCGGGGCCGGGGCTCGCCGGCGCGCTCATGGTCGGTGTCGGCGCCGCCAAGGCGCTCGCCGTCTCGCTCGACAAGCCCCTGTACGCGGTCAATCACCTCGTCGGGCACATCGCGGCCGACATCCTGGATGCAGATGCCGAGCCGCTCGAATTCCCGACCGTCGCGCTGCTCGTCTCGGGCGGACACACCTCGCTGCTACTCGTGCGAGATCTCACCGGCGACGTCGAACTGCTGGGCGAGACGATGGATGACGCGGCCGGCGAGGCCTTCGACAAGATCGCCCGCATCCTCGGGCTGCCCTATCCCGGTGGGCCGGAGATCGACCGCGCGGCAGCCGGCGGTGACGGCGGGGTGCCGGGCGATCCGGATGCCATCCGCTTCCCGCGCGGGCTCTCCCGTGCCTCCGACCTGGCCGCGCACCGCTACGACTTCTCGTTCTCGGGGCTGAAGACCGCGGTCGCACGTTGGATCGAGCAGCGCGAGGCGGCCGGCGAGGAGGTACCGATCGCGGACGTGGCGGCATCCTTCCGCGAGGCCGTCGTCGACGTGCTGGTGACGAAGGCGCTCGCCGCGTGCAAGGACTACGACGTGCCGCGCCTGCTGCTGGGCGGTGGGGTCATCGCCAACCGGCGCTTGCGTGAGGTCGCGCTCGCGCGTGCCGCGGACGCGGGGGTCACCGTGCGGATCCCCCCGCTGTCGCTGTGCACCGACAACGGGGCGATGATCGCCGCGCTCGCCGCCGAGCTGATCGCGTCGGGGCGGGCGCCCTCGACGATGGAGTTCGGTGCCGACTCGACGCTTCCCATCACCGAGATCCAGGTCGCGCCATCGGATGCATGACGGTACCGCGAACCCATACCTTCCTTGCGAACCCACATCTAAATGTCGGCATGAACGTGTGGGTTCGCAACGAGCTTGTGGGTTCGGCGGAGGAGTCGCGGGGCGGTAACGTGGCGGCATCCAACGGCGCGGGGGAGGCGTGATGGTCAGCGGGTTCGGGACGTCGGATCGCGGGTTCTCGCGGCTGCCGACTGCACCGGTGGATCTGCCCACGGTCACCTCGGGACCGAGCATCGAGCACGACGAACCCGATTGGGAGCCGAATGCCGGCCCGATCGAGGCCCCGCCCCTCGACCACGGCTATGCCGGGTGGGCCCTCGGGTTCGCGATCGTCGGGCTGCTTGTCTCGCTGTTCGTCGGTTGGGGCATCATCATCGGGGTCGTGGCCATCATCACCGGGATCCTCGCGCTGCGGCATCCGCGCGACAGCCGCGCCGTCGCGATCTGGGCGCTCGTGCTCGCCTCGGCATCGGTCGTCTACAGCCTGGGCTGGCTCGCCTACGCCGTCATCCAGATGAGTTGACGCCTCTCGCTGGCGGCCGCCGTGCCCCGAACCCACACGATGGTTGCGAACCCATATGTTTGTGGCGCTACGAGCGTGTGGATTCGCAACGAAGGTGTGGGTTCAGCGAGGGAGGGGCAGTCCGCCTCAGGATGCCGGGGGGAGGCGGTCGGCGAGGATCGCGGTGCGGGCGCCGTCGATGCGTGTGAGGATCAGCGTCGCGGAGTCGTCGCCGCGGAGCTTCAGCGCCTGACGCAGGGCTGCGGGGTCGACATCCACCCCGCGCTTCTTGATTTCGAGCGTCCCGATGCCGCGCTCGCGGAGGGCGCGGGCGAGCTTCTTGGTGTCGGCCGGGAGGGTCTCACGCACCCGGAAGCTCGCCGCGAAGGGACTGGTGCGCGCGTCATCGGAGGTCAGGTAGGCGATGCCCTCGGACAGCATGCCGGCGTGCAGCGACCGGGCGACCTCGCCGATCAGACGGGCGCGGATGACAGCGCCGTCCGGCTCGTGGATATAGGCGCCGAGGGGCCGCACCGCGGCATCCGGGGCATCCGCCGGTGCGGTCAGCTCCCACGCGCGGGACCCGCGCAGCACGAGCGCCGCACGACGGATGCCGGGCCGGGCCAGCACCCCAGACCACAGCACGAGCTCCACCGTCGACCCGTCCGCCGACACCCACTGCGCCTCGATGTCGTCGGGGATGAGGTCGCGGTCAAGGCCCGGCCCGAGCTTCACGCCACCGGGGACGCGCGAGATCAGGTCGAACACCCAGTCCAGTGACGGCGACCAGTCCTCGGGCGCGGTGCGGCGGGTTTCGCTGTGCCCTGCTGTGCGGCGTGCCGGGTCGAACCAGACCGCCGTTGGGACGTCGGGTCGGTGCGCGACGCAGGAGTCGGCATCCGGCTCGTCGCGATCGGGAGCGCACTCACGCGGTTCGACGGCGTCGTCGCCGGTCGGCAGAGCATGGACTCCTGCGTTGTGCATGCGCCGGGCGGCGTTCGGGAGTGTCGCCGTGACGAACTCCTGTGCCGTGGCGTGGTGCACCCGCGCGTCGGCGCCGAAGGGGGCGAGGTTGTACGCGGCGAGCGCGGCCGTGACCTCGTCGGCCTCGACAGCATCCACCCGGATGCCGAGCCCGGCCATCGCCAGAGCATCGCCACCGATCCCGCAGCCGAGGTCGGCGACGCGCTCGATCCCGGCGGCGCGGAACCGGCCGGCGTGGTGCGCGGCGACGGACAGGCGCGTGGCCTGCTCCAGCCCCGCGCGGGTGAAGAGCATGCGATCGGCGAAGTCACCGAACTTCGCCCGTGCCTTCACTCGCAGGCGCGCCTGGCCGACGACAGCGGAGACGAGGTCGGGGGAGTGGCCGGCGGCGCGCAGCGTCGACACGGTGCGCGCGACATCCGCCGACGAAGCGACGGGGTCGGTGGCATCCAGCAGCCGCAACCCCTCGGGGGTGAGCAGCGCGTGCAACTCGGCGGCATCCACCGCCCCAGCCTACGGTGCCGGCCCAATCCGCTCGGGGCATGGATTTTGGCACTCACGTTGCACGAGTGCCAACCCGTTCTCTACACTGGCGTTAGCACTCTCACACGTTGGGTGCTAACGAGTCTTGGGTATCACAGGAAAGCAGAGGTAGACCCGTGTCGGTTTCCATCAAGCCGCTCGAGGACCGCATCGTCATCAAGCAGGTCGAGGCAGAGCAGACCACTTCCAGCGGTCTCGTCATCCCTGACACCGCCAAGGAAAAGCCCCAGGAGGGCGAGGTCATCGCTGTCGGCCCCGGCCGCATCGACGACAACGGCAACCGTGTTCCGCTCGACGTCGCCGTCGGCGACCGCGTCATCTACAGCAAGTACGGCGGCACCGAGGTCAAGTTCGGCGCTGACGAGTACCTCGTGCTCTCGGCCCGCGACGTCCTGGCGGTCGTCGTCCGCTGAGTCGGTTTCTTGCGGAGACCCGGATGCTTCGGCATCCGGGTCTCTTCTTTTGTGCCGCCGGGTGGCCACGGGTCTCGGATTGGCAGGATTGTGCCGCCGCTGTGGCGGTAACCGCGCGTCGCCAGGTCGCCGGGCGGTCCTAGGCTGGGTCGGTGACGCAGAACTCCCCGGATGCCGCCCCCGCGGCATCCACACCCGCCGACCCCGCCCGCGAGCGGGCCATCGGCGGTGTCTACACGTTCGTCGCGTATCTGCTGTGGGGCTTTCTGCCGCTGTACTTCGTCCTGCTGGCGCCGACGGGGCCGTTCGAGCTCGTCGGCTGGCGGATCTTCCTCTCGCTCGTCTTCTGCGTGCTGCTGCTGACCGTCACCCGTGGGTGGAAGCCGCTGATCGCCATCATCCGTCGGCCTCGGCTGCTGTTGCTGACGGGCCTGGCGGGTGCCTTCATCTACATCAACTGGCAGGTCTTCATCGTCGCGGCCCTCTCGGGTCACGTGATCGAGACGAGCCTGGGCTACTTCATCAATCCAATCGCGACGGTGATCCTCGCGGTCGTCGTCCTCCATGAGCGGCTGCGTGTGGCGCAGTGGGTCGCGATCGGCATCGCCGCGGCCGCGGTCGTCGTGATCGTGGTCGGGTACGGCGCCTTCCCGTGGATCGCCCTCACCCTGGCCGGATCCTTCGCGACGTACGGCCTTATCAAGAAGCGCATCGGCCCGTCGGTGGATGCCTTGAGCGGTCTGACGCTCGAGTCCGCGTGGCTGACGCCGGTCGCTCTGGTCCTCCTCGTGGTGACGGGCGCCGCGGGGAGTTTCACCTACGGCCAGGTGAGCCCGTGGCACACCGTGCTCCTCACCCTCGCGGGTGCCGTCACCGCGATTCCACTGTTGTTCTTCGCAGCCGGGACGCGTCGCGTGCCGCTGTCGGTGGTCGGATTGCTGCAGTTCGTCGCGCCGATCCTCCAGTTCCTCAGCGGCATCCTGATCCTCGGCGAGCCGATGCCCGCGGAGCGGTGGATCGGCTTCAGCCTGGTGTGGGTCGCTCTGATTGTGCTCACCGTCGACTCGCTGGCGGCAGCGCGCCGCTCTCGCCGTGCGGGCAAGGATGCCGTCCCCGGCGTCTCAGACGTCGCCGAGCTCACCTGAGGCCCCGCACTGCCGCACCGCCGAATCCACACTCTTATGGCGAATCCACCCGTTGATGGCGTCAGAAGCGTGTGGGTTCGCAACAAAGAGGTGGGTTCGGCTAGGGGGCGCGGGGCACCTCAGGTGGTGGCGCGAGGGGTGACGGTCGACGGTGTGCCGATCCAGTCGCCCGGATCGAGGCCGATCGCGCGCAGGGCCGCGCGGCGGCCGAACTCCTCGGCCTCGATCCGCACCGAGGTGAGCGCCGGGTGCCAGAGCGCTGCGTGCGGGCCCTCGTCGAATCCGATCACCGCGAGGTCATCGGGGGCGCGCCAGCCGAGGTCGACCATCGCCGAGAGGATGGCGAATGCGGTGTCGTCGTCGAAAGCGGCGACCGCGGTGGGCGGTGTGGACTGCGCTGCGGGCCGCAGTGCCCGCAGCATCTCGACGACGCTCGCGCTCGGGCTGAGCTCCACGACCCGCAGCGCCGCGTGCCGCTGGGCTGCGACATCCTGGGCGAACCGCACCCGCAGGCGAGCGAGCCCGCGCGTGGCGGGATCGTGCGGCACGACGAACGCGATCGAGCGATGCCCACGATCGATGAGGTGGCCCAGCTGGTTCGCGGTGTGGGCCGCGAAGCCTTCCGCCCAGCCGCCATCGGCGGTCGCTTCGGGCGAGGCGTAGATCGCCGGAAGGTCGAGCACCGTGTGGGGTGCGACCGCCTCGAGCAGCTCCGTGTCACGACCGGGATCACCGTACGAGACGACCAGCGCGTACCCGTGGTGGTGCAGCTCGGCCTCCATCCCGGCGATGAGAGAGGGCAGGCTGCGGCCGGTCGCCGGAAGCGCGCCGACCTTCAGCAGGACGAGGCGGGAGGACCCCTCGCGGAGCGCTCGCGCCAGCCGGTGAGGCTGGTATCCGAGCTCGGATGCCGCGGCCCGCACCCGCACGCGGGTCTCGGGTCGAAGGGTTTGACCGGGCGTGTCGTTGAGGACGAAGCTCACGGTCGCGGCCGAGACGCCGGCGGCCTGTGCGACGTCGCGGATCGTCACGCGCGGGGCGGGCGTGGGCGTCGGCATCCACGGAACCTTTCGACCGGGCACTTAATCGATTTAGTAGCTACCCTAGTCGCGTACGTTCCACGGACAAGGGAGTCGACATGAAATCCGTCTACGTCACCGGCCCCGACACCATCGAATGGGTCGACATCGACATGCCCGAGGTGGGCCCGAACGATGTGCTGCTGAAGATCAAGGCTTGTGGCATCTGCGGTTCCGACGCGATGTACGCGCACGTCGGGGGCATCCCGCCCCGTCAGGGCGCGACCCCGCTCGGCCATGAGCCGGCGGCCGAGGTCGTCGAGGTCGGCGCTGAGGCGCAGGGCGTCGCGGTCGGCGATCACGTCGTCATCGACACGATGGCCTTCACCGACGGCCTGCTCGGCTCGGGCGGCGCGCAGGGCGCGATGAGCGAGTACGTCGTCGTCAAAGACATCGTCCCCGGTCGCCAGCTGCGCGTCATCCCGAGCGAGATTCCCTGGACCGTCGCCGCACTGAATGAGCCGATGGCCGTCGCCCACCACGCCGTGAACCGGTCGGGCGCGGGCGAGGGTGACAAGGCCGTCGTCTTCGGCGCCGGTCCGATCGGCCTCGGCGCGGCCATCAGCCTCAAGGCCAAGGGCGTCGCGCATGTGGTCGTGGTCGACATCCAGCCCTCGCGCCTCGAGGTCGCACTCGCCGTCGGCGCCGACGCTGTCATCAACTCCGCCGAGGAGGATGTCGCCGCGCGCCTGACCGAACTGCACGGCGCAGCCACCGACGGTATGCGTCGCCCGGGCAAGGTCGGGACGGATGTCTTCATCGACGCCGCCGGTGTCCCGAGCGTCGTGGAGACGGTGCTCGCCATCGCCAAGCACCGCGCAGTGCTCACGATTCCGGCGGTGCACAAGAAGCCCGTCGAGGTGAACTTCGGCGCGATCCTCGGGTCCGAGATCGACATCCGCATGGCGATGGGCTACCCGACCGAGATCTTCGAGGTGACCGACGCGATCATGGCGCACGCCGACAAGTACGCGAAGATCATCAGCCACACGTTGCCGTTCGCGCAGGCGCTCGAGGCGCTGACTCTGGCCAAGACGCCGGGTGCGGCCGACAAGGTCGTGGTCACCTTCGACTGAGGCATCCACCCCCGGCCACTCTTTGTGGCGCCGAGTTGCTCTTCGTCACGCCGAGTTGCGCTTCCTCGCGCCGAGTTGCAGGTCTTTGGCGAGGTGCAACTCGCGCTGGTGAGGTGCAACTCGGCCTGGTGGTATCACCGCACGAAGCGGGCGATGGCGGCGGTGGCCTCCTTGACCTTGACCTCGGCCTGCTCGTCGCTCTCGCGGGCGGCATCCACCACGCAGTGGCGGAGGTGGTCTTCGAGTAGGCCGACGGCGACGGCATCCAGAGCGCTGGTCAGCGCGCTGATCTGGGTGAGGATGTCGATGCAGTACTTCTCGCCTTCGATCATCGTGCGGATGCCGCGGGCTTGACCCTCGATGCGCTTGAGGCGGTTGAGGTACCGGTCCTTGTCGGTGATGTAGCCGTGGTGCTCGCTCACGCGCGTCCGCCTCTCGTGTCGGTGTCGGCTCGTCCCACGGTGGGGACGATGCTGCGGAAGCGCCGCAGACGCAGGCTGTTGCCGACCACGAACAGGCTGGATGCCGCCATCGCGGCTCCGGCCAGCATGGGATTCAGCAGGCCCAGCGCCGCGAGCGGGATGGCCGCGACGTTGTAGGCGAAGGCCCAGAACAGGTTGCCACGGATCGTGCGCAGGGTCGCGCGGGACAGGCGGATGGCATCCACCGCACCCCAGAGATCCGCGCGGACGAGCGTCAGGTCCGAAGCTTCGATGGCGGCATCCGTGCCGGTGCCCATCGCGATGCCGAGGTCGGCCTGCGCGAGCGCTGCCGCATCGTTGACGCCGTCGCCGACCATCGCGACGGTGCGGCCCTCGGCCTGCAACTGCGCGACGACCGCGGCCTTTTGAGTGGGGAGGACCTGGGCGATCACCCGGTCGATGCCCACCTCGGTCGCGACATGCCGGGCTGTGGCCTCGTTGTCGCCGGTGAGCAGCATCGGCTCGAGGCCGATCCCGCGGAGGGCACTGATCGCCGCGGTGCTCGTTGGGCGGATGGTGTCGGCGACCACGATCGACCCCCGCACGTGCCCATCCCACGCCACGAACACCTCGGTCGAGCCCGCCGCCCCGGCATAACGCAGGAGTTGCGGATCGGAGATTCCCGCGTCCCCCGGAATTCCGGGAGGGGCCGTCGCCAGATCGGCGTCAACTCCTGCATTGTGTTGTGCGCGGCCTGCCGTACTCAGGCTGGACGCGGCTCGCTCGGATCTCGGCCCCGGAATTCCGAGGGTCTCGCCGCCGGATGCCGGCGCTGAGCCTGAGTACGGCAGGGCGGCGCTGGTCGACGGCGGGACGGACAGCGGCATCGGGGTGGAGGAGAGGTGGATGCCGCGCGTGGCGCGCGCGGCGAAGTCGCGGGTGCCGACCGCGACAAGACGACGGTCGACCACGCCTGCGGCGCCGAGGCCCGGGGTTGCGACGAATTCGGTCACCGGCGGCAGCGAGCGGTCGCTCCCGGTCTGGTCGCCGGCACCTGCCGTACTCAGGCTGCGTGTGTCCTCGCCGGGGTCAGCGCCCGGAATTCCGGGGGTCGCTGCTTCCGGGCGACTCGCTGAGCCTGAGTACGGTTGCGCCGGGCCGGCAGACCCCACCGCTGTGACGCCCTCACCTGCGGCGGCGGCGGCGATCGCGCGCGCGATCGGGTGCTCCGACGCATCCTCGACCGCGCCGGCCAGGCCCAGGAGCTCGCCCGGATCCACGCCCGGCTCGGGCAGGACAGACGTCACCGCCATGCGTCCTTCGGTCACCGTGCCGGTCTTGTCGAGCACGATCGTGTCGACGGTGCGGGTCGATTCCAGCACTTCGGGTCCCTTGATGAGGATGCCGAGGGCCGCCCCCCGCCCGGTGCCGACCAGCAGCGCCGTCGGGGTCGCAAGCCCGAGCGCGCAGGGGCAGGCGATGATGAGCACTGCCACTGCCGCGCTGAACGCGATCGCGGGGTCGACGCCGAGCATCAGCCAGACCAGCAGCGTCACCGCCGCGATCCCGAGCACGACGGGGACGAACACCCCGGAGACCCGGTCTGCGAGTCGCTGGATCTCGGCCTTACCGGCCTGGGATTGCTCGACGAGCCTGGCCATCTGCGCCAGCTGGGTGTCGGCACCCACGCGCGTGGCGCGGATCAGCAGCCGCCCGCCGACGTTCACGGTCGCGCCGGTGACAGCGTCCCCCTCTGTCACCTCGACCGGCACGGACTCTCCCGTAATCGCGGCCGTGTCCACCGCGGAGGAACCCTCTTCGACCACGCCGTCGGTGGCGATGCGCTCGCCGGGCCGGGTGACGAACAGGTCGCCCACGTGCAGGCGCTCGACGGGCACGCGCAGTTCGCGCACGCCGTCCCAAAGGGAGGCCTCCTTGGCCCCGACACCCAGCAGCGCGTGGATCGCCGCGCCCGCGCGGCGCTTGGCGCGCAGCTCGAGGTAGCGACCGGTCAGGATGAACATCGTGACGCCCGCGGCCACCTCGAAGTAGATGGCGCCGGATGCCTCGCCCGGCGACGTGATCAGGGAGAACCCGTGTGTCATGCCGATCATCCCGGCGGTGCCGAAGAACAGCGCCCAGACCGACCACAGGTAGGCGGCCGACACGCCCAGCGAGATGAGGGTGTCCATCGTCGCGGCGCCGTGTCGGAGGTTGATCGCGGCGGCGCGGTGGAACGGCCAGGCCGACCACGCCACGACGGGGGTCGCAAGCACGAGCGACACCCACTGCCAACCGGGGACCTGCAGCGGCGGGATCATCGCGAGCGCGATGAGCGGCACCGACAGCACCACCGCGCCGACGAGGCGCCGCCGCAGGCGCCCCAGCTCCGGGTCCGGACCTTCCTCCCGCTGCTCCTCCGGGGGAGCGGGCAGCGCCGCGCCGTAGCCGGTCTTCTCGATCTCGGCGATGAAGGCCGTGGCATCCATGTCGTCGGCCGTGTCGCCGGCCGTAATGGTGGCCTTTTCGGTTGCGTAGTTGACCGAGGCGGTCACACCGGGCATCTTGTTGAGCCGTCGCTCGATGCGATTCGCGCACGAGGCGCAGGTCATGCCCTGGATGTCGAGCTCGATGCGGCCGAGGGCGGCATCCATTCTCAGGCCCTCGCCGCCTCGTACCCGGCCTCGTTGACGGCCTCGCGCACGGCGGCGTCGTCGACGGAGTCGGCCGACAGGGAGAGGGTGCCGTTCGTCGCGCTGACGTCGAGCACCTCGACGCCGGGGATCTGAGAGACCTCTTCGCGCACGCTGCGTTCGCAGTGGCCGCAGGTCATGCCGGTCACCTGATAGGTGAAGGTCGCCATGTCGGTGCTCCTCTCGGTGGGGCGATCCGACGGATGCCCCTCGGGGGTATATCTGAGTACCCCCCTAGGGTATACCCACTCCTGCGCAAGAGGGGAGGACTTATCTGGATCCCTCCGTGTCGTGCTCCCCCCGGCGGGTTGTCACGGGTCGGGACGGCTCGGTAACGATTTGGTCGCGTTACACACACGTAATGCCACGCAACACGTCAGAGACCGCCGCGCAGCTAGGTTTGGCACCACCTGGGACCGCTTCCGCGCGTCCTGAAACCACACAGCAAGGAGCATCATGGGCGTCTTTACGCGTTCGCGCACCAGCTCAGTCCTCGGCGGAATCGCCGTTCTCGGAGCAAGTGCGCTCTTCCTGGCCGGCTGCTCGGGCAGCTCTGACGGCGGCACCGACGAGCCGATGGAGTCCCTCGACCTGAAGATCGGTACGGCGCTGCCCGTCACCGGTAACCTCGCCTTCCTCGGCCCGCCCGAGATCGCGGGTACCGAGTACGCCGCATCCGAGGTCAATGCCGCCGACATGGGCGTCACGATCGAGATGATCCAGGGCGACTCGGGTGACACCGACAACAAGGCGTACGAGACCGAGATCCCGCGTCTGCTCGGTGAGGGCGTTTCCGCCATCATCGGTGCGGCCTCTTCGGGCGTCTCGCTGCAGTTCATCGACCAGGTCGTCGGTGCCGGCGTCATCCAGTTCTCGCCGGCCAACACCTCGGCCGCGTTCACCACCTACGACGACGACGGCCTGTACTTCCGTACCGCCCCGTCCGACACCCTGCAGGGTGAGGTGCTCGGAAACCTGATCGCCGAGTCCGGCGCGCAGACCCTGGGCATGATCGTCCTCAACGACTCGTACGGCACCGGCCTCGCCGAGTTCGTGACCGAGGCGTTCGAGGCAGCCGGCGGAACCGTCGTCGCTGCGCCCACGTACAACACGGGTGACACGAACTTCTCGGCCCAGGTCTCGGAAGTCGTCGCGGCCGACCCCGACGCGATCGCCCTGATCACGTTCGAAGAGGTCAAGACGATCCTCCCCGAGCTGTTCGCCGCGGGAGTCCCCGCCGAGAAGCTCTACTTCGTCGACGGAAACCTGTCGCAGTTCGGTAGCAACGGTGTTGACGTGGGCGGTTCGCTCGAGGGCGCCAAGGGCACGCTGCCCGGTCTGTCGATCGACGCGATCACCGACTTCACCACCTCGCTGAACACCTTCTGGGTCGATGAGGGCAACGACGAGCTCACCGAGTTCGCCTACGCCGCTGAGTCGTACGACGCGGTCATCCTGCTGGCTCTCGCATCGCTGGCCGCCGGTTCGACCGACGGTGCCGCGATCGCCGCCAAGCTGCAGGAGGTCTCGGGTGGTTCCGGCGACGGCACCGAGTGCTCGTCGTTCGCAGAGTGCGCCGAGATCATCAACAGCGGTGGCATCGCCAACTACGATGGCGTCTCCGGCCCGATCACCTTCGACGAGGTCGGCGACCCGACCGAGGCGTCGATCGGTATCTACGAGTACACCGCCGACAACGACTACGTCGCCTACATGGGCTGAGTCGTTCTCGACACGGGCGGGGCTTCGACCTTCGGGTCGGAGCCCCGCTCTCGTGTGTGCGGGGCAATGTTCGCTCGGCGGCGGTGGCCTGCAGCCAACTCCTCAAGAATCGCCGCCGGCCTGTGCGCGGCGGGACCCACGGGCGATGCCGTGGTCGAGATTGAGGAGTTAGCTCCGCGGGATTGGTCGATGGGCGCGGCGGCGGAGGCGGTACGACGTCAGGGACGCTCGAGGTGCTGGTCGATCAGCACGGGATTGCCGTCGGGATCGATCAGTGTGATGGATGCCGGTCCCGTCCCCGCAGGGTCGGTGTCGTCGGCCAGGGTGAGTCCGCGATCACGCAGCACCTGCTGGATGTCGCGGATGTCGGTGAACGGAGCCCCGGTGGGGCCGTCCGCACCCCAGCCCGGGGTGAAGGTGAGGATGTTTCGATCGAACATCCCCTGAAAGAGACCGAGGACCGCATCCTCGTGCCGCAGGATGAGCCAGCCGTGCTCGGCGTCACCGCCGATGGGCTCGAAGCCGAGCGCCGTGTAGAACCGGGTGGATGCCGCCAGATCCGACACGGTCAGACTGACCGAGAACGCGCCGAGGGGAACGGTGGGCGGCGGGACGGGTGTGGGGGAATCGGACATGGTGGCCTCCCTTTTGCCAACTCCTCCAGGATGGCCCCCAGCGCGCGATGACGGGACCCGCTGGGCCGAAATATGCGCACTCTTGAGGAGTTGGCGACCGACGAACCTGCGCACACACGCGAACGGTCACGACGTGCCGCTTGTGCGCACTGTCAGGCCGCACTATGCGACCTCTCGGGTGAGAGGGCGGGGTCTCGTGGGGGAGCCTAGGCGCCCAGGGTGCCGAGGTACAGGCCGATGACCTTGGGGTCGTTCAGCAGCTCGCGGCCGGTGCCGGTATAGGCGTCCTTGCCCTGGTCGAGGACGTAGCCACGGTCGCAGATCTGCAGGCAGCGGCGGGCATTCTGCTCGACCATGATCGTTGTCACGCCGGCCTTGTTGATCTCGCTCACGCGCAGAAACGCGTCATCCTGACGCGCCGGGGACAGGCCGGCTGAGGGCTCATCGAGGAGGATCACGGCGGGGTCCATCATGAGCGCGCGGCTCATCGCCACCATCTGACGCTCACCGCCCGACAGCGATCCCGCCCGCTGGTTCAGGCGCTTGCCGAGCTCGGCGAAGATGCCCGTCACGAACTCCAGGCGCTCGTCGTAGAGCTTGGGGCGCTGGTAGAGGCCCATCTGCAGGTTCTCGGCGATCGTGAGGCTCGGGAACACGTTGTTGGTCTGGGGGACGAACCCGACGCCCTTGCCGACGAGCTTGTTCGCGCGCAGGCCGGTGATGTTCTCACCGTTGAGCGAGATGGTGCCTTCCCGCACCTTGACCTGGCCGAAGATCGCCTTCAGCAACGTCGACTTGCCGGCGCCGTTGGGACCGATGATGCCGATCAACTCACCGTCCCAGGCGGTCAACGTCGCGCCGTTCAGGATGTTGACCCCGGGCAGGTAGCCGGCGTGGACCTCGTCGACGAGGACGACGGGCGTGCCCTGCTTCGTGGGGACCGGCTCAGCAGTCGCGGTGCTCATGAGGTCGCCTTCCCGTCAGTGTCAGCAGCGGAGTCAGCCGCGCCCGCGGCCCCCGGGTGGTGCGACTTCTCGATCGCGTCGTCGAACTCCTGCACCTCGTGCTGCAGTTCGACCGCCGCCGTGTTGAGCTCTCCCGGGACGCGGCCGGTGACGACACCGAGGTCGACATCCTGGTGCGAGCCGAGGTAGGCGTCGATCACGGCCGGGTTCTGCATGACGGTGTCGGGCGGACCCTCGGCGACGATCCTGCCCTCGGCCATGACAACCACCCAGTCGGCGATGTGACGGACCATGTGCATGTCGTGCTCGACGAAGAGCACGGTCATGCCCTCGTCCTTGAGGTCCAGGATGTGATCCAGCAGCGACTGCGTGAGGGCCGGGTTCACACCGGCCATCGGCTCGTCGAGCATGACGAACTCGGGCTTGCTCATGAGCGCGCGCGCCATTTCGAGGAGCTTTCGCTGCCCGCCGGACAGGCTGGCGGCGAAGTCGGACTCCTTGGCATCCAGCTTGAACTTCTTGAGCAGCACGCGGGCGCGCTCCTCGATCTCGGCATCCTGCTTGCGCCAGAGCCACGGGAAAAGCGACTGGAAGAAGTTCTCGCCGCGCTGGTGGGTGGCGCCGAGCTTCATGTTCTCGAGAACCGTGAGAAGTCCCAGGGCCTTGGTCAGCTGGAAGGTGCGGACCGCACCCATGCGCGCGACCTTGAAGGCCGGAACGCCCGCGAGCGCCGTGCCGTCGAAGGTCCAGGATCCCTCGTTGGGCTGATCGAAGCCGGTGAGGAGGTTGAAGAACGTCGTCTTCCCCGCGCCGTTGGGTCCGATGAGGGCCGTGATGGCGTTGCGGGGGATCTCGAGATGGTCGACATCCACGGCCGTCAGGCCGCCGAAGGTGCGCTTCACGCCATCGGCGATGATGATCGGGTCGACCTTCTCGACGCCGGGGCGTTCCTCGCCCTTGTGCAGGCCCGTCGTCTTGGGGCGCGCGACGGGTGCGCTGACCTCGTTACTTGACAAAGCTCAGCTCCTTCTTGTTCCCCAGGATCCCCTGCGGTCGGAAGATGATCAACAGCATCAGTGCGACACCGATGAGCACGAACACGAGCTGCTGGGCCTGTTCGCGCGACAGGAAGGGCAGCAGCCCCACGTCCACCAGAGCAGGCAGCAGGTTCGACAGGAACGCGCGCACGACCCAGAAGAGCACCGCGCCGAGCACGGGACCGAAGATGGTCGCGGCCCCGCCGAGCAGCAGCGCCGTCCAGATGAAGAACGTCTGCGAGGTGACGTAGATGTTCGGGTTCACGTTGGTGCCCATCGCGGTCACGATGCCGCCGGCGGCGATGATCACACCGCCGATCACGAGCGCCTGCATCTTGAACGAGAAGACGTTCTTGCCGAGGGCGCGGACCGCGTCCTCGTCCTCGCGGATGCCCTTGATCACGCGGCCCCACGGGCTGCGCATGAGAGACCAGGTGAACAGGACGGCCACCGCGGTGAGGATCACGCCGATGATGATGACCCACCACTGGTCGCTGGAATAGGTCCACGGCCCGAACCCGTAGGTGCCCTCGGGGAGCGGGTTGGCGGCACGGAACTCGGCCTGGAAGCCGAACAGGCCGTCGGCCGATCCGGTGACGTCCTTGTAGGCGGTCGAGAGGAACAGCAGGCGTACGACCTCGGCGGCCGCGATCGTCACGATCGCGAGGTAGTCACCGCGCAGACGCAGGGTCGGGATGCCGAGGATGAGGGCGAAGATCGCCGCGAGCGCGAACCCGATGAGGGCTGCGAGCCACCAGGGGAGGCCGAAGGTGAGGATCGAAATCGCGAACCCGTAGGCGCCCACGGCCATGAAGCCGGCGACACCCATGTTGAGCAGCCCCGTGAACCCGAAGTGGATCGAGAGGCCGATCGCCGCGAGGGCGAAGCCGATCGTCGTGGGGGAGAGGATCTGGCTCAGCGTGTTGCTGAGGATCTGAATGAAGTCCATCGTGATGCCTCCCGTCAGCCCACTCGCTCTTTTCGACCCAGGATGCCCTGTGGTCGGAGGAGGAGGACAAGGATCAGGACGACGAGTGCGCCCACGTACTTGAGGTCGTCGGGGATGCCGAACAGGCTCGTGGTCTCGACCATGATCCCGACGATGAGCGAGCCGACAAGGGCTCCGAGGGCCGTGCCCAGACCGCCAAGGGTCACCGCGGCGAAGATCAGCAACAGGATGCTGGTTCCCATGTCCCACTTGATGCCGGGGCGGAAGTACGCCCAGAGGATGCCCGACAGGCCGGCCAGCGAAGCGGAGACGATCCAGACGATGCGCACGATGTTGTCGACATCGATACCGCTCGCTGCGGCCAGTGACGGGTTGTCGGAGACGGCGCGGGTCGCTCGCCCGATGCGACTGCGGGTGAGCCACAGGGCGAAGATCAGGATCACTACGACGGAGATGATCATGCTGACGAGGTCCATCCAGGTGAGGATGATCGAACCTGGCAGCGGGATGACGTCCGAGAGCGGGTTGGGAAGCTGCAGCGTGCCGCCGCCGACGAACATCTGGAAGATGTAGCGCAGGGCCAGCGACAGGCCGATCGAGACGATCATGAGCTGGACGACGCCGAGGCCTTTTCGTCTGAGTGGACGCCAGAGTCCGGCATCCATCGCGTAGCCGAAGGCGCCCGAGACGATGATCGCGAGCGGGAAGGCGACCAGCAGCGGCAGATTCAACCCGACCGCGAACAGCAGACCCATGAGCGCTCCGAAGGTCACCATCTCGCCGTGGGCGAAGTTCGAGATGCCGGTGGTGCCGTAGACGAGGGAAAGGCCGATCGCTGCAAGAGCGAGCATCAGGCCGAAGTTGACGCCATTGACCAGACGTTCGAAGAACTGGTCGATGAACGGCGTGGTGTTGCGCTCGCCCTCGCCGATGAAGAAGTTCGCCACCACCCGACCGCCGGCGCCGACGGTCACCTCGCGGACGTTGGGGCTGGTGTCCTCGCCCGTCTCGTCGATCACGGCGATGCCCTCGGGGAGAGTGTCCTCGTTGAGGGTGACGGTGTAGTCGGCGTTCTTCTCCGGAACGCCCACGAACCACTGGCCGGCCTCGTCGGTCACGGCGATCTGCTCGCCGCCGGGGCCGTCGACGATCATCTCGACGCCCTCGAGGGGCTCGCCCTCGAGCTGCACGTTGCCGCTGATGCGGTAGGGGTCATCCTCGGCTGCGACGGCCGCGCTGGGCAGCGCAACGAGCCCGATGAGCGTCAGCAGCACGGCGAGCGCGGCCCCCCATCGGCTGCGCGTCGACGTCGCGCGGGTGATCGGACGTTCCACTGGACCTCCAGACGGCAGGCGGCCGCACGGGGTCGTATCGGCCGTGATAGACGACCGTACGAGCGTAATGTGTCGCCGGTGTTTCCGGGGAGAACCAACTCGGGACGTCGTGTGAGAGCGTTACCAGGCCGTGATACGCCGTCTCCGTTGCGTCGCGGCCGGCGAGGGCGTCCCGAACAAGATCTACTTCGTTTCTCGCGCGCCCGACGCGCGCGCGAGAAACGTAGAATGGCGCGATAGGCCCGTCGTTCTGAGGAGCAGCATGGAAGATCACGACCCGTTCGGATTCGTCGGACTCACCTACGACGATGTACTGCTTCTTCCGGGCCACACGGATGTCATCCCGAGCGAGGCCGACACCTCTTCCCGCATCACCCGCCGCATCACGGTGGCCACCCCGCTTGTCTCGGCGGCGATGGACACCGTCACCGAGGCGCGTCTGGCGATCGCCATCGCGCGTGAGGGGGGTCTCGGCATCATCCATCGCAACCTCTCGATCGCCGATCAGGCGGCGATGGTCGACCGGGTCAAGCGCAGCGAGTCGGGCATGATCACCGACCCCATCACGACGACCCCGGACACCACGATCGAAGAGGTCGATGCGATGTGCGCGCAGTACCGCATCTCGGGTCTTCCTGTCGTGGATGAGGGCGGCACACTCGTGGGCATCATCACCAACCGCGACATGCGCTTCGTCTCGGGCTTCGAACGCCAGACGACGAAGGTGCGCGATGTCATGACCAGCGAGAACCTCGTCACCGGTCGCCCCGGTATCGGTGCGAACGAGGTCATCGCGCTGTTCGCGCAGCACCGTGTCGAGAAACTTCCTCTGGTCGACGACGACGGCACGCTCGTCGGCCTCATCACGATCAAGGACTTCGACAAGAGCGAGAAGTATCCCCTCGCGACCAAGGACGATCACGGGCGCCTGCGGGTGGGGGCTGCCGTCGGGTTCTACGGCGAGGCATGGGAGCGCGCCGAGGCCGTCCGCGACGCCGGTGTCGACGTCATCGTCGTCGACACCGCCAACGGCCACTCGCAGGGCGAGATCGACATCATCCGGCGCCTCAAGGCCGACCCCTCGTTCGCGCACATCGACATCATCGGTGGCAACGTCGCGACCCGCGAGGGCGCGCAGGCGCTCATCGACGCGGGTGTGGATGCAGTGAAGGTCGGTGTGGGACCGGGCTCGATCTGCACGACCCGCATCGTCGCCGGCGTCGGTGTCCCCCAGATCACCGCGATCTACGAGGCATCCAAGGCGGCCCGCGCCGCCGGCATCCCGGTGATCGCCGACGGCGGCCTGCAGTACTCGGGTGATATCGCCAAGGCCCTTGTCGCGGGAGCGGACACCGTCATGATCGGGTCGCTGCTGGCCGGCACCGACGAGTCGCCGGGAGAGGTCGTCTTCCAGGGCGGCAAGCAGTTCAAGCTCTACCGCGGCATGGGGTCGCTCGGGGCCATGCAGACCCGGGGGAAGCAGACCTCGTACTCGAAGGACCGGTACTTCCAGGCCGACGTCCCCACCGACGACAAGCTCATCCCCGAGGGGATCGAGGGGCAGGTCGCCTACCGTGGCCCGGTGTCTGCTGTCGCGCACCAGCTGGTCGGCGGGCTTCGTCAGTCCATGTTCTATGTCGGGGCCCGCACGGTCGAAGAGCTCAAGACCAAGGGCAAGTTCGTGCGCATCACCTCGGCCGGCCTCAAGGAATCGCACCCCCACGACGTGCAGATCGTCGTCGAGGCGCCCAACTACAAGCGCTGACGGAGCCCCGCGTGCTGCCACCGCTCGTCGAGCCCGTCCCCCAGCTGAGCGCGGCAGAGCTCGCCCGCACGGTTCGCCACCGTTCACTGGCCGGCATCGGCGACCTCGGCCAGCGTCGCCTCGCGGCAGCGCGCGTCGCCGTGATCGGGGCCGGAGGGCTCGGCTCGCCCGTCATCCTCGGGCTCGCCGCCGCCGGGGTCGGCACGATCGGGATCATCGATGACGACGTCGTGGATGTCTCCAACCTCCACCGCCAGGTGATCCACACGATGGATGCCGTGGGTCGGCCCAAGACCTCCAGCGCCGCCGCGCGCGCCCGGGGACTTGCGCCCGAGGTCGTCGTGCGAGAGCACGCGGTGCGATTGATCGCCGCGAACGCCGCCCAGCTGCTGGCCGACTACGACCTCGTGCTCGACGGCTCGGACACCTTCGAGACGCGTGACGCGGTGGATGCCGCCGCAGCGGACCTCGGCATCCCGGTGGTGTGGGGGAGCGTGCTGGAGATGTGGGCGCAGGTCACCGTCTTCTGGGCGTCGCCGCCGGCCGGGGCCGACCCGGTGCGACTGAGCGACCTGTTCCCCGCCGGCAGCACCGGCGAGGTGTTCACCTGCGCGCAGGTCGGGGTGCTCGCACCGCTGGTCATGCAGACCGGGTCGCTCATGGCATCCGAGGCGATCAAGCTCATCGTCGGGATCGGGGAGCCGCTGCTCGGCCGGGTCGCGGTGATCGACGCACTCGGCGGGCGGACACGCGAGCTCGCGCTACACGGTGCCGGCAGTTCGGCCCCGATGACGGAAGGTGCCGTTCGATGAGCTTCGCCCGCACGGTCGACGAGCATCGGGAGGCCGCGCTCGCCGCGATCACCCCGCTCGCGCCAGTGGAACTCCCCGTGGCGGCGGCGCTCGGCCGTACGACGGCGACAGCGGTGCGTGCCCGCGTCGACATCCCCGCCTTCGACAACTCCGCGATGGACGGGTATGCCCTCCGCGCCGTCGACGGTGACATGCCCCGCACGGTCGTCGCCGACATTGCGGCGGGCGCGTCCGGTGGCGCTGTCCTCGTCGAGGGCGAGGCCGCCCGCATCATGACGGGGGCTCCGCTGCCCGCCGGTGCCGACGCCATCGTTCCGCACGAGCGCACCGCCGAGACCTTCCGTGAGGTCGGTGTCGGCAGCACCGTTCATCTCGCCTCTGTGCCCGAGGCGGGCGCGCACGTGCGCCGCCGGGCGGACGATGTCGCTGCCGGAGACGTCGTGCTCGAAGCGGGCGTGCGGTTGGGGCCGCGCCAGCGTGCGGCGGTGGCGGCGGCGGGGGCGGCATCCGTGCTGGTGCGACCCGCCCCGCGGGTTGTCGTGATCTCCAGCGGCGATGAGCTGGTCGCCCCCGGGCAACCGATCGGTCCCGGGCAGATCCCCGAATCCAACGGCATCCTGCTCGACGGCGCGATTCGCGAGGCCGACGGTGAGGTGCTCGCGACCGAGATCGTGGACGACACCCCCGCGCACCTCCGCGCCCTGCTCGAGCGCATCGAGACCGACGGGGCTGCGGACCTCGTGATCCTCACCGGCGGGGCGAGCGTGGGAGCCTACGAGGTGGTGCGCGACGTGCTCGAGCCGACCGGGGTCGAGTTCCTCCCGGTGGCGATGCAACCGGGCAAGCCGCAGGGCTTCGGCGCGCTGGCATCCGGCATCCCGGTGTTCTGTCTGCCGGGCAACCCCGTGAGCGTCGCGGTGTCGTTCGAGGTGTTCGTGCGCCCGGTGCTGCTTCGCCTGCAGGGGCGCTCGGACGTGACTCGGCCCGTGCTGCAGCTGCCTGCGGCGGTCGGCTGGCGCACCCCGCCCGAGCGCGAGCAGTACATGCCCGTCGCCGTGGACCGCAGCGACCCGGCGCGCTGGACCGTGCGCCCCGCCACCGCCGGCGGATCGGGATCGCACCGGGCGGGTGCGCTCGCGCACGCCGAGGGGTGGGCGCGGGTCCCGGCCGAGAAGGACCGTGTCGACCCGGGCGAACTCGTGGATGTCATGCTGGTGCCATGAGCGAACCGGTCCCCTTCACGCACCTGGATGCCGCGGGGCATGCGCGCATGGTGGATGTCACCGGCAAGCAGCCCACGATTCGCGCCGCCTCGGCGCGGGCGCTCGTGTCAATGGCGCCGGCGACGGTTGCCGCGCTGCGCGATGGCGCCGTTCCCAAGGGCGATGTGCTCGCCGTGGCCCGCATTGCCGGCATCCAGGCCGCCAAGCGCACGCCGGAACTGCTGCCACTGGCGCACACGATCGGCGTGCACGGCGCGGCCGTGGATCTGGAGATCCTCGATGAGGGTGTGCGGATCACCGCCACGGTGCGCACGGCCGACCGCACCGGGGTCGAGATGGAGGCGCTCACTGCGGTCACCGTCGCCGCACTCTCGGTCGTCGACATGGTCAAGGGCATCGACCGCACCGCCATGATCGTCGAGGCCTGCATCACCGCCAAAGAGGGTGGCCGCTCGGGATCATGGACCCGCGACTGACCCTTCCCGCCTTCCGCGAACCCACACGTTGCTTGCGAACCCACATGCTTATTGCGCCACAAACGTATGGGTTCGCAATACGCATGTGGGTTCGGCGAGAGGTGGGCGGTGAGGTGATGTGACGCGGCACGTTCTGGGGGCTGTGGTGCTGTCGGGCGGGAGCGCCCGGCGGATGGGCGGGGTGCGCAAGACCGCGCTCGAGGTCGGCGGGCAGATGCTGCTCACGCGCACCGCCGAGGCAGCGCTGGCGGCGTGCGACGGGGCAGTGGTCGTCGTCGGGGATGCGACCGGGGCGCCGGGGGGAGTCATCCACGTCGTCGAGGAGTCGCCCGGCGGGGGACCGGTCGCGGGCCTTGCGGCGGGCATGTCCCACCTGGATGCCGAGTGGACGCTGCTGCTGGCCGGTGACCTCGTCGACGGGGCGGCGGCGGTGTCGGCTCTGGTCGGCGCTCAGCGCGGCACAGACGGCGCGGGCCTTGTGGATGCCGCGGGCAAGAAGCAGTGGCTGTGCGCGCTCGTGCGCACCGAGGCGCTGCGCGCAACGTTATCCACAGCAGGCACGGCTTTCGGAGCGCGACTTTCTGAGATCGTCGGCAAACTGGAGGTTTTGTGGGCCCCGGATCGCGGAGAGGTGACGGCAGACATCGACACGTGGGATGATCTCACGCAAGCGCATGCCCGATTCGTGCGCGTGATCCGCTCCAGCCCCCGCATCGATACCCGAACCGACGGAGGTTCCGCCGTGACTGTGCCTGCAACTGAGCGAACCCTGCCCCCCGAAGCTCTCGACGGATGGGCCCAAGTGCTGCGCGAGCGCTTCGGCCTCACCGAGGACGAGGTGCCCATCGCGCTGATCCTTGACCTGGCCCGTGATGTCGCTCACGACGTCGCGCGACCCGCGGCGCCGCTGAGCGCGTTCATCGCGGGGCTGATCGCCGGCCGACAGGGCGGAGGGCCGGCCCAGACGAGCGTGATCCTCGACGAGGTGACAGCCCTCGCCCGAGCCTGGGCGACGGCCACGGCTACGATGGAGTGATGCCCACCGTTCGCTACTTCGCCGGCGCCGCTGAGGCCGCGGGGTGCGAGAGCGAGGCGCGATCCGAGCGCCGTCTCGACGACCTGCGCGTCGCCGTCGTCGGTGACCATGCGCGGTTGGGGACGGTGCTGCCGCGCTGCGCAGTACTGCTGAACGGGCGCCGGGTGGATGCCGACGCGGAGCTCATCGAGGGCGACGTGGTCGACATCCTGCCGCCCTTCGCCGGCGGGTAGCCGGGGCCGGGGCCCGCCGGAGTTCCCGCGACGAGTCCTACCTAACTCAGGCTGCGCGAACCTGTGTGGGCCGATAGCACGGCGTGTTGCGTACCTTCGCCGAATCCAGCCTGAGTTAGGCGGAGCGACCGCCGGAGAGTTCGGGCGAGAGGGTGCCGGGATCAGCCGCCGATGGCGGACATCGGGCGCTGCGGCTGGAGGAAGCCGGGGTCATCGATGCCGTGGCCGGCGCGCTTTCCGGCGATTGTGCGCTGCAGGAGGTCCGCGATCGCATCGTCGTCGGCCGGGCCGGCCCGGTATGCGCCAGAGGGATCCGTGTCGACAGATGCCTCGCCACGGCCCGCCACGGCGCTGCCACGCAGCAGGGGGAGCAGGTCCGATTCCTCACGGGCGAACAGGCAGTTGCGCACCTGACCGTCGGCGGTGAGCCTCACCCGGTCGCACGCACCGCAGAAGGGCGCCGTCACCGAGGCGATGACCCCGACCGTCGTGGCCGTGTCATCGATCCGGTACTCCTGCGCGGGGGAGGACCCGCGCTCGCCGATCTCGGTCAGGGTGAACCGCGCGCTCAGCCGATCGAGGATCTCGGCGGCATCCACCATCTCGGTGCGCGACCAGGTGTGGCCGGCATCCAGCGGCATCTGCTCGATGAAGCGCATCTGCGCGCCGTTGTCGACGGCGAACTGCACGAGGTCGACGATCTCATCGTCATTCACTCCGCGCATCGGCACGGCGTTGAGCTTGAGGGGAGAGAACCCGGCGGTGCGCGCCGCATCTATCCCGGCCAGTACGTCGTCGAGCCGGTCGCGGCGGGTGAGGGCAGCGAAGCGCTCGGGCTGAAGGGTGTCGATCGAGATGTTCACGCGCGACAGCCCCGCCTCGCGCAGCGGCTCCGCCAGCTGCGGCAGCTTCAGCCCGTTCGTGGTCATCGAGACATCCAGCGGCCCATCGACGCCCTCGATCTCGGCCATGCGGCGCACGACCTCCACGACATCGCGGCGTAGCAGCGGCTCTCCGCCGGTCAGGCGCACCTCGGTGATCCCCAGCTCAGCGAGCACCCGAGCGACCCGCACCAGCTCGTCGGTGGTGAGGATGCTGTCCTTGGCCAGCCACTCCACCCCTTCGGCGGGCATGCAGTAGGTGCAGCGCAGCGAACAGCGGTCGGTGAGGGAGATGCGCAGGTCGCGGTGCACACGGCCGAAGCGGTCGACCAGCGGCCCGCGGAACCCGGGACGGTGCTCGCCGGAGACGCGCGGCGGGTGTGCCACCGGCTCGGCGGCGCGCACGCGGGGGACCGGCAGCAGGGTGGTCACAGTCCCACCCATGATGCGGTGCCGGATGCGTCGTGTTGACGCTTCCAGACGGGCAGCTCGGTCTTGATCCGCTCGATCACCGCGCGGCACACCTCGAACGCCTCGGCGCGGTGCGGGGATCCAACGGCGACGACGACCGCGGCATCTCCGATCTGCAGCTCGCCGATCCGGTGGCTGACGGCAACCGTGCACTCCACGCCCTCGCCGCAGGCGGCGGCGATCTCGCCGAGGATCCGTTCGGCATCCGGGTGGGCGGAGTACTCCAGCAGCGTCACCTCGCCGGCGGCTCCCGGATCGTGGTCGCGAACGGTGCCGAGGAAGGTCGCGACGGCACCGGTGCTCGGGCCGCTGACGGCCGCGATGTGCGCGGCCAGATCCAGCGGCTCGGTCGTGATGCGTGCGATTCCCACCTGGGCGAGGGTACCCGCGCTCATCGGTGATCGCCTCCTCGCAGCTGATCCAACACGTGCGGGACAAGGGGCAGCAGCGCCCCGAGACCCTCGATCGCGCCACGCGTCGACCCCGGGAGGTTCACGATCAACGCCTCGCCGGTGACGCCCGCGATCCCCCGCGTGAGGACCGCGAACGGCGTGGATTCCGCGCCCTCGCGTCGCAGCAGCTCGGGGATGCCGGGGAGCTCGCGCTCCAGCACCGGCCGCGTGCCTTCGGGCGTGCGATCACGTGGTCCGACGCCGGTGCCGCCGGTCGTGACGACCAGCCGCGCTCCGGAGTCGAGAGCTGCGCGCAGGGCATCCGCGACCGACTCCTCGCCGTCGGGGATGACGATCGCCGCGTCGCACGCGTAGCCCGCAGCGGCCAGACGCGCGATGAGCTCGGGCCCCGTGGCATCCGGTCGCTCACCCGACGCGGCGCGGTCGGAGGCTGTGATCACAGCCGCCCGCACCGCGTCCCCTGCGCCGGCCGTCACGGGGTGCGGCGCTCCAGCCGGACGACGACACCCTTCGAGGTCGGCGTGCCCGAGCGGTCGGCCGTGGAATCCAGCGGCACGAGCACGTTCGTCTCGGGGTAGTAGGCGGCGGCGTTGCGCTCCGGGGTGTCGTAGTGGACGATCCGGAACTCCTCTGCGCGGCGCTCTGTGCCGTCGGTCCACACCGAGACCAGGTCGACGATCTCGCCGTCCGCGACACCGGCGGCATCGGCATCCGCCTTGTTGACCAGCACGACCCGGCGGCCGTCGGTGATGCCGCGGTAGCGGTCGTCCTTGCCGTAGATCGTGGTGTTGTACTGGTCGTGCGAGCGCAGGGTCTGCAGCAGCAGGTGCCCTTCGGGGATGTGCGGGTACTCCAGCTCGTTGCCGGTGAACATCGCCAGACCCGTCGCCGTCGCGAAGCGCCGTGCGTCGCGGGGGCCGTTGGGGAGGAAGAACGTGCGGCCCTTGGCGATCCGCGCCTCGTAGTCCTCGAACCCGGGGATGACGTGCTCGATGTGGGTGCGCAGGGTCGCGTAGTCGGCCTCGATGCCTGCCCAGTCGGCCTGGGGTGCGTTCGGCGCGGCATCCGGACCCGAGAACAGCCGCTGGGCGATGCGCGCGACGATCGCGACCTCGCTCAGCATGTCGTCTGCGGGGGGCTTCAGGCGCCCGCGGGAGGCGTGGACGGCGCCCATCGAGTCCTCGACGGTGACGCGCTGATCGATGCCGCCGCGGTGGTCGCGGTCGGTGCGGCCGAGGGTCGGGAGGATGACCGCGCGGGAGCCGGTCACCAGGTGCGAGCGGTTGAGTTTGGTGGAGACCTGCACGGTGAGGCGGAGGTTGCGAAGAGCCTGCTCGGTGACGGCGGTGTCGGGGGTGGCGGAGACGAAGTTGCCGCCCATCCCCATGAAGAAGCTGGCCTTGCCGTCGCGCATCGCGCGGATCGCCTCGACGGTGTCGTAGCCGTGCGCGCGGGGCGCCGTGAAGCCGAACTCGGAGTCGAGGGCGGCGAGGAAGGGCTCGGGCATCTTCTCGTAGATCCCCATCGTGCGATCTCCCTGCACGTTGGAGTGTCCGCGCACAGGGCACACTCCGGCGCCCGGGCGACCGACGTTTCCCTGCAGCAGCAGGACGTTGACGACATCCTGGAGGGTGGCGACCGAGTGCTTGTGCTGCGTGAGGCCCATCGCCCAGCACACGATGGTGGAGGGCGAGGCGATCAGTAGGTCGCCGAGCTCGCGCAGGCGCGCTTCGCTGAGACCGGTCGCGGTCTCGAGCTCTGCCCACTCGGTGGACTGCACCGTCGCGGCGTAAGCGGCGAAGCCGCTCGTGTGGCCATCGATGAAGTCTTGATCCAGGATGCCGGGCTCGCCGGCCGCAAGGCGCGCGTCGTGCTGCTCGAGCAGGTGCCGTCCGATCGCCTGGAACAGGGCCTGGTCGCCGCCCATGCGGATCTGGACGAACTCGTCGGCGATCGGGGTGCCGTCGCCGATCACGCCGCGGACGGTCTGCGGGTTCTTGAACCGGAAGAGCCCGGCCTCCGGGAGAGGGTTGACCGCAACGATCGTCGCGTCCTTGTTCTTCGCCTTCTCGAGGGCGCTGAGCATGCGGGGGTGATTGGTGGCCGGGTTCTGCCCGGCGACGATGATGAGGCTCGCCTCGTGGATGTCCTCGATCGAGACCGTCCCCTTGCCGATGCCGAGGGTCGCGGTCAGGGCCGTGCCGCTGGATTCGTGGCACATGTTGGAGCAGTCGGGGAGATTGTTCGTCCCGACCCCGCGCACGAGCAACTGGTAGAGGAAGGCCGCCTCGTTCGAGGTGCGGCCCGAAGTGTAGAAGATGGCCTCATCGGGATCGTCGAGGTTCCGCAGCTCGTCGGCGACGACATCCAGAGCCTCGTCCCAGCTGGCCTGCCGGTAGTGGCTCGCGCCCTCGTCGAGGATCATCGGCTCGACCAGGCGCCCCTGCTGGCCCAGCCAGTAGTCATCGTGGGTGAGGAGCTCCTCGATGGAGTGCTGCGCGAAGAACTCGGGACGAACGCGGCGCAGCGTCGCCTCTTCGGCCACGGCCTTGGCGCCGTTCTCGCAGAACTCGGCGATGTGGCGCTTGTCCTCTTCCGGCCAGGCGCAGCCGGGGCAGTCGAAGCCGTCTTTCTGGTTGACCCGCAGCAGCGCGCGGGCGCTGCGCACCACGCCCATCTGCTCCAGCGACATCCCCATCGCGTGCATCACGGCGGGAACACCGACAGCCTCGGTCGCGGGCGCTTTCACGCGCAGCTTCGACTCGTCGATATCGGCGGTGGGGGGTTTGGTGGCCATGACAGTGTTCTCCGAGCGGTGTTCCGGTCGACAGCGACCGCCCTTCGAGGGTATCGCCGATGCCCTCCCGCCGGGCCGTGCCGAGGCATCCGCCCCCGCACGCTGAGCCTGCACGTCCCGCGGTGCGTTCGCCGGGGGACAATGGGCTGGAGACGAAGGAGTGGGCATGGCGGCAGGACTGGCGCGCACGCGCGTGACGCGCGTGCGGTGGACGGATGCCTCGGGCGAGGACTCCGCGGCGCCGCAGGTGTCGCGACGTGAGGACGTCGTCGCCCGCGAAGAGCCGCTCGAGATCCGCATCGGCGGCACGTCGTGGTCGGTCACGATGCGCACCCCCGGCGACGACTTCGACCTCGTGGCCGGCTTCCTCGTCTCCGAGGGCGTGATCGCCGCCCCGAGCGAGCTCATGTCACTGCGTTACTGTGCGGGGTTCGACGAGCACGGGCGGCGTGAGGAGAACACCTACAACGTCATCGACGCCGTCCTGGGGCGCGGTGCGATCCCCCCGGACGAGGCCGGCGCACGCCACTCGACCACGACCTCCGCGTGCGGCATCTGCGGCACCACATCGATCGATGCGGTGGGCAAGCAGTCGCGCTTCGATGTGGCGGGCGATGACATCCGGGTGGATGCCGACCTCCTCGCCTCTCTCCCCGACGCGCTGCGTGAGCACCAGGCCCTGTTCGATCGCACGGGTGGCGTGCACGCGGCGGGCCTGTTCGCGGCATCCGGTGACCTGCTGTGCCTGCGCGAGGACGTCGGACGCCACAATGCCGTCGACAAGGTCGTGGGATGGGGTGTGCGCGAGGGGCGGCTGCCGCTTCGGGGCACGATCCTGCAGGTCTCGGGGCGCGCGTCCTTCGAGCTCGTGCAGAAGGCGCGGCTGGCCGGCATCCCGATCCTCGCCGCCGTCAGCGCCCCCTCCTCCCTCGCCGTGGACCTCGCGAAGGAGTCGGGGATGACCCTCCTCGGCTTCAGCCGGGGCCAGAGCTTCACCGTCTACACCCGCCCCGACCGCATCCTCTAGCGCGTTCTTCGTGCCGAACCCACACGTTCGTGCCGAACCCACACGTTGCATGCGCAATAAGCCGGTGGGTTCGCAACAAGCATGTGGGTTCGGGGGAAGGGTGGGACAAGAGGAGGGCCGGTAGGCTGGGCGGGTGAGCATGGACTTCGAGATCGGCCGCGCCAAGCGCGCTCGCCGCGCGTACTCGTTCGACGACATCGCGGTCGTGCCCTCGCGCCGCACCCGAAACCCCGAGGACGTCTCGACCGCGTGGTCGATCGACGCCTACCAGTTCGGCATCCCGGTGCTCGGCGCGCCCATGGACTCCGTCGTCAGCCCTCGCACCGCCATCATGCTCGGTCAGCTCGGAGGACTGGGCGTCCTCGACCTTGAGGGCCTGTGGACCCGCTACGACGACCCGTCGCCGCTGCTCGCGGAGATCGCGGCCCTGGATGACGCGACCGCGACGATCCGGATGCAGGAGCTGTATGCCGAGCCGATCAAGCCCGAGCTCGTGCGCGACCGCCTGCAAGAGATCCGGGACGCCGGTGTCGTGGTCGCCGGATCCCTCACCCCGCAGCGCACGCAGGAGCTCTACGGCACGGTCGTCGCAGCGGGCGTGGACCTCTTCGTCATCCGCGGAACGACCGTCTCGGCCGAGCACGTCTCCTCCGTGGCAGAGCCGCTGAACCTCAAGAAGTTCATCTACGACCTCGATGTCCCCGTCATCGTCGGCGGGGCGGCGACCTACACGGCCGCGCTCCACCTCATGCGAACGGGGGCTGCCGGCGTGCTGGTCGGGTTCGGGGGAGGAGCGGCATCCACGACGCGCGGTGTGCTCGGCATCCACGCGCCGATGGCCACCGCCGTCGCCGATGTCGCGGGCGCGCGCCGTGACTACCTGGATGAGTCGGGCGGCCGCTACGTGCACGTCATCGCCGATGGCGGCGTGGGCACCTCCGGCGACATCGTCAAGGCCCTCGCAATGGGCGCGGATGCGGTGATGCTCGGCGTGGCCCTCGCTCGTGCGACCGATGCTCCCGGCCTCGGCTACCACTGGGGACCCGAGGCCCACCATGCCAAGCTTCCGCGTGGTCGCCGCGTGAAGGTCGATCAGGTCACCACCCTGGAGTCCGTGCTCTACGGCCCCGCCCCCGTCGCCGACGGCACCGCGAACCTCATCGGGGCGCTCAAGAAGTCGATGGCGACCACCGGGTACTCCGACCTGAAGGAATTCCAGCGCGTCGAGGTCGTCGTGGCCCCGTACGCCGGCAGATGACCTCTCCCACGCCCGTCGTGCCGACCTCCGACGCCTCGGAGGTCTTCCCGCCGACGCTGCGCGAGGTCATGCTGCGCCCGCAGTGGCTGGGCGTCCTCGCGCTCTCGCTCATCGTCGCCGGGGTCTTCGCGTGGCTCGGACAGTGGCAGCTGGGCAGGGCCGTCATCGTGAACCCGGTCGAACCCGGCGAGACCGAGATCGTGCAGCCACTCGCCGACATCGCCGGCCCGGGGGAGTACCTGCCGGAGCCCCTCGTCGGCCAACGCGTCGAGGCATCCGGCACGTGGATCGCGGATGACTTCCTCATCGTCTCCTCGCGCTACAACGACGGCGTCGAAGGCTACTGGGTGACGGGGCAGCTGCGGCTGGATGAGACGGCGGTGCCGACATCCATCGCCGTCGCGATCGGCTGGGCACCCACCCTCGAGGACGCCGAGGCCGCGGTCACCGAGCTTGATGCGACCGCGGCGGGCGAGCCCGCGACGATCACCGGGCGACTCATTTCGGATGAGGGGCCGGTCACTCCGCCGCGTGGTGCGGATCCCTTCACGATGACGCGGATGTCGCCGGCGGCGCTGCTCTCGCAGTGGCACTCCGCAGACGGCATCGACGTGTATCGGCCGTACCTCGCGTCCCAGACCGCGGCGGCAGGTCTCGACGACATCGACTCGCCCGCGCCGGACGAGGGGTCGGGGATCAACTGGCTGAACCTCTTCTACGCCGCCGAGTGGGCCGTGTTCGCGGGCTTTGCGTTCTATTTCTGGTACCGCCTGGCGAAGGATGCCTGGGAGAAAGAGGTCGAAGACCTCGAAGACGCGGCCGCCGGGGCCGCGAACGGCGGCGGCTAGACTGGATGTCATGCCCCGCGCCCCCAAACCGTCGAGCTTTCCGGCCATCAAGGGCGCACTGACCTTCTACCAGGTCGCCTCGATCATCACCGGTGTCATGCTGCTCATGCTCCTGGCCGAGATGATCCTCAAGTACTCGCCGCTGCACGTCGAGCTCTTCGCGGGCGGCTCGGGCGGGTTCCTGTGGTTCGCGCCGGTCATCGTCGGCCCCGGCTGCGAGTGGTACTCGCTGTTCGTGCCCGGCGGCATGGGGTGCGAACTCGAATCCGCGGGCGACGGTGTGAACCTCTCCCTGTCGATCCTCGTCGCGCACGGCTGGTTCTACGTCGTCTACCTGTTCGCGTGCTTCCGCATCTGGAGCCTCATGCGGTGGCACTTCGGCCGGTTCATCCTGCTGGCCCTCGGCGGCATCGTTCCGTTCCTGTCCTTCATCATGGAGGCCCGGGTGGCGCGCCAAGTCAAGGGCTATCTCGCCGAACGCGAGGCCGAGACGCACCGCCTCGCCGAGCACTCCAGCCTCACGACGCAGCTGCCCACGCAGAACTGACGCCCCCGACATCCGCCCGCCCCTCGTCGAAAGCATCCGGTGACAGAACAGACCGAGACCTCGCAGCGCCCCGTCCTCGTCGTCGACTTCGGTGCGCAGTACGCGCAGCTGATCGCGCGCCGCGTACGCGAAGCCGGCGTCTACAGCGAGCTTGTGCCCCACACCGCGACCGCTGCGGAGATCGCCGCCAAGAACCCGATCGGGATCATCCTCTCGGGAGGCCCCTCATCGGTGTACGAGGACGGCGCACCTTCGCTCGATTCCGGGGTGTTCGATCTCGGCGTCCCGACGCTGGGCATCTGCTACGGCTTCCAGGTGATGGCCCAGGCTCTTGGCGGCGTGGTCGCCAACACGGGGCTGCGGGAGTACGGCGCGACGGATGCGTCGATCATCCATGACCAGAGCGTGCTGTTCTCGGGCCAGCCCGTCGAGCAAAACGTTTGGATGAGCCACGGCGATCAGGTGTCCGAGGCCCCCGCCGGCTTCGACGTGCTCGCCCGCACCGGCGCGACCCCCGTGGCCGCGTTCGGAAACGACGCCCGCAAGATGTACGGCGTGCAGTGGCATCCCGAGGTCAAGCACTCCGACCACGGGCAGCGCATCCTCGAGAACTTCTTGCACAAGGCCGCGGGACTTGCCGCCGACTGGAACAGCGGCAACGTCATTGCCGAGCAGGTCGATCGCATCCGCGCCCAGGTGGGATCCGCCCGCGTTCTCTCGGCTCTGTCGGGCGGCGTGGACTCGGCCGTGTCGACCGCGCTCGTGCACAAGGCGGTCGGTGACCAGCTCGTCGCCGTGTTCGTCGACCACGGGCTGCTGCGCAAGGGCGAGCGCGAGCAGGTCGAGCAGGACTACGTGGCCTCCACCGGCGTGCGCCTGGTGACCGTCGATGCGCGCGAGACGTTCCTGAATGCGCTGGCCGGCGTCAGCGACCCGGAGCAGAAGCGCAAGATCATCGGCCGTGAGTTCATCCGCGCCTTCGAGCGCGTCCAGCGCGAGCTCGTCGACGAGGCCAAGGCCGAAGGCGAGCCGATCCGATTCCTCGTGCAGGGCACGCTTTATCCGGACGTCGTCGAGTCCGGCGGTGGCGCGGGGGCCGCCAACATCAAGAGCCACCACAACGTCGGAGGCCTGCCCGAAGACCTCGATTTCGAGCTCGTCGAGCCGCTTCGCACCCTGTTCAAAGACGAGGTGCGTGCGATCGGTCGCGAGCTGGGGCTTCCTGAGGTGATCGTGGGCCGTCAGCCCTTTCCGGGGCCGGGCCTTGGCATCCGCATCGTGGGTGAGGTCACCGCTGACCGCCTCGAGATCCTGCGTGACGCCGACGCCATCGCCCGTGAGGAACTGACGAAGGCGGGCCTGGACGCCGAGATCTGGCAGTGCCCGGTCGTGCTGTTGGCCGACGTCCGTTCGGTCGGTGTGCAGGGCGATGGCCGCACCTACGGCCACCCGATCGTGCTGCGTCCCGTCTCGAGCGAAGATGCGATGACCGCCGACTGGACGCGTCTGCCCTACGACGTCCTGTCGAAAATCTCCAACCGCATCACGAACGAGGTGCGCGAGGTCAACCGGGTGGTGCTGGATGTCACATCCAAGCCCCCGGGGACCATCGAGTGGGAGTGACACTCCCACTCGCGTGAGCGAGAAGAAGCCGGGCCCGTCCTCGAGAGGACAGGCCCGGCTTCTTTGTCTTGTGCGTCAGTTGCTGCCGCGGAGGATCGCGAGGATGCGCAGGATCTCGATGTAGAGCCAGACGACCGTCACCATGATGCCGAAGGCGCCCATCCAGGCGAACTGGCGGGGAGCGCCGTTGCGCACACCCTGCTGGATCGAGTCGAAGTCGAGCACGAGCGAGTACGCGGCCATGATGACCACGAGCACGCCGATGATGAGGCCGAGCGGGATGCCGAACACTTCCATGCTGTAGAGGCCGAAGGGGCCGCCGCTGCCGGTGAAGCCGAACATCACCATCACGAGGTTGATGAGCGAGAAGACGAGGTAGCCGATCATCGCAACCATGAAGACCTTGGTGGCCTTCTTGGAGGCGCGGACCTTGCCGCTGGCGAACAGGGCGAGAGTCACACCCACCACCGCGAGGGTCGCGAGCGAGGCCTGCACGACGATGCCGGGCCAGATGAACTCGAAGTAGGCCGAGATGCTGCCGACGAACAGACCCTCGAAGGCCGCGTAGCCCCAGATGAGAGCCGGGCGGATCTTCTTGCGCGAGCCGAAGATCACGACCATCGCCATCACGAACCCGCCGAGCGCACCGACGATCCAAGGGACCATTGTCGGGTACGGGCTTGCCGCGGTCACGGGCGCCATCGTCCACATCCAGCCGGCGACGGCCGTCACCAGCAGGATCGCGAACAGTCCGACGGTCTTGAGGAGGGTGTCCTCCACCGTCATCCGGCCGGTCTCGATCGCACCGGCCGAGGGGGCCGCGTACGCGCCCTCAAGCTGCGCGTTGACCGCGGCATCCGTCGCTGCGGACGACGTCGTCGCGTACGAGGTCTGCGTGCCGAAGCCGGCGCGCGAGGCGCCCTTCTCCTGGAACGCCGGGTTGTTGAATGCGGGGTTGTTTCCAGCCGCCACGGTGAGTCACACTCCAAAGTCGGGGTATCCAGCGGTGTCGCTGTTCGTCAACGATATCCGACGGCGGTGGCGACGGCCCTGCTCCCGGCTGTGAACCGGCTTTGAGCGGCGCATCGTGAGCCACCGCGCCACACGGTCTGCCGTCGGATCTTCAGATCCCGATCCGGGGCGCGGTAGCGTGACGGGTGTGACACGGTGTGGGGGATAGCAATGAGCGCGGCGCGCACGGCAAAGTGGATCCCGGAACCGAACCCAAGCGGGGGTCTCAACGTGGAGAAGCACGCGTACATCGCGCCGCGCTACCTGCTGTATCCGCAGATCATGGTGGGCATCTCGGGCATTGTGCTGCTCGCCGCAGCGCTCTTGTACGGGCTCGAGGTGCGGCCCGGCTACGCCCTCGCAGCGGGAATGATCGTGTTCGCGGCGACGGTCGCGATGGTCGTCGTCCGCGTGCGTCCACAGGGCCGCCACAGCGCATGGATTGCCCTGATCCCCATCGCCGACATCGTCGGTTTCGGCGTGCAACGTGGCTCGTTCTTCGAGCCGATTCCGCTGGCGGGGCTGGTCATGGCGATCCCGCTGGCGTGGCTCGCTTTCGCCTTTCCGCTTCCGTTCACCGTCGCCGGAGTCGCCGCGGTATCGACGTGGCCGCTCGTCGTCTACTCCACACTCGGCATCTTCCCCGCCGCAGCCAACGAGGTGGTCGGCATCTTGCTCTACTCGGGGCTCGGAGCGGTGTTCGCGGCGGCGATCGTCCCCATCGGGCGGCAGTTCCGTCGTGAAAAGGCGGTGTCGGATACTCGGGCGTCAACGCTCGCGGCGATCCTCACCGCAACCGAGAACGGCATCCTCGTGGTCGGGGGAGACGGACGCCTCGAGGTTTTCAACGACGCAGCCCGCGATCAGCTTGTGCGCGCCGGGGTCGATCTGAGCACGGCGACACCGGCGCGCCGGCCGTGGCACGTGTACGGCGCCGACCGGACGACGCGGGTCGACACCGCGTCATTGAGGGTAGGCACGGATGGCGTGGGGAATTCGCGCACCGTGTGGGTAGGTCCGCCCGGGGATCAGATTGCCGTCCGGTACGTGTCCGCCCTGATCGACCCGGAGGATCCGAGCGTCGGCACCATCTTCAGCGCCTCCGACGTGACCGAGCTGCTCGAGTCCATCGAGATGCGTGACACGTTCTTGGAGGTCATGAGCCACGAGCTGCGCACGCCTCTCACGGTGGTGATGGCGCGAACCGATCAGGCCATCGATGAGCAGGACCCGATCGTCCTGCGCGAGCGCGTGAAGCAGATCGACGAATCGTTGACCGTGCTGCGAGACTCCATCGAGCGACTGTTGCTCGCTCACCGCGAGAAGGTCTCCAGCATCCGGGACGCGACCGACATCACGCTGGCCATCGATGAGGCGTTGCAACGGGTCGCTCCGCGCGCGGAGGAAGCCCTCGTCGAGGTCCGTGTGCAGGTTACCCGCGGGATGATCGCACAGGTGAACGCCCGCGGGTTGGCGCTCATCGTCTATGAGCTGCTCAAGAACGCGATCGCGTTCACCCGCGCGGGCGGCTTCGTGGAGGTTCGTGCCTACGCCGGCGAGGGCGGGCCGGTGATCGAGGTCGTCGACTCAGGTGTGGGAATGTCGCCGGACGAGCGGCGGCGTGCGTTCGAGCGGTTCTATCGCGCGCCGTATGCGAAGCAGAATGCGATTCCGGGCGCCGGTCTGGGGCTCAGCCTGGTGGCAGCCGTTGCGGCGCGCAGCCTGATTTCGGTCGAGCTGTCGGGCAACTCCGCTGGCGGGACGACCGTGACACTAGAGCTGCCGGCGCACTGACGGAGGCGTGATCGTCGCCGGGATCAGGCGCCGATCTTCGCTCCGGCCGCCGCTTCGAGTGACGCCGCAATGGCTTCGTCGAGCGGGGTGGATGCCACGCCGAGGGCCGTGCGGATCGCCGAGGAATCCGCGACGAACGGCTCGGTGAATTCGTACATCATCTCGCCGAGTTCGCGCACGAGTGGTGAGAAGGCGCCGATCACGCGCACCGCAATGGGGGAGAAGGCCCGCAGACGTGGCGTGCCCGACTGCCCCGCAGCGTGCCAGACGAGGGTCGCGAGCTCGCCCTGGGTGATCGGAGCGAGGACGGGGGCGATCCACGCTCTGCCCCAGGCCGTCTCGCTCGTGCCGAGCCCTGCCATCGCGCGGCCGACGTCGGGGACGTAGCTGAACGAGTGCGGCTGATCCGAGCGTCCCAGGATCTGGAGGGGACGACCCTCCAGTGCGGGGCGAAAGAGGTCCGAGTCCGAGCGTGCGTAGCCCGGGCCGATGTAGTTCGAGGGACGGCAGAGCGCGACGCGCAGACGGCCCTCGTGATGGGCTGACAACGCAGCATCCGCCATTGTCTTGCGCATGCGGCCCTTGCGGGTCGTGGGAGCTTCGGGACTCGTCTCGGCGAGGACACCCGTGGGCCGGCCGTACGAGTACAGGTTGTCCCCGATGACGAGGTCGGCGCCGACGTCGGCGGTGGCATCCAAGATGGCGGTCTGGAGGGCGGGGAACTCCTGGATCCACCGAGGGTAGGGCGGCATCGCGCACTGGTAGACCGTCGTCGCTTCGCGCAGCGCGGCACGGAGGGCATCCGCATCCCGCACGTCGACGCTGGCGGAGCCCACGTCCGGGGCGGCGGGCCTTCCGCTGCGGCTGAGAACGGTGACGTGGTGCCCTGCATCACGGAGTGCGATTGCCGTGGCGGTGCCGAGAGCGCCCGCGCCGATGACGATGTGGGACATGTCCCCTCCAATATGACCAGTGGTTACTTCTCTCGAGCCGACGCTAGGGCACAATATGACCGATGTCAACATCAGAACCACGCGCGAGCTATCACCACGGAGACCTGCGCAATGCGCTCCTGGATGCCGCCGACGACCTTCTGAGTGAAGGCTCGGCAGACGGTGTCGCGTTGCGCGCGGTCGCTCGACGTGCGGGTGTCAGCCACACCGCCGCCTACAACCACTTTGAGGACCGGACGGATCTGCTGCGCGCGGTAGCGCTCCGGGCGTTCGGTCGTTTGCAGACCGATCTCGAGCGCGTCGCGGCCGATGGGGCCTCCACCGTCGGTGACATCGCGGCGGCCTACCTCCGCTACGCGACCGGGTATCCGCGGCAGTTCACGTTGATGTTCGATCGTGCGCTCTGTCGTCCCGACGGCGAGGAGGACGAGTTGGCTGCTGCGGGCGACGCCGCTTCGGCGACTGTTCGCGGCTTCGTCGCCGCGCGCACGGGTCTTTCGGGTGAGGAGTTGGATGTCGCCGCTCTCGCGCTGTGGGCGCAGGTCCACGGGCTTGCGACCCTCGTGGTTGAGACACCCGCACTCAAAAGCGTCGCGCCCGAGGCCGCCGAGGGGATCGCCCGCGCGCTGTCGGCTCAGCTGGTGTTCGGGCGGCCGTAGCCGAGGACCGAGCGTGCGAGAGGCGTGTCAGCCCGAGAACCACCAGGTCTGCGTCTGCACCGACGTGGCTCGGATCGCGCTCTCCGCCTCCGCGCGTGCGCGCTCCGTGTCGTCGTGCGCGGCACGGGCGGCTTGCTGTTCTTCGTCGCTCAGCGCCTCCCGCCCGAACCAGCCCCTTATGCGTGCGAGACGCGACCTGCCCGCCAGGATCGCCCCTTTCGGATCGATGAGCCCAGGGTGGCTCGGGTGTCGCGCGCTGTCGACGCGACGGCGGGAGTCGAACCCGCTGCGCTGCCGGGTATGAGCCGGTGCCCGGAACCATCCGGATCGCCGCGATGCCCCCACGCTAGGTGGAAGGTGTGACATCCACCCTCACTGTGTCCAACGAAGACGTTGTGTGTCGACTGTTGACGCTCAGGTCGCCGAAGTCCGACCGACTGTACTCAGGCTGAACGCTGCGCAGCGCGCGTCGCACCCGCGCGATTCTGCGGAAGCTTGGGCTCGCTCGCGTCGCACGGCCTGAGTACGGCAGGTGGGCACGCGGAGGTGGGGCGAGAGAGCGTCCTGAGGAGGGCCGCGCGTCAGGGGACGTCGACGATGTCCTTGCCGAGCGGCATCAGCGAGACCGGAACGAGCTTGAAGCTCGCGATGCCCATGGGGATGCCGATGATCGTCAAGCACATCGCGATCCCCGACACGATGTGGCCGAGGGCGAGCCACCAGCCGGCCAGGATGACCCAGATCACGTTGCCGAGGAAGGAGAACACCCCCGAGGTCGGCTTGTCCACGATCGTGCGGCCGAAGGGCCACAGCGTGTAGACGCCGATGCGGAACGACGCGATGCCCCAGGGGATCGTGATGAGGAGGATGCACAGCACCACGCCCGCGACCATGTAGCCGAGGAACATCCAGAAGCCGGACAGGACGAGCCAGATGATGTTGAGCACTGTGCGCATGACCCCAGTCTGGCGGGTGCTGCTGAGGGAAGGCCGTGCGCGGTGCGGCCGCGGTGGGGCTGGTGGCCGCGGGGCAGGCATCGCCGACGGTGCGGTGTCGGATGTCGCGCCTAGACTTGTCGGGCTATGGACCGGGCTGAGAACGCACTGCTTGAGGGACTCAATCCGCCGCAGCGCGAGGCCGTCACCTACCGCGGACCCGCGCTGCTGATCGTCGCGGGAGCGGGGTCCGGCAAGACTCGGGTGCTCACCCACCGGATCGCCTCGCTGCTGCACAGCCGGGAGGCATATCCGAGCCAGATCCTCGCCATCACCTTCACGAACAAGGCCGCCGGCGAAATGCGCGAGCGCGTCGAGCAGATCGTGGGCGAGAACGCGCGCGGTATGTGGATCTCGACCTTCCACTCCGCGTGTGTGCGGATCCTGCGCCGTGAGGCCGAGAACTTCGGCTTCACGAAGGCGTTCACGATCTACGACTCGGGCGACTCACGTGCCTTGATCAAGCGCCTTGTCCGCGACCACGACGGGGATGCCTTCGGCTTCACGCCGGCGGGCGTGCAGAGCCGGATCTCCAAGCTCAAGAACGAGCTCGCCGACGCCGAGTCCTACGCGCGCCAGGCGAACATGAGCGACCCCGCCGAGCGGCTGTTCGTAGAGATCTTCGCCGACTACCAGCGCGGGCTGCAGAAGGCGAACGCGTTCGACTTCGACGACCTCATCGCCCAGACGGTCTACCTGTTCCGCGCGTTCCCGAAGGTCGCGGATGTCTACCGCCGCCGCTTCCGGCACATCCTCGTCGACGAGTACCAGGACACCAACCACGCCCAGTACGCGCTCATCCACGAGCTGACGCGGCCCGTCGGCGCAGGGGAGTCCGATCCGTATTCCGTCGGCGGCATGATGATCTTCGAGCCGGAGAAGGACCCGCTGCTCGAAGGCGCATCGCTCACCGTCGTCGGCGACTCCGACCAGTCGATCTACGCCTTCCGCGGCGCCGACATCCGCAACATCAGCGAGTTCGAGCGCGACTTCCCGGGGGCGAAGGTCGTGCTGCTCGAGCAGAACTACCGTTCGACCCAGAACATCCTGTCGGCGGCGAATGCCGTCATCGGCCACAACTTCGACCGCAAGGACAAGAAGCTGTGGACCGACTCCGGGGACGGCGAGAAGATCGTCGGCTTCACCGGCTACTCGCAGCACGACGAGGCCCAGTTCATCGCCGACGAGATCGAGCGGCTGCGGAAGGCCGATGTCGACTACGCCGAGATTGCGGTGTTCTACCGCACCAACTCGCAGTCGCGTGCGCTCGAGGAGATCTTCATCCGCGCCGCGGTGCCGTACAAGATCATGGGCGGCACGAAGTTCTACGAGCGCGCCGAGATCAAGGATGCCCTCGCCTACCTCATCGCGGTCGCCAACCCCGCCGACGAGATGGCCGTGCGTCGCATCCTGAACAAGCCGCGCCGCGGCATCGGGGACGTCACCGAGACGGCGATCGCCCGCTACGCCGCGGACCAGCAGATCACCTTCCGCGACGCCCTGGCCAACGCTTCCGCCCTCGGGGTCGGCCCCAAGATCCAGGCGGCGATCGCGCACCTGGATGCGGTGCTGGTCGAGGCGACCGAGAAGATGCTCCCCGCCTCGGGTGAACTCGCCCCACCGACAGCCGTCGCCGAAGGACTGCAGCTGCTGCTGTCGAAGTCGGGATACCTCGACGCTCTGCGGGCGAGCAAGGACCCGCAGGATGAGGCGCGCGTCGAGAACCTCGACGAGCTGGTCGCGGTCGCCCGCGAGTTCGCGCGCAACAACCCCGACGGCACGGTCATCGACTTCCTCGGCGAGGTCGCACTCGTCGCCGACGCCGACGATCTGGACGACGCGACCGGATCGGTCTCCCTCATGACGATGCACACGGCCAAGGGGCTCGAATATGACACGGTGTTCCTCACCGGTGTCGAAGAAGACCTCATCCCGCACCGCATCTCGGCCGGAGAGCCCGGTGGTCCGCAGGAGGAGCGCCGCCTGTTCTATGTCGGAGTGACCCGCGCGCGGCAGCGCTTGTATCTCACGCTCGCGATGACCCGCGCCCAGTTCGGTGAGGTCTCGGTCGCGATGCCCAGCCGCTTCCTGCAGGAGATCCCGGCGCCGCTCATTGACTGGCGGCAGTCTCCGGGCGATGTCAACTCCCGCGGTGGCATGCAGTCGCGCGCGTTGAACGCCCGCCCCGGGCGCGGCGGGCAGTCGGGTGGCTGGGGGAGTCGCGGCGGCTCGAACCGCTATGGCGGCGACCTCGTCCCCAAGGGCACTTCGATCGACAAGATCGCCAACAGGATCCCGGCGAAGGTGCGCGACAACGGCGACATGGAGCTGGCAACGGGTGACCGCATCCGGCACGACGACTTCGGCGAGGGGCGGGTGGATGCCGTCACCGGCGAAGGTGCGAAGCGCGTGGCGCACGTGCGCTTCGACGACGGCGCCACCAAGAAGCTCCTCATCAAGATCGCACCCATCACCAAGCTCTAGCATCGCCGCCGCTGCAGTGCGATCGGACTCGGCGAGAGACCTCTCAGCGCACCGCCGCGGTACGGTGAACAGCAGAGCTGTCGAAGTACCGGGGGATGTGAGCGTGGAGTTCGCCGCGGATGTTGAGCTCATGTTCACCGGGGTCGTGCCGGCATGAGCGGTCCTGTCGCGCCGTCGGAGGGCATTGACCAGACCGGCATGCGACGTGTGAACACGGCCAGCGTGCTGCGGGCGTTCCTCGCCCAGTCGGAGCCGCTCACCTCTGCGGATCTGGTGGAGGCCACCGGGCTTTCGCGTCGCACGCTCGAGTTGATCGTCGCCGCGCTTCAGCACGCCGGTTGGGTGACCGAGGTCGACTCGCCCGACGGCGCCGCGGGTCGTGGCCGGCCGCGGAAGTACTTCGCGCTCGTCTCGACTCGAGCGGTTGTGGTCGCCGTCCATTTCGACGAGTTTCGCGTCCATACCGTCGTCGCCGACATCCGGGGCGAGGAGGTCGCCCGCGCCGAGGAGCCGACTGCGCGGTTCGATGACCCCGCGGCGACGCTGGCGCAGGCAGTCGAGGTTGCGCGAGGGACGTTGCGATCGGCTCGAGTGGGTACCGAATCCGTGCGTGCGATCGTGCTCAGCCTCGGTGGTCGCATCTCCGACGAAGGGGTGATGGTGACGCCCGCCGTGGTCGAGGCATGGGCAGGAGTCGACCTGTGTGCGCCCTTCCGCGAGGCATTCGAGGTCCCGGTCATCGCGGAGAACGACACCAACCTCTCGGCGCTCGCCGAGCATTGGACGGGGGCGGCCGACGGCACCGAGACCTTCGTCTACCTCATCCCGGGTGCTCGCCTGAGCGCGAGCTTGTTTCTGGGAGGGAGCATCCACCGCGGCTTCGAGGGCAGCGCCGGTGAGCTCATCCGTATCCGCGGTGTGGATATCGCCCGGTGGCGAGAGCATCCCCTGGGTGGGGTCTCCTCGCCGGAAGAAGTCGAGCAGCGCGCGGCGCAGGAGATCCTCGACCAGGCGATGGCCGGCGATGCGGACGCGCTGGCGAATGTCCGCGGCTTCCTCGCGGGCATCGCGGCGCTGCTGAGTGTGATCGGCTGGCTGCTCGCGCCACCGCTGGTGGTCGTGGCCGGCCGATTCGACGAAGCGGAAGCCGAAGTCCTGGAGATCCTTCGGGAAGAGCTCGTTGCGGTGGGGGCACCGCACTTCGGTGTCCGTACCGCGCGCTTCGTAGGAAGCGGGGGGCTGATCGGGGCGGTGCGCCTCGCGCTGGATGTCGCCGAACGCGAGATCTTCGACCTGAGAAACATGCCCTGACCTGGGCATAACAGGTCAAAGGTGAGCCGCGCTCACTTTTCCGCCGTGTAAATTCCCGGTTTCCGAGTAGGCCAATACTGCTACCTTCGCGCATTATTGCTGGAGCACCACACCGGCCGCTGACTGCGACTGGCACCCCCCTCAATCCCTCGGAGTTCACATGACTCAGCACCACCTCTGGCGCACGCGCCTCGCGAGCCTGGCGGTCCTCGGCACCGCAGGCGCCCTCGTGCTCGCCGGCTGCGCATCCTCGAGCGACTCGTCGAGCGACGCCGACCCGACCGCGACCACCAGCACCGACTCGGGTCTTCCCCAGGACCTCGTTGACGCGGCGATCGCCGCGGCAGAAGAGGCCGCCGGCGGCGCGGACTTCTCGGGCACCACGATCGAGGTCCTCGGCGTCACCACCGGCACCGAGGCCGACGCGTTCATCAACGCGATGGCCCCGTTCGCAGAGGCCACCGGAGCTGTCGTGGACTACGTCGGCAATGCGGACCAGGCGACGGTCGTCGCGGCGGCTGTCGAGGCCGGTAACGCTCCCGACGTCGTCGACGGCCAGGGACTCGGCCTCATGCTGCAGTACGCCGCGAGCGGTGACGCGGTCTCGATGAGCGAGGTCATCGGCGACGACGTGCTCGCCGCCAACTACAACGAGGGTCTGCTCAACTCGGCGACCATCGACGGCGACGTCTACGGCGTCTGGAACGAGGCCGACACCTTCCAGATCTTCTACAACACCGCGACCTACGAAGGTCCGACCTCGGGCTCGTGGGACGACCTGATGGCCTGGTCTGAAGAGGCCGCTGCCGCCGGTGACGCCGCTCCGTGGTGCATGGGCCTCGAGGCCGGCGCCGGCTCGGGCTTCCCCGCGCAGGGCTTCATCGAGAACCTCTTCGTCAAGAAGTTCGGCAGCGAGAAGCTCGCCGAGTGGGCCTCGGGTGAGCTGCCCTGGACCAGCGACGAGGTGAAGTGGGCGTTCGAGGAGTTCGGCAAGATCGCCACCTCCGACACGCTCGTCGACGGCGGCCCGCAGGCTGTCGTCTCGACCTCGGCGTTCGTGTTCATGAACGGCATGTACAGCGACCCGCAGACCTGCCAGCTGACCCTCTGGGGCAACTACGCGGCCTCCATCGTCGGTGCCTCCAACCCCGACGCGGTCGTTCCCACCGGTCTGAACTTCTTCGACATCCCGGCCTCGGTCGAGGACTACGCGGGTGCGCTGGATGTCGCCGGTCACGTGACCTTCGCCCTCAACGACGACGACGCCACCTCGGCGTTCATGAAGTACTGGGCATCGGCCGAGGCGCAGGCGCTCCTGGCCGCGAGCGGTCAGTACACCGTCGCGAACGTCAATGTGCCGCTCAGCGCCTACCCGAACGACAACATGGCCAGCTCGGCCGAGATCCTTCTCGCCGCCGACACCGTCACGCCGGGTCCGGCATCCGCTGTCGCCACCGCCGTGAACACGGCCTACCTGCAGGGCATCATGTCCTACGTCCAGGACCCCGACTCGCTGGATGAGATCCTCGCGGGTATCGAGGCCTCGAAGGGCTGATGACCCAATGACCGTCCTGTCCATCCTCATCGGGACGGTGCTCGTCCCGGCCGCCGTGATCTTCTTCACGGCGGCCGGTGAGCGCCTGCTCTCCCGAGCGCGGCCCACCGTCGCGCGGCGGATCCGCCCCTGGTTCTGGCTCGCGCCGATCCTCATCGGGCTGCTCGCCGTGCTGATCTACCCCGCGGTGGCCACGTTCGTCCTGAGCTTCCGCAGCGCGGATGCCTCGGCCTGGAGCGGGCTCGACAACTATCTCTGGGCGCTCGGCAGCGACGTCCTCCCCATCTTCCTCAACAACGCGATCTGGATCGTCGCGATGCCGCTGGGCATCGTCGTCATCGGCACCGTCATGGCGGTCATGATCGACCGGGTCAAGTACGAGCTCGTCGCCCGCACCATGCTCGTGCTCCCCACGGCCATCTCCCTCACGGCGGCCGGCATCGCCTGGCGACTGCTGTACTCCTGGTCGCCCGAAGGTCGCACCCAGTTCGGCCTGTTCAATGCGATCCTCCAGGCCGTGGGGCTCGCCCCGGTCGCCTGGACGGCGCGCCCCCCGAGCGATGCGCAGTGGCTCAACACCCTCGCGCTCGTGGTCGTCGGCGTCTGGGCCGGGCTCGGCGTCGCCGTCCTCATCCTGTCGGCCGCCGTCAAGGCGGTCCCCTCGGAATACCTCGAGGCCGCGCGCCTGGACGGTGCGAGCGAGTTCCGCGTGTTCTTCACCATCGTCCTCCCCATCATCTGGCCGAGCATGGTCACCGTCATCACGACGCAGGTGATCCAAGCGATCAAGGTCTTCGACATCGTCTACGTCATGACGAACGGCAACGGCGGCACAGACGTCGTGGCCAACGAGATGTTCACCCAGCTGTTCCAGTTCCCCAACCACGTCGGACAGGCCAGCGCCCTCGCGATCCTGCTGCTCGTGCTGTCCCTGCCGATCGTGTGGTTCAACGTCCGGCACGCGCGACGGGAGATCCACATATGAGCGCCACCGCCTTCCACGGCGAGAACACCCTCGCCGCGCACGCCTCTCGAGCAGGCCGTCGCCGCCGCGGTGCGCGCGCCCGCCTCGGCCGCATCCTGCTGCACATCGCCGTCCTGGTCGTCACGCTGTTCTGGTTCACGCCGATCCTCGAGATGATCGCGATGTCGCTGCGCACGACGCCTGACTCGGCGGCCAGCGGGTGGTGGACGATCTTCGCCCAGCCGCTCATCACGCTCGAGAACTATGCGACGGCAGCGGACACCCTGCGCCTGGACACCACGATCCTGGCGACGCTCTCCTTCGCGCTGCCCGCCACGGCGATCACGGTGCTGCTCTCGGCCTACGGCGGATACGTCCTCTCTCGATGGACCTTCAAGGGCAGCATCATCGTGTTCGGCATCCTGGTGGCGCTGCTGGCCGTGCCCCCGCAGGTCTCGTTCAGCCCGCTGATCCAGCTGTTCTCGTTCCTCGGCATCACGGGGACTCCCGCCGCGGTGTGGATCTTCCAGGTGTTCTACACGCTGCCGTTCGGCATCTATCTGATGCGCGGCTACATGTACACGATCCCGGGAGAGCTGTTCGAGGCGGCATCCGTGGACGGCGCCTCGGAGCTGCGGATCTTCCTGCGCATCGTGCTGCCCCTGTCGGCGCCCATCCTCGTGTCGCTCGCGATCCTGCAGTTCATGTGGTCGTGGAACGACCTGCTCACCCCGCTCATCTTCGTCGGCGTGTCGGGCTCGACCACGCCGATCACCCTCGAGCTGGCCGGCATCGCCCAGCAGATCACCTCGAACGGCACCAACGTGACGGCCGCCGGCGCACTTATCTCGGTGCTGCCGCCGCTGGTGATCCTCATTGCCCTGCAGCGCTACTTCGTCGCCGGCATCACGGGGGGTGCTCTGAAATGAGCCCGACTTCCGCGACCTCCACGATGGGGAGCACCACGCTTCCCGAACAGGAGACATCATGCTGAGCACCCACGACTACCTGCGCCTGCTCCCCAAAGCCGAGCTGCACTGCCACTTCGTCTCGGTCATGCGGGTCCCGACCCTCGTCGAGCTCGCCTCGACGCACAAGATCGAGCTGAAGACCGACGACCTGGACGCGCTCCTGGACTACGAGGGTCTGCCCGACTTCCTGGATGTCTTCAACGCCGCCCACCTGGCCCTCACGACCGGCGACGAGATCGCCCGCGTCGCATACGAGGGCGTCGAGGACGGCGTGCGCGACGGGAACCTCCGCTACCGCGAGTACTTCATCAACCCCGACAACTTCGCGCCCCGCGGCATCGACTACCCGAGCCTGATCGATGCGATGACAGACGGACTGACGCAGGCGGAGCGGGACTTCGGCGTCGGATTCCGGATCGTCGCCGCCATCAACCGCTCCCTCTCGCCCGAGACCGCGGTGAAGATGGTCGAGACGGTCATCGCCCACCCGCGCGACGTGGTCGTCGGGATCGGCATGGACGACCTGACGCCCGAGTTCACGGAGGACCCGCTGCGGTTCCGCGAGGCGTACGAGCTGGCCCAGCGGCACGGGCTGAAGACCTCGGCGCACGTGGGGGAGACCCTCAACGCCTCGCCGCAGAACGTCGTCGACGCGATCGAGACCCTCGGTGTCGACCGCATCGACCACGGCTACCGCGTGGTGGATGACGCGGATGCGCTCGCTTGCGCCGTGGCATCCGGGGTGCCCTTCACGTGCACGCCCCACTCGACCCACATGCTCTCGGCGTGGGAGTTCACCCCCGAGCACCGCATCGCCCAGATGGTGCGTGCGGGCCTTCCCGTGACCTTGGCGACCGATGACGCGGTCTTCTTCAAGACCGACATCGGCCGCGAATACACCCACGCCCTTCCGGCGATGGGACTGGACGACGCCCAGACCGCGCGGATCGCGCGGGCCGGGTTCGAAGCGTCCTGGTGCGACAGCGCGCAGCGCGATCGCATGCTGGCCGACGTCGACGCGCAGATCCTCGCGCTGTCGGCGCTGCGATAGGAGAGACACACAGCATGACCCCCCCTGAATACACCGACGTGCTCATCGTCGGCGGCGGCATCATGGGTGCCGCCGTCGCGGCCCTGGTGCGCGCCGAGCGCCCCGAGGCGCAGATCACGATCGTCGACGCGGGTCCCGCCATCGCCGACGGCTCGGGACACCACCTGCACGAGACCAAGGACCCCGAGCTCTGGGAGCAGTACAACGAGAAGGTCTCGATCGGGATTCAGGGGCTCTACGCCGCCGATCAGCCGGCGACCGAGCGTGCCACCGCGCTGTCGGACCTCGAGCCGGGGATGCACCGCATCGCCGCGCTCGGTCACGACAGTGCGCAGCTGCCCGGCGCCGCCGTCGGCTGGAACGTCGGTGGAATGGGAGTCCACTGGACCGCGGCGACCCCGTGGCCCGAAGAGGCCGAGCGCTTCGGCGACCCGGACCGGTGGGACCGTGACCTCGAGATCGCCCGCGATGTGCTGCGCGTGACGGCCTCGCCGATCGGTCCCACCACTGCCGGACAGCACGTGCTGGACGCCCTCACCGCGCACCTGGGGCACATGGCTGCCCCCGGCCGCCTGCCACAGGCGATGCCCATGGCGGTCAGGGACGTCGACGGGCGTCTGGTGCGCACGGGCCCGGCCGTGATCTTCCCTCCCATCGAGGTCGGCGGCGACGAGCACTTCACGCTCGTGTCGGGGCAGATCGTCACCGAGCTCGTCCACGACGGTGCGACCGTCCGCGGCGCGCGCACCAAGGACATCACGACAGGCGAGGTGACCGAGATCGCCGCGGCCGTGGTGGTCGTCGCCGCCGACGCGCTGCGCAGCCCGCAGCTGCTCTGGGCCTCCGGCATCCGTCCCGCCGCCCTCGGCACCCACCTCAACGAGCACGCTTTCGTCACCAACCGCGTCCTGCTCGACCTCGACCGCTTCGGCATCGCTCTCGAGGAGCTCCCCGGCTACCGCGACGGCGAGACCGTCAGCGATTCGCTCTGGGTGCCGGTCAACTCGCCCGCCCTGCCCTACCAGTGCCAGGTCATGAACCGCACCTACATCGACGATGACGCGAATCCGCTCGCCTACGGCGTCGGCGTCTCGGTCTACGTCCCCACCGAGGTGCGCGCCGAGAACCGGATCGTCTTCAGCGACGAGGACCGCGACATCGCCGGCATGCCCGTGATGCGCGCCGAATTCTCGTGGTCGGAAGCCGACCTCGCCCTCATCGAACAGGCGGGTGACTTCATGGCCGGGATCGCCGAGCGGCTTGGCGAGTGGAACCGTGAGACCGACTCGCAGGTGCTGCCCGCCGGATCCTCGCTGCACTACACCGGCACCGTTCGCGCCGGAGACAGCGACGACGGGACGAGCGTGTGCGACCACTCCGGCCTCGTCTGGGGGTTCGACAACCTCTTCGTCGCCGGCAACGGCGTCGTGCCGACCGCGCTCGTGTGCAACTCGACGCTCACCGGCACCGTCACGGCCGTCCGCGCCGCCGAGGCGGTCGTCGTCCACCCGGCGCTGGCCGCTGCCGCCGCCGAGGAGGTGTGCGCATGACCGCCACGCCGCTGACCATCCCGCGGTCGAAGGTCGCGCTGAACCCCATCCAGTGGTTCAGCCGCAAGGCCGACCCGAGCGATCCGGACAGCGCCGACCTATGGCTGATCGCCGACCCGGCCTTCCGTGCCGACTATCCCGGCATCCTCATGGATGTGAAGCGCGCGGGCTGGGACACCGTCATGCTCGGGGTGCTCGAGACCCAGACCCTGCAGGACTTCGGCCGCATGGTGGATGCCGCGGGCCTCGCGCTCGCGCCGGGCTACGCGGCGATCGACGTGCCGCCGGAGCTTCCCGCGACAGGCACCGCCGAGCGCGTGCACCTGTTCGACGGCATCCGCCGGGCGGCGGAGGAGTCGGCCTACTTCGGACTGGACACGATCTTCCTCGCGCCCGCGCTGACCTGGCACCCCTGGGATGTCCGGACCCTGGAGGCCACCGCCGTCGGCGCCGGCTTCGACCAGGCGCGGCTGGAGCGGGTCACCGAGGCGCTGGGCGAGGCATCCGACGTCCTCGCCGCCGAAGGCGTGCGCGCGGGCCTTCACAACCACATCGGCTCGTGGGTCGAGACCGTCGCCGAGATCGACTACGTCCTCGGCGCGATCGCGCCCGAGCGGATGGGCGCGTCCTTCGACATCGGCCACATCGCGTGGCTCGGCGAGGATGCGGGCGAGGTCATCGCCCGCCACGCGGACCGTGTCATCGACCTGCACGTCAAGGATCTGAACCTCGAGGTCGCCGCTCTCAGCCGCGCGACTCCGACCCACTACGCGTGGGGCCCCAGCCGCGGCCTGTTCACCGAGCCGGGCGACGGTGACCTGGACCTCGTCGGCATCCTCTCGCGGCTGCCCGAAGGCTGGGACGGCTGGGTCATCGTCGAGCAAGACCTGACGATGCTCGACCCGTACGACTCCGCAGTCCGCTGCGCCCAGTGGGCGGACGCGACCTTCCGCGCCGCATGAGCGCGCTTCGCATCGGAATCGTCGGCGCCGGCTTCATGGGCGCCGTCCATGCCCGGGCCGCCCGCGCCGCCGGTGCCCGAGTTACCGGGATCGTCGCTTCCACGCCCGAGCGTGGGAGCACGGCCGCCGAGGAACTGGGGATCGACCGCGGGTTCGCAACCCTCGACGAGATGCTCGCCTCGGGAGAGATGGATGTCATCCACATCACGACCCCGAACCGCCTGCACGCGCCGCAGGCGCTCGCGGTGCTGGATGCCGGACTCCCCGTCGTCTGCGAGAAGCCGCTGACCACGAGCCTCGCCTCCGCCCGCGCGCTCGCCGACGCAGCGGCCGGACAGGTCGCGACCGTGCCGTTCGTCTACCGCTTCCACCCGCTCGTGCGCGACGCACGCGCCCGCATCGCCGCGGGGGAGATCGGTCCGGTCATCACCGTGCGAGGCGCCTACCTGCAGGACTGGCTGCTGTCGGCACCCGCGGATGCCTGGCGACTGAACCCCGTCGACGGCGGCCGATCGGTGACCTTCGCCGACGTCGGATCGCACCTGGTGGATCTGCTGGAGTTCGTGACCGGCGACCGCATCGTGCGCCTGGTCGCGACGGCGCGCACGGTCGGGCCGGGCCGAGTCCCCCGCGCCGTCTCGGCCGGAGAGCAGTCGATCGCCCTGACCGTCGAGTTCTCACGCGGAGCGATCGGGTCCCTCCTGGTGTCGCAGGTCGCCCCCGGCCGCAAGAACCAGCTCAGCTTCGAGATCGCGGGCAGCGACGCCTCCGTCGCCTTCGACCAGGAACATCCCGAGACCATGTGGGTCGGAAAGCGTGCGGCGAGCATGCTCATTCTGCGGGATGCCGCGCAGATGGCACCGGATGCGGCGCGGCTGGAACGCACCCCCGCGGGGCACCCGCAGGGCTACCAGGACGCCTTCACGGCGTTCGCCGCTGACACCTATGCGGCCGTCGCCGGGGCGGCGCCCGACGGCCTTCCGACCTTCGAGGACGGTGTGCGCGCAGTGCAACTGACCGAGGCTGTCCTGGAATCCGCCGCCACCGGCCAGTGGGAGGACACCCCATGACCGAGCCATCGACCACCCCTGTCACCCTGTTCACGGGGCAGTGGGCGGACCTTCCCTTCGAGGAGGTCGCAGCCTTCGCGGCCGAGGCCGGGTACGACGGCCTGGAGATCGCGTGCGCGGGCGACCACCTGGACGTCGCGCGCGCCGACGAGGACGACGCCTATGTGCGCGAGCGCCTCGAGATCCTCGACCGCCACGGCCTCCAGCTGTTCGCGATCTCGAACCACGCGACCGGGCAGGCCGTGTGCGACGACCCGATCGACTTCCGCCACGAAGGCATCCTTCGCACCGACATCTGGGGCGACGGCGACGCGGAGGGTGTGCGACAGCGCGCCGCCGACGGCATGAAGAAGGCCGCACGCGTGGCGCGCAAGCTCGGCGTGGACACCGTCGTCGGCTTCACGGGCTCCAAGATCTGGCCGTATGTCGCGATGTACCCGCCGGTTCCGGCATCCGTCATCGATGCCGGCTACGAGGACTTCGCCGCCCGCTGGAACCCGATCCTCGACGTCTTCGACGACGAGGGCGTGCGCTTCGCCCACGAGGTGCACCCGAGCGAGATCGCCTACGACTACTGGACGAGCGTGCGCACGCTCGAGGCGGTCGATCGCCGAGCGGCGTTCGGGTTCAACTGGGACCCCTCGCACATGGTGTGGCAGGACATCGACCCGGTCGGATTCATCTGGGATTTCCAGGACCGGATCTACCACGTCGACTGCAAGGACACCCGCCTTCGCATGGGCGGCGGACGCGCGGGGCGTCTGAGCTCCCACCTGCCGTGGGCTGACCCCCGTCGCGGGTGGGACTTCGTCTCGATGGGTCGCGGCGACATCCCTTGGGAGGACGCCTTCCGCGCTCTTCAGGCGATCGGCTACACCGGCCCCATCTCGGTGGAGTGGGAAGACGCGGGCATGGATCGCCGGCACGGCGCCGCCGAGGCCGTGGGCTTCGTGCGCTCGCTGCTGTGGCCGCTCCCGGACCGCCCGTTCGACGCCGCCTTCGCCGACGGGCGCTGAGCGGGGACCTTCGACCCTCGTTGGCGCGCGCGTCTCGGGCGTAGGCTCGCGGCACGCGCGCGAGTGAGGGAGCCCGCTGCCTGGTCGAAGCAGTGTGGAAGGAGAACGATGACCCTCGCGTCGGTGTTCGACTTCTTCGCCGCACAGCCCGTGGTGCTGCTCGCGCTCGTTGTCGGCATCGGTGCGGCGCTCGGGAAGATCCGCATCTACGGGGTCGCGCTCGGCGCCGTCGCGGTGCTGTTCACGATGATCGTCGTCACCGCGAGCGGGGTCGCGCTCGGTGTCGAGATCGTCGTCCCCTCGTACATCGGAGACTTCGGGCTGGTCTTGTTCGCGTTCTGTGTGGGCGTGCTCGCTGGTCCTGAATTCGTCAACGCCCTGCGCAGCTCCCTGTGGATGCTGCTCACGATCGCCGCGGTTCTCGTGCTGGCCGCGGGTCTCGCCCTGGGGCTTGGCACCTGGCTCGGCTTCAGCCCCGACACGATCGCCGGTGTGTTCGCCGGTTCTCTGACCAGCACCCCCGCGCTCGCGGCGACCGGAGGCAGCCCGGCAGCCACGGTCGGCTACGCGAGCACCTACGTGATCGGTGTGATCGGTGCGATGGCCGCCGTCTCGGTCGCACTCCGACGGCGGTCGGGCGACCGTGACGCGCCCGCACGCATCGTGGATCTCGTGGTGCACATCGACACCGACACCGCCCCCACCGTCGCCGAGGTCACCGCGCGGTACGGCGGGCGCGTCGTCATCTCGCGCCTTCGGCGACCCGACGGCGAGGTGCTGGTCGTGCGTCCCGACACCGTGCTCGAGCCAGGGGGGATCATCAACACGGTGGGGCCCGAGGCTGTCGTCGCCGCCGTCGTGGATGAGCTCGGTCACCCGTCCGACATCAACATCACGCACGACCGCAGCCAGTTGGACTACCGGCGCACGATCCTGTCGGACTCGCGCTGGTCGGGCCGCTCGATCGCGCAGCTGGGGCTCGCGGAGCGGTTCGGCGCGACCATCGTGCGGGTTCGGCGCGGGGACGTGGAGTTCCTCGGCACGCCGGACTTCGTGCTGCATCAGGGTGACCGCCTGCGAGTGGTCGCCCCGCGCGACACCCTTCCCGAGGTGACCGCGTTCCTCGGTGACTCCGAGCGCGGCATGACCGAGCTGAACCCCGTCGCCCTCGGTCTCGGCATCGCGGCCGGTATGGCGCTCGGGCTCATCGAGATCCCTCTTCCCGGTGGATCGCACCTGGCGATCGGTTCGGCGGCGGGGGCCCTGGTCATCGGGATCGTGATGGGGAGGATCGGCAGGATCGGACGCTTCGTCACCACCATCCCGCACGCCGCGGCCACAGCGCTCGGTGAGCTCGGTCTGCTGCTGTTCCTGGCCTACGCCGGCTCGAAGGCGGGCTCCCAGATCTTGCAGGCGATCGGGTCAGGCGAGATCCTCGCGCTGCTCGGGGTCGGCGCGGTGACCACCGTGGTCGGGATGTTCGGCATCCTGTTCGCCCTGCGCCGGCTCACGGATGTCGGCGCAACGAAGCTCTCGGGCGTGATCGCCGGCGCCCAGACCAACACCGCAGTGCTCGCATTCGCGCAGGACCGCGCCGGGCAGGACGTGCGCGTCGCCCTCGGCTACAGCCTCGTCTACCCGACGGCGCTGGTCGTGAAGATCCTGCTCGCGCAGTTGCTGCAGTTGTTCTGACCGTCCCAGCTCGACCCGGATGCGGCATCCAGGCGGCCTCTGTAGCCTCGAAGCATGGCACTGTTCTCGCGACGCTCGTCCAATGCCGACAACGAGAAGCGGAAGGGCGAAGCCGCCGCCGCCGAACAGGAGGCCGCAGACTCGGCCGCTCCTGCCGGCTCCGACGTGCCCGAGACCGCTCCGGATGCCGCTCCCGACGCCCCCGCCGTGGGAATCTCCATGTCGTCGTTCCAGGGACTGGGTGCCGCGCAGCCGACGGCCCCGGCAGCGCCCACTGCCCCCACACCGCCGGCGGCCACGACCCCCGCCGGTCCGTCGACGCCGGCCGGGCTTCAGGACAATGCCCCGATCAAGGCCGCGCTGGCCGCGCTTCCCGAGAAGCCCGAGACCACCCAGATTCTCCATGTCGCGCGGCAGATGCTGCAGGGTAACCTCTTCCTGCGCGTGAAGGGCGACGCCAAGAAGCTGCTCGCCGAGGGTGCCAACCTGCCGCTGGCGGTGACCAACATCGGCGACAAGCAGTTCATCCTGGCCTACAGCGGTGTTGAGGCGCTCAAGGCGAGCCTGGCGGCTGACGCCGCCGCCGACACCTCGGCGATGTCACAGCCCGCCCGCGCCGTGATGCGGTTTGTGCTGGCCGGCACCTACGCGGGCGTGATCCTCGACCCCGCCTCGGCGCCGGCGCGCGCCGTGCTCTCGCGGGAGCTCATCGCCCAGCTCGTCGAGCAGGCCGACCCCGACACGCTCGTCAAGCAGACACTTGCGGCCCCGCGCACCGCGAAGACGCCGACGGATGTCGTGAATGCGCTCGGCGCCGCGAAGCTCTGGGTGGCCACCAACAAGCCCGCCGGGTCGGATCGGATGGGTGTCGCCGAGGCACGTTCGAAGGAGGGTGAGCGCTACCTCGAGGTCTTCACGCACCCCGTCGAGATCGCCGCGCTCGGCCGCGGCGACCGCCCCGCGCCCATCACGGGCGCGAAGATCGGCGCCGCGCTGCGTGCGGATGCCAACCTGTCGGGCATCCTCATCGACCCCGCAGGCCCCTGGATCCGGCTGTCCCGCGCAGAGCTGCAGCCTCTCGTGGCTCTCGCACCACCGCCGGCGGGCTGAGATCACCCTTCCCCGCGTCGCCGCGGCTTCCTAGGCTCGAGCCATGGCCTCTGAACGCGTCGCGCTGACTGTTCCGGCACCGCACGGTGAGCGGCAGGTGTCGCTGTCGAGCCCGAACCGGGTGATCTGGCCCGAGCTGGGCATCACCAAGCGCGAGCTCGCGGAGTACCTCATCGCCGTGGCAGACCCCTTCTTGGCGGCCAACGGCGACCGGCCGATGTCGCTGGAGCGCTATCCCGACTCCGTTGCCGGGGACATGTTCTACTCGAAGAACCCGCCCAAGGGCGCCCCCGACTACGTGCAGACGGTCACGGTCGCGTACAACAGCGGGAGGCGGCATCCCCAGGTCGTTCTCGCCGAGCCGGCCGCGATCGTGTGGGCCGCGCAGATGAACACCGTCGTGTTCCACCCCTGGGCCTCGCTCAGCGCGAACACCGACAACCCGATCGAGCTGCGGATCGACCTCGACCCGCAACCGGGGACCGATTTCGCGGATGCCGCGGCCGTCGCTCCGGCACTGCGCGAGGTGCTCGCCGAGGCGGGGCTGGATGCCTGGATCAAGACGAGCGGCAGCCGCGGCATCCACGTGTTCTGCCCGATCGAGCCGACCCACGAGTTCCTCGACGTGCGCCACGCGGTGATCGCCGCGGGGCGGGAGCTGGAGCGGCGGATGCCCGAGCGGGTCACCATGAACTGGTGGAAGGAAGAGCGGGGGGAGCGCGTCTTCATCGACTTCAATCAGGCCAACCGCGACCGCACGATGGCCGGCGCCTACAGTCCCCGCGCGCTTGCCGGAGCGACGGTGTCGACGCCGATCGGCTGGGACGAACTGCCGGATGTCGACCCCGGCGCCTTCACGGTGCGCACCGTTCCGCAGCGACTGGCCGATGTCGGCGACGCGTGGGCGCAGTTCGGTGAGCGTCCCGGGCGGATCGATACCCTGCTGGAGTGGTGGCAGCGGGATCTCGAGGCGGGGCTGGGGGAGCTGCCGTTTCCGCCGGAGTTTCCGAAGATGCCCGGCGAGCCCCCGCGCGTCCAGCCCAGCCGCGCCCGCCCCACCCCCACGTAGCCGAGTTGCACCTCACCCCGCCGAGTTGCACGTGGTGAGGCCGAGTTGCACGTGGTGAGGCCGAGTTGCACGTGGTGAGGCCGAGTTGCACCTCACCCCGCCGAGTTGCACGTGGTGAGGCCGAGTTGCACATCCCACCGTCGAGTTGCACCCGAGGAGAAACCATGAGCGAGACCGACCACGCCACGACGAACGACCGCGGGAGCGTCGTTGCCGACCTGCTGAAGGCCAAGTGGATCTTGCGCGCTCCCATCGGCCTCTACAGGGCGGGCCTGGGGTGGATGCTCGGCGCGCGCTTCGTCATGATCGAGCATCAGGGTCGGGTCTCGGGTGAGTCGCGGTTCGTCGTGGTCGAGGTGATCGAGCGTGGCGACAACGTGCTCTACGTGGCATCCGGCTGGGGGACGAAAGCACAGTGGTACCGCAACCTCCGTGCGAACGGTGTCGCGTTCTTGTCGACGGGCCGCGCGCGTCGGGTGCCGGCGCATGTGCGGCTGCTCGACAAGGCCGAGTCGGATGCCGTGCTCGCCCACTACGCGGAGCGCCACCCGAAGGCGTGGGAGGCGTTGAGCGCGGGCATGGAGAAACTCGGCACGACTCGTATTCCCGTTGTGGAATTCACGCCGCCCACCGACTGAGCGGTCAGGACTCCAGCACGGCGCCCACGTCGTAGTCTGGGATCAGATCGAGCTGGCGGTACGTGCACGAGGCCGGTTCTCGGTCCGGACGCCAGCGCAGGAACTGCACGGTGTGCCGGAATCGCCACTTCTCGAGCTGGTCATACCGCACCTCGAGCACGAGCTCGGGGCGAAGCCGCACGAACGACACATCCTTGCCGCTCGCGAAGCGTGATCGCTCGCCCTCACCGGTGACCGCACGACCCTCGTCGTCACGCTCCACGAGCGGATCCAGCTGATCGACCAACTCGCGGCGACGCTTGTCGGTCCAGGCCGAGACACCGCCGACCTGTACGAGCCGGCCATCATCGGTATAGAGGCCGACCAGGAGCGATCCGACCCCGCTGCCGCTGCGGTGGACGCGGTAGCCGAGGGCGACGACCTCAGCCGTACGGGAGTGCTTGATCTTGAACATCGCACGCTTCCCCGGTGCGTACGGGAGGCCGAGGGGTTTTGCCACGACGCCATCCAACCCCGCGCCCTCGAAGCGTTCGAACCATTCGGCGGCGAGCGCGGCATCCCGGGTCTCGCGGGTCACGTGCACCGGATGCGGCACCTCGCGCAGCAGCTCGATCAGCTGCGCGCGACGCTCACCGAAAGGGCGGATGCTCAGGTCGTCGTCGCCGCGGGCGAGGATGTCGAACGCGATGAACATCGCCGGTGTTTCGGAGCTGAGCCGCATCACCCGTGACTGTGCGGGGTGGACGCGCTGGGTGAGGCTGTCCCAGTCCAGGCGCTGGGCGCCGGGCTCGCCGACCGCGATGACGATCTCGCCGTCGAGGAGGCACGGCTCGGGCAGCACCTGCTCGAAGGCGGCGACGAGTTCAGGGAAGTAACGGGTGAGGGATTTTGCGCCGCGGCTGCCGATCTCGACCCGCTCGCCGTCCCAGGAGACCAGGGCCCGGAATCCGTCCCATTTCGGCTCGTAGGAGAGGCCGCCCGCGACAGCGTCGGCCGCGGGGATGCGGTCGACGGCCTTGGCAAGCATGGGGTCGGGCAGGGGGTGCGGCACGCGCTCAGCCTCTCGCGAGGGTCGCCGGTTGTCCAGACCGCCCGTCGGGGTTGGCTCAGCCGCCGACGAGATCGCCGCCGAAGAGGTCGTCCAGGCAGACATCCATGCCGGTGCGGTCGCGCAGGGCGGTGCGCGCGGCGTACCAGCCGTTCATGCCGTGCACCGCGGGTCCCGGAGGGGTTGCGGCCGAGGCGAGGTACACCCCCGGCAGCGGCGTGCGCCACGGATGCCGCGACACGACGGGACGCCGCAACGCCTGGGTGAGGGTGAACGCACCTCCCAGGATGTCGCCGCCGATCTCGGCGGGGTTGATCTCCTCCCGCTCTGCCGCGGCGACGTGGCTGCTGGCGAGGATGAGGTCGCGGAAGCCGGGGGCGAACCGCTCGATCTGCGCGGTGATCGCCTCGGTCACATCCGCGCGCGAGTGCAGGGGCACGTGGGTGTACGCCCAGAGGACGGCCTTCCCCTCGGGGGCGCGCGTGGGGTCGATGACCGAGGGCTGGACCACCAGGACGTAGGGGTGCTCGGGGATGCGGCCGTGTGAGACCTCCGCCTCGGCCGTGAGGATCTCCTCCCGCGTGCCGCCCAGGTGCACGGTGGGGGAGGCGGAGACCTCCGGATTCGCCCACGGGACGGGGCCGTCCAGGGCGAAGTCGACCTTCGCGGCGGCCGGGCCGTAGCGGTAGCGGCGGATGGCCCGCGCGTAGCGCGGGGGAAGATGCGGGGCCGTCAACAGCAAGCGCGGCGAGGTGTCGAGCACGAGGAGATCGTTCTCCGGATCGCCCCAGTCGAGGTCGGCGAGCGTGCCGACGCGCGTGTCCGTCTCGATCTCGCCGCCGTGGGCGAAAAGGTCGGCGGCCAGAGCATCGGCGATCGCCTGCGCGCTGCCGCGGGGGACAGGCCAGCCCGTGGAGTGGCCGTGGGCTGCCAGCAGCATGCCTGCCGCCGATGACGCGAGCGAGGGCATCCGGGTGTTCGCATGCGCGAGCGCGCCCGTGAGGAGCGCGGCGGCGGCGTCGGTGCGGAACGGGGTCGAGGGAAGGGCGTTCGCGGCGACGCGCAGGCCGAACCGCGCTGCGGTGAGCGGGTGTCGTGGCATCCGCAGCAGCTGGTCTCCGGTGAAGGAGACGACCTCGTCGATGCGGCGGGCAAGCGGTGCGAGCAGGCGCCGCCAGGCGGGGCCGTCGGGACCGAGCCCGGCGACAGTCCGGTCGATGTCGTGCCAGGCGATCGCCGCCCGCCCGCCCTCGAGAGGGTGCGCGTACGAGGCCTTCGGGACGAGCCAGTCGACGTGGCGGGAGAGCTCCAGCGCGCGGAAGAAGGGGGAGGTGAGAGCCGCCGGGTGCACGGCCGAGCACACGTCGTGCACGAAGCCGGGCAGGGTCGCGGCACCCGAGCGCACCCCGCCGCCGATCGAGGGGGCGGCTTCGAGCACGCGCACCTCGAGCCCCGCGCGGGCCAGCGCCACGGCGGCGGACAGCCCATTGGGGCCGCTGCCGACGACCGTTGCGCGCGCTGCCATGGGGCCAGTCTGGCATCAGGCCGGCCGCGCTCGCAGGGGTCAGGCGAAGGCGCTCATCCCCGTGATGTCGCGGCCGATCAGCAGGGCCTGCACGCTCTCGGTGCCCTCGTAGGTGTGGATGGCTTCGATGTCGGCCATGTGCTGCATCACGCCGTTCTCGATCAGGATGCCGTTGCCGCCGAGCAGATCGCGGGCCGTCGCGGCGATCCGGCGCGCGGTGCGGGTGTTGTGGTACTTCGCGAGGGAGGCCTGGGTGGGGCGGAGCTGGCCCGCGGATTCGAGATCGGCCAGGCGCCGGCAGTACAGCTGCATGGAGGTGAGATCGGCGAGCATCTGGGTCAGGCGCTCCTGCACCATCTGGAACTTCGCGAGGGGCTTGCCGAACTGTACCCGTTGGGTGGCGTAGGCCAGGGCGGCCTCGTAGCAGGCGGTGGCATGACCGAGGGCCGACCAGGCGACGCCCGATCGTGTCGAGTACAGCACCGTGGAGGCATCCTTGAAGCTCTTGGTGCCCGGGAGGACCGCGGATGCCGGCACGCGCACGTCTTCGAGGCGGATGTGGGCCTGGTGGATGCCGCGGAGGGACACCTTGCCGGTGATGACGGTGCCGATGTAGCCGGGGCGGTCCTGTTCGACCAGGAAGCACCGCACCGCGCCGTGGTCGTCGGCGCCCTCGTCGACCACCCGCGCCCACACGAAGGTGATGCCGCCCGAGGCACCGTTGCCGATCCACTTCTTCGCGCCGCGGATGACCCACTCGTCGCCGTCGCGGCGGGCTTCGGTCTCGAGCGAGACCGAGTCTGAGCCATGGTCAGGCTCGGTCAGCGCGAAGCTGCCGAGCACGGTGCCGGCGGCGAGGGCGGTGAGGTAGGCATCCTGCTGCTCGGGGCTGCCGAACAGCGCCAGGGTGCGAAGCGCCAGGCCGCCCTGGACCGCGATCACGGTGCCCAGGGACCCGTCGGCGCGGGAGATCTCCATGTTGACCAGGCCCGCGGCCAGCGGCGAGAGGTGGGTGATGGCCGAGTGGCTAACGCCGTCTGTGAAGAGGTCTGCGTCCCCGAGGCGGCGTGCAGCCTCGAGGGGGTAGGTGGCGGTGTCCCAGGCGTCGCGCATGAGGGGGACGAGTTCCTGACCCACGGCGCGGGCGCGTTGCCAGACCTCGCGGTCGGCGGCGGGGATGTCGGCGAAGACGGCGTCATAGTCCGTGCTCTGCGGGGCGGTGACGTCGTAGCCCTCGACGAGCTGGCCGGGGATCGGGGTGTACTCGGGCATCGTTGCTCCTTCAGGGCGACCGACTGGCACCCCGTCTCACTCACGACGACACTGGGTGTCGGCATCCATGGTACCCAGTCTCGCGCGCGCTGCCGACGGCCGGAAGAACGGGCGCGAGATCGCGGCCCAGGATGCCGGTGGGGAGCCTCAGGACTCGAGGGAGGTGGCGACGCGGCGGGTGATCTCGGCCAGGGGCATGCGGCGGGGAAAGACCGCCACCACGACCTGATCGTCGGCCGGGGGATCGGGGTCGGGGTGGACGCCGAAGGTGTGCATCGCGTCGTCGAGTGCGGCCCGCAGTGTCTCGACGGGAATCGCGACCTCGTCGCGCAGCAATTGGCGCAGCACGTGGTTGTGCACGGCGGTCACGACGGCGGCGAACGAAACGGCATCCAGCGGGTCCAAGCCCGGGATGCTGCGCCGCAGGTACTCGTCGAACAGGCGCTCGTACTGGAAGACCGCGATGATCTCGCGTTCGCGGAGAGCCGGGACCGTCCGCACCACGCGGTAGCGCCGACGGGCGAGCTGAGGGTCGGCGGCGAAGTGCTCGAACACCTGCGTCGCCGCATCGCAGACCGCGACCCAGGGGTTCTCATGCGCCGCCGTCAGGTACGAGCGCAGCTGTGCCAGCAGGAGCTCATGGTCGGCGAAGACGACGTCGTCCTTGCCCCCGAACTGGCGGAAGAAGGTCGAGCGGGAGATGCCGGCAGCCTTGGCGATCTGCTCGACGGAGGTTGCTTCGAACCCGTGACGGTCAAAGAGGTCGAGCGCTGCGGCGACCACATCGTCGCGCGCCGACGGCGACACCGCCTGAACCTCAGCCATGCCCCGACCTTACTCCCGGCATCCGCACCTGCTCGCGGATGGCGCAGGCAATGCATGCGCGACGTGTCGCGCGCGTGCATCCCTCGCGTCCGGAGCGTGTTCATCCGAGTAGTAGGCTGGATTCTTGGGCGAACTCTCTCGACATCGAGATATCCCCACCCCTCTCACACCCGACGCCACAGCGGAGGACATCAGCGTGGATCTGTACGAGTACCAGGCACGAGACCTTTTCGAGAAGTACGAGGTGCCGGTACTCCCGGGCATCATCGCGGACACTCCTGAAGAGGCCAAGGCAGCGGCCGAGAAGCTGGGCGGCGTCGTCGTCGTCAAGGCTCAGGTCAAGACCGGAGGCCGCGGCAAAGCCGGCGGCGTGAAGGTCGCCAAGAACCCCGACGAGGCCTACGAGGCTGCGAAGGCGATCCTCGGCCTCGACATCAAGGGCCACGTGGTCCAGCGCGTCATGATCGCGGCGGGCGCCTCGATCGAGCAGGAGTTCTACTTCTCCGTGCTCCTGGACCGCTCCAACCGCTCCTACCTCTCGCTCTGCTCCGTCGAGGGCGGCATGGAGATCGAGCAGCTCGCCGTCGAGAAGCCCGAGGCGCTCGCACGCATCGAGGTCAACCCCCTGACCGGCATCGACAAGGCCACGGCGGTCGAGATCGCCACGGCGGCGAAGTTCCCCGCCGAGCTGATCGAGAAGGTCTCGGATGTCTTCGTCACGCTGTACGACGTCTACAAGGGCGAGGGGGCGACCCTCGTCGAGGTGAACCCGCTGATCCTGGACGGAGGCGGCAACATCATCGCCCTGGACGGCAAGGTCACCCTCGACGACAACGCCTCCGAGGTGCGCCACCCCGAGCACGAAGAGCTCGAGGACAAGGGCGCCGCCGACCCGCTCGAGGCCAAGGCCAAGGAGTCGGGTCTGAACTACGTCAAGCTCGACGGCGAGGTCGGCATCATCGGCAACGGTGCAGGTCTGGTCATGTCGACCCTGGATGTCGTCGCGTACGCGGGCGAGAACCACGGTGGCGTGAAGCCCGCCAACTTCCTCGACATCGGTGGCGGAGCATCCGCCACGATCATGGCCGCGGGCCTGGATGTCATCCTCGGCGACCCGCAGGTCAAGAGCGTCTTCGTCAACGTCTTCGGCGGCATCACCTCGTGCGTCGCGGTCGCGGACGGCATCGTGAAGGCCCTCGAGATCCTCGGCGACGCGGCCACCAAGCCGCTGGTCGTCCGCCTCGACGGCAACCAGGTCGAGGAGGGCCGCGAGATCCTCGCCGCCGCCAACCACCCGCTCGTCACCCTGGCCGCCGGCATGGATGAAGGCGCCGACAAGGCCGCCGCGCTCGCCGCCGCCTGATCGAGACATCCGGAAAAGGACTACAGACATGTCGATCTACCTCAACAAGGATTCCAAGGTCATCGTCCAGGGCATCACCGGCGGTGAGGGCACCAAGCACACCGCGCTGATGCTGAAGGCCGGCACGCAGGTCGTGGGCGGCGTCAACGCCCGCAAGGCCGGCACGACCGTCTCGCACACCGACAAGGACGGCAACGCCGTCGAGCTCCCCGTCTTCGCCTCCGTCGCCGAGGCGATGGCCGAGACCGGCGCGGATGTCTCGATCGCGTTCGTGCCCCCGGCGTTCACCAAGGACGCGATGATCGAGGCCATCGACGCCGAGATCCCTCTGCTCGTGGTCATCACCGAGGGCGTTCCCGTCGGCGACACCGCCGAGGCCTGGGCCTACACCCAGTCCAAGGGCAACAAGACCCGCATCATCGGTCCGAACTGCCCCGGCATCATCACCCCCGGTGAGTCGCTCGTGGGCATCACCCCCGCCAACATCACCGGCAAGGGTCCGATCGGTCTGGTCTCGAAGTCGGGCACCCTGACCTACCAGATGATGTTCGAGCTGCGTGACCTCGGCTTCTCGACCGCCATCGGCATCGGCGGAGACCCGGTCATCGGCACGACCCACATCGACGCGCTCGCCGCCTTCGAGGCTGACCCCGAGACCAAGGCGATCGTGATGATCGGCGAGATCGGCGGCGACGCCGAAGAGCGCGCCGCGGCCTACATCCAGGCGAACGTCACCAAGCCGGTCGTCGGCTACGTCGCCGGCTTCACCGCCCCCGAGGGGAAGACCATGGGCCACGCCGGTGCGATCGTGTCCGGTTCTGCCGGCACCGCCCAGGCCAAGAAGGAAGCCCTCGAGGCCGCGGGCGTGAAGGTCGGCAAGACGCCGTCCGAGACCGCCGCCCTCATGCGCGAGATCATCGAGGGTCTCTAGGCCCCACGGGGCGCCGCCGCGCCCCACCCTCCGCCGAAACCACCCGTTGCGCGCGAAACCAGTCGTTACTGGCGCGCGGAGCGGGTGGTTTCGCGTGTACGAGCTCGTTTCGGCGAAGGGGGGGGTTCAGGATGCCGGAGCCCGAGGTCGCCAGCGGAGGTAGCGTGAGGGTATGCCACTGAACGGGGAGTACCTGCCCAGCACTGCTGACTGGGCACGCGAGCAGGCGGAGAAGATCGAAGCCACAGCCGGAGCCGAGGGAACGATGCTGCGCGGAGTGCCGGTGATCGTTCTGACGACCGTCGGGGCCAAGACCGGGGGCCTGCGCAAGACCGCGCTCATGCGCGTCGAGCACGACGGCAGCTATGCGGTCGTGGCATCCAAGGGCGGCGCGCCGGACGAGCCGAAGTGGGCCGGGAACATGCGCAAGAACCCTGCCGTCGAGCTCCAGGATGCCGAGACCAAGCGTGACTACCTCGCGCGCGAGGTCACCGGCGACGAGCGCGCGATCTGGTGGAAGCGGGCGGCCGACGTCTGGCCCGACTACAACGTCTACCAGACCACGACCGACCGTCAGATCGCGGTCTTCGTGCTCGACCCGCCTGAGCGCACCTCCCTCGCCGAACCCACAGCTTCGTTGCGAACCCACCTGTTCGTGACGCAATAAGCCTGTGGGTTCGCAATCAACGTGTGGGTTCGCGTCACAACGATTCGGTCACGTCGGCCTGCCTCCAGCAAGACACCAGGCTGTGAGGTGACAATGGCAGGGCGTCGCGGATGTCGCGGCGCACGCTCATGCGGGAGGCGCCATGTCGATGCCCTCCGGCGCCGCGCCCGCCTCGCCCCCAGGATCCTCCGTGCCTGCGCACACGGCGCGGCGGAAAGAGCGCTCGGCATGGATCTGGGTCCTCTCGATCATCGGCGGGGTCGGCATCCTCGCGCTGCTGGCCACGATCGCCCTCATCGCCCTGCCCCCGGTTCTGGCGAATCTCTCGACCCACACCGCACTCGTCGATGAGACGGTCACCTCCGATGACGGCCACGTCCAGGCGATCGCCCCCGCGGGGTGGACGGTGCAGTCTCCCTGGCTCGACGGCGGCCTGCTGACCCTCGGCAGCCCCGACGGGATGCTGAGGGTTGACATCCGTGCCGCCGACGCCGACCCGCAGGCGGCGTTCGATATCGCGACGGCTGCCGAGGACGCTGCCGGGACACCTCTCGAGTCGCCGGTGACCGAGACGATCGACGGGGGGAGGGTGATCGTCCACGCCGAGACCGCGGACCAGCGCATCGTGGTCGTCGCGGTGGGCGAACCCGGAACCTCGCCGTCGGCGATCGTCACGGCGCAGGTCTCGCCCGAGGCGACCGACGACTACCTGCCGGCTCTCGCCGAGCTCCTTCCCGGAATCCGGGCGATCGGATGAGGCGGTTCGTCGGCGCTGCGACGATCGCGGCCCTCGCCTTGGCGCTCGCCGCGTGCGCGCCGGTGGCGGTGTCGGGGTGGGTGCCGCCGGACTGGCCGAGCGCCCCGTATCCCGTCACGACGGCGCCCGCACCGCTGGATGCCGCGGCCGTCGGCGGTCTGCGCGCCGAACGCATCCGCAACGACGGCGTCGGCATCCAGGCCCGATGGGCACTCGCGTCGAGCCAGGACGCGTTCAACGCTCGAATGACCGCCGTCGTCACCGACGCGATCGGGGCACGCGAATCCGATACCGGCGTCGCCTACAGTCCGCAGGTGTTCGACCAGGGGGCAGGGATGGCCGATCGCACCTGCGTCGCGGGATCGACTTTGCGCCCGGCCGCCGAGATTCTCGCCGATCCCGCGCTCGCACCCGCGGGCGGATCGGGGACGGCCATCGTGTGTGACGTGGTCGCAGCCTCCGGTTCCTACCTCGGGGAGCGCGTGCGGGTCGTCTCCGGAGACGCGGGAACCGTCACGCACGACGACGCGACCATCGTGTACGCGCACCTGGCCACCGACGAGGTGGCCACCGCCGAGCAGTTGTGGATCGAGGATGCCGAGGTCACGCTGTGGGAGGGGATCGTCGCGGGCCTGCGTCGCGACGCCGGCTCACTGAGTCTTGCCACGGTCGCACCTCCGGATGAGGCCCAGGCCGCAGGCATCCGGACAGCGCTGGCATCCACCGTGTTCGCGCCGGACGGTGCGGCGGTGATCACGATCCCCGCAGGCTTCACCGCGCCCGAGCTCGCGGCGCTGGGCTTTCCGCCCACGAGTGAGCCGATGGTTCTCGCGGTGCCCACCGACACCGCCGCGAGCCTGCTCACGCCGTTCGGGCTCGCAGTGTCGGCGGCGGTCGGTTCCGCGGCGACCTTCGAGGCGCCCGCGACGGTCACGACCGGTTTCTGGCCGGTGGACTGCACCCTGGTCCCGTGCGTCGCGATGACCTACGACGCCGGACCCAGCAGCCTCACCCCCGGGATCCTCGACGACCTCGCTGCGCACAACGCGGCGGCGACCTTCTTCGCGCTCGGCTCTCGCGCCGCCGCCAACGTCGGGACGCTCCAGCGGATCGTCGCCGAAGGAAGCCTCGTCGAGAACCACTCGTGGAGCCATCCCGACCTCACGACCCTCACCGACGCGCAGATCGCCGCGCAGCTGGGCAACACCACGACGGTCCTCACCCGGGATTCCGGGCAGCAGGTGACGGTGTTCCGTCCGCCGTACGGCGCGTACGACGACACCGTCCTCGAGGTAGCCGGGATGGCGGCGATCCTCTGGGACGTCGACACCGAGGACTGGCGCCAGCCGGGAGACGACGTCGTGATCGCCCGTGCCGTGGGCCAGCCCCGCCCCGGGTCCATCGTCCTCCAGCACGACATCCAGCAGACGACGGCGCGCACGGCATCCGCGGTTTACGACGGTCTCGCCGACCGTGGGTTCACGCTCGTGAATCTCCGGCAGTTGTTCGGTGGGCAGCTTCCCGGCGGCGGTGTCTGGCGCAGCACTCGGTGAGCCGCCCGGGTGCCGGTCGGCTCCGCGGGTAGCCTCGTCTCGGCATGAACCGCGTCCTCGTCTTCCTCCTCGCCGCCTTCGACGCGGTCGTGACCGCCGGCGTCGGTATCGCCGCCGCGCTCGCGCCGCTCACCGTGCTGTGGGTGTTCGGAATGTCGGGTGCCGCGCCCTGGGATGCGCTGTGGCCCTCGGCCGCGAAGATCTGGCAGCTCGGCAACCTCGTGCCGCTGGATCTCACCCTTCCCACGGACTATCTGCTGGCCACCGGCATCTCCCCGGATGCCGCGAGCTTCACCGTCTCGTTGGCCCCGCTCGGCTTCGTCGCCTTCACTGCCATCTCCGGGGCGCGCTCGGGCACCCGCGCGTCTCAGTCCGGAGCCGCCTTCACGGGCGTGATCGCGGGCGGTCTCGTCTTCGCGGCCATCGCCGCCGGAGTGGCCCTCACGTCCGCGACCGAGATCGCCGCCGTCTCACGCGTGGAGGCCATCGTCTTCCCCGCACTCGTGTTCGCGCTGCCTGCCCTGCTGGGCGCCCTGGTGGGGGAATGGCGGGAGGCCGAGCGTGGTCCGCTCGCCCGGCTCCGTGACCTCGCCGAGTCTGCTCCGTCAGGCTGGAGCGTCGTTCCCGAGATCATCGGGCGCGGCGTCGCGATCTCCATTGTCGGTCTGATCGGCGCCGGAGCGCTGCTGGTCGCGGTCGCCGTGTTCGCGCGCGGCAGCGAGATCGTGGCGTTGTACGAGGCATCCGGCGCAGACCTGCTCGGCGCGATCATGCTGACCCTGGCGGGGCTGCTGTATCTGCCCACCCTGATCGTCTGGGCAATCGCATTCCTCGCCGGGCCCGGCGTCGCCCTCGGCGAGGGGAGCGTGGTCTCGGCGGTCGGGACCCAGACCGGGGTGCTCCCCGGTATCCCCCTGCTGGGGGTCATCCCCGAATCGACCACCCCGTGGCTGCTTCTGCTCGCGCTGGCGCCCGTCGGGATCGGTGCGTTCGCGGGATGGGTTGCGCGCTCGCTCTTCGCCGGCACGGTCGGCGCCACCCACGAACCTGTCCTCCCGCGCCTGGTCGCCGTGGGGGCGATCGCGACGCTCACCGCGGGCGCGGCCGCACTGCTCTCCCTCGTGGCATCCGGCGCGCTCGGGCCCGGGCGGCTCGCGCAGCTGGGCCCGGAGCCGGGACCGGTCGCCCTTGCGGTCGGCCTGGAGGTGGCGGTGGGTGCCGGCATCCTGCTGCTCTCACCGCGCCGGGCGGAGCGTTCCGCGGACACCCCCACAGGCGTGGTCGACGCGCGAGAGGCGTCCGCGACGCCTCTTGCAGACGCGGAGCCGTCGGTAGACTGAGAACGTGTTCACCGTCGCCGTTCTCATCTCCGGCACGGGATCGAACCTCCGGGCACTGCTGGATGCCGCTTCCGCCCCGGACTATCCCGCCCGCATCGTCGCCGTCGGCGCCGATCGGGAGGCGGAGGGTCTCGCCCACGCCGAGGCCTTCGGCATCCCGAGCTTCCTCGTGCCCTACGAGGAGTACGCCACCCGCGAGGCCTGGGGCCAGGCGCTCGTGGAGAACCTCGCGGTCTGGCAGCCCGACCTCGTCGTGCTCAGCGGCCTGATGCGGCTGCTGCCACCGGCCGTCGTGGAGGCCTGGGCGCCGCGCATCATCAACACGCATCCGGCATATCTTCCCGAGTTTCCCGGCGCCCACGGTGTGCGGGACGCACTGGCGGCCGGAGTCTTCCAGACCGGTGCGAGCGTCATCGTGGTCGACACCGGCGTCGACACCGGTCCGATCCTCGCCCAGGAACGCGTTGTGGTGCTCCCCGGTGACGACGAGTCGACCCTCCATGAGAGGATCAAACCTGTTGAGCGACGTCTGCTCATCGACGTCGTCCGCCGCATCGCCGCCGGTGAGATCGACCTGACCGCGGCCCACCCCTCACCGTGAATCTCGTTGCAGCGCGATCCGCTGCCAGGCAGCTGGGATGCCGAGCGCACCCCGGCACTCGTCTGTGACAACCTGAAACCGAACCCGACACCGAGGAGATCCGCCATGGCCGGTCCGAGCCACGATCCGTCCCTCTACCGCGACCGCGACGTCGTCCCGATCCGCCGAGCGCTGGTCTCGGTCAGCGACAAGACCAACCTGCTCGAGCTCGCCGCAGCCCTCGCCGCCGGGGGCGTCGAGATCGTGTCGACCGGCTCCACGGCGGCGACGATCCGCGACGCGGGGTACGCGGTGACGGATGTCGCGTCCGTGACCGGCTTTCCGGAGTCGCTCGACGGACGCGTGAAGACCCTCCATCCGGCCGTGCACGCGGGCCTTCTGGCAGACCTGCGTCTCGCGCATCACGAGGATCAGCTTTCCGAGCTCGGCATCCAGCCCTTCGAACTGGTCGTCGTCAATCTCTATCCGTTCGTCGAGACGGTGGCCTCGGGTGCCCAGGGTGACGACGTGGTCGAGCAGATCGACATCGGCGGGCCCGCCATGGTCCGAGCATCCGCCAAGAACTACAACAACGTGGCGATCGTCGTCTCGCCCGAGTCCTACCCCTCGGTCATCGAGGCGATCGGTGCCGGCGGCACGAGCCTGACCCAGCGCCGCGAGCTCGCGGCCCGAGCCTTCGCCCACACCGCCGAGTACGACCGCGCCGTCGCCACCTGGTTCGCCGGCGAGACCCTGGGGGAGGAGGCCGACCTCCCCGCTCACCTGACGATCCGCGCCGAGCGGCTCGCAACCCTGCGCTACGGCGAGAACTCGCACCAGCGCGGCGCGATCTACACCCGCACCGGCGGCCACGGCATCGCGCAGGCCACGCAGCTGCAGGGCAAGGAGATGTCGTACAACAACTACGTGGATGCCGACGCCGCCCTGCGGGCCGCGTTCGACCTGGTCAAGCCCGCCGTCGCGATCATCAAGCACGCGAACCCGTGCGGCATCGCGGTCGCGGCCCCCAGCGCACTCGACCCGATCGCCAGCGCCCACCTGCGCGCCCACGCCTGTGACCCGGTGTCGGCGTTCGGTGGCGTGATCGCGGCGAACCGCAAGGTGACGCTGAAGATGGCCGAGAACCTGCGCGACATCTTCACGGAGGTGATCGTCGCCCCCGATTTCGAGCCCGAGGCGCTCGCCGTCTTCCGACTCAAGAGCAATCTGCGCGTCCTCCAGCTGCCTGCCGATTGGAAGCAAGAGCCGATGGACGTGCGTCTCATCTCCGGCGGTCTGCTGCTGCAGGACGCCGACCGATTCCCGGACGACATCGAGAGTGTCGCCACAGACTGGGAACTCGTCTCCGGCGAGCGGCCCGACGACATGACCGGCCTGATCTTCGCCTGGAAGACCTGCCGCGCGGTCAAGTCGAACGCCATCGTCCTGGCCAAGGACTCCGCCACCGTCGGGATCGGCATGGGTCAGGTCAACCGCGTCGACTCGTGCCGCCTCGCCGTTGAGCGGGCAGGCGATCGCGCAGCGGGGTCGGTGGCGGCATCCGATGCCTTCTTCCCGTTCTCTGATGGACCGCAGGTGCTGATCGACGCGGGGATCTCCGCCATCGTGCAGCCGGGCGGCTCAGTGCGCGACGACGAGGTCATCAAGGCGGCCCAGGACGCCGGCCTCACGATGTTCTTCACCGGCGAGCGCCACTTCTTCCACTGATTCGGGCCGCAGGAGCTTTCCACTGATTCGGGCCGTGGGGTTCAGGGCCGGATCGGGACGATGAGGGGCTTCTCTCCGGGACGAAGCAGAGTCACGCTGTCGGGAGTGAGCGGCTGCCATCTCGTCACGTCGACACCGGTGGTGGCGACCCGATGACTGTGGGGATCCGAGGTCATCCACAGGCGGTTGTAGCCGTCGTCGTGACCGGGCGGCAACGCGCGAGGAGGGTATCCGCGCCGCTCGAATGCCGCTGCGGGAAGCCCGCGGGTGCCTTCTGACTGGATGATCACGAGACTGGTCGTGCTGAGGAGGAAGGCGTTGAGACAGGCGTCGGGAAACAGTGCGCGGACCTCGTTCACCGCGCGTGCGATGGCAACGAGGTCGCGCGGAGACATCTCACCCTCGGGTATCACGCGCCGGAGGGCGGTGAAGTACACCTCGCTGTCGGTCGTGCCGGTGAGCGTGGCGCGCTCGTGCGTCGAGAGGAGAGTGCGTGCCGTCTCGATCGGACTCAGCGCGCCGTTGTGGGAGAAGCCCCAGCCGCTCGCCGTGAAGGGCTGGATGTTGGCGTCGTTCACGGCGGACCCTGCGCTCGCGAATCTCGCATAGATGATTGCGCCTCGGGTGGGAGTGTCGAGGGTGGCGAGATCGTCGTCTCGGAGCGGCGTCGTCGCCACTGCGCGTTCCGGAATTCCGGCCGCGTTCAACCTGCACAGTCCCCAGCCGTCGGCGTGGAGAGAGGACAGTGCGATGAACGCTGACACCCTGTCTTCGGCGAAAGCGGCGGCCAGCTTCTGCGGCTCCCTGCTGATGAACGCCATCATCCGTGACATGAACATCTCTCCAGACTTTGGATCCAAGCATGGTATGTTTGGATCCTACTTGAGAGGTACCACCCGTCGATGAGTTCGCGTCCCACAACAGACACGCCGCCCGCGGTATCCCGCCCGCACGCGGTCGACACCCTGTCCGAGCGACGTGCGACGGAAGGCGCTGCCAAGGCGCATCACTTCAATGCGGCGGGGGCTGCGCTTCCGACTCGGGCCACGGTCGAGGCGGTCGTCTCCCATCTGCGTCGCGAAGAAGAAGTCGGTGGGTATGAGGCTGCGGCCAGTGCCCGCGATCGCGTAGAGGCCGTGTACGACTCGGCTGCCGCGCTCATCGGTGCCCGCCGTGAAGAGATCGCAATGTTCGACAGTGCGACCACCGGTCTGCGGGTGCTCGTGGATGCGCTGCGGATCGCGCCGGGCTCTCGAATCCTCGTCAGTCGAAGCACCTATGTGAGTCATGCCCTTCACCTGATGAGCATCGCGCGCGAGCGGGGCATTTCTCTGGAGATTCTTCCGGTGGATGGTTCGCGATGCGTCGATCTGGAGTCACTGGAGTCACTCCTCGCCGGCGGGCCGCCCGCGATCGTGAGCGTTGCGCACATCCCCACATCGTCGGGCATCGTCGAGCCCGCGGCTCAGATCGGTGCGCTTGTCGCCACGCACGGCGGGACCTTCCTGCTTGATGCCACGCAGTCCGTCGGTCATCTGCGCACAAACGTCGTCGACATCGGGTGCGACGTGCTCGTCACGACCGGACGCAAGTTCCTTCGAGGGCCGCGCGGAACCGGCTTCGCCTACGTGAAGTCGGACCTCGTCGAGCGGCTGACTCCCACCGCCCCCGACGTGCGTGGCTCGCACTGGTATGCGCCGCTCGACTGGGAGCTGGATGCTTCTGCCCGCCGGTTCGAGAGCTGGGAGGCATCCATCGCCGGCCGACTCGGCCTCGGTAACGCCTTGGACGAAGCGCGTGCCCGCGGAGTTGCGCCCGCCGAGGATTGGTTCGTTGCGCAGGGCGATCTGCTTCGTCGCTCGCTCGCTGAGATTCCCGGCACCACCGTCACTGACCCGGGCAATCCGCGCTCAGCGCTGGTCACATTCGTCATCGATGGTGTCGCTCCCGCCGATGCTGTCACCGCGCTCGCAGAGAGATCGGTAAGAGTGGTATCCGTGCCGGCGAGTCATGGGCAGTGGGATATCGGAGATCGGGGTGTCCCCAGCGTCGTGCGCGCATCACCACACGTGTACAACGATGAGGCCGACGTGGCTGCGCTGCTGTCCGCCGTCGCCGCCGTTGCCGGGGGAGGAGCCGCGTGAACACTTCCTCGCACGTCGACGTGATCGTCGTCGGTCTGGGCATCCACGGGAGCGCGACTGCGTCGCACCTCGCACGACGGGGGGTGCGCGTCGCGGGAATCGAGCAGTTCGCCCCTGTTCATGCTCGGGGCTCATCGCACGGCCGCACCCGCATGATCCGTCGCGCCTATCCGAACCCCGTCTGGAACGACCTCGTCGACCGCGCATTCACCGGGTGGGCGCAGCTCGAGGAACGGTCAGGCCAGCGGATGCTTCACCGCACCGGTGGCCTCTATGCCCACGCCGGAGAATCGCAGTTACAGGGAGCGGACTGCGTCCTGGTCTCGGACCCGCGCGAATTGCACGATCGGATGCCGGGGCTGCGGGTTCCTGACGGGTATCGTGCGGTCTTCGATCCGAGCGCAGGCGTCGTCGAAGCCGAGCGCGCTGTCCGCGCTCTCCAGTCAGAAGCGGCGGCGGCGGGAGCTGACCTGCGTTTCGAGGACCGGATGCTCGGGTGGGATGCCATCGCAGACGGTGTCGAGGTCCGCACCGAATCGGGTGTCCTCCGTGCATCGCGCATCGTGTTCACCGTGGGGTCGTGGGTCGCTCAGACCTTCCCGCGGTTCGCTGATCTGATCGAGGTCTGGCGCATCCTCACCCTCACGGTCGCACCGGGGCAGCCGGCGGGGATGCCTCCGGCGTTGGGGGCGCTCTCCATCGATCGTCCGGAAGGCCTCATGTTCGGCATTCCCGACGCGGACGGCAACGGCGTCAAGATCGGCGTCGATGCGGGGGAAATCTGGGATCCCGACGTGCCCGTCGCTGCGCCGACCGATGCCGAGATCGCCCACTTCCGTGAGCTCTTCGGCCGCTATCTTCCGGATCTTGATTCCACGCCGGTCGAAGCGGCCGCCTGCCTCTACACGATGACCGACGACAAGCGCTTCATCGTGGGTGCGCTCCCCGACGCACCGGAGGTCATCGTTGCATCCGCCTGTTCCGGTCATGGCTTCAAGTTCGGGCCGGCGATCGGCGAGGCTCTCGCCGATCTCGCCGTGGGCATCGAGCGCCCCGACCTCGACTTCATCTCGGTGGCGCGGAGAGGTAGTCAGCGATGAGCGTTGCGCTGGCCGCGCCGCACGCCGAAGCTGTGCGCGCCGGCGAGGATGCCGTCGCAGCGGGGGGAAACGCCCTGGACGCCGCACTCGCGGCCGCGGCGATGCTGTCGGTCGTCTACCCGCATCAGTGTGCCGTCGGCGGCGACCTGATCGCTCTCGTGCGTACACCAGCGGGTCACACCCACGCGGTGCTCGCGGCGGGAACAGCGCCGGCCGCGGTGGATGCTGTCTCCGCCGGATGGTCGCAGGTTCCACGATTCGGTGCCCACTCGGTGAGCGTTCCCGGCATGTTCGGGGGGTGGCAGGCCATACATGACCTCGGTGCGACGCGTCCGCTCTCGGAGGTGCTCCTGCGCGCCGCGGACCGCGCCGAGCAGGGGACACCGGTCAGTGCAGGACTCGCGCGAGCACTCACCTCGCGTGCGCCCGCGGTGTTCGCAGACGAGGGACTGCGGAAGGTTTTCGCGCCCGATGGTCGACCGCTGACCGAGGGGGAGCTGCTCGTGCAGCCTGCCTTGGCGCGCACCTTCACGACCCTGGCCGCCGATCCCGACTCCTTCTATCGGGGCTCGATAGCTCGAGCTCTCGTGCGCGCACTGCAATCGGCTCACGGGGTCCACATCGCTGAAGACTTCTCGGGCTATTCGCCCGAGGTGGTCCCCGCGCTTCGATACGAGGCGGGGGAGTCGATGTGGTCGGTGGCGCCGCCACCGTCGGCGGGCGCGATCCTTCTCGGCGTGATCGCCGGCGCAGTCGGCGAGGAGGGCACGAGAGACGAACGGGTGCTGGCCGCGAGCGTCCGCGGCGTCCACACCCGCGCGGCGTTGCTGGCAGATCCCGCCGGTGCCGACGTTGTGATCGATGACCTCATCGGGCTGACTCACACATCCGGCGGGGTCACCGGAGAGCCGCGGCCCCAGGGCGACACTGCTGCGGTCGTCGCGACCGACGACGAGGGATGGTCGGTCAGCATCGTGCAGAGCGTGTACATGACCTTCGGGTCAGGTCTGCTCGACCCCGAGACCGGGATCCTGTTCCACAATCGCGCCAGCGCGTTCTCCGCCGACCCACGTCACCCCGCCTTCATTCGTCCGGGTTTGCGGCCGCCGCACACGCTCACCCCGGCGATCGTCGACAGCGAAGACACCATCGTCGTCGCCGGATGCCAGGGAGGTCGCGCGCAACCGTGGATCCTCGCGCAACTCCTGCCGGATGCCGTGGCGGCTGACTCATCCCTGGACGAGATTCTCTCCCGTGCCCGGTGGGTCGTCGGGGAACGCGACCTTGGCCACGCCGTGTTGACCGCGGTCACCGAACCGGGCGTGACTGAAAACATCGCCACCGCAGCGGCGACGCTCGGCATCAGCCACGCGACCTTCCCCGGGCCAGCCGATGAAGCCGGCCATGTACAACTTGTCCGGCGCACCGGTCCACGCCTGGATGCCGCAAGCGACCCGCGCGCCGATGGCATCGGTGTCGTGATCTGACACGCCGCGATCTGAAACACAAGGAGCACCACAATGACCCACTCCCGGCACTGGAGCGACCCGCTCACCTCGGAAGAGATCGCCGAAGTCGTTGCCCTCGTCCGCACGGATGACCGCATCGGCTTGCAGCCGCGCTTCTGGGGGATCGCGCTGGAGGAATCGCTCGCGCGTGCGCTGGCCACCGGGCAGGGGCGCCCCGTGCGCCTGGTCGTGATGAACCCCGACGCTCATGCTGCGTGGGAGGTCACCGGGTGGACCTCGGGCACGGACCGTGCCACCGCATCCCTCGGGAGCTGGACGCCCGTTGACGCGAAACGTCCGGGTGTGTCGTCCGATGAAGCGCGATTGATTGCGCAGGCGGCGCGCAACCACCCGCTGATCGTCGAGGCGCTAGCCAAGCGTGGGATCACCGACACGTCGCTGGTGTGGGTGGACCCTGAGTCCATCACCGGCTTTGAACCCGAGGACCTCGCCGATCGTCGCTTGTCGTGGGGAACGGTCTGGCACCGCGAATCTGCGGACGACAACGGCTACGCGCGACCTGTCGCCGGCCTCGTGCCGATTCTCGACCTCGAGACCTTGGATGTCATCCGCGTCGAGGATCACGGCGTGCTGCCGATGGCCTCCGAGGGGGGCAATTACCGTTCGGGAACATGGGGTCCCGACCGTGCGGTTGCGCCCCTCGAGATCACTCAGGCCGATGGCCCCGGATTCGACGTCGATGGTCACGAGGTCACCTGGCAGAACTGGTCATTCCGGATCGGGTTCACTCATCGTGAGGGGCTTGTCCTGCACGACGTCTCCTACCGCGATGGCGACGTCGTGAGGCCCGTTCTCCGGCGCGCGGCGGTGAATGAGATGTACGTTCCCTATCTCGACTCGGACCCGACGGCGTACCGCAAGAACTTCTTCGACTGGGGCGAGTACGGCGCCGGACCGCTCACAGCATCGCTTGAGCTCGGCTGCGACTGCGTGGGAGAGATCCACTACTTCGACGCCAACGTGCTGGACGGTCACGGCGAGGCCAAGACCATCACGAACGGCGTCTGTCTCCACGAGGAGGACTTCTCGACGCTGTGGAAGCACGTGAACACCCGCACCGGTGAGTCGGACGTCCGCCGTTCGCGGCGTCTCGTCATCTCGTTCTTCGCGACTGTCGCGAACTACGACTACGGCTTCTACTGGTCGCTGTACCAGGACGGTGCGATTGAGCTCGAAATCAAGCTCACCGGCATTCTCTCCGTCTCGGGTATCGACGACGGACAGATGCCCCGCTATGGGCGCATGGTGAGCCCGAATGTGCAGGCACCGACGCACCAGCACTACTTCGCCGTCCGTCTGGACACGGCCGTGGACGGACCCCAGAACCGTCTTGTCGAGGTCCATGCCGAGGTGGAGGAGGACGAAGAACTCAACCCCTTCGGAAACGCCTGCAAGATGGTGTCGAACACCATCGTCTCGGAGAAGGATGCGGGGCGGATGGCGGACTCATCGCGCGCCATGCACTGGCGGATCGAGAGCACGGACCGCACGAACCGTTTCGGCGAATCGACCTCCTACCGGCTGATGATGCCCAACACCACGAAGCTGTTCGCCAAGCCCGGGAGCATTGTCGAGCGCAAGGCGCCGTTCGTTTCGAAGCACCTGTGGGCCAGCGCCTACGCTGCCGAGGAGCGATTCATCACGGGCGAGTACCCCAACCAGGCCGACCTCGGTGCGGAGGGAATCACGGCGTGGCAGCAGGCAGACCGTCCGCTGGACGGTGCGGAGCTGGTCGTGTGGCCGGTCATCGCGGTGCATCACTATCCGCGTCCGGAAGAGTGGCCGATCATGCCGGTTGCTCGCATCGGATTCCGACTCGAACCGGACGGCTTCTTCACGCGGAATCCATCGTTGGATGTACCTGCCCAGGAGTCGATCTCGTCCTGTCATGCCCCCGCAGCTGCTCCCGCCGCGGCGCACTCGGGCTGCGGCTGCGGCAGCGGCGGAAGTTGCCACTGCGGGCCCGGGGCCGGTCACCACCACGGCTGATCATGGAGATGTTGCATGTCGGCGCAACGGGGACGGCGGCCGTCGGCGCCTGCTGCCTCGTGCCCGAGGTGCGACGGAGCTGGCGTGAGCTGCTACTGACGGCGCTCATGGCCGTGGCCATGCTGGACCAGCTCACGGGGATCATCGGCATCCCTGTCGTGTTCTGGGCGGCGTTGACCGTGGGAGCGGTGCTCGCGTTGAGTGCCAGACGATCGATCCGCCACGAACCCGGGCACGTCCGCGCGATGCACGCCTTGCTCGGTGTCGGGGCGATCCTGATGGCTGCGCTGATGGTCGTGGGCGGAGCGTCTGGACACGACGCCGCAGTCGCGCATCAGCACGGAGCTTCCCTGGTGGCCATCGTGCTTGTTCTCGCGGTGGCATCGGTGGCGCACGTCACGGGATCTCTGGTGCTCGCGACGCGGCATAGTTCCGGCCTGCCACGGCGCGTACACGAGGCGAGCATGGCACTGTCGATGCTGATGATGGTCGCCTCGGCCGTGGTGATGGTGTGGGAATGAGCGCCGGGCTCGGCGAGGGAGAGATGGTCATGATGACGAAGACAACCGACGAGTATCGCGCCTCGGCGTCAGCGCATCTGTGGCGGCACTTCGCACACCCGGACGCGAGCGCCATCAACGTGATGGTGCGCGGCGAGGGGTGTTACCTCATCAACTCGGACGGCGACCGGTTCCTCGATGGCGTATCGAACATGTTCTGCGCCAACCTGGGCTACGACTATGGAGCAGAGTTCGCCGAGGCCGCCTCCGAGCAGCTCACGGCGCTGGGCTACCAAGCCATCTGGGGCAGCGCGAGCCCGGTGGCGATCGAGCTCGCCGAGCGGATCTCGTCGCATGCGCCCGCCGGTCTCTCGCACGTCTTCTTCACACCCAGCGGCGGGGAGTCCGTGGAAGCCGCGTGGAAGTTCGCGCGGCAGTATCACGGGCTGCGCGGCGAGAAGCGATGGAAGGCGTTGTCCCGCCGTCTCGCCTACCACGGGACGACCATGGGTGCGCTCGCGCTCATGGGGCTGGACGACTACCGTGCGACCTTCGAGCCCTTGGTCCCGGGAGGCGTGCGTTTCCGCAACACCTATCGCGGAGATCGGCCCGCGGATGAGAGCGAGGAGGACTTCACCGCCTTCCTCCTCGCGGATCTTGAGGAGCGCATCCTGCAGGAAGACCCCGCGACGATCGCGATGCTCATCGTGGAGCCGCTGCAGAACCACGGCGGATGCCTGGTGCCGCCGGCCGGGTATGCAGCGGGAGTACGGGAGTTGTGCGACAAGTATGGGATTCTGCTCGTCCTCGACGAGGTCATCACCGGGTTCGGCCGCATCGGCGCATGGTTTGCCAGTGAGCGGTTCGGCTTCGAACCCGACATGATCACGATCGCCAAGGGGCTCTCTTCTGCCAACGCCCCGATCGGCGCGGTGCTGATCCACGACCGCATCGATGAGGAGTTCCGCCAGCCCGGTCGCGTCGTCAACCACGGCAACACGTTCGGTGGACATCCCGTCTCGTGTGCGATCGCTTTGCGCAACATCGACATCATGGAACGGATCGACCTGCCGGGCCGCGTCGCTGCCAAGGAGTCGGAGCTGCGCGCGACCCTCGAAGCGCTGATGGACCTCCCAACCGTGGTCGGCGTGAGTGGCGCCGGGTTCTTCCTCGCGATCGAGCTGCGCTCAGCCGCCCTGGACGGTCAGCGGTATTCCGACTCGAAGCTCGCCGAGATCTACAGCCACGCCAACATCGGCGCGCGGCTCGCTGCCCGAGGTGTGCTCTGTCGCGTGATGATCGAGGGAGGGCGTCCGCTGATGTATATCGGACTGCCGCTGGTCGCCGACACCTCGGAGTTCGAGGTACTGGCCGCTGCCCTGCGGGGGGTCTTCACAGATCTCGCGCACACGTACGGGTGGTTTCGCGCGGACGGCCCGCCGGCCATCTGACGCGGCCCGGCGGTTCAGCCGCGGAAAACGGTCGACGACCGGCGCTCGTACCACTGCGCCAGGTGCTCTCCCGCCTTGCGGACATGCTCGCGCATGGCATCTGCCGCAGCTACGGCATCGCCGCGTTCCATCGCGTCGATGATGGCCGCGTGCTCACGGAAGTTCTCTTCACGGTAGCGATCGTCGCCCACGAGCAGCTGAGCGGAAACGTTCCGGGGGAACGTCTCGTTGATCTCATCGATCGTTCGTGCCAGCCGCGCGTTCTGCGCGACTGTGGTGATCGTCGTGTGGAACACATCGTTCTCTTGCCGACTGCTGTGGCCCCGTGCGCTTCCGGCTTCGCTCTCAGCGAGGGAACGATCGTACATTTCTTGGTTTGCGGTCCGAAGGCGATCCATCTCAGCACGGGAGAGTCGGGTCACCGCGCGAGAGGCCGCGAGCGCCTCGAGTTCCGCACGCACTTCGTAGGCTTCGCGGACTTCCCAGGGAGCCGGGACACGCACGACGGCGCCGCGATTGGGGACGACATCGATGAGGCCGCCGGTCTGCAGCTGGCGGAGTGCCTCTCGCACCGGGGTGCGACTCACGCCGAAGTCGCTGGCCAGCTCTGCCTGGCGAAGTTGAGCGCCGATCGGGATGTCGCCGGACATGATCCGTTCCCGAATCTTTGCGGCAATGTCGTCGACGAGCGCATGACCCGTCTTCTCTGACAGGGAGGCATCCCCCATTGTCGACATCCGCATCCTCCGATCGCGCTCCCCTGACGCGCTTGAACGGTAGCAGAACCGCACCCCAATTGGATGCGGGACCGAGCCATCGCGCACCAAGTTCTCTAGATTGGATCCATCCAATCCATGTTAGGATCCAAACATGCTCCACGATTCATCCGCCGACATGCATGTGCGCGTGCGCTCGATGACGCGCGAAGCGGACGACATTGTCTCGGTCGAGCTGGAGGCCCTCGCCGGGGAGTTGCCCGACTGGACTCCCGGATCCCACATCGACCTCGTTCTGCCGGGTGCGCCCGTTCGCCAATATTCGCTGTGCGGTCGACCCGACGGTGGCCGGTACCGGATCGCAGTTCTGCGCGAGCACGACAGCAGGGGAGGATCACGTGCGGTGCACGAGACCCTTCGTGTCGGGGATGAGATCACGATCAGGGGCCCCCGAAACCACTTCGCGCTCGAGCCGGCGGGCGAATACCTGTTCATCGCCGGCGGAATCGGTATCACTCCGCTGTTGCCCATGGTGCGCGACGTCGACGCCGCTGGTATCCCTTGGTCACTTCTCTATCTCGGCGGCGCCCGCTCGCGCATGGCATTTCTCGATGAGCTCACCGCGTACGGCGAGAAGGTGCGCGTTGTCGCGCGCGATGAGAGCGACCGCGTCGATCTTGATGCCGCGCTCGCCGCAGCACCCGAGGCCGCCGTCTACGCCTGCGGGCCCGAGCAGATGCTCACCCATCTGCAAGAGTGCGGCGGCGACCGCGTGCGAGTCGAGTTCTTCTCAGCGCCGGTGATCGAGTACGAACCCGGCGGGACGTTCTCGATCCTGCTGCAGAAGTCCGGCCTCGAACTCGACGTGCCGCCCGAGCGCAGCATCCTCGAGGTCATGCGCGAAGGCGGTGTCGACGTGCTCTCGGACTGCGAAGAGGGCATCTGCGGCAGCTGCGAGACCCGCGTCGTCGACGGCGAGGTCGAACACCGCGACTTCGTGCTCACCGCGCAAGAGAAACAACGAGGCGACTGCCTCATGGTCTGCGTGTCCCGCGCGGCCTGTCCGCTGCTGGTGCTGGACGCGTGAGCGCCCGCACCCCGTCCGAAGGAGAGTCAGGATGCTGAAGCAGGAAGACAACGACAAGATCACCCGCTCGGGTCCCGGAACGCCTCTCGGCAATCTGCTGCGCTCGTACTGGCAGCCCGCCGCCCTCGTCTCCGAGATGCCCGGGGAGCGCCCCGTCAAAGCGATCCGGATCATGAGCGAGGATCTCGTGCTCTTCAAGAAGCGTCAGGGCTGGGGGCTCATCAGCCGGTACTGCGCGCACCGCGGCGTCGACCTCTCGTACGGCCGACTCGAAGAGGACGGCGTGCGCTGCCTCTACCACGGGTGGCTCTACGACGGTGAGGGCCGCTGCGTCGAGCAGCCCGCCGAACCCGACCACAGCCAGTTCCTCGGCAAGATCCGCATCGCGAACTATCCGTGCGTCGAGAAGAACGGCATCATCTTCACCTACATGGGCGCGGGCGACCCGCCACCCTTCCCCGACTACGACTGCTTCGTCGCGCCCGAGGAATACACCTTCGCGTTCAAAGGCCTGTGGGAGTGCAACTGGCTGCAGGGCCTCGAGGGTGGCATCGACCCGAGCCATGTGTCGTTCCTGCACCGCTTCATCCAGGAAGATCCCCGCGAAATGTACGGGCAGCAGTTCGCCGAAGAGGTCGAGGGCACCGGCAAGAAGCTCTCGATGCTCGTCGGTGAGAGCTACCGCCCCGACATCGAGGTCGAAAGCGCTGAGCACGGCCTCCGTGTGTACGCCCTCCGCCAACTCACGGAAGACATCAAGCACGTCCGCGTCACGAACCTCCTCTTCCCGAACGCGTTCGTCGTGCCCTTCGGCAACACCAAGGTCTTCACGCAGTGGCACGTCCCCATCGACGACGAAAACCACTACTGGTTCATGATCTGGTACGACTTCGCCGAGACGACCGACAAGGACACCCTCCTCAAGCAGCGCCTCGACGGGGTGAGCCTGCCCGACTACCGCCCGCTGCGGAACCGCGACAACAACTGGGGCTTCGACCCGCAGGAGCAGAAGGACCTCACCTACACGGGCATGGGACTCGACATCAACGTCCACGACCAGTGGGCCGTCGAAAGCATGGGTCCGATCCAGGACCGCACCGTCGAGCGACTCGGTGTCTCTGACCGCGCGGTCAGCGCCAACCGGCGACTCCTCCTCCGTGCCATCGAGGCGTTCGCCGCCGGTGCCCAAACCCCGTCGCATCCGGTGAGCACAGCAGAAGCCGCTGCCCTCACCGGCCCGCTCGCGATGGACACGATCTCGGCCAACGATGTCTGGCAGACCCGCTGGATCGAACGCGAGAACGAACGCCGCCAGGCATCTCCGTGGGCGGGTCCTCGTCAGCAGGCAGAGGTGACCATCGATGCATGAACGTAACGTCGACGAGCGCCCTGTCTCTGAAAACGGCGGTGGCGCATCGGCCCGCCCCATGCTCGCCGCCGACCGCGACGGCTTCATCTCGCGACATGGACTGTGGACTGACACACACTACGCCGCCGCGGGGCAGAATCGGCGCGTCATCGACGAGATCGGCATCGAGATGGTGCGCTTCTCGTTCGTCGACCAGCACGGCATTCTGCGGAGCAAGACGATCACCCGGGCCGGCGTCGCCGCCGCGATGCGCTCAGGTATCACCGTCCCGAGCTCGCTCGTTCTGAAGGACACCTCGGGACAGTCGGTTTTTGCCGTCTTCTCCGAAGAGACCGGTGTCGGCATCGACGGATTTTCGGGCGCCGGCGACATCGTCCTCGTTCCCGACCCGACGACCTTTCGCGTGCTCCCGTGGACCGAACGCACCGCCTGGGTGCTGTGCGACCTGCGGTTTCCTGACGGATCGCCCGTGCCGTTCTGCACCCGTTCGATCCTGCGCAACGAGCTCACCGCGCTCGCCGCCAAGGGATACGGCATGACGGTCGGTGCTGAACTCGAGTTCCACGTGTTCCGCGCAACCGATACCGACATCACCTCGGCGCACGTCGGCGCCCCCGGCCGGCCGGGCGACGCGCTCCCCACGATGCCGACCACGCGCGGATCCCAGCTTCTCCACGAGGAATCCCTCGACCGGATGCAGCCGCTCGTCGATGCCCTCTACCGCGGCCTGACCCTCCTCGATCTGCCGTTGCGCTCCCTCGAACTCGAGTTCGGGCCGAGCCAGTTCGAACTCACGATGGAAGCGGGGGATGCCGCATCCATCGCCGACGCGATCGTTCTGTGCCGTACCGCCGTGCGCCGGATCGCCGCGGGACTCGGCTACCACGCGACCTTCATGTCGCGCCCACAGGGAGCAGAAGGCGCCTCGACAGGGTGGCACCTGCATCAATCGCTCGTCGACCTCGAAACCGGGGAAGGCGTGTTCCTGCCCGAGACGGCCGACGAACCCCTCTCGCCGCTCGGTGCCTCGTACCTCGCGGGTCTGCTCGCGCACGCGCCCGCCGCCGCGGCCTTCTCGACCCCGACCGTCAACGGCTACAAGCGATACCAGCCGTTCTCGCTCGCACCCGACCGCATTGCGTGGGGTGTCGACAACAAGGGCGCCATGGTGCGTGCGGTCGGCGGTGTCGGTGATCCTGCGACCCGGCTCGAGAACCGCTCCGGCGAACCGGCCGCGAACCCCTACCTCTACATCGCCTCGCAGCTGATCAGCGGCATGGACGGCGTCGACCGCGGGCTGGTTCCGCCGGCCCCGACGACGAACCCGTACCAGGCCGACGCCGAGCGCCTCCCGTCGTCCCTCGGCGACGCCGTGACCGCCCTCGACGGCGACGAGGCCTTCCGGCACGCTCTCGGAGACACCGTGGTGGACTGGTACCTCACGATCAAACGCGCCGAGTACGCCCGCTATCTGCGCCATGTCTCCGACTGGGAGCAGCGCGAATACTTTGACATCTTCTGAGCGGACGAAAGGACCCGACATGACCCTCAGAACGGACGTCACCGCACTTCCCGCTCACGAGCCCTTCTTCCTCGCCGGTTCCTGGGTTGACGCGGGCGACCGCGCAACCCGGCCCGTCATCGATCCCGCGACGGGGGAAACCCTCACGACTGTCGCCGATGCGACCGTCGCCGATGTGGATGCCGCGGTCGCCGCCGCACAGGAGGCCTACACCGACCGCCGCTGGTCGGGCATGGCGCCGCTCGACCGGGCGCGGATCCTCAATCGCGTCGCCGACCTGATCGAGGCGAACCTCGAAGAACTCGCGATCCTCGAAACGCGTGACAACGGAAAGCCCATCGAGCGCTCCCGTGCGGACACCGCGAGTTCGGCGCGCACGTTCCGCCACTTCGCCGGTGCTCCGTCGCGGATCAACGGCACTGTCGTCCCCATCGATGGTGGATCACACCACGTCTATACGAGCTACGAGCCGATCGGCCCGGTCGCGATCATCCTGCCGTGGAACTTCCCGATCATGACGGCGTCCTTCAAGCTCGCCCCCGCGCTCGCGGCAGGATGCCCCGTCATCGCGAAGCCCGCCGAAGACACCCCGCTCACGCTCCTCCGCCTGGCTGCGATCCTGCAGGAAGCGGGCGTTCCCGACGGTGTCGTGAGTGTGCTCACCGGTGACGCGGTCGCAGGATCCGCATTGACCGCGCACCCGGGCATCGCCAAGGTGACCTTCACGGGATCCACCGAAGTGGGGCGCCTCGTCGCGCACGCCGCGGCCGACCACTTCACCCGAGTGACCCTCGAACTGGGCGGCAAGAGCCCGAACATCGTGTTCGAGGATGCCGACCTCGACGCCGCCGTCCTGACCGCGATGCGCGCCTCGTTCGGGCACTCCGGCCAGATGTGCACCGCAGGATCACGCCTGCTCGTGCAGCGGTCGATACTCCCCGAGATGACGGAGCGTCTGAAGGCCGCCGTCGCCAAGGTACCGGTCGGTGACGGACTCGACGGGGGTATCACGGTCGGCCCGCTCGTCTCAGAAGAACAGCGACAGCGCGTGCTCGGCTACATCGAGAAGGGTGTGGCCGAAGGAGCGACCCTCGTCGCCGGCGGTGAGACCCATGGCCCCGGGTTCTACGTCACTCCGACCTTGTTCAGCGACGTCACGAACGAGATGACGATCGCCCGCGAGGAGATCTTCGGCCCCGTCGTCGGGATCATCCCGTTCGACGACGAGGCGGATGCCATCCGCATCGGCAACGACACCTCATACGGCCTTGCCGCGGGTGTCTGGACCAATGACCTGAACCGCGCCCACCGGATGACGCAGGCCCTGCGTGCCGGCACCGTCTGGGTCAACACGTACAACATCTTCGACCCCGCGCTGTCGTTCGGCGGCGTCGGCGAGTCCGGTGTGGGACGCGAACTCGGTGACGAGGGCCTGCACGCCTTTCTCGAACCGAAGAGCGTCGTCATCTCGATCGCTGCGAACTGAACGGAGCACTCATGCCCGAGATCGTCGAGTCCGTCACCGGCCCGCTGACCCCCGAACAGCTCGGGGTCACGCTGCCGCACGAGCACGTGTACATCAACATGACGCGCACGACACCGCAGGACGGTTACCTCAACGTCGCCGACGAGATGGCATCCGAGCTCGCGCTCTACCGCGCCGCGGGCGGATCGACTCTCATCGACATGACCAATGGTGAACTCAGTGACTACGCCGCGCCGGTGGGGTGGAGCGACGATATGCGCCAGATGCAGCAGAACGCGACGACCGGATCACGGTCGATCGCGAACGTGCTCGCTACGAAAGAGATGGCCGAAGCCACCGGCGTGAACGTGATCCTCGGCACCGGCCACTACTACGACACGTACCTCGACAAAGAGTGGTTCGACCGCAACTCGACGAATGCCATCGCAGGGTTTCTCATCGCGGACCTGCTCGAGGAGATCCCCGGCACCGGGGTTCGCGCGGGAATCATCGGCGAGATCGCGTCCGACCTCTCGCACGTCACCGCCGTCGAAGAGCGCTCCTTCCGTGCCGCCGCGCGAGCGAGCCGCGAGACCGGGATCATGATCTCGACCCACGCCGCGACCTTCCCGACCGGGCTTGCCCAGCTCGAGATCATCACCGAAGAGGGCGTGGATCCCTCCCGGGTCGTCATCGGCCACGCCGACACCGTCAAGAGTGTCGAGTACTCCCTCGCGATCCTCCGCAAGGGCGCGTTCGTCGAGTTCGACTGCCTCATGACCTGCCGAATCGGCGGGAACGTCATCCGTCACCAGGTCGACCGTCGCATCGACTACCTCAAGACGATGATCGAGGCCGGGTACGCCGAGAAGATCCTCCTCTCGCAGGACGTCTGCCAGCGCTCACACATGCGCGCACTCGGCGGCCCTGGCTACACGTTCCTCTTCGAGGAGTTCCGTACCCTCGCGATCGAGGCCGGCATCGAGCCGGAGACGCTCGACATGATCCACCGCGACAACCCCCGCCGCGCCGTGTTCGGCGAGTAGACCGAAAGAGCTCCATGCCCATCCACACCGTGCTCGGACCCATCGAGGCGACGGACCTCGGTCCCACCTCGATCCATGAACACCTGCTGAGCGACTTGAGCATGTGGGCGAAGGATCCGCGCGAGGAACCGCCCGCCGGCCCCATCGGCCCCGAGACAGCCGGATACCTCCGCTGGAACGCCCTCTCGATGCCCGACAACCTCGTCCTCGACGATGCGACGATCGCCTCCACAGAACTCGCGCATGTCGCCGATGCGGGGGGCTCCGGCGTCGTCGAACTCACCCTCGACGGAATGGGTCGCCGCCTTGCCGATCTGCCGGCGATCTCGCGGGCATCGGGCGTGCACATCATGGTCGGCGCGGGCTACTACGTCGAAGACGCCATGCCCGACGAGGTCAAGACGGCCGACATCGACGGGATCACACAGATGCTCCTCACGCAGTTGCGTGACGGCATCGGCGACACCGGCATCCGGCCCGCGATCCTCGGTGAGATCGGCACGAGCTGGCCCATTACGGATGCCGAGTGGCGGTCGCTGCGCGCCTCGGCGCGTGCCGGTGCCGAGACCGGTGCCGCGGTCTACACCCATCAGTCCTTCCGCGGCAAAGGTGGGGTGGACGTGCTCGGGGTGCTCCTCGACGAGGGGATGCCCGTCGACCGGATCGTCATCGGTCACCTCGACGAGCTGTGGGATCGGGAGTACCACCGCGAGGTGGCGCAGTCCGGCGCGATGCTCGCCTACGACACGTTCGGGACGGACGCCTATTACGGCAGCGCCGCCTTCCGCAGCCCGAGTGACGGCGAACGACTCGACATGGTCGCGTGGCTTCTCTCGGAAGGCTTCGGCGACCAGCTCGTCATCGGCGCCGATATCTGGATGAAGGCGCACATGCATCGCAACGGCGGGCACGGGTACGACCACCTGTTCCGTCGCATCGGGCCGGCGATCGCCGAGATCGCGGGCGACCCGGCGGTGGCCGAACAGATCCTCGTCCACAACCCGCGTCGACTGCTGGAGCGCCCCTGATGACCGAGCCCGCCCCCGCTGACCCCCGAGTCGTCGGCAACGCCGTTCTCCTCGTCGTTGACATCCAGGGCGGGAGCGGTGCCGCGCCCGACGAAGAGGGCGGCATCCCCACGATGGGCGGGCGCGAGGCCCGTCGTCCGCGCGTGCGTCGCACCGTCGACCTCGCCCGTGAGGCGGGAATCCCCGTCGTGTGGGTGCAGGAGGTGCACAAGGCCTCCCTCGTCGACATCGGTCGCGAGCTCGACGGCGCCGAGGGACCACACTGCATCGAGGGTGACGACGGCACCGAGATCGCCGCCTGGCTCGACCCGCGGCCGGAAGAGTTCGTTGTCCGCAAGCGCCGCTACTCGGCGTTCTTCGGCACCGAGCTCGAGATCGTCCTGAAGGCCTACAAGGCCGAGACGCTCTTCATGGTCGGCGGGCTGACGGACGTCTGCATCCACTACACCGCTGTCGATGCGCACCAGCACGACTATCGCGTTCGGGTGCTGACCGACTGCGTCGGCGGATCATCGGAGCGGGCGCACGAGTATGCGCTGGAAGCGGTCGGCTACCTGCAGCGCGATGCGCTCGTGACCTCTGACGCCGTGGGGGCGTGGCTTGCCGCGAAAGCGGCGGAGGTCGCCTCGTGACCGGATCGCCCCGGTGGCGCATCGCGACCGACGTCGGTGGCACCTTCACCGACCTCGTCCTCGACGATGGGGCGCAGTTGCGCGCGTTCAAGGCGCCGACGACTCCGGATGATCCCGCGCGCGGCGTGCTCGACGCCGTTGCTGTCGCCGCCCGCGCGGTCGGGGTCGCACCGACGGACCTCCTCGCGGGCAGCGAGGTGTTCGTGCACGGCACGACCCGCGCCCTGAATGCGATGCTCACCGGCACCACGGCACCCACGGCTCTGCTGGTCACGGCAGGGCACCCCGACATTCTGCTGTTCCGTGAGGGCGGCAGGCACAGCCCGTTCGATCTGTCGACCGAGTACCCGAAACCGCTCGTGCCACGCCGACTCACGTTCGAGGTCGGGGGGCGCCTGCTGGCCGATGGCAGCGAGATGACACCGCTCGATGAGGATGCCGTCCTCTCCGCGATCGAGGCCATCAAGGCCGCATCGGTCGAGGCGGTCGCCGTCTGCCTGCTGTGGTCGGTCGTCGACGGATCGCACGAGCGGCGCGTCGGCGAACTTCTCGCCGAGCACCTGCCGGGCGTTGCCGTCACGCTCTCGCACGAACTCAACCCCGTCATGCGCGAGTACCGCCGCGCGTCCTCTGCCGTTATCGATGCCTCGCTCAAACCGCTCATGGCCGCGTACATCGACGGACTCGAGGGGCGGCTGCGGGATGCGGGCCTGGGCGGGCAGCTCCTGCTCGTGAGTTCGACCGGATCGAGCCTGCTCGCCGATATGGCGGCGGACGCCCCGATCCACACCCTCAACTCCGGACCCGCCATGGCACCGTCGGCCGCGCGACACGTCGTCGCCGAGAGCGTCGAGACGGTGGGCGAGGTGTTCGACGCGATCGTTTTCGACACCGGCGGCACGACGTGTGACATCAGCCTCGTGCGCGAAAGCCAGGTCGTCTCCACGCGCGAGACCTGGATCGGGCCGATCGGCGCGGGCCACATCACGGGCTTCTCCTCCGTCGACATCCGCAGCATCGCCGCCGGCGGTGGCAGCATCGCCGAGGTCGACGAATGGGGCCTGCTCCACGTCGGACCGGGGAGCGCCGGCGCTGTTCCCGGTCCCGCCTGCTACGGGCGCGGGGGAACTGCGGCGACCGTCACCGACGCGAGCGTCGTTGCGGGCCTCATCGATCCCGACACGTTCCTCGATGGTTCACTCACCCTCGACCGTGGTGCCGCCGAGCGTGCGGTCGGGGCGATCGCGCACCGCATGGGCGTCGACCTCCTCGCCGCCGCTGACGCGATCCTTTCTCTTGCCACAGAGCAGATGGTCAACGCGATCGAACTCATCACGCTCGGGCAGGGCGTCGACCCGCGCAGTGCCGTCCTCGTCGGGGGTGGCGGCGCTGCGGGCCTCAACATCGTCGAGATCGCCCGGCGCCTGGGCACCGCGACAGCCGTCATCCCCGCCTTCGGGTCGGTTCTCGCTGCGGCGGGAGGGATGCTCGCCCCGCTCGCAGAAGAGTCGTCAATGACGTTCCCGACGAGCTCCGACCGGTTCGATGCCGAGGGAGTCGGCGGCGTCATCGCGGAACTGTCCTCGCGCGTCGACCGGTTCGCCGCGGCCATCGGCGTCGACCGCAGCGAGATCACGCTCGACTGGTCGGTCGAGGCGCGCTACCGCCGTCAGGTGTGGGATCTCGTCGTTCCCGTCCCCGACGGCGCCTTCAAAGACGGTGGTGCGCTCGCGCTCCTCGTCGCCGAATTCCACCGCTCCCATGCCCTGGCCTACGGCACCGACGACCCGACGGGTACGGTCGAGTTCCTCACGTGGCGCGTTCGCGCATCCCACGGCAGTGAAGCGGAGCGCGGATTCGAAGCCGCCGCGCCCGCCCGCGCGGCAACACACCGTGATGTCTCGTTCAGTGGCGTGCTCCACACGGGTGCGCGCGTCGTTCCCGTCCGTGAGCTCGCCGACACCCCCGTCGACGGCCCCGCGATCATCGAGGCGACCGCGACCTCGGTCGCCCTGCCGCCGGGCGCGCGCGCCGCGCTCTCCCCGCAGGGGCACATCCTCATCGAGCCGTACGCGGCGGCCATCAAAGCGAAGGGATGACGCGGATGCCTGAACCCACCACACCGAGCATCGAGCTTGCGCTCTGGGCCAACCGGTTCGAGAACGTCGTCCGGGCGATGGCCAACACGCTGTTCCGCACGTCCCGCTCGGGCATCATCAACACCGCCCACGACTTCTCGTGCTGCGTCATCACGGCCGGCCACGAGATGCTCGCGGCGGCAAACAGCCTGCCGATCCACGTCCTGAGCGGCCCCGACATCATCTCGCGGTACCTGTCGCAGCAGCATCCGCACCCGAAGCAGGGTGATGCGTTCCTGCACAACTCGCCCTATCACGGCAATTCACACGCCGCCGATCACGTCATCGTGATCCCCGTCGTCGATGACGAGGGCATCCACCGGTTCACGGTGCTCGCGAAGGCGCACCAAGCCGACTGCGGCAACTCCCTGCCGAGCACCTTCCACGTCGAAGCCCGCGACGTCTACGAAGAGGGGGCCCTCATCTTCCCGATGGTGCAGGTGCAGCGCGACGGCGAAGACATCGACGACATCCTCCGGATGTGCGAGCTGCGCATCCGGGTGCCCGAGCAGTGGCGGGGGGACTACCGCGCCCTCGTCGGTTCGGCACGGATCGGCGAGCGCCGGATGCGTGACCTCGCGGGGCTTGCCGGCGGCTGGGATCGCCTGCAACAGCTCGCCGCGCAGTGGCTCGATTACAGCGAACAGCGCGCCGCCGCGGCCGTCCGCGGGCTCGTGTCGGGAACGGGCCGCGCCGTCACCCACCACGACCCGTACCCGGGCATCCCCGATGAGATGCCGATCGTCGCCGAAGTGACCGTCGACAGTGAGGGCGGCATGATCGATGTCGACCTCACCGAGAACCACGACTGCCTCGATTCGGGCCTGAACCTCACGCAGGCAACGACGACCTCGTCAGCTCTCATCGGCATCTGGAACACCCTCAACGGTGCGGCACCGCTCAATGGTGGCAGCTTCCGCCGGATGCGGGTGCACCTGCGCGAGGGCGCCGCGATCGGCATTCCGGTGCATCCGTACAGCTGTTCGCTCGCGACGACGAACCTCGCCACCCGCGCCGCGAACGTCGTCGGCCGGGCCTTCGCCGAGATCTCCGAAACGATGGGTATGGCCGACGCCGGACTCATCATGCCGCCCTCCTCCGGGGTCATCTCGGGCCGTGATCCGCGGCGGGACGGCGCGCCCTTCGTCAACATGCTCATGCTCGCGGGAACCGGCGGTGCCGGCAGCCCGCACGGCGACGGCTGGCTCACGATGGGTGACGCGGGGACGGCGGGGATGCTCCGCCGCGACTCCGTCGAAATCGACGAGTGGATGTTCCCCATCGTCATCCACCGTCAGGAACTCCTGACCGACTCCGAGGGTGCGGGGTACCGCCGCGGCACCCCCGGAACGCTCGTCGAGTTCGGACCCCTGGACTGCGAGATCGAAGTGCAGTACTCCAACGACGGTGCCGTCTACCCGCCCGAGGGCGCGCGCGGTGGCGGTCCGGGAGGCGCGGCGCGCCAGTGGCTCGTCCGCGCGAACGGCGCGACCGAGCCGATGGCGTCGGTCGGGTCGATCGACCTCGGGCACGGCGACATCGTCGTCTCGGCGCGCACGGGTGGCGGTGGTTTCGGTGATCCTCGCCTACGCGAGCCGGCCCGCGTATGGGAGGACGTGCGTGAGGGCTGGATCAGCGCGAAACGGGCGCGCGAAGTGTACGGCGTTGCGATCGGCGCCGCCGGTGTCGATGAACAAGAAACGGCCGCCCTGCGGGGTTCTGGCCGCGCGAACGAAGAAGTGGTGCACGCATGATCCCCAGTGAAGCCGAGTACGTCATCGTCGGGGGAGGGACCGGCGGCAACGTCGTCGCCGCGCGACTGGCAGAGGCGGGAAAGGACGTCCTGGTCCTCGAGGCGGGCCCGGATTTCGGCCCGCAGGGCGACCCCGCCTGGCCCTCCGACATCGTTGACGCGACGCGCCTGGGCACCTCATACGACTGGGGCTACGATTCCGGATCGACCTACCCCTGGACGGTCGGATTCGAACGCGCCCGCGCCATCGGCGGATCGAGCGACTTCAACGGTTGCACGCAGACCTGGGGGCACCGCCGCGACTACGACTCGTGGGCAGAGAGCGGCTTGACCGGCTGGGGAACCGAAGACCTGCTCCCGCTCTTCCAGGCAGGAACCGAGCGGATGCGCGTGAAGCTTTATACGGCAGACGAACTCACCCCGTGGCAGCACGCGTGGTATGATGCGGCCCCGGCCGTGGGGATGCCGCGTATCGCCGATCTCAACGACATGGACGAGGCCGCGGGTTTCGCTCCCGAAGCGGTCAACATCCAAGACGGTGTGCGCGTCAACACGGCATTCGCCTACCTGGACGCGGCCCGTCACCTGCCGAACCTCACGATCGTCGGTGACGCCCTCGTCGACCGTGTCATCATCGAAAACGGCCGCGCAACCGGGGTCGTCGTTCACCACAGAGGTGAGGTCGTCACGGTCCGCGGCGGCACGATCGTGCTCGCCGGCGGGGCATACAACTCGCCGACGGTGCTGCTGCGCTCGGGCATCGGATCGTTCGCGCACCTCGCTCCGCTCGAGATTCCTCTCGTCCACCATCTTCCCGGTGTCGGTGAGAACCTCCACGACCAGCCGTTCCTCCTCATGAGCTGGGCCGGGTCAGAGAACATGACCGCCGACATGACCGCGGCACGCGCGGCCGGGTGGGCGCCCGACGAGCAGGCCATGGGCAAGCGCGCATCGAGCTTCGATACCGAAGCGTTCGATCTGCACTTCCTTCCCTACAGCCCGACCCATGCGGCCGAGCGCAAGCGTTGGAGTGTGGGAACATCCGCCCTGCAGCCGCGTTCACGCGGATTCGTGCGGCTGAAGAGCACCGACCCCGAGGCCAAGCCCTGGATCGACCATCGGTTCCTCGCCGACCCCGAGGGCATCGATGTTCGGGTCCTCGCCGAGGGCGCTGAGATCCTCCGTGAACTCGCGGCGACACCCGAGCTTGCCTCCCTTGTCGGTGCAGAAATCCATCCCGGCCCCGACACGCTCGTACCCGAGGCGCTGCGCGCGCACCTGTACCGCAATCCCGACAACTACTGGCACCCCGTCGGCACGTGCAGGCTCGGCACCGCCGACGACCCGATGGCGGTCGTGGATGCCCGGGCGCAGGTGCACGGCATCGAAGGTCTCCGCATCGCGGACGCGTCGATCATGCCCCAGATCCCCCGTGCGACAACGGCGATGCCGTCCGTCGTGATGGGCGAGAAGGTGGCCCAGATGCTCTGTGAGGAGAGCGCATGACGAACGAACTGACGACCCTCAGCGCCGCCGCGCTGTCGGAGCTCATCCGTACCCGCCGGGTGTCGGCCGTCGAGGTCGTGCGCGCGCACCTCGATGCGATCGACCGGTTCAACCCGGTGATCAACGCGATCGTGTCGATGCGCCCCGAAGAGGCGCTCCACGATGCCCGCGAGCGTGACCGCCAGCTCGCGGCGGGGGAGTGGTTGGGCCCACTGCACGGCCTCCCGTTCGCGGTGAAAGACCTCATGGACGTCGCCGGCATCCGCACCACCCACGGGTCGCGGATCTACGCCGACCATATCGCCGAAGCCGACAGTGTCATCTCTGGCCGCATCCGAGATGCCGGCGCCGTGTTCGTCGGCAAGACGAATGTGCCCGAGTTCGGTGTGGGATCACATACCTTCAACGATGTGTTCGGAGCGACCGGCAACCCGTACGACCTCACCCGCTCGGCGGGCGGTTCGAGCGGGGGTGCGGCAGCGGCGGTAACGGCGGGGCTTCTCCCCGTCGCGGACGGGTCGGATCTCGGTGGCAGCATCCGAAATCCCGCCTCGTTCACGAACCTCGTCGGTCTTCGCCCGACCGCCGGCCGCGTCGCCTCAGCGCGCCCCGGCAATGCGTGGGATCCGGGGTCCGTCCTCGGCCCGCTCGCGCGCGACGTCAAGGATGCCGCACTCCTCCTGTCGGTCATCTCAGCCCCCGAGAGGCGCGCGCCCCTCTCGATCGACGAAGACCCGTCCCTGTTCCGTTCTCTCCAACCCCGGTCATTCCATGGCGCGCGGATCGCGTTGAGCGAGGACCTCGGTGGGCTGCCGCTCGACCCTGAAGTGCGGCAGGCGACGCTTGCGGCCGCCCGCCTCGCCGAGAGCCTGGGTGCGGAGGTCGTCCCGGTGGAGCTCGACATGAGCGAAGCCGACCTCGTCTTCGAGACGTTCCGTTCGCTCGAGTTCCTGGATGGGCATGGTGACGACGCTGCTCGGTATCCCGAGCTTGTCAAGCAGACCCTCAAAGACGACATCTCGTGGACGGGGAGCTTCACCCCCGCTCTCATCGCCAAGGCCGGCGGAGCGCGCACGCGCCTGTTCCGCCAGTTCCAGGCGCTCCTCGGGGACTACGATCTGGTGCTCGCGCCCTGCGTGCAGGTGCTGCCTTTCCCGATCGAGTGGGAGTACCCGACCGAGATCGACGGCATCGCCATGGACAAGTACTACGCATGGCAACGCTCATGCAGTCGCATCACGGCAACGGCGATGCCTGCCCTGTCGATGCCCATGACCTTCTCGCGTGCGGGCCTGCCCATCGGCGTGCAGTTTGTCGGCCCGTACCGCGGTGACAGGCTCCTGCTCGAGTACGGCCTCAGCTGGGAGGCCGCTGTCGCCGACGTCATGGCGCGACGCCCCGATCTGGGGGAGGTCGCATCATGACATTGACGGCCCAGGACCGAGCCATCCTCGACACGCGGATCAGAGGGCTGGTCACTGCCGAGCTCATGGAACGCGCGCGGGCGAATCCCAACCCGCCGTATCCGGCAGACATCGTCGAGGTTCTCGACTTCGTCCGCCGCAATCCCGATCCCGATCTTCCCCGCTACGCGATCGTCGAGCTCAGCGACGGATTCGCGATCGCTGAGCGGCCGCGTACCGCCGGCAAACCGCCACGAGTCGTTTCCCGCGACAGACATCCAGATCGCGATGCCGCCGAACACGCGGTGCTGGTGCACCGCCTGCGCGACTATGGCCTGTCCTGGTAGCGGCGTCACGTGGCGAGAACAGAGAAAGGCCTGAAATGACCGAGCACGGTGACCCCGTCGCGATCCCAGCCCGCATCATGGGATACACCGACGAGATCGCGTATCGCCCGGGCGATGTCGTGACGTTCTTCGTAAGCACTGTCGCCGATCGCTGGGAAGCCGAGCTCGTCCGCATGTCGGCCCACGCAATACCGTCTGCCGGTGTCGAGCGCCGATGCGAACGCGTGCCAGGGGTCGAGCCGGTAGCGGACGTCGGAATCGAGCAGTACACGGCGATCGGGTCGTATGTACGTATCGATCGGCTGCCGTCCATCGGCCCCGCTGGGCTCACGGTCGCGTGCGCCGTCATGGCGACGCGCCCGGGCGACGAGACCCTCGGGCCGCAGTCGATCATCGGGCATGCCCAGGACGCCGCAGGGTGGTCGGTCGGTCTGTCGGCGACCGGGCGCGCGACGATTGCGGTGAGTACGCGTTCTGGCCCTGTGAGCCTGTCGGTCGGTGAGCCGCTGGAGGCGGGGCGCTGGTACGACATCGTCGCGCGCATTCCGGGAGTTCCAGGTGAGCGACTGGAGATCTCTCTGGCCGACGCGGGCACGTTCGCCTCCAACAGATTCGTTCGGGCCGCCCGCGCCGAGCAGACAGCGTCCGTCGTCCTCGGTGCTCCCGTCATGCCGGCGCGCGGTCCGCTGCTCTGGGGGTGCCGCGAGCTGCGCGACGATCGGATCCCGCTGCAGTGCTTCGACGGCAAGATTGAGAATCCTGTGATCGTCGCCGATGCCGCGGCCACCGGTTCCCGCGCTGAGCTGCGCACGAACGGCGCTGTTGTCGCGGCGTGGGATATCGCAGCGGGCATCGACCGTTCCGGGGTGACGCACACGACTCGGGTCCACGACGTCTCGGGCAACGAACTCCACGGCGCGACAGTGAACCATCCGCACCGTCTCGTCACCTCGTCGAGGTGGCAGGGTGATGTCTTCGATGCGCGTTTCGCTCCGGACGAATATGCGGCAATCCACTTCCACCGCGACGACATCACCGACTGCCGCTGGGTGCCGCAGCAATCCATCACACTTCCCGAAGACCTGCGCAGCGGGGTCTACAGTCTGCGGTTGACCGCCAGCGACGGCTCGGAAGACCTCGTGCCCGTGTTCGTGCGTCCTCGGCTCGACCAGGCGACGGCGCGGATGCTTCTCGTGTTGCCGACCAACTCCTACCTCGCCTACGCCAACGACCACGTCGGCGTCGACAGCCCCCGCACGCAGGTGTGGAGTCAGATGGTCCCGACGCTCGATGACTTCGAACTGTTCCGAAACGCGCGACGGGAACTCGGGCTCTCGCTGTACGAAGTGCACGGTGATGGATCGCCGGTGTTCTATTCGAGCTGGCGTCGACCGATCCTCACCCTGCGAGAGCGGGTATACGACCACAACGCTCCCGTGTGGCAGTTCACCGGCGACATGCAGATCATCGACTGGCTCGAACGCACCGGTCGGCCCTACGACATCGCGATCGACCGGGACGTGCACGAACAGGGAGCGGCACTTCTGTCACGGTACGCGGCGGTGATGACGGGATCTCACCCCGAGTATGTGAGCGGGTCGATGCTCGACGCGTACGAAGAGTTCGCCGCGACCGGTGGGCGCCTCATGTACATGGGCGGGAACGGAATGTACTGGGTGACCGGATACGACCCCGAGGACTCGCAGGTGGTGGAGATCCGCCGATGGGGCGGCACTCAGGCGTGGAGCGCCGACCCCGGCGACTACCACCTCTCGTTCACCGGCGAACAAGGCGGGATCTGGCGCTTCCGCGGGCGCCCGCCGCAGAAGTCCTTCGGTGTCGGGTTCGTCGCGGCAGGCAACCCCGGGGCCTCCGCCGGCTACCGGCGCATCAGCGAGGATCCCCGCGTCGAGTGGGTCTTCGACGGGGTTGTCGGCCCCGGTGGCGACTTCGGCGACTACGGAGTGTCCCAAGGGGCGGCCGGTATCGAGGTGGACTCCGTGAACCCTCTCTTCGGTACGTCGCCGGATGTGATCGTGCTGGCAACATCCGTCGGTCACAGCGAAGACATGCTCGAAGCTCGGGAGAACTTCAACATGACCAGTCGGGTGCTCGGTGGTGCGCGCAACCCCAAGGTGCGTTCGGATGTCGTCATCGTGCCGCGTGAGGGCGGCGGGGCGGTCTTCTCCACCGGATCGATCGCCTTCGCCGGCGCCTTGTACGACATGGACGGTCACACCGAGATTTCGACCTTGCTCGGCAACATCGTCGACCGCTTCAGTTCCCCCGACCCCGTACTGACGCAGACCCCATAGCGGGCCACTCGTCTGCCCACCCAGACAACCGAAAGGACGCGCATGACCGAGACCCCGGCCATCTGGCCCGCCCCGAACCCGACCTTGTATGGCACGACGCACTCTGTATCGAGCGGGCACTATCTGGCCTCGGCCGCGGCGTTCTCGATTCTCGAAGCCGGCGGCAACGCGGTAGACGCAGGCTGTTGTGCCGGCATGGCGCTGGCCGTGCTGCATGCCGACGAGGTGAACTTCGCGGGAGTCGCGCCGATCATGATCCGCACGGCAGACGGTGAGACCGTCAGCATCGACGGTCTCGGAGTCTGGCCGCGGCGGATTCCGGCTGATCTGTTCATGACCGACCACGGTGGCACCATCCCCACCGGCATCCTGCGCACCGTGACACCAGCGGCGCCGGATGCCTGGATCACGGCGCTGCGTGATTACGGGACGATGACCTTCGCGCAGGTGGCCGGTGCCGCCATGCGACTCGCACGGGACGGCTTCGCCGTGTTCCCCCTGCTCGCTGACGGCATCGCCAAGCGTCAGTCGGGGTATCGGCGATGGGACGCCAACGAAGCGATCTACCTTCCCGGTGGGCGTCCGCCCGAGGTGGGGGAGCGGTTCGTGCAGACCGACCTCGCGCGCACCATCGAGCTGATGATCGAGGCAGAGGCGGCATGCCCCGGCGATCGCCGAGAAGGGCTTGAAGCTGCGCGACGATCGTTCTACGAAGGCGAGACGGCGCGGCGGATCGTCGAGTACCACGAGCAGAACGGCGGGTATCTCGGGGCCGACGACCTGTCGGAATTCCGCTCACGCTACGAGCCGGTCGTCGCTGCGCGGTGGCGGGACTTCACGATCTACACCTGCGGCGCGTGGTGCCAAGGGCCGCTGCTTGCCCAGGCCCTTCTGATCGTCGAGCAGTGCGGTATCGATGGGATGGAGCACAACAGCCCCGAATACGTGCACCTTGTGATCGAGGCACTGAAGGCGGTGTTCGCCGATCGGGAGCATCACTACGGAGATCCCGCATTCGTCGATGTTCCGCTCGATCGGCTGCTCGGTGCCGACCACATCGCGGCGCGCGCGGCCGCGATAGACCCGGCCCACGCGTTCGATGGACTTCCCCCCGCGCTGTTCGGGGACTCGCAGATCCTTCCTGACGCGATCAGTGCAGAGGAGGTGCGACACATCGGCGAGGGCGGCACCAGCTACGTGTGTGTCGTCGACCGGTGGGGCAACGCGTTCTCAGCGACGCCCTCGGACGGCGCGTCGACGGCGCCGGTGATTCCCGGAACAGGTGTCGTTCCCTCGCTTCGTGGGCTGCAGTCACGACCCGATCCGGCACACCCCTCCGGAGTTGCTCCGGGCAAGCGTCCCCGGCTCACTCCCAACCCCGCGATCGCTGTCCGCGATGACGGGAGCGTCATGCCGTTCGGGTGCCCCGGCGGGGACATGCAGGTGCAAGCCATGCTGCAGGTGTTCCTCAACATGTTCCATTTCGGGATGGACATTCAGGAGGCGGTGAACGCGCCCCGGTTCTCCACCTGGAGCTTTCCGAACTCCTTTGCGCCATTTGACTACCTGGCCGCGCACGTTTTTCTCGAAGACCGATTCGACGAGAGCCTCTACGTTGAGCTGGAAAAGCGCGGTCACAACGTCCGCCGCTGGCCCGCATACACGCGGGATGCCGCCGCGGTGGAAGCAATCTTCCGGAATACCGCCACCGGATTCCTGGAATCGGCGGCGGATCCGCGCCAGCCCGCGCAGGCGGTGGTGGCGTGAGCGCCGCATTCCCCGCGACGATCTACGTCGCTCCCGTGGTCACGATGGATGCGGACCGACCGATGGCGGATGCGTTCGCGGTGCTGTGCGATCGCATCGTCGGGGTCGGTTCTGTCGATGAGGTCCGGGCTCTCGTGGGCGCCGATGCGTCGGTCGTGGAGCTATCGGGGGTTGTGCTCCCCGGCCTCATCGATGCCCACCTGCATATGGAGCGGGGCGGGCTGAAGGCACTGAGTTATCTTCCCGAGGATGCGACGCTCGCCGCGTTCATCGAAACGATGAGGCGCACCTTCCATGACGCCGACTGGGCCGGTGCCGAACCCCCCACGCTCGATGAGCGGGTGAAGGCGCTCGATGTCGTGCAGCCGTGGCTCCACGCGCTCGGTATCACCGGCGTGGTTGACCCCGCGTCGACGATCGACGAAATGCGCGGATATCAGGAGGCACATCGCCGGGGTCGGTTGACGATGCGCACCCTCGCGATGCCATACCTGCCGATCGGAACTCTGGAAATTCCTGACGTTGACGCGGCGATCACACACCTGGACGGGACCGGGGTCTCAACGGGGTTCGGTGACGACATGCTGAGGGTCGGACCGATCAAGGTCTATGCCGACGGCGAGGCGCTCAAAGGGCAGGCCTATCTTGACGAGCCGTGGGATTCCACCGGCTACCGCGGCCTGCAGCGCATCGAGGACGCCGAGTTTGCGCGCCTGGTTGACTGGTGCGCGAACAACGGGTGGGGGGTGGGAACCCACGCGGTCGGGTCGGCGGCGATCGCGGCGGTGACTGCGGCTTACCGTGCAGCCGGCCCCGCAGTTGTCGACCGACGCTTCCAGCTCATCCACGCCTATCTCGAACCGAGCCTGGAAACGATCCGGGCCGCTGCGGAGGCAAGAGTCATCGCCTCGCTCCAACCCTCGATCATCTGGCACAACGGGCGCGGGCTGCGTGCCAAGCTCGGGGATCGGGCAGAGCACGCCAACCCTGTCCGTAGTTGGCTGGATGCGGGAGCGACCGTTGCTTTCGGTTCCGACGGGCCGTTCTTTCCGTTCGATCCGCGACACCTCATCTGGCAGGCCGTCACGCGCCGGGTCGAGGGCGAGGATCAGCCGCTCTCGATGGATGAGGCGATCACGGTCGACGACGCGCTCGCGGCGTACACGACGGGCGCGGCATACGCCGCGATGGCTGACGACCACCGGGGAATGATCCGGGAGGGGTACATCGCCGATTGGGCGCTGTGGGAGGCCGACCCGCGATCGATCGCGATCGACGACCTGCGCAGGCTGCGGGTATTGCGTACCGATGTGGGCGGCCGCACGGTGTACAGGCGTGCGGCATGAGCGCCCTGCACACGTGGAGCGCTCGGGCCCTCGCCGCCGGGATCGCGAGCCGCGAGATCTCCGCGGTCGAGGTCATGACGGCCCACCTCGCACGCATCGAGGAGTGGGAAGAGCATGTCCACGCCTTCGTCACGCTCGTGCCCGAACGCGTCGCCCTCGCGTTGGCGGCAGACGCCGATCGCGCCGTTGCACGAGGGGATGCTGTGGGCGTCCTGCATGGGCTGCCGACCGGCGTGAAGGATCTGATGGATGTCGCTGGGCTTCCCACTTCGCAAGGGTCGGCTGCGTACGCGGCTGAACCGCCCGCCGCTCGGGACTCGGTTCTTGCCGAGCATCTTCGTCGGTCCGGTGCTCTGATCATCGGGAAGACGAATACGCCCGAGATCGGACTCGGCACGCTCACCTTCAATCCGGTCCGCGGAGTCTGCCGGAATCCTTGGGATCTCAGTCGGCATGCCGGCGGGTCCAGTGGCGGAGCGGCCGCAGCGGTCGCTTCCGGGATGCTCCCGATCGCTGACGGCTCCGACAGTGGTGGGAGTATTCGTTATCCGGCCTCGTTCTGTAATGTCGTCGGTCTGCGGCCAACGCCTGGACTCGTGCCCAGCGGCCGGCCTGGCAATGGTTGGGACCCGCACGGTGTCGCAGGCCCGATGGCTCGGACCTCCGCAGACGCTGCCCTGCTGCTTGCCGGCATCAGCAGTCACGATCCGCGTTGGCCGCTCTCTTGGGAGGGTAACCCTGAGACGCTTGCCGGCCTCGATGACCTCCACCCGAGCGAGATCACACTGGGGTGGAGCCCCGATGTGTGGGGGCTTCCGATCGATGCCGAGGTGCGGGCGACGATGGCGAGGGCGCGCCGTACGCTCGAGAGTGCCGGGGTGACCATCGTCGACGTCGAACCCGACTTGACCGAGGCGGACGACGCCTGGCAGGTCATCGAGATGTTCGGCTTCGCTGCCGACGGTCGGGCGCGTCTGAGCTCGGGTCGCACGGGGTTTCGAGAGGACTACCTCCGCAACGTTGCTGAAGGTCTGCAGCTGCGCGCGGCCGACCTGATGGATGCGTACGCGCAGCGCACCGAGCTTTTCCGCCGTACTGCGGCCGTCCTGCAGGACGTCGATGCGATCGTCTACCCCGGCGCGCCCGTTGTCGCTCCGCCCGCCGATCTCGAGTGGGTTGACGAGGTCGACGGTGTTGAGTTCGATCGCTACTTCCTCTGGCAGCGTGTGGCGTGTCGTCTCACGGTCACGGGTCACCCCGTGCTGGCGACGCCCGCCGGCTTCACTGCCGGCGGTCTGCCGGTCGGGATGCAGGTCGTCGGGCGGTCGATGGGCGATCGTCGGCTGCTCTCGCTCGGCGCGGCGATCGAGAGCGTGCTGGGTGAGGTGTCTCGCGCACCTGAGCTGCGCTCCTGACGCTGCGCGCGGCGTGGGCCGGACGGCGTTCCCGGCGTCCTGTTACGGGGTGGAAACATTCTCGATATCAAACCGGGATCCACAGATGCAAATATTGGATCCACGCACCGCACCAATCCCACGCATCACCTTCCTTCAAGGAGTGCATCACATGACACGCAACATCCGAATCCGCCGCATCGCGGCCATCGGGACGGCATTGACTGCTGTCTCCGTGCTGGCTGCGGGCTGCGCCACGAGCACAGACTCCGACTCGAGCGCTGATGTCGAACTCAGCGGCGAGATCATCTGGGCAGACTACGGCGGGCCCACCAACGAGTCTCGCCAGATCGCCTACTTCGACGGTTTCTACGAGGAGACCGGGGTCGACGTCATCTCTGCTTCCATCGAGGATGCGATCTACCAGAGCATGCTCGAAGGCGAGCCCGGCGACTACGACATCTGGCAGTCGAGCGTCGCAGAGGTGCTCCTGAGCACCGACAATCTGCTGACTATTCCCGAGGAGTCCCAGGGAGACCTCTTGCCCGAGGACGTCCAGGACTACTACATCGGCGGCTTCGTGTTCGGCGAGGCGCAGGGCTGGCTCACAGAGACCTACCCGGACGGTGGCCCGCAGGACTGGGCGGACTTCTTCGACACCGAGGCGTTCCCTGGCAAGCGGGCGTGGCCCGGCGCGCCCGGAAGCTTCGACGCCTCGTACGAGATCGCGCTCCTTGCCGACGGCGTTGCCCCCGAGGACCTCTATCCGCTCGATCTCGAGCGCGCTGAGGCCAAGCTCGACACGATCCGCGACGACCTCGTCTTCTACCAGTCCTACCCCGAGGTGCAGCAGCTGCTCACCAGCGGCAGCGCGGCGATCGCCGTCACCGTCACGGGTCAGTTCCAAGCGTTGATCAACGCCGGCGAAGACGTCACGATCCAGTGGAACGAGGCATTTGCGATTCCGTCCGGTTTCGTGGCGCAGTCTGACGTCGAGAACGAAGCGGAAGTGCTCGCGCTGGCCGCGTGGATCAACGACCCTGAGAACCAGGCCGTCTTCACCGAGCGGACAGGGTACGGTCCGGTCAACTCCGAGGTCTTCGACTACCTGCCCGAGGATGTCGCGGCAAACCTCGTGAACTCGCCCGAGCACGCCGACCAGGTCCTGTACTGGGACAACGTCTACCGCGGCGAGAACTACGACACGCTCGTCGAGTCCTACACCGCCTGGCTCGCGGGCTAAACCATTCGGGCTGGTGGCGACTGTGCACGCCACCAGCCCGAACAACCCCGGATCGTGCAATCGCTCGAATCCCCGACCCGAAGTACCACCACAAGGAGTGACAATCCTATGAACACCCCCACCCGAACGAGCCGTTTTGTGCTCTCCGGCATCGGACTTGCTGTCGTTGCCGCACTCGCGGTCGGATGCGCCGGTTCCAGCGACTCGAGCGACACCTCCGCAGCCACGGACATCAGTGGCGAGGTCATCTGGGCCGACTACGGCGGGGCGACCAATGAGTCGCGTCAGATCGCCTACTTCGATGGCTTCTACGAGGAGACCGGGGTCGACGTCATCTCGGTGTCGATCGAGGACGCCATCTTCAACTCGATGCTCGAAGGCGAAGCCGGTGACTACGACGTGTTCCAGGTCGGCGCCGCAGACATCCTCGGCTACTCCGACAACGTGTACGAGCTCCCCGAGGCCGCTCAGGGTGACCTGCTGCCCGACGAGCTGCGTCCCTACACCGTCGGTGGCTTCTACATCGGCCTGGCTCAGGGGTGGCTGACCGAGACCTTCCCCGACGGCGGCCCCCAGGACTGGGCGGACTTCTTCGACACCGAGACCTACCCGGGTCTGCGTGCGTGGCCGGGAGCCCCGGGATCGTACGACGCGTCGTACGAGATCGCACTGCTGGCTGATGGTGTCGCGCTCGAGGACCTCTACCCCCTCGACATCGAGCGCGCCGAGGCCAAGCTTGACTCGATCCGCGATGACCTCGTGTTCTACACCTCGTACCCAGAAGTGCAGCAGCTGCTCACCAGCGGTAGTGCGGCGATCGCCGTCACCGTGACCGGACAGTTCACCGCACTTGCCAACGCTGGTGAGGACGTTACGATCCAGTGGAACGAAGCCTTCATCACGCCGAACGGCTTCGTCATTCCCGCAGAGTCGAGCAACCCGGATGCGGCGATCGCGCTGGCTGAGTGGATGAACGACCCCGAGAACCAAGCCGTGTTCACCGAGCGCACCATGTACGGTCCCGTCAACTCGGAGGTCTTCGACTACCTGCCCGAGGATGTCGCGGCAAACGTCGCCAACTCGCCCGAGCACGACAACGTGATCGAGTGGGATGAGCAGTGGCGTGCAGACAACAAGGACCTCCTCCTGGAGTCCTACACCGCATGGCTCGCTGAGTAATCCTCACGACCTACGCAAACGCACACGGGGCGGTTCGGACAGTGTCCGGACCGCCCCGTAGTGCGTGCACATCGGACCACCGGCGAGCTGTAACACACAAGAAACACCTCGGCAACCGGTGGGGATCCACGAACACGTATATTGGATCCACATCCGTTCCACGGCCCGAGGAAACGCGGGCGCAATGTCGACATTGGAGCATGTCTCAGTGAGTACACCGTCCGTAGCGATCCCGCGCACGCGAGGCGCAGCCCGCGATCGAAGCGTCGGCGTGAGCAAGGCCGAAACGCGCTGGCTGCTGTGGCCGCCGCTCATCTTCTTCGTGCTCACGCTCGGGCTCCCCATGCTCGCGCTCATTCTCCAGTCCTTCGAAGGGGGCACGGCGTACATCGACATGTTCGCCGTGCCGGCCTTCATCAGCTCCCTCGGCCGGACCGTTCTGATGGCTGCCGTCGTGATGATCCTCACGATGGTCTTCGGTTCGATCTACGCGCTGGCGATCGTGGCGGCACCGATGTGGTTGCGGTTGCTCCTGCTGGCCGCGCTGATCCTGTCGCTGTGGACCTCGGTGATGGTGCGCTCGTTCGGATGGATGCTTCTGGAACTCCCGAAAGGCGCGATCTATTGGTTCCTCAACCTTCTCGGTCTGACCGAGGAGCCGATCGAGATCTACCAGACGACGATCGGCATGTATCCGGCGATGATGGCGGTCATGCTGCCCTTCGCGGTGCTGCCGGTGATGTCTGCGCTGCAGTCGCTGGACCGCGAGCAGCTCAATGCGGCGCGGGTCTTCGGCGCCGGTCCCGTGCTCACCTTCCGCACGGTGACCTGGCCGCAGATCGTCCCGTCGGTGCTGAGTGGGGGCATCCTCGTGTTCGTCATGTCGCTCGGTTTCTATGTGACACCCCTGCTGCTGGGTGGCCCGTCGAACATGACCGTCTCGGGTGTGATCAACGCCCAGATGAACACGGCGAACAACCCAGAAATCGGGGCCGCGATGAGCATCCTGCTTGTCGGCGGAACGATGCTGGTGTATCTCATCGCCGACCGGTTGTTCAAGGTCAGCGAGAAGTGGGGCTGAGCAGATGACATCGACCGTTTCCCGTTCCCTCGGTGGCTGGCGTCTTCCCATCGTCATCGTGGCTATCCTCGTCAGCTCGCTGCTGCTCATCCCGTTCCTGATCGTCGTCGCCACGTCGTGGACCTCGGGAAGTTTCATCCAGTTCCCTCCCGAAGGCTTCTCGCTGCAGTGGTACCAGGAGGTCCTCACCGACCGCCGTTGGATGGGGTCGTTCACGCTGTCGCTGTGGACCGCATCGTTGTCCACGCTCATCGCGACTGTGCTGGGGGTGGCCGGGGCGATCGGAATCACCCGGGTGCGCAGCCGTGCCGCGCAGCGCTGGATCCGCACGCTGTTCATCGTTCCCATCGCGCTCCCGCCGATCGCGTACGCGGTGGGTGTCTACGGGGTCTACATCAACACCGACTTCTTGCGCGGAAACCTCGTGTCGCTGATCCTTGGTCACGCGCTCATCGCGCTGCCGTACGTGTTCGTACTCGTGTCGGGTGGCATTGCGCGCATCGATCCGTCGCTACGGCCGGCCGCGAGCACCCTCGGTGCGCGCTGGCCCCTCGTGCTGTGGAAGATCGAGCTTCCGGCCCTCCTGCCCTACATCCTCTCGGGCTTGCTCTTCGCGTTCATCGTCGTCTTCGACGAGGTCGTGCTCGCGGTCTTCCTCATGCCACCGGGACTTCAGACGTTGCCGCTGCGGATGCTGAACGCGTCGCAGGAGGCGTTCTCGCCAGAGCTCACCGCGGCATCCACCCTTGTCTCCCTGCTCGCGATCATCGTGCTGGCCGTCATCCCGGTGAGCAACGCGCTACGGGCGCGGCGTGACAAGCGCCGCCACGTGCGCCGTGAGCAGAAGCTTCAACTGGAAGGAGTGGTCGAATGACCATTGCGCTGTCCATCGCCGACGTCAACGTGACTCTCGGTCACAATCATGTGCTGAAGGGCGTGAGCCTGGACGTCGAGCCCGGCGAATTCGTCACCCTGCTCGGCGCGAGCGGGTCGGGAAAGTCGACGCTGCTGAACGTGATCGCCGGCCTGCAAGGAGTCGACTCCGGCCACGTCGCATTTGATGGTCAGAACGTCGAGAACCGGCCGCCCCAGAAGCGCAACGTAGGCGTCGTGTTCCAGTCGTACGCGTTGTTCCCGCACATGTCGATCGGCGAGAACGTGTCATTCCCGCTCCTGGCCGCGCGTCGACCGGCCAAAGACCGCAAGGCCGTTGCGGAGCAGATGCTCGCGCTCGTGCAGTTGCCAGGGATGGCCGATCGGTCACCGGCATCGCTGTCGGGTGGCCAGCGCCAGCGCGTCGCGCTCGCGCGCGCTTTGGCGTCCGATCCGGGGATCCTGCTTCTGGACGAGCCCATGGCCGCCCTCGACAAGCAACTGCGCGAGCACATGCAGGTCGAAATCACCCGCATTCAGCGCCAGGTCGGCATCACCACCGTCTCGGTGACCCACGACCAGACCGAAGCGCTCACGATGTCGGATCGGGTCGCCATCATGCGCGACGGGCGGCTGGTGCAGGTGGCTTCGCCAGAGGACCTCTACCGTCGCCCAGCGGACTCCTATGTCGCGGGGTTCCTCGGCGAGGCCAACCTTCTGCCGACCCTTGACGGGCGCATTCTCGATCGGGTCGAAGGTGTGGACGCCGACGGTACGGCGGTCATCCGTCCCGAGGACCTCACGATCGTGCGCGACGACGAGGCGGCGCCGGCGTGGCTTGTCACCGGAACGGTACGACTGCTGAGCTTCCAGGGCAACCGATTCCGCCTGGAGCTCGAGACCGACGCAGGGCGTCGCATCGTCTGCTCGCTGCCGAGCGCCATGGATGTGTCGTCGCTGACGGTCGGGTCGCGGGCGCGCCTGGCGTGCCGGGACACGCAGCGTGTCCACATCATTCCTCTGACAGAGGACACCGCGACCCTCGCGGTCGCGGCTTAGGTCGCCAATGACGCAGGCGCGCACGTCCTCATGCGGCGGGATCCCGGGGTTCGTCTTTGCCGACCTGTGTGCGCGGTGACGGATCCTTCGTGAAGATCGTGACGACGGCCAGCGCGACGAGTTGAAGGCCCGCGACGAGCAGGAATGCCCACATCGAGCTCGCCACAGTGAGTACCAGACCGCCGATCAGCGCGCCGCCGCCGTAGCCGATGCTCGTGAAGCTCGAGAAGATCCCGAGTCCGAGCGCTCGGTTCTGTGGTCGCAACTCCCGAGTCGCGAGCATCGTCAACGACGGGTAGAGCGGTGAGAATCCGATGCCGATGAGTGCGGCGCCGACGGCGGCGACCCAGAACGTGGGGGCGATCCCCAGCGTCACGAGCCCAGCGGTGAGCGCAACCAGCGACACGGCCGTCGCGCGCAGCGGCCCGACGCGGTCGGGGAGTGTGGCCAGAGCGATTCGCGCGAGGATGACGCTGGCGGCGAAGACACCGAAGATGGAGGCGGCGCTGAGCACGCCCGACGCGGGTATCCCTGCCGCGCCGAGGTGGATGATGAGAAACCCGAGCATGAGGCCCTCTCCGCACCACGCGGTGGCCGCGACGACACCCGGAACCCACACGGCCCGGAACGCTGCCCACAGAGCGCTCATCCCGCCGGGGGGCAGGGGAATGGGTTTCGTGGTCGTCGAGGGCGGGCGAGCGCTGGCCGGCTTCACCGGTTTGGGAAGGAGCATGATCAGCACGGTGGTCGCGAACTCCAAGAGAGCACAGACCAGGAACACCGACATCGCGCCGGCTGCCTCGTTGACGGCCGCCCCGAGTTGTGGGCCGAGCGCGACACCGATCCAGACGCTCAGCCCGTAGATGCTCAACGCCTTTCCGCGATGCGCGGGGGCGGCCATTGCGACGAGCCAGGCCATGATCAAGGTCATCGCCGCCGCGTTGCCCAGGCCGAAAAGCACGCGCGCCAGACTTGCCCCCCAGAGCATCGGGAGCAGGGCGAACATCGCCATCGCAGCGGTGGCGAGGATGCTGCCCGCGACCGCGATGGGTCGGTATCCGTGCTTGTCGCCGAGCATGCCGGCGATGGGCATCGCGATCATCGATGCGACCGCCGCCAGCGAGATCAGCACCCCCGACACGTCTGTGCCGCCGCCGAGAACCTCCTCGACGTAGACCGGGATGATCGGGGTGCTCGCCGAGTTCGTCATGCCGCCCAGAGCAGAGGCGGCGAAGATCAGCCAGAACGGGATGGTGCGGGTGATGTCCGCGGGCGCGGACGAGGTCATTCGCCGGGTTCCGGGTGGCACTCCAAGCTCAGCCACAATTCGAAGCAGTTGTTCCGCGACAGTGTCGTAGAGCCGATCGACGCGCGGCCGACGCTGCCGATCTCATCTCCGAACACGTCGAGGAAGAGGTCGCTCGCGCCGTTGGACACCTCGTGCAGCAGTTCGAATCCGGGTGGTGCGACAACGAAGCACAGCGCGCGCGAGAGGCTTTTGACGTTGTCGAGGGAGCCGATGGCGTAGCGGATCATGCCGAGCGTGTGGATCGCTGTAAGCCGTGCCGCGGCGTAGCCCTCTTCGATCGTGACGTCCACACCGACGATTCCGGGGTTGAGGCGGTCGCCGGCCCGGTTCTCGGGGGTGAGTCCCGAGAGTTCGAGGAGGTTTCCGATCCGATGGAAAGGCTTCATCGGGCCATAACGCTTGCCATAGGGCGGATTCGCGTAGTCCGGGATCGACAGACCCAACTCGAGAACGCGTTCTTCCGCGGTGACCATCGGAACCTCATTTCTGGCAGAGACAAAGTCGGATACGAAAACAACTAGAATGGATCCATTCTAGTCAGAGAGGAGCCTGCCATGTCATGGAGCGCTGAGGAACGGGTGCGCGAACTGGGGCTGGTGATCCCGGACTACGCCAACCCGCCGTACGGAGAGCGGTATGCCACCATGAAGGCGTTCCACCATCTGGGTCGGACGCTCACGATCAGCGGGATCACGCCCGAGGATCGACAGGGGAACAAGGTTCACCCGGGACGCGTCGGTCAGAACGTGACCCTGGAGCAGGGCTATGAAGCCGCGCGGTACGCCGCGATCAACGTACTCGGACTCATCCGTTTCGCCGTGGGCTCCCTCGATGAGGTGACCGGGTTCATCCGCACTCTCACGTTCGTGTGCGTCGACCCCGACTTCTGGGATGTCAACCTCGTCACCAACGGCGCCGCCGACCTCTTCGTCGAGGTCTTCGGCGACAAGATCGGTCGCTCCACCTCCGCGGGGATCGGTGTCACCTCGCTCTCGGGGGGCAACGTCTTCGAGATGGTGACCGTCGTCGAAACCCGCTCGTCCGCTCCGGGGAATCCCGCATGAGAGTCGACACACACCTGCACATCTACGCTGACCCGGCGCGAGGCTTGTACGAGATCGAGAACTATCCGATCGTCGAGTACGGGCAGAAGGACGTGACGCTCGCCGGCGTCGGAGGCTCAGTGGATGACGCGCTCGCGGCGCTCGCCGACGGCGGGTTCGACTACGCGACCGTGCTGGGCAGCTTCGAGGTACCGAGCTATCCCGATCCGCCTGAGGGCGCGGTTCACTGGCCGACGACACCCGTGCATCCGGAACTGCGAGACGATCTCATCGCCTACAACAAGTGGGTGTGCGAGATGACGGCGCCTCACGCGCAACTGCTCCCGTTCGTCAGCGCGAACCCTGCCGTCATGACCTCGGAAGAGTCGTACGCACACCTCTCTGAGGCTTTCGGCGATTGGGGCGCGCGCGGGATGAAGCTGCACCCGATCGCCATTCGTACCTACCCCGACGACCCCGGCATGGCGGGTGTGTACGACGCTCTGACCGAGGCCGGTGCCCCCATTGTCTTCCACAGCGGCCCCGACACGCGCGGCAAGGGCTTCTCGGAGCCGGGTGCCTTCGCCGCGCTCGCCGCCGAGCGTCCTGAGCTGAAGGTCGTGCTCGCCCACCTCGGCGGGGGATCGTGGCGCGATACGCTCGCGCTTGCGGACGCCTACCCGCACCTCATGTTCGATCTGTCGGAGATCGTCATCTGGATCGACGCGACCGAAGGCCCGTCGGCTCTCGAGGTCGCCACGCTCGTGCAGGGAATCGGTGCGGCGCGTATCACGCTCGGTTCGGACTTCCCCTGGTACACCCCCGGTCAGACCGCCGCGATCGTCGAAGAGCTGCCGCTGCTGTCACGTGCGGAGAAAGAGGCGATCCTCGGGGAAAATGCGGCTCGACTTCTCGGGCTGGCATGAGCACGACGGATACCGCGATCGGCCGATTGCGATTGGGTCTGTTCTGCGCGCCGTTCCGGATGCCCGAGAACACCCTCGCCGACGCGCATGAGTGGGATCTCCAGGTGCTCAAGTGGGCCGACGCGCTGGGATTCGACGAGGCGTGGATCGGGGAGCACTACACCCTCGGGTGGGAGCCGCTTCCCGCGCCCGACCTCCTGATCGCGGCCGCGCTACGAGAGACCGAGCACATCCGGCTGGGTCCGGCGGCGCACCTGCTTCCTTACCATCACCCGGCCGAGCTCGCGGCGCGGATCGCCTGGCTCGACAACGTGGCGCGCGGCAGGTACATGGTCGCCTTCGGCGCCGGGAGCTACCGAACCGATCAGGAGCTCTTCGGCAGCAGCGGGCCGCATGACAATGCGGAACGCACCCGTGAGGCACAGGAGATCATGCTCGGCCTGTGGCGCTCGTGGGCGCGGCGCGAGCCTTTCGAATTCACGGGTCGATTCTGGTCGGTCGGTTCTCCGGACTACGACCCCCTCGTGGCGGGTCCGCACCTGGCGCCATACTCCGGTAACCACCCTGAGGTCGCCGTGGTGGGAGCAAGCCCGTCATCCGCGAGTCTTCGCCGAGCCGGTGGTCAGGGTTTCATCCCCCTGACGGTCGTGCACAGCCCCGACTACGCGGCGAAACACTGGGACGTCTACCAGGAGGGTGCGCTCGAAGCGGGTCGACCTGCCGACAGGGCGGTGTGGCGCGTATGTCACCCCCTCTTCGTTGCCGACAGCGATGAGCTCGCGTGGGAGCGATCGATGGGGGGAGCGATGGGGAGAACCTACCGAGACTGGATCCTGCCTCATGCTGCCTCTCGCGGCACTCTCCCGCACTTCGCGCCGGAGATCGCCGCGACCGGCGAGGTCACCCTCGAACGCCTCGCCGAGAAGTGGCTGGTCGGTTCGCCCGACACCGTCGCCGACGGCATTCTCAGGCTGTACCGGCACACCGGCGGATTCGGGGTGCTGCTCGTCTCGGCCTATGACTACAGCGCCGATCCCGAGGCCTATCGCCGGTCGCTCGAACTGCTGGCCACTGAGGTGATTCCGCGCGTCGAGGCGCAGCTGTGACTGCCTCGCCGGTGGTGCTGGCGCACCCCGCCGAAGCCGAGGCGTGGTGGTCGGAGGGCACGCGCAGCGACATCCTCGTGCCCGCGACGTCAACCGGGGCGCGGCTCAGTGTGCTGCGCGAAATCTTGCCCGGCCACAGTGGCCCGCCTCTCCACCGTCATCCTGAAGAGGAGACCTACGTGGTGCTCTCCGGAGTTATCGACGTGTGGATGCACCCTGGACCCGATAATGGCGCCTCATGGTGGACCGACCCCAGAGCGCGCGGGTATCGGTGTGGACCGAACCGCGCGGTGACCGTTCCCGGAGGTATCGGCCACTGCTACCGAGTGAGGACGGACCAACCGGCCGAGGTCATCGTTGTGAGTCGACCTTCGGGGCTGGAGGCCTGGACCCGCGCCATGGGTGTGCCGGCGACCGCGCCGGGCCTCCCGCCGGCCGGGTCGACACCGCCGGCACCGCGTGCCGAGATCCTCGCGTTGGCGCATCGCCTTCGGGTCGAACGACTCGGTGATCCCGTCGCGCCGATCGACACCCCCCTCGAAGGCGAGACCCGACCGGTTCCTGCCATCGATCAGCGGGGAGCGCGGCTGGAGGGGTCGGTGTGGCTGGTGGCCTCGGGTGGGGTCGAGGTGTGGGATCGCGCAGGCTGGCTCGCGGCGCCGGAAGGCACTGTCATCGTCGCGGACGCGCCCGTGAGCGTGCGCTCACGATCAGGCGCCCGTGTGCTCGTTCTCTCGGACTGACGCTGCGACGGCGTCAGCCCGAGGCGCGCAGTCCGCGCTGCTCGAGCAGGGGGATGACGTCGGTCGCGAATCGGTCCATGCCCTCTTCCCAGAGCGGCCAGCCGAGCAGACATCCGTCGATCCCGACGTCGGCGAGCCATTCGAGTCCGTCGGCGACCTGCGCGGCGGTCCCGATGAGGGGAACGCCGCCGTCACCGGCGACCCAGCTGAAGCGTCGCGCGGCGGTCGAGTTGTCTCCGGCGACCTCGGCCTCGACCCCCATGATCTTCAGCGCGTTGATCGCGGCATCGTGCATGCCGTTCTCCTGCGCGTAGTAGTGCAAGAAGTCGCGGGCATCGCGCTCGGTGGGGCCGTCCACGACGTATCCGAACGTCCAGACCTGGATGTCGCGGTCGTACTTCTCGCGCGCCGCGTCTTTGATTCGGCGAACGTGCGCCGTTGCCTCATCCCGGTCATCGCTGAGCTTGACGTAGATGTTGTCGGCGTTTTGCAGCGCGAAATCCAGACCGCGGCCGGACATCGCCGCGTTCATGATCGTCGGGCGCGCGCCGAGCGGATGCGGCATCGAGTACACGCCATGGAGGGTGAAGAACTCGCCCTCGTGGTCGAACTCCTCGTCCTCGGACCAGCACCGCGTGACGATGTCGATCCACTCGTCGGCCATGTCATAGCGCCGGTCGTGGGGGAGAAGGTCTGCGCCGAACATCGGCATCTCGGGGCGATACCAGCCTGCGAGCACGTTGATTCCGGCGCGGCCGCCCGAGACATGATCGATGGTCGCCATTTGCTTGGCTGCCATCACCGGGTGCACGACCGGCATCGACACGGTTGCGTAGATCCGCGCGCTCGATGTGACCGCTGCGACGGCGGCGGCCCATGTGAGCGTGTCGTACGCATCCGAGTGGGGGTTGTGTTCCCCGCCGTAGCCCTTCCACCGCGAGATGGGCACGATCGCCTCGAACCCCATGGCTTCGGACTTGTGCGCGATGTCTTTCGCCCTCGACCAGTCGGTGGTCAGCGCGCCGGGGATCGTGGTGAAGGTGATTCCGGGTGCGAGGTTGGTGCCGAAGGTACCCAGCTGCAGGCGATTGGTCATGGCCTTCTCACTTGTAGACGACGTAGAACTTGCGGACCGGCTCGACAACCGTCCACACGCCCTTCCAGCCGATGGGGAAGTATGCAGCGCTCCCCGCAGTGAGCTCCACAGGCTCGCCGTCATCTTCGTGCACGATCATGACACCCTGAAGCAGGTGGATGATCTCGCCGCGAGTGGTGAACTCCCACCTCGAAACCCCCGGGTCGCTCTCCCAGATTCCCGAGATGACGGTCCTGTCCTTGTCGGTGAACTCGACCTTGGAGCGAACGATGATTTCGCCAGAGAGCGGCTCCGCGCTCGGTAGGGCGAGGGGTTTTGCCTCCAGATCGGAGACCTCGAGAGGGCGGAGAACGTGCGTCATAATTGGATCCTAAATCTAGGTTTATGGATCCGCAACACGAGAAAGACGTGAGAGAGCACCGCCATGATCGAAACAGTCCTTGGACCCATTGACGCATCGACGCTCGGGCCCACCTGCATGCACGACCACGTGCTCGCGGACTCCTCCACCCTTCAGCGCGCGGGGGCATCGCCGGCCCCCGCTGACGAGACGGTTGCCATCGAAAACCTCGGCTATCTGCGCTGGAACATGCTCGCCTTCGCCGACAACCTTCGACTCGACGATCCGCACCTGGCAGTCGAAGAGGTCGGGAATGCCGTTTCGGCGGGGCAATTCGCTCTCGTCGAGTCCTCGTCGCTCGGGCTGGGTCCCGACCATGCGGGTCTTCCCGAGATCGCGCGCCGATCCGGCATGAGCATCGTCAGCTCGTACGGGACCTACATTCCCCGGACCGTGCCAGACTCCGTTGCCGAGCTCACCGAGCAGCAGCTCGAAGGCCTGTTTCGGCGCACCCTTCACGACGCCGTTCCCGGCACGGAGTTTCGCGCGGGGATGCTCGGGATCATGGGGACGACGGACGCGTTCGAAGAGCGTGAGCGAGCGCAGCTCCGCGCGGCCGCGCGTGCCGCCTCGGATGCCGGGTGCGCGGTATCGGTGCGGCTTGACCAGGACACGCGGTGGGGGCTCGACGTTCTGGCCCTGATGGCGGCTGAGGGGCTGCCGGCATCGCGCGTGATCTTCACCAACGCCGACGAGTACATGGATGCCGGGTACTGGGATGAGCTTGCAGATGCCGGCGCGGTGCTGGAGATGTGCTTCGGCACCGAAGCGATGCACCTGGGGCGCCTCGACAACCCCACCGATCATGAACGGATCCCGTACTTTCTCGACTTCCTCGAGACCCATCCGCACTCGCGTCACGTTCTGGGCCAGTCGGTGTGGACCAAAGCGCAGCTTCGCGCATTCGGCGGCTACGGCTACGCCCATCTCATGGCGACGATCGCGCCGGTTCTCGTGGATCGCGGGCTGAGCGCTGAGCGAGTCGAGCGGATGCTCGTCGACGAGCCCCGGCGCCTTCTCGACCGCGGCTGACCCGCTCCGGCGTGCGGGATCGGCTCAGGTGGCGTCGAACACCACCCGACCGCCGATGACCGTGCGCAGCGCCTCCCCATCTGCGAGGGCGGCATCCGGCGCGGCGAGCGGGTCGAGGCTGAGCTCTGCCCAGTCGGCGAGAAGGCCGGGGCGTAGGATGCCGCGGCGGGCATCCACGAGGGCGGCGAAGGCGGCGTCGCGGGTGTACCCGGCGAGGGCCTCGGTTGCGGTCAGTCGTTGGTCGGGCCCGATCGGGGCATCGCTCCCGCGTGACTCGCGGGTGCGCGTGAAGCGCATGACCTCCAGCGGATCGAAGGGGAAGTACGGTCCGTCAGATCCGAGGGCGATGCGGACTCCGGCATCCGTCCAGTCCCGCAGGGGATTCGTGGATGCCGCGTCCGGCCCGAGCACGTCTGTGAGCCACGCCGCGTTGCTCCACTGGATCGCCGGCTGCGCCGACAGGAGCACCCCGAGGCGGGCAGCCCGCGCGATGACATCGGGCGCCGGTTCGAGGTAGGCGTGGATGAGGCGGAACCGCAGTCCCGCGAGCGGGGTGTGGGCATCCACGCGTTCGAAGACGTCGATCGCCATGCGCATCGCGCCGCCGCCGATCGCGTGCACGCCGAGCGCCCAGCCGTTTTGCGCGCAGAATGTGGCGATGCGCTCGAGCTCATCGGGCTCGATGGCGCGGATGCCGAGCTCGCCCGTCGCCGGCCACGGCGTCTCGCGCAGGGCCTGCTGACGTTTGCCTTCGCCGTCGGCATAGACCTTGACGCAGCCGAACGCGAGGGTGTCGTCACCGAAACCGCTCCCGATCCCGACCCCGCCGAGGGCGTCCATGACCGACTCGGGGGTCACGAGGTGATCGCGGAGGCCCTCGAAGTAAGGCATCGCGGTGACCCGCATCGTGAGCTCGCCTGCCGCATGCGCCTGCTGATAGACGCGCACCGTCTCGGTCGTTGCCCACGGGTCGACGATTCCGGTGATGCCGAACGCATGAAGGAGCGGTTGCACGCGGCGGAGCCCGGCGCGACGGTCGGCCGCCGTCGGGGCGGAGGGGCCGTTCCAATCCGGGTCGAGGGCGGTTTCGAGCATCCGTTCCCGGTACTCGGCGGGAGTGGGCTCGTGATCGGGGAAGAGGTCGAGGGACTTCAGTCCGCCGCGCTGCAGATAGAAGTGGGAGTCGATGAAGCCGGGGACGACGGTTCCCCGTGCTGCGGTCTCGGGGGTTCCGGTGGGAACGGACGCGCGCACCTCGTCAAGTGACCCGATCGCCACGATACGACCGTCGCGGTGTGCAAGCGCTTCGGCGCGGGGGGCGTCGTGGTCCATCGTGATGATGTCGCCGACGAGAACAGCGGAACTGTCATACGAGGTTGTATCCATAGCTGGTAGTTTAGGATCCATTCTGACGCACTCGCACGAACGTCGCGCGTCGCCCCGAGGGAGGAATCGTGAACCATGAGGTGACGGTTCTGGGCGCGGGCGTCGTCGGACTCACCGCGGCCGTCACGCTTGCCGAGCGCGGTCATCGTGTCCGGGTCGTCGCCGAGAAGAGCGCCGATGCCGACTCCGCCGTCGCTGCGGCGCTCTGGGCCGTGCCGTTCGTGGAGCAGAGCGAACGCACCCGTGGCTGGGCATATGAGACCCTCGCGCGGCTGCGGCGCGATGCGGGGCCCGATACGGGTATCCGTGAGCAGCTCTGCCGCGTCGTGGGCCGTGCCCCCTCGGCCGGCGACCCGTGGACGCGCGGCTTCACGCCACCGATCCGCCATGCCTCACCTGACGAACTCCCCGACGGCTACGGCGCCGGGACAGTCTCGAGCATCCCGCTGATCGATATGACACGGTTTCTGCGTTGGCTGCGAGAGACCCTCGCACACCTTGGCGGCACCATCCACACCCGCCGCGTCGGTGCGCTCGCCGATTTGACGTCGCCCGGCGTGACGCTGGTGAATGCCGCGGGTCTTGGCGCGGGAACACTTGCCGACGACCCGAGCATGCGCCCCGTCCGGAGTCAGGTGGTGCGCGTGGCGAACCCCGGGCTCGCGATGACGACGATCGTGCGGGACGGATCCCTCGCGCCCCTGTTCGTCGTGCCGCGTTTCGACGACGTGCTCATTGGCGGCCCCGTCCAGAACGGAGTCTTCGACGAGTCGCCCGATCCCGCCGTCGAGGCGGATCTCCTGCGTCGTGCGCGCCTGCTCGAACCCGCGCTCGCCCAGGCCCCCGTGCTCTCCCGCGCCGTGGGGCACCGGCCCGTCCGCGACACCGTGCGCGTCGAGAGCGAGACGCGGGGCGGATGTCGCATCGTGCACTGTTACGGCCATGGTGGTGCGGGGATCGCGCTGTCGTGGGGCACGGCCCGAGCCGCCGCCGACCTCGTGGAAGAGGCCACATGAGCGCACAGAACGTCATCGCGATCGACATCGGTGGCACCCACACCGACGCCGCGCTGCTGGATGCGGAGGGGCGGCTGTTCACCGAGAAGGTGAAGTCGACCCCGACCGATCCGGGGATCGCGTTCCTCACTGCGATCGACGGGCTGCGCGCGGCATCCGGGCTCGACCTCCCCGACATCGGAGCCGTCGTGCACGGCACGACTGTGGCAACCAACGCCGTCATCCAGGCCCGCTTCGCCCGGGTGGGGCTCCTCACGACGGCGGGCTTCGAAGACATCCTTGAGATCGCGACGCAGCAGCGGGTCGACCTCTACGACCCCTGGCTCGCGCGGCCGGCGCCGCTCGTGCCACGGGGGCGGGTGCACGGCATCCGCGAGCGGATCGGTGCAGACGGATCGGTTGTCACCCCGCTGGACGAGACGGACGTGCGAACCGCCGCCCGCGCGCTCGCGGGAGCGGTGGATGCCGTCGCCGTGAGCCTGCTGTTCTCGTTCGCGAACCCCGCGCACGAGGAACGCATCGCGGCGATCCTTGCAGAAGAGCTTCCCGGTGTTCCCGTGACGGTCTCCTCTGAGATTGCCCCCGAATTCCGCGAGTATCCGCGCACCGCGACGACGGTGCTCAACGCCGCCCTGCTCCCCGAATGTGGCGGGTACATCGAGCGGCTCGAAACTCGCCTGCGCGATCGCGGCTTCGTCGGCGCCTTCCAGCTCATGACCTCCAGTGGCGGCGTCATCCCCGCTCAGCTTGCACGTCGCCAGCCGGTCGCACTTCTCGTTTCGGGGCCCGCCGGCGGCGCGATCGCGGCTGCCGAACTCGGCACCCGGCTCGGTATTCGCGATGTCGTCATGCTCGATGTCGGCGGCACGAGCGCAGACATCGCCGTGATCGCCGATGGCTCAGCGCAGCACCGATACCGGGGCGAGGTGGGCGGGATGCCGGTAGCGCTGCCGCAGATCGACGTGCTGCCGATCGGGGCAGGCGGCGGCTCTCTTGCAGTCGTCGACGAGTTCGGGTCGCTGCGCGTCGGACCCGACAGTGCGGGCGCGGACCCGGGTCCTGCCGCGTATGGCACGGGAACCCGCGCGACGACCACCGATGGGCACGTCGTGCGCGGGATCCTCGACCCTGCGGGCCTGCTCGGCGGAAAGCTCCCGCTCGACGCCGCCCGCTCCCGCGCCGCCGTCGCCGCCGATGTCGCGCAGCCGCTCGGGATGACCGTACCTCGTGCCGCGGGGAGCATCGCCCGCATCGCGAACGCCCGCATGGCCGACGCGCTGCGGGTCATGACGATCGCCCGCGGCATCGATATCCGCGCGCACGCGCTCATGGCCTTCGGCGGTGCCGGTCCGCTCCACGCCTGCGACATCGCCGACGAACTCGGGATCGCCCGCGTCATCGTGCCTCGATACCCCGGGCTCACCTCGGCGCTGGGTCTTGTCATGAGCGACGGCCGTCTCGACCTCGCTCGTACTCTCGTCGCCCCGCTCGACGCGATCGATGCGGTCACCGTCGATGCCGTCACGGCCGACCTGCGTGCGCGGGCCGCGGCGCAGCTCGGCGAGCTCGCACGCGGGGACGGGGTGGTCTTCGCTCTCGATGCCGACCTGCGGTACGCCGGCCAGGCATACGAACTCACGATCCCCGTTCCTGACGGCCTCGGTGCTGCCGCGGTTCCCGGTGTTGCCGCCGCCTTCCATGAGCGGCACCGGCAGGTGTACGGACACGCGTGGCCGCAGGCATCCGTTGAGCTCGTGACCCTGCGCCTGCGTGTCGCGGTGCCGCGCGCGGGCAGCGAATGGGCGGCGACACACGCGACGGGCAGCCCGGTGCCAGCGACCCGGCGCGCGGGGTACGACCTGCACGGCGAACCCGTCGACTATGCGGTTGTGGATCGCGGGTCCGCGGCCGCCGGACTCGAAGGCCCGGCGATCGTCACCCAGACCGACACGACGACCGTGATCCCGGCGGGCTGGCGGATCGCCGCCGTCGCCGGTGCCGGAATGATCCTCGAGCGAGGGGAGCGGACGTGACCGCCGCACCGGAATCTCTGCGCGTGACCGACCCCGTCGTTCGGGAACTGCTGTGGAACGGGTTCGAAGCCGTCGTGCGCGAAATGTCCTTCATTTTGCAGCGGAGCTCCTTCTCGCCCATGATCCGCGAGATGCTCGACTTCTCGTGCGGGTTTCTGGATGCCTCCGGCCGCCTCATCGCCGACTCGCACCTCATCCCCGCGCAGGCGGGCACGCTCGAATTCGCCCTGCGTGGCGCGCTCGCCGTGACGGGGTCGCTTGCCGAGGGGGACGTCGTCATCACGAACGACCCGTATCAGGGGGCCACGCACTTGCCCGACATCGAGATGTTCGCCCCCGTCTACGCGGGTGGCACGCTCGTCGGGTATGTCGCCACGGTCGCGCACCACATCGACATCGGCGGCATCGCGGCGCGCAACCGGGGAGCGGTACCGGGAAACCCCGATGCCTCCCGCGACCTGTTCGAAGAGGGCATCCAGATCCCACCCGTGCGCCTGATCGAGGCAGGTGTGCGCAATGAGGCGCTGTGGCAGCTACTGCTCCGCAATGTCCGCGACCCGGAGTCCGTCGACGGCGATATCGCCGCCCAGACCTCGGCGTGCGTTCGCGGGGCCGAACGGCTGCGCGAACTCGCCGAGCGGTACGGCGTCAATACCCTGGAGGATGCTGCGGCCGACCTCATCGACGACACGTCCGCCCGAGCCGAGGCGCGCCTGCGGTCATGGCCCGATCGCACCGTGACGGTGCGCGCTGCTCTCGACGGCGACGGCCTGCACTACGACACACCCCTCCCGGTGCAGATCCAGGTGCAGGTGATCGACGGGCGGATGCGCGTCGACCTGACCGGGTCGGCCGAGCAGACGACGGGAACCTTCAATGTGCCGTTCTCGAGCACGATGTCGGGCCTGTTCTACGCGCTGCGGTGCTTCCTCGGCACCGATATCCGCCAGAACCACGGCTATATGCGACTCATCGACGTCATCGCCCCGGAAGGGTCGCTCTTCAACCCCCGCCGGCCCGCGGCCGTCGTCTCACGCCATATGGCGGTGCAGGTGCTGACGGATGCCGCATTCCAGGCACTCGGCGAGCTGCTGCCGGGTCGCGCCGTGGCATCTGCCCATGTATCCTTCCCGACGCTCCTCATGCGGGCCGTTGACCCGCGGACTGGTGCGCAGAAGACCCTCATGGACACCGTCGGTGGTGGGGGAGGAGCCCGGCAGGGAGCACCCGGCGACGACGGCATCGACTCGTACACCTCGAACTGCGCCCTCATCCCCGCCGAAGTGATCGAGCTCGAATACCCGTGGCGCGTGCGAGCCTGCGCCCTCGTCGACGACACCGGAGGTGCCGGAAAGTGGCGGGGTGGGCGTGCCGTGCGGCGCGACTACGAACTCCTCGCCGACGAGGCGACCGGTCGAGTGGCCGCCGAGCAACGCCGACCCGAGCATGCGGCGCGCGGCATCGCCGGTGGCGGGCCAGGAGCGCCCGCTCGCGTTGCGATTCACCGGGCGGATGGGCAGTGGCAGGACGTGCCGTTCACGACGACGACCCTTGCCCTGCGTCGTGGGGATGTCGTCCGCGTCACGGCGGCGGGGGGAGGGGGCGCGGGCGCCTCCGAGGGGGATCTCGAAAACACCGCACCGTCGGGCGAAACACTTCCGTAATCCGGATGCGTGACACTATTTCTGTCGATCGATAGAAATAACCGTTCCTCGGGAGGAGATCGCATGGCACAGCGATCCGAACAGCCGCTCGCCGACGTCACGCGGGCGCGCGAGAACGCCCGGTCGCGCGCGGCCGAATCGCCGTGGATGCCCTACCTGCCTGCATCTACTGCGCCCTTCGCTCCCTCCGATGTCGCCGCCGAGGATCTCCGGTGGGCCGAGACCGTCGCGCCCGGCGGCTACACGCACCTGCGGGTCGCGCGGGGAACACGCATCCGTCTCACGGACGTCTCGGGTGACGCGTGCGCGCACGTCCTCGTCTTCAATGCCATCACCCCGAGCGAGCGACTCAATGTCGCCGATACCCAGAAAATCCCGTGGCAGGCCTACCTCGGGGAGGGGCATCCGCTGCTCTCCGGCGACGGGCGCGTGCTGGCGACGATCGCTGCCGACACCTCCGGTCACCACGATGCGTTCTGCGGCACGACGAGCGATGCCTGGAACAGCCAGAAGTACGGCGACGCTGCGCCCGAAGGGCCTTCGCCCTCGGGGCAGGGATTGTTCACGCTCGCAGGCGTCAAACACGGCCTGACCTTCCGTGACCTTCCGCCCGCCGTGACGTTCTTCCAGGGCATCCGCGTCGACGCGGACGGCGCCCTCGACTGGCAGGGTTCGGCGGGTCCTGGCACGCACGTCGACCTCGTTGCCGAGCTGCCGCTCATCATCCTGATCGCGAACGTGCCGCATGCCCGCGACCCGCGCGCGGACTACGTCGTCGGGCCGCTGCAGGTTGTCGCGCGGGCATCCCGCCCCACGGCCCCCGACGATGCTGTCTTCTCGGCGACCCCCGAACGGGAGCGCGCCTACCGAAACACGATCGCCTACGCCGAGCTGGCAGGACTGTGAGCGCCCGCGCATGACCATCACGACGACCGTCCCCGACCGCCCCGTCTACGCCCCGGGCAGCATCCTCGACCGCTCCACCCCGCTCGCAGAGGGCGCGATCGTGCTCGATGAGGATGTCGCTCCCCGCGCCCCCTGGTCGGGCATCGTCCGCGCGGGGGACGTGCTCACGATCGTGGATGTCGGAGGCAACCAGTCGGCCGACTGCCTCATCTTCGACGCGGCCGACACCGCCGAGCGGTACAGCGCGGCCGACACGATCGCGTGGCAGGGGAACGCGTATGTCCGCACCGGAACGGTGCTGCGCAGCAATCGGGGCCTGCCGCTCATGACGGTTGTTGCGAACGAGATCGACCGGCAAGACACGATCGGGGGCGCCTGCAGCAAAGAGTCGAACACGCTCCGATACGGCCACCACACGCTCTACCAGCACGGCTGCCGCGAGAACTTCCTCGCCGAAGGGACGCGCCACGGACTCACGGCGCGTGACCTCGTCTCGAACCTCAACTGGTTCATGAACGTGCCGGTCGAATCAGACGGCTCGCTTGGCATCGTCGACGGGATGTCCGCCCCCGGCAAGCGGGTCGCCCTCCGCGCCGAAAAGGATGTGCTGGTCGTCGTCTCGAACTGCCCACAGATGAACAACCCCTGCAACGACTTCAACTGCACACCGCTGCGCATGATCGTGACGCGCCCGTGACGGCCTTCGACACCGTCCTCATCGCCAACCGAGGCGAGATCGCCCGCCGCATCATCCGCTCCGCCCGCGCGGTGGGGCTGAAGACGGTGGCGGTGTATTCGGATGCCGACCGCGCCGCCCCGCACGTCCGTGAAGCCGACCTCGCCGTGCGGCTGGGCCCTGCGCCCGCCGCCGAGTCGTACCTGCGAATCGACGCGATCCTCGCCGCCGCGGCCGAGACGGGAGCCGGTGCCGTGCACCCCGGGTACGGGTTCCTCGCCGAGAACCTCGACGCCGCCCGCGCCGTCGAGGCGGCGGGGCTCGCGTGGATCGGCCCGACGCCGGCGCAGATCGAGCAGTTCGGCCTCAAGCACACGGCCCGCACGCTCGCCGAAGCAGCCGGTGTTCCGCTGCTGCCCGGCACGGGCCTCCTCCCCGACGTCGACACTGCACTCGCCGAGGCAGAGCGCATCGGCTACCCCGTCATGCTCAAGGCAACCGGCGGGGGAGGCGGGATTGGGATGCGTGCGTGCGCCGACCCTGCCGCTCTCACCGACGCGTTCGACGCCGTCGTCCGCCAAGCGGGAGCGAACTTCGGGAGCGCGGGCGTCTTCCTCGAAAAGCTCGTCTCCCGCGCCCGCCACGTCGAAGTGCAGATCTTCGGCGACGGCGAGGGCCGGGTCGCAATCCTCGGTGACCGCGACTGCAGCCTGCAGCGCCGCCACCAGAAAGTCATCGAAGAAGCCCCCGCGCCGAACCTTCCCGCCGCGGTGCGCGAGCTCCTCCACACGTCGGCACGCGCGCTCGCCGCATCCGTCGCCTACCGCTCTGCCGGCACCGTCGAGTTCGTCTACGACGCCGAGACCGCCGAGCCATACTTCCTCGAGGTCAACACGCGACTCCAGGTGGAGCATCCGGTCACCGAGGCCGTCACGGGGCTCGACCTCGTCGCCCTCATGCTGACCCTCGCTCGTGATGGTGACACCGGCATCGACCCCGCGCTGTTCGAGGCGACACCGGCCCCGCGCGGGCACGCCGTCGAGGCGCGGGTCTACGCCGAAGACCCCGCACGGCAGAACACGCCGTCGACGGGCCTAGTCACTCGCGTCGCCCTCCCCGGGTACGGTGCCCCCGCGATCCCCGGCGTCCGTGTCGACACCTGGATCGAGACCGGCGCCGAGGTCAGCCCGCACTACGACCCGCTCCTCGCGAAGGTCATCGCGCACGCCGACACCCGCGATGCGGCGCTCGATCTGCTCCGCGATGCGCTCGCCGCCAGCCGGATCGACGGGATCGTGTCGGGCACCGGGATGCTCCGCGACCTGTGCGACGTTCCCGCCTTCCGGTCCGTCACGCACGACACGGGAACGCTCGGCGTGAGCCACGATCCCGATGCCCGCATCGACGTCGAACGGCCGGGGCTCATGACGACCGTGCAAGACGTGCCGGGCCGCCTCGGGTACTGGCATATCGGCGTTCCGCCCTCGGGCCCGATGGACCCGCTGTCGTTCCGCGCCGCGAACCGTGCCGTCGGCAACAGCGATGACGCACCGGGGCTTGAGATCACGATGCAAGGGCCTGCGCTCCGGTTCAGCGCACCGGCGACCGTCTGCCTCACGGGAGCGGATGCCCCGGTCACGGTCGACGGGAATCCGATACCCCTGTGGGAGCCCATCGAGGTTCCCGCGGGTGGGCTGCTCGACATCGGGGACGCGCCGGGGCCTGGCATCCGCCTCTTCCTCGCCGTCCGCGGCGGCATCGACGTGCCTGCCTACCTCGGCAGCGCCTCGACCTTCACGCTCGGCGGATTCGGTGGCCACGGCGGGCGTGCGCTGCGCGCGGGCGACGTCCTGCGGATCGGCGCGCACGACACCAGCGAGTCCGTCGCCGCAATTCCTCTCGCCGACCGCCCGCGGCTGACCTCTGACTGGACGATCGCGGTCACCGAGGGCCCGCATGCCGCACCGGAATACTTCACCCGCGCCGACATCGACCAGCTCTACGCGACCGCCTACGAGGTGCAGGTGAACTCGGCGCGCACGGGCGTGCGGCTGACCGGCCCCAAGCCCGAGTGGGCGCGCACCGACGGGGGCGAAGCGGGCCTTCATCCCTCGAACATTCACGACACGGCATATGCCGTCGGCGCGCTCGATTTCACGGGCGACACCCCGATCATCCTCGGCCCCGACGGCCCGAGCCTCGGCGGCTTCGTGTGCCCCGCCGTCGTGGCGAGCGGTGATCTCTGGAAGATCGGACAGCTCCGCCCCGGTGACCGTGTGCGGTTCGTTCCCATCCGCGAAGCACTCGCTGCGCAGGTGCTGCCCGGTTCCTACGCGGGGGCCGAGTCCGCACCCGTCGGCGACGGGGACGACGGCATCATTGCGCGCCTTGCTCCGATCGAGACAGCGGGACGGATGCTCCGCCCCGGCGTCACCTACCGACGCGACGGCGACGACAACGTCCTCGTCGAATATGGGGAGCAGGTGCTCGACCTGGGCCTGCGGATGCGCGTTCACGCCCTGCAGGAGCGGCTCGCGGCAGCAGCGCCCGAGGGGATCATCGACGTGACCCCCGGTATCCGGTCGCTGCAGATCCACACGGAGGCCCACACCCTGCGTGCCTCCGAACTCGTCGGTCTGCTTCGCGAACTCGAGACTGACCTGCCTGCAACCGACGACATCGTCGTTCCGTCGCGCACGGTGCACCTGCCGCTGTCGTGGGATGACCCGGCGACGCGCCTCGCGATCGAGCGGTACATGGCGGGCGTGCGCGAAGATGCCCCGTGGACGCCGTGGAACATCGAGTTCATCCGTCGCATCAACGGGCTTGACACCGTCGACGACGTCGCGAAGACCGTCTTCGACGCCGAGTACCTCGTTCTGGGTCTCGGGGATGTCTACCTCGGCGCTCCGGTCGCGACGCCGCTTGATCCGCGACACCGGCTCGTGACGACGAAGTACAACCCCGCCCGCACCTGGACGGCCGAGAACTCGGTCGGCATCGGTGGCGCCTACCTCTGCATCTACGGCATGGAGGGTCCCGGCGGTTACCAGTTCGTCGGGCGCACTGTGCAGGTGTGGAACACCTACCGCCGCGGTGGGCTGTTCGAGAGCGATCCGTGGGCGCTGCGCTTCTTTGACCGCATCCGCTGGTACCCGGTCTCGGCTGACGAACTGCTCGAACTACGTGCTGAGACCGCGGCGGGCCGCGGGTCGTACCGCACGAGCGACGGCGCGTTCTCGGTCGCCGAGTACAACGGATTCCTCGCTGAGAATGCGGCCGGGATCGCCGAGTTCCGGGAGCGCCAGCACGCCGCCTTCGAGGCGGAAAAGGACCGCTGGCGCGCATCCGGCGAGTTCGACCGGGCCGTCGAGGCGGTCGCTGCCGCCGAGCCGACCGATATCGAGGTTCCGCCGGGGCAGCAGGCCGTGACGGCACCGTTCGCGGCGAGCGTGTGGAAAGTGAATGTCGAAACCGGCGACCGTGTGGGCCACGGCGACCGACTGATCGCGTTGGAGGCGATGAAGATGGAGACGGCCGTGACTGCGCCCCGCGAGGGCACCATCACCCGTGTGTTCGTGACCCCCGGTCAGGCCGTCGCGGCTGGGCAGGTTCTCGCCACGATCGGAGACCTCGCATGAGCGCCGGCGAGCGCGTCCGCGCCGCGTACGCCCGCATCCGCGAGGTCGATCGTCCCGAGATCTGGATCGCCCTCCGCGACGAAGATGACGCGATCCTCGCCGCGGAAGAAGTGGATGCCCGTGCCGCCGCGGGCGAGACCCTCCCGTTGCTGGGTCTGGTCGCGGCGGTCAAAGACAACATCGATGTCGCGGGGCTGCCGACGACGGCGGGAAGCCCCGCGTACGCATACGACCCAGAGGTGGATGCCCCGGCGGTCGCTCGCCTGCGCGAGGCGGGCGCTGTCATCCTTGGCAAGACGAACCTCGACCAGTTCGCGACCGGCCTTGTCGGCACCCGGAGCCCGCATGGCGCGGTCCGCGGGGCATGGTCGCCAGACCGCATCTCGGGTGGGTCGAGCTCCGGCTCTGCCGTTGCGACCGCCCTCGGGATCGTCGACATCGCCCTCGGCACCGACACCGCCGGGTCCGGCCGCGTTCCCGCCGCCCTCAATGGGATCGTCGGCGTGAAGCCGACCATCGGCCTTGTCCCCACGACCGGCGTTGTCCCCGCCTGCCGCACCATCGACTGCGTCACGGTGTTCGCCCGCGACCTCCGCGCGGCGCGCACGGCGGCCGAGATCATGTCCGGCCCTGACGGCGTCGACCCGCTGGCCCGCGCGGATGCCCCGGCCCCGGCGCTTGACGCGCGCCCCCGCGTCGCGGTGCCGACCGCCGAGCACCTCGGAGGACTCGCACCGGGGTGGGCCGAAGCCTTCCGTGGTGTCGTTGCGTCCCTCGCCGCCAACGGCGTCGAGATCGTGGAGGTCGACATCGCCCCGCTGCTCGAGGCCGCAACCCTCCTCTACGGCGGTGCGTTCGTTGCGGAGCGCACGGCCGCGGTCGGCGACTTCATCGAGACGCACGCCGACCTGATCGGCACCGACATCGACCCGACGGTCGCGAAGATCGTGCTCGGCGGGCGGGAGGCGCGCGCGAGCGACTACTTCCGCGACAGAGAAAATCTCGAGCGGCTGGGCCTCGAGGGTCTGCGCCGACTCGATGGCACGGTCGCCCTTCTCACCCCGACGACGACGTGGCACCCGACGCTCGACGATGTCGCTGCCGACCCGATCGGCGCGAACAGCCGGATGGGGAAGTACACCAACTTCGCGAATCTGCTCGACCGCAGTGCGCTCGCCGTTCCCGCCGGGGTCGTCGACGGCAAGCCGTTCGGCGTCATGCTGACGGGCGCCCCGTTCGCCGATCGAACGCTCGCGCAACTCGCCGAGAGGATCACGGCGCCTGCTATCGAGATCCTCGTCGTGGGTGCGCACCTGCGCGGCCAACCTCTCAACCACCAGCTCGTGGCGGCGGGCGGCACCTTCGCGCGCGCGGTGCACACGGCATCCGACTACCGCCTCTACGCCCTCGACACGGTGCCACCGAAGCCCGGCCTCGCGCGGGTGGTCGAGGGCGGTGCGGCCATCGCCGGTGAGGTGTGGCTGTTGCCCGCGGCAGGATTCGGAACGTTTGTCGCGTCGCTTCCGCAGCCGATGGGAGTGGGCAGCACGCGGCTCGACGACGGCACGAGCGTGACCGGATTCCTGTGCGAACGCGTCGCCCTCGAGGGTGCGACCGACATCACGGCGTTTGGTGGCTGGCGCGGCTATCTGCAGGGCCTGACATGATGTCGACCGTGACCGAGGAGAGAGCACGCGCGCGGGTCGGCCGGCCTCGTCGTATCCGCGCCGACGCTGACGAGCGTCCAGCGCCAGAGCAGATTCTCGACGCGGCAGCGGTGTTGTTCGCTGAACGCGGCTACGCGGCGACATCGACCCGCCAGATCGCAGAGCGCGCAGGCATGCGTCAGGCGACCTTGTACTACCACTTCGATGGCAAGTCTCAGATCCTTGCCGCCCTGCTCGATCAGACCGTCCGTCCGACAATCGACCAACTCGACAGAATCCGCGCCATACCTGACCCGGAAGCCGCGCTCGTCGCTCTCGCCGAACTCGACGTGCGTACATTGCTGGAGGCGCCACACCGGTTGGCCGTACTGTACGCATCGCCGGAAATCGCGGGGTCGGAGTTCGCTGGCTTCCACGCAGACCGCGCCCTCCTGCGGCAGGCCTACGTCGAAGCTGTCGCACGTATCGGTGTGGTCGATGACCCGGCGTTCATCGGTCGTTGTTGCCTCCAGATCGTCGAGGCGGCAACGGAGCTCGGCGCGACGGGGGAGGCGGATGACGCCACCCCGTCTCGACTCGCCGCGGTGTGTCTGACCCTCGCGACGTCGGTCGCGAAATGACCGACGTCGCTACTCGCGCGTGGATCCCGGGGGAGCAGCTCGCCGTGGGAGGAGTGCCGCGCCGCATTGTGCCCCTTGTTCTCGGCTACGAGCCGATCTCAGAGTCGGTCTCCGTCGCGGGCGGACGTCGATTCCGCTATCTCATGGAACCGGTGACGGCGGCGGCGATCGTGTTCGACTTCGGCTGGGTGCTCATCGACGGGGGATTCGATCCCGCGAATGTTGCAGACGACCATCGCCGGGCAGCGCGATTCTCGTATCGCAACTACACCCCCGTGGTTCCCGGGACGGACCCGCTCCGGGATCAGATCCGCGCAGCCGGTCTCTCGTGGAGCGATCTCGCCGCCGCGCTCCTCACACACGCGCATTTCGACCACACAGGTGCCGCGCGCATGCTCAAGGTCCACCAGCCGCTCGTGCTCCAGCGGCGAGAGTGGGAACACGTCTGCGCTGCGGAGGATCCACGCGCGGCGTTTCTCTTCCGTGATGACTTCGATCACCTCGGGCTGTCGGTGCTTCTCGTGGATGGTGACACGTCGTTGGCGCCGGGCTTGCGGGCTCTGTATACCCCTGGGCACACTCCGGGTCATCAGTCGATCAGCGTGGAGCTCCCGGAAGAAACGGTCATTTTGGCCGGTGATGCGGCTGATCTTCGCCGCAATGTCGAGCTGTGCATCCCGTGCGGATCGACGGTGGGTCCCAACGGTCCGGACGATGCTCAGCGATCGATCGATCGGCTGCATGCTCTCGACCGAGAAGGAGCGATCGTGTGGCCTGCCCATGACCCGGACTGGGGGCCGTGGGCTCGAGTGATCGACGCCCAGCCGTAGAGGTAGACGCCGCAGGCGCTTTCCACTGAAGCGTCAGGGCCGCCCGTAGGACTCGAGCCAGCGCAGCCACACCTCACTGAGGGTGGGGTACGCCGGCACGGCGTGCCACAGGCGGGCGAGGGGCACTTCCCCCACGACGGCGATCGTCGCCGCGTGCACCAACTCGCCCACGTCGGCTCCGACGAAGGTCGCGCCGACCAGGATGCCGCGATCCTCGTCGACGACGGCTCGCGCGCAGCCGCGGTAGGCATCGGAGAGGGTGGATGCTGCCGCCAGCCACCCGAGGTCGTAGTCGAGCACCCGGATCCGGATCCCCGCCTCTTCGGCCTGCTCGGCGGTCATCCCGATCGACGCGACCTCGGGGTCGGTGAAGGTCACCTGCGGCACGTGCCGGTGATCGGATGTCGCCACGTGCGTCCCGAAGGGGCGCAGGTCCAGCGGCGCGCCGTGCGCGCGTGCCGCTATCGCGTCACCCGCGGCACGCGCCTGGTACTTGCCCTGGTGGGTGAGCAGCGCGCGCCCGTTCACGTCGCCCACGGCATAAAGCCAGTCGGAGCCGGACACCAGCATCGTGTCGTCGACCTCCAGCCACGAGCCTGGCGTCATCCCGACCGATTCGAGGCCGATGTCATCGGTGCGCGGCGCCCGACCTGTCGCGACCAGGACCTGCTCGGCGGCCAGCGTCGTCCCATCCGACAGCGTGAGGCTCGCGCCGCTCTCGGACCGCACCGCGTCGACCACGCGTACGCCGGTCCGGACGCGTGCCCCGCGCGCGACGAGCGCATCGCGCACGGCATCGCCCGCGAACGGCTCCATTCCCCCCAGCAACCCGGAGCGCGCGATCACGGTGACAGCCGTGCCGAAGTCGGCAAAGGCTGTCGCCATCTCGCACGCCACCACCCCGCCACCGACGATCGCGAGTGACGAGGGCGCACGTGTGGCGGTGGTCGCGTCGCTGCTTGTCCACGGCTGGATGTCGCGCAGGATGTCCGGCACGTGTGGGCGCGATCCGGTGCAGACGGCGATCGCCTCATCCGCAATGAGATCGAGGGAGCGTCCGTGGGCCTGCGTCACGTGCACGCGCTTGCGGCCGGCGAGGCGGGCGTGACCGCGGACGAGGTCGATCCCGGCAGAGGCGAGCCACTCCACTTGGGAGCGATCGTCGTGGTGATGGGTGAGGGGGTTGTGGTGGGTGATCCGGTCGCGACGGGCGAGGGCGGCCTCGACATCCACCCCACCGCTCACCGCCTGGCGTGCGCCGTCGACGGCCCGCGCGGCGCGCAGGACCGCGCCCGGCCGCAACAGCGCCTTCGAGGGCATGCACGCCCAGTAGGAGCACTCACCGCCGACGAGCTCGTCCTCGACGATCGCCACGCGCAGCCCTGCCTGCGCCGCACGGTCGGCGACGTTCTCGCCGACCGCCCCTGCCCCGATGACCACCACGTCGTACTCTCGTGCCCCCATGTGGCCACGCTAGCCCTCGGGGCCCGCCCAGGGGAGGGGGTGCGCCGCAGATCTCCCGCGAAACCAGCCTCAGCGCGCGAGACCAGTCGTTGCGTGTGCACCCTGGCACTGGTTCCGGAGGGGACAACTGGTTTCGACCCACGTTGGGTGGATGCCGTTGGGCGGATGCCGTGGGGTGGATGCCGTGGGGTGTCGTGTCTGATTTCCGCCAGTGCGGGGCGGCTCGGCGTGTCAGGCTGAGGGGGTGACAGCGACGCAGAGCCCGCCGACGCGGCTGGCGATGACCTTCGACGAGAGGTATCGCGCCATCCATGCGCGCGATGTCCGGTTCGACGGTCAGTTCGTCACTGCGGTGCGCACGACCGGGATCTACTGTCGGCCGAGCTGCCCCGCGCGCACGCCGAAAGCCTCGAACGTGACGTTCTTCGCGACATCCGCTGCCGCGCACGAAGCCGGCTATCGCGCGTGTCGCCGCTGCCTGCCCGAGGCCGCCCCCGGTTCGCCCGAGTGGAATCTGCGCGGTGACGCGACAGCCCGGGCGATGCGACTGATCGCCGAGGGCGTGGTCGAGCGGGAGGGTGTCACCGGCCTCGCGACCCGTCTGGGGTATTCGAGCCGGCACCTCACGCGGATGCTCACGGCGGAGCTCGGCGCGGGACCCCTCGCCCTCAGCCGTGCACACCGCGCGCACACCGCGCGGATGCTCTTGATCGGCACCGACATGACCGCCGCCGACATCGCCTTCGCGGCCGGGTTCTCGAGTGTCCGGCAATTCAACGACACGATCCGCGAGGTGTTCGACCTCACTCCGCTGCAGCTGCGCGCCCGTCGTCGCGAGCACGAGCCCCACGCCGCGGGTGCGATCGATCTGGTGCTCCCGCACCGCGGGCCTCTCGATACGGCGGGGCTCTTCGCCTGGATGTCCGCCCGTGCCCTCCCGGGTGTCGAGACCGTCACGAGCACGTCGTTCGCACGCACCCTGAGCCTTCCCGGCGGACCGGCCTGGTTCGAGTTGCGCACGGCCGACCAGCGGCCGGAGGCTGGGGTGCGCCTGCGGGCGCGCCTCACCCACCTCGGCGATCTCGCGCCCCTCGTCACCCGCGCCCGGCGGCTGTTCGATCTGGATGCCGATCCTGCCGCGATCGACGCGGCACTTGCGGGGCACCCCGAGCTTGCGCCGCGAGTGGCCGCGGTGCCGGGCATCCGCGTACCCGGAGCCGCCGACCCTCACGAGATGCTCATCCGTGCGATGGTCGGGCAGCAGATCACCGTGGCCGCGGCGCGCACCGCGCTGACGACCCTGGCCGAGGAGCTCGGCGAGCGCGTCCCGGCCGCGGACGGGATTACGGAGAACCTGCTGTTCCCGACGATGACCGCGATCGCCGAGCACGCCTCCGAGGTGCTGCGCGGCCCGGGCGCTCGGGTGAGGGCGATCCGCGCGGCGGCGGCTGCCCTCGCCGACGGATCCCTCACCCTCACGATGGCCGATGACAGGGCCGACCAGCGGCGTGCCCTGCTCGCGATGCCGGGCATCGGGCCCTGGACCGCCGACTACGTGCGGATGCGTGTGCTCGCCGACCCCGATATCACCCTTCCCGGAGATGTCGCGGTGCGCGCCGGTGCGGCCCTGTGCGGCATTCCCTCCGATGCTGCCGGCTTCGCCGCGTGGGCCGGGCGCACTGCACCATGGCGCACGTACATGACCGCGCACCTGTGGCGCGCCGTCGCCGACGCGCGTCCGCCCGCACGACCCGCAACCCGACGCGGCCGAGCGTCCGCCGCCCCGACCCGCAACGAGGAGTCCGCATGACCGCGACAGTCGAGACCGTGTCCACCCCCGATGGCCCGTTCACCCTGCTCGCCGATGCCCAGGGCCGGGTGCTCGCGTCGGGCTGGACCGACAACCCGGCCGAGATCCTCGCGCGCGTGCACCCGATGCACCGCCCCGAAACGGCCGTGAGCGGCCGCACGGATGCCGCCGCCGCCGTCGCCGCGTACTACGCGGGCGAACTCACCGCGATCGACGCGGTCGACGTGGCCCAGTTCGGCACCGACCTGCAGCTCACCGGATGGCGCGCGCTGCGGCGTATCGCGCCGGGGAGCCCTCTCACGTATACCCAGTTCGCCGCCGAGCTCGGCAATCCGCGCGCGGTGCGGGCAGCGGCATCCATCTGCGCCCGCAACGCGCCTGCCCTGTTCGTCCCCTGCCACCGTGTCCTGCGCACGGATGGCTCGCTCGGGGGGTTCGCCTGGGGAATGGACGTCAAGCAGGCGTTGTTGAGACGGGAGCGGTTGCAGCAGCTCTGAGGCCCGGCCTAAGCTGGAGGGCTGCCGCGTTCGCGGCGTCACGTCCGGCGGTGTCCACCGCCCGCCGACGTCAAGTTCCACCGCACACCAGCGGCGCACCACTCTCCCACAAGGATCATGACCGTCACTTCTGAGCGCGCTCCGCGCGAGGCATCCACCTTACGAGCCCTCGGCCGGCTGCTTCCGTTCATCCGTCCGGTGCTCGGGCCCCTGGTGTTGGGCGTGTTCAGCGCGCTGGCGGCGAGTGTCCTCGCGCTCATGTTCCCGCTGGTCCTCGAGGCGATCGTCGGGGGTCCCATCGCCTCGGGCGATATCACGCAGATCGTCTGGGGCGCTGCCGTGATCCTGGCGCTGGGGCTTGCCGAAGCGGCCATGGTCTGGGCGCGGCGATGGTTCGTGCTCGGCCCCTCGACACGGGTGGAATACGAGCTGCGGACCGGCTTCTATCGGCGCCTGCAGCGGCTGCCGGTCGCGTTCCACGACCGCTGGCAGTCCGGTCAGCTGCTCTCGCGGATGATGCAGGACATCGGCATCATCCGTCGGTGGCTCGCCTTCGGACTCGTGCTGCTGGTGGTCAACGTCCTCACGATCATCATCGGCGCCATCCTGCTGTTCCGCTGGCACTGGGTGCTCGGGGTCGTCTTCCTCGTCTCGTGCGCACCGCTTTGGTATGCCGGCTATCGCTTCGAGAAGCGCTACGGCGTGCTCGCGCGGCAGAGCCAGGACCAGTCGGGAGACCTCGCGACCGCCGTCGAGGAGAGCGTGCACGGCATCCGGGTGCTCAAGGCCTTCGGGCGCGGCGGCCACGCCCTCAAGAAGTTCGCCCGGCAGGCCGAGACGCTGCGCGGCACCGAGATCGCGAAGGCCCGTGCTGTCGGTCTCATCTGGTTCTGGTTGATCCTCCTCCCCGACATCGCCTTCGCACTCGCGCTCGGCGCCGGCATCGTGCTGATCCAGCTGGGTCAGATCGGTCCGGCCGAGCTCATCGCGTACTTTGCGATGGCGACGGTGTTGCGCTGGCCGATGGAGTCGATCGGGTTCCTCTTCTCGTTTCTGCTGGATGCCCGCACGGCCACCGAGCGCGTGTTCGAGGTGTTCGATGAGGTCGATACGATCGGCGATCCGAGCGAGCCACGGACCCTTCGGGAACCGCACGGCGAGCTGACGTTCGAGGGTGTCCACTTCCGTTACCAGGACGCTCCCGCCGGTCAGCGCGACCTGCTCGACGGGATCGATCTGACCCTGCGCCCCGGCGAGACGATGGCGTTGGTCGGTCTCACCGGGTGCGGGAAGACGACTCTCACGACCCTGCCGACGCGCCTGTACGACGTGACCGGCGGTCGCGTGCTGCTGGACGGCGTCGACATCCGCGACCTGACGTTGCGGGAGCTGCGCACCCACATCGGCATGGCGTTCGAAGAGGCGACTCTGTTCTCACAGACCGTCCGCGAAAACGTGCTGCTGGGCCGCGAGGACCTCGAGCCGGGTTCCGAAGAAGCGGCAGCGGCGCTGAACGAGGCGCTCGGGGTCGCCCAGGCGCACTTCGTCGCCGACCTGCCGAAGGGTGCCGACACCGTGATCGGCGAAGAGGGTATGAGCCTGTCAGGCGGCCAGCGTCAGCGCCTCGCGCTCGCGCGCGCGGTCGCCGCCAAGCCGTCGGTGCTGATCCTCGACGACCCGCTGTCTGCGCTCGATGTCGACACCGAGGCGCTCGTCGAGGAGGGGCTCCGCGAGGTCCTCGCCGACACGACGGCGCTCATCGTCGCCCACCGCCCCTCGACCGTGATGCTCGCCGATCGTGTCGCACTGCTCGAAGACGGTCGCGTCACGGCGGTGGGAACCCACTCCGAGCTGCTGCGCACGAGCGAGCACTACCGCCATGTGATCTCCAGTCTCGAAGACGAGCAGGCCGAAGCCGAGAAGCGGGAGGTGACCCTGTGAACACCGTCGTCGGAACCCGCGGTGAAGACCGCTCGGACTACACGCGCGCCGAGAGCCGCGCCATCCGGTCACGCTCGCTGCGGCTGCTGGGATCGCTCGTCTCACCGCTGCGGTGGCAGCTCGTGCTCGCGGGCGTTGTGCTCGTGGTCTCGACAGCGCTGCAGGTCGCGGGGCCCGCACTGATCGCGTACGGCATCGATACCGCGCTTCCCGCCGTGCTCGACCAGGCGAACTGGCTGCCGACCATCGGCGTGGTCGCGGTGTACCTCGTCGCCGGCTTCGGCGGTGCCGCGCTCGTCGGCTGGTATGCCGTGGTCGCGGCCCGCTTGACCCAGGCCGTCATGCTGGATCTCCGCAAGCGCATTTTCGTGCACACTCAGCGCCTCAGCCTCGAGTTCCATGAGTCGTACACGTCCGGCCGCATCATCTCGCGCCAGACCAGCGACCTCGAATCCATCCGGGAACTCCTGGACGGCGGACTCAATCAGCTCGTGTCGGGCCTGCTGTACGGCGGCTTCACCCTCATCGCGTTGTTGCTGCTGGACTGGCAGTCCGGGGTCGTTCTCGCCGTGATGGGGGTGCCGCTGTTCCTCTTGATGCGCTGGTTCTTCCTGCGCTCGCAGCTCGTGTACCGCGAGTCGCGCGTGGTCAGCGCGAAGGTCATCGTGAAGTTCGTCGAGACCATGACCGGCATCCGGGCGGTGAAGGCGTTCCGCAAGGAGCCGCGCAACGACGAGGAGTTCGGCGGGCTCGCCGAGGACTACCGCGACGTCAACATGCGTTCGATCCGCCTGTTCGGCACGTTCGAGCCCGGGCTCATGGCCGTGGCATCCGTCTCGATCGCCCTCGTGGTGCTGTGGGGCGGCATCCGTGTCATCGACGGGTCGATCGCCGTCGGCGTGCTGCTGGCCAGTGTGCTGTACGTGCGGAACTTCTTCGCGCCCCTGCAGGAGGTCGCGATGTTCCTGAACTCCTACCAGGCGGCCACCGCAGCCCTGGAGAAGGTGTCAGGAGTGCTCGAAGAGGACCCGACGGTGCCCGAGCCCACCTCGCCGGTGGACCTCTGGAACGCCAAGGGCGATATCCGCTTCGACGGCGTGACCTTCGGCTACTCGGACGACCGCACGATCCTTCCCGATTTCTCCCTCGACATCCCGGCGGGCCAGACCATCGCCCTGGTGGGGACGACAGGGGCGGGCAAATCGACTCTCGCCAAACTCGTGTCGCGTTTCTACGACCCGACCGGCGGTGCGGTGACCCTGGACGGAGTGGACCTCCGCTCGCTCCACCCCAAGGACCTCCGCCGCGCGATCGTGATGGTGACCCAGGAGGCGTACCTGTTCAGCGGCACCGTCGCCGACAACATCGCTCTCGGCAAACCGGATGCGACCCTCGAGGAGATCCAGGCGGCGGCGCGCGCCGTGGGGGCGGATGCCTTCATCGAGGCGCTGCCGGACGGCTACGACACCGACGTGAACAAGCGCGGCGGACGGGTCTCTGCCGGACAGCGGCAGCTGATCTCGTTCGCTCGCGCCTTCCTCGCCGACCCCGCGGTGCTGATCCTGGACGAGGCGACGGCATCGCTCGACATCCCGTCAGAGCGGCTGATCCAGGATGCGCTGCAGACGCTCTTGGCCGACCGTACGGCGATCATCATCGCGCACCGACTCTCGACGGTCGCGATCGCCGATCGCGTGCTGGTGATGGAGCACGGGCGGATCATCGAAGACGACGCGCCCGCGACCCTCATCGCCGGAACCGGAAAGTTCGCCCAGCTGCACAGTGCATGGAGGCAGTCGCTCGTCTAGCGACGGCGACGCCAGGGCCCGGAGGCAGTCGCTCGTGTGACTCGCGAGGACAACGCCCCGAACCATCCCGTTTTCCTCGAACCATCCCGCATAGCGGGCCACTTCGACGAGAACGGGATGGTTCGATGCAGGGCGACTACAGCGAGAGAAGGGCGACGACCTCGCCGTACTCGGTCTCGCCGACGGGGGAGAAACCCATGCGCTCGAAGAAGGCGCCGGGGCCGGCCTCGTCGGCGGTATAGATGACGTGGACGCCGGCGGCGCCCTGTGCGCGGGCCTCCTCCAGCACGCTCTGCACCGCGAATCGTCCGACGCCGCGACCCTGCTCGTCGGCATCCACATTGATCCGCCAGAGCACGGAGCGGAAGTACTCCTGTGGGGCACCGTCGTCGAAGTTCGCGCTCACGAAAGCGACGACATCGTCACCGTCCAGAACGACGCGCTGCCACATCGTGGCGGGGTCGACATCGGATGCGGCGACCTCGTAACTCTCGGGGGCGAGGAAGTCTTCCTGGCCCGGCTTGAGTGACAAGTTGTTGACCGCTTCGACCGTCGCCGCAGACAGTTCGACCAGTCGTAGTTCCGTCATGTGCACAGGCTAGCCGGGAAGTTCGACATCGGCACCTCGCGATCCGCATTCATCACCAAACTATCTCGATATCAAGATATTTCCCGACGTGCGGTAGGCTTTCCCGGCGGCTGAACGAAGGACGGGCGAGTGAGCGAATCCACCATCATCTACACCCACACCGACGAGGCTCCGGCGCTGGCGACAGCATCGTTCCTCCCGATGGTGAAGGCCATCACCCGCCAGGCGGGGGTGGATGTCGAAACCCGCGATATTTCGCTGGCCGGGCGCATCCTCGCCGCCTTCCCGCAGAACCTCACGCCCGAGCAACAGGTCGGCGACGCGCTGGCCGAGCTCGGTGGGCTCGCGACTCTTCCCGAGGCCAACATCATCAAGCTGCCGAACATCTCGGCATCCATCCCGCAGCTGAAGGCAGCCATCGCCGAGCTGCAGGCGCAGGGCTTCGACATTCCGGATTACCCGGATGAGCCGCAGGGGGTCGAGCAGAAGGATGTGCGCGCCCGTTACGACCGCATCAAGGGATCGGCCGTCAATCCCGTCCTTCGCGAAGGCAACAGCGACCGCCGCGCGCCGCTGGCCGTGAAGAAGTACGCCAAGGCACACCCGCACCGCAACAAGCCCTTCGCCGACGGCTCGAAGACTCGCGTCGCCACCATGGGGCACGACGACTTCAAGAGCAACGAGAAGTCCTGGGTCGCTGCCCACGACGACGTCCTCACGATCCAGCACATCGGCGAAGACGGCACCGTCACGGTGCTGAAGGAGGGCCTGAAGGTCCTCCCGCGCGAGATCATCGACGCGACGTTCCTGTCCGCCGCAGCTCTGGATGCCTTCTTGGCCGAGACACTCGCGGCGGCATCCGCCGACGATGTGCTGTACTCCGTGCACCTGAAGGCCACGATGATGAAGGTCAGCGACCCGATCATCTTCGGTCACGTCGTGAAGACCTTCTTCTCCGACGTCTTCGCGACCTACGGCGACACGCTCGCCGCCGCGGGGCTCACCCCGAACAACGGCCTGGGCTCGATCCTCGCCGGGCTCGGTTCGGTCGAGGGCGGCGACGAGATCGCCGCGGCGATCGAGTCCGCGATCGCCGCAGGCCCGCGCCTGTCGTATGTCAACTCCGACAAGGGGATCACGAACCTCCACGTCCCCTCGGACGTGATCGTCGACGCCTCCATGCCGGCGCTCATCCGCAACGGCGGCAAGGTCTGGGGCATCGACGGGGGCGAGGATGACACGATCGCGGTCATCCCGGACTCCTCGTACGCCGGTGTCTACCAGGCCACGATCGAGGACGTCATCGCGAACGGCCCGCTGGACCCCGCCACCATCGGCACCGTCCCGAATGTCGGTCTCATGGCCCAGGCCGCCGAAGAGTACGGCAGCCACGACAAGACCTTCGAGATCGCCGCGCCCGGGGTGGTTCAGGTCGTGGATTCCGCCGGTGAGGTGCTTCTGGAGCACACCGTGGGCGCCGGCGACATCTGGCGTGCGACGCAGACCAAGCACATCGCGGTGATGGACTGGGTCAAGCTCGCCGTCACCCGCGCCCGCGCGACCGGCGCCCCTGCCGTCTTCTGGCTCGACGTGAACCGTTCGCACGACGCGCAGCTGATCGCCAAGGTGCACCAGGGTCTCGCGCTGCTGGACACTCGCGGCGTGCAGATCCTCATCCTCGCGCCCGAAGAGGCCACGACGTACACCCTCGCGCGCCTGCGCAAGGGGGAGGACACCATTTCGGTCACCGGCAACGTGCTGCGCGACTACCTCACCGACCTCTTCCCGATCCTCGAGGTCGGAACCAGCGCCAAGATGCTCTCGATCGTGCCGCTGCTCGCAGGCGGCGGCCTGTTCGAGACCGGTGCCGGCGGGTCCGCACCCAAGCATGTGCAGCAGCTGCTGGCCGAGGACTATCTGCGGTGGGACTCGCTGGGTGAGTTCTTCGCGCTCGCGGCCTCGCTCGAGCACCTCGCCGAGACCACCGGGAACGCCCGCGCGAAGATCCTCGCCGAGACGCTGGATGCCGCCACCGGCACCTTCCTCGAGCAGGACCGCTCGCCCGGACGTTCGCTCGGCACGATCGACAACCGCGGCAGCCACTTCTACCTGACCCTGTACTGGGTGCAGGAGCTGGCCGCCCAGACCGCGGATGCCGAACTCGCCGCGCTCTTCGCGCCGGTGGCCGAGAAGCTCGCCGCCGAGGAGCAGACGATCGTCGCCGAGCTCAACGCCGTGCAGGGCAATCCCGTCGAGATCGGCGGCTACTACCGCCCGGACGAGACGCTCGTCGCGACGGTCATGCGTCCCTCCGCGACCCTCAATGCCGTCATCGACGCCCTGGCCTGAGGCGGCTCACCGACCCTGATGCGCGAAGGCGCCGCATCCTCATCGGGGTGCGGCGCCTTCGCGCATGCCCTCGCGGGTCGCGGACCAGACCTGAGTGGCGAGGGGGTGGTCGGCTGGGAGAGTCGCCAGGGTGGCGGCGCCGTCGACGGAGGTGCCGGCCGGCTCGATGACGCGGACCGGCCGGGGTGTGTCCGCCCACAACTGCGTGGTGAAGGTCTTCCGAAGCGCCTCCGAGCGGAAGACGCCTCCGAGCGCGGCGCACACGGGGGCCTCGGTCACGCCGGCGCGCGCGAGTGCGATGCGCACACTGTGGGCGAGCTCGGCGGCGGCGAGTTCGGTGATCTCCCGGGCCACGGTGTCGCCGGAGGTTGCGGCCTCGGCGACCGCGTACGCGAAGGATGCCACGCGCGAGACCCGTTCGGGGTCGGCCTGCAGTGCCATGTAGGCCTCAGGCAGCTCCGGCCACTGCGCGCGAACGACGTCGGTCAGCGCCGTCGCCGGTCCGCGGCCGTCGTGGGCGCGCATGACCGCCTCCAGTGCGCGGCGTCCGATCCAGAACCCGCTGCCGGCATCGCCCATGAGGTAGCCCCAACCGTCCACCCGTGCGACGCCCGCGGGCCCGACGCCGAGTGTCACCACGCCGGTGCCGGCGGCGACGACCGCGCCGGGGGCGGTGCCGAGCGCGCCGAGATAGGAGGTCGTTGAGTCATGTGCGAGGTGCACACCGACGAACCGCGCGCCGAGCTGGCCGAGCATGCCGGCAGGATCGGCATCCGCGGCGGTGAGTCCCGAGATCCCGGCAGCGAGCACGAGCGGCCCGGGCACGCCGGCGCTCGCCTCACGCGCGACGGCGGCGATCTGGGGGAGGACCGGCCGATCGGTGCGGACGGGGGAAAACGGCAGCTCGGCCGTGCCCTCGGCCGGGGCGGTGCGCGCGCGGATGCCGGACTGGCCCGCATCGAGCGCGACCACCGACGGGAGAGAGCTCTTCACCTCTCCATCGTCGCGCGCGGTGCGGGATTTCACGTCGGTTTCGTGCTCGTGCCGGGTGTAACGGGTTTGTAAACTCCCCTAGCAAATACGATCCCGGGGTTGCGGGATGTTAATTCGTAAGGTGTACTAACAAACATGTCTGCATCGGAAGTGCAGCGCGGCTCTTCCACCGAAGTCGCGCACACCCAGCCCACCGCGGTCGTATCCAACGGCTCCGCACGCGCCCGTCGCCGCACGGCGGCGAAGGTCCTTCCCGAGCACGCCCGCGCGCACAACCGCTCGCTCGTGCTGCAGACCCTGTTCCACGACGGTGCGATGAGTCGCGCGGATCTCGCCCGCGAAACGGCGCTGACGCGGGTCACGATCTCGGACCTCGTCGCCGAACTCATCACCGACGGCCTGGTGGCCGAGCTCGGCGCCCGCGAGGCCGCGGGACCCGGCAAACCTGCGATCCTCGTTGACCTCGATCGTGCCGGACATCGCATCCTCGGTATCGACCTGTCGGGTCCGGATGAGTTCCTCGGCGCCGTCCTGACGCTGGACGGCGAGATCGTCGCCCGGCACGCGGTCGCCGCGCCCGCCGCCGCCGACGACGCCTACGCTGCGGTGCTCACGCTCGCACGGGCCCTCGTCGCCGACGCGCACGCCCCCATCCTCGGCGTCGGTGTCGGCACCCCCGGCGTCGTCGATGACGACGGTATCGTGCTGAGCGCTCCCAACTTCGGGTGGACCGAGGTGCCGCTGCGTGCCCAGCTCGAGGCCGCTGTTCAGCTGCCCGTGCTCGTCGCCAACGACGCGAACGCGGCGGTTCTCGCCGAGTACAGCTTCGGCGACGCCGGAGATGACCTGGTCCTGGTCAAGGTCGGCCGTGGTGTCGGATCGGGCATCGTCTTGGCCGGGCGTCCCGTGCGCGGCACCCACTTCGCCGCGGGGGAGATCGGTCACGTCGTGGTCGGCACCGACGGCGGCCCCGCCTGTGCCTGCGGCAAGGTCGGATGCCTGGAGGCATGGCTGTCCGTCCCTGCGCTGACCACGCGTCTGTCGGCACCCGACGTCGACCGTGACCAGGTGCTCACCGACGCCGGCGTGCGGCTCGGCATCGCTTTCGCGCCGATCGTCGGCGCCCTCGACCTTCCCGAGATCGTCCTCTCGGGTCCCACAGAACTTCTCGACGGGCCGCTTGCGCAGGCGACCGTCGAGACCCTCCGGGCACGAACGCTCACCAGGTTCCACGACGGTGTGCGAGTCCGGATGACGGAGCAAGGCCAGGACATCGTCCTGCGCGGAGCAGCCGTCATGGTCCTCTCAGGACTTCTCGGGGTGTCGTGACGCGACACGACACCCCGAGTGGGCGGCCATGTGACCGCCTCGATCCTGCGAGACCTGCCCTTCACCCACACCACACACAGAGGAAGACACCATGAAGAGAATTCTCGGAGCCGCCGCACTCGCGGGTGCGTCGGCCGTCGTCTTGGCCGGTTGCGCCGGTGCGGCCGCGGAGCCGGAGACCGGAGACCTCACGGTCTGGCTGGTCGGGACCGACACGCCCCAGACCGCTCGCGACTACCTGGTCGAGACGTTCGAGGCCGAGAACGAGGGCTGGACGCTGACGATCGAGGAGAAGACGTGGGCGGATGTCTCTGACACCTACACCGCCGCGCTGTCCTCCAACGACTCGCCCGACATCGTCGAGGTCGGGAACACCCAGGCCCTCGGCTTCGCCGACGCCGGCCTGTTCCTGGACATCAGCGACATCCAGGATGCCCTGGGCGGCTCTGATCTCCTCCCGGGTCTCGTCGAATCCGGTACCTACGACGGCGCACTGTACGCCGCTCCGTATTACGCCGGCGGCCGCGTCGTCTTCTACAGCCCGATGCTCGTTGACGCCGTGCCCGCGACACTCGAGGAGTACGTCGCCGAGGGTGTGTCCCTCACCACCGACACCGTCTCGGGCATCTACGCCCCGGGCAAGGACTGGTACAACGCGCTTCCCTACATCTGGGCCTACGGCGGCGAGATCGCCGTCCAGGACGGCGACACCTGGGATGCGCAGTTCTCCAGCCCCGAAAGCCTCGAGGGACTGTCGCTCCTGCAGACCGTCTATCTCGACGCGACGGTGGCACCCGCCGACGGCAACGAGCTGATGGCGAACATCGCCTTCTGCAACGGCGAGGCCGGCTTCATCTCCAGCCCCGCCTGGGCTGCGGGTAACCTCACCGGTGCGTGGCCGTGGGCCGACGAGGATGCCGGACAGAACTCCGAGGGTTGCCCCGACACCTACGCGGCTGACCTCGGTGCGTTCGCACTGCCGGGCGTCGTCGAGGGTGAGACCGCCCCGATCTTCGCGGGTGGCTCGAACGTGGCCATCGCGACCAAGAGCGCGGCGCCGAACAAGGCGAAGGCGGCTCTGGAGATCATGCTCTCCGAGGGCTACCAGGTGCTCCTGGCCGAGCAGGGCCTGACCCCCGGCATCATCTCGGCGGCATCCGCCCTGCCCGACACCCCGATCGCACAGGCGCAGGCTGCGGCCCTCGCCAACTCGAAGGGCACCCCCGCCAGCCCCAACTGGGCTGAGGTCGAGGCCGCCCAGATCATCCCCGACGCGCTCGTGCGCATCGCCCAGGGTGAAGATGTCGAGACCATCGCGACCGAGCTCGATGCGCAGATCGAGGCGATCCTCAACCAGTGATCGCAGCGCCGATCTGATGCATGACAGGGGCCGCCGCGTGGACACCCCGCGCGGCGGCCCCCTGTCCGCCCACTCACAACCGTCGTAGAAAGGAGGGACCGTGACCGACATCCTCACCGCACCGGCTCCCTCATCGGGCGCGCCGACGCCGAACCCGGCAGCCGCGCCCGCAGCCCGCACGCGCCGCAAGGCCCGCCGCGAGGCGCGTGCCGCCTGGGGTCTGTTGACCCCCGCCCTCATCGTCATCGGCGTCATGACCGTCTACCCGGCGGTCCTGATGGTCATCCAGTCGTTCACCGACTACACCGTCAAGAACAAGGTGCAGGGCACGTGGCCGAGCTTCGTCGGCTTCCAGAACTACATCGACCTGTTCGCGCAGTCCGACTTCCCCGCCGTCCTCGCGCGAAGCCTCGGCATCATGATCGTGCTGACGATCCTGAACATGACCCTCGGGATGCTGGTCGCCATCCTGATGGTGCGACTGAGCCGCGCCTGGCGCATCCTCGTCTCGGTCGGACTCCTCGTGGCCTGGGCGATGCCGCCGCTGACCGCGACGGTCGTCTGGGGCTGGATCTTCGACACCGAGTACGGCGTGGTCAACGCCATGCTCAACGCCCTCACCGGCACCTCGAACTGGACCAACCACTCGTGGCTGTTGAATCCCTGGTCCTTCTTCTTCGTCCTGACGATCATCGTCGTCTGGCAGTCCGTGCCCTTCGTCGCCTTCACGACCTACGCCGCGCTCGGCCAGGTCCCCGACGAAGTGCTCGAGGCGGCATCCCTCGACGGCGCGAACGGCTTCTCGCGCTTCCGCCTCATCGTCTTCCCGTACCTCCGCAGCGTCCTGACCGTGGTGCTGGTGCTCCAGATCATCTGGAACCTCCGCATCTTCACGCAGGTCTACGCACTGCAAAGCCGTGGCGGACTGGCCTCCGAGACCAACGTCCTCGGCACCTACCTGTTCCGCCAGGGCGTCGGCGAGTTCGGCGCAACTGCCGCGATCGGTGTCGTCATGGTCATCCTGCTGTTGGCGCTGTCATGGGGCTACGTCCGCACCACCCTGAAGGAGGAGGAGCTGTGAGCACGATCGTCACACCCGCCACCCAGTTCGGCACCGTCGGGGTGGATGACGCTCCCGCGCCGGGCACGCGCCGCCCGGGACGTGCCGACCGTCCGCGCCTGCGCCCCCGTCGCCTCCTCTCGAGGGGCGCGCTGAACCTCGCTGCGCTCATCGTCTTCGTCGCCTCGGTGTTCCCCGTCTACTGGATGGTGAACATGGCGCTGACGCCCAACAGCGAGATCGTCTCGCGCACGCCCAGCGTGCTGCCGCTGCACCTCACGTTCGACAACTTCATCACCGCGTGGACCCGTGAGGCGGCCCCCGGTCAGACCGACTTCCCGCATGCCCTGGGCACCACGATGCTGGTCACCTTCGGAGTGCTGATCGTGACGCTGCTGTTCGCGTTCCTGGCATCCGTCGCCGTCGCGCGCTTCCACTTCGGCGGGCGTCGCGGGTTCATCATCTCGGTGCTGGTGGTCCAGATGATCCCCGGTGAGGCGATGATGTTCACGATCTACGGGATGATCGACGACTGGCACCTGATGAACACGCTCGTGGGACTGGGGATCGTGTACACCGCCGCGGTGATCCCCTTCACGATCTGGACCCTGCGCGGCTTCGTCGCAGGAGTCCCGGCCGACCTCGAAGAGGCGGCCATGATCGATGGCTGCACCAAGTCGCAGGCGTTCTGGAAGGTCACCTTCCCGCTGCTGGCCCCGGGCCTCGTAGCCACCGGCATCTTCGCGTTCATCCAGTCGTGGAATGAGTTCACGATGGCCCTGCTCATGATGCGCGGCTACAACCTCACGCTCATGCCGTGGCTGAATGCCTTCCAGTCCTCGAGCGTCGGAGGGGCGGTGGACTGGGGAGCGGTCATGGCCGGCTCCACCATGATCGCCATCCCCGTCGTCATCTTCTTCCTGATCGTTCAGGGACGCATGACCGGTGGTCTGGTCGCGGGGGCGGTCAAGGGCTGATGCGCGCACGAACCACAACCGCTGCCGAGAAGGTGAGCGGGCGATGAGACTTGGACTGGATGTCGGGGGCACCAAGACGGACGCGGTCGCGGTGGGCGAGGCCGACGAGATCCTCGCGCGCGTGCGCACCGCCACCGGGTGGGGGCCGGACGCCGTCGTCGACACCGTCGTGCAGGCGGTCCACTCGCTGCTGAGCGAAGGCAGGTTCACGCTCGAGAAGGTCGCCTCGATCGGTATCGGGATCCCCGGGCAGGTGGATGCCGCGACCGGCCGCGTCACCCACGCCGTGAACCTCGGCGTCGCCGAGCTCGACCTCGCCGGCGCCGTCCGCCGGGCGCTCGGCGCCGAGGTCCGGGTCGAGAACGACGTGAAGGCTGCGGCCGTGGGGGCAGCGCGCGCGCTGGGTGCGGTCGAGACGACCGCGTTCCTCAACCTCGGAACCGGCATCGCGGCAGGCGTGGTCACCGATCGAGGGCTCTGGCGCGGGGCGCGCGGGGCCGCCGGCGAGATCGGACACCTCTCGGTGGATCCCGCGGGGCCGACGTGCCGGTGCGGTCAGAGCGGCTGCATCGAGGCGCTCGCCGGCGGTGGCGCGGTCGCACAGCGCTGGGGCCGACCGGGCGCTCTGCCGATCAGGGACATCTTCGATGCGGCCGACGCGGGCAACTCCGACGCGCGGGAGCTGCGCGTCGGTATCGCGCGGGGGGTGGCGGCCGCTGTCCGCGTGCTTGTGCTGACAGCGGATGTCGAGACCGTCGTGCTCGGCGGTGGGATCAGCGCTCTGGGGGAGCGGCTGCGCGGGGACGTCGTCGCGGAGTTGGAACGCAGCGCCGCGGCATCCGCGTTCCTGAGCTCGCTCGACCTCGCCGCGCGGGTTCAGCTGCTGGCACCCGGCGTGCCGGCGGCGGCGTTGGGTGCGGCGATCATCGGTGCCGCGCCGATGGAGGAAAGAGAGGTTCTCACGCATGGCTGAGGTCATCATCATGCCCACGCGCGCCGAGGCCGGTGCGCTCGTCGCTGACGAGATCGCCCGCGGTATCCGCGCAAACCCCGAGTTCGTGCTGGGCCTTGCCACCGGGTCCACGCCGCTGCCGGTCTACGAGGCGCTGCGCGCGAGCCTTGACGGCGTGGATGTCTCGCAGGTGCGCGGCTTCGCGCTCGACGAGTACGTCGGGCTCGATCCGGCCCACCCCGAGAGCTATCGCTCTGTCATCACCCGTGAGGTCGTCGAGCCGCTCGGCTTGGATCCAGCACGCGTCCGCGTCCCCGACGGGAGTCTCGCGCGCATCGCCCACGCGGGCGAGCTCTACGACGCGGCGATCCTGGATGCCGGCGGCGTCGACCTGCAGATCCTCGGCATCGGCACCGACGGGCACATCGGCTTCAACGAGCCCGGATCCTCGTTCGCCTCGCGGACGCGCGTGAAGACCCTCACCGCGCAGACCCGCGACGACAATGCCCGCTTCTTCGCTTCGCCGGCGGAGGTGCCGATGCACTGCATCACGCAGGGCCTCGGGACGATCCTGGAGGCGCGCCATCTCGTACTTCTCGCGTTCGGTGCGGGCAAGGCGGCGGCGCTCGCCGCTGCCGTCGAGGGCCCGGTCACCGCATCCGTGCCGGGGTCGGCGATCCAGCTGCACCCGCACGTGACCGTCATCGTCGACGAAGAGGCTGCGAGCGAGCTCGACCACGTCGACTACTACCGGTACGCGTACGCCAACAAGCCGGCCTGGCAGGGGCTGTAGGGGACACCCTCGGTCCATCCTGGCCCGGACTCCCCGGCACAATGCAGGAGTTGGGTGCCGAAATGCCCCGGTGCGAGCCAGTCTGGAGCTGTTTCGCCCGTTAACTCCTGCGTTGTGCAGATCCGTCAGTCGGCAGAGGGGGCGGGACTGAGGCGCTGTCCTTCTTGCGGGAGCTTGAGCCGATGCTGCGCAGCGTGCGATCGATGGCCGCACCGCGACGAGAGGTCTTCTCCCACTGCGAGAGCGCGACGGCGATGAGCAGCGCCAGGCCGTAGAACAGGTCGTTGACCCAGCGGGGCAGGCCCGCCAGCTGCAGTCCCTTGATGCCGACCGCCAGGACGTACATCGCCACGATCGTTCCCCAGACGTTGAAGCGCCCGCCGCGGAACTGGGTCGACCCCAGGAATACGGCTGTCAGGGCCGGCAGCAGGAAGCTCGGTCCGACGGTCGGATCGCCCGCGTTGATGCGGCTGGTCAGCAGCGCGCCGGCGAGGGCGGCCAGCGCGCCACCGGCGACCAGCGACCAGACCTTGATCTTGTTGACGTTGATGCCCGCGAGGCGTGCGGCGTCGGGATTGAAGCCGACCGCGTACATCCGGCGACCCGCGGGGGTGCGCTCCAGGACGTACCAGGCGACAAGTGCGACCGCAATCAGGATGTACACCGGCAGTGTCACCCCGCCGATCTGCGTCGTCGCCAGCAGGCGGTAGTCGGGACCGAGATCGAGGATCTGCTGGCTTCCCGAGACCCACGCCATTCCGGCCAGCAGAATCGAACTCATACCCAAGGTCGCGATGATGGGTTCGACCTTCAGGATCGTTATCACGAGCGCCGTGATCAATCCGATCAGCGCCCCGGCGAGGATGACGGCCGGCAGCTGGATGATGATCGGCAACTGGGCTTTGGAGAGCAGCCAGGCGGACGTGATCGCGCAGAACCCGACCTGTGCGCCCACGGCGAGGTTCAGGGATCCGGCGATCAGCGGGATGAGCGCCGCGAGGGCTGCCAACCCGGTCAGTGCCTCGGCGTCGAGGAGGGAGCGCCATACGCCGATCTGCAGGAAGCGGTCGGGGATCCACAGCGCGAAGACGGCGAACAGGATGATGAAGATGTACACCGCGCTGATGTTGCGAAACGACAGGCTGTGCAGGATGGCGGCTCGCTGGCTGCTCACGACGGGAACTCCTCGGTGGTGTCGGGGATGGGGCCGGCTGCGGCCGGCGGTGGTGCGGCGATGGGAAGCCCGTAGCCCTCGGCGATGATGCGGTGCTCGGTGAGGTCGTCCCCGCTGAGGATGGCCGCGGCCTCGCCGTCGCGCAGCACCACGACGCGGTGGCACAGAGCTGCCAGCTCCTTCGCGTCCGACGAGCTGACGACGACGCCGGTGCCGCCGTGGGCGCCGGCGCGGATCGCCTGGTAGATGGTGGCCTTGGCGCCGACGTCGACGCCCTGGGTCGGCTCGTCGAGCAGGAGGATCGCGGGCGCGTCACGGAGTGCCCGCGCGATCACGATCTTCTGCTGGTTGCCGCCGCTGAAGAGGCTGATGCGCTGCTCGAGGCGGGGAGGTTTGACGTCGTATTCGGCGAGCAGTGCGCCCCCCTCGGCCCGTTCGCGCTTCGCTGAGATGTTGCCCCACCGCGTCGTGAGGGTGCGCAGCTGCGGCAGCGTGAGATTCTCCCGGGCGGTCATGTCGCGGATCACGCCCAGGCGTGCACGATCGCCGGGGACGAAGGCGATGCCCCGCCGCAGGCTCTCCTGCGGTGTGCGGTTGTCGTACACGTCGCCGTGCAGGCGGAAGTCCTCGCAGTACGAGGGCACTGCGCCGAAGATGAGGCCGGGTACGGCTTCACGGCCGGACCCGAGGACCCCGGCGATGCCGACGATCTCGCCGGGTGCGACATCCAGGTCGAGGCTCTGGACGCTCCCGCCCCCCAGCCTGCGAGCGGTGAGGACTGGCTCCGCCTGTCCGGTGAGAGCGGTGTGGCCGTCGTCGATCGGCGTGAGCTCGGTGCCGGCGATCAGCTCGATGAGTTCGTGATGTGCGAGTGCGTCGACCGCTCTGTCTGCGACCTTCTTGCCATCGCGAAGGACGACCACGCGGTCGGCGAGCTCGAAGACCTCGTCGAGGCGGTGGGAGACGAAGATGACACCGGTTCCCTGCGCGGCGACCTGACGGACGGCGTCGAAGAGAACGTCGACCTCGGAGCGGTGGAGCGACTCCGTCGGCTCGTCGAGGACGAGGACGTTCGACGAATGGGTCCAGCCGTCCAGCGCGCGCGCGATGGCGACGATCGCCCGCTGCGCGGTCGTGAGGTTGCGGACAGGGGTGTGGGTGTCGAAGCGCTGCGCGAAGCGACCGATGAGCTCGTCGGTGTGCGCCCGCTCGGCGCGAGGGTGGGTCGGTGCGATCGAGCGGGAGCCCGTGCCCTTCGCGAGCTCGAGGTTCTCGGCTGCCGACAGTTCGGCGATCAGCCCGAGATCCTGGTGGATGAAGTGCAGCTGCGCCCCTTCCGCCAACGACACCTCGCCCGCGTTGGCGGAGTAGACCCCCGCGAGGATCTTCACGAGGGTCGACTTGCCCGAACCGTTGTGACCGACGACGGCCACGACCTCGCCGGCGCCGACATCCAGGCTCACCTCGTCCAGGGCGGTGAGGGCGGGGAAGACCTTCAGGAGCCCGCGAATGCTCAGGAGGGGCTGCTGCGGTGTCGTGGACATGGGGTCCTCTCGGGAAGGGAGAGGGGTGGAGCCGAGGATCCGGCCCCACCCCAGTGTCGGGATCTGCTTCAGCCGACGAGCCAGTTGGCCGCGAACTGCTCCTGGTAGTCCGGGATCGCGACGTAGCCGCGCACCGGGTCCTCGGGGACGTTGGCCTGGGTGGTCACGCGCGTCAGGTTCGCCGCGCGGGTCTGAGCGTCGGGCCACTCGTAGGCCTGGCCCTGCATCTCGCGCAGGAGCTGGTCGAGCACCGTCCACATCATGAGACCGAGGTCGACCGAGAGGGTGGCGTCTTCTTCACCCGCAGCGATCTGCTCGTAGTTCGGCGGCGCCGTCCACATGCCGATGCCCTTGACGTCGATTCCGGCGAGCGAGAGCTTGGCGGGCAGACCGATCTGGACCTCGTCGACGGCCGCGATGAAGTACTCGGTCTCGGGGTGCGCCTGCAGGTCGCTGACGACACGGTCGGCGGCGGTGGACCCGAGCTCCGCGATCGGGATATCGACGACACGCAGCGTGCAGTCGGGGCACAGCTCGCCGATCTTGTCGGCGGCTCCGGCCTGCTCGTACTCGGAGAAGGGGAATTCCGGAATGTTGTAGAAGACGAACTCGGTGGCTCCGCCGGAGCGCGCGATCGCAGCGGCGCCCAGCGCTTCCCCGTTGGCCGTCATCCAGTCCGGACCGTTGAATGCCTCGGGGAGGCCGTACTCGACGGTGTTCATGACCGATCCGCTTGCGATGGGGATGCCCATCGCATCGAGCTCCTCGATCTGGGACTCGAAGAAGATCGGATCCAGGGTGATGTTGATGATGCCGTCGGGCGCGAGCTCGACCACGGTGTTCATCGCCGAGTTGATGCTCTGCGCATCGCGCCCGACCTCCACCCGCTCGAGGTTCAGGCCGAGCAGTTCGGCGGGCGTCTGAAGGTTCGCCCACATGACCGCGCTGACGGGGGTGCCCACGTCGAGGTAAACGACATGTGTTCCCTCCGCCACGGGCTCGTTCAGCGGCTCGTCGATCAGCAGCTGCTTGTTGCCGTCTCCGTCCCACGGGGCCAGGAATGCCGAGGCCTGAGCGACGGCATCTCCGGCCTCAGCGCTGTCAGCCGTTGTCGGTTCGGTGCTTCCGCCGCTCGTGCAGGCGGTCAGGGTGAGCGCGGCGACCGTCAGGCCTGCCGCAGTCGCGAGGGTGCTCCTATGCATGCTCGCACTTCCTTTCTCGTTGCTGTGGTGTGTTTCAGAAGGGGTACTGCGCGATGTGGGATTGCACCGTGACCCACTGGGTCTCGGTGAAGGCCTCGATGTTGGCTTCGTGCCCGCCGAAGCGGGCGCCCGTGCCCGAACTGCCGACGCCGCCGAAGGGTGCCTGCGGTTCGTCGTCGACCGTCTGGTCGTTGATGTGGATGATGCCGCTGGAGATCTGGTCCGACAGCTCGTACGCCCGGAACGCGTCGTTGGCCAAGATCGCGACCGACAGTCCGTATTCGGACGCATTGACCAGGTCCACGGCCTCGTCGATGTCGTCGAAGCGGAGCACCGGGGCGACGGGCCCGAAGATCTCGTCTGTGAAGGCCCGGTGCTCGGGAGTGACGTCGGCCAGCACCGTCGGCTGATAGAAGAGCTCGTCGTAGGTGCCGCCGGCCAGCAGTGAGGCACCGCCGCCGATGGAGGCCTGCACGATGCTGTCCACGTGCGCGAGCTGGCGCGCATCGATGAGCGGTCCGAGCGGCGCACCCGTGTCGGGGGCGGCCGCCGGAAGCGCGCGTGCCTTGGCCGCGAGGGTCTCGGTGTACTCGTCGTAGATCGAGGAGTGCACCAGGTGACGACCGGTGGTCATGCAGATCTGTCCCTGGTGCAGGAATGAACCCCATGCGCCCGCTGAAGCCGCTGCCGTGACATCCACATCGGGCATGACGATCATGGCGTTGTTGCCGCCGAGCTCGAGATGCGCACGCTTGAGGAGGCGTCCGGCGCGTTCGCCGATCACGCGACCGGCCGCGGTCGAGCCGGTGAAGGAGATCACCGGGACGGCCGGATGCTCGACGAGGGCTTCGGCGGCCGACACCCCGCCGGGGACGACGGAGAAGACGCCCTCGGGGATGCCCGCCTCGCGGAGGACTGCCGCGAGGAACAGACCGCCGGCGACGGCGGTGCGCGGGTCGGGCTTGAGCACGACGGCGTTGCCGAGCGCGAGCGCAGGGAAGACCGAACGCGCGGCGAGGATCGCCGGGAAGTTGAAGGGCGAGATCACCCCCACCACGCCCACGGGGCGGTGTCGCGCGAGGCTCAGCCGGGGGTGCGAGCTCGTCAGGAGCTGCCCGTACGGCATCATCGCCGTGGCGGCCGCATGGTGCAGCTCCCCGTGCACCAGCCCGACCTCGAACGCCGCCTTGCCGGCCGCGGAGCCCGCCTCATCGCGCAGCCACCGCTCGAGCTCGGCCCGGTGCTCCTCAAGGATGCCGGCTGCCGCCCGCATGATCTCCGCCCGCTCGTGCGCGGGGCGTCCCGCCCACGCCCGCTGAGCGGCGTCCGCCCGCTCGATCGCATCGATCATCTCCGCGGGGCTGGCCGAGCCGACGGCAGCGAGCTGCTCTCCGGTGGAGGGGGAGACCACGGGGGCTGTCTGGGTGAAGTGGACCCAGCCGCCCACATAGGCGCGGCCATCCCACTCGGTCTGCGCGAAGAACGTCATCGTCTCTCCTCATCGCGGTCGTCATCGTCGTGCATTACGACGTTCGCAGGCCCCGCGAGCCGTTCATCCGGCGTTTTGTGCGCGGCATCCGGCGTTTTGTGCACTGCGTCCGGTTTTTCCCTTTTCGTCTCAATCGGGCCCGGCTATGCTCGATTTCCACCAGGAGGCGAACGTGGTTGTTCTCGAAGCAGAGAGCGCCGACGGCTGGGAAGCGGTTGTGAGCGGGTGTTTCGTGCCGTTGCGCTGTGCGGGTTTCGAGTCCGCATTCAGCGGGCGGATGGTGCACACGTCGATCGATTCGGGCTTGTCGGTCTCGCAGGTCACGACGTGCGGCACGAGCGCCGAGCGAACGGCCCGCCTTGCGGACCGCGCGGTCAGCGACGACATCCACATCTCGTTGCAGCGGTCGTCGACGGGGCTGGTCTCCCAGGAGGGGCGGGGGACGTCCGTCGGTCCGGGGTCGGTCACGGTGTACGCCACCGACAGACAGTATTTCCTGGACTACTCCGCTCCCGACCAGGAGCAGTTCATCATGCAGGTCTCGCGATCCTCGCTCTCGCTTCCGGTCGGGATGCTCGAGGACGCGATGCAGCGCCTGCGCGTTCCGGGAGGGGTCGGGGCCGCGCCGGTGCGTCGTCTGTTCGCATACGCGACGACGGTGCACACCGACGGGGTGACCGAGTCGAGCGCCGCCACGATGCGAGACCTGACCGAGGTGATGGTCCGAGCGTCCTTCGGGGAGGGGGCGGGCATTCCGCGCACATCGGAGGGATTGAGGTGCGCGGTCCGCGACTACTTCCGCGAGCATGCGAGTGAGTCCGGCATCGACATGGATCAGGTCGCGGGCCTGCACCTCATCTCCCGGCGTCGGCTGTACCAGGTGTTCGAAGAAGTGGGCGAGTCCCCGGCTGCGATCTTGCGGTCCGAGCGCCTCGCGGCGGCGCAGAAGCTGCTGCAGGCTCCCGGTGAGCGCACCATCGAGTCGATCGCGTACGAGTGCGGCTTCCGCGACGTCGGAACGTTCACGCGCGCGTTCTCGCGCACGTACGGGTGCACCCCTCGCGACTATCGAGCCACCCTGGACGTGTCGGACCACCCCCTCGCCGTAGGCGCCTGAGGTGCGTCAGGCCCAGGCGAAGCGGATGAGGTGATTGCGGCTGAGGGGCGCGAGCGGGGTGTGCTCGACATCCTCTTCCCGCAGCCAGCGCAGCTCTTCGATCTCGTTGGTGGATGTCGCGTCGACGCCCTCCACCCGCAGCAGGAACGCGTCCGCGACGACCTGATGATCCGGTTCGTTCGCGGCGACCTCGCTGAAGCGTCCGAGCGGCACGAAGTCGGCGGGGGAGGCGTGGATGCCGGTCTCTTCGGCGACCTCGCGCACGACCGTCTCGAGCGGCGTCTCGCCCGGGTCGGGCTTGCCTCCCGGCTGCTGGAACACGCGCGCGCCGCGCTTTCGCACGACCAGGGCGCGGCCGTCCTCATCGACCACGACGGCGGCGCTCACCCGCACGATGCCGCTCACGAGACGAACACCTTGCCGGGGTTGAGGATGCCGGTGGGGTCGAAGACGCGGGTGATCTGGCGCTGGATCTCCCACTGGTCCTCGCCCAGCTCGTCGGCCAGCCAGCGGCGCTTGAGGACGCCGATGCCGTGTTCTCCGGTGAGGGTGCCGCCCAGGCGCAGAGCCGCCTGGAACAGCTCGTCGGCGGCGCGCCACACGTGATCCGGGACTTCCGTGCCCTCGAACACGAAGTTCGGGTGCAGGTTTCCGTCGCCGGCGTGCGCAACGGTCGGGATGACCAGGTCGTAGTCGCGCTCGATGCGGCTGATCTCGGCGAACATCGCCGCCAGAGCGCTGCGCGGCACCGAGACATCCTCGATGAGGGTGGTGCCGAGCCGCTCCATCGCGGGATGCATCGACCGGCGGATCCGCAGCAGACGCTCTCCCTCTTCCGGGTCGGCCGAGAGGGACACCGCGCCGCCGGTGGCCGCCAGGACCTCGGTGATCGCGGCGGCCTCGGCGGCTGCCGTCGGGCCATCCGTCTGCATCGTCAGCTGCGCGGCACCGGGTGTCGGGGCGGGGAGATCGAGCAGATCGTGGATGGCGGCGAGGGATGCGGCGTCCAGCAGCTCCATGATCGAGGGCTGCAGACCCGCAGCGGTGACGGCGCTGCAGGCGCGCGCCGCGGCGTCGACGTCGGGGAAGGTGGCTGCGATGGTGTGGACGTCGCCCGGAACCAGGCGCCGCAGCTTCAGCGTCGCGCCGACGATCACCCCGAGCGTGCCCTCTGAGCCGATGACGAGGGAGGTGAGGTCGAGGCCGGTGACGCCCTTGACCGTACGGTGTCCGAGGCGCAGCAGGCGCCCGTCGGCCAGCACCAGATCGACGCCCAGTACGGCATCCCGCACGACCCCGTACTTTGCGCACAGCAGCCCGCCGGCGCCGGTGGCGATGTTGCCGCCGACCGAGGCGATCTCGCGGCTGGCGGGGTCCGGTGCCCACCACAGGCCGTGGGGCGCCAGCTGCCGGTTCAGTTCGGCGTTCAGGATGCCGGGCTCGACCACCGCGATGGCGTCATCCGCGCGCACCTCGAGGATGCGGTCCATGCCGCGCACCGAGAGGGCGATCTCCCCGGCGCCGGCGTTCGCGCCGCCGGCCAGCCCCGTCCCGGCCCCGCGGGTGACGACCGGGGTGCCGGTCGCGTGGGCGATGCGCAGGGTCGCCTGCACGTCGGCGACGGAGGCGGCGTGGATGACGGCGAGCGGGCGGCCGGGGGCGGCGTGACCGGACTTGTCCGCGCGCGCGGCGTCGCGGGCGGCATCCGAGACGTCGACGCGGTCGCCGAGGGCGGCGACCAGCTGCGCGACGACATCCACCGTGGCCGCCTGCTCTGTATCCACCATGGCCGCCTGCTCTGTCATGCGAAGCGGCGGCGTCCCGCGAGGACCCCGATGGTCACGGCGACTACGGCGAAGACGAGGCCGACCCAGCCCAGGCCCATGCTCCACCAGGCGATGGTTGCGGACAGGTAGATCAGCAGTTCGATGAGCGCGCGCAGGAACGGGTGGATGACGAACACCGCGCGCGGCGAGACGAAGAACGCCCACATCAGGATCGCGGCCACCGGTGCGGCGATTCCGGCGACGATGTTCCACGGGAACTCCCACGCGGCGAACCCCCAGAACGCCAGCGTGCCGAACGCGAACAGCTCGCACACGAGCGCCAGCACGTCGACCGCGTTCAGGGGAGCGCGGGTTCCGGCGGGCTGCGGGGCGGGTGTGGCGGCGTCGGGCATAGGGAAAGTCTAGTTCGCGCCCCGCGCCGGCCCGACGTCCGCCGGAGTGGCGGGGAGCCCCTCGAACCACACCTGGCGCACCTCGAGGTCCGCGCTGAGCAGCACTGCGTCAGCAGGCGATCCGACGGTGAGCGTGCCGAGGTCGGGACGACCGATCGCGCGGGCGGGGGTCGTTGTGAGCGCCTGCACGGCGGCGGGCAGGTCGACGCCTGCGGACACGACCTGTCGCAGCGCCGCGTCCTGCGTCAGCGTGGAGCCTGCGATCGCCCCACCGTCCCGCAAACGCGCGACGCCGTCGATGACATCCACCGACAGGTCGCCCAGCAGGTAGTGCCCGTCGCCTGCCCCGGCGGCCGCCATCGCGTCGGTCACGAGTGCGACCCTCTCGGGAGCCGCGGCGAACAGGACCCGGATGAGCTCAGGATGCACATGGACGCCGTCGGCGATGACCTCGATCGTGACATCCGGGTCCGCCAGCGCTGCGCCGAGGGGCCCGGGCTCGCGATGGTGGAGGCCGGGCATCGCGTTGAACGCGTGGGTGAGGATCGAGGCCCCGGCATCGAAGGCGGCCGCGGTCGTGCGCAGGTCGGCGTCGGTGTGCCCGACGGCCACGCGGATGCCGGCCTCGGCCAGCGCACGCACGGCGTCGGTGCCGCCCGGAAGTTCGGGGGCGAGCGTGATCTGCCTGATCGTGTCCCCGCCTGCCTCGACCAGTGCGGCGAGCGCATCCGGTGCCGGCTCCGTGAGCGCCCGCGGGTCATGGGCGCCCTTGTGGCCGGGGTCGAGGAAGGGGCCCTCGAGGTGGGAGCCGAGGATGTCGGCATCCGACTCGCTCAACCGTGCGATGCGCGCCACCTGCGCCGCGAGGTTCCCGAGTGGAGCCGAGACCAGCGAGAGCACCTGACGCGTCGTGCCGTGCGCGCGGTGAAGGGTGCGCGCCCGGCGGATGTCGTCGTCATCGCCCTCGAAACTGGCGCTCCCACCGCCGTGGCAGTGGATGTCGACGAAACCAGCGGTGAGGATTGCTCCTTCGCCCGCGATCTCGCGTGCGTCGATGACCTCGGAGGACTCCGAGGATGCCATCCACGAGTCGCCGGTGCCGATCGCGGTCACGGTGCCGTGCGCGAAGCGCACCCAGGTGTCCGGGGTGCTGGTCCCATCGGCGACGAGCCTGGCCGAGTGAATGAGGGTGGCGTCGGGGTGTTCACGCATCGTCGTCCCGCCAATCAACGTCGTCGGAGCGGTGGAACCCGATGCCGTAGGCGTCCCAGAGGGCTGTGAGGCCGCCGAGGCGGACGCGGAACAAGTCCCAGTCGCGCGCGTGCGGCGCTGACCAGGCGGCCTCGGCGGCGGCGGCGATGCGGGGGAACGCCATGCGGTCGATGTCTGCGGCGGTGGCGATCGTCTCGGTCCACAGCGGTGCCTCGACACCGAGGATGGCCTCCTCGGGCAGGCCCGGGATGACACTCCCCGGCTCCCAGGCGTAGGAGCGGTGCAGCGATGTCGGCCCGTTCGCCCAGGTGAGCCCGAGGGGGCAGTCCTCGGCGTCCTTCATGTCGAGGTAGACCGCATCGGCGGGGGAGAGGATGACGCGACCGCCGCGCTCGGCGAACGCGCGGGTCTTGGCATCCATGTCGCCGGTCGGGCTGACGAACCCCCAGTACTGTCCGATCGTGCCGGGGTGCAGGCTCGGCGCGGCGCCGGCCTCGTGCCAGGCGATCGGCGTCTTGCCCGCCGCCGCGACGGCTCGGGTCGCCTGGGCGAGGAAGGCGGCGTAGTCGGCGGCGTCCGTGCCGAGCGCCTCGTCGCCGCCGATGTGGAGGTAGGGCCCGGGTGTCATCGCGGCCAGGTCGGTCACGACATCCGCGACGAAGTCGTCGGTCGCGGGGTCGCCGATCCGCAGCGAGGAGAACCCGACGACGATCCCGGTGTACGGCACGCCCTCCGCAGGCAGCGGGGAGGCGAACGCCGCGGCATCCGCGCGCATCTGGTCGGTCAGCACCGGCGTCTCGACGAGATCGGGGTAGGCGATCCCCGCCGCGTGCGTGTGCCCCGGCATGTCGATCTCGGGGACGACCGTCATGTGCCGGGCGGCGGCGTGGGCAATGATCCGCGCGTAGTCCTCGGCCGAATAGAAGCCGCCGGGGTCGCCCCCGACCGACGAGCTCGCCGCCCGCCGGGTGAGCTCCGGACGGGAGGGGAGGTCGATCCGCCACCCTTGGTCATCGCTCAGGTGCAGGTGCAGGTGATTGAACTTCAGCGCGGCCGCGCGGTCGATGTAGGCGCAGACGGTCTCGACGGGGAAGAAGTGGCGTGCGACATCCAGCATCACGCCGCGGTACGCGAAGCGCGGGGCATCCTCGATGCGTACGGCGGGGATGAGCCATTTGTCGCGGTCGCGGCGAACGAGCTGGATAAGGGTGTGGATGCCGTAGAAGAGCCCCGCCGCGTCGGCGCCCGCGACCGCGACGCCACCCGCGTCTGAGATGAGCGTGTAGGACTCCGGCGCACCGCCGGGTTCGATCCTCAGCTCGATGCCGACGCCCTCGGCGGCGGTCCCCAGGAGCAGGCCCGTGCGGGCCGCGAGGAAGCCGCGGACCGTCTCGACCGCGGCCTCGTCCCCTGTCACGGCGACGCGGCCGTTGAGCGTGAACCCCGGCGCTCCGAGGTGGCGCGCCACGGTCGGGGCGGGCACGAGCGGGAGAGGTTCCCGGCTGTCGACGGTCATCGGCACCTTCAGTAAGGAGTCCTAACAAATTCCTTCGCCCACCTTATCAACGGCGGCATCCCGCGTGGGAGGGGCAGGTCGATCCGGTATGATCGGCATGTCGCGACTGGCGTTGAGGTGGATGACCACCGGGGAGCGACCGACACGGACTCGACCGTACGCCTGGGTCGAGGCGGTAACCCCCGCGACCGTCGTCCCACCCCCGAGTTCCCCGCCCGCTGTCACCAAGGAGCCGAACGCCATGAGCGAACCGTTCTTCAACGCCCCGCTGTCTGAGGTCGATCCCGAGATCGCCGAGATCCTCGACCGTGAGCTGGCGCGTCAGCGCGGATTCCTCGAGATGATCGCATCCGAGAACTTCGTGCCGGTTTCGGTGCTCGAATCTCAGGGTTCGGTGCTCACGAACAAGTACGCGGAAGGGTATCCGGGCAAGCGCTACTACGGCGGCTGCGAAGTGGTCGACGTCGCCGAAGAGCTCGCGATCGCGCGAGCCAAGGCGCTCTTCGGCGCGGAGTACGCGAACGTGCAGCCCCACTCCGGCGCGACCGCGAACGCGGCCGTGCTCCACGCCATCGCGAAGCCCGGCGACACGATCCTCGGTCTCTCGCTCGACCACGGCGGGCACCTCACGCACGGCATGAAGCTCAACTTCTCGGGCCGGCTGTACGACATCGTCGCCTACGGTGTGGATGCCGAGACGAGCCTCGTCGACATGGACGAGGTGCGTCGCCTCGCCCTCGAGCACCGCCCGACCGTCATCATCGCCGGCTGGTCGGCCTATCCCCGCCAGCTCGATTTCGCGGCCTTCCGCGCGATCGCCGACGAGGTCGGCGCGAAGCTCTGGGTCGACATGGCCCACTTTGCCGGGCTCGTGGCCGCGGGCGTGCACCCCTCGCCCGTCCCGCACGCGCACGTCGTCTCCTCGACCGTGCACAAGACGATCGGCGGCCCGCGCTCGGGCTTCATCCTCACCAACGACGAGGCCTTGGCCAAGAAGATCAACTCCGCGGTGTTCCCCGGCCAGCAGGGTGGCCCGCTGATGCACGTCATCGCCGCGAAGGCCACGGCGTTCAAGCTCGCTGCGGCCCCGGAGTTCCGCGAGCGCCAGGAGCGGACTGTCCGCGGCGCCGTGATCCTCGCCGAGCGTTTGGCCCAGCCCGACGTGGTCGAGGCGGGCATCTCGGTGCGCTCGGGCGGCACCGACGTGCACCTCGTCCTCGTGGACCTGCGCAACGCCGAGATCGACGGCAAGCAGGCAGAAGACCTGCTGCACGACATCCACATCACGGTCAACCGCAACTCGGTGCCCAATGACCCGCGTCCGCCGATGACCACCTCGGGTCTGCGCATCGGCACGCCGGCCCTGGCGACCCGCGGCTTCGGGGACGCGGAGTTCACCGAGGTCGCCGACATCATCGCGCTCGCGCTGCTGCCGGAACCGGACGTCGAGGCGCTCCGAGCCCGGGTCGCCGTCCTCGCCGACGCCTTCCCGCTGTATCCGGGGCTCTGAGTCGACGAGGACGCGTGAGCGGGATGGTCCTAGTTTCAGTCATCTGTAAGACTAGGAGCTGTCTGGTATCACGAGTGTCGTACGATACCTATGGACATAGGTGTCTGACGCTCCGAGACGCAGACGTCGTCGGGACGATGAACAGGAGAAGCGCATGACCGCACAGTCGTTGGACGGGATCGCCACGGCAGCCGCCATCAAGGAAGAGCTGCGCGCGCGCGTCGCCGTGCTCGCCGAGAAGGGCATCGTCCCGGGGCTCGGAACGCTGCTGGTCGGCAACGACGGCGCCTCCCGCTCGTATGTCACCGGCAAGCACCGCGACTGCGCCGAGGTGGGCGTGGCATCCATCGCGGTCGAGCTTCCCGAGACCGCGACGCAGGATGAGATCGCTGACGCGGTCCGCGCGCTCAACGACGACCCGGCCGTCACCGGCTTCATCGTGCAGCTGCCGCTGCCCAAGGGCATCGACGAGAACGCGATCATCGAGCTCATCGACCCGAACAAGGATGCCGACGGTCTGCATCCGACGAACCTCGGCCGTCTCGTGCTCGGCGTCGACCCGAAGACCGCGATCCCCGCGCCGCTTCCCTGCACGCCCAACGGCGTCATCGAACTGCTGCTGCGCCACGGAGTCGAGATCGCCGGTAAGCATGTCACCGTCATCGGTCGCGGCATAACGGTCGGTCGCCCTCTTGGGCTGCTCCTGACCCGCAAGGGTACGAATGCCACCGTGTCGCTCACGCACTCGCGCACCGTGGATCTTGCAGCCGAGGTGCGCCGCGCCGACATCGTCGTCGCGGCCGTCGGGCAGCCCCACCTCGTCAAGCCCGAGTGGATCAAGCCGGGCGCCGCGGTGCTGGACGTGGGTGTGACCCGCGTCGGCACGACCGAATCCGGCCGTGCCAAGCTCTCGGGCGACGTCGATCCGGCCGTCGCCGAGGTCGCCGGCTGGCTCTCGCCGAACCCCGGGGGAGTGGGCCCGATGACCCGCGCCATGCTGGTGGCCAACGTCGTGGAGACCGCCGAGCGCCTCGCCGGCTGAGGCTCGCACGCTTCAGACTCATCGCCGCGCAGCGCTGTCTCTCCGGTGCAATCTCCCGGATGGGGCAGCGCGGTGGACCGGCGTAACCTGAGAACGGTACGGCGGCGCGCCGAGTTGAGGTGCGTCGGCGCTGAACGCAGCGAAAGGAGAGGCTGATGGTCGATCCACGCGAACGCGATCTTCTGGCAACAGTCCCCGACGGGCTTTTCATCGGCGGCGAGTGGGTCGCCGCCGACAGCGGGCGCACGCTGACCGTCCAAGACCCCGCGACGGGGGACGTGGTCAAGACGATCGCTGATGCGAGCCCGGCCGACGGCATCGCTGCCCTGGATGCCGCCGCCGAGGCGTTTCCGTCGTGGGCGGCGACCCCCGCGCGTTCACGAGCGGAGATCCTGCGACGTGCGTTCGATCTGCTGACCGCACGGGCCGAGGACTTCGCGCTGCTGATGACCCTGGAGATGGGAAAACCCCTCGCGGAGTCGCGCGGTGAGGTCGTCTACGGTGGTGAGTTTCTGCGCTGGTTCAGCGAGGAGGCGGCACGAGTCACCGGCAGATACGCTCCCACCCCCGAAGGGAAAGGGCGCATGATCGTCAGCCAGCACCCGGTGGGACCGTGCTTCCTGGTGACACCCTGGAACTTCCCGCTGGCAATGGCGACCCGCAAGATCGCACCGGCGCTGGCCGCCGGGTGCACGGTGGTGATCAAGCCGGCAGCTCTCACGCCGTTGACGACCCTCCTCTTCGCGAAGCTGCTGCAGGAGGCGGGAGTCCCGGCGGGCGTCGTCAACGTCATCACCACATCGGCCTCGGGCGCGGTCTCCGAGCCGATCATCCGCGATCCACGGTTGCGCAAGCTCTCGTTCACGGGCTCGACCGGTGTCGGGCAGCGGCTCATGGAGCAGGCGGCGCAGGGCGTTCTTCGCACCTCGATGGAGCTCGGCGGCAACGCGCCGTTCGTGATCTTCGAGGATGCCGACCTCGACAAGGCCGTCGACGGGGCGATCGCCGCGAAGTTCCGCAACATCGGCCAGGCCTGCACCGCGGCCAACCGCTTCATCGTGCACCGCCGCGTCGTCGAGGAGTTCACGCGGCGGGTCACCGAGCGGGTCGCTGAGATGAAGGTGGGGCGCGGAACCGAGGAGGGCGTGGCCATCGGTCCGCTCATCGATGACCGCGCGGTGGCGAAGGCATCCTCGCTCGTCGCCGATGCCGTCGCCCGCGGTGCGCAGGTCACGACCGGCGGTGAGGCGCTCGCGGGATCCGGAACGTTCTACCTCCCTACGGTGATCTCGGATGTCGCTGCCGGAAGTGACATCCTGCGCGAGGAGATCTTCGGTCCGGTCCTCGCGATCGTGCCGTTTGATGACGAGGACGAGGCGGTGCGGCTGGCCAACGACACCGAGTACGGTCTGGTCTCCTACGTCTACACCGAGAACCTCGCTCGGGGGCAGCGCATGATCGAGCGGCTCGAGACCGGGATGATGGGCCTGAACATGGGGGTCGTCTCCAACGCCGCGGCACCGTTCGGTGGCTGGAAGATGTCGGGTCTGGGCCGTGAGGGCGGCGCGGAAGGCATCCACGAGTACCTGCAGACCAAGTACACGCTCACGCCTGACCCCTTTGCCGGCTGACCCCCTTTGCCGACTGACCCGCGCGCGGTCTGTCACAATGGCGCCGTGAGTGAGCGCCCGGACCCCCGCGTGCGTCGCCGACGCGTCGTCGCCCTTTTCGGTTCGATCATCGCGGTGGTGCTGGTCTATCTCACGGTGGTCATCGCGTACGGCCTCAGCGGCGATGTCGATACGGCGGGCTCGACCGGCGACGCCGGGCCCGGGGACGTCATTCTCGAGCTCACGCCCACCGATGTCGATGCGGCAGGAAACCGGCTCTCCGTCCGCATCGAGCCGACAGATCTCGGTTCGTACTCCAGTGACCGCATTACCCCGGACGAGACGCTGCATCTGTTCGTGACCAACACCGACGGCCCGCGCACGATCGAGTGGGCGGCGGACGAGGTCGCTGCGCCGGCCACGACCGTGCTGGTCACGGATGGATACGTCGAACAATGGCCGTTCGACCGTTATACGACCGAGTCGGTCATCGTTCCGGTGCGGGTGGATGCCGACGGTGAGGCCGTGCCGATCTCGTACCAGCTCTCTGCCGATGGGCGTGTCCCGGGATGGGCGATCACCGCACGCGGAGACGTCGTCAACACCGTTGATACCGCGGACGGGCCCGTCGATCTGATCGGGGTCACCTTCACGGCGACGCGGGCCCCCTCGACGATTGCGTTCGGCATCGTGCTGCTGACCCTCATGGTCGTCATGCCCGTTCTGGTGCTGACGGCGGCATTCACGGTGCTGCGCGGCAAGCGCAAGATCGAGGTCACGATGCTGGGCTGGATCGGCGCGATGCTGTTCGCCACGATCCCGCTGCGCAATTTCCTGCCCGGCTCCCCGCCGATCGGATCGTGGGTCGACTACCTGATCGTGCTGTGGGTCATCGCGGGCCTGGTCGCGGGTCTCGTCGTCTTCGTCGTCGCGTGGCTGCGGGACGGGCCCGCGGGCGTCGCGGCGGCAGACGTCGAGCCGAGCGAGAGCCCCTCGACGGACTAGCTGTCGGCGTGACGCTCGAGGAAGGCATACACCTCAGCGTCATCCACCCCGGGGAAGTTTCCGCGCGGGAGCGGGGTGAACATCTGCATGTGCACCCGGGCGCTCGGCCAGGACTTGCCCTCCCACCGCTCGGTGAGTTCGGTCGCCGGCCGCCTGCAGCACGCTTCATCGGGGCAGGTTGATACCGCGCGCTTGGAGGTTTCGCGCCCGCGGAACCACTTCGCATCGTCGAAGGGGACGCCGACCGTGATCGAGAAGGCGCCTTCCGGGACGGTTCCGGTCTGCGTCGCGCACCAGAACGTGCCGGCGGGGGTATCGGTGTACTGGTAGTGCTCGGTCGTGCGGTTCTGCTCCGAGAATGCGGCGCGGGCCGCCCACTTGCGGCAGGCGATCTGCCCGTCGATGGCGCCGGTGACGTCCATCGGCAGCGGGAGATCGTCGTTCTCGTACACGCGCTGGATGGCGCCCGTCTCGCTCACCCGCAGGAAGTGCAGGCGGATGCCGAAGTGGTTCGTCATGAGATTGGTCATCCGCATGCCCGCGGCCTCGTGGGTGACGCCGAACGCGTCGCGGAAGTCCTCGACGGCGAGATTGCGGTCCTTCTTGGCCTGCTGCAGGAAGGCGACGGAGTTCGTCTCGGGCATGAGGCAGCACGCGGCGAAGTAGTTGATCTCGAGGCGCTGCTGCAGGAAGTCGGCGTAGTCGGTGGGCCGCTGGTGACCGAGCAGACGGTGTGCCATCGCCTGCAGGGCCATGGACCGCAGGCCGTGTCCGCCGGGGATCGACGCCGGTGGCAGATAGATGCGCCCGTTCTCGAGATCGGTGACAGATCTCGTCGACGAGGGCAGGTCGTTGACGTAGATCAGCTCGAATCCGAGCCGCTCCGCCATGATGCTGACCGTGCGGTGGGTGAGGGCGCCCGACACATGCCCCGCCGCGGCGAGCTGCTTCTCGGCGAGCTTCTCGATCTCGGGGAAGTAGTTGTCACGCTCGCGCAGGCTCAGCCGCTGCTCGGTGTTGGCACGCCGCGCCTCCTCGGGTGTGGCGATGGCCTCACGCTCGCGCCGCTGCAGCTCGCGGTGCAGACCCAGCACGCTCTCGATCGTCTCGTCGCTCATCCCCTTGGTCACCCGCACCGGCGAGATCCCGAGCTGCCGGAACACCGGGCTCGCCTGGGCGCGGTCGAGCTCGATCTCGAGGGCTGCACGGCGGTTGGGAGGCTCGGGGGTGAGGAGCTCGGCGACATCCACATCGGTCGCCTGCGCGATCGCCTGCAGCAGCGAGAGCTTGGGTTCGCGCTTGCCGTTCTCAATGAGGCTCAGCTGGCTGCCGGCGACGCCGACGCGCGCGCCGAGCTCGTCGAGGGTCAGGCCGTGCGAGACCCGCTGATGGCGGATGCGGTGCCCCAGTGTGGCGAGTTCCAAGGAGGTGGTCGGCATTCTTTAATGCTAGCGAAAGATTCGCATTTCTTGCGGCCAGCAGCACGGGAAAGCCTGGCGAAAGTGGCCGCAAAGTAGGAAAGAACCCCTTACCGAACCCCACAGGAGCGACAATGGCCATCGCCGACATCACCCGCCCGACGACTTCCACACCGAAGCCCGCGGCGAGCTATGGCGACATGCCTGCGGTCGCCGGCCCGGGAATGGAGGCGCTCACGGCCTGGGTCGAGGAGATCGCCGCTCTGACCCAGCCCGCCCGCATCCACTGGGTCGACGGTTCGCGTGCCGAGAACGACGCGCTGCTGCGTGAGCAGGTGGAAGAGGGCAAGCTGATCAAACTCAACCCCGAGTGGCGTCCGGGCTCCTACCTCGCCCGTTCGCACCCGAGTGACGTGGCTCGTACCGAAGCGCGCACGTTCATCGCGTCGGACCGTGAGGCCGATGCCGGGCCGACCAACAACTGGGTCGCGCCGGACGAGATCCGCGCGACGATCACCCCACTGTTCGAGGGATCGATGCGCGGGCGCACGATGTACGTCGTCCCGTTCTCGATGGGCCCGGTCGGCGGGCCGCTCTCCCACATCGGGGTGCAGGTCACCGACAGCGCGTACGCCGTCACCTCGATCGAGATCATGACGCGCGTGGGCATCGACGTGCTCCGTGAGATCGCCCAGGGCTCGCCGTGGGTCAAGACCGTCCACTCGGTCGGTGCGCCGCTCGCGCCGGGTGAGAAGGACGTTGCGTGGCCGTGCAACGACGAGAAGTACATCGTCCACTTCCCCGAGACCCTCGAGGTGTGGTCGTTCGGCTCCGGCTACGGTGGCAACGCCATCCTCGCCAAGAAGTGCTTCGCGCTCCGCATCGCCTCTGTGATCGGGCGCGACGAGGGATGGCTCGCCGAGCACATGCTGTTGATCCGCGTCATCAGCCCCGAGGGAAAGAAGTACCACCTCGCCGCCGCGTTCCCCTCGGCCTGCGGCAAGACCAACCTCGCCATGCTGCGTCCCACCATTCCCGGGTGGCGCGTCGAGACCCTCGGCGACGACATCGCGTGGCTGCGCCCCGGTGAGGACGGGCGTCTGTGGGCGATCAACCCTGAAGCCGGATTCTTCGGCGTCGCGCCCGGCACGGGCGAGTCGACCAACGTCACCGCCGTCGAGACCCTGTGGGGCAACACGATCTTCACGAACGTGGCGCTCCGCCCCGACGGTGACGTCTGGTGGGAGGGGTTGACCGACGAGCCGCCGGCAGAGCTCATCGACTGGGAGGGCAACCCCTGGACTCCCGGCTCCGGCCGCCCCGCCGCGCACCCGAACTCCCGCTTCACGGTGAGCGCAGCGCAGTGCCCCCAGATCGCGCCGGACTGGGATGCCCGCGACGGAGTTCCCGTCGACGCGATCCTCTTCGGCGGGCGCCGGGCCACCAACGTCCCGCTCGTCGTGGAAGCCACCGACTGGGCACACGGCGTGTTCCTGGGGTCGACGATCTCCTCAGAGCGCACCGCCGCTGCCGAGGGCACGGTCGGCGAGCTGCGCCGCGACCCCTTCGCCATGCTGCCGTTCTGCGGCTACAACATGGCCGACTACTTCGGGCACTGGCTCAAGGTCGGGCAGAAGCTCCGCTTCGACCGTGCGCCGCGCATCTTCCAGGTCAACTGGTTCCGCAAGGGTCCCGACGGCCGCTTCCTGTGGCCGGGCTTCGGCGACAACTCGCGTGTCATCGAGTGGATCGCGCGTCGTATCGAGAACGAGGTCGGCGCTGTCGACAGCCCGATCGGTCGCCTCCCGAAGATCGAGGACCTCAACCTCGATGGCATCGACGTGCCCGCTGAGGACCTCGCGGAGCTGTTCGCGATCGACCCCGCATCATGGGCGCGGGAGGCGGACCTCACCGAAGAGTTCTTCGACACCTTCGACGGTCGCGTCCCCGCCCAGCTCGGCGCCGAGCTCTCGGCCCTCCGCTACCGCCTCACGTCCGCCTGACGCGACGGCATCCACAGCCAACCCTTTCGCCGAACCCACACGTTGATTGCGAACCCACACCTTCCCGACGCCAGGAACGTGTGGGTTCGCAATGTACGTGTGGGTTCGCCGGGAGGATGAGCCTCGTCAGACGAGGAGCTGGTGGCGGGCGAGGTCGCGGTAGAGAGGCGTCGATTCGACGAGCTCGGAGTGGGTGCCCTGGCCGATGACCTCGCCATGGTCCATGACGATGATCAGGTCGCTGTCGACGACGGTCGACAGGCGGTGAGCGATCACGATGAGCGTGCGCCCGGCGGCGACCGCGTCGATCGCGTCACGCATCCGCTGCTCGTTGAGGCCGTCCAGGGATGAGGTGGACTCGTCCAGCAGCAGGATCGGAGGGGCGGCCAGCAGCGCACGTGCGATCGCGAGGCGCTGGCGCTCACCGCCCGAGAGCATGACGCCCGCCTCGCCGACAGGAGCCTCGAGTCCCAGGGGGCTGCGCGCGAGCACCTCGTCGAGGTTGACGGCGTGCAGCACCCGCTCGCAGTCCTCCTCCGTGGCGTCGGGGGAGGCCAAGCGCAGGTTCTGCGCGATGGTGCCGGCCAGCGTCGGGGCATCCTGTTCGACGTAGCCGAGCTGCGCGCGCAGCCCGTCGCGATCGAGGGTGCGGATATCGCGCCCTCCGAGCAGGATGCCGCCCCCGGTCGGATCGTAGAAGCGCTCGATGAGTGTGAGCGTCGTGCTCTTACCGGCGCCTGAGGGTCCGACGATCGCGACGCGGGATCCGCGCGGCACCGAGAACGACACACCGCGCAGCACCTCATCCGCCTGGGCTACGCTCGCGCCGGATGCATCGCCCGGGAGCGCGATGGTCGAGGTGTCGACGTGCGCCCCCTCGAGCACCGCCCGTGCCTCCGCCTCAGCCTTCTGCCGCGCCGCGATGACGGCGGCCGGGTACCGGAACCGCACGTCGCGGAACTCGATCGCCGGCACCTGCGCCCCCGCGGGCGCCGTCGTGGCGATGGATGCCGCGATCGCGGCGTCCTCGGCGGCCTCGGTGGGCAGGTCGAGGATTTCCTGGATGCGGCCGAGCGCGCCGAGGGCTTGGTTGACCGAGGTGATCGCGCCGAAGAAGGTGCCGAGCGGCACCACGAGGAGGAACAAGAACATGACGAAGGTGACCAGGCTCGCCACCTCGATCGCGCCGGACGCAACGCGGAAGCCTCCCAGGCCCAGCACGACGAGCAGTGACACCTGCAGCGCGATACCGGCGACCGGGACGACCAGCGCCGACACCTTCGCGATCCGCACGCCGACCCCGTAGGCCTCGGTTGCGACGCCCGTGATCTCGTCGGTCTCGCGATCGGTGGCACCCGAGGCGCGGACGGTGCGCACGGAGCCGACCGCGCGTTCGACGGCGGAGGCCAGCTCGCCGACCTTCTCCTGCTGCTCGCTCGTCGCGCGTCGGATCCGACCGCTGAGGAATCCGACCACCACGACGGACAGCCCGATCACGATCACGATCGCCAGCAGCAGAAGCGGGTCGATCAGTGCCATCGCGATCAGCGCGCCGAGGAAGATGAGGGAGTTGCCCACGGCATCCGCGAGCCCCTGTGTGAGCACCGCGTACAGCAGTGTGGTGTCCGTGCCGACCCGGGACACGAGATCGCCGGTGCGTCGGGCGTCGAACTCGCTGATCGGCAGATGCAGGATGCGGGCGATCAGGCTGCGCCGACTGGAATAGACGACTGCGGTGCCGGTGCGCTGCAGCAGGTAGTGCTGGAAGCCTGAGATGAGGGAGGCCACGACCACGAGCGCGACGATCGCCCACACCAGCAGTCCCAGCGCATCTCCCTCCTGCACGCGGGTGATGACCTGCCCGACCAGCAGCGGCTGACCGAGAGTGGCGGCGGCGCCGACGACGCTCAGCGCGGCGACGATCGCCAGCACTCCGCGGTGCTCGAGGAGGAAGGGGAGGAGCTGGCGGAACGTCGCGCGCGGACCCTCGTCCTTGCGGCGACGCCCGGGACGTCGGGAAGTGTCTGACATCGGTACCTCGATCACAGGAAGTGGGCGCCTACGACGCTACCTCCCCCGCGAGGGGTCACAAATTGCCGCCTCCCAGCGCTGCGAAACAGCGTGTTGTGACCCCTCGCGTGAGAGTTGTCGCGTCGGCTGCCTCAGCTGACGCGGTCGTCCCCGGCGACGATCCGGTCGAGCCAGGCGATCGTGCCCTCGGTCATTTCGGCGGGCACGTCGATGCTGCGCAGGTACTCGCGCACATCCTTCATCTCGTGGCTGCGACGCACGGCGTGCAGGCGAGTCCCCGTGATCAGCCGCTCGACCAGCGTCTCGCCCTCGGGCCCGAACTCGCCCGCCATCTGCTCCAGCATCCAGTCGTGGGCGCCGAGCGCCTCGGCAGCCCGCAGACTCTCGAAGACGAGGCTGCCCAGTCCCTTGAGGAACACGCTGCGCGTGAGTTTCAGGCTGGCGGCGTCGCCGGGCTGCGTGCCGACGACGGAAATGGGAACCTCGAGCGCGGTGAACAGACGTGAGACCTCCGCCGCGCCCGGGCCGCTCGTGAGCAGTTGTGTCATGATGCCGTGCCGCAGGATCGGCGCCATGATCGCGACGTCTGCGCACGGGACGCCGGCCCGCGCCATCCGGGAGGTGACGTGCTGTTTGAGTTCTCGCGAGCCGGTGTTCATGTCGGCGAACACGGCGCCCTGACATACGTCGGCGACCTCGTCGGCGACGTCGGCGGCGTTCGCGGCGCACACGAGGCTCAGCACGAGGTCTGCGCCGCGAGCGGCCGAGACGGCATCGGGGGCGCACCCGACGTCGTCCAGTTCGAAGGCGCGGTCGTAGCCGATGACGTCGGCGCCGCGGTCGCGGAGCCCGCGCGCATAGGTCGATCCCGCCTCGCCGAGTCCGATCACCGCCACTCTCATCAGCGGACTCCCGTGATCGAGCCCTGGAGCACCGTCAGCTGGAGACGAAATTGTCGCGAATCCGGGCGACAGTTCTGTTCGTGGGATATTCTGCGAGGTGACGACACGCGCGCCCGACGCGCATCTGGGAGGCATGTCTCATGGCAGATCCGGCCACGCACCTCGCGTCGGAGGCCGAAACGGCGGGTGACACCGATGTCACCTCTCGCATCCGCGACGCGATCCTGCAGGGCGAGTTCGCACCCCATCAGCGGCTCATCGAAGCGGATCTTTCGGAGCGTTTCCTCGCTTCCCGTGCGACGGTGCGCTCTGCGCTCATGCACTTGGTGAGTGAGGGTCTCGTCGAGCGCCTGCCCAACAAGGGTGCGCGTGTGCGCTCGATCTCGGTCGACGAGGCGATCGAGATCGTCGAGGTGCGCGTTGGACTCGAGTCGTTGTGCGCGCGCAAGGCCGCCGAGCGGGTGACGGATGCCGAGGCCGACGAACTCCGCCAGATCCGCGACGACATGACACAGGCGGTGGCGCAGGGAAATCTCCTGGAGTATTCCCGCCTGAACCAGCTCATGGATGCGCGGTTGAGGCAGATCAGCGGGCACGCGACCGCGAGTGTCCTGCTCGAGCGCCTGCGCGCTCAGTCTGCTCGTCATCAGTTCCGCCTGGCCTTTCATCCCGGGCGCGCGACCGAATCGGCGCCGGAGCACGCTGCGATCATCGACGCGGTCATCGCTCACGATGGGGATGCCGCGGAGGCGGCGACCCGACAGCATCTGTGTGGCATCGCCACGCTGCTGCGCGCAATGACGTAGTCGGGGCGAAAGGCGCGAACGCCCTCCGCCCCGGCGGTCGGTGCTGTGTGCATCGGTGAGAGTGGTGTGGGCCGAAGGATCGCGCCTCCGACCCACACCCCCGGATCAACCGAAGCTCATCGCGTCGGAGTAGCCGTTGCCGTTGTACTTCTGGACGACCAGTTCGGAGACGGCGGGGAGACCGTCTTCGGTGGTGTTCACCGACGTGCCCTCGAGCATGAGCGGAGCGACGAAGTCGGAGATCGTGCGCAGCTGCGTCATGAACTCGTCACGCGTCGGCGTGGTCATCTTCTCGAAGACCTGCTCCAGGGTGGCACCGACCATGTAGCTCCACGCGCAGTGCGGGAAGGCCGGTGTGTCGGGGTAGTCCGCGTACTCCGCCAGGTCGGACAGGAACGTCTGCATCTCGGGGTCGTCGGCGTAGGCGGGGCTGGCCGCTGCCTTCGCGAACGACACCGTGTAGACGCCCGGGAAGACAGCCGCGCCGGCGGGCTCCAGGATCGCGCCCGGCGAGGACGTGTTCGAGGGCTGGAACCAGCTGGGCAGCCAGTCGAGTTCCTGTGCCTTCTGCATCGCCGAGATCACCAGCGGCGTGATCGACATCGCGTTGAAGATCACGTCGGCGCCGGTGGCGGCCAGCTCGGTGATCTGTGCATCGACGGTCGTGTCGGTGGCCTCGTACGAGAGCTCCTTCACGATCTCCACGTTCGAGGCATCGGCAACCGCGTCCGTGAAGCCTTCGACATAGCCCTTGCCGTAGTCGTCGTTCTGGTAGAGGATCGCCACCTTGTGGTCTTCTCCGGATGCTGCGAGCAGATCTCCGAACGCGGAGCCTTCGTTCTGATAGATCGGCACGAAGCCGAGCTGGTAGGGGCTCTCGGCCTGGTCGCTGAACAGCGGGTCGCCGGTCATGATGAGAACCTGCGGCACCCCATCGGCGATCGCGGCCTCGCGGAACGCGCGGTTGGTCGGGGTGCCCAGGCCCGCGGTCATCAGGAAGACCTCGTCCTTGAGCTGGTCGTAGTTGGCCTTGGCCTTCTGCGGGTCGTACGCGTCGTCGAGGGCTGTGATCTCGACCGTGCGGGTCTTGCCGTCGCCGAAGGTCACGCCGCCCGCCGCGTTGACGGCGCCGAAGTAGGCCTCGATGCCCGCGACGGTGCAGGTTCCGGGGCCGGCGGTCGCGCCGGAGAGCGGAGTGGTGATGCCGAGGGTGATTGTCGTGTCGGTGATGCCGGGGCTCGGTGCCGACGTCTCGTCACCGCCGCCTCCGCCGCGGGAACAGCCGGCGAGGGTCAGCGCGAGCACCGACGTCATGGCGACGATGCCGACAACGCCCTTCGTTCTCATTCGCATGTTCATGCCTGGTCTTGCCTCTCTGTTGGGGTTCCCTCCGCGGGGTTCTGCTGTGCTGCCGCAGGCGGAGAGCTCTGGGGGCCGTGGCCGGTGCTGCGACCGCGGCGGATCATTCGGCGGATCGTCCGAGGCAGCGATACGAGGCCGCCGGGGAGGACGAAGAGGACGGCGAGGAGAATCGCGCCCTGCAGGACCGCCGTGAGGTTCGGATCGATGATGTTCGTGAGCTGGGGGACGAGGACGTAGTAGGCGCCGCCGAGCAGTGAGCCGACGATGCTCGCCGCACCGCCGATGACCATCGACGCGAGCAGCGTGATCGAGTGCGGGAAGCTCATCGTCTCTGGGGAGGTGTACTGGATCACGAACATGTAGAGGAACCCGCTGACGCCGCCGATGAGGGAAGCGACGGTGAACGCGAGAACCTTGTAGCCGTAGGGTGAGATGCCCATGGATGCCGCGACAGCTTCGTTGCTCTTGACGATGGCGAACGCGCGGCCGTACTTGCCAGTCACGAGCTGTCGGGTGAGCAGGAACACGACGAGGGTGATCGCGATCACGACGTACAGCTGCCACTGATCGTTGAAGAGCCCGGTCCATTCCGGGGCATCCGAGAACCGCGAGGACAGTCCCTGGGATCCGCCCGTGATGTCGGAGAAGCGCTTGGCCAGGGGGACGCCCACGATCGGCAGCGCGATCGTCACCATCGCGATGGCGAGCCCTCCGAGTCGGGCTGCCGCGAGCGCGATGACCAAGCCCACCACGGCCGGGATGGCGAAGGCGGCGATGAAGACCAGGACGATGTTCCAGTCGTTGGTCACACCGTATGCCGTCACGTAGGCCCCGAGTCCGACGAAGAAGATCTGACCGAGCGAGACCTGGCCGGTGTAGCCCATCACGACGTTGAGTCCGAGCACGGCAACGGCGAAGACACCGACGCGTGCCAGCGTCAGGTTCGTGAACTCCGGCAGCACGAGCGGCAGCACGATGAGCGCGACGGCGAGAACGGCCCACAGGCCCCACTTCACCCAGGGGCGCTGCCAGATGCTGGGCGCCGTAGTGGGGGCGAAATCGAGATTCGTCATCACACTCGCACCACAACTTTCCGACCGAACAGGCCCTGGGGTCGCACGATCAGCACGACGAAGATGAGGATGAACGGCACCGCGATCTTGAGGTCGTGGCCGATGAAGGGCACGTAGACCGCGGCGAGGTTCTCCAGCACTCCGATCATCCAGGCGGCAACGACCACGCCGATCGGGCTCGACATGCCACCGAGAATCACCGCTGCGAGGGCGTAGACGAGAGGGCCGTCCATCATTCCCGGCGTGAGGGTGAGATCCGGCGCGACCAGGGCACCGGCGATGGCCCCCAGCGACGCCGCGAGCCCCCAGCCGACCATGAGCATTCGGCCGACGGGGAGGCCCGAAAGTGATGCGGAGTAGGGGTTGACGGCGACCGCGCGCAGGGCGAGCCCGAGCTTGGTGCCGATGAACAGCGCCTGGAGGAGCGCCATCACCACGACGATCACGGCGACGGTGCCGAGTGAGCGCACACTGATGGCCGCGCCGAACACCTCGACGGTTTCCAGCGGGAACAGCGACGGGAAGAGCTGGTTGTTGTAGGTCCAGATCCACGCCACGACCCCCGTGATGAGGGTCAGCAGACCGATGGTCACCACGACCGCGGTATCGGGATCACCCCTTTCGAACCTTCGCATCAGGTACCGCTCGATCACAGCGCCGAAGAGGAACGACACGATGATCGAGATGAGGATCGCGAGGATGAGCGGGACGCCCATGGTCGTCATCCACCAGGCGATATAGGCGGAGAAGACCGCCATACCGCCCTGGGCGAAGTTCACCATTCCGGTGGATTGGTTCACGAGCACGATCGCCAGAGCGAGCGCGGCGTAGATCGATCCTGTCGACAGACCGTCGACGACGAGCTGGATGAAGGTATCCACGCGTCAGCCTCCCAGGTAGGCACGGCGGATCTCGTCCATGCCCTTGAGTTGTTCAGTCGGACCGGTCAGCACGTTCCGACCCGTCTCGAGGACGGTGGCGGACTCCACGACGGTGAAGGCGAGGGTCGCGTTCTGCTCGACCACCACCATGGCGATGCCCGACTCTTTGCGCAGCCGTGCGATCGCGGAGTAGACGGTGGCCGCGGTGCTCGGAGCCAGACCCAGGGAGGCCTCGTCGAGCAGCATGAGGCGGGGCCCCGCCATGATTGCGCGCGAGATCGCGAGCATCTGCTGCTCGCCGCCCGAGAGGGCAGACCCCTGCGAGCGGATGCGGTCGCGGAGATTCGGGAACAGGTCCAGGCAGTACTCGATGTCCTCGGCGACTTTGCGCGTGTCTCGGCGCAGGTACGCACCGACGCGAAGGTTTTCACGTACCGTGAGGTCGCTGAGCGTGCCACGTCCCTCGGGGACGTGGGCGATTCCGAGCGCGGCGATCTGGTCCGGGCGCTTGCCGATCAGGCTCTTGCCGTCGAAGAGGATCTCGCCGCGCGCCTTCACCGAGCCCGAGATCGCGCGCAGCGTCGTGGTCTTACCGGCGCCGTTGGCGCCCAGGATGCCGACCGCGCCGCCTTCGGGCACGCTGAGCGAGACATCCTCGAGCACCTGGACCGGTCCGTAGAACGCAGCGACGTCCCTGAGCTCAAGCAGCGTCATCGGAGACCTCCTTTCCGATGTACGCCTCGATCACACGGGGGTCGTTCTGCGCTTCGGCGGCAGTGCCGGTCATGAGCGTGCGACCGTGGTCGAGGACCATGACCCGGTCGGTGAGGGCGGCGATCAGACCCATGTGGTGTTCGACGATGATGACGGTGATGTCGTCCTGGTCGCGGATCGAACGGACGGTCTCGATCAGGTGCTCGACCTCGGAGTGCGGGAGTCCGGCGGCCGGCTCGTCGAGAAGCAGCAGACGCGGGTGCATCATCAGCGCACGGCACATCTCGATGCCCTTGTGAAGACCGTGCGAGAGCTCATCGGGTCGCATATCGGCGGCCCATCCGAGACCGACCCTCTCCAGCAGCGCGCGTGCTTCGGCGCGCATCGCTTTCTCGGCGCGTCCGGTGTGGGGGAGTTTCAGCGACCACTCGACGGGCCCGCCCGGCAGGCGCGAGTGGGCTCCGAGCATGACGTTGTCGAGCACGGTGTTGTGCAGTTGCAGCGCGGGATGCTGGAACGTCCGGGCCAAGCCGTGTCGGGCCAGGTTCGACGGCCGGGAGCCTCGTACCTCGGTGTCGTCGATCTTGATGGAGCCGGCGCTCGGCGTGTAGTGACCGCTGATGCAGTTGAACAGCGATGTCTTTCCCGCGCCGTTCGGACCTACGAGGCCGAAGATCTGGCCGGGTTCGGCCTCGAAGCTCACATCGTCCAGAACATTCACGCCACCGAAATGCAGACTGACGTCTCGTACGGTGAGCCGAGCGGCCATCGCCACCTCCGGGGTGTTTTCGCATCTTTGCGGGCACAGGACTGCTGTGTCTTGTGTCTGTGGACGGTACTTTTGCGCGCCGAAATTGTCAACATTTTTGAGCGCGATGCACAAGTCGTTGCCGTTTCGTTGCCTGCGATGTGTTCGCGAGGCCGCGCACGTCTGTGTGCACGACATCGAGAACACCACTATCGGGGGCGCCGCGGGAGGGGTCTTCGATTCAACGGAAACCATCTGTGAGGTCGTGTGCGGCCGTGCCTAGCATGGGGCCGCAACCCCCGACAGGAAGGTCGATGATGACATCCGAATCCCTCTCACAGGCGATCGAACGCGTCGGCAGCGCCGTGAGCCTGCTGCGCAACCAGAACTGGCCCGCGTTCACCTTCCCGGTGGCGCCCGAGTTCACCAACTGGCGCGACGAGCAGCGCGCGTGGAACACCACGGTCGCTCTCATGGACCAGTCCCACCACATGACGCAGCTGTTCCTCGGGGGCGACGACCTGATCGAGCTCCTCTCGTCGATCTCGCCGAACACCTTCAAGACGTTCCGTCCCGGCGTCGCCAAGCAGCTGATCGCGGTCAACAAGGACGGCTACCTCATCGGTGACGGCATCCTCTTCTACAACCACGCCGGTCGCGAGGGTCTCGTGCTCATCGGCCACCACCTGCTCATCGACTGGGTGCGCTACAACGTCGAACTCGCCGAGGCCGCCGGCAAGGACGTGCACTACCGCCTCGAGCCCAACTCGCACATGCGCGACGGTGCGCCCACGTTCTATCGCTACGAACTGCAGGGCCCGCAGGCGGATGTCGTGATGGAGAAGATCTTCGGCGGCCCTGTTCCCGAGATCAAGTTCTTCCACATCGGCGATGTCGAGATCGCCGGGCGTCCTGTCAAGGCCCTCCGCCACGGCATGGCCGGGCAGCCCGGATTCGAGTTCTACGGACCGTGGGAGGACAACCAGGTCGTTCTCGAGGCGCTGATGGAGGCGGGTGCCGAGTTCGGCATCCGTCGCGTAGGCGCCAAGGCCTACTCGTCGTCCCCGTTGGAGTCGGGCTGGGTCCCCACCCCGTTCCCCGCGATTTTCGACGAGGACTTCGCCGAGTACCGCACGTGGCTGCCTGCAGCTCGCGCGGGGTCGGTCGCGGGTTCGCTGTACTCCGACGACATCCACGACTACTACATGACGCCCTTCGACCTGGGGCTGGGGCGCTCGGTGCGCTTCGACCACGACTTCCACGGCCGTGAGGCCCTCGAGAAGATCGCTGCGAACCCCACCCGTCGCAAGGTCACCCTGCTGTGGAACGCGCAGGACGTCGCAGACATCGTGCGCTCGCAGGTGGAGCCGGGCACGCCCGCGAAATTCCTCGACTTCCCGAAGGCGCGCTACGGCCTGTTCCAGATGGACGAGGTCGTCAAGAATGGCGAGCGCGTCGGCATCTCGACCGACGCCGGCTATGTTGCCTTCGACCAGCTGTACATGTCGCTCGCGACGCTCGACAACGAGATCGCCGACGGCGAGGAGGTCGAGGTGGTGTGGGGTGAAGACCCGATCAGCCGCAAGGACTCGGTCGACCAGAACCACCGCCAGGTGAAGATCCGGGCGACCGTCGCCCCGGCGCCGTACCACGAGTTCGCCCGCACGGTCTATCGCGCCGACGACTGACACTCACACGCCGCGGCCGTCGACACCACCGGATGTCGGCGGCCGCGGCGCTGCGCCACCTCCGCCGGCACCGGCATGTCCCACTTTCTGACGGTGCCGTGAGGGAGAGCCTGGGCGGGAGTAGCATCAGGGACGTCGAGGAGGACGGGATGGCGAGAGCGTCGGGCGGTGAATCCGTCCTGCACAAGCACCTGCGGGTGCTGGATGCCTTCGATGCCCGGCATCCGTTCCGCACGCTGAGCGAGATCGCCGCGGAATCCGGCCTTGCCGTGTCGACGGCGCACAGACTGATCGCCGAGCTCGAAGCGGAAGGCATGCTCGAGCGACTTCCCGACAAGACCTACCGCCTCGGCGTCCGTTTGTGGGAGTATGCGGCGCGCACTCCCGGAGCGCTCGGTCTGCGCGAGCTCGCCCGGCCCTGGCTGGGCGCGGTGCACGCGCGGGTGCGACAGCACACGCAGCTCGCCGTGCGCAGCGGCCTGGATGCGCTGTTCGTCGAGCGGATGTCGACCCCCGACGCCGTCATCAACGCGACGCTCATCGGCGGACGAATTCCGCTCCCGCTGAGTTCGAGCGGTCTCGTGCTGCTCGCCGCGGCCGACCCGAGCATCGTCGACCAGACGATCGAACGGGGGTGGCCGCTGCACACCTCGCAGACGATCCGCGACGGCGGTGCGCTGCGGCGGGCGATATCGAAGACACGATCCGACGGATTCGCCGTCGCCGAGGGGCAGATTCACGAGGCCTCGCGGGGGATCGCCGTTCCCGTCTACGGGCCCCACAACGTGCTCTATGCGGCGTTGGGGGTCGTCGTCCCGAATGACCGGACGTCACCTCTGCCGGCGGTGGAGGTGCTGGCGCTCGCCGCGGCGGGCATCCGTCACGCCCTCGAAGAGGTGTACCTGCCGGCGGATGCCGGAGGCGATCCCGCCCCCGGCATCCGTGCGCTGCTGACCAGCTCGCGCAGTTCGCTCGACTATCTCGCCGAGCTCGACTCCGATCAGCGGAGTCCGGTGGTGCGCCAGCCGCCCTGGTATTCCAGTCGCGCGGTCTCCGCGTAGGGCACCGGGCTCACGATCGCGCGCACGGCGAACTGATCGTGCGGCTCGACGGTGGTCTTGCCGGAACCGCCGTCGGGCTCGCCCCACACCACGCGCACCTCGGCGCCGACCGGAACATCCGCGTCGACCGTTGCCAGTGACAGGCCGCGCTTCTCGTTCGCGGTCACACCCGTGAACAGTGAGAGGCCGACGGTGTTGCCGTCCCCGTCGATGACGGCGTCGTAGTTGCTCGATCCGTAGTTGGCGTTCGGAAGATCGAAGAACTGGTATCCCGGGCCCTCACGGTCGAGGACGGACGAGAGGATCTTGGACAGGTCCTCGTCGTTCCACGCGAGAGTGACCTTCTTGCGCTGGGTGGTCGGGTCGATCTTCTCGAGCGCATCGCGGCCGATGAAGTCGTGATCGAATTTGACGAACGAGCCGTAGCCGAGCTCCCACGGGCTGAGGTAGTAGTCCTCGATGTTCGATGAGACGAACGAGCCCGCGAGCGCGTTGATCGCCTCATAGCTGTTCGCGGGCAACCACTCGCGGTAGGCGCGCTCGGCTTCGCTCGAGTAGATGGCGGGCAGCGGCGAGGGGATCCAGCCTGATTCGAGCGTGTTCGACGAATAGGCGCGGGAGCCACAGGGCTCGATGCCGAACTCCCGGCCGGCCTCCAGGATCGCGTCACGGATCTTGCCGTGCTGCTCGTAGGGGCCCCAGATCTCCAGGCCCGGTGCTCCTGCCATTCCGTGGCGCAGGGTGTGCACCTTCTCGCCGGCGATCGTCATCTCGCCCATGTGGAAGAACTTCACCTTCTCGACCGGGCCTCCGGCGAGCTTCTCGATGATCGGCCAGGCGTTCGGTCCCTGGATCTGGAAACGGTAGTACTCGCGGTGCACGGCGGCGCCGTACGGACGCGACGGGGAACGGTCGTCGTAGCGGAACTCGAGGTCGTATCCGCCCGTCTCGGCGTGGAACTGCAGCCAGTTCGCGCCCGGGGCGCGACCCACATAGACGTAGTCGTCCTCGCCTTCGCGGAACAGGATGCCGTCACCGATCACCCCGCCATTGGAGGCGGTCGGGACGAATTGCTTCGCCGTGTTGAGCGGGAAGTTCGCGAAGCTGTTGATGCCGGTGTCGCTCAGCAGCTTCAGTGCGTCAGGGCCTGAGACGAAGAAGTTGACCATGTGGTGGCTCTGGTCGAAGAGCACCGCAGAGTCGCGCCAGGCCTTCTGCTCGCGCCGCCAGTTGCTGAACTCGGCAGGAACCACCGGGTAGATGTAGGTCCCGAGCTGCGAGTCGCGCAGCATCCGGACGGTGTCGCCCTTTTCGTCCAGCAGTTCCTGCAGGTTGCTCGCCATGAGGTGTCCTCGACTTCCTTGTCGTCAATGTGGCTACAGCGATGATCGTATGCAGGAAATTTACCTATGTCCAGAGGGAAATTTCCGTAGCCAAGATTGTAGACAGAATCTTGACCGCTCGGCCCTCATGTGCTTCTCTCGACATCGTCACCCCACTCGTCAAGGAGGACGCCGCGTGGCCACTTTCGAGAACTTCGACCTCGCTCACCTGGGAGCCGTCGAGCTGTTCACTCCCAGGTTCGAGGAGAGTCTGCACTTCTTCCGCGACATCTGCGCGATGCGCGAGGTGGCGCGGATCGGCGACTCGGCGTACCTCCGCTGCTGGGACGAGTACCAGCTGTACACGCTCAAGCTGACGGCCTCAGACACCAACGGTGTGGGGCGTTCGCTGTACCGCACGACCAGCGAGGAGGCGCTCGAACGCAGGGTGAGGGCGATCGAGGCGTCCGGCCTCGGTCACGGCTGGCGCGAGGCCGAGGTGGGCGTGGGTCGCTCGTACGAGTTCGAGGATCCGGACGGGCACCTCATGGCGCTGTACTACGACACCGAGCACTATGTGCCGGATGACGAGGATCGACCGGCGCTGAAGAACCAGGCCGCGGCCTACCCGGGCCGCGGCATCAACGCGCGCCGGATGGACCACATTAACTACCTCGCGTCCGACGTCAACGCCGCGGGGGAGTTCTGGCGGGATGTCATGAAGTCCCGCGAATCCGAGCGCGTCAAGCTCGACGATGGCGGCTACGGCGCGTGGTGGTTCCGCTTCCACCAGAAGTCCTACGACGTCGTCTACTCCGACGACTGGACCCGTCAGCGCGGCCGGTTCCACCACTTTGCGATCGCACCGGACTCGCGTGAGGACATCCTGAAGGCCGCCGACATCTGCCTCGAGAACGGCATCTACATCGAATATGGCCCGTACAAGCACGCGATCAACCAGACGTTCTTCCTCTACGTCTGGGAGCCCGGCGGCAACCGCATCGAGTTCGCCACGGCGCAGGGTCGTCTCCTCCTCGACCCGGACTGGCCGGTCGTCGAATGGACCCAGGCCGAGCGCGCGAAGGGCCAAGCGTGGGGCATGAAGACCGTGCCGACCTTTCACACCCACGGCACGCCCTACGTCGAGGATCAGGAAGAGATCGACAAAGCCGCGCTCGATGGGCGAACGTACGTCACGCCCGAGCGCGACGAAGAGTCCGCATAGACGCGAACGGACGGCGAGGTACAGGACCGGGCCTCGCACCCCAGCCTGACGTCACCCCCAGACGTCCGCGGCGGTATCGACGACAAGGCGGACCTTGGCCCACTGCTCGTCCTCGGTGAGGACGTTGCCCTCCTCGGTCGAGGCGAAGCCGCACTGCGGGCTGAGGGCGAGCTGGTCGAGGGGGGCGAAGGTCGCCGCTTCCGCGATCCGGGCCTTCAGCAGCTCCGGGTCCTCCAGCTCGCCAGACTTCGACGTGACAAGGCCCAGGACGACGCGCTTGCTGCCCACGGGGAGGAACCGCAGGGGCTCGAACCCACCGGCGCGCTCGCTGTCGTACTCGAGGAAGTAGCCGTCGTAGTCGGTGTCGGCCAGCAGCTCCTTGGCGACCGGCTCGTACCCGCCCGACGAGATCCAGGTGGAGCGGAAGTTCCCGCGGCAGACGTGCGTCGTGATCGTCATGTCTGCGGGACGCGCTTCGAGGATGGCGTTGAGCATGGCCGAGTAGCGGGCCGCGATGCCGTCGGTCTGGATGCCGCGGGCTTCGGCCTTCTCGAGCTCGACCTCCGAGCACAGGTAGGCCCAGGCCGTGTCGTCGAACTGCAGGTAGCGGCAACCGGCGTCGTAGAAGGCCACGACGGCGTCCCGGTAGGCCTGGATGAGGTCGGCGACCATCGCATCGCGATCGGCGTAGACCGTCGCGTCGATGTTCTCGGGCTCGAGGCGGAAGTCGAACACCGTGGGGGCGGGGATCGTGAACTTCGGGACGACGCCCGAGACCTCGGCGACCGCAGCCAGCGCGCGATAGTGTGCGAGGAAAGGGTGCGTCTCGGAGAACCCGATCTTCCCGGTAACCGTCAGTCCGCGGGGCTTGGTCTGCACACCCTGGAACTGAATACCGTGGTCGAGCTCGACGACCTCGACACCGTCGAGCAGTCCGTAGAAGTCGAAGTGCCACCACGAGCGGCGGAATTCGCCGTCGGTCGCGATGGTCAGGCCGCTACCGGCCTCCGTGGTCACGAGATCCGCGATCGCGGCATCCTCGACGGCTCGGAGTGCGTCGGCGTCGATCACTCCCGCGGCGAACTGCGCGCGGGCGTCGGCGAGGGTCGCGGGTCGGAGGAAGCTGCCGACGATGTCGGCGCGCCGGGGAAGAGCGTTGGTGTTCACACGGCGAGTCTATTTCGCGACGATGCCTCACGCGCGAGGGGTCGCAACACACCGTTCGTGTGCGCGTGCACACGGCGTGTTGCGACCCCTCGCGTGAGAGAGGGATGCGTCAGAGCGAGACGGTCTCGCCGGCGCCGATCTCGTCGTAGTCGACATCCTTGGTCTCGGGGGAGAGGAGGAGTGCGATGAAGGTCAGCACTCCCATGACGGAGAGGTAGACGCCCACCAGCCATGGGCTGCCGCCGGCCGCTGCCCACAACGCCACCGCGACGATGGGGGCCAGGGCGGCTCCCAGGATCGAGGAGACGTTGTACGAGACCGCCGAGCCGGTGTAGCGCACCTGCGTCGGGAAGAGCTCTGGCAGCACCGCGCCCATCGGACCGAAGGTGGCCCCCATGAGCATGAAGCCGAAGATGAGGAAGGCCTGTACGAGCGCCCCCGTGAACTTCGGGTCCACCTGCGGCATCAGGAAGATGTTGAACGTCAGGCCGAACACGATGATCGCTCCCGTGATCCACAGCAGGAGCTTGCGGCGCCCGATCGCGTCGGCGACAGGGCCGGACAGCAGCGTGAAGATGCCGAAGAAGACGACGCCGACGATCTGCATGATCACGAAGTCGGTGTATCCGAATCCGAGTCCGGCGATGTACGTCGATGGGTCGAAGGCGGTGCCGGATGCCTCGGCCGCCGCCTGCGCGGTCTCAGCCGTGGCCTTGGTGCCGTACGACAGCGTGAAGCTGGTCATCAGGTAGAAGAGCACGTAGGTGGCCAGCATGATGAACGTGCCGAGAATCAGCTGCCACCAGTGACGGCGAAGGGCGGCGCCGAGGGGGAACTTGCGGAGGGTCCCGGTCTTCTCGGCGCGGGTGAAGGACTCCGACTCGACCAGGCGCAGACGCACCCAGAGCCCGATGATCACCATGACGGCCGAGAACAGGAACGGCACCCGCCAGCCCCAGGCGAGGAACTCGTCCGAGCGCTGCGCGGCGGACTCGGGGTGGGGGAGGAGGAAATTGATCGAGAGGAAGATCCCGTTTGCGATGATGAAGCCGATGGGCGCTCCCAGCTGCGGGAATGTCCCGTACCAGGCGCGCTTGCCCGCCGGTGCGTTCTCGGTCGCCACCAGTGCCGCGCCCGACCACTCGCCGCCGAGTGCGAATCCCTGGGCGAGGCGCAGGATCAGCAGCAGCATGGTCGCCCAGACGCCGATCTCGTTGAAGGTGGGCAGGAGCCCGATCGCGAAGGTCGCGATGCCCATGGTCAGCAACGATGCGACCAGCGTCGCCTTGCGGCCGAAGCGGTCGCCGAAGTGCCCGAAGATGACCGCTCCGAGCGGGCGGGCGACCATCGCGGCGCCGAAGACGGCGAACGAGGCCAGCAGCGACGTCGTCTCGTTGCCGGTGGGGAAGAAGAGGGTGGGGAAGACCAGGACCGCCGCGGTCGCGTACACGTAGAAGTCGTAGAACTCGATGGTGGTGCCTACGAGGCTGGCGGTGATGACCCGGCCGCGCGGGTTGGCGGGGGCGGAGCTGGACGGAGCGGATACAGAAGTGCTCATGACTGCCTGTCGGAGATGCGAAAAGAGGCGGCGTCCAGATCAGACGCGGGCGGTGGTGGGCCTCCAGGCGAGGATGGTGCGCAGAAGGCACCTCGCTGTGTCACCGTCGCGCCGGCGGGGTGGCCGGCGCACAACCGACGATTCTACGCCGATTCGCGGCATCCAGGCTCGCGCGGGCAGGAAATGCGACCCGCGAACGCGATCAGTGCCAGAGCGTGGCGATCGCGGCGTTCGCGAACGTCAGGATGCCGACCAGCCAGAAGAGCGCGGGCGGGGTGGCGCCGGTCTTGCGCTGACGGCCCATGCCGATGCCGAGGAGGGCGCCGATCACGAGCAGGATGACGAGTTTCGTACCGATCTTGACGTAGTCGAGCTCCTGTCCCGGGTAGAGCCCGAACGGCGCGGAGAGGATGATGCCGCCGACGGCCGCGATCAGCAGGCCCCAGTTCATGAGGTTGGTCAGGCGCCGCTGGCCGTTCACCACCTGGACCACCCACGCGCCGAACAGGATCGCGAAGCCGGTGAGGTGCACGAGAAGGACGGCGTGACGAAGGATCTCCATGCGCCCAGCGTACCTTACGGGCTACTGAAGGTGGATGGATCAGCCGCGGATGTCGCGGAGGGTGAGAGCCGCGCGCACCGCCGCGTCGGCGGCCTCGTAGCCCTTGTCCTCGTGCGAGCCGGGCAGTCCCGCACGGTCCAGACCCTGCTGCTCGTCATCGAGGGTCAACACGCCGAAGCCGACGGGCTTGCCGGTGTCGAGGGCGACACGGGTCAGGCCGTCGGTCGCGGCAGAGGAGACGAAGTCGAAGTGCGGGGTTCCGCCGCGGATGATGACCCCGAGGGCGACGACCGCGTCATCGCCGGCATCCAGCGCCGCCTGTGCGACTACGGGCAACTCGAACGAACCGGGCACGCGGACGAGGCGGTGACGGACGCCCGCAGCAGTCAACGCCCGCGTGGCGCCGTCGATGAGTCCGTCGGTGATCACCTCGTGCCACGACCCGGCGACGATCGTGATCGTGAGGCCGCTCCCGTCGGGCGGGGTCTGGGTGGTCGGGCTTCCGCTGCCGCTCATCGGGTGTTCTCCTTCTGGCTCACGCCTGTGCCTTCCTCCTGGCTCACGGCTGGGTCCCTTCTCCCGCCAGCGCGCGGTTCAGCGCATCCAGCTCGATCGTGTGTCCCATGCGCGCCGCCTTGGTCGTCAGGTACTGGTGATTGTTCGGACCGACGCCGACCAGGAGTGGCACCTGCTCGATGACCTCCACGCCCAAGACCCCGAGCTGGCTCACCTTGTCGGCGTTGTTCGTGAGCAGACGCACCTTCTCGATACCGAGATCGGCGAGGATGCCGGCGGCGGCCGCGTAGTCGCGAGCGTCCGCGGGGAAGCCGAGCGCGAGATTCGCGTCGACGGTGTCCAGCCCTTCCTCCTGCAGGCTGTACGCACGGAGCTTGTTGATCAGGCCGATCCCGCGTCCTTCGTGGCCGCGCATGTAGATGACGACGCCGCCCTCGCGGGCGATCGCGTCCATCGCGGCATCCAGCTGCGGGCCGCACTCGCATTTGAGCGAGCTGAAGGCCTCTCCCGTCAGGCACTCCGAGTGCACGCGCACCAGGGGCGCGTCGGCACGGAGGTCTCCGGCGACGACGGCGATGTGGTCGGTGCCCGTCATCCGGTCCTTGTAGGCGAGGAACCGGAACACACCGTGGGCGGTGGGTACCGTCGCCTCGGCGCGCAGACTGACGCGCCGAGGCGACGGTGCCGCGGCGGCCGCATCGCGCGGCTCGTGCTCGTCGAGGTAGGCAGCCAGCTGCTCGATCGTGATGACCGGAATGCCCTCGCGCTCGCCGAGCGCGAGCAGGCCCGGCATCCGCATCATCGAGCCGTCCTCGTCGACGACCTCGGCGATCGCACCGACTGGCTGCAGTCCGGCCAGGCGCGTCAGCTCAACGGCGGCTTCGGTGTGTCCGCCGCGCTCGCGGACGCCTCCGGCTACGGCGCGCAACGGCAGAATGTGGCCGGGGCGGATCACGCTCGACGGCGTCGAGTCGGGGTCGGACAGCACATTCAGCGTGTGCGCACGGTCACTTGCGCTGATCCCGGTGGTGACATTCTGGGCGGCGTCGACCGAGACGGTGTAGGCGGTGCTGCGCGCATCCTCGTTCACGGCGACCATCGGCGGGAGGTCGAGACGATCCGCCCACTCCGCCGGCATCGGCGCGCAGACGAAGCCGCTGGACCAGCGCACCATCCATGCGACGGCCTCGGGCGTCGCTTTCTCGGCGGACAAGACGATGTCGCCCTCGTTCTCGCGGTTCTCGTCATCGGCGACGAGGACCGGCCGACCCTCACGCAGCGCATCGAGAGCGGTGGAAATGGGGGAAAGGCTCACCGTGAGCCTCCTTCACTCGGGGTGGCAGGAGCCGTGGCGGAGAAGGCCATCAGGCGCTGGACGTGACGCGCGAGGATGTCGGTCTCGAGGTTGACGAGGTCGCCGACCTGCGCGGTGCCGAGGGTCGTCGCCGCGAGGGTCTCGGGGATGAGGGAGATCTCGAACCACTGCTCGGTCTCATCGGCGTCGCTGATGGCGCTGACGGTGAGCGAGATGCCCTCGACGGCGATCGACCCCTTGTCGACGATGAGTGGCGCCAGCGTGAGCGGGACAGTCACGCGGACGACCTGCCACTGCCCGCCGGGGCGGATCTGCGAGATCTCACCGGTCCCGTCGATGTGGCCCTGCACGATGTGGCCGCCCAGCCGCCCGTCGCTTGTGGTGGCTCGCTCGAGGTTCACCCTGTCGCCCGCGCTCAGCGCGCCCAGCGTCGACATGTCCAGGGTCTGACGCATCACATCGGCGGTGAAGCCCTCCGTCGAGTACGCGACGACGGTCAAGCACACACCGCTGACGGCGATGGAGTCGCCGTGCGCGGCATCCGTCACCACCAGGGGCGCCTGCAGGGTGAGGCGCAGGCCGTCGCCGGCGGGCTCGACGCTCGTGACGGTGCCGATTTCTTCGATGAGTCCGGTGAACATGGTGCTACCTCGCGGGGCTGGGGATGGGGACGGGCGTCGAGACGAGCAGGATGTCGTCACCGAGACGCTCGACGGACTGCAGCGCGAGCCGAGGGGCCGCGCCGATGGTGTCGACGCCGATGGCGCCGATCGCGGGATGATCTCCCGACTCGCCGGAGCCGAGCAGCACCGGCGCGACGTAGGTCAGGATCTCGTCGACGAGTCCGGCGCGGATGAAGGCGCTGGCCAGCGTCGGGCCGCCTTCGACGAAGACGCGTTGTACGCCGGCCTGTCGAAGGTGTGCGAGTACTCCGGGCAGATCTCGCCCGGAGTACTGCTCGAAGGGCTTCGGATGCCGGCGCAGCAGCGCGCCCTCCGGAACCTCTCGCTCACCGATCACCACCGGTGTGGGCTGGTCGGGCAGCAGGTCCCCTTCGGGCGTGCGTGCGGTGAGGGCGGGGTCGTCGGCCAGGACCGTGCCGGTGCCGGCGACGATGGCGTCGGCCAGCGCCCGGCGGCGGTGGACGTCCGCGCGGGATGCGGGTCCCGTGATCCACTGGCTCGTGCCGTCGGCCGCGGCCACGCGCCCATCCAGGCTCTGCGCCCACTTGACCGTGACGTGCGGGCGGCCCAGACGTTGCACGGCGAGCCACGAGTCGATGACCTCGCGCGCCTGGTCCCCGAGGACACCCGAGACGACATCCACTCCCGCGGCCCGCAGGCGGTCGGCGCCGTGGGAGGAGTCATCGCCGGGGTCGTCAACGGCGTAGACCACCCGGGAGATGCCGGCGTCGATGAGCGCCTGTGCGCAGGGACCGGTGCGTCCTGTGTGGTTGCACGGCTCGAGCGAGACGACGGCCGTCGCTCCCCGCGTCTGTTCGGGGCGCAGCTTCGAGAGCGCGTCGACCTCCGCATGCGCGGTGCCCGAGCCCCGGTGCCACCCTTCGGCGAGCACGTCGCCGGCCGGCGAGAGGATCACGGCGCCGACCTGAGGATTGAATCCGCGGGGGCCGTTCGCGGCCACGGCGAGGGCGCGTCGCATCGCGGCGATCTCGTTGGGGTGGGCCGTCACTTGTTTCTCCGCTCGAGTGCACCGAGGGAGGGCTGGCAACGCGCGATCGCGTAGCCCGTGCACCCTCCCATCCGGACTGACGACGTGTGTCACGTCGCATCACCGTCGGTCCCGGAATTTCACCGGATCGGCCGCTGCGCCATCCTCATCGGATACCGCCGCGGTTCGCGGACTGTCACCGCCGGTTCGGATTCTCACCGACCCCGGAGCACGATTGCTTGTTCGTATTCTACTCAACGCGCGTGCTTCTGGGTCATTCCCGTGAGTTTCGAGTGCGGCGCCGCCGTGCACGAGCGCGGCAATACGCTGGGGACAGGAGGGTGCATGCAGCGCACGATGTTCGCACGGCTGGCCGAACGTCCGAGAGCGGACGTCCTGATCATCGGCGGAGGGATCAACGGGCTCGCGACCCTTCGCGATCTTGCGATGCAGGGGGTGGATGTCGCGCTCGTCGAGCGCGCGGACTTCGCGGGCGGCGCCTCAGCGGCCTCGTCGCACATGATCCACGGCGGCATCCGCTATCTCGAGAACGGCGAGTTCCGTCTTGTGCACGAGGCCGTGACCGAGCGCAACAGCCTGCTGCAGACCGCGCCGCACTACGTGAGGCCACTGGCGACGACCATTCCCATCTTCTCGACCTTCTCGGGCGTTCTGAGCGCACCGCTGCGGTTCCTCCGGCACGGTGCCGGACGTCGCACCGAGCGCGGGGCGGTGCTGATCAAGATCGGGCTGGAGATCTACGACTCGTTCTCACGCGGAGGCGGGCGGATCCGGCGTCACGCGTTTCACGGCCGACGGAAGTCCCTCCGGATCCTTCCGCAGCTGAACCCCGCCGTGAAGTACACGGCAACCTACGACGATGCCTCCCTGCGAGAGCCGGAACGACTCGCGCAGGATGTGCTGCGGGACGCGCTCGCCGTGGACGCCGATCACGTCCGCGCCGCGAACTATGTCGCAGCTGTCGGCGTCGAGTCCGGCACGGTGGTGCTCGAAGACCTTGAGACCGGAGAGCGGGTGCCGTTCTCGGCATCCGTCGTCATCAATGCCTCCGGACCGTGGACCGACCTCACCAACGCCGAGCTCGGCGATCCCTCCCGGCGAATGGGCGGGACCAAGGGGTCGCACATCGTGCTCGATCACCCGCAGCTGCGTGATGCGACGGCGGGGCGGGAGATCTTCTTCGAGCACCGCGACGGCAGGATCGTGCTCATCTACCCGCTGCACGACCGTGTGCTGGTGGGGACCACCGATCTCGAGCACGACATGAGCGAGCCGGCGGTGTGCACGGAGGAGGAGGTCGACTACTTCATCGACCTCATCGCTCACGTGTTTCCCGGCATCCGCGTCGATCGGAGCCACATCGTCTACCGGTACTCCGGCGTGCGTCCGCTTCCGGGCCACGGGGATCTCGCCCCCGGCTTCGTGTCGCGTGACTATCGGATCGATGCTGCGCCGCTGCACGGCGACGCGGCGACCACCGTCCTCAGCCTGGTCGGCGGCAAGTGGACGACATTCCGCGCCTCGGCTGAGGCCCTCACCGACCGGGCGCTGGAGACGCTCGGGCGGCCTCGTGCTCGCTCGACGCGCGGGGTGCCGTTCGGTGGCGGAGCGGGCTATCCGCGCACGCGGGTGGCGTGGGACGCGTGGGTCGCGGAGCACCGCGGTGCGCTCTCGGACGATGAGGCGGTGCGATACCTCGCCCGCTACGGCACCGTTGCCGCGGACTACCTCGCAGCGATCGCGGCCGACGCCGATGACCGAGCGCTCGTCACCCTTCCCGACTTCCATAGCGCCGAGCTGCGTCACCTCGCCCGCTCCGAGCATGTCGAGCATCTGGACGATGTGCTGATGCGCCGGACCAACCTCGCCTTCACCGGCCGTGCGACGACCGACGCGGTCACGGAGATCGCGCAGACGATCGCGCCCGTGCTGGGCTGGGACAGCGAGCGTCTGGTCCACGAGATCGACCGTGCACGCACTCGTATCCATGCCGCCGACCCCACCTGGGTCCCGGTCACGACCGGCTAATCTGGCGGCGCAGCACCGGCGATCCGCGCGTTGAACATTCCTGAGGAGGCATCGTGGCCGACTTCGTCCTGGCGATTGATCAGGGCACGACATCCACACGCGCGATCGTGTTCGATCGCGGCGGGGCCGTTGTGCAGGTGGCTCAGCGAGAGCACGAGCAGATCTTCCCCCATGCCGGCTGGGTCGAGCATGACCCGCTCGAGATCTGGACCAACACCGAGTGGGTGATCTCCGCCGCGATCTCCCGCGCGCGACTTCGTGCGGCAGACATCGCCGCGGTGGGGGTCACCAACCAGCGGGAGACCGTCATCGTCTGGGACAGGCGGACCGGCCAGCCGGTTCACCACGCGCTCGTCTGGCAGGACACCCGCACGCAGCCACGGGTCGACGCGATGGCCGCGGAGGGCGGAGCGGATCGCTTCGCCGAGGTCACCGGACTTCCGCTGGCGACGTACTTCTCGGCATCCAAGATCGCCTGGCTGCTCGACAATGTGCCGGGTGCTCGCGCGGATGCCGAGGCCGGCCATCTGCTGTTCGGTACCCCCGACTCGTGGGTGGTGTGGAACCTCACGGGCGGATCCCGCGGCGGCGTCCACGTCACCGATGTGACCAACGCGTCCCGGACCTTGCTGATGGATCTGCGGACGTTGGACTGGTCGGAGGAGTTGCTGGCGATCTGGCGAATCCCTCGGGCCATGATGCCCGCGATCCGATCTTCGTCCGACGTCGTCGGTGAGATGGCCATGCCGGGCGCCGCCCGCGAGCTGCCCATCGCCGGCATTCTCGGTGACCAGCAGGCAGCGACGTTCGGGCAGGCGGCATTCGAGGCGGGGGAGTCGAAGAACACGTACGGAACCGGAAACTTCCTGCTCGTCGGCACCGGCACCGACATCGTCCGATCGCAGCACGGGCTCATCACCACCGTCGCATACCGAATCGGGAATGAACCGGCCCGCTACGCGCTCGAAGGCTCGATCGCCGTGACCGGGTCACTCGTCCAGTGGCTGCGCGACAACCTCGGCATCATTCAGACGTCGCAGGATGTCGAACTGCTGGCCGGACAGGTCGCCGACAACGGCGGCGCATACTTCGTCCCCGCGTTCTCGGGTCTGTTCGCACCGTACTGGCGCCCGGATGCGCGCGGTGCGATCGTCGGGCTCACGCGCTACGTCACCCGCGCTCACATCGCGCGGGCGGCACTGGAGTCGACCGCGTTCCAGACGCGCGACGTCGTCGATGCCACCGTCGGCGATACGGGACGCGCGCTGACCGAGCTGCGGGTCGACGGGGGGATGACCCGGAACGACCTGCTCATGCAGTTCCAGGCGGACATCCTCGGAATCCCCGTCATCCGGCCGAAGGTCGTCGAGACGACTGCGCTCGGAGCGGCCTACGCGGCCGGCCTTGCCGTCGGTGTGTGGAAGGACCTTGCCGAGCTGCGGTCGCACTGGCAGGAGGACCGCCGGTTCGAGCCTTCGATGAGCGAGGACGAGCGCCGCATGCGCTACGGCCAGTGGCAGAAGGCGGTCACGAAGTCCCTGGGATGGGTCGACAACGACGCCCGCACGCTCATGGGAACCGCCGGAACCTGAGTCTCTACTTGAGGAGGCGCGAGAGGCGGCGGTCGGCGAGCAGTTTTCCGCCGGTCTGACACGTCGGGCAGTACTCGAGTGAGTTATCGGCGAAGAAGACGCTGCGGATGTCGTCTCCGCAGACGGGGCACGCCTGACCTCGGCGGCCGTGCACGGCCATCCCCCGGCGTTTCGCGTCCTTGAGTTCGGCGGGCGGCTTGCCGGTCGCTTCGGTGACGGCATCGGTGAGGGTTTCGCGCATCGCGGCGTACAGGACGTCGAGGTCGGTGTCAGTGAGGGTTGCGGCCAGCGCGTAGGGCGACATCCGGGCGGCATGCAGGATCTCGTCGGAGTACGCGTTTCCGATGCCGGCGATGATCGACTGGTCGCGCAGGACGCCCTTGATCTGCGTGCGGCGGCCCGCGAGCAGGTCGGCGAGCGCATCACGGGTGAAGCTCGGATCGAGCGGGTCCGGCCCCAGCCGAGCGACTCCGGGGACATCCGCCGGGTCACGGACGACGTACGCGGCGAGCGACTTCTTGGTGCCGGCCTCGGTCAGATCGAAACCGGAGCCGTCGTCGAACCCGACCCGCAGCGCGATCGGGGACCGGCCCGGCTTGATCACCGTTGTCGGCAGTGTGTCGTGCCAGCGGAGCCAACCTGCCTTGGCGAGGTGGCACACCAGGTGGATGTCGACCGCGCCGTCTTCAGAGGTCGCCGCCGCGATATCCACGAACTTTCCGTGACGGTCGATGCCGACAACGGCCGCCCCCTTGAGCGCATCGACCGGTGGGTCGTACGTCTTGAGTGCCGAAAACCCCGTCACCGACACCCGCGAGATGCGCAGGCCGATGATCCTCGACGAGAGGAAATCGACCAGACCCTGCACCTCGGGCATCTCCGGCATGCGGCCATCCTGCCACCGGTCACGGACACGGGGGAGTCAATCCCCGAGCGGAGGCCAGGGTTGGGGCGTACGGTCGTCGGTCGTGAGGATGCCCGAGACCCAGGCATCCTCGCGACCGCGAGGGCTGTAGAGCGCGAGGCGGAGGATGCCCTCGTACCGGAAGCCGAGGGAGCGGGCCACGCCCGCGGATGCGACGTTACCGACGACGGCGCGCCACTCGATCCGCTGCAGGTCGAAGTGCTGGAACCCGGCATCGATCACCGCGCGGCCGGCTTCGGTGCTGACGCCGATGCCGCGCGCTTCGGGCGCGATCCAATAGCCGAACTTGGCGGCGCCGAGCGAGATCTTGTGCAGGCCGATCATGCCGACGAGTTTCCCGCCGAGGCGGATCGCCCAGTTCGCTTCGCTGCCGTCGGCCCACCACTCCGGAATCAGGGCGACGAAGTTCTCGGCGTCGGCCCGGGTGTAGGGCGAGGGCACGGTCGTATAGCGCTGGATCGCGTCATCCTGACACGCCTCGTATAGCGCGTCGATGTCGGCCTCCGTCGGCGGAGAGAGCTCCAACCGTTCGGTACGCAGCACGATCACATCCACCCCACGACTGTACCTGCGGGCGCGGCAGGGCTTGCGTCTCGTACCGTCCTCAGGGTCGAATGGTGCCGTACTCAGGCTGTGTGCGCTGCGGGCAAACCCACCGCTGCGTCATTACGGGCCAGTTGCTGTGCAATCGCACCTCCCAGCCTGAGTCGTGGTTGCTGGTGCGCTGTCGGCTTTCCTCCCCAGGCTCGGTATCGCCGTCGCCGTTCTCGTCGTGTAGGCGGTGTGGCCTCTCGCTACGATCCGCGCAGCGAGGGTGGCCCTGTGCATGCTGACTTTCTCACACGAGCCGAGCTGATCGCCGACGGGATGTCTCGCCATTCCGTCGAGGAGGCCGTGCGTTCGGGTGAATTGATCCGCGCCCGGCGCGATCGATACGTCACCCCTGACGCGCCCGAACCGATCGTGCAGGCGGTTCGGGTGGGCGGCCAGCTCACCTGCCTCTCACTCCTTGAGTTGCATGGGGTCTATGTCCTGAAGAACACAAGACTGCACGTCCACATGAAGGCGAACGCGAGTCGGATGCGCTCGCCTGATTCGCGGTGGGTCAGGCTCGCCGACAGGTCCACGCGCGCTCCTGTGCTGCACTGGACACCCCGCGCGCTCCGTGTCGGGCAGGAGATGTGTGCCCCGCTCACCGTGGCGCTCGCCCACTCGGTGCTCTGCCAGGGTCCACGCGCGGCGGTGGCGTCCATCGATAGTGCGCTGCATCGCGGAATCGTCGATGGTGCAGACATCGCCGAGGTGTTCTCGCTGCTCCCTCAGAAGTTCGCCGTTCTTCGGCCGCTGATCGACTCGAGCGCAGAATCTGGTCCCGAAACGTTCATGCGGCTCATCCTGCGCTCCTTGGGATGCGGCTTCGAAGCGCAGGTGGTGATCGGTGGGGTCGGACGTGTGGACTTTCTCGTCGACGGATGGCTGGTGGTCGAGTGCGACAGTCGTGCTCACCACTCGGAGTGGGCGGCGCAGGTGAAGGATCGTGAGCGTGACCTCGCGCTCGCGGCCCTGGGGTATGCACGCATCCGACCGACGGCGGCGATGATCACCGAGACTCCGGGTCGCGTCGCCGCCGCAGTCGTGGGAATGCTGAAGCGTCGTCGTTGACTTCCTGCGTCCAGGTCAGTTGGAGGTGTGTCAACCTGCCGTACTCAGGCTATGAGCAGACATCCAATACCAAGCACCCCGGTTCGACGCGGCCGGCGGGCACTGACGCGGTCTGCCAGCCTGAGTACGGCAGGGAAGACCCACGAGCAGAGGCCGAGTGGATGCCGACCCGGCGGGACCTCGCAGGTGGATGCCGTGCCGTGCCGCGCCGCGGCGCGCGGCGGGAAGAAAGCGCGCGGGGCGGCCGGTCAGACGCGGCGGAGGAGGCCGATCTTGTCGTAGACGTCGGCGAGGGTCGTGTTGGCGACCTCCTCGGCGCGGGCGGCGTTGGCGGCCAGCACCCGGTCGAGTTCGGCGGGGTCATCGAGCAGCTCCAGGGCGCGGTTGCGCACGGGCTCGAACTCGCCGACCACGACCTCGGCCAGGCCCTTCTTGAAGTCCCCGTAGCCGCGACCGGCGTACTCGTCCTCGATCGACGGGATCTGGCGGCCGGTCAGTGCCGCGTAGATCACCAGCAGATTCGAGACGCCGGGCTTGTTCTCCCGGTCGTAGCGGACCGACCCCTCGTTGTCGGTGACGGCGCGCATGATCTTCTTCGCGCTCTTGGCCGGGTCATCGAGAAGCCAGAGAACGCCCGCCTCCGACTCCGCGGACTTCGACATCTTGGCGGTCGGGTTCTGCAGATCGTAGATGCGCGCGGTGTCCTGCTGGATGACCGGCATCGGCACCCGGAACGCCTCGCCGTAGCGGCCGTTGAACCGCTCCGCCAGGTCGCGCGTGAGCTCCACGTGCTGCTTCTGATCGTCGCCCACCGGCACGATGTCGGTCTGGTACAGCAGGATGTCGGCGGCCATCAGCACCGGGTAGGTGAACAGCCCGACGGATGTCGCGTCCGTGCCATAACGCTGCGACTTGTCCTTGAACTGGGTCATGCGCCCGGCTTCACCGAAGCCGGTGAGGGTCGAAAGGATCCACGCGAGCTCCGCGTGCGCGGGTACGTGCGACTGCACGTACAGTGTCGACTTGGACGGCTCGATGCCGGCGGCGATGTACTGGGCCGCGGTGCGACGCGTCTTCGCGCGGAGCTCGGCGGGGTCGTTCGGCTGGGTGAGGGCGTGCAGGTCGACGACCGAGAAGAATGCTTCGTAGGCCTCCTGCAGGTCCCGCCACTGCATGAGCGCCCCGATGTAGTTGCCGATCTGAAGCGAGTCGGCGGAGGGCTGCATTCCGGAGTACAGGCGGGGCTTGTTCACCCGATGAGTCTAGTCCGGCGCTCCACGTCCTTCCGCGGCCGACTGCGACAGGAGGTGCGCTCAGGTGCCGTTCGACATCCTCGGCTGCTGCGCGCGGCGCCGCCTACAGTCCGAGTGTGTAGTCGACCACGACCGGCGCATGGTCACTCCAGCGCTCGGCGTACGAGGCTGCGCGATCGACGCGGTACGCCGAGACCCGCGCTGCCAGCTCCGCGGTCGCGAGGTGGTAGTCGATGCGCCATCCGGTGTCGTTGTCGAAGGCCTGTCCGCGGTTCGACCACCACGTGTAGGGCCCGTCGACCTCACCCGCCCAGGTGCGACCGACATCCACCCACCCGAGACCGGTGCCTTCGGTCTCGTCGATGCACTGCACGGTCTGTCCCGCGGGTCCGGTGAAGCGATCGAGATACGCGCGCTCGCGGCGAAGGAAGCCGGCCTTCTTGAGATTGCCTTTCCAGTTGCGGATGTCGAGCTCGCGGTGTCCGACGTTGAAATCGCCCATCACCACGGCCAACGGTGAATGCTCGGCCAGAACCGGCAACCGTGCCTCCATCGCGTCGAGGAACGCGTACTTCGCCTCCTGCTTGGGGGTGCCGTCCTCACCCGAGTGGACGTAGGCGCTGACCACCGTCAGCGGCTCGCCGTCGACATCGAAGTCGGCCTCGATCCAGCGGCCGGACTGATCGAGCGGTTCAGGTCCGAGTACCGATCGCGAGGCCATCGGCGCGACACGACTCGCGATCGCCACACCGGAACGGCCCTTCTGGTGCGACTCGTGGTGGACGATCTCCCAACCGGGCAGACACTTTTCGAGGTCGGCGTCGCCGGCGCGCACCTCTTGCAGGGTCAGGATGTCGACATCCGCCGTCTCCAGCCATCCGCCCATTCCGTTGCGGACCGCCGCGCGGATCCCGTTGACGTTGACCGAGGCGATGCGGATGGTTCGAGGCACCCGAACAGCCTAGGCGCCCCGGCAGACAGCGCCCGACTCAGACGAAGCCGTCGAGCGCGCTCGGTCTCTTCAGAGGCGGGGGAGCGGATGCTTCCACCTCGTCGAGCTCATCCCGGGCACGCCGCACGTCGCGGTCGGCTCGCCAGCGGCGGTACCACGGCGCCACGTCCCGCGCGGCCTCGGCGGTGCGAAGACGCACCTGCGCCGCAAGCAGCAGTGCGGCGTGTTCCTCTGCGAGCCGCTCGGCTTCGGTCTTGGGCACCAGCGCCACGTTGTCGTCTCGAGCACTCACGGCGATCCAGGCCGCCCCCACGAGCATGACGATCCCCGTCAGACGGAACCACAGCAGAAGACCGACGAACAGTGCGAAGGTGGCCAGCAACGCGTTGGTGGGGGTGTAGCTCAGCAGCCACCCGCCGCCCAACTGGAGCACGGTCGTGGCGGCTCCCGCCAGGAGGGAGCCGGGCCAGACCCGCCGCCATCGCAGGCTCGTTCCGGTGAGGAATCGGAACATGGCCGCCAGCGCTGCGGCGTTGACGGCGAAAGCGATCAGCAGCGTGCCGACCCGCACGCCGCCCGAGACCCACCAGGATGTCGTGTCGAGGCCGAGCAGCTCGAAGATGGTCGTGAGTGCCCAGGTGCCCGCGGCGCCGAGCGCTCCGCCGATGAGAAGAGCGATGCCGAACGTGAGTGCGGCGACGAAATCGCCGGCCTTGAGCAGCAGGTAGGGGCGCCGATCCGGCGGAAGGCCGAACATCTCGCGGACCGCGCGCCGTGAGAAGGTCACCCACCCGATCGCCGTCCAGATCAAGGCGCCCAGGGCGATCAGACCCGTGATCCCGAAGACACCCGCCGACTGGGCGGCGATCTGCTGGACAGCGTCCGGCGAGATCGGGCCCTCGTCATCGATGAGGCCGGGGAGGTAGAGGTCGATGAGGTTGATGAGACCTTGAACGGCATCCGCGCTCGCGCCGAGCCAGATCCCTGCGAGTGCGAAGGCGACGTAGACAGCCGCGAAGATGGCGAAGAGAGCTTGGTAGCTGACCCCGGCCGCGAGCAGGAAGCCGTTGTTGATCAGGAAGGTGCGCCAGACGCGAACCGGGAACCACGCGAGGGTCTCTCGTGTCACCCGGGTCGCGAACGAGATCGGCTGCTCGAACCGGTCCCTGAGCTCGGCCTGTGTGGCATCCCAGCGCGCGCGCAGCGTCTGCTCGTGCGCCTCCGCTTCGCGCGCGGAATCGCGCACGTGCGGGTCGTCGGGAGTAGTCACACCTCCACGCTACCCAGAGTGTCGTTCGCTGCCGACCGGCCTGCCCGCACTGAAGTCCGTGACGACGCCGCCGCGCGCGACGTGGACGAGGTCGGGCGGACGCCCCGCGGCATCCGCGAAGCCTGCGGCAGCCAGCAGCCCATCGTCGATTCGCTCCAGGATGCCGCGCTCGACCGGCCACGGGGCGTGCACGTTGCGCGCGTAGATTGTGCGGCCGTAGGTGCGCTCGTGGAAGCCCCATCGGGCGGTGAGGAAGGTCGCCAGGTCGGAGTCATCGCGCTCGCCGGCGGCGCGCACGGTGAATCGGCTGCGGGTGTGGGTGCGACCGTGCCGCAGCACCGCGTAGTCGAAGACATCCCCGCCGCGGCGAACTCCCGTGCGCGCCCAGATGTAGGGCAGAGAGAACATCGCGCGCGCGGCGAGGACCGGCAGAAGCCGGTGCGCGTCGAGGGAGCAGAACACCACGCCCCGGTTGCCGTCGTCGTCGATCGTGTACAGCCGGACGTTGACCTCGGCGAAGGTGCCGAGGACGGGGACCGGCGGCAGCGGCAGGAACCGATGGTCGCCCAGAACGAACCCCACCAGCCCAACCCAGCTCGTCCCCTCGAACTCGTCGGGGTGCACTCCCTGCGGCAGATGCGGGCGCACCAGCTCGGTGTCGACCTGCCAATGCAGGAACGACACGTCGCTCCAGGTCTGTCGCACGATCGCACGCCCCGGCAGGGGAGGAGCGACCCGGCTGACAGGTGAGGTCATGACCGCGGGATGCCTCGACTCACAACCGCGGACCGCTCAGCCGCGCAGGACGGCTTGCTTGACCTCGGCGATCGCCTTGGTCACTTCGATGCCGCGAGGGCAGGCCTCGGTGCAGTTAAAGGTCGTGCGGCAGCGCCACACGCCTTCCTTGTCGTTGAGGATGTTCAGGCGCACGTCCGCAGCGTCGTCGCGCGAGTCGAAGATGAAGCGGTGCGCGTTGACGATCGCCGCGGGGCCGAAGTACTGGCCGTCGGTCCAGAACACGGGGCACGATGACGTGCACGCGGCGCACAGAATGCACTTGGTGGTGTCGTCGAAGATCTCGCGATTGGCGATCGACTGGATGCGCTCCTTGCCGGCCTCGGGAGCGGAGCCCGAGATGAGGAAGGGCTGCACCTCGCGGTACGACGCGAAGAAGGGCTCCATGTCGACGACCAGGTCCTTCTCCAGCGGCAGACCCTTGATGGCCTCCACGTAGATCGGCTTCGAGATGTCGAGATCCTTGATGAGCGTCTTGCAGGCCAGACGGTTGCGGCCGTTGATGCGCATCGCGTCGGAGCCGCAGATACCGTGTGCGCAGGAGCGGCGGAAAGTCAGCGACCCGTCGACCTCCCACTTGATCTTGTGGAGGGCGTCCAACACGCGGTCGGTCGGGTACATCTCGACGTCGTAGTCGACCCAGCGCGGTTCTTCGTCGAGCTCCGGGTCGAAGCGGCGGATGATGAAGGTGACGAGGTACGACTGGATCGGGGCTTCGCCCGCGCCGGCGCTCGCTCCGGTGGTGGCATCCTGCTCGACAACAGCTGCCGACATCAGTACTTCCTCTCCAGAGGCGGGTAATTCAACTCGCCCTTCTCGTTCTTGGTGAACACGACGGGCTTCCAATCCAGGCGGATGTGGTCCTCGGGGTCGGGGGAGTGCGGATCCCCGGTGAGGTAGGCCATCGTGTGCTGCATGAAGTTCTCGTCGTCGCGGTCCGGGAAGTCCTCGCGCATGTGGCCGCCGCGGCTCTCCTTGCGGTTGCGGGCGGCGTAGGCGACGATCTCGGCCAGATCCAGCAGGAACCCGAGTTCGACCGCTTCGAGCAGATCGGTGTTGAACCGCGAGCCCTTGTCGTCGACGTGGATGTTCTTGTAGCGCTGGCGCAGATCGTGGATCGTGCCCATGACGTTGGTCAGGGTCTCCTCGGTACGGAACACCTGGGCGTTGGCGTCCATCTCCTCCTGCAGCTTCTTGCGCAGGACCGCGACGCGCTCGGTCCCGGTGTTGTTGCGCAGGCCCTCGATCATCTCGCGGACCTCGGCGGCAGGGTCTTCGGGAAGCGGCACGAAGTCGGCGCTCTGGACGTACTCGACGGCGTTGCGGCCGCTGCGCTTGCCGAAGACGTTGATGTCCAGCAGCGAGTTGGTGCCCAGGCGGTTTGATCCGTGCACCGAGACGCAGGCACACTCGCCGGCGGCGTACAGGCCGGGAACGATCTTGTCGTTGGCCTGCAGCACCTCGCCCTTGATGTTCGTGGGGATGCCGCCCATCGCGTAGTGCGCGGTCGGCATGACGGGCACCGGCTCCACGACCGGGTCGACGCCGAGGTACGTGCGGGCGAACTCGGTGATGTCGGGGAGCTTCGTCTCCAGCACCTCGGCGCCCAGATGCGTGCAGTCGAGGTACACATAGTCCTTGTGGGGGCCGGCGCCGCGTCCTTCGAGCACCTCCTTGACCATGCAGCGGGCGACGATGTCGCGAGGGGCGAGGTCCTTGATGGTGGGGGCGTAGCGCTCCATGAAGCGCTCTCCCGAGGCGTTGCGCAGGATCGCACCCTCGCCGCGCGCACCTTCGGTGAGAAGGATGCCGAGGCCGGCCAGACCCGTCGGGTGGAACTGGAAGAACTCGATGTCCTCCAGCGGCAGGCCCTTGCGCCAGACGATCCCGACGCCGTCACCGGTGAGGGTGTGGGCGTTGGAGGTCGTCTTGTAGATCTTGCCGAAGCCGCCGGTCGCGAAGATCACGGCCTTGGAGTGGAAGACATGCAGCTCACCGGTGGCCAGGTCGTAGGCGACGACGCCGGCGACCTGGGTGTCGCCGTTCTCGTCCTTCACCGTGATGAGGTCCAGGGCGTAGAACTCGTTGAAGAAGTTGATGCCGAGCTTGACGCAGTTCTGGAACAGCGTCTGCAGGATCATGTGACCGGTGCGGTCAGCGGCGTAGCAGGCGCGGCGCACCGGGGTCTTGCCGTGGTCGGCGGTGTGACCGCCGAAGCGGCGCTGGTCGATCTTTCCCTCGGGCGTGCGGTTGAAGGGCAGGCCCATGTTCTCGAGGTCGATGACCGCGTCAATGGCCTCCTTGGCGAGGATCTCCGCGGCATCCTGGTCGACGAGGTAGTCGCCGCCCTTGATGGTGTCGAAGGTGTGCCACTCCCAGGAGTCCTCTTCGACGTTGGCGAGGGCTGCCGCCATCCCGCCCTGCGCCGCCCCGGTGTGGGAGCGGGTGGGGTAGAGCTTCGTGATGACGGCGGTCTTCGCGCCCGGGCCGGCCTCGATTGCCGCGCGCATGCCGGCGCCGCCGGCACCCACGATCACGACGTCGAACTGGTGGTAGTGCACGCCGTCCTTGACGACGCTGGTGCTCTCTGCAGTGCTGGAAGTAGTCACGAGGTGTGCTGTGCTTTCGATCGTTCCGGGGCGCTTACGCGGCGCAGAGTTCGATGATGGTCTCCGACGCGGTGGCCGGGTCGAAGCCGAGGCACGGGTCGAAGGTGAACACGACGAGGGTGCCGAGCAGGATCAGGAAAGCCGCGGCCAGCCAGATCGCCCACTGCAGGATGCTGCGCGTGGTGCGGTGGGTCACGTAGTCGTTCGTGATGGTGCGCATGCCGTTCGCGCCGTGGATCAGCGCGAGCCACAGCATCGCGACATCCCACCACTGCCAGAACGGATCCGAGAGCTTTCCGGCCACGAACGCGAAGTCGATGGCGTGGATGCCGTCCCCGACCATGAGGTTGACGAACAGGTGGCCGAAGATCAAGACGACGAGGACGACGCCCGAGGCCCTCATGTACAACCAACCCCACTTCTCGAGGTTGATCCCGCGCCCCTTCGGTGCGGCGTGCGGTGCGCGCGGTTCTGCGATCGTGGTGCTCATCAGTGACCGCCTCCCATCGTGGAGAAGACGTTGATGAGGTGACGCGGAGTGAACCCGAGCATCGTCACCGCCCACAGACCGATGACGATCCACCAGAGCTGGCGCTGGTAGCGTGCGCCCTTCGACCAGAAGTCGACGACGATGATGCGCAGCCCGTTGTAGGCGTGATACGCGATCGCGCCGACCAGCGCGACCTCGCCGATGCCCATGATCGGGTTCTTGTAGGTGCCGATCACCGCGTTGTACGCCTCGGGCGAGACGCGGATCAGTGCGGTGTCGAGGATGTGGACCAGCAGGAAGAAGAAGATGGCCACGCCGGTGATGCGATGCAACACCCAGGACCACATTCCCTCGTGCCCGCGGTACAGCGTGCCGCGCGGCGTCTTCGAGGTGGTTTCACTAATCGACGGCGTGACGCGTGCTGGTGCAGACACGGGCGTCCTCCCTGGATCGAACACGAGGCGGGGCGATCACTGCCCCTCGGGGCTGAAGAGCCCTCGGCGTCACTCGGCGCACGTTCATCTTATTGGGGTACGGATCACAACGTCGCTTAGGTCCGCCTAACCGCCACCCGGATGCCCCCTTCTTTCGGCACTACGCTGGAGGCCATGTCCGACGCGATCGCCGACTTCTACGCCGTCATCCCCGCGGGAGGTGTCGGCAGTCGCCTCTGGCCGCTCTCTCGCGCCGAGGCACCCAAATTCCTCCACGACCTGACCGGATCCGGTCATTCGCTGCTGCGCGACACCTGGGACCGGCTTGAGCCACTCGCCGGACACGACCGGATCGCGGTCGTCACCGGGCGCGCACATCGCGCAGCCGTCGAGGAACAGCTGCCGGGCGTCCCCGACCTCAACGTCTTCCTGGAATCCGAGCCGCGCGATTCGACGGCCGCGATCGGCCTCGCGGCGGCGGTGCTCGTCCGCCGCGAGCCGGATGTCATCATCGGATCATTCGCGGCCGACCACGTCATACGCGGGACGCGTGTCTTCGAGTTCGCCGTGCAGCAGGCGGTGGAGGTCGCCCGCCAGGGTCTCATCTGCACAATCGGCATCCAACCGACCGAGCCGGCCGTCGGTTTCGGCTACATCAAGAAGGGCGACGAGCTGGTGGTCCAGGGCGCCCCGGAAGCCGCGACCGTCGAACGGTTTGTGGAGAAGCCCGATCTCGACACCGCCAAGGCCTACTTCGCCGATCGCTCGTACCTGTGGAACGCGGGCATGTTCATCTCCCGCGCCGATGTGCTCCTCGCCGAAATCCAGACGAATGCCCCGGAGCTCCACGCGGGGCTGATCGAGCTCGCCGAGGCGTGGGATGACCGCGACCGCCGCGGTCCTGCCGTCGACCGGATCTGGCCGAAACTCCAGAAGATCGCGATCGACTACACCGTTGCTGAACCCGCCGCCGAGCGTGGCAAGCTCGCAGTGATCCCCGGTCATTTCGACTGGGACGACGTGGGCGACTTCGCGAGCCTGGCGAAGCTCAACTCCCACGGTCGCAAGAACGAGCTGGCCATCCTCGGGGAGAACGCCCGCGTGCTGACCGATGCCGCCAGCGGCATCCTCGTCTCGAACACCGACCGCATCGTGAGCCTCATCGGCGTGCAGGACATCGTGGTGGTCGACACCCCTGATGCGCTGCTGGTCACGACGAGCGAGCACGCGCAGCGCGTGAAGGGCGTGGTCGAAGCGCTCAAGCTCACCGGACGAGGAGACGTGTTGTGAGCGCGGCCGCGGCGGGCGCGCGCATCCCCCTGGTCATCGACACCGACACTGCGCAGGATGATTGCGTCGCGCTGCTGGTGGGTCTGCTCGACCCGACCCCCGATCTGAAGGCGATCACGATGGTGGCCGGCAACGTCGGGTTCGACCAGCAGGTGCGCAATGCCCAGCTGACCCTCGCCGTCGCCGGGCGCCTGGGGGAGGTGCCCATCCATCTCGGGTGCCGCCGACCCCTGGTGCGCGAGTGGGTCTCGGCGGAGAACGTGCACGGCGACGGCTCCGGGGGGCTGTCGGTGGATGCCGCTCCCGAGGTCTCGGATGAGCACGGCGTCGACGCGCTCATCCGCCTGGCCGCGGAGAACCCCGGGGAGCTCCGCATCGTCGCGATCGGTCCGCTCACCAACATCGCCACCGCGCTCGTGAAGGATCCCGAATTCGCCGCGAACGTCGGAGAGCTGTTCATCATGGGGGGCTCCAACAACGGACGCGGCAACATCACCGCCGCCGCTGAGTACAACTTCTACGTCGACCCCGAGGCGGCCAAGGCCGTCTTCGCTGCGGGCATGAACATCACCGTCGTGCCGTGGCACCCGCTGACGATTCGAGACGCGGTCTTCAGCCGCGAGCGACTGGCGGAGATCGCCGCGATCGATACGACGCTGGCGCGCTTCTTCTTCACCATCGTGGAGACCACGCTCGCGTTCGACGAGTCCGTCGGCATCCCCGGGTCGACCCACCCCGACTCGCTCACGGCCGCCGTGCTGCTGCACCCCGAACTCGTGACCGCGGCCGCCGACTACGCCGTCGACATCGAGACGGGTTCCGACCTCACGCGCGGCTACTCGGCGATGTCGTGGGGCGTGCACGGACTGGCATCCAACGCCCGGGTGATCGAGGCTGTGGATGCCGACGCGTTCTTCGCCTACGTGTGCGATCTGGTCCGCGCCGAGGTCCTCCCGAGCCTGCCGATTCAGGGCTGGTAGGGCCAAAAAGAACAATCCTGTTACAGGACAATCGCGAATCTGTAACTCTTCGCGACGCGACGCCGTTCGGACTGGGCGAGACGCAGTGTCAGACCATAGGTTTCTCGTATCTGCCCGTCCTCGCGTCCGCGAGATGTCCGGGCCCTTCACGAGAGGACAGCAGTGACTGCATTCACCCCCAAGCGGCTCTTGACCGCTGGCGCACTGGTCGGCGTCGCCGGCCTTCTGCTTTCGGCCTGCGCAGCAGCGCCCGACAGCGACACCACCACCGCCCCCGAAGGCACCGACTTCCTGGCCTGCGCCGTCTCGGACGAGGGCAGCTGGAATGACAAGAGCTTCAACCAGGCCGCCTATGAGGGCCTCGTGCTGGCTCAGGACGAGCTGGGTGTCGAGATCGCCGACGCAGAGTCCGGCAGCGAAGAAGACTTCGCTCCCAACCTCACCGCCATGGTCGAGGCCGGCTGTGACGTGACCTTCGCCGTCGGCTTCAACTTCTCGCTGAACGACGTGATCTTCACGGTCGCCGACGAGAACCCCGACGCGAACTTCGTCTGGATCGACGGCTGGAACCAGGGTCAGACCAACCTCAAGCCCATCACGTACGCGATGGACCAGTCGAGCTTCCTCGCCGGCTACCTGTCGGCCGCCTACTCGACCACCAAGGTGGTCGGCACCTACGGCGGTATGCAGATCGACGCTGTGACCGCATTCATGGACGGCTTCTACAACGGCGCGAAGTACTACGAGGCCGAGACCGGTACCCCGGTGACCGTCGTCGGCTGGGACCCCGCCGCCGCGACCGGTGACTTCGTCGGCGACTTCGCCAACACGGGTGTCGCCAAGACGATCTCCGAGGGTCAGCTCGCCCAGGGCGCCGACGTGATCTTCCCCGTCGCCGGGAGCCTGTTCACCGCGACCGCCGAGGCGATCCGCGAGGCCGACTCGGGCGCCGTGATGCTCGGCGTCGACAAGGACATCGCCCTGACCCAGCCCGAGCTGGCGGACATCGTCCTGACCTCGGTCGAGAAGCGCATGACGCAGGCCGTCTACGACGTCATCGACTCGCTGGTCGCCGGTGAGGCCTTCTCGGTCGACCCGTACGTGGGCACCCTCGCCAACGACGGAACGGCCCTCAGCCCGTTCTATGACTTCGAGGACTCGGTCTCGGCCGAGACGGTCGCAGAGCTCGAGGCGATCCAGGCCGGCATCATCGACGGTTCGATCGACCCGCTCGCCACGCCGTAACGCCGAGCGGTACTCACACGCGCCGGGGTGGGCATCCACCCCGGCGCGTGTCGTCGTCAGCAGGTTTCCGGCAGGATGGGGTCACCATGAAACTCGAACTTCGCGGCATCACGAAGCGGTTCGGCGCGCTCGTCGCCAACGACAGCATCGACCTGGTCGTCGAGCCCGGTCAGATCCACGCTCTGCTGGGTGAGAACGGGGCCGGCAAGTCGACCCTGATGAACGTCCTGTTCGGGCTGTATCAGCCCGATGACGGCGAGATCCTCCTCGACGATGTCGCCCAACACTTCTCGGGGCCCGGTCAGGCGATGAGCGCGGGCATCGGCATGGTGCATCAGCACTTCATGCTCATCCCCGTCTTCACGGTGGCCGAGAACGTCATGCTGGGGCATGAGCCCACGAAGGCCGGCGTCATCGACCTGCCGGAGGCGCGCCGCCGCGTGCGTGAGATCTCCGACCGCTTCGGCTTCGACATCGATCCCGACGCACTCGTCGGGGATCTTCCCGTCGGAGTGCAGCAGCGGGTCGAGATCGTCAAGGCGCTCTCGCGCGAGGCTAAGGTCCTCGTGCTCGACGAGCCCACCGCGGTGCTCACCCCGCAGGAGACAGACGAGCTCATGGCCACGATGCGTCGCCTGGCCGACAGTGGCACTTCGATCGTCTTCATCACGCACAAACTGCGCGAGGTGAAGGCGGTCGCCGACACCATCACCGTCATCCGCCTGGGCAAGGTGGTCGGCTCGGCCTCACCCGAGGCATCCACCGACGAACTCGCGTCGCTCATGGTCGGCCGCGACGTCGAGCTGACCGTCTCGAAGAACCCGCCGCAGCTCGGCGACGAGGCCTTCACGGTCTCGGGCCTGACGGTGTTCGGCGCCTCGGGGCAGCCGCTGCTCGATGACATCACCTTCTCGATCCGGGAGGGGGAAGTCCTGGCGATCGCCGGTGTGCAGGGCAACGGCCAGACCGAGCTTGCCGAGGCGATCATGGGACTCCTGGAGCGGTCCTCGGGCCATGTGCGCCTGTACGGAGAGGAGCTGTCACGTTCCCATGTGCGCAGCGTCCTCGACCGCGGTGTCGGCTTCGTCCCCGAAGACCGCAAGGTTGACGGTCTCGTCGCAGAGTTCACGGTGGCCGAGAACCTGATGCTCGACCGCTCGTTCTCGGGTCCGTTCACGAAGGCGGGCTCGATCGACTTCGCCGCGCGCGACAGGTTCGCCGACGAGGCGATCGCCGAGTTCGACATCCGCACGCCCCACGCCGGTGTGCTCGCGGGACGTCTGTCCGGCGGCAACCAGCAGAAGGTCGTCCTCGCGAGGGAGCTCGGCCGCGACCTCAAACTGCTGTTGGCTTCTCAGCCCACCCGCGGTGTGGACGTGGGATCCATCGAGTTCATCCATGAGCGCATCATCGAGGTGCGCGATCAGGGAGTACCGGTGTTGATCATCTCGACCGAGCTCGACGAGGTCGTCGCGCTCGCCGACCGCATCGCCGTCATGTACCGTGGCGCGATCATCGACATCGTCCCCGCCGACACACCCCGAGAGCAGCTCGGTCGCCTCATGGCAGGAGTTCACGAATGACCACCGCGACCCCTGCCGCGAAGACCACCCGACGCCGTCCGACGCTCGGCGAGGTGCTGCACGACATCGCCTCCGGCGGTATCGTCCGGACCCTGGCGGCCATCGTCCTGTCGCTGATCGTGGCTTCCATCATGATCGTGTTCACCAACGAAGAGGTGCAGCAGACCCTGCCTTACTTCTTCGCACGTCCCGGGGACTTCTTCGTCGCGGCCGGCCAGGCGATCGGCGCCGCATACGCCGCGCTGTTCCGCGGCGCGATCTACAACTACAACGCGACCTCGTTCGAGTCCGCGATCCGTCCTCTCATGGAATCGCTCCGGTTCGCGGGCCCGCTCATCGCCGCGGGCCTCGGCGTCGCGCTGACCTTCCGATCGGGGCTGTTCAACATCGGTGGCCAGGGGCAGATGGTGATGGCCGCGATCTGGTCGGCGTGGGCGTCGTTCCAGCTGCACCTGCCCTACGGCATCCACCTGGTGGTCGCCGTCCTGTTCGGGCTCGTCGGAGCTGCCCTCTGGGCGGGCATCGCGGGGCTCCTGAAGGCCACGACCGGGGCGCATGAGGTCATCGTGACGATCATGATGAACTACATCGCGGTGTACCTGGCGACCTACCTCATGCGGACCCCCGTGCTGCACGATATGGACTCCGGCACCAACCCGACCACGATCGCCCCCGACGCGACCGCGGTCTTCCCACACCTGTTCGGCGATGCCTTCGACCTGCGCTGGAGCTTCGTGCTCTGCATCCTCGCCGTCGTCGTCTACTGGTGGCTCATGGAGCGGTCCTCGCTCGGCTTCCGCCTGCGCATGGTCGGCATGAACCCGGATGCCGCGCGCTCGGCCGGTGTCAACGTGAAGCGCACCTACGTCGTCGCGATGGTGCTCTCGGGCCTGTTCATCGGCATTGCCGGCATCAACCAGTCGCTCGGCCGCGACGGCAATTTCGGGCCGACGATCGACGCCGGGATCGGCTTCGATGCGATCACGGTGGCCCTGCTCGGCGGCTCACAGGCGGTCGGCGTCCTCCTCGCGGGGATCCTGTTCGGGATGCTGCGCGCCGCAGGCCCCGCGATGCAGTTGGCCGATGTGCCGCCGGAGATCCTCGGGGTCATCCAGGGGCTCATCGTGCTGTTCATCGCGGCGCCGCCGCTGGTGCGCGCGATCTTCCGGTTCCTTCCCGAACCGCGCGAGACCGTGGAGCTCAACACCCGAAAAATGCCCGAGCTCGAAGCGAAGGAGTCGGACGCATGAGCGCGCCCACGATCTCGGCGCCCCCGGCGGACGCACACATCGACGCGTTGCCGCCCCGGGCCTGGCGCACCCCGGTGCTCCTGGCGGTCCTCGCAGCGATCACGATCGTGCCGTTCGGGATCTTCGGCAGTGACGCTGAAGTGGCATTCCAGTGGTCGGCCACGGGCGATGCCGTCCAGCTCACGCCCCTAGTCGTCAACGTCCGCTTGGTCGGCATCCTCATGGGGCTCGTCGCGGTCGCTGCGGCGCTGGTCGCGTTCTGGTACGCCTACCGCCGCGTGGTCGTACCGATGTGGCTCATCGTCGTCGCGGGACTCGCCTTCCTCGTCGCGCTGATTTCATGGGTCGGTGCCGGTGGTTCGGTGCCGGTGGTGTTCCTCCTCACCGGTGCAATCGCCCTGTCGACGCCCATCGTCTTCGGTGCTCTGGGCGGGGTCATCGGCGAGCGCGTCGGCATCGTCAACATCGCGATCGAGGCACAGCTGCTCGCGGGGGCATTCGTCGCCGCCGTCGTCGCCTCGCTCACCGGTAGCTACATCGCCGCCCTCATCGGCGCGATGGTCGCCGGGGCCCTGATCGCCATGGTGCTCGCCGCCTTCTCGATCACCTACCTCGTCGACCAGGTCGTGGTGGGCGTGGTGCTGATCGGTTTGGTGATCGCCGTCACGAACTTCATGTACTCCGCCGTCCTCGCCCCGAACTCGGCCGAGTGGAACAATCCCGGCACGCTCCCTGCGATCGCGATCCCGCTGCTCTCCGACATTCCCGTCATCGGGCCTGTGCTGTTCGATCAGCGGATCACGACCTACATCATGTTCGTGCTCGTGCCGGCGACCTGGTTCGTGCTGTTCCGCACCAAGTGGGGTCTGCGCGTCCGGGCGCTCGGCGAGTATCCGCTCGCGGCCGACACGGTCGGCATCAAGGTCAACGTCTGGCGCTTCTGGACGATCTCGATCGCTGGCCTCGTCGTCGGACTCGGCGGCGCGTCGCTCACGATCGGCTCCGTCGGCGCATTCGTCCGGGAGATGAGCGCCGGTCAGGGATTCATCGCGTTGGCCGCCGTCATCCTCGGGCGTTGGAACCCGTGGGGTGTGGCGATCGCGGCGCTTCTGTTCGGCTTCGCTAGCAACTTCCGCATCTGGGCGGGTCAGGCCGGGTCCCAGCTGCCGCCGGACCTCATCGCCATGACCCCCTACGTCGTGACCCTGGTGGCCGTGGCGGTTGTGGCCGGCAAGGTCATCGGCCCGAAGGCCGCGGGCAAGCCCTACATCAAGGAGTGAAAGCGATGTCGACGGACCAGATCGACTGGGAGACGCTGCGCAAGGCCGCGGTGGATGCGATGAAGCGCGCCTATGCGCCGTATTCGAACTACAGCGTCGGGGTGGCCGCGTACGTCGACGACGGACGGATCATCTCGGGGTGCAACGTCGAGAACGCCTCCTATGGTGTGGGCCTGTGCGCCGAGTGCGGACTGGTCTCGCAGCTACACATGACCGGCGGTGGCAAGCTCATCGCGTTCTCCTGCGTGAACGGCGATGAGGACATCATCATGCCGTGCGGTCGGTGCCGTCAGCTGTTGTACGAACACTCCGCTCCCGGGATGCTGCTCGAGACCGTGTCCGGCATCCGTACCATCGACGAGGTGCTGCCGGATGCGTTCGGCCCCCGCGACCTCGAGGAGTACGCGCGGTGACGTGCGTCACACCCGACCCCTCGCGGATGGTGGTGCCGCTGTGAATGCCGAGCCGTTCGATGCCGTGGACGTGATTCGCGCCAAACGCGACGGCGGGGCGGTGCCCGAGGCCGAGCTGCGCTGGATGGTGGATGCCTATACCCGTGGCTACGTCGCCGACGCGCAGATGGCCGCGTTCGCGATGGCGGTGCTCCTGAACGGCATGGATCGCGACGAGATCCGCGTGCTCACCGAGGCGATGATCGCCTCGGGTGAGCGGATGAGCTTCGCCGGCCTCGGAAAGCGCACCGTCGACAAACATTCGACCGGGGGAGTGGGCGACAAGATCACCCTGCCGCTCGCCCCGTTGGTGGCATCCTTCGGAGTCGCCGTGCCGCAGCTGTCCGGGCGCGGACTGGGACACACCGGGGGAACCCTCGACAAGCTCGAGTCGATCCCCGGCTGGCGTGCTGCGCTCTCGAACGATGAACTCACCACCCAGTTGCGCGATGTCGGCGCTGTCGTCTGCGCGGCGGGGTCCGGCCTTGCCCCCGCCGACAAGAAGCTCTACGCCCTGCGTGATGTGACCGGGACCGTCGAAGCGATCCCGCTCATCGCCTCGAGCATCATGTCCAAGAAGATCGCCGAGGGAACCGACGCGCTCGTGCTGGACGTGAAGTTCGGATCGGGGGCGTTCATGCGCGAGCCGGAGCGGGCGCGGGAGCTCGCGCGCACGATGGTCGCGCTCGGCACGGATTCCGGGGTCGCCACCACGGCGCTCCTGACGAACATGGAGACCCCGCTCGGATTCGCCATCGGCAACGCCAACGAGGTGCGCGAGTCGGTCGAGGTGCTCGCCGGAGGCGGCCCCGCCGACATCGTCGAGCTCACCCTCGCACTGGCGAGGGAGATGCTGGCGCTTGCCGGCCTGCCCGACGCCGACGTCGAGGGCACGCTGCGAGAGGGGCGGGCCATGGACTCCTGGCGATCCATGATCCGCGCCCAGGGCGGTGACCCGGATGCCGCGCTTCCCGTCGCACGCGAGACGCACGTCGTGACCGCGCCGCGAGCGGGCTACATCACGCGGATGGATGCGCTGTCATTCGGCGTGGCCGCCTGGCGCCTGGGCGCGGGGCGCGCGCGGGCGCAGGATCCCGTCATCCACGCCGCGGGCATCGATCTGCACGTGAAGCCGGGGGATGCGGTGGTCGCGGGCGCGCCCGTGATGACGCTGTCCGCCGACGACCCGGCCCGTTTTGCGCGAGCGCTGGACGCGCTGGGGAGCGCGTGGGACATTGGGGAGACGCCTCCGGACTCCGTGCCCCTCGTCCTCGAGCGCGTCACCGCCTGACCCGCCTTCCCTCGGACCGTTCGTCAAAGGAGCACCATGTCGATCGATCAGCACGGCGATGCTGTTCTGCAGGGCCTGTCCCTGCGCAGCCTCCCCAAGGTGTCGCTGCACGACCATCTCGACGGCGCGCTGCGCCCGGAAACGATCCTCGAACTGGCCGATGAGGTCGGGCTCGAGGTTCCCGAGGACAGCGCCGAAGATCTCGCAGACTGGTTCGCCGAGAGCTGCGACTCGGGGTCCCTGGTCGAGTACCTGAAGACTTTCGACCTCACGACCGCGGTTATGCAGACGACGGAGGGGCTCCGTCGCGTCGCCCGCGAGTTCGTCGAGGACCTGGTCGCCGACGGAGTGATCTACGGTGAGGTGCGCTGGGCTCCTGAGCAGCACCTGCAGCGGGGCCTGAGCCTGGACGAGGTCGTCGAGGCCGTGCAGGACGGCATCGAAGAGGGTGAGGATGCCGCTGAGCGCGCGGGGCGTGACATCCGCGTCGGTCAGCTCATCACGGCGATGCGGCACACCGACAGGTCTCTGGAGATCGCGAAGCTCGCCGTCGACTGGCGCGAGCGCGGGGCGGTCGGGTTCGATATCGCGGGCCCCGAGGATGGCTTCCCGCCCTCGCGTCACCGGGCGGCGTTCGACTACCTGGCGAGCGAGTTCTTCCCCGTCACTGTGCACGCGGGGGAGGCGGCGGGCTTGGACTCCATCCGTTCGGCCCTCATCGACGGGCGCGCGCTGCGCCTGGGGCACGGTGTGCGTCTGGCCAACGACCTCTCCGTGATCTCCCGTGACCGCGAGGACGTGATGGTCGAGCTCGGTGACCTGTCCCGCTGGGTGCGCGACCGGGAGATCCCGCTCGAGCTCTCGCCCTCGTCGAACCTGCAGACCGGTGCTATCCAGGCCTGGGGCGACGAGTTGGCCGACCACCCGTTCGACCTCCTCTACCAGCTCGGCTTCGCGGTGACCGTGAACGTCGACAACCGCACGATGAGCCGCACCTCGCTCACGCGCGAACTCGCCCTGCTCGCCCAGGCGTTCGAGTACGACCTGGACGACCTCGAGGTCTTCCAGCTCAACGCCGCAGCCGGGGCCTTCCTCCCCGTCGAGGAGCGCGAGGAGCTGATCGAGCTCATCGGCGAGGGATTCGACCGCTAGTCCGGCCGAGCGCGCCGCCGCACACCACACCACACCACACCGGAGCCAACTCCTCAATTTCGAGCCGCCAGCAGCCTGATTCGCGCATCAACCCGCGTCCGGGTCTCGTATGTGAGGAGTTGCCGACGGGTGCCACTGGCTCCTGAGTGTGCTTTCGCTCGCGGGTCAGGAGGTCGAGCGGTGAACTCGACGGCGAGCGGTTGGCGCCAACTCCTCGAATTCGAGGTCTCCGATGCCGTATGTCCCGATTCTGGCGGAACATCAGCGCGACCTTGAGGAGTTCGCTCCCGGGCGGTGGGCGAGGGTGGCCTTGACGTACTCCAGCACCGTCTCGGGGCGAAACAGGATGTCTTCGGCGACTGGTCTGATGGTGGTGTACCCCAGAGACGCCGCGACCAGGTCCCGTCTGCGATCGCGGCGCTGTGCGTCCCAGCCTGAGTGGTGAGCCTTGCTGTCACATTCGATGATGAGCCACCCGTCGACGACGAAGTCGACATGCCCGACTCCTGCGATCGGTACCTGCGCCTCAACGTCGCATCCGAGTCCGCGCAATATCAGACGCATCAGTGTTTCCGGGCCTGATTCGCATCGAGGGTCGAGCAGGTCGCGAAGTCTGCGAAGTCGTCGCGGAAGGCGACTGAACACCTTCGTGAGTCCGGCCTCATCGACGAAGCCGAGGTGCCAGGCGCTGTCCAGCGTCGCGATCGCGTCGCGGGGATGCTGGCACCGGCATGCCTGCGCGAGGGCTTCGATGAGGTCCGCTGCGAGGGCAGTGGGGTTGGCACTCGTCTGGCGCCAATGTGCAGTGACGTCCGTCGGGCGGACTGGCAGCCTGCTGGATTGATCGGTGATCTGAATGTGGAGGGCGTGATGCCGCGCAACGAAGATGCCGAGAGCGCGCAAGAGAGAGACGCAGTCCAGCCGCCCGCCGAGCCGGGCCGCAGCCTCGAGGTCGGCCGGTGTACCGGCTGCGACGAATCTTCCACGTCGCACTCGGTGAAGGATGCCGCTGGCGACGAATTCGCGGATTGCGCGGTCACTGCATCCGTCATGGGTCAGTTGGGCTGTGGTGATGTGCCGGGCGCTGAAGTAGATGTCCGCCTGCCGCTCCGCGTCGGTTGTCATGCCGCCACCCAACAGGTGTGATGTGCCGTGTCGGGCTCTGCGCGACGCGATGGGAGAGAGATCGCGCGTCACGACCCGGCGGGAGGAGGCGATGGCGTGCGCAGCGGCGCCAACTCCTCAAAAGCCATCGGGTGTCTGGGTATCGACGCGCTTTCACCACCTGTGGACAGGGAACGTGAGGAGTTGGCAGCGGGGATCACGAGCCATCCGCAGAGTTCCTCCCTTCACAGATCGCTGCGGTACCCAGGCACGGCTGACGTCGCGCCCCACGACTGTGCAAATGTCGCGTCGCCAACTCCGCAAGAGTCGACGACTGTCGGTGCTGAGCGCAGTCTCCGCGCCCGTTCCGCACGAATGTTGAGGAGTTGGCACCGGGAGAGGTGGGCCACGTGCGACGACGCCGCGGTCCCGCCACCACGCGGACCGGGCTCAGCCGTCGATGACGGCGGTCAGCTCGTCCAGGAACGATGGCAGATCCGCCGCGCGACGAACGATGCGCTGCACGCTCTCGCGTTCGGAGAACACCTCGACGAACTGCTCGAAGACCGTCTGGAAGGCCGCGCGGTCGGACTCTGAGAAAGCGACGAGCGCCACCACCTGCACCCGCGCGTCCCCCCAGCCGAGGGACGGGTCTGCGATGCCGATGGAGATCGCGGTGCGCGTCGCCGTCATCTCGATCGCGTGGGGCATCGCCAGGGCATCGGTGAACGCGGTCGACGACAGCTGCTCCCGATGGATGGCGCGCTCGATGTACTCGTCGTCGATGACGTTCTGCGCCGTCAGCGGCTCGGCGAGGCGCCGGATCGCCTCCTCCTGATCGGCGACACCGCCGAGGTCCCGTGTGAACGCCCCCGCCGGGAAGTAGCGGGCCAGCTCTGCCCGCAAGCGCGCGAGGCGGCGCCCCCGCCGCACGCGACTCGCACCGGACTGGACGCGTTCGAGGTCGGCGTCCGTGAAGAAGGGCTGCACCCGGATGACGCGGTCGGACGGCGTCGGCGGATCGATCGTGCTGAGGATCAGATCGGTGTGGATGTCGTCCCACTGCGGATCCGCGCGCGTGTCGACTCCCACCACCTCGATGGACCGCCCCAGCGAGCGGTCGACGCTCGAGCGCAGCAGCTCGTGCAGCTCGTAGTACCCAGGACACACGATCGTGGCGGTCAAGAGCTGCTCCCGGGACCGGGTGCGCTCGAGATGCCCGCCAACGTGCATCGCGATGTAGGCGATCTCATCGTCCAGCAGCGAGAGCCCGACGCGTTCGTCGAGCCGGCCGGCGATGTAGACGGCGACCTCGAAGATCATCGGGTAGCTCGTCTTCAGCGAACGGGTGAGCGGATTGCGTGACCACGCCTGTGCATCGGCGCGCTGGCGCAGGTTCTGCACGTGCAGCGAGAGGCGCAGGATGAAGTCCTCGTGCGCGATGTCGACGAGGAACTCGCTTGCGGCCGACTCGACGACGTCCCGGACGACCTGCTCGAGCTCGGGGTCGAGGTTCTCCCGCGCCCGTTCCCGGGGGGCCGCGGCTCCGGGAGCCACGACGCGCGTGAGAACCAGCACAGCCAAATGGTCGAGGTCACCCTGCCCGAGCACCACGTCGAGGTGCTCGCGCACGAGCTCGTCCAGCAGCCCAGCGATCGTGCGGCGGTCCTCGGTCGCGGTCTCGGTGCCGGATGCCTCGAGTGCCCGACCCTGCGAAACGCGGTCGGCGGCGATCGCGATGTGCATGAGCACATCGACGATGCCGAACTCGTTCACGTAGTAGCCGAGCTCGCCCAGCCGTGCGACCAGGTCGACCTTGAACTGTCCCAGCACCTTCGCTCCCACGGACGTTCCGCCGAGGGTGCGGCGCAGCGCGTCGAAGTCGAATGCGCCGGCCTCCATCTCGTCGTGGGCCAGGGTGCTCAGCAGTCGCCGCTGAGCGACCTCTGTGCCGCGCAGTCGCGCGGTGGACGCCTGTCGCTCCAGGGTGATTCCCGTCCCGCCCAGGAGGCTGCGCACGCGACCGAGGTCGGCTTCAAGGGTTGCCGGGCTGACGTGGAGTCGGTCCGCGGTCTCGAAGACGTCGATCCCGTCGGCGCTCCCGAGCAGCGCACGCACGAGCGTGTAGAGCCGGTCTCGCGGCGTCCCGGCGTCGGCGGCGGCAGACGCGCGAAGCGCGACGGCGGCATCCGCTCCGGCTCGGTAGCCGGACGGCCCGGACTCGATCGCCGAGCCCCCGGGGACACGCGCATTGATCGCCGTCACGTAGGTGCGGATGCTGCGGGGCGTGACCCCGAGTGCGTCCGCAAGGGTCGATGCGGTGACCCACTCGCCCTCGCGGACGAGCAGGCTCAGCATCCGATCCTGACGGGGTCTGCTCATGGAACTCCTCGGCGGCGGCTCTGGCCGCACGCGTCCTCGACGAGCAAGTCAACCATGTGCGCCCCTGCCGTGGGGGGTGATCCAGTCCTTCTTCCGCGGGGGCGGAAGAAGGACTGGTTGTCCGCTCTCAGCTTCCTCACAAGAATCGGTAACCGAGAAGGAGGCGGATCGATGAGGATCCTTGTGATGTGCGGCGCGGGAGCGTCGAGCACCTTCGTCGCACAGCGGCTGCGTGCCGCTGCCGCCGCGGCGGGGCGCGAATTCAGTGTTCGAGCCGGAACCCCGGACACGCTGGAGCGCGCCACGGAGACGGTCGATCTGGTGCTCGTGGGGCCGCATCTGGATGATCGGTTCCCCGAGCTCGCAGGCTCCGCCCGCGCGCGGGGGAGCCTTGTCGCTCTCCTCCCTTCCGATGTCTTCGAGGACCGGGACGGCACCCGCACCCTCGCCCTCGTGGATGACGCGATCGATGCTGCGGCGGTCGAGTCTTCCGGCTGACACCGCGTCAGCACCCCCACACCCCTAACGCAGCGGAGGTACAACTCATGTCTCAGATCACCCGCACCGTCCGGATCGGTTCGTCCAACGGTTTGCACGCCCGTCCCGCGAAGATGTTCGCCCAGGCCGCAAAGGAGGCCGGCATCCCCATCACCGTCGCGAAGGACGCCGGCGCGCCGGTCAACGCCGCGAGCATCCTCGGCGTCATCGCGCTCGGCGCCGAGCACGGCGATTACGTCACCCTCACCGCCGACGGCGAAGGCGCCGAAGCCGCCCTCGACACGCTGGCAGAGCTGCTCACCACCGACCACGACGCGTGATGATGGCTCAGCTGCGAGGAGTCGGCATCGGCCTGGGCGTGGCCCACGGCCCGGTGGCACGCATGGCGGAGCCGCTGCCCGCCCCGGATGAGGCGCCGAGTGCGCTGCCCGTCGACGAGGAGAAGTCTCGCGTGCGCGAGGCCGTCGCCGCCGTCGCGCGGGAGTTGGAGGAGCGCGGGGAACAGGCCGGTGGCGCCGCACAGGAGGTGCTCGAGGCGCAGGCCATGATGGCCGAGGACCCCACCCTCGAGGACGAGGTCGACCAGCGTCTGGATGAGGGAAAGACGGGGGAGCGTGCCGTGTTCGAGGCCTTCGCCTCGTTCCGCGCCCAGCTCGAAGCCGTCGGCGGATACCTCGGCGAGCGCGCCGCTGACCTCGATGACGTCGCCCAGCGCGTGATCGCCCGTCTGCAGGGTGTCGCGGCCCCGGGTGTGCCGGACCCCGGTCACCCCTTCGTCCTGGTGGCCAAGGATCTTGCCCCGGCCGACACCGCACTGCTGAACCTCGAGCAGGTGCTGGCGTTGGTGACCTCCGAGGGTGGTCCGACATCGCACACCGCGATCCTCGCCCGGGAGAAGGGCATCGTCGCTGTCGTCGGTGTCGCGGCAGCCGCGGACCTCCCCGATGGTGACACCGTGATCGCGGATGCCGCCGCCGGCGTCGTGGTGACCGAGCCCACCGCCGACGAACTCACCCGTGCCGCGAACCGCGCCAGCGCGCGCGCCGCGGCCGCCGATGCCCCGATCACCGATGGCGCCCTCAAGGACGGCACGGCGGTCCCTCTGCTGGCGAACCTTGGCACCCCCGCGGGGGCGGCCGAGGCCGTCGCGTTGGGGGCGGAAGGTGTGGGCCTGTTCCGCACCGAGTTCCTCTTCCTGTCCTCGAGCTCAGCCCCCACGATCGAACAGCAGCGCGAGTCCTACGCGCAGCTCTTGACCGCTTTCGCGGGCAAGAAGGTCGTCGTGCGGGCCCTGGATGCCGGCGCCGACAAGCCGCTGCCGTTCCTCAACGACGCGCACGAGGAGAACCCCGCGCTGGGGCTTCGTGGTCTTCGTGCACTGCGGGCCAGCGAAGACATCCTGCGCGAGCAGCTCACCGCGCTCGCCGAGGCCGACGCGCAGACCCGCGCCGCCGGGAACGGCGCCGACCTCTGGGTCATGGCTCCGATGGTCGCCACCGTCGAGGAATCCGAGTACTTCGTAGCCCTCGCGCACGAGTACGACATCCGCACCGCCGGCGTCATGGTCGAGGTCCCGTCCTCGGCTCTCATGGCCGATCAGATCTTCGCGTCGGCCGAATTCGCCTCCATCGGCACGAACGATCTGACGCAGTACACGCTCGCCGCCGACCGCCTGCTCGGTTCGGTCGCGGGCTACCAGGATCCGTGGCACCCCGCCGTCCTCCGCCTCATCCGTGAGGTCGGCGCCGCGGGAGCGCGCACCGGGCGTCCGGTCGGCATCTGCGGTGAGGCCGCAGCCGACCCGATGCTCGCGGTCGTGCTCGTGGGTCTGGGTGCGACCTCGCTGTCCATGGCGCCCACGGCGCTGGCCGACGTGCGGGCGACCCTTCTGCAGTACTCCCTCGACGACGCGAAGGCGATCGCCGAGGCAGCCCTTGCCGCGACCGATGCGGCATCCGCGCGGGAGGCGGCACGAGCCGCCTCCGCATCCTAGAAAGAGAGATCGCAATGACAACGATGTCGCCATCGGCGAGTAGCCCGGGGAAGGCGCGGGTCGCGGTACAGCGATTCGGCACGTTCCTGTCGGGCATGATCATGCCCAACATCGCGGCATTCATCGCCTGGGGATTCATCACCATGCTCTTCATCCCGCTGGGATGGCTGGGCTGGTGGGAGCCGATCGCACCGCTGCTCGGTGGATTCGGCAACGCTGACACGATCGGTTGGCAGGGCGCCATGACAGCCCTCGCCGAGCTTCCGGACGGTGCGACCTTCCCGCAGTACGTGGGACTTGTCAGCCCGATGATCGTGTACCTGCTGCCGCTGCTGATCGCCAACACCGCCGGCCGCATGGTCTACGGTGAGCGCGGCGGTGTGGTCGCCACGATCGCCACCATGGGTGTCATCGTCGGAACGAACATCCCGATGTTCCTCGGCGCGATGATCATGGGCCCGCTCGCGGCGCTGCTCACCAAGTGGATGGACCGAATCTGGGACGGCAAGATCAAGCCCGGCTTCGAGATGCTGGTGAACAACTTCTCCGCCGGAATCCTGGGCATGCTGCTCGCGATCGTCGGATTCTTCGTGTTCGGTCCGCTCATGCTCGGCATCAGCGCTGTGCTGGGCGCGGCGGTCGGCTGGCTCGTCTCGTACAACCTGTTGCCCCTGGTGTCGATCATCGTGGAGCCCGCGAAGGTGCTGTTCCTGAACAACGCCATCAACCACGGTGTGTTCACGCCGCTCGGCATCGAGCAGGCCGCTGAGACCGGCAAGTCGATCCTGTTCCTCATCGAGGCGAACCCCGGACCGGGCCTCGGACTGCTGATGGCGTTCACCTTCTTCGGTGTGGGAGCCGCCAAGGCGTCGGCCCCCGGCGCCGCGGTGATCCAGTTCCTGGGTGGTATCCACGAGATCTACTTCCCGTACGCGCTGGCAAAGCCGGCCACCATCCTCGCGCTGATCGCCGGTGGTGCCACGGGCGTCACGGTCAACATGCTCTTCGGCGGCGGCCTGGCCTTCCCGGCGGCCCCCGGCAGCATCATCGCGGTCACCGCGGCGGCATCCAGCCCCGCGGCCGGCGGCATCGGCAACCTGCTCGTGGTGTACCTCTCGGTGCTCGCCGCCGCGGCGGTGACCTTCCTCATCGCCGGGATCATCCTGCGGGCCACGCGCAAGCGTGACCTCGAGTCGGGCCTCGCGGGAGACCTGAGCGCTGCGATCGCGCAGACCGAGGCGAACAAGGGCAAGGAGTCGGCGGCTCTGGACGCGCTGCGTGCGAGCGCAGGCGCCGAAGGCGTTGCCCTCGCCGACGCGGAGGCCGCGTACGACGAGGCCGAGACCGCCCGGGCGACCGATGGCGCAGCCAGCGGCGGAGCGCTGCAGACCAAGCAGGTCAAGAACATCGTGTTCGCCTGTGACGCGGGCATGGGTTCGTCGGCGATGGGCGCGAGCGTCCTGCGCAACAAGATCACCAAGGCCGGCGTCACCGATGTGACGGTCACGAACAAGGCGATCGCGAACCTGGATGCCTCGGCCGACCTGGTCATCACGCAGAACCAGCTCACCGACCGAGCTCGGCAGAAGACGCCGGACGCGGTCCACGTCTCCGTCGACAACTTCATGAACTCGCCGCGGTATGACGAGGTCGTGCAGTTGGTCAAGGAACAGCACCAGGATGGTGCGTAACCCGATCTGAGAGGTGCGGGGTCGGTCCTCGGCCGGCCCCGCACCTACCGGATCAGCACACCGTGACAATGGACGCAGAAAGGTGACGATCATGACCAGTGACGTCCTCACGATCGATCGGGTGCGCATTCACCCGGGTTCCGTCTCGCGCGACGAGGCGATGAAAGAGGCGGCCGACCTGCTCGTCGCCGCCGGCGCGGTGACCCCCGCCTACTACGACGCCATGCAGGCTCGCGAGCAGACGGTCTCCACGTACATGGGCAACGAGCTCGCCATCCCGCACGGCACGAACGACGCGAAGGAAGAGATCCTCGCCTCCGCACTGTCGGTCGTCCGCTACGACGGCGGCGTCGACTGGGGAGGGGAGACGGCGACATTCGTCGTCGGCATCGCCGGTGTGGGTGATGAACACCTCGGCATCCTGTCGCAGATCGCGATCCTCTTCTCCGACGAGGACGATGTCGCCAAGCTCAAGGCAGCTGCCAGCCCCGAAGAGCTCTTCGCCCTCGTTTCGGCGGCGGGTGTCTGATGAAAGCGGTCCACTTCGGCGCCGGCAACATCGGGCGTGGATTCGTCGGTCTGCTGCTGCACGAGGGCGGCTACGAGCTTGTCTTCTCGGATGTCGCCGCCCCGTTGGTCGATGCGATCAACGCCGTCGACCGCTACACCGTGCACGAGGTCGGTGAGGGTGGAACCGACAAGGCCGTCACCGGATTCCGTGCCATCAACTCCGCTACCGACGCGGAGGCGTTGATCGCGGAGATCGCGACGGCGGAGGTCGTCACCACCGCCGTCGGCCCCACCGTGCTGCGCTTCGTCGCGCCGCACATCGCCGCCGGCCTCGCCGCCCGCGAGGCATCCGCGCCCGTTCTCCAGATCATGGCGTGCGAGAACGCGATCAACGCGACAGACCTGCTCCGTGAGGAAGTCGCGGCGGCCGCCGGCGAGACCTGGGAGGCGTTGAGCTCCCGGGCCGTGTTCGCGAACACGGCCGTCGACCGTATCGTTCCCGCCCAGCCCGAGGGCGGCGGAGTGGATGTCACCGTCGAGCCGTTCTACGAGTGGGCGATCGAGCGGGGACCTTTCGGGGATGCCCCGCCGGTCATCCCCGGCGCGCACTTCGTCGACGATCTGGCCCCCTACATCGAACGCAAGCTCTTCACCGTCAACACGGGGCACGCCGCCGCCGCCTACCTCGGCGCGCGGGCGGGATACGAGACCATCGCGCAGGCCCTGGCCGACGCCGAGGTTGCCGCCCAGGTCGTCGCCGCGCTGGAAGAGACATCTGCTCTTCTCACCGCGAAGCACGAGCTGCCCGTCGCGGAGCTCGCGGCCTACCGGGCGAAGATTCTGGCGCGGTTCCAGAACCCGGCATTGCCCGACACGGTCGGGCGGGTCGGTCGCCAGCCACTGCGCAAGCTCTCACGTCATGAGCGCTTCATCGGCCCGGCCGCCGAGGCCGCCGAGCGCGGCATGTCGGTGTCCGGTCTGCTCGCGGCCGTCGACGCGGCGCTCGATTTCGTCGACGAGGCCGACCCGCAGTCTGTCGAGCTGCAGGAGATCCTTCGCGATCTGGACGCATCTGCCGCCGTGACCCGCATCACGGGTCTGGAAGCGCAGCATCCGCTGTTCGTCGACGTACTCGCCGTGATCAGCTCCCACCAGAAGGCGCAGATCTCGGCCCCCTGACGTTGGTGTCCCCGGGCTGAGAGTGTGACCGTACCTCCCACTTCTCGCCCGGGGGCACCAACCCCCTTGCCGGCGGTTCACCCGGCGATCTTGTTGCCAACTCCTCAAGATTTCGGCTCGTCGGCCCCGGAGGTGGGTGATCTCGGCCACTTGCGCCGGGAATTGAGGAGTTAGCAACGCGGGGCGGTCGGGGACGAGCCCGCGAGGTTCAGGCGGCGACGAGCTCTCGGGCGCCGGCGGAGAGGGCTGTCAAGCGCGCGGATGCCTCGGCCGACGTGTCGGCGCGCACATCCAGGTAGACCTTGAGTTTGGGCTCGGTGCCACTGGGCCTCACGATCACGCGGGAACCGTCCTCCAGCCAGAGGCGCAGGACGTCCCCCGGCGGGAGGTCTCCGGCGCCGTGCAGCAGGTCGTCGATCGATGCGACCGGCACACCCCCCACCTGCGTGGGGGGAGCGGCACGGAGAGCCGCCATCGTGTCGGAGATGATCGACAGGTCCTCGACCCGCACCGACACTTGATCGCTGGCGAACACTCCGAACTCCCGCTCGAAGTCGCCCAACAGGTCCGCGAGGGTGCGCCCTTCCGCACGGGCCTCCGAGGCCATGCCGAGGAGGGCGATCGCGGCGGAGATGCCGTCCTTGTCGCGCACCGTCTCGGGGTTCACCAGGTAGCCGAGGGCCTCCTCGAATCCGAATGCGAGGTGTGGGGCCCGCGAGATCCACTTGAATCCGGTGAGCGTGGCAGAAAACCCCAAACCGTAGCGCTCGGCGATGGTCTGGAGTCCGGGGGAGGACACCAGAGAGCAGGCCAGGGTCGCTCCGGATGTCGTGTCCGCGGTGCGCGCCGCGCGCCAGCCGAGCAGGAGCCCGGTCTGGTTTCCGGTCAGTCTGCGCCAGCCTCCCTCGACCGTGTCGTCGGGAACGGCGACGGCGAGGCGGTCGGCATCCGGATCATTCGCGATGACCAGCTCGGCTCCGCTTGCCCGTGCTGTCGCGAACGCGAGATCCATCGCGCCGGGCTCCTCGGGGTTGGGGAACGCGACCGTCGGGAACGCGCCGTCCGGCTCGATCTGCTCGGCGACCACGACCGGGGCCGGATAGCCGGCGACCTCGAGGATCGTCGAGAGCGTCTCCCACCCGACTCCGTGCATCGCGGTGTAGACCCACGGCAGATCGGCTGCTCCCGCTGCTGCGGGTGCGACGGCGGCGGTGGCGGCCACGTACGCGTCCACCACGGACTCCGGGGAGATCTCGTACGCGGTCGAGCGGGGCAGATCCCGAATGTCTCCGGCGGCGATCTCGTCGATGAAGGCCGCGATCTCGGCGTCGGCGGGGGAGACGATCTGCGACCCCTCGTCGGCGCCGCCGAGGTACACCTTGTAGCCGTTGTCGTCGGGTGGGTTGTGGGATGCGGTGACCATGACGCCGGCGGCGGCATCCAGGTGCCGCACCGCGAAGGCGAGCACGGGGGTGGGCAGCAGGCGCGGGAGGAGGATCGCACGCACGCCTGCGCCCGCGAAGACCTCCGCCGAGTCCCTCGCGAAGACGTCGGAGTTGCGGCGACCGTCGTAGCCGATGACGACGCTCGGGGTCTCGCCATCACCGGCACGGGACAGCAGGAATGCGGCAAGCCCTGCGGCCGCCTGCGTCACGAGCACGCGGTTCATCCGGTTCGGGCCGGCGCCGAGCCTGCCGCGAAGACCCGCCGTGCCGAACGCGAGTCGTCCGCCGAAGCGGTCTGCCAGATCCGCGCCCGCTGTCGCGTCGCCCCCGTCGGAGGCATCGATGAGCGCCGCCAGCTCGGCGGCGGTGACGGGGTCGGGATCCTGCGCGAGCCAGGCTCGCGCGGCATCCACGCTCGTCACAGCTGCCCGATCACGCGGGCCAGGAGCGCCGAGATGACCGGCTCCGCGGCTTGTCCTGCCTCGATGACCTCCTGGTGGCTGAGGGGCGTGGTCTGGATGCCGGCGGCCATGTTCGTGATGAGTGAGAACCCGAGGATTTCCATCCCTGCCTGGCGTGCGGCGATCGCCTCGAGCGCCGTCGACATCCCGACGATCTGTCCGCCGATCGTCTTGGCCATGCGCACCTCGGCGGGCGTCTCGTACTGGGGGCCGCGGAACTGGCAGTACACGCCCTCGTCGAGGGTCGGGTCGACCATCCGGGCGACATCCCGCAGCCGGGTGGAGTACAGGTCGGTCAGATCGACGAAGGTGGCGCCCTCCAGCGGCGAGGCCGCCGTGAGGTTGATGTGGTCGCTGATGAGCACCGGCTGTCCGGGCGTCCACGTGTTCTTGATGCCGCCCGCGCCGTTGGTGAGCACCATGATCTTCGCGCCCGCCGCTGCCGCGGTGCGCACCGAGTGCACGACGCGACGCACGCCGTGGCCCTCGTAGAAGTGCGTGCGCGCACCGATCACGAGCACGTTCTTGCCCTTCGGGGTGCGGATGCTGCGCACCGACCCGACGTGGCCCGCCAGAGCCGGCGCGGAGAACCCGGTGATCTCGGGAGCCGGGATGGTCGCCACGGTCTCGCCGACGAGGTCGGCTGCCTTGCCCCAGCCACTCCCGAGGGTCAGTGCGATGTCATGGTGGTCGACACCGGTCAGCCGTGCGATGTCGTCCGCGGCTACGCGGGCGATCTCGAAGGGGTCGGCGTTCGGATCATCGAGCGGGTGTGCCGCAGACTGTGCCATGGGTCCACTCTAGGAAAGAATGGTGCTCATGTCCCTGAGTTTCGAGCGCACCCAGACCGTGGCGATCATCGGCGGTGGCCCCGGCGGATACGAAGCGGCGCTGGCCGCCGCGCAGCTCGGGGCCGACGTCACGCTCGTCGAGCGCGCGGGCGTGGGCGGCTCGGCCGTCATGACCGACGTCGTTCCCTCCAAGACACTGATCGCCACCGCTGACGCGGCGGTGGCCATCGCCCAGGCCGGGGATCTCGGGGTGCAGTTGTTCGCCCGCGGAGAGTCGGGTAAACCCCTCAAGCCCGAAGTGGCGATCAACCTCGCGCAGGTGAACAAGCGCCTGCTCGCCCTCGCGGGTCAGCAGTCCGAGGACATGCGCGCGTCGCTCGTGTCCGCCGGTGTGAACATCATCGAAGGCCATGGCCGCGTCGACGACGACCACGCCGTGATCGTGTCGACCGGTCCCGGCGGCACCGACTTCGACCGCATCGAGGCGGACACCCTCGTCGTCTCGGTGGGAGCGTCCCCGCGCGAGCTGCAGAGTGCCAAGCCCGACGGCGAGCGCATCCTCACGTGGACCCAGCTCTACAACATGAAGACGCTCCCCGAGCACCTCATCGTGGTGGGGTCCGGCGTCACCGGGGCGGAATTCGCTTCGGCGTACATGAACCTCGGAGCGAAGGTCACGCTGATCTCGAGCCGCGATCGCGTGCTTCCGGGCGAAGACGAGGATGCCGCGCAGGTGCTCGAGAGTGTCTTTGCGCGCGGTGGCATGAATCTTCTCCCGAAATCCCGTGCCAAGTCCGTCGTGCGCAACGGTGATGCAGTGGTGGTCACCCTCAGCGACGGCACGGTGGTCGAAGGCAGCCATTGCCTCATGGCCGTCGGATCGATCCCGAACACCGCCGGGCTCGGCCTGGAGGATGCCGGCGTTCAGATGACCGTGAGCGGCCACATCCGTGTGAACCGCGTCGCCCGCACCTCGGTGCCGAACATCTATGCCGCCGGCGACTGCACGAATTTCTTCCCGCTGGCATCCGTCGCCTCGATGCAGGGCCGCACCGCGGTCTTCCACGCATTCGGCGATGTCGTCATCCCACTCGAGAAGCGCCGCATCACGGCGAACATCTTCACCGCCCCCGAGATCGCGACGATCGGATGGGGAGAGGCGGATGTGGCGGCAGGTCGTGTCAACGGTGTCGTCCACAAGCTGCCGTTGGCGGGCAACCCGCGCGCCAAGATGATGGGAATCACCGACGGCTTCGTCAAGCTCATCGCCCGCCAGGGCAGTGGCACTGTCGTCGGCGGCGTGATTGTGGGTCCCCGTGCGTCTGAGCTCATCTATCCGGTGGCGATCGCGGTGGAGCGGCGGCTGACGGTCGATCAGCTCTCGCGGGTGTTCGCCGCCTATCCGTCGCTGACCACCAGCATCACGGACGCGGCCCGCGCCATGCACATCGTGGACGTCGACGAACCCGAGGAGTGAGGCCCACACGGCCTTCTCTGACGCCGCCCCATCGCGGGCCGGCAGAGGTCAGGAGATCGTCAGCAATGCGTGACCGGCCGAGACCGTCGTCCCGGGGGTGGCGTTGATCGCGCCGATGACACCGTCCTTGTGCGCCTGGATGGGCTGTTCCATCTTCATGGCCTCGAGCACCAGCACCAGGTCGCCCTTGACGACCTGCTGACCGTCCTCGACGGCGATCTTCACGATCGTCGCCTGCATCGGTGCGGTGACCGCGTCACCGGTTGCACCGCCGACGCCCTTCGCGACGTGCGAGCGGCGCGACGGCGGAACCGCGACGGGGCGGCCCTGCGCGGCCGGAGCGCTCACGATCCGATCCGGCAGACGCACCTCGAGGCGCTTGCCCGCGACCTCGACGACGACAGTGTGGCGGGATTCGGCGGCCGCGGGCTGACCCGCCTCGCCATCCCACGCGGGGATGTCGTTGTCGAACGCGGTCTCGATCCAGCTCGTGTAGACACCGAACGTGCCGTCCTCGGCCGTGAACGCCGGATCGCGCACGATCTTGCGGTGGAAGGGGAGCACCGTGGGAAGACCCGCCACCTCGAACTCGTCCAGGGCGCGGCGGGCGCGCTCGAGGGCTTCGGCGCGGTCGCGGCCGGTGACGATGATCTTGCCGAGCAGCGAGTCGAACGCCCCGCTGACGCTGTCGCCGGCGGTCACACCGGAGTCGAGGCGGATGCCCGGGCCGCCGAAGGTCTTGAAGACGTGGATGTCGCCGGGCTGGGGAAGGAAGTTGCGACCGGGGTCCTCGCCGTTGATGCGGAACTCGATCGAGTGGCCGACCGCGACGGGGTCGTCGTAGCCGAGTTCCTCGCCCTCGGCGACGCGGAACTGCTCGCGCACCAGATCCAGGCCCGTGACCTCCTCGGAGACCGGGTGCTCGACCTGGAGGCGGGTGTTCACCTCGAGGAATGAGATCGTGCCATCGGCTCCGATGAGGAACTCGCAGGTGCCGGCGCCGGTGTATCCCACTTCGCGCAGGATCGCCTTCGACGAGCTCACGAGGATCTCGTTCTGTTCGGGTGTGAGGAAGGGGGCGGGTGCCTCCTCGACGAGCTTCTGGTGGCGTCGCTGCAGCGAGCAGTCACGGGTCGAGACGACCACGACGTTGCCGGAGGCATCCGCCAGGCACTGCGTCTCGACGTGGCGCGGGCGATCCAGGTACTTCTCGACGAAGCATTCGCCGCGACCGAATGCGGTGATGGCCTCGCGGGTGGCGGACTCGAAGAGCTCGGGCACCTCGTCGCGGGTGCGCGCCACCTTCAGACCGCGCCCGCCACCGCCGTAGGCGGCCTTGATTGCGATCGGCAGACCGTGGACGTCGACGAACGCCAGCACCTCGTCCGCTGTCTCGACCGGTCCCGGGGTGCCCGGAGCCAGGGGTGCTCCGACCTTCTCGGCGACGTGCCGTGCGGTGACCTTGTCGCCGAGGGCTTCGATCGCCTCGGGCGCGGGACCGATCCAGACCAGGCCCGCCGCGATCACGGCGCGGGCGAAGTCGGCGTTCTCCGCGAGGAACCCGTAGCCGGGGTGCACCGCATCGGCGCCCGAGCGGCGCGCCACCGAGAGGATCTTCTCGATCGAGAGGTAGGTCTCGGCGCTGGTGACGCCGTCGAGGGCGTAGGCCTCGTCCGCGAGGCGGGCGTGCAGCGCATCGCGATCCTGGTCGGCGTAGACGGCGACGGAGCTCTTTCCGGCGTCTCGCGCGGCACGGATGACACGGACGGCGATCTCGCCGCGGTTCGCTACGAGCACCTTGGCGATATGAGGCATGGATGTCAGCCTACCGAGAGCAGGGGGGTCCAAATTGGATCTTCTCGACAAGAAACGGGAGATCCTGTGCGGGGGTGTCTACGAGCGGTTCCAGAGGGATGTCCAGGAGACTCCCAGTTCCGCGGCCAGATGCCGCACCGTGGACAGCGACATCCCGACCACCGTGGACGGGTCGCCGACGACCCTCTCGATGAAGGCTCCGCCGAGGCTGTCCACCGTGAACGCACCGGCGACCTGGAGTGGCTCGCCGGTCGCGACGTAGGCATCGATCTCCTCGTCCGTGACGTCCGCGGCGAACGACACGGCGGCCTCGGCGACGGCGTGCGCCTCCGTCGCCGAGGCTCCCGGGGTGACAAGGAGCACGCTGTGGCCGGAGTGGAGGATCCCGGTGCGGCCGCGCATCGCGTGCCATCGTGCCGTCGCGACCTCCGGCAGATGCGGCTTTCCGAGTACCTGCCCGTCGATCTCGAACATCGAGTCCCCGCCGATGACGATCCCCTCGAACTCGGGGTCCTCCGCGGCCAGGCGCGCCACGACGTCCGCGGCTTTGCGGCGGGCCAGGACCAGGACGTGCTCGTCGGGTGGCAGGGTGCGCGCCTCGGTGCGCTCGAGCTCGGCGATGACAGCATCCTCATCGACGTCGGGCGCCATAGTCAGGGGTTCGATGCCCGCCTGACGCAGCAGCATCCGACGGGCGGGGGAGGTAGAGGCCAGCAGCACGCGCACGCCCTCACGCTACCGGGCATGTGGGAAGCTCGAAGGATGACGGGAGCTGCGGGGGACATCGTCGATCTGACGATCGCGGACGTCGCCCACGGTGGCGTGTTCGTCGGCCGTCACGAGGGGCGTGTGGTGTTCGTTCCCGACGCGATCCCGGGCGAACGCGTGCGCGTGCGGCTCACGGATGTCTCCAAGCCGGCGTTCTGGCGTGCGGAGCTGCTCGATGTTCTGGATGCCTCGCCGCACCGCCGCCCCCACATCTGGGCCGAGGCAGATCTCTCGCGTGATCCCGCGGACCGGGCCGGGGGTGCCGACTTCGGGCACATTGAGCTCGCGCATCAGCGCGAGCTCAAGCGCGGCATCCTGGCGACCGCGCTGGCCCGCACCGGGCGGCTGGAGGTTCCCGTCTCGTTCGAAGGACCCCGCGCGGCGCGGATGGGTGAGCGGACTGTCGCTGAGGAGGCGGATGGCGCCCATTGGCGGACCCGCGTGACCCTCCACGTCGATGAGAACGGTGCGATCGGTCCGTACGCCGCGCGGAGTCATCGCGTGATCCCCGTCTCCTCGTTGCCCTTGGCGACCTCCGAGATCGAGCAGGCCGCGGCGGGGCTTCGTGCCGGTTCTCCGGGACGGATCGATCTCGTGCAGCCTGCCGGCGGGGACGTGCGGACCCTGCACCGCCCGGACGTGGCCGGTCGCCGGGCAGCGGCGCGGCCTGAGCGCCACGACGTCATCACCGAGCGTGTCGGCGCACGATCATTCCGCGTGGATGCCGACGGTTTCTGGCAGGTGCACCGCCTGGCCGCGACCACTCTCACGACCGTGGTGGCGGAGATGCTCGGATCCGGAGCGGTCGATCCCGAGGGCTGGCACCTGGATCTGTACGGCGGCGTCGGACTGTTCGCGGCACTGTTGGGCGACCTTGCGGGACCCGCCACCCGAGTGACCTCCGTCGAGGCGAGCGAGCGCGCGACCGAGCACGCGGGGGAGAATCTCGCCGAATGGGTGGGAGCCCGCGCCGAGACCGCGCGCGTGGACCGCTGGATCCGGCGCCTGCGCGACGCGGCGACGACGGCCGAGCGATCGCGGCTGTCGCGGGGGACCGTCGTCCTCGACCCGCCGCGCACGGGCGCCGGCAAAGACGTCGTCGACGCGCTTGCGGCGCTGACGCCGGCGAGGGTCGTCTACGTGGCGTGCGACCCGGTCGCCCTCGCCCGGGATCTCGGTCGATTCGTCAGCCGCGGCTATGAGGTGACGCGGGTGCACGGGCTCGACCTCTTCCCGCACTCGCATCACCTCGAGGCGGTAGCCGTCCTCGCCCCCTCGTCGTCGGTAGAGTGACATCTATGACACGGGTGGCGTTGATCGATGATCACGAGTCCGTGCGACTGGGGGTCGAAGCAGCCTGCGCGGGGGACGGCGGGTTGGATGTCGTGTTCTCGGGAAGCACGGTCTCGGAGTATGTCCGTTGGCGCCGATCGACGCAGGCAGCGCCGGTTGATGTCGTCGTCCTCGACCTGACGCTGGGGGATGGCACGACCGTGACAGAGAACGTCGCGCGTCTGGTCGCCGACGGCTCCAGCATCCTCGTCCACTCCGTCGCCGACCGCCCATCGGCGGTTCGCGAGTCGCTCGTCGCCGGCGCCATCGGCGTGGTCAGCAAGTCCTCTCCCATCGACGATGTGATCTCGGCGATCCGCTCCGTGGCCGACGGTGAGCCGCTGCACAACGTCGAGTGGGCCAGCGCCGTCGACGGCGACCGCGACTTCGCCGATGCGCAGTTGTCCGCGCGGGAGCGGGACGTGCTGCGGCTCTACGCCGCGGGGCTGCCGCTGAAGATCGTCGCCGACAGCCTCGGCATCGCCTACTCCACGGCGAAGGAGAACATCACGCGCGTGCGCACGAAGTACGTCGAGGTCGGCCGCCCCGCGCGGACGAAACTCGAGCTGCTGCGCCGGGCCATCGAGGATGGACTCGTCGAGTCCGAAGGAGCGGACGCCCGAGGATGACGACGGCAGCGAACGCGCGTACGTCGTCGCTGTCGACGGCCTGGGGCCAGATTCCGCTCGGAAGCGACCCGACGGCCGGACTCGGGTCTTTCACCCGACGACGCATCGAGCGGATGACGAGTATCCTGCTCGCCGTCGGCTCGGCCGCGCTCGGCATCCAGGCGTTCATCCTCGCGGTCGCGGCGAGCGCCGAGACCGGGCCCTGGTTCCTCGTGGCGGTCGTCGCCGACTTCGGAGCCCTCGCGGCACTCCTGACGACCTACATCGTCGGCCGCAGCATCCAGCCGGCGGCCATCACCTTCGGAGCGATCTACGTCGTCACCCTCATCGTCTGGCCGTTGCTGCCCCGAATGGAGGTTCCCGGCCAGGAGTCGACCCAACCATGGACGTGGTACCTGGTCACGGTGGCGACGGTGGCCTCCATCAAAGTGTTCTCGGTGGTGTGGCAGCTGGTGTGGACGGCCTTCGTCCCGGTGCTGTTCGGTGTGACCTGGCTCGTGCAGGTGCGCTTCGCGCCCGAGTTCTGGTGGCAGACGCTGCTGGATGTCTCGTTCGCGATCATCCTCGGGACGGTCTTCGTCACCCTGGCGTGGATGTTCCGATCGATCGCCGACAACGTCGACCGCGCCCGGCAGGCTGCCGTCGTCTCCTATACGCGGGTCGCGGCCACGGATGCCGCCGAGAATGAGCGCGTCTCGGTGGCCGCCCTGATGCACGACAGTGTGCTGGCCGCCCTGATCGCGGCAGAGCGCGCACGGTCTCCGCGCGAGCAGGCGCTCGCCGTCGCGATGGCCCAGGAAGCACTCACGCGTCTGGCCAACGCGGAAGGTGATGCGGGCCTCGGGAGCGAAGCGCCGCGGACCTTCGAGGAGATCGTCGAGGATGTCGAGAGCGGCGCGCGAGGTCTGGGCATCGACCTTGTCGTGCAGCGGACGTTCGGCGATGACGCGCTCCGGATCCCGGGACGGGTCGCGACCGCGCTGACGCTGGCGACGATGCAGGCCATCGCCAACTCCGTCGAGCACGCCGCCGGGATCGGCCTGGTGGTGACCGCCCGGCAGGAGGCGGTGTCCTCTCGCATCCATCTCGAGGTACGTGATCGCGGGGACGGGTTCGACATGGACAGTGTTCCCGATGATCGCCTGGGCATCCGTGGCTCGATCATCGCCCGCGTGGCGGCGGTCGGCGGCACCGTGCACATCACCTCGGACGCGTCCGGCACCCTTGTCCGCCTGACCTGGCAGGAGTCGTTCGCATGATCAGCGTCCGTCGCCTCCTCATCGGGCTCGCCTTCGCCTTCATGGTCTATCTGGCCGCGCGGGGGCTGTGGTGGGCGGGCGGTGACGTCAACAGGCCGTTCATCCTCATCGGATCCGTCGTCTTCTACATCCTTGCGACGGTCATCGTCGTGCTGTGGGGAGGTCGGGCCGCCGCCGAGAAGACCGAAACCGGGCCGGTCTCCGCGGACCCCGCGGTGTCCGCCGGATTGAAGGGACTGCGCGCGCGCGTGGTGCGGATGCCGATCCTCGGCGCGCTGCTCGCGGTGGTCACCGCCGCGATCGTGCCGGCGGCGCTCACTTTCTCCGTACCGGAGAGCGCCCGCAACGCACCGTACGTGACCTGGTACCTGGGCGGCATCGGCGCGCTCATGGTGGTCGTCATGGTGCGGCGACGCCCCGTCTTCGCGTGGATCGGCACGGCCATCCTCATCGCCATTTCCTCAGCGGCGCTCGGGCCCGTCCCGGCTCTGTTGAGCGGACTGCTCGGATCGATCGTGTGGGTGGCGATGGCCCAGCTGATCGTGCTGCTGACAGATCGCGCGACGGTGGATACCGGCAAGCTCGTCGAACTGCAGCGCTCGGCCGCCGCGTGGCAGGCGGCGCACGCCGTGCGTCAACGCGAGCGTCGCGTGCAGATCCAGCGGGCACTGTCGGTCGCCGGGCCGATCCTCACGCACACGATCGCCCAGGGCGGGGCGCTCAGCCCCGAGGAGAAAGTCGAGGCGCGTCTGGCGGAGGGGAGCCTGCGTGATGAGCTCCGCGCCGCGCGCCTGCTCGACGACGCGGTGCGCCACGAGCTCGAGGCGGCTCGGCGTCGCGGCGCGACCGTGACGGTGCTGGACGAGGGTGGCCTCGAGGGTATCGACGGGGAAGAGCTCGAGATCATCCGGCGGGAGCTGGCCGCCACGCTCCACGAGGCGCGCTCGGATCGTCTGTTCATCCGGACATCGCCGCACGAGCGCGTCGCGGTGACGGTCGTCGGGCGATCCGACAGCGGCCGGGGGCTGTCTGACGAGGACACCGTGGATCTCTGGCGGGAGATCGTCCGGCATCCGGCGGTCGTCGACGAGCCCACGCCCTGACATCCTGCCCTGTTGTCCCTATCGCGCCTCGCGAGCGTAGGAGAAATCACCGAGGTAGGACGACACACCGGCGAACGGTCCTACCCTCGCGATTCCTCCTACCCAGGCGAGGTGAAACCGCCCGCAGACATGGAGAAGGCGAGGGGGGACAGAGTGTCCGCCCCTCGCCTGTGCGATCAGCTACCCGAAAACTGATCGCGTGGCCGAACCTGGGCCGCGTCACACCCGAAGTGACGGCGGTTCAGCCGAACGCAACTGCGCTCCAGCTCCTTAAGTATTTCGAACCGTCAAGAATTCGTCTGTAGGTATTTTGGGGGACAAATTTCCCGGCCCCACCACCCCCACCCCGGCCCGCCGAGTTGCACTAGCCAGGGCCGAGTTGCACTTCCCGAGTGCGAGTTGCCTCCCCCAGGAGCGAGTGCCACCTCAGCAGGCGGTGTGGCGCCAGCCGAGCTCGCGCTGTAGCGGCTGGCGCAGGCCGCGCTGTGACACCGACCACGCCGATCGTGTCTTGTCCTCCGCGACAGCCTGGTCGTGTTCGGCGGCGTAGTGCTCGCTGACCACAGCCACCACGGCGGCGATCTCTTCGGGCGTGGCAGCGCCCTGCACGATCGAGATCGGCAGGTCTTCTCCGGTGGGGGAATCGATGCTCATGGCCTACAGCGGGATGTTCCCGTGCTTCTTGGGCGGCAGGCTCGCGCGCTTGCCGCGCAGCGATCGCAGCGCCTTGGCGATCGCCACGCGCGTCTGCGCCGGCTCGATGATGCCGTCGAGCTCGCCGCGTTCGGCGGCGAGGAAGGGGGATGCCACGTTGTAGGTGTACTCGTTGGCCAGGCGTGTGCGCACGGCGGCGACATCCTCACCACCCTCGGCGGCCTTCTTCAGCTCACCGCGGTAGAGGATGTTGACCGCGCCCTGGCCGCCCATGACGGCGATCTCGGCGGTCGGCCAGGCGAGGTTGACGTCGGCCCCCAGCTGCTTGGAACCCATGACGATGTAGGCGCCGCCATAGGCCTTGCGGAGAATCACGGTCACCAGCGGCACCGTCGCCTCGGCGTAGGCGTAGAGGAGCTTCGCGCCACGGCGGATGACGCCGGTCCACTCCTGGTCGGTGCCGGGGAGGTAGCCCGGGACGTCGACGAGCGTCACGATCGGCACCGAGAACGCGTCGCAGAACCGCACGAAGCGGCTCGCCTTCTCGCCCGCCTCGATGTTGAGCGTGCCGGCCATCTGGGAGGGCTGGTTGGCGATGATCCCGACCGTGCGTCCCTCGACGCGGCCGAAACCGATCACGATGTTCGACGCGAACAGCGGCTGCACCTCGAGGAAGTCACCCTCGTCGACCACGTGCTCGATGACCGTGTGGATGTCGTAGGGCTGGTTCGTGGAGTCGGGAATGACCGTGTTCAGGAAGCGGTCGGCATCCGTCGTCTCGAACTCGAACGGCGACTCGTAGGTCGGCAACTCTGCGAGGTTGTTGTCGGGGAGGAACCCGAGGAGCGTCCGCGCGTAGTCGATCGCGTCATCCTCGTCCTCGGCGAGGTAGTGGGCGACCCCCGAGCGCGTGTTGTGCGTGTGTGCGCCGCCGAGCTCTTCCATCCCGACGTCCTCGCCGGTGACGGTCTTGATGACGTCGGGGCCGGTGACGAACATCTGGCTGGTCTTGTCGACCATGATCACGAAATCGGTGAGAGCGGGGGAGTAGACCGCGCCGCCGGCCGCGGGGCCCATGACGATCGAGATCTGCGGGATGACGCCCGAGGCGCGCGTGTTGAGACGGAAGATCTCGCCGTACTTGCCGAGCGCGACGACACCTTCCTGGATGCGCGCGCCGCCCGAGTCCAGGATGCCGATGATCGGTGCCCCGCAGCGGAGGGCCAGCTCCATGACCTTGATGATCTTCTCACCGGCGACTTCGCCGAGGGACCCGCCGAAGGTGGAGAAGTCCTGCGCGTAGACGGCGACCGTGCGGCCGCGGATCGTGCCGGTGCCGGTGACGACCGAGTCACCGTAGGGGCGGGAGCGGTCCATGCCGAACGCGGTGGTGCGGTGACGCACGTACTCATCGAGCTCGACGAAGCTTCCCGGGTCGACGAGCAGCTCGATGCGCTCGCGCGCGGTGAGCTTGCCCTTCGCGTGCTGCTTCTCGCGGGCGGTCTCCTCGGCCGAGACGACCGCGTGCTGATAGCGCTCACGCAGGTCGGCGATTTTGCCGGCAGTGGTCGAGAGATCGATGTCGTCGGTCACGTCCTCCACACTATCGGCGCGCATGCCCCCGATCTTGGAGGGAGGGCACAACGCGTCGCGGCATCCGCTGTGGCTGTTCGTGGGCGAGGTCGCGTCCCGGCAATAGGGTGAGCGGGTGGATGCACGAGACTTTCCGCGTACGGCAGCGGTTGCGGGCCGGATGGATGTCGTCGACTCGACCGGATCGACGAATGCCGATCTCGTCGCCGCGGCCACCGCGCAGCCGGATGCCTACCCGCACCTCTCCGTGCTCATGACCGACGACCAACGGGCCGGGCGCGGGCGCTTGGACCGGGTCTGGGAAGCACCGCCGGGCGCATCGCTGGCGGTGTCGGTGCTGGTGGACGTGGCCGGGGTCCCGATCGCCGCGCGGGGATGGATCCCTCTCATCGCCGGCGCCGCCATGACCCTCGCCGTGCGCGCGGGTGCCGGGGCGCGAGCCGAGGCGGTGGATGTCGCCCTCAAGTGGCCCAACGACGTCCTGATCGACGGATACAAGGTGTGCGGCATCCTCGCCGAAGTCGTCACCGCGAGACCGGGCGTGATCGTGATCGGCGCGGGGGTCAACACCCGGATGACGCGCGCCCAGCTCCCGGTGCCGACGGCGACCTCACTCGCGATTGCGGGGTGGGGGATAGACGAGGACGCCCTCGTCGCGGCGTACCTCGAGAACCTCGACCGGATGCTGCGCAGGCTCACCGCGTCGAGTGGAGACGCCGAGCACGCGGGGATCCGCGCAGAGATCGCCCGGATGTGCGCGACGATCGGCCGGCAGGTCACGGTCAGCCTTCCGGGAGGGGACGACCTGCGCGGCACGGCGCGCGATCTGGATGACGATGGGTTGCTGCTCGTCGACACGGCAGACGGTCAGACCACCGCCGTCGCGGCGGGGGATGTCATCCACCTGCGCTGAGGGGCGCCAGAATGGGGTCATGACGCAGCCGACGACCTACGGAGGGCGGCCCATGACGCCGGCCTTCGGCGTCGAGGCGCCCGAGATGCTGATCGCCAAGCTGCGCACGAGGCGTCCTCTGCTGATGCTGTTGCCGGCCGTGCTCCTGATCGTCGTCGCCGGTGCCGCAGGGTACTTCTATGACAACCTGCCCGCACCGTACGAGAACTGGATGCTGTTGACCGTGGCGGCCGCGCTCATCCTGCTCCTGGTCTTCTTGCCGTTCCTGGCATGGCGCGCCCACACCTACACGATCACGACACGTCGGGTCATCGAACGCCGGGGCCTGTTCCGGGTGCGTCGCGCCGAGCTGGCGCACGTGCGCGGCTATGCGGTGCGCCTGCGCCGCGGGCCCCTCCAGCGGGTCTTCGGCAGCGGCACGCTGATCCTCACCAATGGTGTGGATGCGCCGCTGCGCATCGCGGGGATTCCCCGGGCATCCCTGGTGCACGAGGTCCTCATCGACCAGGTCGAGGTCAACCAGATCTTGGCGCACCGCGATGGGCAGACGCCGACAGACGTGTGAGTGTCGGTGCACAACTGTCGTGCACCGACAAGAATGGGTGTCGTCGAAGGGACCACAGTGGCATATCGCGTTGGAGTGATCGGTGGCGGGCAGCTGGCCAGGATGATGATCGCCCCCGCGGTCGAGCTCGGGGTCGAGATCCGCGTCCTCGCCGAGCAGGAGGGAATGTCGGCCACGCTGGCGGCGACATCTGTGGGTGACTATCGCGACGCCGAGACGGTGCTCGCCTTCGCCCGCGACGTGGATGTCATCACCTTCGACCACGAGCACGTGCCGCAGGACGTGCTCGCCGCCCTCGTCGAGGCGGGCGTCACCGTGCATCCCGGACCTGCCGCGCTCGCCGTCGCCCAGGACAAGCTGGTGATGCGTCAGCGGATGGCCGAGCTCGGCATGCCGCAGCCGGAATGGGCTGCCGTGACCGGACCCGATGAGCTTGCGGCGTTCCTCGCCGAGAACGGTGGGCGAGCGGTCGTGAAGACCCCGCGCGGCGGCTACGACGGCAAGGGTGTGCGGGTCGTCTCGGATGCGCACGGCGCCGACGATTGGTTCGCTGCGCTCGCCGAGGACGCGAACGGCGGCGCACTCCTGGTCGAAGAGCTCGTGGACTTCACCCGCGAGTTGGCGCAGCAGGTCGCTCGCACCCCCTCCGGACAGATCGCGACCTACCCCGTCGTCGAAACCGAGCAGCGCGACGGCGTCTGCGCCGAGGTCCTCGCTCCGGCACCCAGCGCCAGCGCTCGACTGACCGACGTCGCAGCCTCTGTCGGCGCTGCCGTCGCCGAGGGTCTCGGCGTCACCGGGATGCTCGCGGTGGAGCTGTTCGAGACGTCCGACGAACGCATCCTCATCAACGAACTCGCGATGCGTCCGCACAACTCCGGCCACTGGACGCAGGACGGCGCCGTGACGAGCCAGTTCGAGCAGCACCTGCGTGCCGTGCTCGACCTGCCCCTGGGACAGGCGACGCCCCTGCAGCCCTGGACGGTGATGGTCAACATCCTCGGCGGACCCGCTGAGGGCGGGATCACCGAGCGCTTCGAGAACGCCATGGCGCAGCATCCGGCCGCGAAGATCCACACCTACGGCAAGGACCCGCGTCCGGGGCGCAAGGTCGGACACGTGAACGTCACGGGCGTCGAGCTCGAGGATGTCGCGTACGAGGCGCGTGCCGCCGCGTCGCTGTTCCTCGACTGACGGCCCGCAGGGGATCGAAGGCGCACCGGCTCGGTTCCGGGGAATCTCCAGGCGCCGACCGTAGCCTGAGCGGGTGACTTCGCCTGAGGAACCGCAGCCCCTGCACGCGTCCGCGGCGCCCCTGGTCGGTGTCGTGATGGGCTCCGACTCCGACTGGCGCGTCATGAGCGACGCCTCCCAGGCGCTGACCGACTTCGGCATCCCCCACGAGGTCGAGGTCGTCTCGGCCCACCGCACGCCCGACAAGCTCATCAGCTATGGGCGTGAGGCGCGCGGGCGCGGCATCCGTGTGATCATCGCCGGAGCCGGCGGAGCAGCGCACCTGCCGGGCATGCTCGCCTCTGTCACCGCCCTTCCCGTCATCGGCGTGCCCGTGCCACTGGCCACCCTCGACGGCATGGACTCGCTGCTGAGCATCGTGCAGATGCCAGCCGGCATTCCCGTCGCCACGGTCTCGATCGCCGGTGCGAAGAACGCGGGACTGCTCGCCGCGCGCATCCTCGGCACCTCGGATGCCGCGCTCGGCGATCGCGTCGAGGTATACGCCGCAAAGCTGGTGGAGGTCGTCGAGGAGAAGAACCGGCGGCTCAAGGAGTCTCTGTGAGCGTCACCAGCCCACCTCGCCAGGGGGCCCTGCGACCGGTCATCGAGAACCGGCCGATCCGCTTTCCCGACACCAGATCGCGGTCGATGATGACGAAGCGCGCCTGGTGGCTCGTCGTCCTCAACGTCCTGATTCCCGGATCCGCGCAGGTGCTTGCGGGCAATCGTCGCCTCGGCCGCTTCGGGCTTGCCGCGACGCTCGTGTCGTGGGTGCTCGTCGTCCTGACGGTGCTCACCTTCGTCATGTGGCGCGAGGTGTTCTTCGGCTTTGCGACGAACTGGTTCGTACTCTTGCTCCTGCAGGGACTGCTGATCGCCTACGCGGTGCTGTGGCTCATCCTGACGATCGACACCCTGCGGCTGGTGAAGCTCGTGAAGACCGGATCGCTCGCCCGCTTCGGCATCGCGGTCGCCGCGATCGTGGCTCTCGTCCTCACCGGCGGTGGGTCGGTGTGGGCTGCGGAACGCGTCGGCATCGTGCGGGAGACGATCGGCATCGTCTTCGCCGAGTCCGGACCGCCAGTTCCGCCGTCGGACGGTTACTACAACATCCTGCTGCTCGGCGCCGACAGCGGCGAGGGCCGCGACTCGATGCGCTACGACAGCATCTCGGTCGTCTCGGTCAACGCCGACACCGGGGCTGTCACGATCACCGGCCTGCCGCGCGACATGGTGAATTTCCCGTTCGCGGAAGGACCCATGGCCGACCTCTACCCGGACGGGCACACGGGTCACGTCGACGCCACCTGCGGGTGGTCGAGTGGACTGAACCAACTGCGCACCGAGGTCGAGGTGTGCCGCGACGGCAGCGCCCTGTACCCGGATGCCGTCGCCAATGGTTCGGAGCCGGGCATCGAAGCGACCAAGGACGCTGCGGAAGGCATCCTGGGCATCGAGATCCCGTACTACGTCTTCATCGACATGGCGGGCTTCGCCAACCTCATCGACGCGCTCGGCGGGGTCGACATCACCGTCACCGAGCGGCTTCCGAAGGGTGGCGGCCCCGCCTACGACGGCCAGCCGGCCGAGGAATGGGCGATCGGCTGGATCGAGGTCGGCGAGCAGCACATGGACGGTGACACCGCCCAGTGGTACGCACGCTCCCGCTACACGACCAGCGACTGGGACCGGATGCTGCGCCAGCGCCAGCTGCAGGAGGCGATCCTCGCGCAGTTCACCCCTGAGAACGTGCTCGCGAGGTTCCAGGACATCGCGGCGGCGGGAACGGCGCTGATCGCGACAGACATCCCGCAGTCGCTCATCGGGTACTTCGCCGACCTTGCCGTGAAGTCCCGCGAGCAGCCGGTGACAACGATCGAACTGACCCCCTCGTCCGTCGGCGGCATCGGGGTCATCCCCGAGGAGATGACAGCGAGCGACTTCGCGTTCATCCAGGACTACATCCAGAACGTGTTGCACCCGCCGACTCCCACCCCGACCCCGACCTCGTGAGAGCCGGAATTGATGACTGCGAAGGTGGCTCTGTGACGACGAAGGTGGCTCTGTGACGACGACGTTGCGTGTCGTGCTCGACCAGTTGGTCGCGCCGACTGATCCCGACCTTGCCATGGCCTCGCGGGAGCTCGCGCGGGCCCTGCTGGCGGCATCACCTCGCGGCTGCGAGGTGGCCGGAGTTGTGCCTGCGGCATCGGCGGACGCGCTCGAAGCGCTGGGCGTCAAGGGGTTGGCAGGGGTGACGGCATCGGCCATTCCGCGGCGCGAACTTTCGACCGCGTTGACCCTCGGCCTGCCGAGCGGCCTGGGGGGAGGGATGCTGCACTCGCCGACCCTGTTCGCGCCGCTTGTGCGCCACGATCGCGCACACAAGAGCGAGCAGACCGTCGTCACGATCTGGGACCTCTCGCCCTGGACAGACCCGGGATCGGTGTCGAAGGCCTCGGTGGCCTGGCATCGCGCCATGCTCAAGCGCGCCGAGCGCTACGCGGACGCCGTCATCGTGCCGCTGCACTCGATGGCCGAAGAACTGGCGGAGCGGTCGAAGCTCGGCGGGCGGATTCGTGTGATCGCGGGGGCGGCACCCGAAGGGTTCGCCGTGCCGCGGGATGAGGTGGGGCGCCGGCGTGAACTGGGCGTGCCCGAGGGGGCTGTCGTGGTGGATGCCTCGGGCGCCGACTCGGAGGGTGTGACGCAGCTTGTTGCGCGACTCGGCGAGGGAAGTGGTCCAGTCCTGGTGCTGGGTGGGGATGACGAGACCGCCGCGGCTTTGGGCGATAGTGCGGTTGTCCTCGGCCAGCTCGACGACGCTGGCCGCGCCGCGGTCGTTGGGGCGGCATCCGTTGTGGTCCATCCCGGTGTGCGGCCGTTGTACCCGTGGCGCGTCGTCGAGGCGCTCGTCCTGGGAGTTCCGGTCGTCGCGTCCGAGTCAGCCGTGATGCGCGAAGTGCTGGCGGACGGTGGGATTGTTGTCGATGCCGACCCCAGTGCGCTCGCGACCGCGGTGCAGACGGTCCTGAGCTCAGGCGACGCGCGAACCCGAGCCGCGACGCTCGCGGCCGATCGCGGACGCGGGTTCTCGTGGCGCGAAGCGGGCGAGCGAGTGTGGCAGCTTCACGCTGATCTGTAACGTTAACGTTTCCGCATCGGGGTGTCTCGGTGACTTCCCACGCGGGTGTGGGTGAGACTGTCTACCATGGCGCGTTCTCTGACCTCGGCTCGACGTTCTGATCGTCGGGCTGTTCTCGGCATCCTCAGTGTGCTGAGTTCCGTGTTCCTCGCGCTTGCGGTCCTGGTGGCACCGAGTGTCGCGACTGCGGCCGAGACATCGACGTCGGAATCGACGACAGCTCTGGACCTGTCTGCTGCCTCGTCCGTTGTGAAGACGGCCGATCTCAGTCAGTTCGATGCTGGCAACATCATCAGTGACACAGTGTTCTTCAATTCGGGGACGATGACCGAGGCGCAGATCCAGACCTTCCTCGAGTCGAAGGTCTCGTCGTGTGCTTCGGGCTACACCTGCCTCAAGGACTACTACGTCGACACGCGCTCGATCTCGGCGGACGCGATGTGCAATGCCTACTCGGGCGGTGGCCGCGAGCGTGCGTCACGAGTCATCTACAAGGTGTCGCAGGCCTGCGGAATCAACCCGCAGGTGATCCTCGTGATGCTGCAGAAAGAGCAGGGTCTGGTCACCACGTCGCGGCCCAGCGCATGGAATTACCAGGCGGCGATGGGGCAGGGGTGTCCCGATACGGCGGCCTGCGACTCGCAGTACTACGGGCTGTTCAATCAGGTCTACGGCGGCGCGTGGCAGCTCAAGCGCTACGCGAACCCGCCGGGGACGAGCAACTACTTCACCTGGTACGCGCCCGGCCACACCTGGAACATTCTCTACAACCCGAACTCAGCCTGCGGGCGAGGGGCGGTGTACGTCGAGAACCAGGCAACGGCAAACCTGTACTACTACACGCCCTACCAGCCCAACGCGGCTGCGCTCGCCGCCGGCTACGGTCTCGGTGACTCCTGCTCGAGTTACGGCAACCGCAACTTCTTCAACTACTTCACCGACTGGTTCGGGTCGACGCAGTCGACCGGAGGGGTGACCTACATCACTGCCAAGCACGAGGCTCTTGGTGGCGACAGCGGATGGCTCGGTAGCGCGACCAGTGAGGTCCACTGTGGGCTCGTCGACGCAGGGTGCTATCAAGACTTCGAGAACGGCAAGATCCATTGGTCACCGTCGACTGGCGCCTATGCGACAAACGGCGGAATCCAGGCGGCCTGGGGTCTTGCCGATTGGGAGAACGGGTACCTCGGCTACCCGACGAGCGACGAGCATTGCAGCCTCATCAATTCTGGGTGCTACCAGGATTTCGAGGGAGGGAAAATATACTGGACGGGGCCAACCGGTGCGCACCCGGTTAGTTCTCCCCTCTTGGCCGGGTGGGGAAGCATCGGCTACGAGAAGAGCTGGCTCGGCTATCCGACTGGTGAGCAGGTGTGCACGGGCGATGAGCAACTCTGTGAGCAGACCTTCCAGAACGGTGTGATGGTGTGGACTCCCGGATCTGGCGCTCGTGCCAGTACCGCAGACATCGTCGACGCTTGGCAGAACCTCGGGGGAGACAGCGGAAAGTTGGGCGCGATCTCAGCCGGCGCCGGCTGCGGGCTGCCTGACGGAGGGTGTTACCAGGAGTTCAAGGGAGGCAAGATCCACTGGTCTGCCGCGAGCGGTGCGCACGCGACATGGGGTGGCATTCAAACTGCGTGGGCTCGAAGCGGCTGGGAGCGAGGACCCCTCGGCTATCCGATCGCGGAGGAGGAGTGCGGACTGGCATCGTTGGGCTGTTCGCAGCAGTTCCAGAACGGCACGATGTATTGGTCCGCTCCGACGGATGCGCACTACCTGATGAGCGGCATGGCGGATGGGTATGAGGTGATCGGGGGCCCCTCGTCGAATCTGGGCTATCCGACGCTGGAAGAAGGGTGCGGTCTTCCGAACGGCGGCTGCTACCAGGTGTTCCAGGGTGGCCTCATGCACTGGCAACCCGACACCGGCGCCTACGCCACCTGGGGAGGCATCGGTACCGCGTGGGCGAAGCTCGGCTCCGAGCGAGGGGTGCTGGGCTATCCCGTCGGAAGCGAGGAATGCGGGCTTGTCGATGACGGTTGCTCGCAGGAGTTTGAGAACGGCGTCATCTACTGGACGGCGGCGACAGATGCCCGCGCCGTCTACGGCGATCTCCTCACCGCCTACATCGATGCGGGCGGGCCCGACGGAAGTCTCGGCTACCCGACGGCGAACCCCGTGTGCGTCGACGGGACGTGCACGCAGGACTTCGAGTACGGCACGCTTCCGTAGACGCTCCCCGAGATCGGTATTCAACCGATAGCGATCTGTTTCCGGTCGGTATTCAACGTTCGGCACCATGTCGATATGACTCCGAAAAGAACCGCCCTCGTCGCCGTGCTCGCACTCGCGGTCTTGCTCGTAGGGTGCGCAGGTCCCGCCGCTACTTCGCCTCTCTCCACGGCTACTGCACCTGAGACGACCACACCGGAACCGTCCGCAACAATGGAAGCCACGACGTCACTTGGCGAAGTGTGCGATCTCGTGGCTGCGGACGGCTTCAGCCAGCTTGAGGCCATCTCTGACCTGACGATGGCATACCAGTACGGATCGATGACCATCGTTGCCGCGGATGGCATCGGCTGCAGCTGGATGCTGGTCAGCGACGAGTTCTGGACAGAGTGGGCATCGTTCGATTTGCGTGCTCTCTCGGCGAGTGCCTACCCGACTGACGCCGCCCCGCCAGCTGACTGGGACTGTTCAAACTCACGCTGCAGCTATGAGACCGTGTCGGCAGAGTGGTGGTACGAACTGGACGTCAGCGTAGTGGGGCTGACCGATGCTGCAGGTCAGCGACAGCTCGCGGAGCGGTTCTCGCTGATCGTCGAGGATATTCTCGATGGCGTGAGTGCGCCGCCGGTCGTCCAGAAGACCGCGCTCGAGTGCTCGGCTCTGTCTGCGGCGATTGATCTGCAAGAGTCCCGATGGGGCTTCTCGGCGTTCACCTCAGCGGAGCCCTATGAATCCGCACCGTGGAATCAGATCACCCCGGTCGCGTGGGAACTGTCCGGAGCAACGAAGTGCCATGGGCAGGATCCGGCCGATACGCTGAATGCCTCCTCGTTCTTCGGCTTCACGCTCTATCCGGGAAGCATCGCCGCCTATGAGGTATGTGAGAACCAGACCGAATGGTCGGCTCTGGAAATGCCCGCGGTACTTTCTGCTGCGGTGGGCCCGTGGATCTCTCAATCACAGGAGTCCTGCGCGACCGATGGCTACAGCGCCGCGGAATTTGGGACGCCGCTCCTCCCGGGCGAAGCGCAGGTCCTGCCTCTGGAATGGACATCCGCGCGTCTGGATGCGGCCGGCGCAACGCTGGCTGCGGTATTTGCCGCGGGGGGTGATCCGCAGACCTAGCTCGCGCGGGGAGGAGCACGCACCGCACGGGCACGTACGAACTGCTAGGGCGTCGGCACGATTTCGTAGACGAAGAAGTCGGTGCTCGACCATCGCACCTCTGCGATCTCGGCGGTGCATGACAGATCGAGTGGCGTGGAGGATGCGATGTGCGACAGAGTCGGCACGCGTTCGGCGACCGTGCACGGTGAGCCTGTGATCACGACCGTGTCTGGGTACGGCTGGCTGAAGACGAGGTCGGGGTCATCGGTCCAGTCGAACTGGATGTGGAGACCCCCGCGGTTCCACATGTCTTCGTGGACGCCTCCCGGATCCAATGCGAGCCAGGCCTCTCGATCGGGACCGATTTGTTGACGGGTGCTGAGAGAAGGCACGCCGGTTGCCAGCATGAGGGAGTCGAGAGATCCTGTATCACTGGCCCAGACCGTGCCCGATTCTCGCGCCTCCTGCCCCCACTCCATGAAGGCATCGGCGGTAGCGTTGCCGCGCAGGTCGCCGAGTCCGATCAATATCGGGGTCGAATGGATGGTCAACAGAAGGGCCAACCCTGTCATGACACTCATCGACCACAGCCGGCCCGGCCATCGGACAACCACGTACACGGCGGCGGCAGCGCCTGCCGCGCTCAGCCAGATCATCCAGGTGCGCAGATCCGGCATGATCTCCGCCTGAAGGGCGGATCCGGCGTATCCGGACAGAAGCGCGGTCATCGCCGCAGCCATGATCGCCGGCGCCTGCCGGGTCGGCGGCTTCCACTGGCTCATGAAAAGCGCGAACGCGATAGTGGCGATGAAACCGACGGCCTCAGCCGCTCGCGCGGGAGGAACGCGGTTGATCAGCGGCAAGTAGGCGCCGAGGCCGCCCCAGCTGACGGTGGCCCAACTCAGCCAGAAGATTGCAAGACCGAGGAGGGGAACGAAAGCCCCGGTCAGGGCACGGGCGCCCATCCACCGCTGGCTCGCGAACAGGATGGCGAGGACCGGGATGAAGACCGTGAAGGAACTGACCACCTCGGTCTGGTTCACGCTGGCAGTTCCGCCGACCGTTGCCAGCCACCCGAGATTGGTTGACCCAAAGACCTGCCCGAGATTGACAAACCCGCCGGAGCTTGCGCGGTCGCCCGGGTAGACGGTGCTGAGCCCCGCGGTCACCGCCTCAATGTTTTCGGCGAAGAGCAGCCCCGTCCATAGCCCGCCAGAGACGATGATCGCACCGAGCGCGATCAGGTGATCTCTGAGCCTCCCCGGGCGCATGATCAGATATCCGGCGGTGGCGGCCACGATCGGTATGCCCACGATGATCGCGAGTGGCTGATAGTAGGTCGGTGTGCGTGCCAGCAGGATCCCCGCGATCAGGATTGCAGCCAGACCGCCGACGATCGGGGCTGTCCTGCGGCGCGCGAGGAGGTCCGCTCCCCATATCGCGAGTGCGCACCCTGCGACGACGAAGCCGATGGTGTTGACAGGGCGCCCGGACCACCACATGTTCGCCGGCGCGAGGAACACCAGAAATGCAGCCAAATACCCCCAGCGGTAGGTTCCCGTGAGCTGCCGGAACCAGATGGGCATACCGATAAACAACAGCAGCGTCGGCAGCCACCACTTGGCCGCGAACAGGCTGGCCTCCGCTATCCACGGGCTCAGAGATAGCGCCGAACCATCGAAGAACACGATTGCCGAGACGGGTCCGTCGGGCAGCTGAGCGAAGAAGTCATTCGACACGCTGAGGGGCGTGACAGCGTCCGCGCCGGCGCGTGCGAGCTCACCGAGCCAGATCGGCGACTCGGTCCCGTACTCGTCGCTGCGGATCGCCTGAGAGATGCCTAGTTGGTCGCCGTGGGCCGCATCGGCGTCGACACGCAACGTATCGACGCCGATATTCGCGTTGGTGATTCCGGCCGCCACGAGGATCAGGTAGACGAGCGCCGGGCCGATGACCACCCACGTGAGAGGCTTCGTGCGGAGCCGATCGAAGACCTCGCGAACGCGGCTGCCGCCGTCGGCGACCACGGTTGCTTCGTTGTCTGTCATGCCTGCGTCGGGGGCGGTGTGTGGGACAGATAGTTGAGGCGGCTGATCTCTCGCCGGGACTTCAACACCCCGTCCAGGATCAGCCCGATCGCCCACGCGAGGACGGCGAGAAGGACGATTCCGACCGAAAGGAGCGCCGTCGGGAACCGTTCTACGAGTCCAGTCCCGAAGAACTCGATGATGACCGGGATCCCGATCCCGACTCCCAGCAACGCCAGTGCGAACCCGATGACGCCATAGAACATGAGTGGGAGTTCGTGTCTGATCAACCCCATGATCAGACCGAGGATGCGGAATCCATCGTGATACGTCCGCAGCTTGCTCTCACTCCCCGCCGGGCGATCGCGGAACTTCACGGGAACCTCGACCTGCGGCACACGCAGACTCATCGCATGGACCGTGAGCTCCGTCTCGATTTCGAACTCTCGGGACAGAGCCGGGAAGCTCTTCACAAACCTGCGGGAGAACACGCGGTAGCCGCTGAGCATGTCGCTGACTTCGGAACCGAACACCCGGCTGACGAACCAGTTGAATCCGCGGTTGCCGAGCTCGTGGCCGGGGCGATAGGCGCTCGTGGTCTGTTCGCGACGTACCCCGAGGACATGGTCGAAGGGCCCTGACTGCAGCGCCTCGATCATGGCGGGCAGGCTGTCGGCGTCGTAGGTGTCGTCGCCATCGATCAGGACGTAGATATCCGCATCGACGTCCGCGAATGCGCGCCGGACGACGTTGCCTTTGCCGCGCATGTACTCGTGGCGCACGATCGCGCCGGCTTCGCGGGCGATGTCCGCCGTACCGTCCGAACTGTTGTTGTCGTAGACGTACACCTGGATACCAGGGACGGCGTTGCGGAGATCATTTACGACCTTGGCAACGGACAGAGCTTCGTTGTAGCACGGGACGATCGCGGCAATCGTCGGCGCCTTGGTCGTCGACACAGCACACTCCTGAAAAGAACCCGCCAATACGCGCGGCGGCGGCGATAGGCGGGATCCACGGTACCATGGCGGCGGCCGCAGACCTGGGACTCGAGACGCGGCGTGTGAGGGGCTTCAGTGGGTATCGCTAGCGGACTCTGGGCCCGTGCAGGCGCCTTCCTGGTGGTCGGCGGCGTCGCGTTTGTTGTGGATGCCTTGGCCTACAACGTGCTCGTGTTCTGGGTGACCGGACACGGCCCGATGTTCGACCAGCCGATTTTGGCCAAGATCATCGCCATCGTTGTCGCAACCTTCGTCACCTATGTCGGCAACCGCTTCTGGACCTTCGGCAAGCGAACGATCAGTCGCAAGATTTCGCGCTACGTCCTTTTCGTCGTGCTGAATCTGATCGCGATTGGCCTCCAGCTCGGCTGTCTGGCCTTCTCCCGCTACGTCCTCGGCCTGGACAGTGTCGTCGCGGACAATATCGCGGGGACATTGATCGGCCAGGCGCTCGCCACGCTCTTCCGCTTCTTCACCTACGACCGCTGGGTCTTCCCTGATGAGAGCGGCCACGGCAAGGAGATTGCGCTGGAGCAGGGGTGATCGGCGTGCTCCGGCGGGAGCAGATGTCGGCGGGTTATAGTGATCCGTCGATGTCGAGCGGTGCGCCGCAGAGAGGAACGTGGTCTACGTGACAGACAGTGCGGCCGCTCGATACGAGCGGCTCGCGGCCGAGCCGCTCGAGCACGTCGCACGGTCTCAGGGTGGCTTCTGGCGCGCTGTGCGCGACATCGTGGCCGAGCGCCACCTTTTAGGTCTGTTGGTGCGCCGCGACATCAAGGCCCGCTACAAGGACAGCGCACTGGGCTTGGTGTGGACGCTCATCAACCCTCTCGTCCAACTCATCGTGTACTACACGGTCATGGGGCAGATCCTGGGCGCAGCCCGGGGTATCGACGACTTTGCGATCTACGTGTTCTCGGGCCTCACGATCTACGCGCTCTTTTCAGAAGTCCTCTCCGGCAGCACCGGAGCGATCGTGTCGAACGCTGGGCTGGTGAAGAAGATCTATGTCCCACGTGAGGTCTATCCGCTGTCTGCCGTCGGTGCGGGCACTTTCACCTTCCTAGTCCAGGTTGGAGTCCTCATCGGAGCGACTCTCGTGCTGGCGCGTCCCCCGATCACGGTCGACATCCTGTACTTCTTCCCCGCGGTGCTGGTTGTCCTGATCTACGGCACGGCATTCGGCCTCCTCTTGGCTGCGCTCAACGTGTATCTCCGGGATGTCCAGTACTTGACCGGCATTGTGCTCATGCTGGCGCTGTGGGCCTCGCCGATCGTCTACGGATGGACGATGGTCCACGAGGTCTTCACGCGGTTCGGGTGGCCGAATTGGCTGCTCGAGGCATATACCAACAACCCGCTCACACTTGCGGTACTCGGATTTCACAAGGCGTTCTGGATATCCGGCTCCGCCTCCGATTACCCGGAGGGACTCGGCCTGCGGATGCTGATTGCAATCCTCATCGGACTCGTCCTGCTATGGATATGCCAGCGTGTCTTCGCGCGGCTCCAGGGCAACTTCGCGCAGGAGCTCTGATGAGTGCTGAAGAAGCCGCTGCAGTAAGCGCCTCACCGGACGTTGTCGTCATCGATGACGTATCGAAGTCCTTCGTGATCCGCAAGGACAATTCGATCAAGGAGCGTCTCGTGACGATGGGGCGTGGGAAGGCTCATCAGGAACGCTTCGATGCTCTCAAGGGCGTGTCCTTCGCGATTCCCGCTGGCTCCTCGATCGGCCTCCTTGGACCGAACGGATCCGGCAAGTCGACCTTGCTGAAGATCATCGGGGGCATCATCGATCCGTCGGGCGGAAGCGTCCGTCGGCGCGGTCGGCTTGCGGCGCTCCTCGAACTCGGTGCGGGCTTCCACCCCGATCTGTCGGGCCGCGACAACGTCTACCTCAATGCGTCGATCCTCGGTCTGACCAAAGAGGAGACGGATGCGCGATTCGACAGCATCGTCGACTTCTCGGAGATCGGTGACTTCATCGATACGCAGGTGAAGTTCTACTCATCCGGAATGTACGTGCGGCTCGCCTTCGCCGTCGCGGTGCACACCGACCCTGACGTGCTCCTCGTCGACGAGGTCCTGGCTGTGGGCGACGAGGCCTTCCAGCGCAAGTGCATGGACAAGATTCGGCAGTTCCAGAAAGAAGGGCGCACGATCATTCTGGTGTCGCATTCGGCGAGCCAAGTGATGGAAGTGTGTGACACCGGCGTGGTGCTCGACCGTGGGCACGTGGCATACATCGGCTCCGCCGCCGAGGCGACCAAGGCCCACCGCGAGATCCTCGAGGGCCGCCGCAAGGAGAACGTCGAGGCGCACGAGCACAACGAAGACGAGGGTGCGGCGCGTCCTTCATCGCGCATTACGGGTGTCACCGTGTTCTCCCAGGGAGAGCCCGCGACTGAGGTGCTCACCGGGAGTGCCATCGAAGTGCGCATCACCGTAGACCACGACTCCGACGTGGACACCTGGCATTCGAGTCTCAGCATTGATACCCCGCACGGACAGCAGGTGTTCGGCAGCGGTACGCGCAGACAGCTCACCTCCCATGGGCCGACTGACCGTGGGCTTTCAGAGGTGCGTTACCAGTTCCCGCACATCAATTTCGCTGGGGGCCAGTACTTCATCAACGTAGAGATTGCCGACGGTGAGGGAACACCTCAGGATGTCCTATGGCAGGGAGCGACATTCTTCGTCCCGATCGAGTTCCGTCAGACGGGAACGGTCAACGCAGAGGTGTCGATTACCGACGTGTCCGTCGACTGATCGGGCGACCTTACCCGGCCAGGCTCACGACCAATCGCTCGTGGCTGTTCCCATCGAGCGGAGCCACTCCAGTTGCGCCGCGAGGCCCGTCCGCAGGTCCGTGGACGGGTTCCACGCGAGCGCGCTAGTGATCGCCGTTATCTCTGCGGTCGTCCGGCTGACATCGCCGAGTGCCGCATCCTCTCGCTGGACTTGCACAGCTCGGCCGGTGAGGTCTTCTATGACAGCGAGGACTTCGTTGACCGAGTGGCTCCCCCCGCCCGAGACGTTGTAGACGGAGCCTTTCGCGACGTCCGCCGTACCAGCGCGGATGATGGACTCAACGATGTCGGCGACGTAGGTGAAGTCGCGAATCTGATCACCAGTGCCGAAGACATGGATCGGTTCGTCGCGCAGGGCTGCGCTCAAGAACCGGGTGAACGCCATATCGGGTCGCTGACGAGGGCCATAGACCGTGAAGAACCGGAGCGACACCGTGGAGACACCGTGGTTTGCCGCATACAGTCGACACAGGTGTTCGCCGGCCAGCTTCGTGACACCGTAGGGGCTTCTGGGCTGAGGCAGGGCAACTTCGGACGTTGGGTAGCTTTCCGCGTTGCCGTACACCGACGACGAGGACGCGTAGACCACACGCGGCCGAGTGGGGACGCGCCGCGCGGCCTCGAGGAGCCGTTGCGTCGCGCTCACATTCGCGGTCACATAGACGTCGAAGGCCGAGCCCCAGGACTTGCGGACGCCGGGCTGGCCGGCGAGGTGGTAGACCACGTCGACGTCTTCGAGCAGGGCGTCGAGGTCAATCTCATTCACGTCGCCATCGATGATTGCGCCACCGCAAGCTTCGACGAACGCCGCGTTGCTTCGCTTGATCTCGGGATCGTAGTAATCCGAGAAGTTGTCGATGCCTACTGGGGAGTCACCCTCTGCCGACAGACGCTCCATCAGCGTGCTCCCGATGAACCCAGCGGCGCCTGTTACGAGCGCTTTCATCACACCTCACTTCGACCCTTCAGTCTACATATCGGTCATCGGACGAACGCGTTCTGACCGAGTGACTAGGGTGGGAGAGACGTCCCATGCCCGACGGGACATCTCGGAAGGCCCCTGTGATGAAGACTTGCGTGTACACCGTGCTTCTTGGTGGATACGACGCACTATTGCCGCAACCCACGGCGGAATCCAGCGATGCCGATTTTTTGTGCTTCACCGACGATCCGAACCTCACGAGTGACACGTGGCAGATCGTTCTCGTCGAGCCGCGCTACCCGCAGGACCTTCACCGCAGCTCTCGTGTGTACAAGATCCTCGGCCATGAGCGTCTTGATGCGTACGACGCGACGCTCTACGTCGATGCGTCCGTGCTGCTCAAGCGCGATCCGGTCGCCATCGTTGAAGACTGGCTGAGCCTTGGCCATGACATGGCTCTCGTCGAGCACAGCTATCGCGAACAGGTCGTCGACGAGTTCGATGAAGTTGTCCGTTTGAACTACGACGACCGCGGACGCGTCTACGAACAGCTGCTCGACTACGCCGATGCCTATCCGGACGTCCTCGAAGCCAAACCCCACTGGGGCGGCATGCTCGCGCGTCGTTCGTCTCCCGCTGTCGCGGGCGCGATGCGACTGTGGTTCGATCACGTCCTGCGCTACTCGCGCCGAGATCAGCTCTCCCTCATGCTCGCACTCTGCCATGGCGGAGTGAACTATCGATCGATCGAAATCGACAACTTCGATTCAGAACTGCACACGTGGCCCGTGATCGAGAACCGCAAGGTAGACAAGGGAAAAGCGCAGGCACTCGCGAGCGGTCCTCTGCTCGCGGAGGTTCGCCGTGCACAGCGTCATGCGGATGAACTCGCCAAGGAGCTCGACGAGCGCGCCAGGGAGCGCGAGGAACTTCTCGCGCAGCTCACGAGGGCCAACGAGGACCGTGAAGGTTCGGATGCACGAGCAGCCGAGACCGACAGAATGCTGCGCGAGGTCCAGCAGCAGTTCTGGGCGCTTCAAGGCGTTCGTGCCGCGAGCCGTCACCTCGCGAAGAGCCTCGGCGACGCAGTAGTGCGGCGCGCGCGCCGACGCTAGGAGAAGAGCGCGCGCAGCTGGTTGCCGATCTGCTGCCGTGAGGTCTGCGATGCCATGAGCCGCATCGACTCCGCCGCCCGCTTCCACGTCCGAGACCCGAAGTCGCGGCGTACGCGGTCCAGAGTCTCGGTCACACTCCCATCGTCGACGCTGCTGTCGACCCAGTAGGGATAGTCCGCGGGCAGCCAATGGTGGGGCTCCTGCTGCGCCCGGTCCACGATGATGACGGCTTCGCAGGCGGCCGCCGTGAAACCCTTCAGGAACGGCTTGTGATCGTCGAGGTCTCTGCTCTGTCGCACGGCGTAATGGGCCGAGTAGTGGGGGAGTCGCTCGAGCCACTCTGGACTCTGACGTGAGGTGTCGACCGGAATGAACTCGACGCGTCGGTCGATCCTGCCGGAGCGAAAGGCATTCTCAGGCTCGCCGAAGTACCCGACCCGTCCCAGAGACGGACGCGCCGCGCCGGAAACGATCGGGGCGACACGAGGGTCGACGTGATGGTCGAGAACTGCGACCTGCGTTCCCGGAAAGCGATCGCGATAGTCGGCCGCGGCTGAGCGAGAAGCGGCAACGATGACATCGGCGAAGTGGAGTGCGACTTCGGGGATATCCTCGTCGACCGGGTCGATGAGGATGCGGTTCCCGCGCGCGCGCCATTGCGTGAAGTCCTCAGCCGTCGCCGTCTTCAGAACACCCTTCGTGAGGAACAGGTGGCGCCCGCGGAAGGATCGGGACAGCGGCGCGAAGTCGATGGTGCTGTGTGGCACCGACTGACGCGCGATCGCGGCAAGCTGCTCGCCGCGCATGACCGTCGTGCCGGCGCCGCGGTACTCCTCAGCGTAGACGAACGATACTCGTCGACGGTGGGGGAGAGAGGGCACGCGAGAAGCCTACGCGCCGCGATTCACTCGTCTCCGGCGCTCGGGTGTACCCATACTGAGTTCCCAGCGACTGTTCGGAATGCGGTCCCCGACTCTAGCGACCGGACGCGATCAGATCGAGGAGATACTTCCCATAGCCGCTCTTCACCAATGGCGCGGCGCGCTCCTGAAGCTCCTCGTCGGTGAGATAGCCCATTCGCCACGCGACTTCCTCCGGACATCCGATGGACAGTCCCTGGCGCTTCTGTACGGTGGCGATGAACTCGCTCGCCTCGTTGAGCGAATCGAATGTGCCGGTATCGAGCCAGGCTGTTCCGCGGGTCAGGATCTCCACGCTGAGCTTTCTGCGGTCGAGGTAGGTGCGGTTCACGTCGGTGATCTCGAGCTCCCCGCGCGGTGACGGGCGAAGAGCTTTGGCGATGTCGATGACATCGTTGTCATAGAAGTAGAGGCCGGGCACAGCGAAGTTGCTCTTCGGTTCGGCAGGCTTCTCTTCGAGCGAGATCGCGCGGCCCTCCGCATCGAATTCGACGACGCCATACGCGGTCGGGTCGGACACCCAGTAACCGAACACCGTGGCCCCATCGAGGTTGGCGTAGCGCCGCAGCTGCGTTCCCAAGCCCTGACCGTAGAAGATGTTGTCGCCCAGAACCAGGGCGACGGAGTCCGACCCGATGTGCTCCTCGCCGAGGATGAATGCCTGCGCGAGGCCGTCGGGAGAGGGCTGCTGTGCGTAGGTGATGTTCACGCCGAACTGGCTGCCGTCGCCCAGGAGCCGGGTGAACTGCGGGGCGTCGAAGGGAGTCGTGATGATCAGGATGTCCCGGATGCCCGCCAGGATCAGGGTGCTGAGCGGGTAGTAGATCATGGGCTTGTCATAGACCGGCACAAGCTGCTTCGAGACCCCGAGAGTGATCGGGTGCAGACGCGAGCCGGTCCCGCCGGCAAGGATGATTCCACGCATGGTCACAGTCTCCCCGATCTGGGAGTGCGTGCCAAACGTGGGTGCTCGCTCAGGCTTCGCCCAGTAGCCTGGTGTCATGAGTCGTCGTCTTCTGGTGACCGGCGGTGCCGGGTTCATTGGTTCGAATTTTGTGCACCATGTCGTCGAAAACACCGATGACCGCGTGATTGTCCTCGACAAGCTGACCTACGCGGGCAACCAGAAGTCCCTTGAGGGGCTCCCCGACGACAGGGTGGAGTTGGTCGTCGGAGACATTGCGGACGACGCACTGGTCGGCGAACTCGTCCCGCGCGTCGACGCTGTCGTGCACTACGCCGCCGAGTCACACAATGACAACAGTCTCAATGACCCGCGACCGTTCCTGGACACGAACATCATCGGGACGTACACGCTGCTAGAGGCGGTGCGACGCCAGGACACTCGTTTCCACCACATCTCGACCGACGAGGTCTATGGGGATCTCGAGCTCGACGATCCGGCCCGATTTACCGAATCCACGCCCTACAACCCTTCGTCTCCCTACTCATCGACGAAGGCCGGGTCAGATTTGCTCGTCCGCGCCTGGGTGCGCTCCTTCGGCGTTCGCGCAACGATCTCCAACTGCTCGAACAACTACGGCCCATATCAGCACGTCGAGAAATTCATCCCGCGGCAGATCACAAATGTCCTCCGTGGCATCCGACCCAAGCTGTACGGCAAGGGTGAGAACGTTCGCGACTGGATCCATGCTGACGATCACTCGAGTGCGGTCATGACCATTCTCGACAAGGGTGAGATCGGTGAGACCTATCTCATCGGTGCCGACGGGGAGAAGGACAACAAGACGGTCGTCGAACTGATCCTGACGCTCTTGGGGCAAGAGCCCGACGCGTACGATCACGTCACCGATCGGGCAGGACACGACCTGCGATACGCGATTGATTCGACAAAGCTCCGAACCGAGCTGGGGTGGATGCCGCAGTTCCAGGACTTCGAGGCGGGGCTCGCGGCGACGATCGACTGGTACCGCGAGAACGAGTCTTGGTGGGCCCCCACCAAGGATGGCGTCGAAGCTTTCTACGCCGCCAAGGGGCAATAGCTCCTCTCCCCACGCGGACGGTGCCTGGCGCGGCGCCGCGCTCTGACCGGTGAAAAGGAACGCATGACCGAGTACAGCAAGCCGCTCACGGCGACGCCCACGTCGATCCCGGGGCTCGTGGTCTATGACCTGCCCGTCCACGGCGACTCGCGCGGGTGGTTCAAGGAGAACTGGCAGCGCGAGAAGATGCTCGCGCTCGGTCTTCCCGACTTCGGTCCGGTGCAGAACAACATCTCGTTCAACGATGCCGTCGGCACGACCAGAGGGATCCACGCAGAGCCGTGGGACAAGTACGTTTCTGTGGCGACGGGACGCATCTTTGGCGCGTGGGTCGACCTGCGCGAAGGGCCCACTTTCGGTGAAGTCTTCACGACCGAGCTCGATCCGTCGCGAGCGATCTTCGTCCCGCGCGGTGTCGGAAACTCGTATCAGACGCTTGATCCTGACACGGCGTACACGTACCTCGTGAACGACCACTGGTCCGCATCCGCCCAGTACTCATTCTTGAACCTGGCGGACGAGACCGTCGCGGTCGACTGGCCGATACCGCTGGCGGAGGTGGAAGTCAGCGAGAAAGACAAGGGTCACCCGCGTCTGGCTGATGTCGTGCCGATTCCGCCGAAGAGAATCCTGGTTCTCGGGGCTGAGGGACAGGTGGGTCGGGCGTTGCGCGCGATCTGGGGTGACCGCCCGCACATCGAATATGCATCGCGGGCAGACCTCGACCTCACTCGCACGGACCTCGCTGCCGCGCGACGATGGCGTGACTACTCGACGGTTGTCAACGCCGCCGCCTATACGGCGGTCGACAAGGCAGAAACCTCAGAGGGCCGCCCTCTGGCGTGGGCAGTGAATGCGGCCGGCGTTGCCGCAATCGCTGGGGTCTGCGCGGAGTTCGGTCTGACCCTCGTCCACATCTCGACGGACTACGTCTTCGATGGGACCACCCCGGGTGCGTACGTCGAGGACGCCGCCATGGCTCCGTTGTCGGTCTACGGTGCTTCGAAGGCAGCCGGAGATGTCGCCGCTGCGACGTGCCCGCGCCACTACGTGCTCCGGACGAGCTGGGTGATCGGTGACGGCCATAACTTCGTCCGAACCATGGCGCGTCTCGCCGAACGCGGCGTCGATCCCACCGTCATCGCTGATCAGACCGGCAGGCTCACGTTCGCTTCGACGATCGCCGAGGTCATCGATCATGTCACGGCATCGACGGTTCCCTACGGAACGTACAACGTGACCAATTCGGGTGAGCCGACGACCTGGTTCGAAGTGGCGCGAACGGTCTACGAGCTGACTGGTCATGATGCGGAGCGAGTCACGCCGGTCACCACCGAGGTGTACTTCTCGAAGGCTGATGGACCTATCGCGCCGCGACCGAGCAACAGCGTGCTGGCCCTGGATCGCCTGTCGGAACTCGGCATCGAGACTGAGGACTGGCGGGCAGCGCTCGCCTCTTACCTTCGGAGTGAGTGAGCCCGCGCGTCGGCGTCCGAGTGCACACCGAATAGTGTGCACGTCGGCCCGATCGGAGACTCAGCGGCCGCGCGCCCGCCGATAGATCTTCCCCACCCATGTGTGCGAGAGACGGTAACGGAGCCGCAGGAGGGGACCAATTCTGCGATGTGACGCGGTGATCGCCTCTTCGATCGGCCGGAGGTCTCGAACCGGCAACCGCTCTTCCCAGTTCGCGACGATTTCGACGAGCTCGCGCGTCGTGGCGGACCACTTCCACGAGTCTCGGATTGCCTGGACGTGCCCGATCGTTTGATCCCGGACGTCGGAGCTCATCAGCCGTTCGATTGCAGTCGCGGTCTGCTCGACGTCACCGTATCGAACGACCTCGCCGAGTTCGTTCTCAGCGATGTACTCGGCGAACCAGTCACCTTCGGTCACGACGCTTGGTAGCGAGCTCCAGAAGTGATCGAGGATGCGGGTGCGAAAGGCATATCGCGTCTCGAGTGAGTCCTTATGGGCGCACACCGCGATATCGGCGTCACGGAGGTAGTCGGCGCGTTCGGATGCAGGAACCCAGCCTTCGATGAAGTGCACGCCGACGTCGAGGACGCCCAGGTCGCGTGCAAGCGCTGCGGCGCGACCAACCGATGCGGGACGCCCGATCAGCGCGTTCGGATGGGTCGTGCCGTAGAACACGAGGTGGACGTTCGGCCGTCGCTCCCGCAGTGCCGCTACCGCGCGGATCGGAGTCTCAGCATCGAACCAGTCCCAGATGCCGCCAGCCCACAGCACAACGAAATCGTCGTCACCGATTCCGCGCTTGCCCCGGATGCCGTGCGACGCCTGGACGGGGTCTTCGTCTTCGAGTCCGAAAGGCAGAAGGCCGACGATATCGGTCGCTGCCCGGCCGTCCAGGCTGCTTGGCATCACGCCCTTCGCGGCGAGCATGAAACCGATCCAGAAGTCGCGCTGGCGTTCGTTGGAGGTGACGAAGTAGCTTCCGGCGCGCATGCAGAGGCGGAAGAAGGAGAGTACCTGGGAGTAGACGTTGTCCATCTCCGGCTGGGTGTCGAACCCGCCGATTTTCTCCGAGCCAATCGCCTCAGCCGGCACGGCGTTATACAGGTCGAAGATGAACCTTGTGCCGGATTGCACGGCCTGGCGGACCGCGTTCTCGTCGACCATCTGGCCATAGACGATATCGGCGCCGACCATCAGAGCGACCAGCTCCTCGTGGCTTGCGTACTCGCGGGCGTCGAAGGGCATGTCAGCGAGCGCCGCCGCGTTGCTCCCTTCGTGGCCGAGGGCGATCGTAACGTCGGCGACCGCGGAGAGCTGTTCGGCGATCTTCACGAAGCGTAGGCCGGGACCCGCCATCGTGTTGGCGATCACGTCGCCCGCGACGAGGACAAGTCGGGGGCGCCGAGAGGGAACGGCGTCGGTGGGTAGCATGGGACGGTCTGTTCCTTGAGTGAATCGTGCCTATGTCTGATCTCCCTCGGCGCCTCGCACGGCGCGTCTTCACCGCCATGCCCGAGCCGTGGAAGCAACGCGCGCGTTCACTGCGCGCCAGACGCTCCTATCCTCTCAATACACGCGGGTTGTTCCCTAATGCGGCGATGCGCGAGTGGTATCTCGCGAACGGGCGCCCTTTCAGTATCGTCATCCCCAGCTACAACGACATTCCGCTCCTCTCCGAGGCCATGTCGAGTATCGAGCGCACCTGCGCCGGGATGGACTATGAAGTCATCATCGTCGACGACTACATAGACTCCGATGTGCAGCAGGCGTTGCGCGGGTTCGAGTCTGATCGCGTGAGAGTCGTATTGAAGGATGAACGGCGAGGTTTCGCCGGGACAGTCAATGTCGGGATGCAGCTCGCGCGCCACGACATCATCCTGCTCAACAGTGATGTCGTCGCCCAGCCTGGATGGCTGGAGGCACTGCAGTACAGCGCATACGCCGTCGACGCCGGGATCGGGATGGTGAGCCCCAAGCTCGTGTACCCCGATGGAAGGATCCAGTACGCCGGAACGTATTACGCGCGTCTGCTCGCACCACAGTGGTTCGGGCATCTGCACGTGGGGTCCCCGGCAACGCGACCGACGGCCAATGTTCCCGGATACAACGGTTCAATATCGGGGGCGTGCGTGTACATCACGAGAGCCGCCTACGATTCGGTCGGTCTGCTCGACGACGAGTTCTGGCTCGGTTTCGAGGACGTCGACTACGGATTGCGCGCGTGGCGTGCCGGGGTTCGGTGCTATTACCAGCCCGCGGCAATGCTCGTCCACCATGAGTCTGCCTCTCGGGGGTACAGTCAGGGGCACCGGGAACTCGCGTCTATGCGACGTTTCTGGCGGCGCTGGGAAGACCGCCTGCTTGCGCGCAAGGTGGCTCAAGACGCCGCTGTCGAGTTTCTGGTCGGCGAAGGGTCGAACGGGCTCTGGCGAACGTATGTCCGGGAGCTGGCAGCACGTCTCGCGTCGACTGGCCGAGAGGTGCGCGTCCTGTCTCCCGGGGCCTCGACACGAGGCCGCTCGGGCATCGTGGTCGCCTGCGACTGGACCGTTGCCGAGGAGGCGTGGCTATGCGCGGCCGAGGGCGACGCTGTTCCGCTCTACCTCCTCCCGAGCGTCGAGAGCATCGCTCACCCCACCGACCCCGCGCTGCAGAGCCGCATCGTTGCCGGCTACCGCCCGGAGTTCGACTACATCGCACCGAACCGCGCGGTCCAACGTCAGCTCCAGGCTGAGACGGCGTGGGAGTGTCGCTCGAGAATCGCTCCGGCGATTGCCCCGGAAGCGCTGCCGTCGTCTTCCGCGAGAACCATCGTGACCGTGGGTGCATCGGCAGCCGAAGCCGCGCGGATCAGACAAGTCGCCGGCGAAGTCGGTGCCAACGTGAAAGCTGTCGAGTCCGTGGAAAGCTACGACGATATCGCCCGCATTCGCGCGCATTCACCGCGAGTGGTCGTCTCTTTTCTCGCCGAGCACAATTCGCTGCGACCCTATGCGCTCATGTCGATCGGCGCGACATATCTCTCTCCTATCGACCCTGCACTGTCCCACGAGGTTCTCGACGGATACAACGCGCTCCTGTTCGCGCGGGGCGATCTAGACGCGATGGCTCGTTCGCTGACCGACGCGCTCACCCGGGATGACGTGCATGACGAGGTACGCGGGAACGGCTGGGCTAGCGCGCAGCGCGCGGCGGACACGGCGAGCTCGCTCATTGTCCATGCGCTCGCGCTGACCGCGGATAGCCCAGTCTGAGCCCGCACCAGAGTCCACACTTTCGGAAGGCAACACATGGATCTCCTCATCGTCGGATCGGGGCTGTTCGGTCTCACGGTGGCTGAACGCGCCGCCGCCGCGGGGCGTCGCGTGACCGTGATCGATCGCCGGGACCACATCGGCGGGAACGCTTACTCCGAGGCAGAACCTGAGACGGGGATCGAGGTGCACCGGTATGGCGCGCACCTCTTCCACACGTCCAATGCGACGGTGTGGGAGTACGTCAACCGCTTCACCGAGTTCACGTCCTACGTGCACCGCGTCTATACGAACCACGCCGGCGTCGTTTACCCCCTGCCGATCAATCTCGGCACGATTAACCAGTTCTTCGCTGCCGCCTACAGTCCTGAACAGGCACGTCGTCTCATCGCATCGCAGGCGAGCGAGTATGACCCCAAGACGGCGGCATCGCTGGAAGAGCGTGCGATCGGACTCATCGGGCGACCGCTGTATGAGGCGTTCATCCGCGACTACACAGCCAAGCAGTGGCAGACCCATCCTCGTGAGCTGCCCGCCGAGGTGATCTCGCGTCTCCCCGTGCGTTACACCTATGACAATCGCTACTTCAACGACACCTGGGAGGGGCTCCCGGTCGACGGCTACACCGCATGGATGGAGCGGATGGTTGATCACCCCCTCATCGACGTGCGGCTGTCCACCGACTTCTTCGATGAGACGCAGCCATGGAACAAGCGCGCCGCCATCGGGCAGCTCCCCGTCGTCTATACGGGCGCGGTCGATCGCTACTTCGACTACGAGGGCGGAGAGCTCAGCTGGCGAACACTCGACTTCGAACAGGACGTCTTGTCTGTTGGCGACCATCAGGGAACGAGCGTTATGAACTATGCGGATGCCTCGGTTCCGTATACCCGCGTGCACGAGTTCAAGCATTTCCACCCTGAGCGTGCCGACCGGTATCCGACGGACCGTACCGTTATCGCACGTGAGTATTCGCGCTTCGCGTCTCGGGAGGACGAGCCCTACTACCCCGTGAACACACCGGATGATCGAGCCAAGCTCCTCTCTTACCGCGAGATGCAGCGGGTGGAGAAAGACGTGCACTTCGGTGGGCGGCTCGGCACGTACCAGTATCTGGACATGCACATGGCGATCGCGTCAGCCCTGAACATGTGGAACAACGTCCTCGCATGACGGTGGAGGTGCGCACGGTCGTGGCGCGGGTGGTGTTCCCCGGAACCGACTTCGCGCAGACGCTCCCGCTGTACATCGACGAAGATGCCAGCGCTGCGACAATCAGAGGTCGCCACACTGTCGCCGTGACGGCGACGGCAACCGTCAGCCTGGGGTCGTACTTCAACGCCTTCCCGGCGGCGGTATGGGCAGCGGAGACCGATATCGATGCGGTACGCCTCACGGTCTCGAGTCAGGGCCCTGGGATGCTGCGCGTGTGGAAGTCAGACGGCGCAGCGCGGGCAACGCTGCACTCCGAGCGCGCCGTCCAAGGCACGAAGACGACGGTGTTCGACATCCCACTCGCCCCGTCCCGCGATGGCGGCGCACTATGGCTCGACCTCATCGCGGGCGAGAGTGAGTTCGAACTTGTCGACGCGCATTGGTCCGTCGACCGTGAGCTCGCCGGAACGGTATCCGTCGCGATGGCGACCTTCAACCGTCCTGACGACTGCACGGCGCACCTCGCGGTGCTCGCGTCGGATGCCGCCCTCGACGATGTCGTCGACCGTGTGGTCGTCGTCGATCAGGGGACTGACCACATCAGCGACGCTCCCCGCTTCGACGAGGTCGCGGGCGCGCTTGGCGAGCGGCTTGAGGTAGTTCGCCAGGCCAACCTCGGCGGGTCAGGCGGCTTCTCGCGCGGAATGCTCGAAGCACTTCGCCACGGTGACAGTACCTACGTGCTCCTGCTCGACGACGACGCGGTGAGCGAGCCCGAGGCGATCTTCCGCGCCGTGCGCTTCGCCGATGCTGCCCGTGATCCCCTCCTCGTCGGGGGAGCGATGCTGCACCTCGATAACCGCTCCGTCCTCTACACCCAGAGCGAGCACTGGAACGATCGCATCGGGTGGGTTGAGCGGGGCCGTGCGGAGGCTTACAACAACGACTTCTCGAGGGTCCCCTTTCGGGAGACGCCGTATTTCCACGCGCTCCAGCGGGCGGACTTTAACGGATGGTGGATGTGCCTCATCCCGCTCGATCTCATTCGGCGCGTCGGTCTCTCATTGCCACTGTTCCTGAAGGGTGACGACGTCGAGTTCGCGTTGCGTGCCCGCGAGAATGGCGTGCGGACGGTGAGCCCTCCCGGTATCGCCCTGTGGCACATGGGGTGGGAGGGGAAGGCCCCGAACCGCACATGGGAGGCGTACTTCCTGCACCGCAATCGCCTTATCACCGAGTTGCTGCACGCTCCGAAGCGCCGCCCGCTGGGCGTGATCGCGCACTGCATCCTCGGAGACCTGAAGCCTCTCCTGAGCCTCCAGTACTCGTCGGTCAGGCTGCGGGCGCTCGCGACCGCTGATGCCCTGGCCGGCCCGGAGCGACTGCACGACTGGTCGGCAACTCGCCGCGAGGACGTCCGAAAGGTCTGGCAGACCTACCCCGACGCGCAGTTCGTGCCGATTCCTGCGGGCTCGGTATCGACGCCGCCGGCGGCTCCCGAGGCCGCGATTGGGCGAGCCATACTTCTTGCCCGCACGGTGCTTCGCCAACTGTTCGTCTCGGAAAGTGACGAGGCTCGCCCCGCCCGGATTGCCCCGACCGATCTCGGATGGTGGACCTTCGCGCACGCGGATGCCGCCTACATCGCGCTTCCCGGCGAGTCGGAGGGCGTGCGCTACCAGCGCAGCCGGCGGGAGACGCGTCGGGCCCTTCGACGCACGATCGGCCTCTACGCGCGCCTGTGGTGGCGCTGGCCTGCCCTGTCGCGAACGTACCGGGCAGCCGCGCCGCAGCTGTCTTCGCCCGAGGCCTGGGCCGACGTCTTTGGCATCGACGCCCCGGAGTAGCTGAGAGGTCTCTCCGGGCGGGCCCGGTACGATGTGAGGGTTCTGCGTCGTCACCGGCGCGACGACCTTTCGAGGCGCGTGACGATCGCGACGGTGAAACAGGAGTGTGTGTGGAGTCGAGCCTTTCGGTCGCGATTGTCGTGGTCACATACAAGCGTGCGGAGTTGCTGGGCGTTCTGCTCGAGAGCATCGGTGAACTGACGACAAAGCCCTCGCACGTGATCATCGTCGACAACGCGCCCGGACCTGACTCCGACGCGGTGATCTCCCACTGGACGCCGCTGCTCGGCGCGCGTGAGGACGGCGCAGATCGATTGGTCTACGCACCGCAAGACAGCAACGGCGGGGGAGCGGGCGGCTTCCATGCCGGGGCCAAGATCGCCTACGAGCGGGGAGCCGAGTGGCTCTGGTTCATGGATGATGACGTCGCCGTCCTGCCCGAGGCGATCGATCGCCTCCAGCCCTGGACGGAGCGTTTCTTGGCGATCCAAGGTCGACGCTGGAGCTTCGATGGTCAGCCGTTCTACTGGCAATACGACTTCAACACCCGCCTCGGAATCGCCAACCCTGCCGCCGCAGAGGGCTTTCGCGACGGCTGGATGCCGATGAACAGCATCTGCTTCGAAGGTGGGCTCGTGCATCGCTCGATCGTCGAAAAGATCGGTCTGCCAGATCCGCGATACTTCATCTACGGCGACGACATGACCTATGGTTACCTCGCCTCGAAAGTTGCCGAGTGCGCCTACGTCGACGAGTACGTTCTGCGTCGCACGCGCCCCCTCAAACGCTTGCACCTCGGCAAGCGCAAACTCACGGGAACGAGCGATCTCGTGCGGTACCACGTCATGCGCAACCGCGGCCATATGGCCCACTACATGATGCTTCAGGGTGACTACTCGGCATTCAACTTCTTCGTGGGAACGTGGCTTTCGCTCATCAAGGAACTGATCCGCCTCTTTTCAGTCGATCGCAACTTTCGTACCGGGCTGCCGGCGCTCGTGCGAGGAATGCGCGACGCACGACGCATTCGACGAGATCGTTCCTGGCAGCCGATGCCGCCGCTGGCATGACCGAGATGCGAGGGGCGCGGCCGGTGGCGCGAGACGGACGTGCCCGCACCGAGCGCCGCTCGCGTCGACACTCCACCTGGATCTGGTCGACCCTCGGGATTGGGCTCAGCCTCGCCTTCGTCGCGTGCTGGCTGCCGCCGGAGCTGTGGACCCTGCCTATTCAGGGCCCGGACGCCCTGGCTCACTACCAGTTCATCCGAGAACTGTTCGACGACGCCGGCCAGGGGGCGATGAGTCTCTGGCCGGGCGGCAGCTACTATCCACCGCTGTTCCATCTGCTTGCCGCCGGGGTGATCGGCGCCGCGCAGCTCGTGGGACTGCAGATCAGCGTCTTCACCGCGTTCGCACTCGTCTGGGTGCTGATCGCCGGCCTGGTCTTCCCGCTGGGTGTGCTCCTGTTCACCCGGCTGCTGGTTGCCCCGCGCGCACCCACCGAGGATGCCGCTCTCGGGCTCCTCGTGCCGATGCTCGCGGTTCTTTCGGTTGCGCATCCGTATCAGCAGCTTGTTGCCGGTCCGCTCCTCACCTTCGGATTCGGCATGTCGCTCGTGCCATTGCTGTTGTGGGTCTCGCTGTCCGCTGTGCGCGCACTTCGCGAGAAGACCCACAGCGAGGCGGCATGGTGGCTTGCGCTTTCGGTTTCGCTGATCCTTGTCTTGCTGCTCGCCCATCCCCGGGCGCTGATTCCCTACGCGCTGCTGCTCAGCGCCTTCTTGCTGTTCCAGCTCCGGTCGAGGGGGCTGCTGCTCGTCGGTGGGCTCATCGTCCTTGGGGGGCTCGCCTTCTCTGCCTACTCGTTGCTCGTCATTCGCAGCGACAAGTTCTTGCACCCCGAAACCTGGTTCGCACAGCATCCGGCCACGCAGACTCTCGGGGAAGCGGCTTTCTTCGTCCTCTCCGGAGGAACCGGTTCGTGGGCGTTCGCCCTGCCCGCGGCGGCGGGCGTCGTCGCGCTCATCGCTATACCCGGCGCGCTGTGGCGTGAACGATACGGCTTGGCCATCGCTTTTCTCGGGGTGCTCGTTCTCTACACGCTGACGGTCGCCGCGGACGGTGCGTTCGCGAACATCGCGACCTCTCCGTGGTACCGCGACGAGAACCGCGTGATGATGATGGTCCCGATCGTTGCCATCCCCGCCCTCGTGACCGGATGCGTGCTCGTGATGCGGTGGTTGAGCGGCGCCTGGCGCGGCGTGGGCATCGGCATACTCCTCCTGTGCGGCGCGGTTCTGCTTCTCTCATCGTCCGCGTCGTCGGACGTACGCGAGCGTGTGGCGCAGAACGCGAGCCTGGCGCAGAAGACTGCCGACTCGCTGCTCAGTGAGCAGAAGCTTGAGGCGTTCGAAGCGATCGCGACGGCGGTCGGGGAGGACGGTCTCGTCGTCTCTGACCCGATGAATGGATCACCGCTGCTGTACCCCATCGAGGGGATCGAGACGTTCTACCCCATCATCAACCCCCCGTTTGTCGGCGCGGGCCAGATCTACACCGACATCGTCGGCGCGTTCGCCAGCCACGATCCGGCAGTCATGGAGACCGCGCTGTGTGCGTTGAATCCGCAGGGAGATGTCTACTTCTTGGAGATGGGTCCGCAATCCCCCGAGGTCATCGCCTACCAGTACCGGGGTGTCTATGCGCCGTTCCACGACCTGGGCGCCCTCACGACCTACGTGGAAACCGGCGCGCTCGTTCCGGTGGCCGGCGATGAATCACTGTGGGAGCTCTACCGAGTGACCTGCGCGGGCTGAGCGCTCCAGACGCCGAGTGTCAGTCGTCGGCGCTCAGACGCCCACGACGTTCCGTGAGCTTTCGACGGGCAAGCGCCGGTCCGCCGCGGCGGAGGTAGTAAAGCAACAGCGCGAGGTCGCGGCGACGTCCGCTCGGCATGCCGAGAATCCGATCGAACCGCTCGCTGCTGCGCTTATCCCGGCGATCCGCATAGTCGGCAGCGTGATGCGGCGCTGCGCAGAAGTCCACAAGCGGCCGAAGCGTCGTCGGCCACTCGAATTGCTCGCGCGTCCGCGCGACGGCATCGCGCGCGTCATCGAGGCGGCCCGGCGTCTCGAGCAGGTCGCGGATCGCCTCGGCCAGCGCACCAGCGTCATTGGGGGCGACGACGGCCCCCGCACCCGAGGCTCCGACGATATCCGCGAACGAGTCGCCGTCGGAGGTCACGACGGGAAGACCTGCCCAGAGGTAATCGAGGATGCGGGTACGAAACGAGAATCGCGTCTCTGCGTGCACGGGGTGGGTCGAAACGCCGAGGTCGGCGTCCAGAAGGTAGTTGACCCGGTCGTCGTAGTCGACCCAGGAGTCGTTGAAGAAGACCGTCTTGTCCAGAAGCCCGAGACGTTCGGCGGCGCCCACGGTGTCGGCCAGAACCTCCATCTCGGGCACCTGGGGATCGAAGTGACGGGCGCTGAGGAAGAAGAGCTTGATGTCCGGACGTGTGTCCTGCAGGACGCCCATTGCCTCGACGAGGGTGACCGGATCGAACCAGTTGTAGATCCCGCCGCCCCACAGCAGCACGGTGTCGTCGGGGCCGATCCCGTTGACGGTCCCCTTGATCGCGTGGCGGGTTTGGGTGGGACGTTCGGGCGGCAGCCCGAAGGGCACGATCCCGATGAGAGACGAGAACGTGGGATCATCCGTATATGTGGCGGGGTTGAGCCGACCGACCGACGACAATGATCCGAGCCACAGATCGCGCTGGCGTTCGGAGGCGCAGATGAAGAAGTCGCCGCGCACGAGCTGTTCGTTCAGCACCGAGACCGCCTTGCGGATCTCGTCGGTCCACAGCGCGCGTTCTTCAAACTTGTTCTGCTCGAGCTGCTCCAGCTGGAACGGGTCATACAGGTCGACGACGACGATCTTGTCGGTGCACGCGATCGAGGGGAAAACCCTGAGCGCCATGCCCTGGACGATGATGACGTCGGCCCAACGCTCGTGCAGAGACATCGCCCGGTCGTCGGATTCGTGCACATAAGCCAGTTCCCACCGCGCGCTCGTGCGCTCGATCCGACGCCACGACACGATTCGGACATCGCAGCGCTCGATCAGCTGATCCGCCATATTCCAGACGCGGATCGCCGGTCCCGCCATCTGCTCGCGAATCGGATCGCTCGTGACGATGAGGACTTTTGGGCGCGTGGTGGGGGAAGAGATCAGAACTCCGCGAGTCGGTAGGTCGAGTGGCGTCGCAATCCTAGCTGGGGAGTCTCGAGTCGCGGGTCCGGCACGAACGTCAGCGGCGCGAGCGTTCGTTCGGATCCAGCGGCGGCATTGGCATCCACGTGCGATCCCGTGCGATGTTTCGGCCATCGCGCAGCCCGCGCCACAGGTGGCTGGTGCCCCGAATCGTCCGCTCGACCGCGGCGAGACGGACGATCTCCTTTGCAAAGGTGGCTGCCGTGCCGAGCGCGAACGGAAGCGCCCGGTACACATCCGCTGCGCGGTAGTACTGCTTGATCATGGCGCGGTTGCGCATGATGTAGTACCGATAGCTGTCGCTCGACGCGTTGAGGTGACGAACACCCATGTCCCACTGTTTGATCTCGCGCGTGCGGTGCAGGACGAATTCGTTCACGATGACCGACGGTGTCGCGCGAGAAGCCAACCACCCGTAGACCTGGTCATCCCAGTAGATAAAGAAGCGGGGGTCTGGCAACCCGATCTGCTGCACGATGTCCCGGTGGATGAACATTCCCTCGAAGCAGCCCGAGTTCATCGGTCGGTATCCCGACTCGTCGAAGTCGGCCGGGGCGAAGGGGATCGGAATGCCCATCTGCTCCGCGATGCGGTACTGCCAGTAGAACTCGCTGCCGTCGAAGTCATATCGGCGGCCCTGAATGGACTTGAAGCGAGGTGTCCACTTGCCCATCTTGCCGAGCCCGTCAGAGATGATCTCGACGTCATCGTCCATCAGCCAGAGCCACGTCGCGCCGAGCTCGTACGCGATGGCCACTCCCGCACTGAACCCCCCTGCGCCGCCGGTGTTCGACTCCAGACGGCGGTACACGACCTCCGTGCCGAGGCGTGGGCGGAAGGAATCGACGACCTCTGGCGTGTCATCCGAGGAGGCATTGTCGACGATGATCAGGTGCCCAGGATGGGGGTCCATCGAGGTGATGCTCTTGAGCAAGCGGGAGAGCAGGACCGATCGATCGTGAGTCACAACGACGATCGCGACAGAAGAGGGATCGAAGTCGGTTGCCGACGGGAGCTCCGAGGCGGGGGATACGTCGTGCATGTCCGCGACATCCTAGCCGGGGGTTGCTATGGACTCGTCGGACTTCAGCTTCGCGTGCAGCATCACCGTCAGCATCCACCCCCACAGCAGCAGCGGGTTCGACTCGGTGATCCCCTGCACGATCAGTACCGTGAGCACAGCCAGCGGCAGCAGGCTCACGACCGAGGTGAATCGGTCGGTTCCGAGATTCCAGCGGCCGCGACCGACGGCGGTGCGCCATGCTCGGGCGAAGAACGTGACGTACACGCCCACCAGCAGTACTGTGCCGACGAGCCCTAGTTGAAGCGTGATGTCCACCCACGCGCTGTGCGCCTGGATGATCTGCAATCCTGCGGGCATCACGATCCAATCCGTGAACGCAGGATCCCAGGGCGCCCACGGGGTCGCGAAGCCGTTTCCCACAATGGGGCTCGCGGTGATGCGTTCGCCGACGGTCTGCCAGATCAGCGTTCGATCCGTGAAGTCGCTCTCGCGGCCGAGGAACGACAGGAGGCTGCGACGCATCACCCATACGCTGGCGAGTACGCCGATCCCGGCCACCGCATACCCCGTGTAGAGGAGGGTACGTGCGGTGCGGGTCTGCGCGAGGCGGAAGGTCAGTGTGACCAGAACAGCACCTGCGACCGCGACGGTGGCCACGAAGGCCGTCGCCGACCCGGTGCGCACCAGCACAAATGCGGCCAGGATGAGGGTGGCGGCGTAGGTGCGTCGGTGGCTGGCATCCACGGCGAGACGGATGCCGAGTACGACGACCGCCAGTAGCGCGATCATCGCGAGCAGATTGGCGTTGCCGACGAAACCCTCGATGCGTCCGCTGGTGAACAACTGAGCCGTCGACCAAAGGTCTGTGCGGGCGGTTTCGGCGTCAGCCGGGGTGAAGCGCGTGCCGAGGGGGCCGCCGACCGCGAGCGCCACCCAGAGCTCGAAGGCCAGGGAGAGCCACAGCACCGCCGATATGGCCACGCTCACGGCATCCAGCAGACGTCGCCACGACAACAGCGACGCGAGCGCGATTCCCTGGGCTGTCGTGGCGGCGAAGAGGATCCACGTCAGCACGCTCGTGTCAGGCCATCGTGACCAGAAGACAGATGCCGCCCCCCACGCCACGAGCGCGACGGTCATCCACGGTGCGGCGCTCCACCAGGCGCGTCGTCCCATGGTGCCAACAAGGATGCCGGTGACCACCGTTGCGCCGGCTCCCGCGAGCGCGGTCGGGCGAGTACCCCAGGCCGCGGCCCACCCGGGCGCCGAGATCGCGAGGAACATCACGACAGCCGCCCATGCTGGTGCGAGCGTGTGTGCCGTGCGTCGGCGCAGCGGAAGGACGACGGGCAGGGCGGCGGTGGCGGCTCCGGCTGTCATCGCCTCCGACGCTATCCAGCGGATGTCTCGAATCGGTCACGGTCTGCCGCGACTGTCCTGCGAACCTCAGCGGGCGGGGAGGGGCTCTCCGAGTTCGATCGCGACGCGCTGCTCGGCGGCGCCCTCGCCGATGTGGGGCGACTGCTTGATCTTCGACCCCAGCACGATCAGCAGCATCCAGCCCCAGCCCATGAGCGGGGCGGACTCGGCGACGCCCTGCACCAGGAGCACGGCGCCCGTGAGGGTCGGAAGGAGCGTGAGGGGGGAGTAGGGGCGGTCGGCACGGAGGTCCCAGCGTGGGCGGTCGACAGCGAAGAACCACGACCGCCACACGAACGCCAGGTACACGCAGGCCAGCAGGATGACCCCGACCACACCCAGCTGGAAGAAGACGTCGACCCATACCGAGTGGGCGCTGGTGGCCTGCGCGCCGTCGAGCATGATGCCGGCGGTGAAGCTCGGGTCGCCCACCGTCCACGGGGTGGCGAAGCCGCTGCCCAGAGCGGGATTGGTCACCTGCGCGAGCACTGCCGCCCACACCGTCTCCCGGTCGATGAGGTCGGTCGCGCGGTCGAGCGCGAGAAACACGGCGTCACGGTTCAGCCACAGCAGCAGTCCGCCGCCGACCCCGATGATCGCGTACCCGACGTAGTACCGCGTGCGCTCGCCGGGCCTGCGTGCGGTGCGCATCAGCAGGACGGTCGCCAGAACCAGCACCACGCCCAGCGCGGCGACCCAGGCGGTGACGGATGCCGCGAGCCCGAGGCACAGTACCGAGACGGCGATCCACACCCCGAGCATCGCGCGCCGGGCCTCGCCCGCGGCAAACTCGAGGGAGAAGACGATGACGGCCATCAGTGCGATGACGCCGAAGAGGTTCGGGTCGCCCATGATGCCGTCCATGCGACCACCCGAGAACAATTCCCCGGTGGTCCACACCACGGCGCCCTCGCCGCCGGTCGTCGCGAACCCGGCATAGAGCGGACCGCCGACGATCCAGGCGACGAGCACCTCGAACACGATCGAGATGCCGATCACCCACGCGAGCGCCGCGCCGATCGCGCGGACGATCTCCCGCCAGGTGAGAACGCTCGCCAACGCGATGCCGACGATGGTCGTCGCAACCAGGATGAACCAGGTCAGCACAGACGTGAGTGGCCACAGCGACCACATCACCGACACGCCTGCCCACAGAATGAACCCGCCCGCGATCCACGGCAGTCGACGCCACTGGAACGGCGGGCGGATGGAGGCCACGAGTGCCCCCGAGAGCACGACGACGACACCGCCGACCAGCGTCGTGATGACGGACCCGAACGCGAGCACCCAGCCAGGGAGGGTGAACGCGTACACGAGCACGAAGGTGAACCACGCCCGCAGCAGGATGTGTCGCATCCGTTCGCGCTCGGGCGCGACCGGTGGTGCCGACGCGGGGTGTCTGCTGTACACGGCCATGGTCTTCTCAGGCTAGCGCTCGCGCGATTCACCCAGGATGCCGCCGAGTACGCTGGCGGTGTGCTGGTGCCGCTTCACAACAGCCCCCGCGACTACGCCTGGGGCTCTACGACGCTCATCGCCGACCTCGAGGGGCGCACGCCCACGGGGGAGCCCGAGGCCGAGATCTGGTTCGGCGACCACCCCGGCTCGCCCGCGCTCCTGCCGGACGGCACGCCGCTCGGTGACTGGCTGTCCTCCGCGCATGCCCCTGCCGGTACGCCGACTGCCCTCCCGTATCTGCTGAAGATCCTCGCGGCCGGGTCCCCACTGTCGATCCAGGCGCACCCGTCCAAGGCTCAGGCTGAGATCGGCTTCGCTCGCGAAGAGGCCGCCGGAATCGCCCGTGATGCCGGCCACCGCACCTACCGCGACGACAACCACAAGCCCGAGATCATCGTCGCCCTCAGCGAGCGGTTCACCGCGCTCGCCGGTCTCCGAGAGCTCGACGCCACTCGCCGCCTGCTGCGAGAGATCGGACCGGCCTCGGCGCCCCTGCTCGAGATCCTGGACGCCGACGCCGACGACGCGGTGCTGCGAGAGGCACTCTCCTGGATCCTCTCCGGGGACGCCTCGACCGACGTGACGGCGATCATCGACGCGGCGCTGGACGCGGCATCCGAAGAGTTCGCCGCCGAGCTGCGTCTCGTGCACCACCTGTCCGCGCACTACCCGGGCGACCCGGGCATCGTGGTGGCGATGCTGCTGAACCTGGTCGAGCTCCAGCGCGGGCAGGGCGTGTTCGTGCCGGCCGGTGTGCTGCACGCGTACGTGGCCGGGCTCGGCGTGGAGATCATGGCCGCCAGCGACAATGTCCTGCGCGGCGGGCTCACGCCGAAGCACATCGATGTCGCAGAACTGCTCGAGATTCTCGATTCGCGTCCGGGCCCGGCCCCCGTTCTGGATCCCGCGGCTGCCGCCATCCGGCACTTCGTCGCGGGTGTACCCGACTTCGCCCTGGTCCAGATCGCAGCTGAAGCCGAGGTCTCCCACGCCGTGAACGGGGTGGCGATCGCTGTCGCCACCACCGGTGCGCCGCGGATCATCGGCGCCTCATCCGGCGGTGCCGTTGACCTTGCCCCGGGGACAGCGGTGCTGATCACCCCCGACGAGCGCGAGATCGCGGTTCTCGGGGGAGAGGTGTTCCTCGCCTTCCCCGGCGCCTGACTGAGAATCGCGGTCCGTCCAGTTCGCGACACGCCCGGCGCGACACGCCGTATTCCGAGCCTGAAGGTTCACGCGGTTGTTGAGGGTTTACGATTCGCGACTTGACCGATGCGAATCACACCGGTGTAATTACCTCTAACGCGCAATCGCGTGGGGGCAGTTCTTTAGGTGGGGAGAACGAGATGACGGGTTCGCAGTACCGCTCGGGTGTTCCCGACAACTGGCACGTCGACCCGGTCAACCTCGGTGTGCCGGGCGTTCGGCGCCCCGCGGTCGAAGACGAAGCGCTCGCGTGGCAGACCGACGCGCTGTGCTCGCAGACCGATCCCGAGGCCTTCTTCCCCGAAAAGGGTGGCTCCACCCGCGACGCCAAGCGCATCTGCACCTCGTGCGACGTCCGCGGCGAATGCCTGGACTACGCGCTCGAGAACGATGAGCGCTTCGGCATCTGGGGCGGTCTGAGCGAACGCGAGCGTCGCAAGCTGAAGCGCCGCGCGAGCTGACATCCGAGCTCGCCTCCCGCGCGACTGTCCGATTCCCCGCGCGTCACGCCGACGCACCCTCCCACGCCACGTAGGCTGACCGCGTCATGCCCGGCAGAGTTCACGCGATCGTCGTCGTGCGTCCGGACGGTCACACTCCGTCGGCGTACCACCTTCGGCGAACCGTCACCGCGCTCGCCGCGCAGACCCGCAGACCCGATGAGGTCACGATCGTCGTCTGCGGCAGCGATCCGGCCGTCGAGGATGCGATCACCGGCGGCGAACTGCCGATCTGCACCGCATCGGGGCGTCCCACCCGCGCCGTGCGCGCGCCCGCCCGCACGCGCTTCGCGGCCGCGACGATCGCGGTGGCCCGAGAGACCGATGCCGACACACTGTGGCTGCTCGCCCAGGACACGACGCCAGAGCCCAGCGCGCTGGAGCGCCTGGGTGGGCAGCTCGAACTGTCCGCGTCCCTGACGGCGGTCGCGCCCAAATTGGTGCGCATCGATGACGATCGGCGCATTGTGTCCCTCGGGGCGAGCCTGACCCGATCGAACCGTGCGGTGGAGCTCGCCGCGGGCGACCTTGATCAGGGGCAGCTGGACATGACCACCGACGTCCTCGGATTCGACATCCGCGGTGTCCTCGTCGATACGGCTGCGTTCCGGGCGCTCGGCGGCATCGACCCCGCGCTGCGCGGCGCGGATGAGGGGTTGGATCTCGCGATCGCCCTGCGCCTGCGCGGCGACCGCGTGGCACTGGTCCCGGGCGTCAGGGTCGGAGTCGACGGCGACGGTGTCGCGGGCCTTCCCTTCATCGAGTCGGGAGGCGAGCGCCGACGCGCCTTGCGGCTGCAGCGCACGGCGCACTTGCACCGGTTGCTCGTGATGAGCAATCCCCTGCTGCTTGTCCCGCTCTGGATCCTGCTGCCGCTGCTGGCGCTTGTCCGATCCGCGGCGCAGCTGGTCACGAAGGATCCCGAGCGCATCATCCCCGAGTGGGTCGCCACGATCGTCGCGATGGCCAGACTCCGCGCGATCGCGCGGGCCCGTCGACGGATGCGGAGGGGAAAGCGGGTGCCCTGGTCCCGGCTCGACTCCCTGCGGGTGTCGGCGGCCACAGCCCGAGAGCGCAACCAGGAGACAGAGGACCCGCGGGCGATCATGCGCGGCGAGCTGCGCTTCTTCAGCGGCGGTGGCGCCTGGCTCGTGCTCGCGATGGCCGTCGTCTCGTTGGCCGCTTTCCCGGCTCTCCTCGCCTGGCCGGCCCTCGGTGGCGGCGCACTGGAGCCGCTGCGCAGCACCGTGAGCCAGCTGTGGATCGATGCCGCCTACGGGCTGAGACCAACGGGATGGAACGTCACGGATCCTGCCGATCCGTTCTCGGCCCTGATCGCGATCATCGGCTCTCTGTGGCCGTTCTCACCCTCGCGCGCGCTCGTGCTTCTCTGGCTCGCGGCCCTGCCGCTCGCGGCGCTCGGGGGCTGGTTCGCCGCGACTCGGATCACCGAGCGCCCGATGCTGCGGATCGTCGGGGGCATCGCCTGGGCACTCGCGCCCACGTTCCTCGTCGCCCTCGTCGAGGGCATTCCGACCGCGGTGATCGTGCATCTCCTCTTGCCGTGGCTTGTCTTCGCGGGGGCCGCGGCCCAACGCTCGTGGGTGCCCGCCGCCGTCGCCTCCATCGTCGCTGCGTGCGTCGTGGCCGCGGCCCCCGCGCTGGCGCCGGCACTGGCCATCGTGCTTCTGATCTCCCTGATCGGCGCGATCATACGCCGCTCGGGCGGCGCGGTACTGCGGATGCTGTGGCTCGCCGTTCCCGCCGCCGCGCTGTTCTTCCCCCTCGCGATCGTGCAGGGGCTCGCCGGCAACTGGTGGGGTCTGCTCGCCGATCCCGGAGCATCCATCCCCCGAGCAACACCCGCCACTGACGCCGCCGACCGCTGGGGCATCCTGCTCGGCTTCCCCGCCGGATCGACCGCCGGGTGGAGTGGGTTGGTGCCCGATCTCATCCTTCCCTGGCTCCCGATCCTGCTGGTTCCGCTGGCGTTGCTCGCGCTCGCCGCCGCGACGACACCGCGATGGCCGGTGGGTGCGGCACACCTCGGCATCATCATTCTGGGGGTGGGAACCGGCATCGCCGCGGCCCACATCGTCGTGCGTTTCACGGGGGCGGAGGGGCTCGCGATCTGGCCCGGTGGGGGTCTGAGCCTCGCGTGGTGGGGTGTGGTCGGCGCGGCCACCCTCACGCTGGACCAACTTGCGCGCGCGTTGCGTCAGCGTGCGCCGGGAACCTCCCCGACCGCCGTCACCGCGCTCGCTGTCGTCTCCCTCGCCGCTCTCGTCGTGTTGGCGGTCCCCGCTCTCAGCGCCGTCGCGCGGGGCACCTCGGCACTGACCAACGGCCCGGTCTCCACGCTTCCCGCCTACGTCGCCGCCGAGGGGACTCAGGGAGCCCAGGTGGGCACGCTCGTGCTCACGCCGCAGGCCGATGGATCGCTGGCCGTGCGGGTTGTGTGGGGGGAAAGCGACACCATCGGCGCCGAGTCGACGATCCTCGAGACCCGCACGTCCATGGACGTCCCCTCGCAGCAGCTCGCCGAGGTCGCGGCATCCTTCGTAAGTGAGTCCACCCCGGATGCCGTGACCACCGCGGCCGCGCAGGGGATCGGATTCGTCCTGCTGTCCCCGGGGGCGTCCGGAGACTCGCTGGAGGCTGCGGGGCTGCGGCTGGAAGCGGCGACATCCCTCGACCAGCGTGATGAACTCGATGCGGTCGGGGAGACCGAGAAGGGGGCGCTCTGGCGGATCACCGTGGATGTGGCCGCACGGCCGCAGACGGCGGCGCCGCTCTGGGGAGCGGCTGTAACGGGTATCCAGCTCGTTGTGTTCGCCGTCGCACTGCTCCTTGCGATCCCGACACGCCGGACCCGTTCGCGCGCGCGCCGGTGGCCGCGAGTCGTCGGTCTCACGCGAGCGGAGCGCGATGAGGTGCTCTCGCTTCCCGCGCGTGAGCAGGCGGCGCCGGCGGTGCCGGAGCCCGAGGCGGAGGAGAGCGAATGAGTCCCGCGCGGTATCCGACCCTCGCCTCACTTCGCCCCGTCATCGGCGGCGCGCTCGCGCTGCTGATCGCCGCCGCGGTGGCCGTATCCCCGCTCCTCCCGTGGCCGCAGATCACGGCGACACCGGCGCACACCGAGGTGGCGGTCGACACGCCTGAACGCGTCGCGGTGTGCACCGGGGCACTGTTGGCGGTCGGGCGCGACTCGACCGATGCCGATGGGCTGTCGGTGGCCGCGCCCCAGGCCGTCACGGTCGGGGGCGATTCCGCGCCATCGGATTCCGTCCTGCGCTCGGATGCGACGACGAGCGCACCGACGGTGTGGACGAGTATCGCCGGAGCAACCGGGTCGGCCTCGGCGTTCGCCGCCGCCGGAGCGGTCAGCATCTCCGATGCCGACCTCGTCGGCTACGCGTCTTCAGCCTGTCAGACACCGCTCATGGATTCCTGGCTGGTCGCGGGGTCTGGTGCTACCGGTGCCTCCGACCTCGTGATCATCTCCAACCCTGGTGAGGTCGCGGCCACCGTCGATCTGACCGTGTACGGCGCGGGAGGTGCCACGGCGCCCCCCGGCGGCACCGACATCATCGTCGCGCCCGGCGCGCAGCGCGTGATCGCCCTCGCGGGTATCGCCCTGGGCGAGGAGAGCCCGGTCGTGCACGTGCAGGCCACCGGCGCGCCGGTGGCGGCATCCTTGCAGTCCAGCATCACGCGCACGCTCGAGCCCGGCGGTATCGACCAGTCCGGCATGCTGGCCTCGCCGGACGGGCAGCTGACGATCGGCGGTGTCGCCGTCACCGTCGACGGGCTCACCGCGAGTGCGGGAGAGGCGCCCACGCAGGTGCGGATCCTCGCTCCGACCACCGCGGGTGCGGCGACGATCACCGCGTACGCCGTCGGGGAGACGACTCCGGCGCGCGATCCGATCACCGTGGAGTTGGCCGCCGGCATTCCCGCCGTCGTCGAAGTGCCCGACCTGCCCGTCGGCAGCTACGTGATCGAGGTGACCGCGCCCGTCGTGATCGCGGCCTCGGTCTGGCAGACCACCGGTTTCGGGGCGGGCGCGGACTTCGCCTGGTACCTGCCCTCTCCACTTCTGGGAGCGGAGAGTGTCATCTCGGTTCCCGCCGGCCCCTCGCCCCGGCTCACGCTCATGAACCCGGGGCAGACGGATGCCTCGGTCGAACTGACGTCCGAGCTCACCGGCCCGGTCTCGGTGACGATCCCCGCCGGATCCAGTGCGCAGCTGTCGGTGTCGGCCTCGACCGTGTATCACCTGTCCGGCGACAGCGTCGCGGCGGCTGTCGGCTTCGCGGGGGACTCGTCTCTCGGCTCGTTCCCGGTGTGGGCGACCGATGCCGGAGCTGAGCCGATCGTGGTCTATCCCTGAGCTGCCCCGGGCGGCGTCAGAAGTAGCGGAAGCGCTCGGGGCCGAGGTCCCAGGGGTCTTTGCCGAGGTACTGTGCGGCCGCGCGGAAGACGGCGCCCTCGATCATCATCCGCCGGTGAAGGTCATCGTTGCGATGCAGACGGCTCAGGCGTTCGATCGGCACCCGGTACAAGATGATCCGCTTCTGGTCGGCCAGCACAGCCCAGCGCGGGATACCGTCACGGTCGGCGGCGGGCGGCATGTCGCCGATCTCGAAGCTGACCTCGCGCAGCTCCTCCCAGGCCGAGCGAAGGAATTCCGCGGCGGTGCCCACCGTCAGATCGAACCGGTCGATGCGGGTGTCCAACGGGGGCAGCGGCGGCCGCACCACGGCGCTGCGCCCTTCACGTCCGTGGCGGCCATGGCGTGACGGCCGTGAAGATTCGGTCGGAGCGGTCCGCGCGCGTCGCCATGCCATGCCGTCATCCTAGGCGCGCCTGGCGGGTACGGCAGTGCTCGCGCAGTAGCGTGACGGCGATGCAAGAACGTCTGTGCTCCAAAGTCGCGTGCGCGCGCGAAGCCGTCGCCACACTCACCTACGACTATGGGGACCAGATGGCGGTGCTCGGTCCGCTCGGCCTGGCCGGTGCTCCACACGCGCACGACCTGTGCGCCGCGCATGCCGACAGACTCGCGGTCCCGCGCGGGTGGCTCGTCGTGCGGCACGAGACGCTCCGAACCTGAGTTCTCGTGGGATGATGTCCCTCATGTCTGACACCGTCCTCGCACCCCGGTACGCCGTCGCCGACATCGCGCTCGCGCCCGCCGGCCGTCACCAGATCCGTCTCGCCGAGAACGAGATGCCCGGGCTCATGGCCCTGCGCGAGGAGTACGGCCCCCACCAGCCGCTGCGGGGGGCTCGTATCGCGGGTTCCCTGCACATGACCGTGCAGACCGCCGTCCTCATCGAGACCCTGGTAGCCCTGGGTGCCCAGGTGCGCTGGGCCAGCTGCAACATCTTCTCCACCCAGGACGAGGCGGCAGCTGCCGTCGCCGTCGGCCCGAACGGGACCGTCGCGGACCCGCAGGGTGTGCCCGTGTTCGCGTGGAAGGGCGAGACCCTCGAGGAGTACTGGGAGTGCACCGACCGGATCTTCGACTGGTCGGCGGAGGGCTTCGACGGCCCGAATCTCATCCTCGATGACGGGGGAGACGCCACGCTCCTGGTCCACAAGGGTGTCGAGTACGAGCGCTCGGGCGCGGTTCCGGATGCCGCCCCCGGCGACTCCGCCGAGTACCGCGTGATCCTCGAGGCGCTGCGCCGCTCCCTCGCCCGGGACCCGCAGCGCTTCACCCGCATGTCCGCAGGGCTTGCGGGAGTCACCGAGGAGACGACCACGGGCGTCCATCGCCTGTACGAGCTGGCGCGCGACGGCGAGCTGCTGTTCCCGGGCATCAACGTCAACGACTCGGTCACCAAGTCCAAGTTCGACAACAAGTACGGCATCCGTCACTCGCTCGTGGACGGATTGAACCGCGGCACGGATGTGCTCATCGGCGGCAAGGTCGCCTTCGTCGTCGGCTACGGCGATGTCGGCAAGGGCGCGTCCGAGGCGCTCCGCGGCCAGGGTGCGCGTGTCATCGTCGGTGAGGTGGACCCGATCTGCGCACTGCAGGCTGCGATGGACGGGTACCAGGTGGCGCGGCTGGAGGATGTCGCCGACCAGATCGACATCCTCATCACCGGCACCGGCAACACGCGCGTCGTGACCGTGGAGAACATGCTCGCGCTCAAGCACCTCGCGATCGTCGGCAACGTCGGCCACTTCGACGACGAGATCGACATCGCCGGTCTTGAGGGGCTGGCAGGGGTCGAACGGGTCGAGATCAAACCGCAGGTGCACGAGTGGCGCCTGCCGAACGGGCGGAGCATCCTCGTGATGAGCGAGGGACGACTCATGAACCTCGGCAACGCGACCGGGCACCCCTCCTTCGTCATGAGCGCATCCTTCACCAACCAGGTGCTCGCCCAGATCGAACTGTGGGTCAACGGTGAGGACTATCCGATCGGCGTCTACACGCTCCCCAAGGCCCTGGACGAGAAGGTCGCGCGACTGCACCTGCGTGCCCTCGGTGTCGAGCTGACCACACTGACGCAGGAACAGGCGGACTACATCGGCGTCCCCGTCGAAGGCCCCTACAAGCGGGACCACTACCGCTACTGAGGTGCGGCGCGTCCTCCGACGCTGTCGTGGTCAGGATGCGGGAGGCTGGGGCACGCCCTCGTGGTCACCGGCGGTGAGCACCTCGAGACGGTCGTTCTGGATCTGCAGCGCGCGCACTTCGCGCTCGCGGCGCAGGACGGCGACCGCGCGCAGGAGCGTCTCTCCGTCGACGGGGGGAACCGGCGACACGTACGCAGAGACCTCGGTTCCGAGCTCGTGCGCCAGACGCCGACGGGCGCCGGGATCGAGCCGCTCCGCCTGATGGACGAACTGCGACACCCGGCGTGCAAGGCGGTCGGGCATGCGCGCGACATCCGCGACCTGGCGCCAGGATGCCAGCGCGGCGGGGAATTCCGGCAGGACGTCGCGGACCGGGCGGGCGCGGGTGCGCTCGCAGTAGGTTCCCGCGAGAAGGTCGCCCAGACGCTGGGAGCGGGGCGTGAACGCGCCGACGAGGGCGGCGACGGCGCCGAGGGTCATCCAGATCTCCAGGATGCCGACGAAGGCCCGGATGAAGGCCTGACGAAACCGCGAGGCGCCGCCGTCTGAGCGGACGACACGGCCACCGACGACGAGCTTTCCGAGACTGCGGCCACCGCTGAGGGTTTCGACCGTGGTGGGAATGGCGACGAGGACGACCACGGTCACCGTGATCGCGAGGATCGGCGAGGCCGCCGGATCGATGATGCTTCCGGTGGTGAGCCACGCCGATACCGCGCTCGCCGACAGGAGCAGCGCGATGATCGCGACGGCATCGATCGCGGCGCCCAGTGCTCTCTGGAAATAGCTCAGCGGCTGGACGTCGAGCGCGATCGCCTCACCGGTGAGCACCTCGTCCTGGTGAATGTCGACCGTGAGGGCGCGGGGGGCCATGGGTACAGTAAAGCAAATGGACCTCGACGCCCTGACGACGGCTCGGCGCGCGGAGTGGGAGCGCCTGAACGCGCTCGGCCGCGCGCGGCGTCTAAGCGGCGAGGACGTCGACGAGCTGATCACTCGTTACCGCGCCGCATCCGCCGATCTCGGTGACATCAAGACCTCGGTCGGTCGCACTGCCCACGGCGACCATCTTTCACTGCTCCTGGCGCGTGCCCGGCGGCGACTGACCTCACCGGCAGGTGCTCCGCTCGCACGTATCCCCGCTTTCGCCGCGCGTCAGCTTCCCGCGGCGCTCTACCGGCTACGCTGGACGACTCTGGTCGTGGCCGTGGCGTTCCTGCTCATCGGCGGTACGGTGGCGGCCTGGATCTCAACCGACCCCGTCCTGCTGGCAGCCCTGGGATCCGACGCAGATCTTCGGTACTACGCCGAGAACCAGTTCGCCGACTACTACAGCGAGAACCCCGCTGCGGTGTTCGCCGGGACCGTGTGGACGAACAACGCGTGGATCGCCGCGCAGTCGGTGCTCTTCGGCATCACGGGGTTCTGGCCCGTCATGGTGCTCATCCAGAACGCCGTGACCACCGGCACCGCCGCGGCCGTGCTGATCTCCTTCGGTCACGCCGACACCTTCGCGCTGTTCATCCTCCCGCACGGACAGCTCGAGTTGACGAGTGTGTTCGTGGCCGTTGCGGCAGGTCTCCACCTCTTCTGGTCGTGGGTCGCGCCGGGCCCGCGTACGCGCACCGCGGCCCTGGCGAGTGAGGGCCGGGCGGTGGCGACGATCGCCATCGGACTTGTCTTCGTCCTGGCCGTCGCTGGACTCATCGAGGGATTCGTCACCGCCCAGCCGTGGCCGTGGCCGGTGAAGATCGGGATCGGCAGTGCCGCACTCGCCGCTTTTCTGGTGTACATGCTCGTGCTGGGACGTCATGCCTTCCGCGAGGGGGAGACAGGCGACCTGGATGAAGCCGACACCGGGACCCCGCAGCTGTCGGTCGGGTGAACTTCTGCCCAACTATTTTGAAGCGATCAAAAGTAGGCTAAGCTGAAGCTGTGACCGACACGCTCCCCATCGACGCGGATCTGGAGAAGTCCATCCGCGCCGCCGGGCTCCGCGTGACGGCCCCGCGGCTCGCTGTCCTCACCGCGCTGCAGTCCCACCCGCACACCAGCGCCGACACGATTTACGCCGACGTCGAAGCCCGCGCTCCGGGTACTGCGCTCCAGTCGGTCTACAACGCGTTGAGCGACTTCGTGGATGCCGGACTGGTCCGCCGCATCCAGCCCGCCGGCCAGCCGATGCGGTTCGAAGCGCGCGTGGCCGACAACCACCACCACCTCGTATGTACCTCATGTGGTCACGTCGAAGACGTCGACTGCGTGACCGGTGAGGCGCCGTGCCTTCACCCGGCGGACAGCCGGGGCTTCGCCATTGCCGAAGCCGAAGTGACTTTCTGGGGCATGTGCGCGAGTTGCCGGAATCCTGCCGTCTCCTGACTCTTCTCTCCACCATCCACAAGGAAGGAACACCATGACTGACACCGAGAACGTCGGCGGCGAGATCGCCCCCGACCAGTCCGTCACCGTCACCGACACGCCCGAGCAGGTAGGCGGTTGCCCCGTCGTCCACACCGCGCAGCCGCACCCCACGGCGGGATCGGCCAACCGCGTGTGGTGGCCCAACCAGCTGAACCTCAAGATCCTCGCGAAGAACCCGGCCGTGGCGAACCCGCTGGGTGAGGACTTCGACTACAAGGCCGCGTTCGAGGCCCTGGACCTCGCCGCAGTCAAGGCCGACATCAACGAGTTGCTGACGACCTCGCAGGATTGGTGGCCCGCCGATTTCGGAAACTACGGCCCGCTGATGATCCGCATGGCCTGGCACTCGGCCGGCACCTACCGCATCACCGATGGTCGCGGCGGTGGCGGGGCCGGTCAGCAGCGGTTCGCGCCGCTGAACAGCTGGCCTGACAACGTCGGTCTCGACAAGGCCCGTCGCCTGCTGTGGCCCGTCAAGAAGAAGTACGGCCAGGCGATCTCGTGGGCCGACCTCATGATCCTCGCGGGCAACGTCGCGCTCGAGAACATGGGATTCCCCACCTTCGGTTATGCCGGTGGACGCAAGGATGTGTGGGAGCCGGACGACGACGTGTACTGGGGTCCCGAGACCACCTGGCTCGGCGATGAGCGCTACAAGGGCAACCGCGAACTGCAGGGCCCGCTCGCCGCCGTGCAGATGGGTCTCATCTACGTGAACCCCGAGGGTCCGAACGCCAACCCCGACCCGCTGCTGGCCGCGCACGACATTCGCGAGACCTTCGCGCGCATGGCGATGAACGATGAGGAGACCGTCGCGCTGATCGCCGGCGGCCACACCTTCGGCAAGACTCATGGCGCCGCTCCCGACTCGAACCTTGAGGAGAACCCCGAGGCTGCGGGGCTGGAGCAGCAGGGCCTGGGTTGGAAGAACAACTACGGCACCGGTAAGGGTGACGACCAGATCACCTCCGGACTCGAGGTCACCTGGACGTATCACCCGACCCGCTGGGACAACGAGTTCTTCCACATCCTCTTTGCGTATGACTGGGAGCTCTTCCACAGCCCCGCCGGTGCCCAGCAGTGGCGTCCGAAGAACGGTGCGGGCGCCGACATGGTGCCTCTCGCCCACTCTGAGGGCCGTCGCGAGCCCCGCATGCTCACGACTGATCTGGCGCTGCGCTTCGACCCCGAGTACGAGAAGATCTCGCGCCGCTTCGCCGAGGACCCCGAGGCGTTCACCGACGCCTTCGCTCGGGCATGGTTCAAGCTCACCCACCGCGACATGGGTCCGGTCGCTCGGTACCTGGGTGCGGAGGTTCCGGATGAGGTGCTGATCTGGCAGGACCCGGTGCCCGCCGTCGATCACGAACTGATCGACGCCGCCGATGCGGCGACGCTGAAGGCGCAGATCCTGGGTACCGGCCTCACGGTGGCCGAGCTGGTTTCGACCACGTGGGCTGCCGCATCGAGCTTCCGCGGCAGCGACAAGCGCGGTGGCGTGAACGGGGCTCGCATCCGTCTTGCCCCGCAGAAGGACTGGGCCGTCAACAACCCCGCCCAGCTCGCCAAGGTCCTCGAGACACTCGAGGGTGTGCAGGCGGCGTTCAACGCGGACCGCACCGATGGCAAGCAGGTGTCGCTGGCCGACCTCATCGTGTTGGCCGGCAACGCGGCCGTCGAGAACGCGGCGGCGGCCGCGGGTGTCTCTGTAGAGGTGCCTTTCCACCCCGGGCGCACCGATGCCAGCGAAGAGCAGACGGATGTCGAGTCGTTCGCCTTCCTCGAGCCGATCGCCGACGGCTTCCGCAACTACGCGGGCCCGCTCGCGGAGTTGCCCGTGGAGTACCTGCTGATCGACAAGGCCAACCTGCTGACACTGAGCGCCCCGGAGATGACCGTCCTGGTAGGTGGCCTGCGCGTGCTGGGTGCCAACTACGACGGCTCCGAGTACGGGGTGTTCACGGATCGTCCGGGCGTTCTCACGAACGATTTCTTCGTGAACCTGCTGGATCTCGGCACCACGTGGAAGTCGTTGGACCCCGGCCAGCACGCATTCATCGGTACGAAGGACGGCTCGGGCGAACGCGTTGGTGTCGGCACCCGTGCCGACCTGCTGTTCGGCTCCAACTCTGAACTGCGTGCCCTCGCCGAGGTCTACGCCTCGGACGACGCGACCGAGAAGTTCGTGCGCGACTTCGTCGCGGCCTGGGGCAAGGTCACCGAGCTCGACCGGTTCGACCTGGTCTGAGTCCGGACACCATCGACACACACCGTTGGCCCGCTCCTTCTGGGGCGGGCCATCGGTGTGTGTTCACGGTGCTCAGAGGCGCCCGAGGGACTTCAGCGCGAGGTAACGGTCGGCCAGCCGGGGGGCGAGGTCGTCCGCTGTCGCCGAGATCACGTCGACGCCCGCCCGCGCGAGCGCGGAGGCGATACGCTCGCCGTCCAGGTGCGTGCGTTCGTTCGCCGCGGCGCGGAAGGGATCGGCCGTGGTCCCCACGTCGAGGTCGGTGCCGGCGGAGGCGACCACGATCTGGGCGCTGGATGGCAGCAGGGGAAGGGCGCCGAGAAATCCGCGCGCGGTCTCGGGGGAATCCTGCGTGGTGAGCACGACCACCATCGCCGCCCGCGTGCTCAGGCGGCGGGCCTGTCCGAACGCGGCGTCCCAATCGGTGTCGATCAGCTGGGCTTCCACGCCGACCATGGCATCCACGAGGGTCGGCATGAGCGCGGAGCCCTCGCGACCGGTCACCCGGGCGCGGACGGCGCGATCGAACATCAGCACGTGAACGTGATCGCCGGCCGCGGACGCGAGTGCGCTGAGGAGGAGGGCCGCCTCGATGGCGGCATCCAGCCGGGTGCCGTCGCCGATGCGCACCGCCGCGGTGCGACCTGTGTCGATGACGACGATGATGTGGCGGTCGCGCTCGGGTCGCCAGGTGCGTAGCATCGTGGCGCTCGCCCGCGCGGTGGCGCGCCAGTCGATCGAGCGGACGTCGTCGCCGCGCACGTACTCGCGGAGCGAGTCGAACTCTGTCCCCTGCCCGCGCACCTGCACGCTCGTGTTGCCGTCGAGCTCCCGGAGGCGGCTGAGACGCGCCGGGAGGTGACGACGCGAGTCGAAGGGAGGCAGCACCCGCAGCGTCCCCGGCACGGCAAGTACGGCAGATCGCCCCGCCAGACCCAGCGGACCGCTCGTGCGCACCGCGATGCCGGCGCTTCGCAGCGCGCCGCGGCGGCGGGGGAGAAGTGAGACGGGAACCTCTGCCGCTTCGCCTGCCGCCAGGTACACCTCGGCGCGATCGGGGTCGGCGCCGGCTGTGGGCTGCCACAGGTCGCGAACCCTCGCCCGCACGGTGCGTCGGGTGGGGTTGACGACGGTGAGTGCCACGTCCACACGTCGGGCGGTGAGGGACTTTCCCGGACCGGAGCGACGTATCGTCAGAGCATCCGGGCCCGGGGCGACCAGCACATCGCCGGCGGTCAGTAGCGTGCACAGGGCGATCCAGCCGAGCACCGTCGCCCAGGGCTCGATGCCCGCGATGGACAGCAGCACAGTGGGCACGGCGCCGAGGGCGACGAGCAGCGGCAGGCGACCGGTGACGTACACGTGGGCTACAGGGGAACGCGCGTCTGTTGCAGGATGCTCTGCAGCAGCGCTTCGACGGAGACACCCTCCAACTCGGCATCCGATCGCAGACGCAGGCGGTGGCGCCACGTCGGCAGCAGCATCGTCTGGACGTGGTCGGGGGTCACCGCCGAGGCGCCACCCAGCCACGCCCAGGCGCGCGCCGTGGCCAGCAGTGCCGTCGCGGCACGGGGGCTCGCACCCAGCTGGACGGACGGGCTACGGCGGGTGGCCTGCGCGAGGTCCACGATGTAGCCGAGCACCTCATCGGTTGCGGGCACTGCGGCGGCGGCGGCCTGCGCGGCGCTGAGTTCCTGCGGGGTGACGACGGTCTGCACGCCGCCGGTGGCCAGATCGGAGGGAGAGAACCCGTCGGCGTGACGGCGCAGCACCTCGATCTCGGCGTCCCGGGCGGGCACATCGACGATCAGTTTGAGAAGGAACCTGTCCAACTGTGCCTCGGGCAGCGTGTACGTGCCCTCGTGCTCGATCGGGTTCTGCGTCGCCGCGACAAGGAACGGGTCGGGCAGAGCCCGGGTCACGCCGTCGGTCGACACCTGGCGCTCGGCCATCGCCTCCAGGAGCGCCGCCTGCGTCTTCGGGGGCGTGCGGTTGATCTCGTCGGCCAGCAGGATCTGGGTGAAAACCGGACCCTCGCGGAACTCGAACTCACCCGAGCGCGCATCGTAGATCAGCGACCCGGAGACGTCACCGGGCATCAGGTCCGGGGTGAACTGCACCCGCTTGGTGTCGAGCCCGAGCGCGAGGGAGAAGGCGCGCACCAGCAGCGTCTTGGCGACGCCGGGGACACCCTCGACCAAGACGTGCCCCTGGGCGAGCAACGCGATCAGCAGTCCGGTGATCGCGCCATCCTGCCCGACCACGGCTTTGGAGATCTCACCACGCACGCGATTCATCGCCTCCCGCGCCGTGTCTGCGGCGTCGGGGGGCATCTGTTCCGGGTCCGTCGCTGTCATGGCTCGATCCTCTCGGGGTGCAAAGCTGCGTGGGTGTCGGCTTCCAGGGTCAGCAGATCCTCGTGCAGGCGGTCGAGCTCACCGCGGGTGTGCGGGGTCTCACCGTCCAGCGTGGCACGGATCGCCGCCGCATCCCGTGACAGGGTGTCGGCGACGGCAGCGGCGATCGTCTGCGGGGAGCTCGCCGAGCCCAGCCCCATCATCCGCGCGAGTCGTCCCCGGGTGCCGCGGCGCAGCAGGTGCGCGACGTGGCCGAGGTCGCGCGAGCGCTCATAGAGGTGCGCGCGGCCCTCGCCGGTCTCGCTCCCGCGCACCGTGACGGGAAGTCGTTCGCTCACGAGCGGGCCGAAGCGGATGCCGCGCCACAGCGCCGCCGCCACCGCCGCTGCGGCCAGCAGCGCCAGCACCGGCGTCACCCAGGGGGGTGTGAGATCGCCGAGCGACGGCACGAGCGGCTCGAGGTCGGAATCGGCGAGGGACGGGACGTACCAGACGAGTGTGGGTTCGGCTCCCATCAGCCCCAGGGCAAGCGCGGCGTTGCCGTTCGCGGTGATGGTCTCGTTCGTGAACAGCTCCGTCGCGTCGACGGCGACGATGCGCCCGTCTCCGTGCGATGCCACCAGCAGCCCGTAGCCTTCCCCGACCGGGTAGCAGGACTGTGCGGAGGGCGCGCTCAACGCCGTGGTCGGGCCCACGGCGCCGGCGCGTTCGGCGACGACGAACGCACACTCCGGCAGGCTGGTGGCTCCATCGCCGACGCCGACCGCCTGGGCGTCGGGACTGACAAGTCGCAAGGATCGCGAGCGAGGCTCGATCAGGACCACATCGTGGGCAGCCCCCGTCATCTGCGCGAGCGTGTCGTCCGAGAGCGCGGGGGCGTCGGGGAGCACCAGCGTCGCGGGCGTGGTCGACAGGATGCCGATCGCTTCGGCATAGGAGTCGACGATCTGCACCTCGACGCCGCGGTCGGCCAGGACCTGCGCGAGCGCCCTCGTCCCCTCGGGCGCCGCAGAGCGGGGATCCAGGGCGGTCGAGGAGCTCGTGTTCGCGCCGCCCGCGACGACCGCGCCCAGAGCCCCGACCAGCAGCAGGACGAGTGCGATCCCGCCCCATGTGCCGACGCGACGCGATGCACGGATCGGTGCGACGATGCTCACGGCACTCCGGCCACAGCGTCAGCGGTCGCGGGGGACGGGTCGGCCACGCCCTGGAGCGCCTCGTCGGCGCGGCGGACGATCGCGTAGGCCGCCGCTGTTCCGGGCGACTGCGCGTACCTCACGCTGTCGAACGCGGCCGCTGCGCGCGCGACGGCCTCGGGCGTGCGCAGCATCGGCGCCGTGTCGCTGGCGAACTGTCCCGTCGTCGTTCCCGGGTGCAGCGCCAGCAGGCCCCGTTCATCGACACCGCGCGCTGCAGCGCGGAAACGCAGCGTGATGGCCTGGCGCCAGTCGCCGCGCGAAGCGGCTGCCTCCGCCGCTGCGCGCAGCGACGATGCGGGGCGGTGATCGACGCGTCCGAACAGCACGGCCGTGCGCGCGGGCCGACGTCGCCGCCGATGAGGGACGCGCCAGAAGACGATCACCGCGATGATCACGCCGATGGCGGCCAGGCCCGCGACCGCTGCCAGCACGACAATCCACTCCGGCGGCGCGGTGGCCGAGAACAGCCCGATGATCGTGTCACGCACCGCCTGCGCAGTGCGATCGAACCATGTCGGCTCGGTGACCGCATATGCGGGTGCGGACAGCTCGCTCTCCAGCCACGCGCGAGCCTGGTCGCCATCGGGGATGAGCGGCAGGAGCTGCCTCACCGTGGTGTGGCCCAGGGTGCTGTCCCGTTCTCGGGGTTCGACGGGGGCGTTGCCGCCGGCGGGGGCGGCGGAGCGGTTCCCGGTGTCGTCGGCGGTGTCCACGGCGTCTGGTGTCGGACGGGCGCGGGGCGCCCGATGTGCGCGCGGTACGGATCCCCGAGGTCGGAGTTGCCCGCGTCACGACGGTCCACGTAGTCGAGCAGGTCGAGGTCCAGGCCCTCATGCCGCATGCGGCAATCGATGTAGATCAGGCCGGTCGCGGTGGACTGCACGATGACGGCGACCGACTGGATCAGCAGGATGACGACCTGGCTGAGGCCGAGCACCACGACCACGCTCAGGATGTCGCCCACCGTTGCGTTCCCGGTGGGAGCCAAAACCGCCGACAGGCCGCCGGCGAGCAGCGAGAACGGCACGCTGACGATCTGTGCCACCACGCCGAAGACCAGCGAAACCAGGATGACGACACCGAGGATCACCCAGAACCTTCCTCGGCTCAGGCGCCATGAGCGTGTGATCGCCCGGCCGATGCTCGCATGCTCGACGATGATCGCGGCGGGCACCAGCAGGAGCTTGACCGTGAGCCAGAGCGTGAGCGGGACGGCGCCGAGGATCACGACGAGAGTGATCACGATGGCCAGCGCGGGATTGATCAGCGCCAGGGTGACGGCGAGGCCGGCCGCGACCGCGATCCCGGCCCCGACCGCGCCCGCGAGGAGCACCGCATACCCGATGAGGCGCCATGCCACCGGACGCACGCGCTTCCAGAGCCCGGCGAGCGTCATCTTCTCGGCGAGCACGGCCGAGAGAACATCGGAGATCACGACGGCCTGTACGAGCACCCCGATCGCTCCGGCGGCCAACGTGAGGCCGAGACCTGCGAGTGCCGTGAGGGTGATCGACCCGGCCAGGACCGCATCCCAGTCGTCGGAGCCGACGGCAACGGTATCCAGCCGAGAGAAACTCGCGAACGCGATGCCGGCCAGACCCACCGTGACCGCGAGGTACGCGAGTGTCTGGAGGACCACCGCGAATCCGAGCAGAACGCGCGGATTGTGCCGGAGCGCAGAGAATGATCGGCCGAGAATCGTGCCGAAGGTCAGCGGGTGGAGGGGCACGATGCCCGGGCGCGGAGCGGGGGTCCACGCGGGGTACGCGGTCACAGGTCCTCCTCGTCCGAGCGGGTCGGGGCAGTCCCATCGTGTCACAACGCCGTGCCCCCGCGACGCGTGCCGACCCCGCCTCGTGCCGGGCACGCCCGGCCGATGTTCGGTGTGCTTCCAGGCGGAGTCCACTAGGGTCGTCTGGAGTGCACCTCCCGGCATCTGGGATCCTCGTGCACGTGGGGACGCAAGGGACTGTAGACGCGCGATGACATCACGCATCCTGGTGGTCGATGACGACACGGCTCTGGCCGAGATGATCGGCATCGTGTTGCGCACCGAAGGGTTCGACACGGTGTTCTGCGCCGACGGGGCTGCCGCCGTGGACGCGTGGCGCACGCTCAAGCCCGATCTGGTCCTGCTGGACCTCATGCTGCCGGGCGTCGACGGGATCGAGATCTGCACGTCGATCCGCTCCGAGTCCGGTATCCCCATCATCATGCTGACGGCCCGCACCGACACGGCCGATGTCGTGCGCGGACTCGAATCCGGCGCGGATGACTACATCGTCAAGCCCTTCAACCCCAAGGAACTCGTCGCGCGCATCCGCACCCGCTTGCGGCCGGCCAGCCCCGCGGCCCACGACACGCTGCGGATCGGCGACCTCGTCGTGGACATCGCCGCCCACGAGGTGCGCCGCGGTGACGAGGCCATCGCGCTGACTCCGCTCGAATTCGAGCTGCTGGTCGCTCTGGCCTCCGCGCCGCAACAGGTCTTCTCACGCGAGATGCTGCTCGAGCAGGTGTGGGGCTATCACTACAAGGCCGACACCCGTCTCGTGAACGTCCACGTCCAGCGGCTGCGGGCCAAGGTCGAGCAGGACCCTGACAACCCTCGCATCGTGACCACCGTCCGCGGGGTCGGATACCGCGCCGGCACCGTGGAGTGAGCGGGATGTCGTCCGTGCGAGGCGACGACGCGGCGTACCGGCCGCTGATCTGGCGCCGCAACGTGCGCGCCTGGCCGGACAACGTCGTGCATCTGTGGCGACGCTCGTTGCGCTTCCGCACGATCGCGGTCACGCTCGTCCTGTCGACTCTCGCGATCCTCATCGCCGTCACGTGGACGGCGCTCGCGATCCAGGACGATCTGTTCGCCTCTCGCCGGGACGAGGTGCTGCTGGATGCCCAGCGCGCCACGATCGACGCGCAGACGACGCTCGACTCCGCCGACACCCAGGGAGAGAGCTCTCAGATCCAGAGTGTGTGGGGTGGGGTGCGCACGACGCTGTACCAGCAGTCCTCCAGCGACATGATCGCGACCTTCCGCATCGGCGAACCTTCGGCCGCGGTGGACTTCAGCATCGGTGACTTCGACACCTCGATCATCAGCGAGGGACTGCGCCAGAGCGTGCAGGCCGACGCGGGCCAACAGTGGTGGCAGTCTGTGGCCCTCGATGCGAGTGGCACGCCGGGCATCGTCGTCGGACAGCAGCTGATCTTCCCTCAGGTCGGCGCGTTCGAGGTGTACTTCGCCTACGACCTGGCCGGCGCGTCGCAGACCCTGGGGTTCGTCCAGGCGACGCTCTGGGTCGTGGGGGTGGCCCTCGTCGTCCTCATCGGCGTGATCGCGTGGTTCGTGCTGCGCTCGGTGACGACGCCGATCGGCGAGGCGGCGCTCACCAGCGCGAAGCTCGCCTCGGGGGATCTCGCGGTGCGCCTGCCGGTGCGCGGCGAGGACGAGCTGGCGACCCTCGGCCAGTCCTTCAACGCGATGGCTGACAGCATCGAGAAGCAGATCAAGGAGCTGGCGGACCTGTCCCTCGTCCAGCAGCGGTTCGTCTCGGATGTCTCCCACGAGCTACGCACGCCCCTGACGACCATCCGCCTGGCCGCCGACATGCTCAACGACCGTCGCGAGGAGTTCGACCCGGCCACGGCCCGCGCCGCGGAGTTGCTGAGTGCCCAGGTCGAGCGCTTCGAGGTGCTGCTGGGAGACCTGTTGGAGATCAGCCGGTACGACGCCGGGTCGGTGCAGCTGGAGCTCGAGCCCACCAGCCTCGCCCAGCTCGCCGAAGACGTGATCGGGCAGATGGAGCAGGTCGCCGAGCAGCACGGCTCAGAAGTACGGGTCGTCGCCCCGGGTGGATATTCCCCGGTTGACATGGACCCCCGCCGGGTTCGCCGGATCCTGCGCAACCTCGTCGGCAACGCGATCGAGCACGGTGAGGGCAAGCCCATCGTGGTGACGGTGGACAGCAACCAGAACGCCGTCGCCGTCGGGGTGCGGGACTTCGGGATGGGCATCCGGGAAGAGCATCTCGAGCACGTGTTCGACCGCTTCTGGCGCGCTGACCCGTCGCGCAAGCGCACGCTCGGCGGCACCGGGCTGGGTCTTGCGATCTCGCTCGGCGACGCGCGCCTTCACGGCGGTGACCTGACCGTATGGTCACGGCCCGGCGCGGGCTCGCACTTCGTCCTGACGCTCCCGAGGCACGCGGCTGGGTTGAACGGACCCTCGCCGATCCGGCTCGACCCGGGCGAGGAGGGGACGCTCGAGTCCTTCGAACACACACAGCCGATCGTCACGGTGAGACCGGCGGAGCACCGTCCGGATGCACCTGAAGAGGGAGGGGTCGCATGAGGCGCTTCGCTCTGACCGCGGCGGCATTGCTCGTCGCCCTCGTTCTGGCAGGCTGCGCGGGCCTGCCGGTTTCGGGGCCCGTCACCGCGGGTCGCGCTGCGGGCGAGACCGAGACCGGTCCCGAGGTGCGCTTCCTCCCCGACGGTCCGCAGCCGGGGGCATCGCCCGAGGAGATCATCGAGGGATTCCTGCGCGCGGGATCGGGCACCAGCGGCGACTGGGCCACCGCGCGACTGTTCCTCGCGCCCGCGATCCAGGATGTCTGGGACCCGTCGGCGGGCGTGACGGTCATCTCCGTGGGCGCGTTCATCGAGCCGGACGTCGAGGACCTGTCGGCGACTGTTTCGCTGTCCCCACGCGCGACCGTCGACGAGACCGGACGATACGATCCGACGACCGGGACGGTGACGACGCTCGCTTTCACCCTGGTGGAGGTGGACGGCGAGTGGCGGATCTCTGAGGCGCCCGACGGCATCGTGCTCGATCAGAGCGTGTTCGCCGCGGTGTTCCATGCCTACTCGGTGATGTACTTCGATACGACGTGGGAATACCTCGTCCCCGACATCCGGTGGTACCCGACCACCAACGCCGCCGTGCGCATCGCGAGCGCCCTCATCGACGAGCCGCCCACCGCGTGGCTGCAGGGCGCGGTGCTCTCCGCCTTCCCCGAGGATGTGACCTTCGCATGGTCGTCGGTTCCCGTGAGCTCGGGAACCGCCCAGGTCGAGCTGTCGCCGGAGGTCCTCGCCCTCGAGCCGCTCACCCTGGATCGGATGGCGACTCAGCTCGGCGCGAGCCTCGCGACCGCCGGAATCTTGGACGTGCAGCTCACGGTTGACGGGACGCCGCTGGAGACATCCACCGTGACGACCCGGTCCACCGCCGTCGCCGGAGCCCCGCTGGTGCTCACGGCGGCCGGCTTCGGGTTCCTCTCCGGAACCGAGCTGACCCCGATCCCGGGGTTGTCGGATGTCATCGAGCAGACCGCCGCTCGCGCCATCACCGTGGGACCCGATCGTGTGCGCGCCGCAGTGCTGCTCGAGGACGGCACCGTGGCGCGTGCGACAGCCGATGGTGCGGTGACGACGCTGGACACCCGCTCAGGGCTCCTCGCGCCGACAATCGACCCGTTGGGATTCGTCTGGAGCATGCCGCGGGGCGCGCCGGCGGGTCTCGGCGCTTACGGCGAGGACGCCGAGGTGCCGGCGCTGTCGTCGTCGTGGGTCTCGGCCGGAGCCACGGATGTCTCGGCGATCGCGGTCTCGCGTGATGGCACGCGCATGGCCGGTGTCGTGTCGGTCGGTTCTCTCCGCGAGGTCTGGGTCTCGGGCATCGTCCGGGACGCGGACGGCGTACCGACCCGGCTCGGGGAACCGATTCTCGTGGGTGTGTTGTCGGGGCCGGCGGCCTCGATGGTGTGGGCCGATGACGCCACCCTGTCGATCGTGGTCAGCGGCGACTCCTCGTCGCTGGTCGTCTCCCAACCGGTGGGCGGGGCCGCATCCACCACGGCGGGCCCGGTGGGAGCCGCGATCACGTCGGTCGCCACCGCGGCATCCGTCCGGTTGCGCGCCGAGGACGGCGCGCTCTACCTGAGACGCGGCGCGAACTGGCTGCAGACCGACACCGGCATCGATGTGCTCGCCGTGCAGCAGGGGTCCCCGCAGTAGCAGCCTCCCGCTCTGCGTCGGCAGGCATCGTCCTCCCCAGCTCCGTGGGGCGCGATACCTGCGGGTGCGCGCGATGCCGGCGGGGGCGCACGTATCGAATCGTGGATGCTCGGGGTATGCCTCCCACATCGACCGTCGTGCGTGCGATGCAGGAGGCACTGTCCTGGATCCTTCCGGTCGAGTGCGCGGGCTGCGATCTGCCGGATGTGGCGCTGTGCGACAGCTGTCGCGCGCATCTGGTGCGTGTGCAGCCGGTGATCCGGAACCTCGACGGGATGCGCGTCGTGAGCGCTCACCGCTATGAGGGCGTTGTCGAACGGGTGATCGGATCCCTCAAGAACGATGGTCGGGTCGGCCTTGCCCGACCACTCGGCCGGAGTCTGGCCGGGGCTGCGGATGCGCTGGACGCGCCGAAGAGCACGCGCTTCGTCCCCGTCCCGACGACACGGGCCGCGTTCGGGAGCCGCGGCTTCCGGGTGGTGGAGACACTGTGCCGCCGCGCGGGCATCGTCTGCACGCCGGCGTTGGCGCCCACGCGCGCGGCGGCCGACCAGCGCCGGCTCGGGCGCGAGGCCCGTCGCGGAAACGTCGCTGGTCTGTTCCGCTCGGCTCCGATGCACGGGTCCCTGGTCGTCGTGGTGGACGATGTCGTGACCACGGGGGCGACCCTGCGTGAGGCCGCACGGGCGCTGCGCGCGGCTGGCGGAGAGGTTCTGGGTGCGCTCACTGTGGCATCCACGCCGCGGCGCAGCGCACACTCAGAGAATGCAGACCAAGGTCCCAAGAATGGGTGGTGACATCGGGTGGGTCAGGGTCTAACGTGTGTGGAACAAGGCGACTGGATGGTCCGCCCTTGGCCGGGTGGACCGGAACAAGGAGGTCATGATGGACACGAACATCGTCGGCGTGGGAGTCGGTATCACCGACCGTTTCCGCTCGGTTGTTGACGAGAAGGTTGCCCGCATTGAACACCTCGCACCTCGCGCGCAGCGCGTGGATGTGAAGGTCACGCACCGCTCTCACCGCACCGGACGGGTCGAGGACGACACCGTCGAGCTGACCCTCACCGGCAAGGGGCCGATCGTGCGCTCGGAGGCGCGGGATGCGGACAAGTTCACCGCGTTGGACATGGCCGTCGACAAGATGTGCGAGCAGTTGCGTCGGGCCAAGGACAAGAGGATCGACGCGCGCAACCACCCGCGCAAGGCGACCTTCGACAAGGAGAGAGGTGAGCTCGAAGGCATCGACATCGAGCCGGCTTCGGTCGACGTGCTGCGCGCCGTCGCGACCGGAGAGGTGCCGGTCGTGGCCGCCGAGGACGACGAGGTCTACACGCCGGTCGTCATCCGCACCAAGGAGTTCGACGCCGAGTGGATGACCGTCGGTGACGCGGTCGACCGGATGGAGCTGGTCGGCCACGACTTCTTCCTGTTCATCAATGCCGAGACCGACCACCCGAGCGTGGTCTACCGCCGCAAGGGCTGGGACTACGGTGTGATCTCGTTGACGACGGAGACGGCCCCCGCCGCCCTGGTTGGCTGAGCTCCTCACCGACGGATGCCGCGAGCCACACGGCTCGCGGCATCCGTCATGTGTGCGGCCGCCCCGGCATCCGGATTCTTGCGCGAGGGGTCGCAACACGCCGCAGGATCCGTGCAGGCGGCCGCGCAGTGCGACCCCTCGCGAGGGACGGCAGGCGCCGGGAGTCCACCCGGTCGGCGGCGGACACACATCCAGCCCACGTCAAGGTCGACCCTCGATAGCATGGGTGGGTATGTCCGGGCGCAGTTCGCCCGGGTTCGGCACGTGGTGCCGCAGCCGATAGATGGAGATGCTCCGTGGCCAACCCTCTCGAGAAACTGCTCCGTGCCGGTGAAGGACGCCTGCTGCGACGTCTTCAGCAGGTCGCGAAAGCCGTCAACGCCCTCGAGGACGAGTACAGCCATCTCAGCGACGAGGAGCTGCGCGGTGAGACCGCGGAGCTGCGTGGCCGGTACGAGGCCGGCGAGACGCTGGACAAGCTCATGCCCGAAGCCTTCGCCGCGGTCCGAGAGGCCGCCAAGCGCACGCTCGGCCAGCGTCACTACGACGTGCAGATCATGGGCGGCGCGGCGCTTCATCTCGGCAACATCGCCGAGATGAAGACCGGTGAGGGCAAGACGCTCGTCGCGACCCTCCCCGCCTACCTCAATGCGATCGCGGGCAAGGGCGTCCACGTCGTCACCGTCAACGACTTCCTCGCCTCGTATCAGGCCGAGATCATGGGTCGGGTGTACCGCGCGTTGGGGATGACGACGGGCACGATCGTCGCGGGACAGACGCCCGAGGTGCGCCGCGAGCAATACAACGCCGACATCACCTACGGCACGAACAACGAGTTCGGCTTCGACTACCTGCGCGACAACATGGCGTGGCGCAAGGAGGACCTTGTTCAGCGTGGCCACTTCTACGCCATCGTCGACGAGGTCGACTCGATCCTGATCGACGAGGCCCGTACGCCGCTGATCATCTCGGGACCCTCGTCGGGGGAGGCGAACCGCTGGTTCGGCGAGTTCGCCCGTATCGCCCGGACGCTCGAGCCCGGGATCGACTTCGAGGTCGACGAGAAGAAGCGCACGATCGGCGTGCTCGAGCCCGGCATCGAGAAGGTCGAGGACTACCTCGGCATCGACAACCTCTACGAGTCGGCCAACACCCCGCTGATCTCGTTCCTGAACAACTCGATCAAGGCGATGGCGCTGTTCAAGCGCGACACCGACTACGTCGTCATGAACGACGAGGTCATGATCGTCGATGAGCACACCGGACGCATCCTCGTCGGTCGCCGCTACAACGAGGGCATCCACCAGGCGATCGAGGCGAAGGAGGGCGTCCCGGTCAAGGCGGAGAACCAGACGCTGGCGACCGTCACGCTCCAGAACTACTTCCGCTCGTACGACAAGCTCGCGGGCATGACCGGTACCGCCGAGACCGAGGCCGCCGAGTTCATGTCGACCTACAACCTCGGCGTGGTCCCGATCCCGACCAACCGCCCGATGGTGCGCAAGGACCAGCCGGACCTCGTCTACAAGAACGAGCCCGCCAAATTCGCGCAGGTCGTCGAAGACATCGCGGTGCGCCACGAGGCGGGTCAGCCGGTGCTGGTGGGCACCGTGAGCGTGGAGAAGAGCGAGTACCTGTCGCGACTGCTCGCCAAGAAGGGCATCAAGCACGAGGTCCTGAACGCCAAGAACCACGCTCGCGAGGCCGAGATCGTCGCGCGCGCCGGGCGTCTGGGATCGGTGACCGTGGCCACCAACATGGCGGGACGTGGAACCGACATCATGCTCGGCGGTAACGCCGAGTTCCTCGCCGTTCAGGAAATGAAGGCCAAGGGGTTGGACCCCGTCGAGACGCCCGACGAGTACGAGGCGGCGTGGGACGCGGTCTACGAGCAGACCCGTGCACACGTCGCCGAAGAGGCCGACAAGGTCATCGACGCCGGTGGCCTCTACGTGCTGGGCACCGAGCGTCACGAGTCGCGGCGCATCGACAACCAGTTGCGCGGACGCTCGGGACGTCAGGGAGACCCCGGGGAGAGCCGGTTCTATCTGTCTCTGACCGACGATCTCATGCGGCTGTTCCAGTCGGGTGCGGCCGAGGCGATCCTCGCCCGCACGAACTTCCCCGATGATGTCGCGATCGAGTCGGGAATGGTCTCCCGCGCGATCAAGAGCGCACAGTCGCAGGTGGAGTCCCGCAACGCCGAGGTGCGCAAGAACGTGCTGAAATACGACGACGTGCTCAACCGTCAGCGCGAGGCGATCTACGCCGATCGTCGCCACATCCTGCACGGCGACGACATCGCCGACCGGGTGCAACACTTCGTCGAGGATGCCATCAGCGACCTGATCGACGATCACACCGGTGCCGGTCACACCGAGAGCTGGGACTTCGATGCGTTGTGGACAGAACTGAAGGCGCTCTATCCGGTGTCCGTGACGATCGACGAGGTCGTCGCGGAGTCCGGCAGTAAGGGCAAGGTGACCCCGGCCGTTCTCAAGCGCGAGCTGGTCTCCGACGCACGCATCGCCTACAAGGCGCGAGAGGAATCCCTCGGCGAGGCCGCCATGCGCGAGCTCGAGCGTCGCGTCGTGCTGCAGGTGCTGGACCGGCGCTGGCGGGACCACCTGTACGAGATGGACTACCTCAAAGACGGGATCGGTCTGCGCGCGATGGCGCAGCGCGACCCGCTGATCGAGTATCAGCGCGAGGGCTACCAGATGTTCCAGTCGATGATGGGGCAGATCAAGGAGGAGTCGGTCGGCTACCTCTACAACCTCGATGTCGAGGTTCGTCGCGCCGACGGCGAGCACCCGGCGCAGGTGGATGCCAAGGGCCTGGGAGCTGCCCCCGTCGACGGCCAGCGACTGCAGTACTCGGCCGCCAACGACGCCGGCGAGGTCGAGGTGCGCAACGACCGCGGTCAGGTGCAGCAGGGAGCGACGTCCCGCGCGCGCCAGGCAGCGGCATCCGTGCCGGTGGCCCCTCCCGCGGCCGCCGAGCCTCCCGCACGTGGCGCGTTCGGGCAGCCGACGAGCACGGGCGGCGGCCAGCAGGCCCCCGCTCAGCCGCAGAACCGCGCGCAGCGTCGCGCGTCCGGCAAGAAGAAGTAGCGCGCGGAGCGGGCCAGTGCCTGTCCATTGGTCCGCACGCTCGCGCACTATCCTGTTCGGATGAACCACCCGCGTCCTCTCGATCAGTCGAGCAAGCTCAAGAACGTCCTGTACGAGATCCGAGGACAGGCGCTGATCGAGGCCGACCGGCTGGAGGCTGAGGGTCACAGCATTCTCAAGCTCAACACCGGCAACCCCGCCGTCTTCGGCTTCGAGTCACCGTTCCAGATCGTGCGGGACATGATCGAGGCCGTGCCCACGGCCCACGGCTACAGCGACAGCCGCGGGATCATGTCGGCACGACGCGCGGTCGTCTCCCGGTACGAGCAGGAGGCGGGGTTCCCCTCCTTCGACCCGGACGATGTGTATCTGGGAAACGGGGTCAGTGAGCTGATCACGATGACGATGCAGGCGCTGCTGGATGAGGGAGACGAGGTCCTCATCCCCGCGCCGGACTATCCGCTGTGGACGGCGATGACGAGTCTGTCCGGCGGAACTCCGGTGCACTACCTGTGCGACAACGTGAACGGGTGGCAGCCCGACCTCGAGGACATCCGTTCCAAGGTCACGCCGCGGACCAAGGCGATCGTGGTGATCAATCCGAACAACCCGACCGGCGCCGTCTATTCGCGGGAAGTACTCGAAGGTATCGTCGAGATCGCTCGGGAGCACTCGCTGTTGCTGCTCAGCGACGAGATCTACGACCGCATCCTGTTCGACGACGCCAGGCACATCCCGCTGGCCACCCTCGCGCCCGACCTGCTGTGTCTGACCTACAACGGGCTGTCCAAGACCTATCGGGTCGCCGGTTACCGTTCCGGGTGGATGGTCATCACCGGCCCCAAGAAGCACGCTGCGGGCTTCCTCGAGGGCATCCAGCTGCTGGCGTCGACGCGCCTGTGCCCGAATGTCCCCGCCCAGCATGCCGTGCAGGCCGCTCTCAGTGGGGTGCAGTCGATCGACGCGCTCATCGCCCCCACCGGGCGGTTGCACGAGCAGCGCGATGCCGCCTGGGAGGGGCTGGAGGCCATTCCGGGGGTGTCGTGTCTCAAGCCCGAGGGTGCGCTGTACGCGTTCCCTCGATTCGACCCCGACGTCTACGAGATCCGTGATGACGCGAAGTTCGTGTACGACTTCCTGGTCGCCGAGCACGTGCTGCTCGTGCAGGGCACGGGTTTCAACTGGCCGACGCCCGATCACGTGCGCATCGTGACGCTGCCGGAGTCACGTGTACTCACCGAAGCGATCGAGCGACTGGGGAACTTCCTGTCCTCGTACCGGCAGTAGCCACCCGAGGATCGCTCACAGCAGCGCCAGCGAGGTCGTGCGCCAGCGTCCGTCGGTCCCCTCCAATCTCATCGCGATCGCACGGGTGCGCGCGGGGCCGCGCACCACGACGACCCCTTCGACCACGCCGTCGCGAGGCGACGAGTGATGCACCGCGATGATCGTGTGCACAGGGCGCTGCGGGGCCTGGCCTCGCGCACTCCGGGCGCGCGCCGCGAGATTCGATCGGGTCACGAGCTTGCGGTAGGCATCCTCGGCGAGCCAGCGCGCGAGCTGATCGACGTCGCGCACGCCGGCGAAGACCTCCATCACACCCCGTGCGATGTTGCGGAGGAACACGTCCGGATCGGGAAGGTCGCTCGTCGAGGTCGGCTGCGGCGCGAAGTAGCGATTGGCCGCGTCCTCCTCGTCCGCTGCGCGGTAGGCGCGGGCGAAGCGGGATCGGGGCGATGCAGGACTCGGGGAGGCCATCGGGAAACTCACTCTCGCTCGAAGGATGCCGAGAAGTAGAACACGCGGCGACGGGCCTCCCGCTGCCGTCCACAGGGGGTGGGGATGGTTTCTCATCGAATCCTCATGTTCGCCCTACGCTCGCCGAATGCGATGGGAGCGACTGTTCGAGGACGTCGAGCTGCAGGCCGCAGCGGACGAGGAGTGGGCCCGCGCGGACCTCGCCGGTGAAGCGGAGCGGGTAAGGATCGCCCGCTCGACCATGAGGGAGCGACTGATCCCGTGGCGGGATCCAGGCCGGATCGCGCCCCCTGCGCTGCTCCGTCTCGCCGGGGAAGCGCTGCGAGGACGCGTCGTGCTGGTGGGGGAGGACGTCGTGGCGATCGCGCACGAGGAGGGTGCCGTCAGCATCATCCGCATCGGGGCGATCGACGCACTCCGACTGCCCGCGGGTGATCCTGTCGCACCGCCGATTCAATCCGCGCTCAGCGACCGCCTGTCCTTCGCGTACGCGCTGCGCGACTGTGCGCGCCGCCGACGGGCCGTTCGCGTGCGCCTCACCAACGGCGCCCAGTTGAACGGAACGCTCGACCGTGTCGGCGCTGATTATTGCGATCTGGCCGAGCACGATCCAGGGCAGGCGCGGCGGGCGGCATCCGTCGCCGAGATATGGACACTGGCCCTGGGGAACATCTCGTGCGTGCGCGTGGAGCAGCTCGACGTCGACCTGTGACCCAGCCGCCGTCGCGCGGCCACGCCAGAGCGCGGTCAGTCGGCGTGGCGCACGGCGCCGGAGCCCCACAATTCGGGGAAGCTCGCGGTCTGCGACTGCTGCCACAGCGCCATGCGTCGGGCTTCCTCGACCTGGTCGTCCAGGTACTCCGCGACGCTGGCCTGCTCGATGCGCCACTGGGCGCGCATACCGACACGTGCACCGCGCAGGCGTCCGGAGAGCACGAGCGAGATGACATCATCGACATCGAGGCTCAGCACATCGGCCACTTGCGCGGGGGTGAGCAGGTGCCCGGCGGGCAAGGGCGTGGGGAGCATGGAGCCATTATGGCGTGCGCCTCCGACATCACGGACCCCGAGGCGGGGCTGTGGATAAGGCGCAGGGACCGCGCGTCGCATCGCTCACCATGGTCGCATGGCAACAGACTCGCGCTCTCGACCGAGAATCTGGGCAGACCTCCGCTTCGTGCTCGGGATCGTCCTGATCGCCGGATCCATCGCCGGAGTCTGGCTCGTGGTCGCCGGTGCGCGCACGACAGAGCCGGTATACGCCGCAGCCCACACGCTGGTGGCTGGTCAGACGGTCGAGGCCGGTGACCTCGTTGTCGTGGATGTCGCGCTCGGCGCCAGCGCGGGCCGGTATCTGTCGCGCGAGCCACTTCCGGGAGAGGCCGTCGTGACGCGAACGATCCGCTCGGGAGAGCTCGTCCCCGCCGATGACATCGTGGCGGTCGCCACCGTGAAGACCGCCACCGTCGTCGTGCGCACGTCGGGCGACGTTCCCGCGTCGGTGGTGCCGGGGTCCGTGGTCGAGTTGTGGAGCGCTCCCTCTCTCGGACAGGGGGAATACGACGCGCCACGCATCCTGGTCGCCGACGTCGTCGTCGCCGGAATCCTCGACGAGGAATCTGTGATCGCCGGCGACGGAATGAGTGTCGAGATCTCGGTGCCACGCAGCGATGTCGCCGGTGTGCTCGACGCCGTCGCCGGCGGTGATGCGCTGTCGATCGTGCCGACACGAGGATGACCTCCGTGCGTGTGACCATCGCCCTGGAAGAACCGCATCGTACGCGTCTGGAGAAGGAGTTCGCGGCCATCGACTGGCAGGTCGTGCCGTGGTCGGCCGCTGGGGAAGCGTCCGATGCCGAGGCGATCCCAGACCTGCTGCTGGTGACAGCGCGGCACGATACCCTCACGGCCGACCTGATCGCTCACTGTGACGCAGCGGGTGTGCGCGTGGTCGCGGTCGGGGATTCCGACATCGCGCACCGACTTGCCGGGGCCTACGGGCTTTCGGCGCCGGTTCCGGCTTCGGCGAGCGCGAACCGGGTGCGAGAGATGATCGCCGCGCCGCTACCGACACAGGGGGCTTCCCTCCCTCGCGGCGGACGGGTGATCACTGTGTGGGGACCGGGTGGGGCACCGGGTCGGACGACACTGGCCATCGAGCTCGCCCACCGGCTCGCATCGCGGCAGGATCCCGCGCTGCTCGTGGACGCAGACACCCACGGTGCCGGCGTCGCCCTGGCCCTGGGCTTGGGGGATGAGGGACCGGGTTTCCCGGCTGCGTGCCGTCGGGCACAGCGTCAGGAGCTGGATGCGACAGAGCTCGCCCGCATCTCGCAGGACCTCGGCGGCGGCCTCCGTGTGCTGACAGGCATCAATCGTCCGAGCCGATGGCCCGAGCTTCCCCAGGATCGGGTCAGGGCGGCACTGACGGCGTGCCGCGGGTGGTCATCGCACACCGTGGTGGACGTCGCCGCACCGCTGGAGCGCGATGAGGAGATCGTGAGTGACCTCGTCGGAGACCGTCGCAACGGCGCGACGCTGGGGGCGCTGCTCGCCGCGGACCTGGTCATCGCGGTCGCCGGGGCCGATCCGGTCGGTGTCGCCCGGTTCCTGCGCGCCCACGCGCAACTGCGCGAGACGATCGGAGTGACACCGACCATCGTCATCGCCAACCGCTTACGACCCGGAGCGCTGGGAATCGACGCGCGCGGTCAGGTGAGGCGCTCGCTTGCGCGCTTCGCCGGGATCGGCGACGTGTGGTTCGTCCCGCCCGATCCCCGCTCCGCCGATGCCGCGCTGCTCGCGGGCAAGCCGATTGGCGCTGTGGCGCCGCGTTCGCCCATCGTGACGGCACTCGACCGGCTCGTCGCCGACACGATCAGCGCTCCTGATCACGGCCGGCACGAGCCGGCACATCGTCGGCGGCGCATCGTGGTGACGGCCTCACCGTCCTAGGCTGGGGATGTGTCGACGCTCAGTGATCTCGTCTACGCCCAAGGGCGCTCCACCGGTCCCGACATCGAGTGGCTGCACCGCCTCGCGGGCGACGGTCAGATGCTCGCCGACCTCGCCTTCGCCGACATCGTGATCTGGGTGCCGACGGCAGATGATTCCTTCGTCGCCGTCGGACACACCCGTCCCAGTGGTGCGGCGACGCTGTTCTACCGCGATATCGTCGGCGACCCGGTTCGTCCGCAGTGGCGGTCCCAGATCCGGGAGGCGTTCTTCTCTGGCGAGATCGTCGACTCGGCATCGCCCGACTGGTTCGAAGAGACCCCCACCCGTGTGCGCGCCGTGCCGATCGTGCGCGTGGGCGCCGAGTCCGCGTCCCCGATCGGCGTGCTCACCCGCCACACCAACTTGGGGGAGGCGCGCACACCGTCGCGTCAGCAGATCACCTTCAACGAGTGCGCCGATGACCTGTTCGGAATGATCGCCTCGGGCGACTTCCCCGACCTCAGCGCCCCGACAGCGCCGCGGCGGGGAGCGCCGCGCGCCTCTGACGGCCTCATCCGGCTCGATGTCGACGGTGTCGTGACCTTCGCCAGCCCGAACGCGCTGTCGGCGTTCAACCGAATGGGCTTCGAAGACGAGCTCGAGGGTGAATTCCTTGTGGAGGTGACCACCGAGATCCTTCCCGAGAAGCGGCAGTTCGATGAGTCTCTGCCGCTCGTGGTGACCGGCCGCGCCCCCTGGCGTGCCGACATCGAGGCCCGCGGCGTCACCGTGAGCCTGCGCACGATACCGTTGCGCGATCATGGCGTGCGTATCGGCGCGATCTTGCTGACACGGGATGTCACCGGGCTGCGTCACCAAGAGCAGGAGCTGATCACCAAGGACGCGACGATCCGAGAGATCCACCACCGCGTCAAGAACAACCTGCAGACGGTCGCATCCCTCCTGCGCATTCAGGCGCGTCGCTCGCACACCGAGGAAGCGCGGGAGGCGCTCACGCAGGCGATGCGCCGGGTCTCGGCGATCGCGGTCGTCCACGACACGCTTTCCGAAGGACTCACGCAACGCGTGGACTTCGATGACGTCTTCGCCCGCGTCCTCAAGCTCGTCGCAGAGGTGGCGGCGGCCCCGAACACCCGTGCGCGGACGCGCACCACAGGACGATTCGGAACCCTGCCCAGTGAGTACGCGACACCGCTGGCGCTGGCGTTGACGGAGCTGGTCACCAACGCCGTCGAGCACGGACTGGCGGGTCAAGAAGGCGACGTCGAGATCATCGCCGAGCGCGACCCCGACATGCTCGAGGTGCGGGTGCGCGACAACGGGGTGGGACTGCCCGAAGGGCAGGTCGGCAGGGGACTGGGAACGCAGATCGTGCGTACCCTCATCCAGGGTGAGCTGGGAGGGACGATCGACTGGCACACGCTGGTGGGGAGCGGCACAGAGGTCACGATCGACATCCCGCTGCGCTACATCGCCCCCGAGTGACGCGCGGAGGGCGTGGGTCAGCTGGCGCGACGGTGCTGTTGGGTCAGCTCGCGCAACGGTGCTGTTGGGTCAGCTCGCGCGACGGGCGCGCGCCGCGCGCCGCTTCAGCGCACGCCGCTCGTCCTCGGAGAGTCCACCCCAGACGCCGGAATCTTGGCCGCTTTCGAGTGCGTACTGCAGACAGATCTCGGTCACGGTGCACCGGGCGCACACGGACTTCGCCTTCTCGATCTGGTCGACGGCCGGTCCGGTGTTCCCGATGGGGAAGAACAATTCGGGGTCGACAGTGAGGCAGGCGGCCTTGTCGCGCCAATCCATAGAGGTGCTCCTTGTGGGGGTGTGAGTGTCGGACCATCGGGGGGTCGGATACTCTGTCAGGTGTACGAGTTCGTTGCTCGTCCCACGACCTTGTGGGAGCACACGGCTTCATCCATCGTCCCACAGCTGTTCACCGGTATCAAGGGTGGCACGGCGAGTTCGGCACGCCGAGGCTGTGAATGAGCCTGGAACGGACGCGAAACGAGAGAGAGCGACATCCGGTGTCGATGAATCCCGCCGGCCGTACCGCGGCAGTGATCGTGCTCGCCCAGAGTCTCGGGCTGGCGCTGCTGGCGATCTGGCAGTTGATGGCGATGGTCGCCGGTGACACGGCGGCACTCGACAGTGCGATCGCGCTGCTGGTTCTCACACTCGCCGGCGTTGCCATCCTCGCGACGTTCGGGGTGGCGACCTGGCGGGACGCATCGTGGGGCCGGTCCGGTTCGATCGTCGCGCAGGTGCTGATCCTGGCGGTCGCACTCGGCGCTGCGACCGGCGCGTACGCTCACCCGCTCACCGCTCTGGCTATCGCCGCACCCTCGGCCGTGACCCTCATCCTGCTCTTCGCCGCCGCGCGGCGGGCCGGGCAGAATGCCAAGACCGGCTCAGACGCCGAGTAGTCGCACATCGCCGAGGTAGGAGAAATCGCCGAAGTAGGACCGCTCACGGCGTGTTCGTCCTGCTGCGCCGATTTCTCCTACGTTCGCAATTTCTTCCGCGACCGCAACAGAACGAACGACGACTCAGACGCCGAGTAGCCCTCGGATGCGTGCGACGTGGCCGGTGGCCTTCACGTTGTACAGGGCGTGGGTGAGGATGCCGTCCGCGTCGACGACGAACGTCGAGCGCAGCACGCCCTCGACGGTCTTGCCGTAGTTGGTCTTCTCGCCCCATGCTCCGTACGCGAGGTGCACCGCCTTGTCGGGATCGCTGAGCAGGGGATAGGTCAGCCCGTCGCGTTCACGGAACGTCTGGAGCTTGGGCGGGAGGTCGCGGGAGACACCGAGGATGCGGTACCCCGCGGCCTCCAGGGGAGCCAGCGAGTCCCGGAAGTCGCACGCTTCGGTCGTGCAGCCGGGCGTCATCGCCTGCGGGTAGAAGAACAGGATGACCCCGCTGCCGCGCAGGGAGCTGAGGGAGACCTCCGCGCCGTCCTGGTCGGGCAGGGTGAAGTCGGGCGCCGCGGTGCCGGGTTCGAGACGTGTCGTCATGCCCTCAGCCTACGACCCGGGGCGCTCACGGCCGGTCGGAAAACGTCGCGAGCAGGCGCTGGAGGGAATCCAGCCGCGCAGCTGCGCCCGCTCCGAGCCGTCCCGCGCGGACGGCATCGGGCAGCGCGCAGTCGGGCGCGTCCGGGAGATGCGTGCACCCTCGGGGGCAGTCACGCGCGGCATCGGCCAGGTCGGTGAAGGCGCGCAGCAGATTGTCGGGCTCCACATGGCCGAGTCCGAACGATCGGACCCCGGGAGTGTCGATCACCCACCCGGACCCGCCCGCGCCGCGATAGCGCAGCGAAACGGTGGAACTGGAGGTATGGCGGCCACGGCCGGTCACCTCGTTCACGTGTCCGGTCGCGCGCTGGGCGGTGGGCACGAGCGCGTTCACGAGGGTGGACTTGCCGACGCCGGAATGGCCGACGAACACCGTGCTGTGCCCCACGAGAGCCTCACCGATCCGCTCGACGGGCATGTCGCCGCGGGCGCTGGTGAAGACATCCAGATCGATGCCGTCGAAGTGCGACAGGAAATCCGTCGGGTCGGCCAGGTCGGTCTTGGTCACCACCATGAGCGGATGCAGACCCGCATCCAGCGCGGCGACGAGGTAGCGGTCGACCAGGCGCGGTCTGGGCTCCGGATCGGCCGCGGCGACCACGATCAGCATCTGGTCGGCATTGGCGACGATGACGCGCTCGACCTGATCGGTGTCGTCAGCGCTGCGGCGCAGCAGCGACGCACGCTCCTCGATCCGCACGATCCGCGCGAGGGTGCCCTCCTCGCCCGAGGTATCGCCGACCACACGCACCCGATCACCGGTGACGATCGGAGTGCGGTGCAGTTCACGGGCGCGAGCCGCGGTGATCTCTCGCTCCGAGGGGAGGTCTTCAGCGACGAGGATGCTGTAGCGGCCGCGGTCCACGCCCTGCACGCGACCGATCTCGGCATCCTCATGTGCGGGCCGCCGCTTGGTGCGCGGGCGATTCGCCTTGGGATTGGGACGAACGCGGATGTCGCTCTCATCGAGCGCATCGTCATCCTCGTCGTCGAGGTCACCCAGCCAGCTCACGCGTCGGCATCCCCTGACCGGGTGATCTGGCCGGAGAGCATCCGGTCCCAGAGCTCGGTGAACTGGGGGAGGGTCTTGGCCGTGGTGCCGATGTCGTCGACGACCACGCCGGGCACAGCCAGTCCGATGAGGGCTCCCGTCGTCGCCATGCGGTGATCGTGGTGCGCGCGCCAGACGCCGCCGTGGAGGGGGCGAGGGTGCACGCGCAGTCCGTCCGGCAGTTCTTCGGCGTCGCCGCCGAGGTCGCGGAGGTTGCCGACGAGCGCCGCGATCCGATCCGTTTCGTGCGCCCGGATGTGGCCGACGCCCGTGATCGTCGTGGGGGCATCCGCGAAAGCCGCCAGACCCACGATCGTCGGGGTGAGTTCGCTGGCCGCCGACAGGTCGAGCGAGACACCGTGGATGCCGGCGCGCCCGGCCGTGACCGTGAGCGCGCCACCGCGGCGCGACACGCGTCCGCCGAGGCCGGACAGCAGGTCCGTGAGCAGCGCGCCCGGCTGCGTCGAGCGTGAGGGCCATCCGGTCACCGCCACCGACCCTCCGGCGATCATCGCGGCGGCCAGGAACGGCGCCGCGTTCGACAGGTCCGGCTCGATCGGGACATCCTTTCCGCGCGGCGTGCCCGGGGGGACGATCCACTCGCGCGAGGTGGGACGTTCGACGTGGATGCCGCGACGGCTGAGCGACTCGACCGTCATGTCGATGTGGGGAAGGCTGGGAAGACGCTCGCCCGAGTGGATGAGGTGCAGGCCGGTGTCGAAGCGGGGCGCGGCCATCAGCAGGCCCGACACGAACTGGCTCGACGCGCTCGCATCGATGACGACTTCACCGCCGCGGACATGCCCGTGACCTCGTACCTGGAAGGGCAGGCCCCAGCGGCCCTCGTCGTCGATGTCGATGCCGAGGTCTCGCAGGGCGGTGATCAGGGCGCCCATCGGGCGGTGGAGTGCGCTCGGGTGCGCCGTGAGGGTCACGTCTCCCGTCGCGAGTCCCGCCGCGGCTGCGACGAACCGCATGACAGTGCCGGCCTGGCCGCAGTCGACGGTGACGTCGCCCCGCAGCCGGGCGGGGGGTGTGACGCGCAGGTCCGGTCCGAAGGGGCTCTCGCTCGGAACGCGTTCGATCTGCACGCCGAGCGCCGTCAACGCCTCGACCATGCGATCCGAGTCCTCGGAGTGGAGGGGGGCGTGGAGGGTGCCCGGCGCATCCGCGAGCGCGGCGATCAGGAGTTCACGATTGGTCAGAGACTTCGATCCCGGTATCGCCAGCCGCGCATCCAGCGCGCCGAAGGCGCTCGGAGCGTGCCAGCCGCCCGGTGTCTGCCGCGGCGACGCCGGTGTGTCCGAGGCGGAGTGGGAATAGGTGTCGCCCGTCATCGGTTCATAGCCTAACGAAGCCCTCGGAGGAGCCCGATGTCGACCGCCACCTTGCTGGACGTAGACTTGCGCACGATGACAGACCCGTCGCCCGCGCCGGTCGATCCTCGCGCGCAATTCGAAGCTCAGGCACTGCCGTTCATGGACCAGCTCTATGCGGCCGCAATGCGCATGACCCGCAACCCGTCGGATGCCGCCGATCTCGTGCAGGAGACCTTCGTCAAGGCCTACGCATCGTGGTCGACGTTCACCCAGGGCACGAACCTCAAGGCGTGGCTCTACCGCATCCTGACCAACGCCTATATCAACACGTACCGCAAGCGTCAGCGGGAGCCGTACCAGAGCGCGATCGACGACCTCGAGGACTGGCAGCTCGGTGGCGCGGAGTCCACGACAGCCACGAGCACCCGATCGGCCGAAGCCGAGGCGATCGATCACATGCCGGCATCGGTCGTCAAAGACGCGCTGCAATCGATTCCCGAGGACTTCCGACTGGCGGTGTACCTCGCCGACGTCGAGGGATTCGCGTACCAGGAGATCGCCGAGATCATGAAGACACCCATCGGCACCGTGATGAGCCGCCTCCACCGAGGCAGGCGTCTGTTGCGTGAGCTGTTGGCAGATTACGCGGCCGAGCGCGGGATCTCGGCCGGCGCAAGGAGCACGAAATGACCGACTGCGGCTGTGAGAAGGCCACGCGCGACCTCGAGGAGTATCTGCGCGACGAGGTGTGCAAGACACAGCACGCCGACATCCGCGAGCACCTGGAGAACTGTCCTGCCTGCCGCGAAGAGGCGCTGGTGGCGACCACGCTCACGGATGCCGTCGCGCGCGCGTGCAAGGAGACCGCTCCGGAGCAGCTGCGCGACCAGGTTCTCGCAAAGCTGCGGGCCGTCCAAGCGCAGCACGACCTGGCGTAGCCAGGGTCAGACCGGTGCGAAAGCCCGCAGCGCTCGCGGGAGGACGTCGACGGTCAACGGGAGTGCGCCGACGGGCTCGCCGTCCGCGTACGCCGAAATGTCCGCAGCCGCGACCGTCACCGACCGTGCGCGATGGAGTTCGATCTCGGGTTGCCCGAGGTGCGTCCCACGGTTGACGCGGGGAAGAAGCCGGAGGAAGCGCATGCGTCCGACGCTGCGCACGAGGAACAGATCGAGCAGTCCGTCCGCGGGGTCGGCCGGAGGGCAGATCGGGATGCCGCCGCCGTATGTCGGGCCGTTGGCGACGCTCGCCATGAGAAGGTCCTGAACCCGCTCGTGTCCCTCGCCGTCTGCATCCTGCCAGGTCACGCGGTAGCGGGAGGTGCGTAGGCGCGCGAGCTCCTGCAGGATCGCGATCTGGTAACGTGCGGCGCCGCGCGGCCATGTCATGCGATTCGCGCGATCGTTGACACGCGAATCGAAACCCGTCGCGAGCACCGAGCAGAAGACGGTCGACGTGCCGTCTGGGCGGGTGATGCGGGCGAGGTCCACTGCCCGCGTTCGCGCGTCGACGACGAGATCCACGGCCCGCTCGGGGTCCTGCTCGGGGATGCCGAGCGCGGCGGCGATGTCATTGCCGGTGCCGGCCGGGATGATCCCGAGCGGGATGTCGGTGCCCGCGAGCTCCTGCAGTGCAAGCGCGACGGTGCCGTCACCGCCGACGACGACGAGCCCGTCGACGCCGCCCGCGAGCGCGGTGCGGAGCCGGGATCTGGATGAGGTGGCGTCGGTCTCATGGATGACGCTCAGTGCGAGGCCGCGTTCGGCGAGCCGCGCGATCGCGCGGTCGGCGAACCCACCGGCGGTCCCGCCGCGAGCCGACGGGTTCACCAGGACCGTGATGTCCATGGGCCTCCCGACCGTGTCGCTGCGAGCGCGGCCAGGGCCGTGGGCATCCCCGTCGGGGAGATTAGAACTTCAGGGCCTTCGCCATGATCTCCGCCTGCTCTGCCGCGTGGACCTTCGGCGATCCGGTCGCGGTCGATGCGGCGGCCGGACGCGAGATCCGCCGGATCGTGCGGCCATGCAGGTGCTTCACGACCTCGAGCGCGATGAACGGCCAGGCGCCCTGGTTCTCGGGCTCGTCCTGCACCCAGAAGAGCTCGGCGTTCGGGTAGCTGTCGATGACGGCGTTCAGCTCATCGATCGGCGCCGGCGCGTACTGTTCGAGGCGGACGAGGGCGACCTGCGGGTTCGGGTTCTTGTCGAGCTCGGCCTTCAGATCCCAGTGGATCTTGCCGGAGTGGAGGAGTACCCGGGTGACGGCGTTCTTGTCGAGTGTCCGGTCGTCATCGAGCACCGGCTCGAACTTTCCGGACAGGAAGTCCTCGACGGGACTGGTCGCTCCGCGCAGCCGCAGCATCGCCTTCGGCGTGAAGACGATGAGCGGGCGGCGCGGGCGGGCGTAGGCCTGGCGACGCAGCAGGTGGAAGTAGGAGGCCGGGGTGGACGGCCGTGCGACGGTCATGTTCTCCTGCGCGTACATCTGCAGGTAGCGCTCGATGCGCGCCGACGAGTGGTCCGGCCCCTGTCCTTCGTAGCCGTGGGGGAGCAGCAGGACGACGCTCGACTGCTGGCCCCACTTCTGGTCGGCGGAGGAGATGAACTCGTCGATCACCGACTGGGCCCCGTTCGCGAAGTCGCCGAACTGTGCTTCCCACAGCACGAGAGCGTCCGGACGCTCGACGGAGTAACCGTATTCGAAGCCCATCGCGGCGTACTCGCTCAGCAGCGAGTCGTAGATCCAGAACCGGCCCTGCGAGGCGGAGAGGTTGACCAGCGGCAGCCATTCCTGTCCGTTCGCGCGGTCGTGGAACACCGCATGACGCTGCACGAACGTGCCGCGACGCGAGTCCTGTCCGACCATGCGCACGTTGGTGCCCTCGACCAGAAGGGTTCCGAAGGCCAGCAACTCGCCGAAGGCCCAATCGACGTTGCCGTTACGGCTCATGTCGTGGCGCTTGTCGAGCAGCTGCTGCAGCTTGTTGTGGACGGTGAAGCCCTCGGGCTTGTTCACGAAAGCGTCGCCGATGAGGTGGACGACGTCACGCGAAACGCCGGTGGTCGCGGGCGCGCCGAGAGTCTCGATGGGACCGGTCGCGGGAGCGGGGACGACCTCTGAGGCGCCGGTCTCTGCCGCGTGCGTCTCGGCGAAGGCGAGCTCAAGACGTCCCTGGAAGTCCTTCTTCGCCTGCTCGTACTGCTCCTCGGTGATGTCACCACGACCGACGAGAGCCTCGGTGTACAGGCGGCGCACCGACCGCTTGGCCTCGATGAGATTGGTCATCAGCGGCTGGGTCATCGATGGGTCGTCGCCCTCGTTGTGACCGCGGCGGCGGTAGCAGACCAGGTCGATCACGACGTCCCGATGGAAGCGCTCGCGGTAGGCGAAGGCGACTTGGGCGACGCGCACCACGGCTTCGGGATCGTCGCCGTTCACGTGCAGGATCGGCGCCTGGATGGTCTTTGCGACGTCGGTCGCGTAGATCGATGAGCGGCCGTCCTGGGGGAGCGTCGTGAAGCCCACCTGGTTGTTGACCACGATGTGCACGGTGCCGCCGGTGCGGTAGGCGCGCAGCTGGGACATCTGCAGGGTCTCGACCACGACGCCCTGACCCGCAAAGGCGGCGTCGCCGTGCACGAGCACGGGGAGCCACGAGTACGTTCCGATGGGCTTGCGGTCCTGCTTGGCGCGCGTGATGCCCTCCAGGACGCCGTCGACCGTCTCGAGGTGCGACGGGTTCGCGGCCAGGTACACCGGCAGCTGCTCACCGCCGTCGGCGACGAAGGTGCCTTCTGTGCCCAGGTGGTACTTGACGTCACCCGAGCCCTTCTTCGAGCCGATCGCGATGCGGCCCTCGAACTCCTGGAAGACCTGTCCATAGGTCTTTCCGGCCACGTTGGTGAGTACGTTCAGGCGTCCGCGGTGAGCCATACCGATCGCCGCGCCGTCCATGCCCGATTCCGCTGCCCCCTGCAGAACCTCATCCAGCAGCGGGATCAGAGACTCGCCGCCCTCGAGGCTGAAGCGCTTCTGGCCGACGTACTTGGTCTGCAGGAACGTCTCGAAGGCCTCGGCCTCGTTGAGCTTGCTGAGGATGCGCAGCTGCTCGTCGTGGCTGGGCTTCTGGTACTTCACCTCGACGTTCTGCTGGAACCAGCGACGCTGTTCGGGGTCCTGGATGTGCATGTACTCGATGCCGATCGTGCGGCAGTACGAGTCGCGCAGGACGCCGAGGATCTCTCGCAGCTTCATGGTGCGCTTGCCGCCGAATCCGCCCGTGACGAATTCGCGGTCCAAGTCCCAGAACGTCAGACCGTGCGACTCGATCTCGAGGTCGGCGTGGGTGCGCTGGCTGTACTCCAGGGGGTCGATGTCGGCCATCAGGTGGCCGCGCACCCGGAAGCTGTTGATCAGCTCGTGCACGCGAGCGGTCTTGTCGATGCGCTCGGCAACGTCGACGTTGATGTCGCTGGCCCAGTGGATGGGCGCATAGGGGATGCGCAGCTCGGCGAAGATGTCCTCGTAGAAGTCCCGCTGGCCGATGAGCAGCTCGTGCACCTTCTTGAGGAACTCGCCGGATCCTGCGCCCTGGATGACGCGGTGATCGTACGTGCTGGTGAGGGTGATCGTCTTGCCGATCGCCAGTTCGTTGAGCGTCTTGTCGCTCGCGCCCTGGAACTCGGCGGGGTATTCGAGGGCGCCCGCACCGATGATGCAACCCTGCCCCTTCATGAGGCGGGGAACAGAGTGGACGGTTCCGATGCCACCGGGGTTGGTCAGTGACACCGTCGTGCCCTGGAAGTCCGCGGCCGTCAGCTTGTTCTTGCGGGCGCGCGAGACGAGGTCCTCGTAGGCCGCGAGGTACTCGCCGAAGGTCAGGGTGTCGGCCTTCTTGATGGAGGGCACCAACAGTGCACGGGTGCCGTCCGGCTTGGGGATGTCGATCGCGATGCCGAAGTTGACGTGCGCGGGAGCGACCACCGAGGGCTTGCCGTCGACCTCCGAATAGAAGACATTCTGGCTCGGGAACTCGCCCAGCGTGCGGATGATCGCCCACCCGATCAGGTGCGTGAAACTCACCTTGCCGCCGCGGGTACGCGACATGTGGTTGTTGATGACGATGCGATTGTCGATCAGGAGCTTCGCCGGAATCGTGCGCACGCTTGTCGCGGTGGGTACCGTGAGCGACTCGTCCATGTTGGCCGCGAGGGCCTTGGGCATGCCCTTGAGCACCGTGACGACGTCTTCCTCGGTCTGCTCGGAGGCGGCGACGCGCGGGGTCGCCGGGGCCTGCGCGGGGATCGGCTGCGATGCGGCCGGGCGAGCAGTCGTCTTCGCGACCGGCTGGGCACCGATCACGGGGACCGGTGCCGTCACGGGGTGCGCATCCGTCGCGGGAGAGGGGGCCGGCGGTGCCGCAGGTGCGGGGGTCGCGGCGTCCGCGGGCTGGTAGGCCTCGAGCACCGGCCACCAGGCCTTGTCGACGGAGTTCCGGTCGACTCGGAACTGCTCGTACATCTCTTCAACGAGCCACTCATTGGCGCCGAACACGCCTTCGCTCGCTGTTCCGACGCCGGTTGTCTGACTCGACACGCTCGATCGCCCGCTTTCGTCACGGTTTCGTCGCGGTCCTTCGTCTTTGCGGCCGCGGCACTCGACTATCCAGGATAGTCCGTGATCGAGGGAGCCGACGCCGCGCACCGGCCCCGATCGACTCGAATCCGTCACGATTACCGTGCGGGTTCGGCGGGTACGCTTGGCGCACATGGAGTTCTACGGGCCCTCGCCGAGTTACGACCTCACCTATTCCGACGTCTTCCTCGTCCCTCGTCACTCCGAGGTGAGCAGCCGCCTGGATGTCGATCTGTCACCGAGGGATGGCACGACGGCGACGATTCCGCTGGTGGCCTCCAACATGAATTCGGTCACGGGGCCCCGACTGGCCGCCACCTTGTCGCGTCGCGGTGGAGTCGGCGTACTGCCGCAGGACCTCCCGCTGCAGCAGCTCGACAGCGCGATCCGATGGGTGAAGGCCCAGCCCGTCGACTGGGACACACCGGTGCTCCTGTCCCCGGATGCGACAGTCGCCGACGCCCTGCGCCTGCTGCCTCCGACCGAGGGGCACGGGGTCGTGGTCGCCGATGCCGAGCACGGGACCTCGATCGAGGGTGTGCACGGGATCGTCTCAGCGGTGCGCCTGGGAACGGCGCTGCCGGATGCGCGACTCGGAGATCTGACCCGCGGGCGCCCCGCCGCCATCGAGGCCGAGGACATCAGCTCGCCGCGGGCGGCGTTCGACCTGCTCGAGGCGGCCGAGGCCGAGATGGTGTGCGTCGTGCGCCACGGCGAGCTCGTGGGAACCCTGTCGCGACGCAGTGCCCTGCGCTCCAATCTCTACCGTCCCGCGGTCGACGCGCAGGGCCGTCTGATCGTCGCCGCTGCGATCGGTATCAACGGTGATGTCGCGGCCAAGGCGCGCGCGCTGGCCGCGGCCGGTGTGGACGTCCTCGTCGTGGACACCGCCCACGGCCATCAGGGAGGAATGCTCCGTGCACTGCGGGAGGTGTCGGGTGCCGTGGCCGGCATCCCGATCGTCGCGGGCAACATCGTCACCGCTGCCGGCGTCGCCGATCTGGTCGACGCCGGTGCGGACATCCTCAAGGTCGGCGTGGGACCGGGCGCGATGTGCACGACGCGCATGATGACCGCTGTCGGCCGTCCCCAGTTCTCCGCGGTGCTCGAGACCGCCGAAGCGGCTCGTGCCGCCGGAGCCCACGTCTGGGCGGACGGCGGTGTGCGCTACCCCCGCGACGTGGCGCTGGCGCTTGCCGCAGGGGCTGCCTCGGTGATGATCGGGTCCTGGTTCGCTGGGACGATCGAGGCGCCGGGGGAGCTGCAGCGTGACGAGCACGGACGGATCTTCAAGGAATCCTGGGGAATGGCCTCAACGAAAGCAGTGCAGGCCCGCTTCGGTCGACTCGACGCGTACGAGAGGGCCCGCAAGGAGCTGTTCGCCGAAGGCATCTCGTCCTCGAAGATCTACCTCGATCCACAGCGTCCGGGAGTGGAGGACCTGCTGGACATGATCACCTCGGGAGTGCGGTCCTCGTTCACCTACGCCGGCGCCGATTCGGTGCCCCGATTCCACGAACGTGCCCTGGTTGGTCTGCAGTCGGCGGCCGGGTACGAGGAAGGCAAGGCGCTCCCGGTCAGCTGGTGAGCCGTGCCGCCCGCGGGCGGCTAGACTGGGCGCACGATGGACGACCCTCCGAGTTGCCGACGATCGCCCCACCGACCCGCACCCCTGACCGGGGGTGATGTGTGATGGAACTCGTCATGCTGGGCGTGGGGCTTGTGCTCACCGTCGGAACCGGCCTGTTCGTCGCGAGCGAGTTCGCGCTCGTGAACCTCGATCGCGCAGACCTCGAGTCGCGTCGCGCGGCGGGGGAGTCGCGTCTGTCATTGACGATCAGCGCTCTGCGGATCACCTCGACGCACCTCTCCAGCGCGCAGCTGGGCATCACCCTGACGACTCTCCTCACCGGGTACACGATGGAACCGGCGATCTCGAATCTGCTGCGCCCGGTCTTTGCGCAGTGGGGATGGCCGGACTCGGTCACCACCCCCACGGCGGCGGTGATCGGCGTCGGTATCGCGACGGTGGTCTCGATGGTGCTCGGTGAACTGGTACCGAAGAACTTCGCGCTCGCCGTTCCTCGCCAGACGGCGAAGCTGGTCATGCCCTTCCAGATGGCCTTCACAACGGTGTTCCGTCCGGCCGTGGTCGTCCTCAACGGCAGCGCCAACAGTGTGCTCCGGGCAATGGGTGTCGAGCCCAAGGAGGAGCTTTCGGGTGCGAGGTCGGCTGAGGAGCTGTCCAGCCTCGTGCGACGCTCCGCCAGCGCCGGCGTGCTCGAGCAGGACACCGCGTCGCTGCTGGACCGTTCTCTCACCTTCGCGCGGCACACCGCGGCCGACGTCATGACCCCGCGTCCCAGCATCCATGCGCTTGCGGCGGAGGATCCCGTGGAGGATCTCATCCAGCTGGCGCGCCGCACCGGACACAGCCGCTTTCCTGTCACAGGGGAGTCGATGGACGACGTTGTCGGCATCGCGCACCTCAAAGCCGCCGTGGGCGTTCCGCGCGGCAAGCGCGCCGAGGTTCCCGTCTCAGCGATCGCGACCGAGCCGATCCGGGTGCCCGAGGCGGTCCATCTGGATGCGCTGCTGGCGGAGCTTCGCAGTCGCGGCTATCAGATGGCCATCGTCGTCGACGAGTACGGCGGAACGGCCGGCGTGGTCACGCTCGAGGACCTCGTCGAGGAGATCGTCGGAGAGGTGCTCGACGAGCACGACCGTCGCCGCCTCGACGTGGTGCGCGCCGAGGGTCATGTCGAGTTCCCGGGCGATCTGCGACCCGACGAGGCCCTGGACCGCACCGGCGTGCGCATCCCGGAGGGCGATGTCTATGACACTGTCGGCGGATTCGTGATGAGCGAACTCGAGCGCATTCCGGTCGTGGGCGACGTCGTTCCGACCGAGGAGGGCACCCTCGAGGTCGTTCGGATGGACGGTCGCCGTGTCGATCGCGTGCGCTTCACACCGACGCCGCTGCCCAGCAGCGCCGATGAGAGCGAGGCCCGGTCGTGAACGATTGGGCGGGACTGGCATGGCTGGTCGTATTGCTGTTGGCCAATGCCTTCTTCGTCGGGGCGGAATTCGCGGTCATCTCGGCGCGCCGCTCGCAGATCGAGCCCTTGGCTGAGCGTGGGTCGCGTGCGGCGAAGACCGCGCTCTACGCCATGGAACATGCCACTCTCATGCTCGCGACATCGCAGCTGGGCATCACGATCTGCTCGCTGTTGATCCTGAACGTCTCCGAGCCGGCGATCCACCATCTCTTGGCAGAGCCGCTGGGACTCACCGGTTGGAGCGAGGCGGTCGTCGACGGTATCGCCTTCGTCGTCGCGCTCGTGCTGGTCTCCTACCTGCACGTCGTGATCGGTGAGATGATCCCCAAGAACCTCGCGTTCTCCGTTCCCGACCGCGCGGTGCTCATGCTCGCGACGCCCCTGGTCTGGTTCTCGAAGCTGTTCCACCCCGTGATCGTGGTCCTGAACTGGATCGCCAACCACATCGTGAGACTGTTCCGGGTGCAGCCCAAGGATGAGGCGGCCTCCACCTTCACCCTCGAAGAGGTGGCCACCATCGTCGCGCAGTCGCGGATGGAGGGCGTGCTCGAGGACGCGGCGGGTACCGTCACCGCGGTGGTGGAGTTCACCGAAAAGACCGCCGGGAACATCGCCGTCCCGCTCGAACAGATCATCACGCTGCCACAGACCACGACCGCGAAGCAGATCGAGCGGGCCGTCGCGAAGAACGGGTTCTCCCGCTACGTCATCGTGGATGACACCGGCGCTCCCGTCGGGTACGTGCATCTCAAGGACATCCTGCGCGCTGCGGAGGGCGAGGATGCAGCCACCGAGGTGGTGCGTCCGATCGACGGGGCCCGCATCCACCAGATGGTGCCGTTGACGGCCGAGACCGAGCTCGAGGACGCACTGGCGATGATGCGCGAGCGAGGCCGTCATCTTGCGCTCGTCTCCGACGACGCGGGCGCTCCGGTGGGTGTGCTGTTTCTCGAGGACGTCATCGAGGAGCTCGTCGGCGAGGTCCAGGACGCCACGCGGCGCGGGTGGGCCCGCTCCCGCTGACCGGACGGCGGATCGCTGCTGACCGCGAGTAGCGTGACGGTATGACCGGTGGATGGGACGCGCGAGCGACCGGCGCGGTGTTGCGGGCGCCGGGGCCGACGGACGACAAGTACACCCGCGGCGTCGTCGGCATGCGCACGGGATCGCGCACCTACCCCGGGGCGGCGGTGTTGGGCGTGGAGGCGGCCTGGCGGACAGGGATCGGCATGGTCCGCTATCTCGGCGCCTCCCGCGCGGCGCGGCTGGTGCTGCAGCGGCGTCCTGAGACAGTCATCGCGCCCGGACGGGTGCAGTCGTGGGTCATCGGTTCGGGCACGGACCCAGCCACCCGCACCGCGTCCGAGACGCGGGCTCTGCGAGAGGTGCTCGCCGGGTCGGAACCGGTGGTGGTGGATGCCGGAGCGCTCGACCTGGCGAGCGAGGCGCATGCGCCGATGATCGTCACACCACACGCGAGCGAACACGAGCGGCTGCGCCGGATGCTCGACCAGCCGCCGGGTGGAGAGGATCCGCTCGCGGCGGCGAACGACACGGCCCAACGGCTGGGTGCCGTCGTGGTGCTCAAGGGTGCCGCGACCGTCATCGCCGCTCCCGGCAGCGCGATTCTGCGCATGCCGGTGGCGACCTCATGGCTGGCCACCGCCGGCACGGGGGATGTCCTCGCCGGCATCGTGGGGGCCGTCGTGGCGGGCGCGCGTGCCGCCGACCGTGCCGCACCCCTGGCCGCGTGCGCTGCCGCCGGGGTCTGGCTGCACAGCCGAGCCGCGGGGCTCGCGAGCGAGGCGGTCGGCGGCGGCCCGATCGTCGCGCTGGATGTCGCTGCGCACGTGCCGCAGGCTGTGGCCGAGGCGCTGCGCGCAGTCCGCTGAGGTTGCCCTCGTAGGATGGCCCCGTGAGGCGTCGCGGATGGCTGTGGGTGGCTTTCGTGTTCGTCCATGCTTTCGTGGCCGTGATGGGCTATCAGCTGCCGCATGCTCCGATGGGGGATGTCTATCTCGTCTACGAACCGTGGTCGGGCTGCGCGCTGGGCATGCTCGAGTACTGCGATGCGTCGGGGTGGCAGGTCGTGGGCATCACAGAGTCGTGGGTGTATCCGATCCTCGCGCTCGTGCCGATGATCGCGGCGTGGGCCTTCGAGGGTCTCGTCTCGTATACGCCTGCGTGGGCGATCCTGGTCGGGATCGTGGATGCCGTGGCCTTCGCGGTACTGATCGGGGATGCCCGTTCGCGCGGCAGGGTCACGGCAGGGGTGTTCTGGCTCGCGTTCATGGTGGCGCTGGGGCCGGTCGGGATCTATCGCCTCGAGGGGATCACCGTGCCGGTGGCGATCCTCGGCGTCCTCTGGCTGATCGGCAGGCCCCGGTGGGGATCAGCCCTGCTCGCGGTCGCGACCTGGATCAAGGTGTGGCCGGCGGCGCTCCTGGCGGCAGCCCTCGTCGCTGTGCGCCGTCGCCGTGCCGTCATCGGCGGCGCGGCGCTGGTGAGCGTGGGGACGATCCTCGTTGTCGTGGTGCTGGGGGGCGCCCCGTACCTGTTCGGGTTCGTGTCGGACCAGGCCGAGCGCGGTCTGCAGATCGAGGCTCCGGTGTCGGCCGTCTACCTGTGGTTGTCCTCGTGGGGGATCGCAGATGCGCAGGTCTATTACTCGTCGTCGATGCTCACCTTCGAAGCCACCGGTCCCGGGGTCGACGGGGTGATCGCCGTCATGACGCCACTGCTGGCGATCGTCGCCATCGCCGTGACGCTTCTCGCCGTGTGGGCGCTCCGGCGTGGCGCACACTTTGTGTCGCTCTTCCCGGCCTTCGCCTTCGCCCTGGTGATGGTGCTGATCGTGGTCAACAAGGTCGGCTCGCCGCAGTACATGACCTGGATGATCGCTCCGCTGGTATTCGGACTGGTGATCGATCGACACCGCTGGATGGCGCCCGCAGCCCTCGCCATGATCGTCGCCGTGCTCACCCAGATCGTGTATCCGATCTTCTACAACTTCCTGATGACCGCGCACCCTCCCTGGGGTGTGGTCGCGGTTCTGACCGCACGCAACGTGCTCCTTCTCGCCCTGCTCGTCTGGGCGCTGGTGCGCCTCGTGCGCGTCGCGCTCGCCGCCTCGACCCTTGACCGCGCCCTCGCGCCCGACACCGAGAGGATCACACGATGATCGTCGCCTTCTCCGTCGCCCCCAGCGGAACCGGCCGCGAGGACGGCTCCGTGCACGATGCGGTCGCCGCCGCCGTCACGGTGGTCCGCGAGTCTGGTCTCCCGCACCGCACCAGTTCGATGTTCACCGAGATCGAGGGGGAGTGGGACGAGGTCTTCGCTGTTGTGAAGGCCGCGACCGCGGCGGTCGAGCCGTTTGGATCACGCGTATCGCTCGTCCTGAAAGCCGACATCCGCCCGGGGCGTTCCGGCGAGATGGAAGGCAAGATCGAGCGCCTGGAGAAGGCGATCCACGAACTCGCTGACTGACCTCCGCGAGCCTCGGCGACGCCCGACCGCTCCGCGCGCCCCTAGACTTGCGAGGTGACTTCCTCGTCTTCGACGAGGGGTGCGGCGAAGTGGGCGCTCCTCTCCCTCGCCATCGGCAGCTTCGGCATCGGCATGACCGAGTTCGTCATCATGGGGCTCCTCCCGGATGTCGCCCGAGACCTGGAACCCACGCTGTGGGCCAGCGACCCTGACGCCGCGATCGCCCAGGCGGGCATCCTCATCAGCCTCTACGCGCTCGGGGTCGTGATCGGCGCCCCGACCATCGCCGGCGCGGTGGCCCGCTACCCCCGCCACCGGGTGATGCTGGCACTGGCCCTCGCGCTCACGGTCTTCAACGCCCTCACCGTGTTCGCTCCCACGTTCGAGCTGGTCGCGGTCTCGCGGTTCCTGTCGGGGCTTCCGCATGGCGCGTACTTCGGCATCGGTGCGCTCGTCGCGGCGGATGTGATGGGGCCGGGAAAGCGTGCCAAGGGTGTCGCCTTCGTGCTCACCGGCCTCACGATCGCGAACGTGGTCGGCGTGCCTCTGGGAACCTTCCTCGGCCAGCAGGTGGGTTGGCGCGCCGCTTTCGCCGTCGTCGCCGGCATCTTCGCGCTGGCGGCGATCACGATCGCGGTCTTCGTGCCCGCCCACGACGGTGACAAGGGGCGCACGTTCCTCGCCGAGCTGTCGGTGTTCACAGTCGGTCAGGTGTGGCTGGCCCTCGGCTCGGGGGCCATCGGCTTCGGCGGGATGTTCGCCGTCTACAGCTACGTTGCGCCCATGATCACCGAGGTGGCCGGTTCTCCGGCATGGAGCGTGCCGCTCGTGCTGGTGGGGATGGGGCTCGGGATGACGGTGGGAAACCTCGTCGGCGGGGCGCTGGCCGACATCGATCTGCGCCGCACGATCCTGGGCGGGTTCATCGCTCTGGCCGCGGTCCTGTCCCTGCTCGCACTGACCATGACCGGCATCGTGCTGCTCGCGGTCTTCGTCTTCGGCGTCGGCTTCGTCTCGTCGATGCTCAGCCCCGCCATCCAGACCCGCCTGATGGAGGTCGCCGGCGACAATCAGTCGATCGCTGCGGCACTGAACCACTCGGCGCTCAACATCGGCAACAGCCTCGGCGCGGCTCTCGGTGGCGCCGTCATCGCCGCAGGCCTGGGTTTCGTCGCCCCCGCCTGGGTGGGAGTCGTGCTGGCGCTGGCCGGTTTCGGGATCGCCGCAGTCAGCTATGGGATCGAACGTGCCGCAACGCGCACGCCCGATGCCTCAGGACTCAAGCAGTCGGCGTAGGTGACGGCTGACCTCGGCGGTCTCGATAAGGAAACCGTCGTGACCGAAGTCGCTGGTGATCACAGCGGCGCGATCCGCGTCGAGGCTCGTGGGAAGTGCGCGTGCGATCCGGTGCTGGCCGTCGATGGGGAAGAGCCGGTCGCTGTCGATGCCGACGACCAGGGAGGTCGCTGTCACCCGCGACAGTGCCTCCTCGACGCCGCCACGCCCGCGCCCGATGTCGTGTGAGTTCATCGCGTCGACCAGGACGATGTAGCTGTTCGCGTCGAAGCGGCGCGTGAACCGGTTGCCGTGGAAGTCCAGATAGGACTCCACGGCGAACCTGCCGCCATGACCGAGCGGGCTCACTCCGGACTGCCAGGAGCGCTGGAATCGCTGGTTGAGCTCGGTGGGGGAGCGGTAGTTCAGCAGGGCCATCCGCCGCGCCAGGGCGAGTCCCCGGTGCGGTCCGTCGCCGTCTCCGGCGTCGTAGTACTCGCCGCCCTGGAAGCGCGGGTCCATGCGGATGGCATCCAACTGCACCGAGTTCAGGGCGATCTGATCGGCGGTGTTGGTGGGCGGAGCGGAGAGGACGCCGAGGCGCTGCACGCGATCGGGCATCTCGATGGCCCATTCCATGGCGTGCATCCCACCCATCGATCCGCCGATCACGGCGGCCCAGACATCGACGCCCAAGGCGTCGGCGAGCTGTCGCTGGGCCGCGACCTGATCGCGGATCGTCAGGTACGGGAAACGGGCGGCCCACTCGTAGCCGTCGGGGGCGATACTGGCCGGCCCCGACGACCCCTGGCAGCCGCCGAGCATGTTGGGGGCGACGACGAACCAGCGGTCGGTGTCGATGGCCGCTCCCGGGCCGACGATGTCACCCCACCAGCCGTCGGTCGCGTGTCCGGGGCCTGCAGGCCCGCGCACGTGCGAGTCGCCGGTCAGGGCGTGTAGCAACAGGACGGCGTTGTCGCGGCCCGGCGAGAGCTCACCCCACGACTCGTAGGCGAGCCGATACGAAGGGAGTTCGCGCCCGCCCTCGGTGCGGAAGGCGCCGAACGCAGCGAAGTGCCGCTCGCCGACCGGGTCGCCGTCGCGCCAGGCTCCGGTCGCGGGGGGACGCCCCAGGAGTAGTCGCGCGTCAGCCTCGGTCACGGGCGCAGAGGGCACCGTGTCTTCCGAGGTCTGCCAGTCCATGTCGACCATTCTCCCGGGTCGCGGGCCCCGGATGCCGCAATGTGACATTTCGGGCCGTGCGTCAACGACGAGGGGTCGCGACACGCCGCTGGCCCGATGGCCTCAGCGGCGTGTTGCGACCCCTCGCGTGGGAGTGCGGTGATCAGGCGGTCGCGGCCGCTCCGACGTTGCGGGAGGCGGCGAGAGCCTGCGCGAGGTCTGCCTTCAGGTCCTCGATGTTCTCCAGGCCGACCGAGAGGCGTACGAGGCCCGGGGTGACGCCGGTGGTCAGCTGCTGCTCAGGGGTGAGCTGGGAGTGGGTCGTCGAGGCCGGGTGGATCACGAGCGAGCGCACGTCGCCGATGTTGGCGAGGTGGCTGAACAGCTCGAGCGAGTCGACGAACGCGCGTCCCGCATCCACGCCGCCCTTGAGCTCGAATGAGAGCACCGCACCGACGCCCTTGGGAGCGTAGGTGTTGGCCGTCGCGTACCAGGGGGAGGTGGGCAGACCCGAGTAGTTCACGGAGGCGACGTCGTCGTGGTTCTCGAGCCACTCCGCGATCTCCTGCGCGTTCTGCACGTGACGCTCCACCCGCAGCGACAGGGTCTCGATGCCCTGGATCAGAAGCCACGCGTTGATCGGCGAGATCGCCGATCCGAGGTCGCGCAGCAGCTGCACGCGGGCCTTGATGATGTACGCGAGCCCGTCGCCGACCGCCGTCGTGTACGAGGCGCCGTGGTACGAGGGATCGGGCTCGGTCAGTCCGGGGAACTTGTCGACGTTCTGCGACCATGCGAACTTCCCGCCGTCGACGATGATGCCGCCGATCGTGGTGCCGTGTCCGCCCAGGAACTTCGTGGCCGAGTGGATGACGATGTCGGCGCCGTGCTCGAGGGGGCGGATGAGATACGGGGTGGCGATCGTGTTGTCGACGATCAGCGGGACGCCCGCCTCGTGGGCCACGGCGGAGACCGACGCGATGTCGAGGATGTTGATCTTCGGGTTTCCGATGGTTTCGGCGAAGAACAGCTTGGTGTTCGGGCGGACTGCGCGCCGCCACTCCTCGGCGTCGTCCTGGTTCTCGACGAACGTCGTCTCGATACCGAGCTTTGCCAGCGTGTACTTGAAGAGGTTGTAGGTGCCGCCGTAGATCGAGCTCGAAGAAACGATGTGATCCCCGGCTTCGGCGATGTTGAGCACGGCGAACGTCTCGGCGGCCTGCCCGCTGGACACCAGGAGCGCCCCGGTGCCGCCCTCCAGCGCCGCGACGCGCTGCTCCACGACATCCTGGGTGGGGTTCTGGATGCGGGTGTAGATGTTGCCGAACTCGGCCAGCGCGAACAGGTTCGCGGCGTGATCGGCGTTGTCGAACACGTACGAGGTCGTCTGGTAGATCGGGGTCGCGCGGGACTTGGTGACCGGGTCGGGCGCGGCGCCGGAGTGGATCTGCTTGGTTTCGAACTTCCAGTTCTCGACTGCGGACATGGGAACTCCTGAAATCTGTCGGGGACGGTCGGCGGCTGACCGGCCTAGAAAGAGGGTAGAGAGCGTGGCGGCTGTCAACAAGGAAACGGAAATGTGACGTAACACGATCGCACTAGCGTGGTGGGGTGAGCAGACGTGTTGTCGTGACAGGAGCAAGTTCGGGTATCGGTGCGGCGACAGCGCGCGCCATGCGTCACGCGGGGTGGGAGGTCGTCGCCGTCGCGCGTCGCGCTGAGCGCCTCGCCGCGCTGGAGGAGGAGACGGGCGCCGTCGCCTTCGCCGCCGACCTCACCAGCGATGCCGACGTCGCGGCGCTGCTGGCGTTCCTGAAGGATTCCGGCCCGGTGCACGCGCTGGCCCATGTTGCCGGCGGTGCGATGGGCGTCGACCGTGTCGAAGACGGCTCCCTCGACGACTGGCGCTGGATGTACGAGGCGAACGTGCTCTCGGCCCAGCGACTGACGGCAGGCATGCTGCCGCTGCTACGCGACGCCTCGGAATCGGGCAATGCCGACCTGCTGTTCGTGACCTCCACCGCCGCACAGGTCGCCTACGCCGGCGGCGGGGGATACAACGCCGCCAAGGCGGCGGAGTCGATGCTCGTGAGCGCCCTGCGGCTGGAGTTGGCGGGAGAGCCGCTGCGGGTGATCGAGATCGCCCCCGGGATGGTGCACACCGAAGAATTCAGCCTCAATCGGCTGCGTGGTGACCAGTCCGGCGCCGACGCGGTGTACGAGGGCGTCCAGAACCCCCTCACCGCTGCCGACGTCGCGGATGTCATCCGGTACGCACTGATGGCACCCGGCCACGTCAACCTCGACCTCGTGACGGTTCGTCCCGTCGCTCAGGCTGCGCAGCACGTCGTCGCCCGCGGCCCTCTCCGGGTGCGCGCGGACTGACCTCGGCGCGCCTCAGCCGGCCGCGCGCGGCTCGCTGAGGACGACGGCGGTGTCATCGGTGTCGGCGAAGGCGACTTTCGGCACGAACAGCAGCAGCACGGCCGCCAGGAATCCGCCGCCGGCGCAGATCGCCCACACGGCCAGGTAGCCGCCGAGGGACGCGGCGGTCTCGCTCGCGAGCGTGCCCGCCCCGACCGCGAGCAGGACGCCGAAGACGGCGGAGGCGAACGCGCCACCGATCGTCTTGGTGGTGTTGGTCAGGGCCGAAGCGATACCGGTCTGTCCCCGTGGCGCTGCGGCGGCGGCCGCCGCCGGCAGCGCCCCCACCAGTGCACCCGAGCCGAGGCCCGCGATCATCAGGTTCAGCAGCACCTGCCACAGCTCAGTGTGGAACGGCAGGAACAGCGTGTACCCCACGCCGACCAGCACCGAGGCGCCGATGAGGATCAGCCGAGGGTTCGCGCGGCGCGAGAGGATGGCGAAGATCACGGCTCCGATGATGAGGGAGATCAGGTACACCCCGATCACGTAAGAGCGTTCGGATGCGCCCAGTCCCAGCCCGTAGCCGAGAGACGAGTCGGTCCCCGCGTAGGTCGACAGCGGCCCCTGCGCCCCCAGGAGCGAGATGCCGACGAGGAAGGCGGTGATCTGCACCGGCCACATCTCGGGACGGCGCAACACGCGGATGTCGATGGCGGGGTCCTTGTGGCCGAGCTCGTACCGCACGAACCACACGAACACCGCGATACCGGCGGCGAACAGGCCGGCAACCCACCACCAGGCGGCGGGGCCGAGGTCCAGCTGGGAGATGAGGCGCATGTAGACGAGGGCCCCGGTGACGAGGATCAGACCCCAGGTCAACAGGACGAAGCCCCAGGTGTCCAGCGCCCTTCCCGGAACCGGCTCGGACTCGGGGACACCGAGCCAGATGACGATCGCCACGAGGGTGACGGCGATCGCGGGGATCATCATGGTCACGGTCAGGTCGCCGGTCGCCTTGAAGATCTGGCCGGCTGCGAGCGCGCCCGCGATCGCGCCGGCCTCGAGTCCCACCACCAGCAGACCCGCGGCGCGGCGCGTCGCCGAGATGCCGCGGTTCTGGCGCCGCCCACGCTCGAAGATCAGGGCGACCTCGAGAGGCAGCCACACGACGTAGAAGCCCTGCAGCGCCCAGGCGATGAGGAACGTCCAGAAATCGTTCGCGAACACCAGCCACCAGGTCGCTCCCGCCGTGAGCAGCGACGAGATGAGCAGGATCTTCTTGTGACCGTACATGTCGCCGAGCTTGGCGAGGATCGGCACGACGATCGCCGACAGGAGCAACTGCGCCGCCTCGAACCAGTTGACATCCGAGTCGTGGATGTCCAGCGCGATGACGATGTCGCTGAAGAGCGGCACGTAGTAGCCCTGCAGGATCCCGCTGACGAACTCGACGAGCACGAACCAGCCGATCAGGCCCGCCGTGATGCCCAGTCCCGTGCCGCGGAGCCGGTCGAGCGGCGTCGCGGAGGGGAGAGATGCTGGCGGTTCGCTCGGGGAAGGCGCAGACATGCCGCGACATTAGCACTGCGCCGTCGCCTAGTCTGATTCGCGGACACGACGACAGGAGCAGCACGTGGAGCACGAACGGGAACACCTCACCTGGCAGGGATTCGGAGACGCGATGCGGGAGCTTTCCCGTGTGATCGTCGCCGACGGATTCATGCCCGAGGTCGTCGTCGCGATCGCGCGCGGGGGGCTGCTGCCGGGGGGAGCGATCGCCTACGGGTTGGGGATGAAGAACTGCGGCGCCATCAACGTGGAGTTCTACACCGGCATCGGCACGGTGCTCCCGGCTCCCGAGCTGCTGCCTCCTGAGCTCGACATGACGTACCTCGAGGGCAGGCGCGTGCTACTGGTCGACGACGTCGCCGACAGCGGCCGCACGCTCGATCTGGCGGTGCGTCTGCTGGCAGATCAGGGTGCGGAGGTCCGCTCGGCGGTCATCTACACGAAGCCGACGACGATCATCCAGCCCGACTACAGCTGGAAGAACACCGACCTGTGGATCGATTTCCCGTGGTCGTGGCAGGGATCGGTCATCGAAGAGGACGCCGGGGCGCCTGCGAGCGCCTGAACGCCGCGGAGCTGGTGATGGCCTCGACCCTTCCCGAACTCGCCGCGAGCGGCCTCATCGATTCGGAGTGGGCGCAGCGGCTGGCGCCGGTGGCGCCGCGCATCGCGGAGCTCGGCGACCGCCTTCGCGCCGAGACGGCTGCCGGGCGGAGCTATCTCCCGGCAGGTGACCGGGTGCTCCGCGCGTTCGCCAGACCGTTCTCGGATGTCAGGGTGCTGATCGTCGGGCAGGATCCGTACCCCACGCCGGGGCACCCGATCGGCCTGTCTTTCGCGGTGGACGCGCATGTGCGACCGCTGCCGCGCAGCCTCTCGAACATCTACCGCGAGCTGGAGGCAGATCTCGGCATCCCGCCCGCAGCGCACGGCGATCTATCGCGGTGGAGCGATCAGGGCGTGCTGCTGCTGAACCGTGTGCTCACGGTCGCTCCGGGCGCGCCGGCGTCGCATCGCGGCTGGGGGTGGGAGGCTGTCACCGAGCACGCCATCCGGGAGCTCGCCTCCCGGGACCTGCCGCTGGTCGCGATCCTGTGGGGACGGGATGCGGCGACGCTGCGACCGCTGCTGGGGGACACGCCCGCCATCGAGTCCCCGCATCCGTCACCGCTGTCCGCCAGTCGGGGCTTCTTCGGGTCACGTCCCTTCTCCCGCGCGAACGCGCTGCTCGAACAGCAGGGTGGCGCACCGATCGATTGGCGCGTCGAGGTCGACGCGTAGGCTGGGCGCATGCTGGAAGAGGAGTACGAGCGCAAGCGCGTCCTTCCGTTCCACCTGCGGAGGGTGCCCGCGGCTGAACCGGACTTCGCCTACGAGATCCGTCCCGCACGGGAGAAGGACCTCCCCGACATCCGGGAGATCTACAACTACTACGTGACCAACTCGGTCGTCACCTTCGACGAGAAGGTCTGGTCGCACCGGAAGTGGCGCGAGAAGTTCGCGCATCTGCGCAAGCTCGATCTGCCCTTCCTGGTGGCGCAGTCCCCGACGGGGCAGATCCTCGGCTACGCGCTCGTTGCGCCCTGGGCGGGTAAGACCGCCTACCGCTATACGGTCGAGGACTCCATCTATCTCGGTCAGGCTGCCGCCGGCAAGGGCCTTGGGCGCGCGCTGCTGGAAGCTCTCATCGAGGCGTGCGAGCAGAAGGGGATCCGCGAGATGGTCGCGGTGATCAGCGACAGGGGCGCGGATGCCTCGGTCGCCCTGCACCGCAAGCTCGGCTTCGTCGAGGTGGGGCGGATGGGACGCGTCGGCTTCAAGTTCGGTCGGTGGCTCGGAACCATCTACCTGCAGAAGTCCCTCAGCACGCCGAAGAAGAAGGGGCTGTTCCGGCGCGGCTGAGTCCGCGGGCGGATTGTCACCCCGACACGTGATCCGGTGAGATTTTCGGAATCGCCGCGAGCAGGCGTCGCGTGTACTCGTGGCGAGGGTGGGTCAGTACCCGCGCGGTCGGCCCCTGTTCGACGACGCGACCCTCGCTCATGACAGCGACACGGTCGCAAAGGTGCTGCACGACCCCGATGTCGTGGGAGACCATGATGATCGACGTGCCCTCGTCCCGCAGCCCTCGGAACAGCTCCAGGATCTGCGCGCGGACGGTGACATCGAGCGCGGACAGCGGCTCGTCCCCGATCAGAAGGCGGGGGCGGTGCACGATCGCCCGTGCCAGGGCTATGCGCTGACGCTGCCCCCCCGAGAACTCGTGCGGGTAGCGGTCGGCGGATGCCGCCTCGAGGCCCACGCGGGTGAGGACCTCGTGCACGCGGGCCCGTCTGTCACCGTCGATGCCGAGCGCCCACAGCGGCTCGCCGACGATGCGGCCGACGCTCATGCGCGGATCCAGCGACGAGTAGGGATCCTGGAAGACGATTCCGGTCTGCGCTCGCAGCCACCGCAGGTCGCGGGCCCGTGCCCGTGGGTCGACGAGCCGACCACCGATCTCGACACTGCCCGTGGTCGGGCGATCCAATCCCAACAGCAGCCGGACGAGGGTCGTCTTTCCTGACCCTGACTCCCCGATGATCCCGAGGCTTCCGCCCTGCGATACCTCGAGGTCGACGTCCTGCAGCGCGACGCTCTCACGCGCGGACTCGAACAGTCGCGCGCGGGGCTCGCGGAAGTGTCGCGTCAGCCCGCGCGCTCGGAGGATCGGCTCGGTCATGCCTCGTCACCGCCTCGCCACAGTGTGGCCGTGGCGTCCCGCAGCAGGCCCCGGGCGACCGCGGATGCGGGCGCCGTCAGCAGCTCCGCCACGGGTGCCTGTTCGACGATACGACCCTCTGCCAGGACAACGGCGTGGGTCGCGACCTGGGACAGCACGGCGAGGTCGTGGGTGATGAACAGCAGGCCCATCGCCTGATCGCGGGTCAGCGCGCCCAGGAGCCGGAGGATCTCGGCCTGGATGGTGACGTCCAGCGCCGTGGTGGGCTCGTCGGCGACCAGAAGCCGGGGGTTGCAGGCCAGCGCCATCGCGATCGCCGCGCGCTGCCGCTGCCCGCCCGACAGCTGGTGTGGGTAGCGGCGCACGATGCGCTCAGGATCCGGCAGCGCGACGCGCGCGGCCTCCTCCACCGCACGGGAGCGCAGCGCGCGACCCGACAGCCCTTCGTGGATGCGCACCGATTCGGAGATCTGGCGACCAACGGTGCGGATCGGATTGAGCGCGGTCTGCGGATCCTGGAAGACCATGCCGATCTCGTCCCCGCGCAGCCGCGCGAGCTCGCGATCCGACGCACCGACGAGCTCGCGGCCGTCCCAGCGGATGCTGCCGCGCACGCGCGCCCCCTCCGGCAGGAGTCCGAGTATCGCCAGGGCGGTGAGAGACTTGCCCGACCCGGACTCGCCGATCAGACCCACTCGCGCCCCGTCCGGGACGTGGAACGAGATCCCCTCGAGCAGTCTGCGATCGCCGATCTCGACGGCCAGGTCCGTGACCTCCAGGCTCACGACACGACCTCCGGGATGTGCGTACGGGCACGCCGTGCGCTGCCGTCGCGCGGAGCCAGTGTGGGGTCGCTCGCCTCTCGCACGCCGTCGCCGAGCAGGTTCAGCCCCAGGACCGTCACCGTGATGGCCAGGCCCGGCCAGAGCACGGCGAGCGGGTGGACCGTCAGGTACTGCTGCAGATCGCGCAGGAGCACGCCCCACGACGGCTCCGTGACGGGGGCGCCGAGGCCGAGGTAGGACAGTCCCGCTTCGGCGAGAACCGCCACCGCCATCGCCCACGACAGTTGAACGATGAACACGGAGGCCACATTGGGCAGCAGGTGCCGCCACAGGTTCTGCCAGGCGGTGAGGCCGGCCGCCGTGCCCGCGAGCACGAAGTCGCTGTGCAGCACGCGGCGCAGCTCGGGTCTGGTCACGCGCGCGATGTTGACGCCGAAGCCGATACCGACCGACCAGATCACGACGCCGAGCGACCCGCCCCACACGGCGGCGATCATCATCGCGATCAGCAGCACGGGAAAGGCGATGAGGATGTCGATCACGACCGCGATCGATTCGCGCATCCAGCGGGCGGTCAGGGCCCCGAGCGCCGCGAGTGCGATGCCCACGACCGCGGCGATCGCCGCAGAGCCGGCCGCGACCTTCACCGTGGTGATGGCCCCCGCCATGATCAGACTCAGCAGGTCGCGGCCGGTGCCGTCTGTGCCGAGGATGTGCGGCCATCCCGGCGCGAGCCAGCGCTGGTCGAGTTCGACCTGGGCGGGATCGAACGGCGTCCACACCAGCGCCACGCCGGCGGTGAGGACGACGGCGGCGGCGACGACCAGTCCGATGCGTCCCGCCGCGCCACCCCACAGGCGTCGCAGCCCTGAGAGGAGACGGCGCGTGCGCGTCCGCGAGGTCATGCCGCCTCCCGCTGTCGGGGATCCAGCGCCTGATGCGCGAGGTCGACGAGGAACCCGATCACCAGCACGAACCCGGTGAGCACCAAGAGTTCGCCCTGGACCATGGGGAGGTCGCGGGCGCCGACGTCGTCGACGAGCATCCGACCGATGCCGGGCAGGGCGAAGAGCTCCTCGATGATGACCGCTCCCACGATGATGCCCGCCACCTGGAGCCCGAGCACCGTGATGATCGACAACCCGACGTTGGGAAGGCCGTGGCGCACGAGTGCGTGCGTGCGCGTCAGACCCTTTGCCGCGGCGGTGCGCACGTAGTCCTGTCCGATGGCCTGCAGAGTCGCGCTGCGCACGAAGCGCATCAGCATGGCGCCCTCGACGATCCCGATCGTGACGGCGGGCAGGATGAGCGCGCGCAACGCCGCCCACGGATCGCTCCAACCGTCGCGGGGAAAGCCCTGAGCAGGAAGCCATCCGAGCCAGACCGCGAAGACCACCACGAGCATCATCCCCGCCCAGACGACCGGCACCGCGGCAATCGCCTGGGCGCCGACATTCAGGGCGATCCCGCGGCGACGGGCGTGCAGGACGGCCGCCGCGACTCCCAGTGGGATGCTGATCAGCAGCGCGATGGTGAGCGCGAGGACGCCGAGCGGGAGCGTCACCTGCGCCTTCTGCACGATCTCCTCGATGACGGGTGTGCCGGTGAGCAGGGACGAGCCGAGGTCGCCGGTGAGCACGCCGGCCATCCAGTCGAGGTACTGCAGCGGGAGCGGCTCATTCAGCCCGAGTTGCTCGCGGATAGCCGCGATCTGGGCGGGCGTGCTCTGTGTCCCGGCGATGAGCTGGGCCACATCGCCGGGAAGGACGCGGAGGGCGAGGAAGATGATGACGCTCGACACGAGCAACCCGACGACCAGCAGTGCCAGCCGGACGAGCACCGATCGGATCATCCGTCGCTGCTCGATCCCGCCGCCGCCCGCGGCGCGCCCGCGCTCGCCACGACCGCTCGTCAGTCCGCGGTCTTGGTGAGGTCTGCGAGGTTCATCCGGGAGTTGACATTCGTCACCGGCATCCCCGAGACCCCCGTTCCGACCGCCAGCACCGACGCGCCGTTGTAGAGCCAGTCGGCCGCGGCATCCTCGGAGACGATGCGAGCGGCCTCGGCCAGCAGGTCGGCGGCCTCTGTCTCGCTGGTCGCGGCCAGCGACTGTGCGTAGAGGGCCTGGACCTCAGGATTGTCGTAGGTGAAGTAGTAGTCGGGGTTCGCCCAGTTCTCGAAGTCGCGCGCCTCGGTGTGCAGCACGAAGCTCAGCTCGTAGTCCTGGTTGACGTAGACGTCGTTGATCCAGGTCGGGAAGTCGACACTGTCGACCACGAGGGTGATGCCGACCTCGTTGAGGTCGGACACGAGGATCTGCGCGATCGTCGTGGGGTAGAAGCTCGGGATCGTGAGCGTCAGCTCGATGTCCTCGGCTCCGGCTTCCGACAGCAATGCGCGCGCGGCATCGGGGTCATACGGCGCGACATCCGAAAGGTCCTCGTACCCCGGATCGAGCGCCGGGATGGGGCCGTAGAGCGTCTCGCCGGCGCCGAGGGCATCGACGAAAGCCTGGTGATCGATGGCCTGGCGGATCGCCTGACGCACCCGCTGGTCGTCGAGGTAGTCGGCGTTGCTGTTCATCGCGAGGGTGCCCTTGTCGGTGGACTGCCCGGTCACGAGGGCGAAGTCTCCGTCCGCCTCGATGGCGTCGCCGAGCGACGCATCGAAGCCGGTCAGCACGTCCACCTCACCGGCAAGTGCCGCGTTGAGCGCCGCCTGGTTGTCGGGGATGAAGTCGACGATGACCTCGGCGACGCCCGCAGGCGTTCCCCAGTAGTCGGGGTAGCGCTCGAGCGAGATGCTGTCGCCCTGGATCCAGCTGCCCACCGTGAAGGGACCGGTGCCGTTCTCTGCGGTGGCGTAGTCGACCGCATCATCCTGTTTGAAGATCAGGCCTGCGCGTCCCGAGAGATTCCACAGCAGGCTGGAGTCCGGCTCGCTGAGGGTGAGCGTGACTGTCTGGCCGTCTGCGGTGATCGAGGCGACGTTGGCCAGTCGAGCGGCATCCACCCACTCCGGGGTGTCACGGTGTGCCGTCAGAGACCACACGACGTCGTCCGCGGTCAGTTCCTGGCCGTCGTGGAAGGTGACACCTTCGCGGATGTCGAAGGTGTAGGTAAGCCCATCCGCCGAGACGTCGTAGTCGGTGGCCAGGGAAGGGACGATGTCCTGCTCGGGGGTGCGGGACACCAACCCCTGGTACACGTTGTCGATCAGGACCTGGTCGAGTGCAGCGCCCGCAGTCTGTCGGATGTCCAGGTTCGTCGGCTCCAGGACGAGTCGGATCGCGACGCTGGCATCCGGATCGGGGTCACCTGTGACGGTCGTCTGCGCTGACGTGTCGGAGCAAGCGGACAGGACGAGGACGGATGCGGCGAGGATCGCCGATGCTGTCCAAGCTGTGGGGCGGAACATAGGGGTCCTTTCCCGGAGGGAGCCGCGTTTTCGGGCGCGGAGGATCTGCGGTAGCTAAGCCTAGGGTCCGTCCGCGCATATCAGCGCATCGGCGGTGTGCACCGTGACGTCATCGTTGCCTCATCGGTCGAGTTCGGCGAGCAGCGCCGCGAGCTCGGCGGGGGCGGATTCCTGCACATTGTGGCCGGTGGGCATCACATGCACGCGCGCCCTCGGCTGATGCGCGAGGAGGTCGTCGGCGTCCGCCGCGGTCACGAATCCGCTTTCCCCGCGGATGAGGTCCAGTGGCGCGACCAGCGCGTGGATATCGTGCCATCCGTCGGCGCTGAGGATCTCGGTGAGGGCGTCGCTTCGCGCATCCACGGCGGCAGCCTGTTCCGGGGCGGCCGCGAGCGCTGCCGCCGCGTGGGCGAAGTGGTGCTTCCACTCGACGCGGCCGTCGGGGCGGACGCGAGAGTTGAGGAAGACCCCGCGGGCGGCGCGCTCGGGGGTACCGCCGCCGAAGCCGAATGCGAGTGCGCGGTCGACCATCTCGTCGCGACTCGCCCAGCTGGTGGGTCCGGCGAAGAAGGCGCGGATCTGTGCCGCCCCCGCGTTCGGGTCGATGCCCGGGGTGATGTCGACCATCACGAGGTGGCGCACGACCTCCGGTGCTCCGGCCGCCAGGGCCGCCCCGGTCAGTCCGCCCAACGAGTGACCGACGACCAGCTGTGGCGCGTTCGTCCACTGGGAAAGGCCGGCCACGACATCCGGGTAGAGCGTGCGACCGGTGTAGGCGGCGTCGTCGCGCCAGGAGGAGTCGCCGTGTCCGGCCAGGTCGATCGCCAAGGAGGGGAGGTCGAGAGCGAGGATCGTCGCGTCCCACGTGTGGGCATTGAGGCCACCGCCGTGGAGGAAGGTCACCACGGGATCGTCGTCCCCGAAGCGCAGGGCGCTGAGGGTGCGACCATCCTCGAGTGTCATCGCGATCCGTTCGACGGAGGGCAGCGGACCGCGCCGACCGACCGTGACGGCGTCGTCAGGAAGGAAACGGAATTCATCGTCTGCAGGGGTCATGGCACGGTTAGGCTACCGGGCGTGAGCACCATCGAGATCCCAGGATCGGTCAACTTTCGCGACGTGGGGGGTCTGCCCGCCGGGACGGCTGCCACGCGGGCCGGGGTGCTCTACCGCTCGGGGAACCTCGCGGGGCTCGATACGGCGGGGGAGCGGAGCTTCGCTGCTCTCGGTATCCGACGAGTGATCGATCTGCGCGATGAGCAGGAGGTCGCGAACGCGCCGAGCCGTATCGACCAGACGGCGGCGATCACACAGCATGAGCCGCTGTTCCTCGGTTCGGTGGCCTCGTTCTTCCACGAGGACATCCCGCTCGCCGAGCTCTATCGACGCCTCGTCGAGGATTCGGCCCCGCGTGTGGTCGAGGTGGTGCGCGGCATCATCACGGATCAACCTGTGCTGGTCCACTGCACGGTGGGCAAGGACCGAACCGGGGTCACGGTGGCCGTGACCCTCGCCGCCGCCGGTGTCGATCGGACGGCCGTCGTGGACGACTATGCCCGCACCGAGAGTCTGCTGCCGGATGCCCGGAATCAGGATGTTCTCGCGCGCCTACGCCGACATTTCCCGGATGCGGTCCACCTGGAAGATCTCGCGACGCGGTCGCCCGCACCGGTCATGCAGGCCCTGTTGGCCGACATCGATGCCCGGTATGGGTCGGTGTCGGATTACCTGCGCGCGAACGGCATGTCGGACGACGAGCTCTCGGAGTTGCGCGCCGTCCTGATCGCGCGGTGACAGTCACCGACACCGCCTGGTTAGGAGAGCCTTCTCTGACCTATAGTGGAGGAGTCATGACCTCCGCTGCCGTTTCCTCCCGCACCGCTCGACGCGGCATGAGCCGCACGCGCACGCAGTTCGTGATCGCAGCAGACGAGCAGGCCCTCGGGGCGCTCGATGCGCTGCTCGCGTCGCTCCCGTTGTGCTCGTCCGGTCGCGTCTTCATCGAGGTGCCGGACGCATCATGGATCGTTCCGTTGACGGCGCCGTCCCGGATGACGGTGACATGGCTCGCGCGATCGCGGGGCGCTGCGCTGCGCTCCCCGGGGCACGCGCTGAGCCGTGCGGTGACCGCGTGGGCGGATGAGATGCTTTGCGATGGCGCTGAGGGCACACGTGTGGAGCTGCTCGCCGGTTACCTCGCCACTGCGGACATCGTCGATCACCTCATCGGCATCCACGGTGTTTCGGCGGCGTCGATCCGCACCCCCGCGGTGTACGGCCTGCCTACCGCGTGCTGATCCCGCCGGTGCGCGGAAGATAGCCGCCGTCCTCGAGTCCCGCCTCGATCTCGAACCGATTGCGTCGCGCGTCGCGTCCGGCCATCACGTTCAGTATCGGCAGCAGCAGGCCGTAGCGACGCCACTGACGAACGTGCACCCGCTCGTGGCGCAGCACGCGCGCCGCGGTGTTGTCCGCGGTCAGATAACACGACCCCACGCACACACCGCCGCGGGGAAAGGTCCAGGACGGCATCCCGGCGAACACCCACAGGCCGTCGATCCGACGGATCTGCCCCGTGCTCCACAGGGCTCCCCAGACGAATCCGATGGCGGTCGCGATCTCCGCACCCAGGCGCGAAGCGGGGGAGTCCAGGAGAGGGATCCACTGGTCCATCCGCTGACCCCGCGCAACGGCGTCCTCGGCGGCGCTCTCGTCGAAGGCTCCTCTCATGCGAGTGCTCCGATCAGACGGAGCACCGTGGGGAGGTCCTCGATTGCGGTGTCGGGGCTGGCCGGCGCGAAGCCCGTGAGCGAGGCGCCGGTCATCTCGGCGATCGCGCGGACATCGCGGATGCGCGTGATGAGTGTCGCGGCATCCGGGCCGAACGGCACGGGAGCGGAGACGCCGGTGATGCCGGAGGGATCGATCACGCTCAGATCGAGGTGGATGAACACGCGTGACACGCCCGTCGATATCAGCGCGGCCCGCAGCGCGTCGGGGGAGCGCAGCCCCTCGACGGTGACGCGGGAGATGCCGAGGTCGGCTATCGCCCGCACCTCCGCCTCCTCGATCTCGCGGACCCCCGCCAGCACGACACGGGTCGGGTCGATCCGGCCGGCCGGAAGACGCAGCGCCGCGGGACCGCCGCCGAGGATCGCGCGCAGCGTCGAATCCTCGAAAGCCCTCGGCGTCAGAGGATCCGGATCGTGGAGGGCGGCGCGAGCATCGAACCATATGAGACCGACGTCGGAGCCGACAGTGCCATCCGCCGCCGCTGCGGCGATGCCGCGATCACCTCCGATCACGATCGGCGGTGGCGGAGCGGCCGCGACCGCCTCGCGGACGCGCTCCCAGGTGCGAACCAGGGACGACAGGCGTCGTACCCCCGTGCCCTGGCTCTCGCCGGCCTCTGCCGGCACCTCCACCGCCGTGCAGGCCGAGGAGGGGAGATCCCCGCGGATCGCGGCCGCCCCGTCGATCAGCTGCATGGCTCGCGCGGATGCCGAGCCCTGCCACTGCGGGACGACGACGAAGTGCGCCATCCGTTCTCCTGTCTGCGAGGCGTGCGAACTGCCGAGTCGCGGGTTCAGCCGCCGATCGCGGTCGTGCCGCCGGCCTTGAGCGCGGCCAGACGCGCTTCGACCTCGGTCAGCTCGCCGATGTCCTCAAGCTCTGCGAACTGTGCGTCCAGACTCGAGGCGGCCAGCTCCTGCTTTCCCGCTGCGAGTGCCTCCTGGCGACGCACCTTGTCTTCGAAGCGGCCGAGCTCGCTGGTCGGGTCGAGGATGTCGATCGAACTGACGGCATCGTGCACCTTGATCTGCGCCTCCGCGACCTTCGCCCGCGCGAGCAGTTCCGACCGCTTCGACTTCAGCTGCTCCAGCTTCTGCTTCATGCCGTTCAGGCCGTCCTTGAGCTTGGCGACGACCTCGGTCTGGGCGGCGATGGTCGGCGCGATGGCCGCGGCGTCATTTTCCTCGCCGATCTGTCGCTGCAGGGCGATCTTGGCGAGGGCATCGAACTTGTCGGCATCCGCCGCGCTACCGGCCTGGCGCATCTCGTCGGCCTTCCGGCTGGCTGCCAGCGCCTTCGCGCCCCACTCCCCGGCGGCCTGTACATCCTCGGCGTGATCACGCTCGAGCAGGCGGAGGTTCCCGATCGTCTCAGCGATCGCCGACTCCGCGTCGGCGATGCTGTTGGTGTAGTCCCGCACGAGCTGGTCGAGCATCTTCTCGGGATCTTCCGCCTGGTCGATCAGCGCGTTGACGTTCGCGCGGATGAGGGTCGAGATGCGGCCGAGGATCGATTGCTTTGCCATGATGTCTTCCTTCTCTAGATGTCGTGCACTGCGCTGTGAGGTCTGTCGTGATCGCCGGGCGTCAGAAGCGCCCGCCCCCGCGTCGTCCGCGGCCACCGCCGCTGAAGCCGCCCGAGCGGCGTCCACCGCCGAAGCCCCCCGGCATGCCGCCGCCGAAGCCGCCCCGGCGACGGCCGCCGCCCATCATCGACCCCATGACGATGCCGCCGAGCACGGCGCCGAGCATCGCACCGGAGTCGCCTGAGCGCTGCCCATATCCGGGAGCACCGAAAGAGCCGACATCCCGCTGGGCGGCGCTGAGCGCCTGCCCCGCCAGCTGGGCGGCCCGCTGTGCATGGGGGAGCGCGGTGGTCGGCGAGGGCGACTGCTGCGCGGCGGCGAGACTCGCCTGTGCCTGCGACAGTCGGGTGCGCGCCTCCGCGCCGACCGCCCCACGGCGGGACGCGATGAAGTCCTCGGTCGCGCTGATCTGAGATCCGGCCTGCGCCGAGACCTGGGCGAGCATCTGCGACGCCCGCTGCGCCTGCGCCTGCGCGTCGCGCGCTGCCTGCATCACCTGGTCGATCTGGGCGTTCGCCGCCTCGAGGGACTGCAGTGCACGCAGCGGTCGCTGCGCGCCCGGTGCGAGCATCTCCCTGGCCTGGTCGATGTGGCGGGCGGTCGACGTCGCGATGCCCGCCAGACGTCCGTCGGGGTCTGGGAGTGCGCGGGCGGAGACGATGTCACCTTCGAGTTCGGCGATGAGGGCACCGGCAGCGGTGACGGCGGCGGCAAGGTCGGACGCGAGCGTGTCGATGGCCTTCTCGAGGTCGGCCGCCTGCGCGAGCGCATCCTCGGCGCCACGGATGTCGATGGCGGCCTGTGCCGTGTCGCCCGCCTCCAGCGCCGTCTGCGCGGCGACGATCCGCTCGTCGGCGAACGCAATCCGGTCCCGCGCCTGTCGGGGATTGTCCGCGACCGATGAGAGCGCGTCGGGGTGGTAGGGCGACGCCAATCCCGCGAGGGTGGCTTCGGCGTTCTCGATGGCCGCCGACGTGGATTCGCGCAGCGGCGCGAGTGCGGCCAACGCCGCCGGGGCGTTCTTCTCGAGCTGGCGGAGCTCATCGAATGCCCTCGCCTTCTCATCGAGCAGACCGTTCGCGCGCTCGCACAGCTCGACGATCTGCGTGTTCCACGCCTCGATCTGCTCGGGGGTGTCGGGTGTGGCGTCGTCCAGCTGCTGTTGGATCGCGAACGCCGAGGTCAGCAGTGCGCGGGCTTCGCTGATCGCACTCTCGAAGGGCGACACTGCCGCGTCGCCGTACCCTGCGCGGGCGAACTCCACTTCCTGAGCGCTCGTGCGGATCGCGTCGTCCGTCGCCACCAGGGCGGACGACGCCTGTCGGGCGAGCTGCTCGGCATCGGCGGCCGCGGTCGCGGCACGCTTCGCCCGCGCGCGACGTCGTCGCATCGCCCAGATGATCCACCAGACGATGCCGATCGCGATGACCGCGACCAGAGCCCACACCAGGCCCGCCCCCACGCCGGAGTCACCGCTCGTCGAGGTATCCCCGCTCACGCTCGCCACCGCGGCCGTGATCGCCCCGGCATAGTCGCCGTCACTCAGCTCCGGCTTGACGGCGGCCTCCATCGCCGTGAGCTCGGCCTCGGAGAGGGGCCCGGCGCTGTCGGCGGATGTGTAGAACTGGCGAGACTCGGTCGCGACCGCCAGCAGGTACTGCGACGGGCCCAGTCCGTTCATCGCCGCGACCTCGTCGGCCCACTCCTGACTGCTGGAAGGATTCTCGAACGTGTCGACGAAGGCGACGTACAGGTCCACGCCGGTCTCGGTGTAGAGGTGCGCCAGCTCTGCTTCGGCCGCGGCGGTCTCGGCGCTCGAGAGGGCGCCGACCTCATCGAGGACGTACCCCGCGCCGAGCGTCACGGGATCCGCGGCGTGCGCGCCGGCGGGTGCCAGTACGGCAAGGAGCGCAGCCAGCACGATCGAGATCGGCCAGTGAGCGCGCATCGAAGAATCCTCCCGAGTGCGGATCTTCCGCACCTCGATCCTACGCAGGGGCGGTGGACACGCGACAGCTCTCTTCGATGCCGAGGGGTGGATGGTTGGATGGTGGCCGGACGGAAGGATCCGGGATGGACGATCGCTACGGAATCGATGTGCTCGCCGACGGCTGGCAGGGCCATGGGCGTGTCGACAGCCGCCGTGTCGAGGCCGAGCCGGGGCTGGTCGTCGAAGTCATGGCGGATGGTTTCTGTGGTGCCGTGACCGCGTCGGATGCGGCCTCTGTGGAGTTGGAAGACCGCGTCGGCGCCCGCCGCCGGTTCGCGCTCGGCCCGGGCTTCATGATCGACGGCGTGCACGTGGTGCTGGTGCCGCACCGTCCCGCCGCGGCCCCGCGTCGGGCGCGGACCGCATCGGGATCGATCGCAGCGCCCGAGCAGCGCGCGCGGGTCGCCCGCGCCAGCCGCATCCTGGTGGAGGGCAAGCACGACGCGGAGCTGGTCGAGAAGGTGTGGGGTGCGGATCTTCGCGCGGAGGGCGTCGTCGTCGAGTTCCTCGCCGGACTCGACAACCTCGCCGAGATGCTGGACGCGGAGCCCCCGGGGCCTGGACGCCGCTACGGCGTGTTGGTGGATCATCTCGTTCCCGGCTCGAAGGAAGCGCGTATCGCGGAGACGATCGCCCGGGGCCGCCACGGGGCTCACCTCCACATCGTGGGTCATCCCCGCGTGGATGTCTGGCAGTGTGTCGCCCCGCGCGCGGTCGGGATCGCCGCGTGGCCCGATGTCCCGCGGGGGACCGACATCAAGGTGGGGACCTGTCGGGCGCTCGGCTGGCCGAGTGAGACGCCGCGCGATCTGGCCGCGGCGTGGCGTCGCATCCTCGCCTGCGTCCACTCGTATCGGGACCTCGAACCCGCCCTGCTGGGTCGGGTGGAGGAACTCATCGACTACGTCACGGCTGCGGGCTGAGGTTCCCCGCCTGGCATACTCGGGGGTGAGGGGGTCTCGCCTCCTCTGGTGCGCTCGAGAGGTGCTGAGTGGGATCTTCGTCACAGCAGGTCGTGGTCAACCGGCGCCCGCGGCCCGGTCGCGGCCCGCGGGCGTTGCGTCAGTGGGTCGATGACCTGACCGCTCCCCGCGAAGGTGTCGAGCCGATCCGGTCGGGGACCCTCACCAAGGTGGTCGGAATCTGGGCCGTCGGCCGCGCCGTGAATTTTCTGCTGATCTGGCTCTTCTTCGAGATCTCCCGTCTCGCGGATCTCGGCTTCGGTCCGCACGGCATCCATGTGCGGCACTTCCTGACCTTTCTCACCGGCTGGGACGCTGACCACTACCTGAGCATCGCCGAGGTCGGCTACCCGGTGCGACTTCCCATCGAGGGTGGTGTCGTGCAGGAGAACGACTGGGCGTTCCTTCCGGTCCTGCCCTTCATCGAGCGGACGGTGCACGACCTCACCGGCGTGGATGCCGGAGTCGTGGGGGTGTTCGTGAGCGTTGCCGCGAGCCTCGGGGCGACCCTGGCGCTCTTCCTGCTGCTGCGCGAGGTGACGACCCCGTCGGCAGCGTGGTGGGGAATGGTGCTGTTCACCTTCGCGCCGCTGTCGTTCGTGTTCGTCTTGGCGTACGCGGAGTCGCTTTTCCTCTTCCTCACCTTCACCGCGCTGCTGCTCACCCTCAGACGGAAGTACCTTTGGGTGCTGCCCATCGGAGTGCTCGCTGCGTATACGAGGCCGGGCATACTCGCCCTCGCCCTCGCCCTCGGCATCGTGTTCGTCGTCCGGTGGCTGCGGCGGTCGGCCGATCCGTTCCCCTGGCGTGAGCGGATCTCGCTCGCGGCAACAGGCCTCGCGATCGCGGTCGCCGGCTTGTCGTGGACCTGGATCGCGGATCTCGTCACCGGCGAGCCGCAGGCGTACCTCCGCACCGAGATGGCGTGGTGGGTGCCGCTGGTCGGCGAGGGTGCCTTCGTTCCGCTCACGCCGTGGTTCCGCTTCTTCGGTACCTACCTCGGCGTGTTCGGCATCCTGTTCGTGCTGGCGGTCATGGCGGCGTTCGCGTGGTGGATGTTCTCGCGCCCGGTCCGCCGCCTGGGGCTGGTCGTCGTGGCATTTGCCGCCAGCTATGGGCTGTACCTCTTCGGTGTCTTCCTCCCCCAGCAGAGCACCTTCCGTCTGATGATGCCGCTCTCGCCCCTCCTGGGCGACGAGCGCTTCTCGGCGACCAGGAACCGCCGGCAGTGGCTGCTCCTGGGGAGCCTGGCACTCCAGGTTGTGGCGGTGTTCCTGCTCTGGACGATCGGGTATCCGTGACCGGCCGCGCAGGATCCGCGGGGCGTCCCGCGGACGCCCCGGCAGGGGAGGGCGGGGGACCGCGCTATCGTGACCGTCCGGTGTCGTTCGTGCGGCGCAGCGGCCGCATGTCGGAGGCTCAAGAGCGTGCCTGGCGGGAGGTCGGACCGCGCATGTTGCTCGACACCCCTCGCGATGTCGCCGCCACCAGTGTGCGCGCGGGGTCCGCGATCTCACCCCCCGCGATCTGGGGTCGGGAAGCGCCCGTGATCGCCGAGATCGGCTCGGGCCAGGGGCACGCGATCGTTCACGCCGCGACGTCGCACCCCGACCAGGACTTCTTCGCGATCGAGGTCTTCCGTGCCGGGCTTGCCCGCACGATGCTCGACGCCGACCGGGCGGGACTCACCAACCTCAGACTGGTGGAGGCGAACGCCCCTGAGGTGCTGCAGCACCTGCTGCCCGAAGGATCGCTCAGCGAGCTGTGGGTGTTCTTCCCGGACCCGTGGCACAAGACCAAGCACAACAAGCGGCGTCTGGTCACGGCGGAGTTCGCCGCACTCGCCGCGCGCGCGCTCCGACCCGGGGGTGTGCTGCGGCTCGCCACCGACTGGCAGGAGTATGCCGACCAGATGCGCACGGTGATGGATGCCGCGCCGGCGTTCTCGCGCGCCTTCGAGGGTGAGTGGGCGCCGCGGTTCGAGGGGCGCATCCTCACGGCGTTCGAGCGGAAGGGCGCCCGCGCCGGGCGTGAGATCCGCGACCTGACCTACCGACTGGTGTCGATGTGAGTTCGATGTCTCACCTCTCGGCGGTCGGCCGCACCCGGCATCCGGTGCTGACCTGGCGCATCGTCCCGGCACTGCTCGTGGTGCTCGCGGCCCCCGCGTTCTTCGTGCTCCAGGTCGCGTGGGTCGGCTGGGTGCTCCTGGGTGCGGGACTCGGCTGCGCATTCGCGATCGAACGATTCGCGCGGCCCGTGGACCGCCCGGTCGTCTCGGCCGGTGCACGCCACGAGAACGCGCGGGTGGTGTCACGCCGTCCCGTCCTGTTAAGGGATCTCTCCCTCGTGGCGATCGGGATGCTCATCGTCAGCGCGATCCCGCTGAAAGCCGAGCTCGACAACCTCGCGATGCTCCGCTTCGGAGTGGTCCTGGGCGGGGCTGTGGCCGTGCCATACCTGCTCTCGCGGTTCGTCTACCGCGACCGCGCGATCGGGTTCCCCTGGCGCGGGGGGAGGGCGTGGAGCACCTTTCAGTGGGCGTGGCTGGCCGGAGTGCTGGTGCTCGGGTGGCTGATCCTGCCGTTCTACTTCATCACCTCCGGGGTGTACCTGAACTGGCCGGTGGTGGACACTCCCGAGCTGATCGCAAGACTGTTCGTGGGTGTGGGTGCGGTCGGCATCTGGGACGAGCTGTTCTTCATCTGCACGGTGTTCGTGCTGCTCCTGCGACACCTGCACCCGGTCATCGCCAACGCGCTGCAGACGATCGTGTTCGTGTCGTTCCTCTGGGAGCTGGGCTACCAGGCGTGGGGGCCGTTGCTGACGGTCCCCTTCGCGCTCGTGCAGGGCTACATCTTCCTCGTCACCCGCTCACTGGCGTACGTCGTGACCGTGCATCTGCTGTTCGACGCGGTCGTGTTCGCCGTGCTCGTCCACGCCCACAACCCGGGGCTGCTCGACGCCCTGTTCTTCGTCTGAAGGGAATCTCATGCACCGGGACACCCGCACGGCCTGGTTGATCGTGGTCCTCGGTCGCACGGCGTTCGCACTACGCTGGCGAACGCCGACCCACCATGTCTCGCCCTCGAAAGGCCTTCCGATGACTTCGACGTATGGACTACCCGCGACCCGCCGCGCTGGAACGGTGATGGGACTGGCCGGCTCGCTGTTCGTGATCGCCGGAACTGCCGCGTGGGTGGCGGTCACGCGACAGCTGCGAGACGAAAAGATCATCGTTCCCGACAACGCGCCGATCCTCGCCGGCAAGACCGTGCAGGATCCTGTCACCGCGTACGTGGAGGCCCTGGTGATCAAGGGCAATGCCGAACGCAGTGCCGGCGGGCGCACCTTCGCCGACATCAGCGCGGCGCTGCGGGACGTTGAGGACGGCAGCGACGAGCAGAAGAAATTGCGTGGTCAGAGCGCAGCGCTCTCGACCGCGGCATCCCTGCGGACCTCGCTCATGACATCCGTGCTCGCCTACGGCGTGAGCGCCCTGGTTGCCGGCCTCGGCGCGCTGTTTGTCATCGTCGGCTCCCAGCTCCGCCGCGCCTGAGCCTCGCGCGAAGCCAGGCTGCACCGCTCACCCTGGTCTGCGGATCATCGCGCGAGTTGCGCATCGAGCCAATCGAACATGCGCTGGTCGGTCAGAGAGCGGGCCAGGGGCTGGCAGTGGTAGTCCGCGCCCTCCTCCGCGGTGAACGGCTGGAGCGTGCTCCCCGGCACCATGGCCGCAAGCTGCTCGGATTGACCCGGCCAGAACTGCTCCTTCTCGGGGGAAGTGATCAGGAGCGGCGTCGTGATCCGGGCGGCATCCTGCGGCGATAGCCGATACTTCAGCACCTCGACGATCGTGTCGTAGGGGCTCGTCTTTCCGAAGGGGCGCGCGCGGAACTTCCACACCGTCGAGATGGCGTGCGAATACTTGATCGCCATCTCCATCTCTTTGTCGAACTTCTCTTTCTCGCCCCGTTCCACCAGTGCCATCTCGCTGTGCGGGATGCCTGCGCGCCAGGATTGCGAGACGTCGACCACGCCTGGATCTGCGACCGCGGCGGCGATCCGATGCTCGAAAGCGAGCGCGCGCGGCAGCCAGTATCCGGCCTGGCTGATGCCGTACGCCGCGAGCTTGGAGGCATCCACATCTTCTCGGGCGACCAGCATGTCGACGACCGGTGTGATGACAGCCTCCCAGTCGTGACGGAACGGGATGCCGCGTTCGAAGAGCATCGACTGCTGACCCGGCCCGTCGAACATCAGGACGTTGTAGCCGCGCTGCAGCCCGCCGAGGCCGCCGGTGGCCCACATGCTGCTGACGGCACCGTCGCTGCCGTTCACCAAGATGAGCGTGGGTGCAGGTGGAGCGTCGGCGGATGCGGAGAAGAAGTATCCCGGCATCGTGGTGTCCTCATAGGGGATCGCGACACGTTCCACGGGATAGGGAGCGCGATCGACGAACGAGTCCCAGGCAGTGCGGTGCGCGGCGAAGGAGGCCGTGATCCGATCCTCGTCGTCGAGGGCCTCCGCGGCGTTCACAGCGACCGAGAAGGCGTTCGCCGCTCGCAGGTACGCTGACGCCGCACTCGTGCGCCGGTCGTCGTTCGCGCTCGCATCTGCCTGCGTGCGCAGGCGTTCACCGAGTCTCGACCATGCCGCGTACCAGCCGTCGTGATCTCCCTCGCTCACTCCTGCGATCGTGCGCAAGATTTCGCCGATGTCAGCGCCGCCGAATGGTGCCTGACCGAGTTGAATGCGGACCTCGAAATCGAAGTCGCCGCGGTAGAAGCCTGTGTCGACAACGGTGTGACCGAGCTCGCCGAAGAGGTGCGCCATGCCGTATTCCTCCCGTGGTGGTGACCGCAGGCTACCGCCGTGGACATCGACAGGGAAGGCAACATCGGAAAGGAGCGCCTCAGAGATGACGGAAGGACCGCCCCATCGGGACGGCCCTTTCGTCATGTCGTGCCCCCGCGCCCTACCGCCGCTCCACCCGCCGCTGCGGGGCGCGCGGAGCCTCGGGCGGCAGGGGCCCCTCCGACTGGAGCGTAGAGATAACGAAAGGACCGCCCCGTCGGGACGGCCCTTTCGTCATGTCGTGCCCCCGACAGGAATCGAACCTGCGACCTTTGGTACCGGAAACCAACGCTCTATCCCCTGAGCTACGGAGGCGGACTGATCGAGATTACCACCGGCGATCACGCCTGCCGACGAGGCGGGGCGGAGCCGTAACATCCGCGACCCGAATCCATGCGAGGATTCCTCGGTGCAACGCCTCGTGACCGCCGAACTCGACCTCGATCTTCGAGCCTCGATCGACCTCATCTTCCAAATCACCGCGGCCCAGCACACGCCGGTGGTGAGCGAGTCGCTGAGCTTCTCCCAGGGCGATCGTGTGTACGCCCCGATCGAGATCATCGACCAGACCGGGAGTCGCCTCCACCGCCTCACGGGGGAGCCCGGCGCACTCGAAGTCCGCTACGAGGCGGTCATCGATCAGCAGACCGTGACCCGAGCCACGAGTGACCTCGAGGCCATCACGTACCTGCGACCGAGTCGGTATGCGCAGTCGGACGAGGTCTTCGCGCAGGCACGCCGTCAGTTCAAGGGGTTGGCGGGTGAGGAGCTCGTCGTCGCTGTTTCAACGTTCGTATCTGAGACGGTCACCTACACCCCGGGCCTCAGCCTCGGAACGGATTCGGCCGTGACGACGCTGATGACCGGCCAGGGCGTGTGCCGCGACTATGCGCACCTCGTGATCGCACTGCTGCGCGCCATGGACATCCCTGCGCGCTACACCGCCTGTTATGCGCCGGGTCTGGAACCGATGGACTTCCACGCCGTGGCCGAGGCTTACCTCGACGGCTCCTGGTTCGTCATCGACGCGACCCGTCTCGCCGATCGGCACTCGCTCGTGCGCATCGCGACAGGCCGGGATGCCGCCGACTGTGCCTTTCTCAGCTATCACGGCGGCAACCTGACCCTCGAGCGCATGCGCGTGGACGCCTGGCTGGCTGACGCGCCCGAGGCATCGACTCCTGCCGACGACTTCGAGCAGCTCGTCACCCTCGCATGATCTCCACGCGCACAGGGAGGGCACGGTGACCTCGCCTAGAATGGGGCGGCTATGAACCCCGAAGAACTCTCCGCCCAGCTGTTGGCCGTCATCGCACCGCTCGCTGAGGCGCGACGAGAGGGTTCCGCGGCGGATCTGACCGCATCCGACCTGCCGCTGGAGCGTCCCAAGAACCGTGATCACGGCGACTGGGCCTCCAACGCCGCTCTCAAACTCGCCAAGGCGGTCGGGGCGAACCCACGCGAGTTCGCCGCCGAGATCGCCGCGGGACTCGAGCAGGTCGAGGGTGTCGCGAGTGTCGAGGTCGCAGGCCCCGGGTTCATCAACATCCGCCTGGATGCCGCCACCGCGGGCTCTCTCGCGAAGACCATCGTCGAGGCCGGGGCCGCCTTCGGGGCCAATGACTCCCAGCGCGGCAACACGATCAACCTCGAGTTCGTCAGCGCCAATCCCACGGGACCCCTCCACATCGGTCACACCCGGTGGGCGGCGCTCGGCGATTCGCTTGCGCGCCTGCTGCTGGCCAGCGGTGCCACGCTCGCCCGCGAGTTCTACATCAATGACGCCGGCGCCCAGATGGAGCGGTTCGGTCGATCCGTGGTCGCCGCGGCCGCGGGTCAGCCGACGCCCGAGGACGGCTACGCCGGCGCGTACATCGAGGAGCTCGGCCGTCGGGTCCTCGTCGCCCGCCCCGACCTGCTCGAGCTCGACCCCGCAGAGCAGGTCGTCGTCGCCCGCGACCTCGCCTATGAGTTCCAGCTCGGAGAGATCCAAGCATCTCTGGAGAAGTTCAACGTCCACTTCGACGTGTGGTTCTCCGAGCGCATCCTGCACGCTGCCGGATCCGACGGTCGGCCGAGCCTCGTCGACGAAGCCGTCGATCGCCTCCGTGTCCAGGGTCACGTCTTCGACGACGAGGGTGCCGTCTGGGTGCGCACGACCGACTTCGGCGATGACAAGGACCGCGTCATCCGCCGCTCCAACGGTGAGTACACCTACTTCGCCGCGGATGCCGCGTACTACCTCAACAAGGGCGATCGCGGCTTCGCGCACAAGATCTACCTTCTCGGCGCCGATCACCACGGCTACGTGCACCGTCTCAAGGCGCTCGCGGGCTCCGCGGGCGATGACCCCGAGAAGGACATCGAGGTGCTCATCGGTCAGCTCGTCTCGGTGAACGGGGCGCGACTGTCCAAGCGCGCGGGCAACATCATCGAGATGGACGACCTGCGTGAGTGGCTCGGCACGGATGCCCTTCGCTATTCGCTCGCGCGCTACCCTGCCGATTCGCCGCTCACCCTCGACCCCGAGCTGCTGCAGAAGCGCACGAACGACAATCCCGTGTTCTACGTGCAGTACGCCCACGCGCGCACTCACAACGTCGCCCGCAACGCGGCGGATGCCGGTGTGACCCGCGGGGAGTTCGCCCCCGAGACGCTGACCCACGAGACCGAGTCCGCGCTGCTCGGCGCGCTGCAGGAGTTCCCGCGCACGGTCGCATTCGCCGCGGACGTGCGCGAGCCGCACCGCGTCGCCCGTTACCTCGAGGAGCTGGCGAGCCTCTATCACCGCTGGTACGACAACTGCCGCGTCGTCCCGCTCGGGGATGCCCCGATCGAGTCCGTGCACCGCACGCGCCTGTGGCTGAACGACGCCACCGGACAGGTCCTCCGCAACGGGTTGGACCTGCTGGGCGTCAGCGCTCCCGAGCGGATGTAGTCAGCGCCCGAGAGCGGTGAACACCGCCGCGGCGATCATCGCATGGTCCGCGTCGGTGTGGCTGACTGCAACGACGTTCGTGCCATCGGTTGCGAGGGTGGCTTCGCCCCCCATGAAGTTGGGAACCTGCGCCGCGGAGCTTGCCCCTTCCACTTCGAGGAGAATCGCGTCGCTTGTGTAGCTGCTCCACGTGCTTCCGGCGCCGGGAAAGAGCTCCAGGTATATCCCGCGGCCGGATTCATACGAGTACCACGCGCACCACTCCTCGGTCCCCTGCTCCTCGACGAGGTCGGCGATCGCGCCGGTCGAAAAGGCATCCGTCGGGTAGCCCTCGATGTAGTCGGAGGACATCAGGATCGCCGGGATGTCCAGCTGTGAGGCGATCTGCGTGCACGCGTCGGCGATATTCCACCATGCGGCGGTCCGCGTTGCCGCATGAGGCTCGGCCCAGGTGGAGACGCGGGATGCCGCATCGTCCAGGGCTTCCGTGAGCCAGTCCGGGATAGGCGCCGTTGTCGGGTCATCGGTTCGGACGCTGGGCTCTGCGGTCAGAGAGATCCAGACACCCGCACTGATCGTGGACGCGCGGCACAGGCCGTAGTCTCCACCCCAGCCGCACTCATCGCGCAGCTGCAGCACGTCGGCAGTGAGCGATGACACGGGGAAGACCTCCGCGTAGAGCCAATTCCCGTCGGTTGGCCAGTAGCTGCATATGAGCCCGCCGAGCGTGGCGCGTCCGTTAGGCGCGACGAACATTTCTCTAATGTTCGTGTCGGTTCCCGTGAAATGCGCGACGTCGGCAAAAACGTTGGAGCAGTCGCCGCCGAACGCTTGGAGCGGCTCCGCGTATGCCGTCGCGGTCGGCATCCTCGTCGGCGCAGGGGCCGCCGAGTCCGAGGGAGCGCTCGTTGGTGCGGGGGTGACCGCGGCCTCAGCGGTGCAGCCCACGAGCGATGCGGCGCCGAGTATCAGCCCGACGATTCCTGAGAGGGTGGCTTTCGTGAATCCCACAGGTCTGTCCCCCCGATAATTGTTCCGATGCTATCCAACGATGAGCACCCGACCGATCCGATTCCGGACGCGCGGTACCAGTGGGTGCTCGCCGACCCCTCCGGCAAGGCGACGAAGCCGAAGCGTCGTGTCTGGCCGTGGCTCGTCGGGGGAGCGGCAGCCCTTTTCGTGCTGATCGGTGTCGCGATCGTCGTGGTCGAGGTCGGCGTCAAGAGCGCCGTGGAGGCGAGCATCGCCGACCAGGTGCGCACGGAGCTGGAGCTGCCGGCCGACCACCCCGTCGACGTCGCGATTCCGGGACCCTTCCTGCCGCAGCTGCTCACCTCGACGCTGGATGCCCTCACCATCAGCTCCGAGGATGTGCCGCTGGGCGCGGCCACCGCCGACGTGACGGTCGCGGTCGAGCAGGTCTCGATGGTGGCCCCGCACACGATGGCGGGGGGAGAAGCGGTCGTTTCACTCGACCAGACACAGGTCACCGCCCTCATGGACGGCGTCGCCGCGATCGACATCCTCGAACTGGCCCTGGATGAGCCTGTGATCTCGGTCGGCACCGAACTTTCCCTGTTCGGGATCGGCATCCCGATCTCGCTCGGGCTCGTTCCCTCGGCAGACGAGGGGGAGCTGCTCCTCACGCCCGACACGCTCCAAGTGAGCGGCCTCACGGTGTCCGCCGCGCAGGTGCGTTCCCAGTTCGGCGCGATCGCGGACCCGATCCTGCAGGATTGGCGCATCTGCGTCGCCCAGTTCCTGCCCGCCGGTGCGACCCTCACTGCGGCATCCGTCGCGGGGGAGGAGCTTGTTGCGACGTTCGCGATCGACGGCGGGATCCTCAGTGACTCTACGCTGCAGCAGAACGGCACCTGCGACTGAGGAAAGCCCCCAGGCCGTCACAGGCTGCGACTCGACTAGTATCCAGATAGATGTCTGACAACTGATATCTATCTGGACCAGCGTGAAGGAGAGCCATGAGTGTTCGCTTGATCATCGACACCGATACCGCCCAAGATGATGCCTTCGCGATGCTCATCGGACTGCGGCATCCGAACGCGCAGCTCGAGGCGGTCACGATCAACTACGGCAACGTCGGCTTCGATCAAATGGTCGAGAACGCGCTGTACACGATCGAGGTGGCCGGTCGCGGCGGGGATATCCCCGTGTACGAGGGTGCTCGGCTCCCGCTGCTCGCCCCGTTCGATGACTCGTCCTACGTGCACGGCGCGGACGGCTTCGGTGGGGCGAACTTCCCCCGCGCCTCGCAGCGGCCGGAAGCGGAGCATGCCGTCAGCGCGCTCACGAGGCTGGTCGCGCAGAACCCGGGGGAGTTCACGATCATCGGTCAGGCTCCGCTGACGAACCTGGCGCTGATGGTCGCCGCAGATCGATCGCTTGCCGGAAAGGTGAAAGAGCTCATCGTGATGGGCGGCACCAACAACGCGGTCGGGAACATCACGGCCGCGGCCGAGGCGAACTTCTTCCATGATCCCGAGGCGGCCGCGATCGTCACACGCGCCGGTTTCACTCTCACTCTCGTGCCCTGGGATCTGGTGATGCGGCAGGGAGTGTTCGGTCCAGAAAAGCTCAAGATCATCGAAGAACTCGACACCCCGGCCGCGCGGTTCTTCACCCGCGCCAACCAGGGAACCCTCGCCTACAACAAGAAGGCCCACGGCATGGAGGGAAGCACGCACCCCGACTCGATCGCCGCGGCGATCGCCGTCGAGCCGGGCATCGTCACCGCGGCGTCGGACTACCACGTCGACATCGAGACCGGTCAGGGGCTCACCGCCGGGTACTGTCTGGTGGATGCCGTGCACCGGTCGGGCAAGGAACCGAACGCGCGCGTGATCGAGGCGATCGATGAGGACCTCTTCTTCGAGACGATGCTCGCGTCGCTGAGATGACACCGAACAGGGAGGACGCATGAACCTGGAGCCGCTCACGCTCGTCGTCGGTCAGCCGCTGCGCGTCGCGGTCTACAACAGTGTGTCAAGATCCCTCCGCCGCGGGGATGCCGAGCCCGGGCAGATGCTTCCGAGCGACGCCGAGATGTCAGCGCAGTTCGGGGTGAGTCGCGCCGTCATCCGGGAGGCGATGCTGCTGCTCGAGGAGGACCACCTCATCGTCACGCGGCGCGGGGTGGGCCGGTTCGCGAGCGCGGCACAGCCACGGATCGGCCTGGAGCGGCTGCGCCCGTTGGAGGACCTTCTGGCCGGCGAGGGGCGTACGACGGCCGTGCGGCGCGTGCTCGAGGAGCGTCAGTCGCCCTCCCAGCTTCTCGTCGAGGCGCTCGCGATCTCGGGGACCGAGGGCGTGGATGTCTGGGAGTCGGTCATCTCTGTCGATGGACGACCGATCGCGGTCGCGTTCGAAGCGGTACGCGCCGACGGCGGGGTGGCCGCACCGCGCGCCGGCCGCACCGCCCTTGCGGGCATCCTCGAGGATCTGGCCAGCTCCCAGCTGCGCGCCGTGTGCGACGTGTCGATGAGCGTGCTCGGAGAGCATCGGGCTCGCCTGCTGGGCGCGCAGAGCGATCAGAGCGCGATCGTCCTGACCCAGCACGTCAGCCATCGGGGCTCCCCGCTCCTGTTCGCCAAGCACCTCGTCCTCCCGGAGGAAGGGACGCTGACGGTCGCGCAGACCTCCTGACCCCGGCGGGGGAGAGATCGCGACTCAGCGCGGATCGGTGCGTGCCCTAGACTCTTGGGCAGTGCCCCGGCGCGTGCTCCGACCGCCCGGATCGCCGCCGCGTCGCCTCTGTCGGCGCCGATGACTTCACCGATTGGTTCTCTCGTGTCCGCCCATCCCTCCTCGCCGCCCGTCCCGGAGTGGCTCGAGGCACCCGCCGACGTCAACGAGCTGGTCGCGCAGGTGTGGCCCGCTGATGCCGTGCGCGATGCGGAGGGTGTCGTGAGGATCGGAGGGTGCCCGGTCACCGAATTGGCGGCACGCTTCGGCACGCCGCTCTACGTGCTCGACGAAGACGGCGTGCGCGCGGCTGCCCGACGCACGCGGACGGCATTCGCCGCTGCGGCCGAGCGTCACGGTGTCTCGGCGCGGGTGTACTACGCGGGCAAGGCGTTCCTGTCCGCGGAGGTCGTGCGCTGGGTGACCGATGAAGGACTGGCTGTCGACGTCGCGACCGGGGGAGAATTGGCCGTTGCGCTCGCCGCGGGGATCGATCCCGCGCGCATCGGCTTCCACGGCAACAACAAGAGCGTGCGAGAGATCGCCCATGCGGTCGAAACCGGCGTCGGAACGATCGTCATCGACAGCCCGATCGAGATCGAGCGCATCGCTCAGGTGGCGGCCGCACATGGGATGCGCCAGCGCGTCCTCATCCGCGTCAACAGCGGCGTGCACGCCGAGACCCACGATTTCCTCGCGACGGCGCACGAAGATCAGAAGTTCGGCTTCACCCTCACCGGCGCGGTCGCCGCCGCCGCTCGTATCCGCGAGGTCGCCGCGCTCGAGCTGGTCGGCCTGCATTGCCACATCGGGTCGCAGATCTTCGGGACGGCGGGCTTCGCCGAGTCCGCGTCTCGCATCGTGGCCCTCTACTCGGATCTTCTGTCCGGGGGGGAACTGGAAGTCGTCAACCTCGGCGGCGGGTTCGGCATCGCCTACACCTCGGCCGACACCCCGACACCGATCGAGCAGCTCGCCGACGGCATCGTCGACGCCGTCGCCGCAGAGTGCGCGGCCCGCGGGGTACGGATGCCGAACCTCGCGTTCGAACCGGGGCGTGCCATCGTCGGCCGCGCCGGCGTCACCCTCTACGAGGTGGGGACGACCAAGCCCGTTGCGCTGGAGAGTGGGGTGACGCGCCTCTATGTGAGCGTCGACGGCGGCATGAGCGACAACGCCCGTCCGGCGCTCTACGGTGCGCAGTACAGCGCCCGGGTCGTGTCGCGGGCAACCGCAGCCGGATCCACCCTGGCGCGCGTCGTCGGCAAGCATTGCGAAGCCGGTGACATCGTGGTCGACGCGGAATACCTCCCGGCCGACATCGCCGCGGGCGACATCCTCGCGGTTCCCGCCACCGGCGCCTACTGCTTTTCGCTGTCGAACAACTACAACTTCGTCCCGCGTCCCCCGGTGGTCGCGGTGCGTGACGGTGCCGCACGCGTGATCGTGCGCGGCGAGACCGTCGATGACCTGCTGGCCCGAGATGCCGGCATCGCTCCAACGGAAGGGACGGTATGACCGACTACCGCCGCCTACGCGTCGCACTCCTGGGTGCGGGAGTCGTCGGCTCCCAGGTCGCCGCACTGCTGCGGCAGCACGCTGACGAACTCGCCGATCGAGCCGGCGCCCACCTCGAGATCGTCGGCATCGCCGTGCGCGATGTGGATGCCCCGCGCGCCGTGGACCTGCCGCGCGAGCTGTTCACCACCGACGCCGAGTCGCTCATCGTGGGCGCCGACATCGTGATCGAGTTGATGGGCGGCATCGAACCGGCCCGCACCTACCTGCTGCAGGCGATCAACTCCGGCGCCGATGTCGTGACCGCCAACAAGGCGCTGCTGGCCACCCACGGCCCCGAGATCTTCGAGGCTGCGGACCAGGTCGGTGCGCAGGTCTACTACGAGGCCGCCGCCGCCGGCGCGATCCCCATCATCCGTCCGCTCCGCGACTCGCTGGCCGGCGACCGCGTGCAACGGATCATGGGCATCGTCAACGGCACCACCAACTACATCCTCGATCGCATGGACACCGAGGGTGCCGACTTCGCGGATGTGCTGCGTCAGGCCCAGGAGCTCGGCTACGCCGAGGCCGACCCGACCGCGGACATCGAAGGTTACGATGCTGCGCAGAAGGCCGCGATCCTCGCGAGCCTCGCGTTCCACACGTCGGTTCCCCTGGATGCCGTCCACCGCGAGGGGATCACCCAGATCGACGCTTCGATGATCGAATCCGCGCGCAAGGCGGGCTACGTCATCAAGCTGCTCGCCGTCTGCGAGCGCGTGGCCGAGGAAACGGGCGACGAGATCTCCGTCCGCGTGTACCCCGCGCTCGTACCGCGCGAGCACCCGCTGGCGAGCGTCCACGGCGCCAACAACGCCGTTTTCGTGCAGGCGGAGGCAGCCGGAAACCTGATGTTCTACGGTGCCGGCGCCGGCGGGGTCCAGACCGCCTCCGCCGTCCTCGGCGATGTCGTGTCGGCAGCGCGGCGTCACATCGCCGGTGGCGTCGGCGTGGGGGAGTCGACGCGCGCAAATCTGCCGCTCCTGCCGTTCGGCAAGGTCAACACCCAGTACCAGGTGACCCTCGAGGTGGCAGACCGTCAGGGCGTGCTGGCCACGATCGCGACCATCCTCAGCGAGGGTGATGTCTCGATCGCCACCGTCGAGCAGACCGTCGCCGACGAGTCGGGAGATCCGCTCGCGCGCGTCGCGGCAGACCCCCGCGGGATCGCCAAGCTCGTGATCGGCACCCACAAGGCCCAGGAACAGAACCTCTCCGAGACCGTCGAGCGACTCGCCGCCAGCGATGTCGTGGATCGCGTCGTCTCGGTGCTGCGAGTAGAAGGAGACTGACATGGCACACCTCTGGCGAGGAGTCATGCACGAATACGCCGACAGGCTCGGCGTCACCGAGACCTCGACCGTCGTGTCGCTCGGGGAGGGGGGTACCCCGCTCATCCCCGCACCGGCGTTGTCCCGGCGCACCGGTGCTCAGGTGTGGGTGAAATTCGAGGGGATGAACCCGACGGGCTCGTTCAAGGACCGCGGCATGACGGTGGCGCTCTCGCGCGCTGTCGAGCACGGTGCGAAAGCGGTGATCTGTGCCTCGACGGGCAACACCTCGGCATCCGCCGCCGCCTATGCGGCTCATGCGGGCATCACCGCTGCCGTCCTCGTCCCCGAAGGCAAGATCGCGATGGGCAAGCTCAGCCAGGCCGTCGCCCACAACGGCCGGCTCATCCAGATCCGCGGCAACTTCGACGATTGTCTCGAGATCGCCCGTGAGCTCGCCGACAACTACCCCGTGCACCTGGTCAACTCGGTCAATCCCGACCGCATCGAGGGGCAGAAGACGGCGGCGTACGAGATCGTCTCCGTGCTCGGCGACGCTCCGGACTTCCACTTCATCCCGGTCGGCAACGCCGGGAACTACACCGCGTACTCGCGCGGCTACCGTGAGGAGGCCGCGCGCGGTGCCGCGACCCGCGTCCCGCGCATGTTCGGCTTCCAGGCAGCGGGCAGCGCGCCACTCGTGCGGGGCGAAGTCGTCAAGAACCCCGAGACCATCGCGAGTGCGATCCGCATCGGCAACCCCGCCTCGTGGGATCTGGCCCTCGAAGCGCGCGACGCCACCGAGGGTTGGTTCGGCGCCATCGACGACGACCGCATCCTCGCAGCGCAGAAGGTGCTGGCCGCCGAAGTCGGCGTCTTCGTCGAGCCGGCGTCGGCGATCAGCGTGGCCGGTCTGCTCGACCGCGCCGAGGCGGGAGTGATCCCCGCGGGCGCGACGATCGTCCTCACGGTCACCGGGCACGGACTCAAGGACCCGCAGTGGGCCCTGCGCAAGGAGGACGGCACCGAGGTCACCCCGACCATCGTCGACGCGACGACCTCCGACGTGGCATCCGTTCTCGGCCTTGTGGCCACCGGAGGCACCGCGTGAGCGCACCGGGACTTCAGGAGCGCTCGGTCGCCGTCCGCGTGCCGGCGACGAGTGCCAACCTGGGTCCCGGATTCGACACGCTCGGCCTCGCGCTGAGTGTGTACGACGACCTCGTCGTCACCGCCTCGGCCGAGCCGGGCCTGACGATCGAGGTCGAAGGTGAGGGAGCCGCCGAGGTGGCGCGGGACGAGAGCAACCTCGTCTATCGCGCCATGGCGTACGCCTTCGAAGCAGTCGGTCGCCCGGTTCCCGGCCTGACGCTGAGAGGCCACAACCGCATCCCTCACGGTCGGGGTCTGGGCAGCTCAGGCGCGGCCGTCGTCGCCGGGATCCTCGCGGTCAAGGGGCTACTGGAAGGTGACGTCGAGATCGGACCCGAGACGCTGCTGCGCCTGGCTACCGAACTCGAGGGCCACCCCGACAACGTCGCGCCGGCGCTGTTCGGCGGCCTCACGATCGCCTGGATGCAGGACGCGGTGCCCCAGCACAAGAAGCTGCTCGTGCACCGCGGCGTCTCGCCGTTGGTCTTCGTCCCGGAATTCACGATGTCGACCTCTGTTGCGCGGAGCCTCCAACCGTTGCACGTCCCGCGCGAGGACGCCGTGTTCAATCTCTCGCGCTCCGCTCTGCTCATCGCTGCGCTGACCCAGAGCCCCGAACTGCTCTTGGCAGCCACCGAGGACAAGCTGCACCAGAACTACCGCGCGCAGGCGATGCCCGAGACCGACCGACTCGTGCGAGCGCTCCGGGAGCGCGGGTTCGCTGCCGTCGTGTCGGGCGCGGGACCGAGTGTCCTGGTGCTCGCGGACGGTCCTGGACGGCGGCTGGAGGCTTCGGCGGTGGCCGCCGAGGTCACGGACACCCCGTGGGACGCACACATGCTGGCCGTCGACTTCAAGGGTGGTACAGTGAAAGAGCACGCGGGGGGTACCGCGTAACTCGTGTATCTGGCCCCTGCTGCACTCGTGCGACTCTCCGCACAGCTCTCACCTCACCCGATTACGAGCGGATCCGTTCTGGCTCGGACGAGGTGACGAGCGGCAGATGAAACCATCCGCGCCGCGTTCCGACGCGGCCGGATCCGGCCCTCGCGGCGGCTTCATCGTGTGCGGTACGCACCCATCATTCGTTTCACAAGGGAGTACTCGTGGAGTCCATCTCCGAGATCCACACTGACGCGTCCGAGAACGAGACCGTCGAATCCACCACTGACACCGTCGAGGTCGCCGACGGCGCCGTCGACGAGGCCGCGCCCGTCGAAGAAGCCCCGGAGGCCGAGGCGAAGGCCGAAGAAGCCGCCGCCGAGGCTCAGCCCGTCGAGACAGCTGCGTCGGTCGAAAAGGACGTCGAGACCGCCGCGTCGGTCGACGAGGCCGGCGCCCCGGCTGCGGGGTCCGACGTCGCCGCGCCCGCGGAAGAGCCTGTTGCCGAAGCACCCGTGAAAAAACCGGCACGCAAGCGCGCGCCGCGCCGCGCGAAGAGCGGCGATGCCGCTCCTGCGGATGCCGCTCCTGCGGATGCCGCTGCACCGGCACCGGCACCGGATGCTTCTGCGCCCGCCGCCGAAGCGACTGCCGCGGCCGCTCCCGTCGAGGACGGCCCCGCCGAGGCATCCGTTGCCGAGGCAGCCGCCGAGCCGGTTGAGGCGGTCGCCGACGTGAAGGACGAGAAAACACCTGCCGAGGCGTCGTCCGAAGAGCCGACCTCCGGCCGCGGCCGGAGCCGCAGCCGGAGCCGCAATCGCAACCGCAACAACAGCGGGAACAACGGTGGCGGCAACGGCGCGCAGAGCGGCGACGCAACCGCCACGACCGACGACGACGGTTCCGCAGGCGGAGCCCAGAGCGGCAACACGAACTCCCGCACCCGTCAGCGCAACAAGCGCCGGGGGCAGGGGCAGAACGACGAGTTCGAGCCGGAGATCGGCGAGGACGACGTTCTCATCCCGATCGCGGGCATCCTCGATGTCCTCGACAACTACGCGTTCGTCCGCACCAGCGGCTATCTGCCCGGCACCAGCGACGTCTACGTCTCGCTCGGCCAGGTCAAGAAGTACAACCTGCGCAAGGGGGATGCCGTCGTCGGTGCGATCAAGCAGCCGCGCGAGGGCGAGCAGTCCAGCCGTCAGAAGTACAACGCGCTGGTCAAGGTCGATGCCATCAACGGCCTCTCGGTGGACGACGCCGCCGGTCGTGTCGAGTTCGGCAACCTGACGCCGCTGTACCCGCAGGAGCGGCTGCGCCTGGAGACGGCTCCCGAGAAGCTCACGCAGCGCATCATCGATCTGGTCGCTCCCATCGGCAAGGGTCAGCGCGGCCTGATCGTCGCGCCCCCGAAGGCCGGCAAGACGATCGTCCTGCAGCAGATCGCCAACGCCATCGCGATCAACAACCCCGAGGTGCACCTCATGGTCGTCCTCGTCGACGAGCGCCCCGAAGAGGTCACCGACATGCAGCGCTCGGTCAAGGGCGAGGTCATCGCCTCGACCTTCGACCGGCCCGCCGAGGATCACACGACGGTCGCTGAACTCGCGATCGAGCGCGCCAAGCGCCTGGTCGAGCTCGGTCGCGACGTCGTCGTGCTTCTCGACTCGATCACCCGCCTCGGACGCGCCTACAACGTGTCCGCTCCGACCTCCGGCCGGGTGCTCAGCGGCGGCGTCGACGCCTCGGCGCTCTACCCGCCCAAGCGCTTCTTCGGCGCCGCGCGCAATATCGAGAACGGCGGTTCCCTCACGATCCTCGCCACGGCGCTCGTGGAGACCGGATCCAAGATGGACGAGGTGATCTTCGAGGAGTTCAAGGGCACCGGCAACAGCGAGTTGCGCCTGAACCGCCAACTGGCCGACAAGCGCATCTTCCCTGCTGTGGACGTCAACGCATCCAGCACCCGCCGCGAGGAGATGCTGCTCTCGCCCGACGAGGTCAAGATCACCTGGAAGCTGCGTCGCGCCCTCGCCGGCCTCGAGCCCCAGCAGGCCCTGGAGGTCGTGCTCGGCAAGCTCAAGGAGACGCAGTCCAACGTCGAGTTCCTCGTGCAGATGCAGAAGTCGATCCCGGCACCCCCCACGGGCGGCAACGGGCACGACAGCAGCATCCGCTGAGCACGGAGGGCCCATGGCGGAGCCAGCCATGTTCGACTCTGTCCGCGCGCTGATCGAAGAACACCGCGCGGTGCAGGTCGAGCTCTCGGACCCTGCCGTCCACGCGGACGCGGCGCGCGCCAAGCGCGTCAACCGCCGATACGCGGAGCTCAGCCGCATCGTCGCCGCGCACGAGGGCTGGGTCGCGGCATCCGACGATCTGGATGCCGCGCGCGAGCTCGCGAAAGAGGACGATGCGTTCGCGGAAGAGGTGCCCGCGCTCCAGGAGCGCGTGGCCGAGGCGCAGGAGAGGCTGCGGCGTCTGCTGATCCCTCGTGATCCGGATGACGCGCGCGACGTGATCATGGAGATCAAGCAGGGAGAGGGCGGCGCGGAGAGTGCGCTGTTCGCCGCCGACCTGCTGCGGATGTACCTGCAGTACGCCGCCTCGCGCGGGTGGAAGACGGAGCTGCTCGAGCGCAACGAATCCGACCTCGGCGGCTACAAGGACGTCCAGGTTGCGATCAAGGGATCTTCGACCGATCCCTCGCAGGGGGTATGGGCACACCTGAAGTACGAGGGGGGAGTGCACCGCGTGCAGCGGGTTCCCGCGACCGAGTCGCAGGGACGCATCCACACCTCCACGACAGGCGTCTTGGTCTTTCCCGAGGTTGATGAGCCCGAAGAGATCCACATCGACCAGAACGACCTGAAGATCGACGTCTTCCGCTCCTCAGGTCCCGGCGGCCAGTCGGTGAACACGACCGATTCCGCGGTACGCATCACCCACCTCCCGACCGGCATCGTCGTCTCGATGCAGAACGAGAAGAGCCAGCTGCAGAACCGGGAGGCGGGTATGCGCGTGCTGCGCGCGCGCCTGCTCGCCAAGCAGCAGGAGGAGCGGGATGCTGCCGCCTCCGATGCGCGGCGCTCGCAGATCCGCGGCATGGACCGCTCCGAGCGCATCCGCACCTACAACTTCCCCGAGAACCGTATCGCCGACCACCGAACCGGCTACAAGGCATACAACCTCGACCACGTCATGGACGGGGCGCTGGATCCGATCATCGGATCGTGCATCGCCGCGGACGAAGAGGAACGCCTCGCAGCTCTCGGCGCGGAGCCGCAGTAACGCACCGGTCTTCCCGCGCGCCGGGATCGCGGGATTCGGTCTGCCGCTAACGTCGGGGCTGTGATCCTCTTCCTCATCCGGACGTTCATCTTCGTCGCCTCGGCCGCGTTCGGTCTCATCGTCGCCGACCTCATCCTGCCGGGCTTCGTCATCCAGTGGGACCAGTGGTGGGGTTTCCTGCTGTGCGTGGTGATCTTCGCGATCCTGCAGAGCGTGCTCGCGCCCTGGATCGAGAGCGTCGCCCGCCGCAACGCACCGGCTCTCCTCGGGGGGATCGGGATCATCTCGACCCTCATCTCGCTGCTCGTCGTGATCATCCTGCCGATCGGTGGACTGCGGATCGAGACACCGGTGCTGCTGACCTGGATCCTCGCTCCGGTGATCATCTGGCTCGTGACTGCTCTCGCGACACTGCTGCTGCCTCTCGTACTCATTCGCGATGCGGTGAGGGACGCCAAAGATGACCGTGCCAAGAAGTAGTGACGTCGGACCCTTCCCGTCTGAAAGGACTATGCCGTGAACCGCATTCTCACCGCCGATACCGTCATCACGATGGATCCCGACCTTCCGCGCGCGGAGGCCGTCGCTGTTGCGGACGGCAAGATCGTCGCCGTCGGCTCGCTCGACCTCTGCACGCAGGCACTGCCCGATGCGGAGGTGGTCGACACCGGAGCCGCGGCGCTGCTTCCCGGATTCGTCGAGTCCCACTCGCACCCGGTGCTCTCCGGTGCCACCATGATGCCACCGGCATACTGGGTGGCGCCGTGGTTCGCGCCGAAGTGGGATGACGTCGTCGCGGTTTTCGAACGGGCGCTCGCAGAGACGCCCGAAGGGACTCCACTCGCGTTCTTCGGCTTCGACGGGCTGTTGCAAGAGCGCCCCGAGCCGGACGCGGCGGTGCTCGACGCAATCTTCGGCGACCGCATGGTCGCCCTCGTGGGCAACTCCGGCCACACCGCCTACGTGACGAGCGCCGTCCTCACGCACCTGGGATGGGATGTCAACCCCCCGGCAGATCCGCCGAACGCCTCGTTCGACCGCCATCCCGACGGGACGCTCACGGGGCGCGCGCTCGAGGTGGGAGCGATGATGGCCTTCGTCGAGCCGGTCCTGGAAGGAGTGCAGAAGTCGGGGCATCCGCTGCAGGGTCCTGTCGAGTTCTACGCGCTCATGGCCGCCGCCGGCATCACGTCGAGCTCTGAGCACACCTACAAAGCTGAACTCAGGGCACCGTACGAGGCGATCGCCAAGATCCCCGGCTGCCCGCTGCGAATCCGGCTGTACCACATGTCGACCGAGTCCGACGCGAACGATCCCTTCGACTCCGACGTCCCCGAAGACATGCTGCGCAAGGTGGGGATCAAGCTCTGGGCCGATGGGTCGCCCTGGGTCGGCAACATTGCAATGAGCGCGCCCTACCTCGACACCCACGTCACCGAAGCAGCCGGCATCACGCCGGGAGCCACGGGTGAGAGCGCGATGAATTACACGCGACAGCAGCTCGACGAGCTCCTCGACCGCTACGTGGCGGCCGGGTGGCAGATGGCCTTCCACGTGAACGGGGACGTCGGCGTGGATATCGTGCTCGACGCGTTCAGCCGCGCACTGACGGTGCACGGTCTGCTGGGCACGGACCATCGGTGGCGCGTGGAGCACATCGGTGGCGCCCGCGCAGACCAGTTTCCCCGGATGGCTTCGCTCGGCGTCGTCCCGTCGATGGGGCCGTTCCAGTTCTACCGCTGGGGCGACCTGCTCGACGGCGGCATGTTCGAACCCGCGATCGGTTCCCAATGGACGCGGACGCGCGACGCGTTCAACGCCGGCCTGAAGGTGTGCTACCACAACGACGGCAGCGTGACGCCTCCCACGCCGCTGCTGAACATGCAGGCCACCATCACTCGCCGTACGCCCTCCGGCGCCCTCCACGGCCCGGAGCAGGCTGTCACCGTGCACGAGGCTCTGCAAGCGGAGACGATCAACGCGGCGTACGCGTTGCGCTCGGAGCACGAGGTCGGCTCGATCGAGGTGGGAAAGCTCGCGGACTTCGTCCTCCTGGGTGCTGATCCCTACGCTGTCGCGCCCGACACGATCGGGTCGATCGAGGTGAAAGGGACCTGGCTCGGCGGTGAGCCGATCGATCTGGATGCCTTCCTTGCGATGTCGCGCCAGGTCGACGACAGCGCGCTCCGCGAGCTCCACAAGCTCGGGGTCCCCGTGTGCTGCGCGTCCCACCCTGCCGGGGCAGGCGCGTGAGCTCGTCCGCTCCTCTCGCTCCCTCGACCAGGGCGGCGGCACCTGTCGCGGTGCAGGTCGCTCTGCTCGGCGTCATGAGCGGCATCCAGACCGCCGATCCGACAATCGCGAGCACGGCACTCGTCGAGTCCGCGCGTGCGCTCGGCATGGATGCCGGGGTGCAGACCATCGCGGCATCGATTTCCACCCTGATGCTGGCCGCGACGGTGATCAGCACCGGTCTCCTGGCCGACCGCATCGGCCGCAAGCTACTGCTGATCTTGGCGCTGTTGACGTCCATCCTGGGCGACCTGATCGCCGCGGCGGCTTTCGACCCGATCATGTATATGGCCGGTCGCGCGCTGGCCGGCATCGGGCTGGGCGCGGTGTTCGGTGCCGCCTTCGCCTACATCCGTGCGGTCGTGCCCCAGGCGAAGCTCGCCTCGGCGATGGGTGCGTTCGCGGCGTACGGCGCGATCGCGATGATCGCGGCGAGCTTCGTCGGCGGTTCGATGGCCTCGCTCGATTGGCGGCTGTCGTTCCTGGTCGTCCCGATCCTGTGTGCGCTGTGCCTGGTCGCAGTGCTGTTCGTGCTCCCCGTCCAGTCCAAGACCGGCTCGGGGCCGGCCGATGTCGGCGGCCAGATCCTGCTTGCCCTCGGCATCATCGGCGTCCTCTACGGCGTCAGCCACGCCGGGGCGGGGCTGACGTCCCCGCTGACGTGGGCGCCGTTCCTGCTCGGCATCGTCCTGCTCGTGGTCTTCGCTGTCGTCGAGCGTAAGCAGACGGCCTTCTTTCCTCTCGACCTGTTCCGCAACCCGGGGTTCATCGCCGCGATCGGGATGGGTGTCGCCTTCAACATCGCCCAAGCCGTCGCGATTCTGCAATTCGCCAACATCTGGCAGTTCGTCTACGGCTTCCACACCCTCGAGGTCTCGCTCGCCCAGCTGCCGATGACACTCGTCTCGGTCGTGGCATCCGTGCTGCTGGGCCGGATGCTGACCAAGGGGATGTCGCCGGCGACGGCGGTCGCGATCACGGCCGGTGCGACCACGATCGGATTTCTCTCGCTGGCGCTGACGTTCCTGAGTGACTCGTTCTGGCTGTTCCTGCCCGCGCTCGTGCTGATCGGCTTCGGAATGAGTGGGCTCGTGCCCTACGGCGCGCTCGTCATCCGGATCGCCCCGCCCGCGCACTTCGGTGCCGTCACCTCATCGCGCACGACGATCGGCCAGTTCGGCTACGCGGTCGGCCTGTCGGTGAGCATGGTGCTCGTGGACGCATTGACCACGGGCGGCGTCATCCACAAGTTGGAGGCGGCGGGTGTGCCGCCCACGCGCACCGGCCAGGCGCTCGACGCGATCCAGCAATACACACAGCACGGAACAGTGCCCTCCAGTGCCGAGGGTGGGACCGCGCTGTTGTCCGCCGCCGCCGACTCGTACCACGTCGCGTTCTTCTGGGTCGCCGTCATCACGGCCGTGGTGGTGGCCGCGTTGGCTCTCATGACGATCGTCTCGTACCGGCGGTGGGCCGCGATCGAGGCGACGAAGGCACCGGCCGCAGCCTGACGGCGGCTGTCAGCGAACGCGGATCGGATCTCTCAGATCTGGTAGTCCGGCATCGTCAAGATGGCGTGTGTGTCGTGGCTGGGCTTGCGCCTGCGGGGCTTGGCAGGGATGCCGGTCAGCACGCTGTCCTCGGGGGCATCGCGGGTGACGACGGCGTTTGCGCCGACGACGGACCGGGCGCCGATCGTGATCGGGCCCAGCAGCTTCGCCCCGGCGCCCACGGCAACCTCGTCGCCCAGGGTGGGGTGGCGCTTGCCGCCCTCGCGCTGACGGCCACCGAGGGTCACCTGATGGTAGAGCATGACGTCATCGCCCACCTCGACGGTCTCGCCGATCACGACCCCCATTCCGTGGTCGATGAAAAAGCGCCGTCCGATCGTCGCACCGGGATGGATTTCGATGCCTGTCAGCCACCGCGTCAGCTGCGAGAGGGCACGGGCGAGGAAGCGCGCGTTGCGCTGCCAGAGCCAGTGCGCGACGCGGTGCGACCAGATCGCGTGGAGTCCCGAGTAGAGCACGGCGATCTCGAGGCTGCCGCGCGCCGCGGGATCACGCAGCTTCGCCGCCGCGATGTCCTCCCGCACCCGCGAGAGCGCGAGCCTGACGCCCACGGGGCTCAGCCCTCCTGCAGGTGCGCGAACAGCGGGGTCGACAGGTAGCGCTCGCCGTTGGACGGGATGATGACCACGATGTTCTTGCCGGCTGCCTCGGGGCGCGCGGCGATCTGCAGGGCGGCCCAGATGGCAGCGCCGCTGGAGATGCCCACGAGGATGCCGTCCTTCGTGCCGGTGTCGCGCGCCGTTTCGATCGCGGCGTCGAAGGGGACATCGATGACTTCGTCGATGACGCCCTGGTCGAGGATCTCGGGGATGAAGTTCGGGCCGATGCCCTGGATCTTGTGGGGGCCGGGGGTTCCCTTGGTCAGCAGCGGGGAGTCCGCAGGCTCGACCGCGACGACCTTCACTCCGGGCACGCGGTCCTTCAGAACCTGTCCGACGCCGGTGATGGTTCCGCCGGTGCCGATGCCCGCGACGAAGTAGTCGACCTTGCCGTCGGTGTCGCGCAGGATCTCTTCGGCGGTGGTCTTGCGGTGGATCTCGGGGTTCGCGGCGTTCGCGAACTGCTTGGCGAGGACCGCGCCGGGGGTCTCGGCGACGATCTCCTCCGCCTTGGCGACGGCACCCTTCATGCCCAGGGCCGGGTCGGTCTGGACGAGCTCTGCGCCGTACGCCTTCAGCAGGAGCTTGCGCTCGTTCGACATCGAGGAGGGCATCGCGAGGATGACCTTGTAGCCGCGGGCGGCTCCGACCATCGCCAGCGCGATGCCGGTGTTGCCGCTGGTGGCCTCGACGATCGTTCCGCCCGGCGGGAGTTCGCCGGAGGCCTCTGCGGCGTCGACGATGGCGATGCCCAGGCGGTCCTTGACGCTGGAACCGGGGTTGTAGAACTCGAGCTTGGCGAGGATGTTGCCATCCACGCCCTCGGCCACGCGGCCCAGGCGCACCAGCGGGGTGTTGCCGAAGGCGCTTGTGATGTCGTTGTGGATGCCGGTCATGGCGGGCCTTTCACGCGGAGGTCGGGACGGTTCCCCAGCGTAGGCGAGAGGGCACAGCACCGGGCGATTATGACGAAGATCGTCACCTGCGCCTAGGCTTGACGACCGTGCCAGCCGCGCCCGACCTGTCCGCACCCGTCACGGTGCGTGCCGCGCTCGCCCTCGCGAGCGGGCGCTTGGCGCGCGCGGGCATCCTCGACGCCGAGGTGGATGCGCAGCTGCTGCTGGCGCACGTCCTGCGTGTCGGGCGGGGAGAGGTGCAGGCCGCTGCGATCCGTGGGGACGTGCTCGGAGAGGCGGAGAGTGCCGAGCTGGCACATCTTGTCGAGCGTCGCGCGACGCGTGAGCCGCTCCAGCACCTCACGGGACGTGCCCCCTTCCGACACCTGGAGCTCCGGGTCGGGCCGGGCGTCTTCGTGCCGCGGCCCGAGACCGAGATGCTCGCACAGATCGCGATCGATGCGCTCATGGCGGTGGCCGCCCCTGCACCGGTCGCGGTGGATCTCGGAACCGGATCCGGCGCGGTCGGGCTGTCGATTGCGACCGAGGTCCCGCACGCGCGGGTAATCGCCGTCGAAAACGCGGTCGACGCCTTCATCTGGGCGAAAGAGAATTTCGCGGAGGTCGCCGCGGACAACGCACGGGTGGTCTTCGACGATCTCGACACCGCTCTCACCCATCTCGACGGCACGGTGTCCGTGGTCGCCAGCAACCCACCGTATGTGCCGAACGCCGCGATCCCGCGCGATCCGGAAGTCCGTTGGTTCGATCCGCCGAGCGCGCTGTACGGCGGATCCGACGGTCTCGACGTCGTGCGACGCGTGAGCAGCACGGCGTGGCGGCTGGCTCACCGCGGGGGAGTCCTCGCGATCGAGCACGGCGAGCTTCAGGGAGCCGACATCCGCGGCCTGTTGACCGCGGACGGGTGGCGAGCGGTTGCCACCCATCAGGATCTGACGATGCGCGATCGCGTCACGACGGCCGTCCGGCCGTGATCGCCGTGCGCGCCCCTCACGGACGCGCACCCGCCCGCCCGTAGAATGGACGCGCCATGGCCCTCGAATTCGACTGTCGCGACGAGTCGCAGCTGTTGCCGGGCATGCGTCAGGCTCGCCAGGCGATCGCGCGCGGCGCGCTCGTGGTCATCCCCACGGATACCGTGTACGGCGTCGCCGCCGACGCGTTCAATTCGATCGCGGTCCAGCGCCTGCTCGATGCGAAGGGCCGCACTCGCCAGTCGCCACCTCCGGTGCTCGTCGCCGGTGTCTCGATGGTGCGCGCCCTCGTCGCGGAACTTCCGAAGGCCGCCGTCGATCTCATCGACAAGTTCTGGCCGGGGGGTCTCACCCTGGTTCTCCCCGCGCAGCCCTCCCTGAACTGGGATCTCGGCGAAACGCGCGGCACGGTGGCGGTGCGGATGCCCGATCACCGTCTCGCCCTCGAATTGATCGAAGAGACCGGCCCGCTCGCGGTGTCGAGCGCCAACCTCACGGGGGAGCCGGCGGCAACGGCGTGCGCCGATGCCCGCGAGATGCTCGGGGATCGCGTGGACGTGTACCTGGACGGCGGACCGGCCGAGATCGGCACCTCCTCGACGATTCTCGATCTCACGGGGCTCGTCGGTCGCGGGGAGGGTACGGTGCGGGTGCTCCGCGAGGGCGCGATCGCGCTCGAGCGTCTTCGTGACGTCCTCGGTGAGATCCTGCAGCTCCCGGAGGAGACGACCCCCGCAGATGACACGGCCGGAACCGTCGACGAGCCCGGTCCGAGCGCGTGACACAGTATCTACTGGTCGTCGCCTTCACCGCGGTCCTGACGTTCGGTCTGACCTGGCTGGTGTGGCGGCTGAGCATCCGCTACAAGCTGTATCCCGGAATCCGCGAACGCGACGTCCACAAGACCCCGACGCCGCGCTTGGGTGGTGTGGCGATGTACCTCGGTGTCCTCGCCGCATTCGTGGCCTCGTCGCAGCACCCGTTCTTCGCGATCTTCTGGGCGGACCCGGGAGCGGTCTGGGCGATCATCGGCGCGACGACCCTGATCGTGATCGTCGGGGTGGCCGACGACGTGTGGGATCTCGACTGGATGATCAAGCTCGGCGCGCAGATCGTCGCCGCCGGGATCATCGCCTGGTTCGGGAAACTGCAGATCCTGTCGCTGCCCATCGGCGGGCTTACGGTGGGGTCGAGCTGGATGAGTTTCGTCCTCACCGTGCTCGCCATCGTCATCGTGATGAACGCCGTCAACTTCATCGATGGGCTGGATGGCCTCGTCGCGGGGGTGGCGCTGATCGCCAACGCCGTGTTCTTCGCCTACTCATACCTGCTGGTACGCGACGCCGGGGCGACGACCTACTTCAATCTCGCCTCCTTCATCGCTGCGGCACTGATCGGCGCGTGCATCGGCTTCCTGCCGTGGAACTGGTCGCCGGCGAAGCTGTTCATGGGTGACGGTGGCGCGCTGATGCTGGGTCTGCTCATGGCCGTCTCGGCGATCGCGATCACCGGTCAGGTCACCCCCTCACAGCTGGACCCCGACAACTTCGGTCGCTCGCAGCTGCTCGGCGCCTTCATCCCGATCCTGCTGCCGATCGCTATCGTGCTGCTGCCGCTGCTGGACTTCGGGCTGGCGATCATCCGGCGTGTCGGCGCCGGTAAGTCGCCCTTCTCTCCCGATCGCAAACACCTCCATCACCGCATGCTCGACATGGGACATGCGGACCGGGACGCCGTCCTGATCTTCTATGCCTGGACCGCCGTGATCGGTCTGGCACTGCTGTTGATGTACATCGGCACCTCCTCGGACTGGCCGGGGGAGTACCTGATCGGTGTCGCCTACGGCATCCTGGGCATCGCCGCGTGCCTCGTCGTCACCCTGACCCCACCCGCGCGCCGTCGCGCGCCACAGGAGAGTTCATGACATCCGTATCCAGCACCCCCATTCTTCGCATGACCCTGATGTGGTCGGGGATCGTCACCGCTGCGCTCGCTCTGGTCGGCGGCACAGTCGGCTATCTGGTCGCCGGAGAAGGTGGCCTGTGGAGCGCGCTGACCGGCGTCGTGCTGGCGGCGGTGTTCCTGGGCATCACCGGGCTCAGCATCCTCATCGCGAACCGCTGGTTCGGAACGGATCTGTACGTGCCGCTCTTTTTCGGCATCGTGCTCGGTGGCTGGCTGCTGAAGTTCGTCGTGTTCCTCGTGGTGCTCTTCGTCTTCCGCGATCTTGCCTGGGTGAACCCGGTGGTCTTCTTCCTCTCCCTCGTCGCCGGAGTCCTCGCGGCCCTCATCGTCGACGTGGTCGTGCTGCTGCGCATGCGGCTGCCGTATGCCAGCGACACCTCGCTCCCGACCGCGAACCCCGAGGATGAGAGGCCCGTCGACTGACGGCGGCCTGAGAGGTCCCTGACATTTGGTAGGGTGGTGTGTGCGCCCGCCGCTCGTCTGACGAGCGCTTGCGGGTCCGAATCTTCACCGCCCATCGTCGCAACGGCGCCATGCCTTTGCCCCGAAGCTGGAGCCAGCGCTGTTTACCGAAGTCGCGACCATGATCGTGTCCGCCGCCGAAGAGGGCGCAGAATTCCACGGCCCGTCGGTCGATGAATTCTTCCCGGAGCCGATCGTTCAGCTCTTCGGCCTCGAGTTCCTCTCGATCACCCGCATCACCCTCATCCAGTTCCTCGCGGCCGCCGCGGTCATCCTGATCTTCTGGCTCGGAACCCGTCGCATGCGCGTCGTGCCGGGCCGCTTCCAGAGCCTCGTCGAGATGGGTCTCGACTTCGTCCGCGTCAACATCGCAGAAGACCTGCTCGGCAAGAAGGACGGGCAGCGGTTCCTGCCGATCCTCACGACGATGTTCTTCATGATCCTGTTCATGAACATCACGGGCATCATCCCGTTCCTGAACATCGCCGGCACAGCGGTCATCGCGGTGCCCCTCGTCCTCGCGGTCGTCAGCTACGTCACCTTCATCTACGCCGGCATCAAGAAGAGCCCGAAGAACTTCTTCAAGAACTCGCTGTTCCCCTCGGGCGTGCCGTGGCCGATCTACATCATCGTCACCCCGATCGAGCTGATCTCGACGTTCGTCATCCGACCGGTCACGCTGACTCTCCGACTCCTCATGAACATGATGGTCGGTCACCTGCTGTTGGTCCTTTTCTTCGCCGCCACGCAGTTCTTCCTGCTCGACCTCGGCGGATGGTGGTCGGCGCTGGCCGCCGGCAGCCTCGCCTTCGGCTTCGTCTTCACCCTGTTCGAAATCCTGGTGGCTGTCCTCCAGGCCTACGTCTTCGCCCTCCTCACCGCGGTCTACATCCAGCTCGCGGTGGCCGAGGAGCACTGAGCGGGTCGGCTTCCAGCCGCGCCCAATACCCAACCGAAAGGAAAAACCCGTGGACGCAACTACGGTTCTCGCCCAGGTCACCGGCAACGTCGCGACGATGGGCTACGGCCTCGCGGCCATCGGCCCCGCCATCGGCGTCGGCATCGTCGTCGGCAAGACGATCGAGGGCGTTGCTCGTCAGCCCGAGCTCGCCGGCCGCCTCCAGGTTCTGATGTGGATCGGTATCGCCTTCACCGAGGCACTGGCGTTCATCGGTATCGCCGCCGGCTTCATCTTCGTCTGATCCCACACCCGTCGATTAAGGAGACAGGATGCTGAGCGCTCTTGTCACGTACGCCGCCGAAGAGGGGGCGACGCACAACCCGCTGATTCCGGCGTGGTACGACATCATCTGGTCGTCGGTGTGCTTCATCGTCATCCTGCTGATCTTCTGGCGCGTCGCACTGCCGCGTATGAAGAAGCTGCTCGATGAGCGCGCCGCCGCCATCGAGGGCAACATCGCCAAGGCCGACGAGGCCCAGCGCAAGGCCGAGGCCGCGCTCGAGGAGTACACGGCCCAGCTGGCCGATGCCCGACGCGAAGCCGGCGAGATCCGCGACGCCGCCCGCGAGGACGGCAAGAAGATCGTCGCCGAGGCCAAGGAGAACGCCACCGCCGAGGCCACCCGCCTCACCACGGCGGCGCACGCGCAGATCGACGCCGAGCGTCAGACCGCGCTGGTGTCGCTGCGCAGCGAGGTCGGCACCCTGGCACTCGACCTGGCTGGCGGTGTCATCGGGGAGACCCTCTCCGACGACACGAAGGCCCAGGCCGTCGTGGACCGCTTCCTCGCCGACCTCGAAGCTTCCGAGACGGCGGCCAAGTAATGGGCAGTGCGACGAATCAGGCACTCGCGGAAACGACCGCGGCGCTGTCTGCGGCGACCGGCGTCGACCTGAACGTCGCTCGCGAACTCTTCGTGGCTGCGCGGGAGCTGGGACAGACCTCCCAGCTGGCCGGTGCGCTCGCCGACTCGGCAGCGGCTCCCGCCGCTCGCGCGAAGGTGATCAGCGACGTGTTCGGTGCCGCCATGTCGCCGACCACAGCGACGCTGCTGACCAACGCGGTGCAGCAGCGGTGGTCCTCGCCGTCCGATCTGATCGACGGTATCGAGGAGCTCGCGGTCCGCGCGGCGACCATCGCGAGCACCGAGGATGTCGAAGCCGAGCTGTTCGAGTTCTCGCGCGTCGTCGCGGCCAACCCGGAGCTCGAGCTTGCGCTCGGAAGCCGCCTCGGTGTGGCATCCGCGAAGGGCGCCCTCGTCGAGAAGATCCTCGACGGTCGCTCGGGTGAGGCCGCGGTTCTGATCGCCGCGTCCCTCGTCCAGCATCCGCGCGAGCGTCGCGTGCGCCAGCTGCTCTCGCGTGCGATCCGCATCGTCGCCGATGAGCGCGGACGGGCGGTGGCCACCGTCACGGCGGCTGCGCCCCTCAGCGCCGCACAGGCGGCGCGCCTGACCGACCTGCTGAGCCGTCGCTACGGGACGCAGGTCTCCCTGAACATCGTCGTCGACCCCACGGTGGTGGGAGGGCTGCGCGTGCAGATCGCCGACGACGTCATCGACATGAGCGTGTCCTCTCGCCTGGCGGATCTCCGCCAGCGGCTGGCCGGCTAGACAACCCGCCCGACGGGCGAAGACTTTCGGGGCTGCGGCCCCACGAACGAAGGAAGACAATGGCAGAACTCTCCATCAGCCCCGATGTCATTCGGGATGCGCTGAAAGACTTCGTCGCCGCATACGAGCCCTCCGGCGCCGCCGCGAACGAGGTCGGAACCGTCATCGACGCCGCCGACGGCATCGCGCACGTCGAGGGCCTGCCCGGCGTCATGGCCAACGAGCTGGTGGTGTTCGCGGACGGCACCCAGGGCCTCGCGCTGAACCTCGACGAGCACGAGATCGGTGTCGTCGTCCTCGGCGACTTCTCGGGCATCGAAGCAGGCCAGCAGGTCACCCGCACCGGCGAGGTCCTCTCGGTCCCCGTCGGCGACAACTACCTGGGTCGCGTCGTCGATCCGCTCGGCAACCCGATCGACGGTCTCGGCGCCATCGAGAGCGAGGGCCGCCGCGCTCTCGAGCTTCAGGCCCCCGGCGTGATGCAGCGAAAGAGCGTGCACGAGCCGATGCAGACCGGCATCAAGGCGATCGATGCGATGATCCCCGTCGGTCGCGGACAGCGCCAGCTGATCATCGGTGACCGCCAGACCGGCAAGACCGCGATCGCCATCGACACGATCATCAACCAGAAGGACAACTGGGCGTCGGGCGACGTCAACAAGCAGGTGCGCTGCATCTACGTCGCCATCGGCCAGAAGGGTTCGACGATCGCCGCCGTGAAGGGCGCGCTCGAGGACGCCGGTGCGATGGACTACACGACGATCGTCGCCGCTCCCGCCTCGGACCCCGCCGGCTTCAAGTACCTCGCCCCCTACACTGGCTCGGCCATCGGTCAGCACTGGATGTACGGCGGCAAGCACGTCCTGATCATCTTCGACGACCTGTCGAAGCAGGCCGAGGCCTACCGCGCCGTGTCGCTGCTGCTGCGTCGCCCGCCGGGCCGCGAGGCGTACCCGGGTGATGTCTTCTACCTGCACTCGCGTCTGCTCGAGCGTTGCGCGAAGCTCTCGGATGAGCTGGGTGCCGGGTCGATGACGGGGCTTCCGATCATCGAGACCAAGGCGAACGACGTGTCGGCCTATATCCCGACCAACGTGATCTCGATCACGGACGGCCAGATCTTCCTGCAGTCCGACCTGTTCAACGCGAACCAGCGCCCCGCTGTCGACGTGGGTATCTCGGTGTCCCGCGTCGGTGGTGACGCTCAGGTCAAGTCGATCAAGAAGGTTTCGGGAACGCTCAAGCTGGAGCTTGCCCAGTACCGCTCGCTCGAGGCGTTCGCGATGTTCGCGAGCGACCTGGACGCGGCGTCACGTCGCCAGCTGGCTCGCGGTGCGCGTCTGACCGAGCTGCTCAAGCAGCCGCAGTACTCCCCGTACCCGGTGGAGGAGCAGGTCGTCTCGATCTGGGCCGGCACCAACGGCAAGCTCGACACCATCGAGGTCGAGGATGTCTTGCCCTTCGAGCGCGAGCTGCTGGACTACCTGCGTCGCAACACCTCGATCCTCGACACGCTGCGCGAGACCAACGTCCTCACCGACGACCTCGTCGCCGAGCTCGAGAAGGTCGTCGACAACTTCGTGCTCGAGTTCCGCTCGGGTAAGGGCCAGGCCATCGCCAAGCCCGGTCACGAAGAGGTCGGGGCCGCCGCCGCAGAGGATGTCAACCAGGAGAAGATCGTCAAGGGCCGCCACTAAGGGCGCGCGCGGACAGTAACCATGGGCGCACAACTCAGGGTCTACAAGCAGAAGATCTCTTCTGCTCAGACGACCAAGAAGATCACGAAGGCGATGGAGCTCATCGCGGCTTCGCGCATTCAGAAGGCGATGGCGCGCGTGCGCGCCTCGGCCCCCTTCGCGCGATCGGTGACGCGCGCGGTCTCGGCTGTGGCGACGCACTCCAATGTCGATCACCCGTTGACGACCGAGCGTGAACAGATCCGCCGCTCTGCGGTGGTCATCTTCGCCTCGGACCGCGGTCTTGCCGGCGCGTTCAACTCGCAGATCCTGCGTGAGGGGCTGGAGCTGGCGGAGCTGCTGCGGCAGCAGGGCAAGGAGCCGGTGTTCTATCTCGTCGGGCGCAAGGCCGTCGGGTACTTCCAGTTCCGCAAGATGGCGAGTGTGGCGCAGTGGACGGGCGACACCGACACCCCGCACTTCCACACCGCCGAAGAGATCGCCGCGGCCTTGCTCGAGGCGTACGACCGCGGGGGAGCGGACGGCGGGGTGGATGAGATCCACCTCGTGTACAACCGCTTCGTCAGCATGATGACGCAGAGCCCCGAGCAGGTCCGCCTGCTCCCGCTCGAGGTCGTCGAGGCAGAGGACGAGGCATCCAGCCTCATCTACCCGCTGTACGAGTTCGAACCGGATGCCGAGACCGTGCTGAACCTGCTTCTGCCGGTTTACATCCAGAGCCGTGTCTTCAACGCCCTGCTGCAGTCCTCCGCTGCCAAGCACGCTGCCACGCAGAAGGCGATGAAGTCCGCGAGCGACAATGCGGACAAGCTCATCACCGATTACACCCGCCTGCGCAACAACGCGCGCCAGGCCGAGATCACTCAGCAGATCGCCGAGATCGTCGGCGGCGCCGACGCTCTGGCGTCGGGCAAGTAGACCTTCCACGAAAGAGAATGACCATGACACCCACCGCTACCGCCGAGAAGACCGCTGTGGTCGGTCGCGTCGCGCGCGTCACCGGCCCTGTCGTCGACATCGAGTTCCCGCACGATGCGATCCCCGACATCTACAACGCGCTGAAGACGACGATCACGATCGAGGGTGAGTCCTCCGAGCTGGTGCTCGAGGTCGCTCAGCACCTCGGTGACGACCTCGTCCGCGCCATCGCGCTGAAGCCGACCGACGGAGTCGTGCGCGGCCAGGAGGTGCGTGACACCGGCGGGCCCATCTCAGTCCCGGTCGGCGATGTCACCAAGGGCCGCGTTTTCAACGTCACCGGCGACATCCTCAACGCCGAGCCCGGCGAGCAGGTCGAGATCACCGAGCGCTGGGGCATCCACCGCCAGGCGCCGAACTTCGACCAGCTGGAGTCCAAGACCCAGATGTTCGAGACCGGTATCAAGGTCATCGACCTTCTCACCCCGTATGTCCAGGGTGGGAAGATCGGCCTCTTCGGTGGTGCCGGTGTCGGCAAGACCGTCCTCATCCAGGAGATGATCCAGCGCGTCGCGCAGGATCACGGTGGCGTGTCGGTGTTCGCCGGTGTCGGTGAGCGCACCCGTGAGGGCAACGACCTCATCCACGAGATGGACGAAGCGGGCGTCTTCGACAAGACCGCCCTTGTCTTCGGCCAGATGGACGAGCCGCCGGGGACACGTCTTCGCGTGGCCCTGTCGGCGCTGACGATGGCGGAGTACTTCCGCGACGTGCAGAAGCAGGACGTGCTGCTGTTCATCGACAACATCTTCCGCTTCACGCAGGCCGGTTCCGAGGTCTCGACGCTGCTCGGCCGCATGCCCTCCGCGGTGGGCTACCAGCCGAACCTCGCCGACGAGATGGGTGTGCTCCAGGAGCGCATCACCTCGACGCGTGGTCACTCGATCACCTCGCTCCAGGCGATCTACGTTCCCGCCGATGACTACACCGACCCGGCTCCGGCGACGACCTTCGCGCACCTGGATGCGACCACTGAGCTCTCCCGTGAGATCGCCTCGAAGGGTCTGTACCCCGCGGTGGACCCGCTGACCTCGACGAGCCGCATCCTGGACCCCCGCTACATCGGTGAGGACCACTACCGTGTGGCGACCGCGGTGAAGCAGATCCTCCAGAAGAATAAGGAACTGCAGGAGATCATCGCCATCCTCGGTGTTGACGAGCTCTCCGAAGAGGACAAGGTCGTCGTCGCCCGTGCGCGTCGCATCCAGCAGTTCCTCTCGCAGAACACCTACATGGCCAAGAAGTTCACCGGCGTCGAGGGCTCCACGGTCCCGATCAAGGAGACGATCGAGTCCTTCGATGCGATCGTCAAGGGTGACTACGACCACGTCGCCGAGCAGGCCTTCTTCAACGTCGGTGGCATCTCCGACGTCGAGGAGAACTGGGCTCGCATCCAGAAGGAGAACGGCTGACCATGGCCCTGCACGTCAGCGTCGTCTCGGCCGATGCCGAGGTCTGGTCGGGCGAGGCCTCGCTCGTGGTGGCCAAGACCATCGAGGGCGAGATCGGCTTCATGACCGGTCACGAGCCGGTGCTTGCGATCCTCGCCGAGGGGCAGCTTCGCATCACCAAGGAAGACGGGTCGAAGGTCATCGCGAACGCGCAGGACGGGTTCCTCTCGATCGAGCGTGACATCGTCACGATCGTGGCTGGGAACGCCGCGCTCGTCGCCTGATCCCGCGCAGGACATATCGCCAGAACAGGGCGGATGCTTCGGCACCGTCCTGTTCTGGCGTTTTCCGATGCCCGTCGTTTTGACCATCCCGCTGTGAGAGGAGCCTGATCGGCTCATGTTGATTCTGCTGCCGCCCTCGGAGACCAAGCGCGTTGATGAGGGCGGACCGACATGGGATATCGAGGGCCTGGTCTTCCCCGAGCTCACCGCGCTGCGCGAGCGTGTCGTCGATGCGCTCGTCACGCTCTCGGATGACGAGGAGGCTGCCGCGCGGGCGCTCAAGCTTGGAAAGACGCAGCGTGCCGATATCGGGCGCAACGCACTTCTTCGATCGGCCCCGGGCATGCCGGCGATCGACCGGTACACCGGCGTGCTGTACGACGCGCTGGAGGCCTCGAGTGTGGATGCCCCGGCGCGCTCGTGGTTGTCGGATCATGTGCTGATCCACAGCGCGCCCTTCGGTCCGGTCGGCGCCCTCGATGCGATTCCGTACTATCGTCTTGCCGCCGCCGGCCGTCTTCCGGGGTTGCCGCCGCTGCGGTCCCTGTGGGCGGAGCCGGTTGCACGGAGTCTCGCCGACACCTCAGCAGGCCTCGTGCTGGATCTGCGATCGGAGGCCTATGTGGCCCTCGGTGCCGCGCCCGTCGACCGGGGTTTCTATGTCCGTGTGGTCTCACACGGCGCCGATGGTGTCACGCGGGCGCTGAACCACTTCAACAAGGCGGCGAAGGGACGGTTCGTCCGCGCCTTGGCCGAGTCTCATACCGCGATCGATTCTCTTCCCGACCTGCTGCAGTGGGCTGCGGAATCGGGCATCGAGCTTCATGAGTCTGATGCCGGTGAACTCCTGCTTGTCGTCTGATCGGGGGTTGGCGGCGTGCCGCCCAGAAGAATGACAGCGGACCGTCCCTGTCGCTAGCATGGCGAACGCGGGTGACCTGCCCGTCCGCACCGTTCGAGATGGTGCGAGTCTTGACCGTTCGGGAGGAACGATCATGTACTACGACGATGGTGGCGGCGCAGCAGTCGCCTTCTTCATTTTCTTCTTCTTCTTCTGGCTCATCTTCGCGGCTGCCGGCTACGTGCTCACGTCGTGGTTCTTGATGAACATCTTCACCAAAGCGGGTGTCACGGGGAAGTGGCGGGCATGGGTTCCCGTCTACAACTTCATGATCTTCTTCAAGCTCGGTGATCTGAGCCCGTGGCTGGTGCTGTACGCGCTGGGGGCGAACATCCTGCTCAGCTGGATCCCCGCCGTCGGCTGGCTGCTGCCGCTGGCCACGCTCGTGCTGTCGATGCTGGCCGCCTGGCGCGTGGGGCTGAAGCTGCAGAAGGAGGCCGTCTGGCTCATCCTCTACTTCTTCCTGTCCATCGTCTGGCTGGGTATCGCCGCGTTCGACAAGTCGCGCTGGAACCTCGTGATCCCCGCGGCCCCGTGGGCACGCAACGGCTTCTTCGCCGACCGCTCGACCTGGGAGGGGATCCCCTCGCAGGTTCCCGCGGGTGGCTACCCGTCCAACCCCGCCACCGCGCCGGGCTACGCCGCGCCGCCGACCGCTCCCACCGGCTACGCACCCCCGGCTCCGCCGGCCGCGACTCCGGAGCCTCCGGCAGCGCCCGAGCCTCCCGCAGCCCCGGAGCCTCCCGCAGCCGAACCGCCGGCAGACCCCGAGGCCCCCAAGGCCTGAGCACTGCTGTCCAGATGGCCCCCGCTCGATGAGCGGGGGCCATCTGCATGTCGGTCAGAAGGTCTAGCGTGGAAGGCATGGCAGCACTGCACGAGCCCTCGTCTGCGATGGAACAGCGACACCTCGGATCCTCCGGTCTGCTGGTCTCGACGATGGGCCTGGGGTGCAACAACTTCGGCCGCGCCGGCACCCGCACAGAAGACGTCGAGGGTACGCGCGCCGTGCTCGACGCCGCGCGAGGGGCAGGTGTCACCTTGCTCGACACCGCGGACATGTACGGGATGCGTCCGGGACTGTCCGAGACCCTGATGGGGGAGGCGCTCAAAGGGCACCGTGAGGAGTTCGTGCTCGCCACCAAGTTCGGCCACGAGGCGGTGGATCTCGGCCATACGGGCGCGAAGGGGTCGCGCACCTATGTCCGCCAGGCCGTGGAGGCTTCGCTTCGGCGTCTGCAGACGGACTGGATCGATCTGTACCAGCTGCACACCCCCGATCCGTCCACCCCGATCGATGAGACGCTCGACGCCCTCAACGATCTCGTCCGCGAGGGCAAGGTGCGCTATATCGGTCACTCGAACCTCGCCGCGTGGCAGCTCGCCGATGCCGATGCGATCGCGCGATCCCGGCACCAGGTCGGCTTCATCTCCTCGCAGGTCTACTACAACCTGCTAGCCAGGGGCGCCGAGCGCGAGATGATGCCCGCGGCCGAGCGATTCGGGCTCGGTATCCTGCCGTTCTTCCCATTGCAGAACGGACTTCTCACCGGAAAGTTCAGCCGCCACGACGCTCCCGCCGACTCCCGGATCTCGCGCCAGCGCCCCCACATCTGGCGCGACGCCCCGTGGGATGCCCTCGAGCGGTACCAGACCTTCTGCGATGAGCGTGGGATATCCATGCTCCAGGCGACCCTGGGGTGGATGCTGTCGCACCCCGTGATCCCGAGCGTCATCGCGGGCGCCACCTCGCCTGAGCAGGTCCGGGCGAACGCGGTCGCCTCGGCGTGGCGCCCGACGGCCGAGGAGGTCCGCGCGATCGAGGAGATCTTCCCGCTGCCCGCCGACGCGGCATCCACGTACTGACGACCTGAGGTCTGAAAAGGAGTCCCATGCTCTGGACCCTTCTGGTGCGGTACCTCCGCCCCGCGTGGCCGCTCATCGTCGCGGTCGTGGTCTTCCAGCTCGCGCAGTCGATCGCGGCTCTGATCCTTCCCGCACTCAACGCCGACATCATCGACAACGGCGTCGTGACCGGGGACATCCCCTACATCTGGTCGACCGGCGGGATCATGCTCGTCTTCTCGCTCGTGCAGATCGTGTGTGCGATCGTCGCGGTCTACTTCGGCTCGCGCCTGGCGATGGGGATGGGCAAGGGTCTGCGCTCGGACCTCTTCGAGAAGGTCGTCGCGTTCTCCCAGCGTGAGGTCGGCCGATTCGGCGCTGCGTCCCTCATCACCCGCAACACGAACGACGTGCAGCAGGTGCAGCTGCTCGTGCAGATGTCGGCGACAATCATGATCTCCGCCCCCATGCTCGCGATCGGCGGCGTCATCATGGCCGTGCGACAGGATGTCGGTCTGTCCTGGCTGATGGCGGTGTCGATCCCGGTGCTCCTGGTCATCGTGTCGCTGGTGGTCTGGCGCATGGTCCCGGCCTTCACGCTCATGCAGAAGCGCATCGACCGCGTCAACCAGATCCTGCGCGAGCAGCTCACCGGGATCCGGGTGGTCCGCGCCTTCGTTCGCGAGGACCACGAGCGGGCGCGCTTCGAGCGGGCGAGCACCGATGTCATGGAGACCGGGCTTCGCGCGGGAAACCTCATGGCGCTGATGTTTCCGGCCGTGATGCTCGTGATGAATCTCTCCAGCGTCGCGGTGATCTGGTTCGGCGCGTCCCAGGTGCAGGATGGTGCCGTCGAGATCGGCACGCTGTTCGCCTTCCTCACCTACCTCATGCAGATCCTCATGGGTGTGATGATGGCGACGTTCATGTTCGTGATGATCCCTCGCGCGGCGGTGTGCGCCACCCGCATCGGCGAGGTCCTGGACACGGATGCCTCGGTGGCGGCGCCCGCGCACGCGGCGATCGCGCCCGCGACGACGGGACGGGTGGAGTTCGATCGCGTCGAGTTCGCCTACCCGGGTGCCGACGAGCCGGTGCTGCGAGAGCTCACCTTCACCATCGAACCGGGAACGACCACCGCGGTGATCGGGTCGACCGGTTCGGGCAAGACGACGCTCGTCGGACTCGTTCCGCGCCTGTTCGATGTCACCGGCGGCACTGTGCGCGTGGACGACCTCGACGTGCGCGCCTACGACCCGGACGATCTGTGGGAGCGAATCGGGCTCGTGCCGCAGCGGGCGTTCCTCTTCTCCGGAACGATCGCCCAGAACCTGCGCTATGGCAATGCGGGCGCCGATGACGACGTTCTCTGGCGGGCGCTGGAGATCGCCCAGGCGCGGGAGTTCGTGCAGGCGCAGCCGCTGCGGCTGGATGCACCGGTCGCGCAGGGCGGGACGAACTTCTCCGGAGGTCAGCGACAGCGTCTCGCGATTGCACGGGCACTCGTGAAGCAGCCGCCCATCTACGTGTTCGACGACTCTTTCTCGGCGCTGGACCTTCGCACGGATGCGGCGCTGCGGCGCGCACTGGATCGGGAGCTGCCCCACGCCACGCGGCTCGTCGTGGCGCAGCGTGTCTCGACCATTCAGCACGCCGACCAGATCCTCGTTCTCGACCATGGCCGTATCGTCGGCATCGGCCCGCACGAAGATCTGATGGCGAGCTGCGAGACCTATCGCGAGATCGTCGAGTCCCAGCTGTCGGCGGAGGAGGCAGCGTGAGCGGGCACGGTCCGGCGCGCGGCCCGATGGGTGGGCCGATGGGGCGCGGCGGAGCGCCGGTGCAGAAGGCGCAGAACTTCGGTGCGAGCGCCATGCGCCTCCTCGGCCATCTGCGCCGGGAGACACCGCTGCTGACCGTGGTGCTGGTGCTCGGGGTGCTCTCCGTGGCGCTGTCGGTCCTCGGTCCGAAGCTGCTCGGCAACGGGACGAACATCGTCTTCGCGGGATTCGTCTCGCTGCAGTTTTCCGACGTGCCCGCGGGGACGACGCAGCAGCAGATCATGGATCAGCTGATCGCGAGCGGGCATCAGGACCAGGCCGACCTCCTTTCCACCATGACCTTCGTGCCGGGGCAGGGCGTCGACTTCGCCGCGCTGGCCCAGATCCTCGCGTTGGTACTCGCCGTGTACATCGGCGCGAGTATCTTCGGGTGGCTCCAGGCGCGCATCCTCAATGGCGTCGTCCAGCGGGCGATGCACCGCCTGCGTACTGAGGTCGAGGAGAAGATCCACCGGCTGCCGTTGTCGTACTTCGACCGCATCCAGCGGGGTGAACTGCTCAGCCGTGTGACGAACGACGTCGACAACATCGGTCAGAGCCTCCAGCAGACGCTCTCCCAGGTCGTGATCTCGTTGCTGACGGTGGTCGGCGTGCTCATCATGATGTTCGTGATCTCGCCGCTGCTGGCGGTGATCGCCCTGGTCACGATCCCGCTGACGATCCTCGTGACCGTTGTCGTCGCGCGTCGCTCGCAGAAGCTGTTCGTGGCGCAGTGGAAGGCGACCGGCGTTCTGAACGCGCGCGTCGAGGAGACCTTCTCCGGACATTCTCTCGTCAAGGTCTTCGGCCATCAGAAGCAGGTCGAGGCCGACTTCTCGCGCGAGAACGAGGAGGTCTACCGCGCGAGCTTCGGCGCACAGTTCCTCTCGGGCATCATCATGCCGTCGATGATGTTCATCGGGAACCTCGTGTACGTGGCGATCGCGGTGGTCGGCGGGCTGCAGGTTGCCGCCGGTCTGATTTCGATCGGTGACGTGCAGGCGTTCATCCAGTACTCACGGCAGTTCACGCAGCCCCTCAGCCAGCTCGGCTCGATGGCGAATCTGCTGCAGTCCGGCGTTGCGAGCGCCGAGCGGGTGTTCGAACTTCTCGACGAGTCGGAGCAGGAGGCAGACGCCGACGACGCGCCGACGGTCCCGCGGGACGCGGCATCTCTGGCGTTCGACGATGTCGCCTTCCGGTACGTAGCCGACACCCCGCTGATCGATGGACTGTCGCTGGCAGCGGAGTCCGGCAGCACTGTCGCGATCGTGGGACCCACCGGCGCCGGTAAGACGACGCTCGTGAACCTCATCATGCGCTTCTACGACGTCGACTCCGGCGCGATCACCCTGGACGGGCTCGACACCCGGCTGATGACCCGGAAGGACGTGCGGGCGCGCACGGGCATGGTGCTGCAAGACACCTGGCTGTTTGCGGGGACCATCCGCGAGAACATCGCCTACGGGCGGCCCGACGCGAGCGAGACCGAGATCATGGCGGCCGCCACCGCCGCCTACGTCGACAGATTCGTGCACGCCATGCCGGAGGGATACGACACGGTGCTCGACGATGAGGCGACGAACCTCTCGGTGGGGGAGCGCCAGCTCGTGACCATCGCCAGGGCGTTCCTGGCCGACCCCCGCATCCTCATCCTCGATGAAGCCACGTCGTCGGTCGACACACGTACCGAGTTGCTGATCCAGCGGGCGATGGCGCGCCTGCGCGAAGACCGCACGTCGTTCGTGATCGCCCATCGTTTGTCCACGATCCGCGATGCGGACCTCATCCTGGTGATGGAGAGCGGCGCAATCGTCGAACAGGGATCGCACGACGATCTGCTGCGCGCTCGCGGCGCCTACTGGCGCCTGTACAACGCGCAGTTCGAAGCGCCGGCGGAGGATGACGACCCCGCCGGATCCCCGGCACGTACGCGGTGACCGGGTGCGCGCGAGCCGTGGTCTAGTATGTGACGGGTCGGCGTCGCGCGTCGGCTCATCGTCCGGCAAGGAAGGTCGCGTGACTGAAGTAGTCGCCCACACCCGCACCGTCGAGCTCCCTCACGACCGGCTCGAACTCGTCTGGGCAGAGGTCACCGACACCGGGCGTCGCCGCGAGATCAACCAGGATGCCGTCCTGGCGGAGTACCCGCTGTTCGTCGTGGCCGACGGTATGGGGGGGCACATCGGTGGTGAGATCGCCAGCGCGAGTGCCGTCGAGCGGCTGAAAGCCGTTGCCGACACCGGCTCGGTCTCCAAGAAGGCGATCGAAAAGGCCCTTCAACGTGCGGTCAAAGACATCGCCAGTCACCCTGATGCCACCGACGAGGCCACCGGCACGACGGTGACCGGGCTTTACCTCGACGACTCCGGTGCCCGGCCCGCGTGGATCGCTCTCAATATCGGTGACTCGAGGGTGTACGTCCTGCGCGATGGGATGATCCGTCAGGTCACCACCGACCACTCGGTCGTGCAGGAGTTGATCGCCTCGGGCAAGCTCACGCCCGAGGAGGCCGAGAATCACCCCTACGGCAACGTCATCACCCGCGCCCTCGGCCCGAGCGAAGGCGTCGTACCCGACTACGTGCGTCTCGACGTTCTCGACGGTGACCGTTTCGTGGTCTGCTCGGACGGCCTGACCAAGGAGCTGACCGACTACGGCATCCAGCACTTCCTCGATCAGCACAGTGACCCCGGTGCCGCCGCCGCAGCGATGCTGGATGCCGCACTGGAAAACGGCGGCCGCGACAACATCACGGTGATCGTCGTGAACGTGCGGCGCATGGGGATCTAGGCTCCTCCCCATTCGTCCGTTTCGGAGCAACGCTGCGACGGGAACGGCGCCGACGGCGTGCACGCGTCCCGGCAGTGGTGTGCTCGGGCAGGTGCCCGCCTCCCCGTCTCCGCCTCGAGAACGCGTCGTCAGGCTGCCGCAGACCGACAGCCGGGAGCATGCCGCCGGCGGCGCGCTCATCGCGCCGCTCGTGCCGATCCTCGGGGCCCTCGTCCTGTGGGCGGTCACGGGATCGCTGCTGACGCTGTGGTTCGCCGCGCTCGGTCCGCTGATGCTGGTCGGGGGAGTGGTCGACCGACGATGGCTCGCGCGGCGGGCCCGGCGTCGACGGCGAAGAGCGGATGTTCGACGACGATCAGAAGCACTCCGGAGCCTCGCCGAGGCGCACGAGCGTGAGCGCACCGACCGGTGGCTACGCGCGCCCGACATCTGGGGGCTGCTCTCTCGCCCCCAGGAGATCTGGCGACACGTGCCGCCGAGGGTGGGATGGGTGGTGTTCGGTTCGGGACGGGCTCGAAGCGAGACGCGCGTCGAGGGAACCGGGGACGACGCCGGGCTCGCGGATGAGGCCGACGTGCTCTGCGATGCGCCGGTGGGCATTCCGTTGCGCGGACGGATCGACGTCTGCGGCTCGGCGACCTTGGCGCAGGGGGCGATGCGCGCCATTCTCGCCCAGGTCTGCCTCGTTCACCCGCCCGGTCGATGGCAGGTGCTGGGAGCGGTCGAGGCCGGATTTCCCGAGGTGGCCGCGCTGCCCCATGTGCGGGTCGGCGCGCCCCGCCGATTGCACGTGGGGGTGGCGGATGCGGCACACGAGGTCGTCCGCGCCGACGATGTGCAGCTGATCCTTTCCACGCCCGCTCTCGCGCGCGGGGAAAGCGTGGTGCATCTCGGATCGGCGCCGCAGCAGGCGAGTGCCCGGGTAGTGGCAACGATCGACGTCTCCGGCGACGTTGTGAGCGCTGCGCCGCAATTGCTTTCCGCGACGCAGTTGGCTGTTGTGGCGGGGATCCTCGCCGAGCAGTGGCGTGAGCCTGTCGATGGGGGCCCGATGGCGCTGGCTGACCTGTTGGAGTCGGGGGAGGTGCCGCCGGATGCAGCGGTGGGTCTTCCGGTGCCGATCGGTGTCGCGCGTGACGCGGTCTGCGAGGTCGACCTGGTGCGGCATGGCCCCCACGCCGTGGTGACCGGTGTCACGGGCGCGGGTAAGAGCGAGCTGCTGCGCACCTGGGTCATCGCGCTGTGCGCGCGATACAGCCCGGAGCAGGTCAACATCGCTCTGGCCGACTTCAAGGGTGGGACGGCATTCGCCGCGCTCGCAGCCCTTCCTCACGTCGCCGGACTCATCACCGACCTCGACGATGCGACGGCCCGCCGCGCGTTGCTGAGCCTGCGCGCCGAGATTCGTTATCGTGAGGCGGCGCTGGTCGCTGACGGCGTGCGGGAGATCGGCGAATCCGGAGCGCTGCCGCGGCTCGTCGTCGTGGTGGACGAGTTCGCGGCGCTCATGAACGCCCATGCGGAACTGGCCGCGCTGTTCGTGGACCTCGCGGCCCGGGGTCGCGCGCTGGGCATCCACCTCATCCTCGGCACTCAACGTGCGCAGGGCGTGTTCCGCGACGCGCTGCTGGCCAACTGCCCGCTCCGACTGAGCCTGCGGGCAGCGGACGCTGCTGACAGTCGACTCATGCTCGACACCGATGACGCCGCATCCCTGCCCTCAGGCGTCGGTGCGGCGCTGCTGCGTCGTGCCGGTGACGTCCACGCCCGCGGCCTGCGTGTCGTCGCGGCCGACGACGAGGTGCTGAGCACAGCGGTCGGGCGGTGGGACCATCACCCGATCCGCCCGCCGTGGCTGCCGCCGCTGCCGGAGGTCATCGCGCTTGCGGACCTCCCTCGCCTGCCCGGCACGTTCCTGCTGGGAGTAGCCGACGAGCCCGACCTCCAGCGCCAGCGACCGATCGGCATCCCCGCGGGTGCTCGGGGGATGTGCGTGGTGGGTGCCACCGGCAGCGGTACCTCGACGGCACTCGCCACCGTCGCCGAGCAGCAGCCGGATCCGCTCGAGTGGATCAGCGCGGCCGATCTCGAGCACGCGTGGGATGTGCTCAGTGCGACGTCTGCCGAGCCGCGGAGGGGACTCGTGATCGACGGGGCGGATGCGCTCCTGGCACGCTTCCCCCAGGAGTACGCGGCCGCGGCGCTGCGGCTGATCGAGCAGATCGTCCGCGCCGGCGGCGGCGGTCGACCCGTGCTGTTGGGAGCCGAGCATCTGGGCGGGGCGCTCGCGCGCGTCGCCGACCTGTTGCCGCACCGATTGCTCTTGCGCCAGCGGTCCAAGAGCGACCATCTTGCCCATGGCGGCCGCCCCGAGCTCTGGTCGCCGAATGCACCGTCCGGTCGCGGACACCTCGACGGGCTGGAGGTCCACGTGGCCAGGGCTGCGCTCCCCGACGATTCGGCTCCGGCTCGCGTGCGCGAGGTGTGGACACCGACCCGGGGGAGGACAGCGTGGGTCACGCGTGATACTCCGAGGGCGCGGGCGACGGCCGAGAGCTGGGAGGCAGCGGGGATCGGGATCCGCGGCCTCGGAGAGCCCGATTCGGCCGGGTCTGTCGTGCGCGCCGATCCCGACGGCTGGCAGCGCGCCTGGGGCGAGTTCACCGCGATGCGTCTGGCGGGGACCGTTCTGATCGATGTCTCGTGCGCCGCCGAGTACCGAGTCCTCACCGGCGAGCGCGAGCTTGCGCCCTACTGCGACCCGGGCTCGGGGGCATCCTGGCTGCTCGAACCCGGCGCACGCGTGCGCCGGGTTCATACCGCGCCCGAGCGGTGAGGCGGTCAGATCGCCGGGCGGATGTGGCCGACGACCGCGTCTGCGCCGTGAACCTGCAAAGGAAGCGCGCGCATCGCCGCGGCAGAGTTCTCCGGCGTCACCGCTCCCGCGCGCTCCAGCAGCCGGATCGCGACCGCCTCGCTCGCACGGGCGGAGCCGTCGAGAATCTTCACGGCGGCCGTCGTCCCATCGGGTGCGATCATCACGATGACACCTTCCGCACCGGTCTTGGCGAACACGCCGAGCGTCTCGATCGCCACCGTGTCGGGACGACCAGGCCCATCGATCGTCCAGGGCTGCTCGCGAACCGCAGCCACCAGCTCGGCGGCGCTGCGGTGCAGAGCGAACGGCGATCGATCCGAGGAGGTGCCGATGCGGTGCATGGCCTTCGCCAGACCCGCCAGGCTCACGGCGAATGCCGGCGCTCCGCACCCATCGACCACCGTCGCCTGTACGCGCTCGCCGGTGAGTCGCTCGATCAGCTCGCGGATCTGCACCTGCAGCGGGTGGTCGAAATCGAGATAGGTCGACGTGTCCCAGCCCTGGGCGACGCAGGCGGCGAGCATCGCCGCGTGCTTCCCCGAGCAGTTCATGCGGATGCGCTCGGGTCCCGCGCCGCGGCGGGACAGTTCCTCGCGCGTCGCCGGATCGCCCGGCCAGGCGGCGGGGCACCGCAGTGCGGACTCATCGACGCCCGCGTCGCCGAGGATGCCGCGTACCACCGAGACGTGGCGGTCGGTTCCCGAGTGGCTCGCGGCCGACAGTGCCAAGGAGGCACCGGTGAGCTCCACTCCGGCGGCCCGGAACACGAGGGCCTGGATCGGCTTGAGGCACGAGCGGGGAAGGATCGGCGCGGTGGTGTCGCCGAAGGTCTCGCGGATGGTGCCGTCGGGGGACAACACGATGGCACTGCCGCTGTGCCGGGACTCGATGAAGCCGCCGCGCTCCACGACGGCGAGCTCGACGGCTGCGGAGGATGAGAAGGTGTGCGGCACCACGACAGCCTATCGGCGGGCATACTGATCGACATGTGGGGAGAGCACGCCTATGCGGTCACCGCGACGTGGACCGGCAACCGGGGAACGGGAACGAGCGGATACCGCGACTACGACAGATCGGTGACCCTGGAAAGCAACGGCAAACCGGCGGTGCTCGCATCCGCCGACAAGCCGTTCCGGGGCGATCCGACCCGCTGGAACCCCGAGGACATGCTGCTGGCGGCGCTGAGCGAGTGCCACCTGCTCTCCTACCTGCACGCGGCGGTGCAGTCAGGGGTCGTCGTGACGGCGTACGAGGACCGCGCGACGGGTGTCATGGTCGAGGACGGGCGCGGTGGCGGACATTTCCGTGATGTGACGCTGCGACCGGTCGTCACTGTGGCCGATGCGTCGATGCTGGACGCGGCGCAGGCCGCTCATGCGCAGGCGAATGAGTGGTGCTTCATCGCCAACTCCGTGAACTTCCCGGTCCGCCACGAGGCGACGGTGATCGTCGCCGATCGATGACGGCTGCTCAGTGGGTCGAAACCGGCTCGGTCTGAGTCCTCGCGGAGATGTCGAGGGCGGGCGCGTCGTTGTACGCGCCGGCGAGCTCCTGGCCGGAGAGCGCGTGGATGGCAGCCATGATCTGGTCCGTCGCGGCTCGGCGGGCCTTGCCCGAGGCGGGGTCGCCGTGGTGCGAGAGGTCGATCGGAGATCCGAAGCGCACAGTGATGCGCTCCTTGAGCGAGGGGAGAGTGGCGCCCTTGGGCATGATGACGTTCGTGCCGATGAGGCCCACCGGCACCACCGGGGCGCCGGTCTGCAGGGCGAGGAAGGCGACGCCCGTGCGCCCCTTGTACAGGCGGCCGTCAACGGATCGCGTGCCCTCGGGGTAGAGCGCCACCGCGCTGCCGGACGCCAGCAGTCGACGCTGCTGGTCGAGAGCGTCCAAGGCTGCCTGACCTGCGCCGCGGCGCACGGGGATGGCGCCGATCGAACGGAAGAACTGCTTCGATGCCCACCCGCCGATACCGCGCCCCTCGAAGTAGCTCGACTTCGCGAGGAAGTGGACCTGACGGGGTGCGCTGACCGGAATGGCGATCGAGTCGATGAAAGACAGGTGATTGCTCGCGAAGATCACGGGACCGCTGCGGGGGACGAGGTCGCGCCCCTCGATTCGGGGGCGATAGACGAGCCGTGCGATCGGCGTGATGAGGAAGCGGCCGAAGGCGTACGCGAACCGCGTGTCGGAGCTCATCCATCGAGGCTAGTCCCGCCGGCATACCGCTGATGGCATGCTCTGGGAAGGTAGATTCCCAGCCCAGTCAGAGAATCGGTGCGGGAGGATGGAATCTCCCGTGTCACACAGCTGAGGAAATTGCAGAGGAACCCCGTGCGCTCACGTCCGCTTGCCGCCCTGTCCATCGCCGCCGCCGCGGCGCTCCTGCTGGCCGGGTGCACGTCCTCCGACGGCACCGACGCCTCGGCCGATGCGGCCGGCACCAGCACGGACTTGTGCGCCGCCGCCGCACCCTCCGGTGCGGCATCGGAAGCCATTACGGTCGAGGGCGCGGTCGGTGAGGTTCCCACCACCGTCAGCTTCACGACTCCCGTCGAGGTCACCGAGACCGAGCGCACCGTCGCGGTCGAGGGTGACGGGACGGCGCTGACACAGAGCGCCTACGTCTCGTACGCCCTGACCGTGTACGACGGATCCACCGGTGAGCAGCTCGAGTCGGCAGGCTACGGCGAGGATGTGCTGCCCGCGATCCCGGTCGAGGTCGGTTCCGGCATCGACGAGTTCTTCGGATGCGCGACCGCCGGTTCTCGGATCGTCCTGGCGGTGCCCGGCACGTCGGGCTATGCCACCGAGATCTACGCGATCGACGTGCTCGAGGTAACGCCCGCCGATGAGTGGTGCCAGGTTGTCGATGCCTCCGGCGAGATGCCGACGGTCACCTTCGATGACTCCGGCGTGCCCACCATCACCATCCCCGACGCCGAGGCGCCGGCGGGTGTGGTCGTGCAGGTCCTCGAGGAAGGCGACGGTGCGACGGTCGAATCCGGCGACAGCGTCACCGTGAACTACAGCGGCGTCGCCTGGAGTGACGGACTGGTCTTCGACTCCAGCTGGGAGAACGGCGCGACGGCGACCTTCACCACGACGCAGGTCGTGTCCGGGTTCCAGCGCGCGCTCGAAGGGCAGAAGGTCGGCTCCACCGTGCTGGTGACGATGGCACCCGAGTGCGGCTACGGGGTGGCATCCACCTCGAACACGAACTCGCTGGCGGGTGAGACGCTCGTCTTCGTGGTCGAGATCATCTCGGACGAGACGCAGGGCTGATCGGGGACGCGGATAGGCTGAGCGGCATGCGTCGCGTCATCGTCCTGGGATCCTCCGGCTCGATCGGAACCCAGGCGCTGGATGTGATCCGCGCCAACCCGGACCTGTTCGAGCTCGTGGGACTGGCCACCGGCTCGCAGCGCGATGTTCTGACGGCGCAGGCCGCCGAATTCGGTGTCACACACACCGCCATCGGGGCCGCCGAGGCCGAGCAGCTGGTGCGGGATGTCGAGGCGGATGTCGTCCTCAACGGCATCACGGGTTCGGTGGGACTCGGTCCCACTCTCGCGGCCCTCGAGACCGGGCGCACGCTCGCGCTGGCGAACAAGGAGTCGCTGATCGTGGGCGGTGCGCTCGTGACCGCGCTCGCCGCTCCGGGGCAGATCGTCCCCGTGGACTCCGAGCACTCCGCGATCGCGCAGGCGCTGCGCGCGGGCACGGAGGCAGAGGTGCGGCGGCTCGTCCTGACCGCCTCGGGCGGGCCGTTCCGGGGCCGCTCGCGCGAAGAACTCACCGGTGTCACCCCGCAGCAGGCGCTCGCCCACCCCACGTGGGACATGGGCCGGGTCGTCACCACGAACTCGGCGACGCTGGTGAACAAGGGACTCGAGATCATCGAGGCCCACCTGCTCTTTGACATCCCCTTCGAGCGGATCGACGTGGTCGTGCACCCGCAGTCCATCGTGCATTCGATGGTGGAGTTCACCGACGGATCGACGATCGCCCAGGCCTCACCTCCGGACATGCGATTGCCGATCGCGCTCGGGATGGCCTGGCCGCACCGGGTGCCGGGGGTCGGCTCCCCCCTGGACTGGACCACGGCCAGCACCTGGGTGTTCGAGCCGCTCGATGAGAGTGCCTTCCCGGCCGTCGCACTGGCCAAGCAGGTAGGTGCGGCAGGCAAGACCTACCCCGCGGTGTTCAACGCCGCGAACGAGGTCGCGGTGGATGCCTTCCACGACGGTGCGATCGGTTTCCTCGACATCGTCGAGACCGTGCGACGGGTCGTGGACGCACACGAGGCGCCCGACGCGCTCACTCGGGAGAGCCTCGCCGAGGCCGAGCGGTGGGCGCGCGAACACGCCGCCGCGGTGGTTGCGGCGGCGTGACGCGCGCGGGTCTTCAGAAGGTCAGCAGCCCGCGAGCGCGGAACTGTGCACGCACGCGCTCGATCAGCTCCGGCTCGGGGGCGCGGGTCTCGGCGAGCGGGTAGGCCCGACCCAGCCGTTCCCACTTGCTCGCACCCATCTGGTGGAAGGGGAGAACCTCGACGCGTTCGACATTGCGCCATCCATGCACGATGTCGGCGACCGCGTCGACGTTCTCCACGGCGTCGGTGAGGCCCGGGACCAGGACGAACCGGATCCAGGTCGGCAGGCCGCTTTCGGCCAGCCGCTGCCCGAAGTCGATCGTGGGCTGGAGATCGCGGCCCGTGACCTCCGCGTAGGTCTGCGGCAGCCCGGACTTCACATCCAGCAGCACGAGGCTGAGGTCATCCAGCAGCGCGTCGCTGGCGCGGCGGCCGAGATAGCCGGAGGTGTCGATCGCGGCGTGGATGCCGAGCTCGGCGGCTTCGTGGACGAGCCGCTCGACGAAGGCCGATTGCTGCAGCGGTTCGCCCCCCGAGATCGTGAGCCCGCCGCCGGTGGCGGCGAACACCCCCCGGTAGCGACGAAGCCGCGTGAGGATCTCATCGATCGAGGTCAGGGAGCCGTCCCGCTGATTCCACGTGTCGGGGTTCTGGCAGTACTGGCAGCGCAGCGGGCAACCCGACAGGAACAGTGTCATGCGGGTGCCGGGGCCGTCGACGGCGGTCACGAGCTCCCAGGAGTGGACACTCGCGACCGAGCCCGCGCGCACCGCGTCGAGGCGCTGGTGGTGCACCTCGACGCGGTCCTGCCCGACCGCCGGAGCATCCAGGGCGATCGCGGACATGTCAGACTCCGGCGTGGAAGGTCCGGCTGATGACATCGAGCTGCTGCTCGCGCGTCAGACGAACGAAGTTGACGGCGTATCCGGAGACGCGGATGGTCAGCTGCGGGTAGGCGTCGGGGTTTTCCATCGCGTCCTCGAGCGTCTCGCGAGTGAGGACGTTGACGTTGAGGTGGTAGCCACCGGCGGCCATCTGCGCATCGAGGAGACCGACGAGGTTCGCGACGCGTTCGGTCTCGGTGCGGCCGAGGCCTGCCGGCACCACGGTCGTGGTCAGCGAGATGCCGTCCTGCGCCTGCTCGAAGGGGATCTTCGCGACGGACAGAGTGGCCGCGAGCATGCCGTGGGTGTCGCGTCCGTTCATGGGGTTCGCACCCGGGGCGAACGGAGCGCCGGCGGGACGACCATCGGGGGTGCTGCCGGTGGCCTTGCCGTAGACCACGTTCGAGGTGATCGTGAGCACGGACTGGGTGTGCACGGCATCCCGGTAGGTGGGGTGGGTGCGCAGCATCTCCATGAATTCGGTGACCAATTCCCGAGCGATGTCGTCGACGCGGTCGTCGTCGTTGCCGTAGGTGGGGAACTCGCCGTCGACCAGGTAGTCGGACACGAGTCCGGACTCGTCACGCACCGCGGTGACGGTCGCGTACTTGATGGCCGACAGCGAGTCGGCGACGACGGAGAGGCCGGCGATGCCGCAGGCCATGGTCCGCAGCACCTCGCGGTCGTGGAGGGCCATCTCGAGCCGCTCGTACGCGTACTTGTCGTGCATGTAGTGGATGCAGTTGAGCGCGTCGACGTAGGTTGCAGCCAGCCACTGCATCATCGTGCGGAACTTGCCGCGCACGTCGTCGTAGTCCAGGACATCGCCGACCACCGCCGGCATGATGGGGGCGACCTGCTTTCCGGTCACCTCGTCGCGTCCGCCGTTGATGGCGTACAGAAGGGTCTTGGCGAGGTTCACCCGGGCGCCGAAGAACTGCATCTGCTTGCCGACGCTCATGGGGGAGACGCAGCAGGCGATCGCCGCGTCGTCGCCGCACAGGCCCCGGATCAGGGCGTCGGACTCGTACTGGATCGAAGAGGTGTCGATCGAGACCTTCGCGCAGAACTCCTTGAAGCCCGCGGGCAGGTCGTTCGACCACAGCACAGTCAGGTTCGGCTCGGGGGCGGGGCCCAGGTTGTAGAGGGTCTGCAGGAACCGGAATGCGGTCTTGGTGACCAGGGTCCGTCCGTCCTCGCCCGTGCCGCCGATCGACTCGGTGACCCACGTCGGGTCGCCGGAGAACAGGGCGTCGTACTCGGGGGTGCGAAGGAAGCGCACGATGCGCAGCTTGATGACGAGGTCGTCGATCAGCTCCTGGGCCTCGCTCTCGGTCAGGACGCCCGCTGCGAGGTCGCGCTGGATGTAGACATCCAGGAAGCCGGTGTTGCGGCCGAAGCTCATCGCCGCGCCGTTTTGCTCCTTCACCGCACCCAGGTACGCGAAATAGAGCCACTGGATCGCCTCTTGGGCGGTCGCCGCGGGACGGGTGATGTCGCAGCCGTAGGAAGCCGCCATCTGCGCGAGCTCCTTCAGGGCCCGGATCTGCTCGGCGTTCTCCTCGCGCTCGCGAATGATGTCCTCGGTCGAGAACTCCATGTCCATCGCAGCGCGCTCGGCCTTCTTCGCCGCGACGAGCGCATCGGTGCCGTAGAGGGCCACGCGCCGGTAGTCGCCGATGATGCGACCGCGGCCGTAGGCGTCCGGGAGTCCGGTGATGAGATGGCTGGAGCGCGCGCGGCGGACGGCGGGCGGGTAGACGTCGAAGACGCCGTCGTTGTGTGTCTTGCGGTAGGTCGTGAACACCTTCTCGAGGTCCTCGGGCACCTCGTAGCCGTAGGTCTCCAGGGCGCCCTTGACCATGCGCCAACCGCCGTAGGGCATGATCGCGCGCTTGAGAGGAGCGTCGGTCTGCAGGCCCACGATGAGCTCGGCGTCCTTGTCGATGTACCCGGGTGCGTGCGCCGTGATCGTCGAGGGGGTGGTGGCGTCGACGTCGTACACGCCGCGCTCGCGCTCGGCGGGGAAGAGCGCGGTGAGGGTCTCCCAGACGTGGGTCGTGCGGGCGGTCGCTCCGGTGAGGAAGTCGGCGGTACCCGTGTAGGGCGCGTAGTTGTGCTGGATGAAGTCGCGGACGTCGATGGCGTCCTGCCAGGGGCCGGTGACGAAGCCGGTCCAGGCGGCGGGGATGGCGTCTGCCTGGTCGGCGGGGTGGACGGTGCCGTTGGTGGTGACGGTGCTCATGGCCGAATCTCCTTCGTGGATGTCGAAGTGTCGGGGGCCTCGTCGGCGGCGGTTCACCACTGTCCGGGTGCCCTCATGAGTGAGCGTAGGACGCCGCAAAGGTCTCGGCGGGAAGGTGCACGATCACACCAACACATGTGGTCTGACCACACTGTGTCTTGTGGTCAGACCACAAAAGTCCCGTGGCTGGCGCTCGCGCCCGGGATACGCGTGCGTCAGCGGCGCTTGCGGCCGAAGAGCAGTCCGAAGATCGTGAGGACGAGGATCGACCCGAGGATCGCGAACACCCAGGCTCCGAAGTTCCAGAAGCTGTCGTAGACGTTCCAGCCCAGGAGTCCCGCGATCCACCCACCGACCATGGCACCGAAGATGCCGAGCAGAATCGCCGCGAGCCACCCACCGACCTGCTTGCCGGGCAGAATCCAGCGTGCAATGACGCCGGTGAGAATGCCGAGCAGGGCGAAGGCGAGGAAGCTCATCAGGTCTCTTTCCGTCGGGAGAGGCGGGCGGGTCCTCAGTCAGCGTACGGGACCGGCCAGCGGGGCTCGGGCACAGGCCAGCCGGCATCGCGCAGGGCGCGGCGTGCGAGCTCGCGAGCGGAGTAGGGCGTGCGCTGGCCGCGGATATCGCGGTAATCCTGGTGCCCGGGCCCGGCCCAGAGGATGGCATCCCCGTCACCGACGAGCTTCACGGCCTCGACGATGGCGCGCTCGGGGGGCGAGTATTCGTGGATATCGGCATCAGGCCGCGCGTTGCGCGCGCCCTCGAGCAGCGTCGCCCGGATCGAATCGGGGTCCTCGAAGCGCGGGTGATGATCGGTGATCACGAGGATGTCGCTGCCCTCGACGCCGGTGCGACCCATGTCGTGGCGCTTGGTCTTGTCGCGGTCGCCGTCGGCGCCGAAGAGCATCAGCACCTTGCCCGGCGTGACGCGGCGGACGGCGGCGAGGGTCTTCTCGAACGCATCGGGGGAGTGACCGAAGTCCACGTAGACCGCCGGCCCCCGATCGCCCGAGACCCGCTCGGTGCGTCCGGGGAGGTACGCGTGGATGCGGCCGTCGCGCTCGAGGATGCGCGCGATGTGGTCCCAGTCGAATCCGGCCTCGGCGATCATCGCGATCGCCAGCCCCGCGTTGGCGGCCATGTGCTGCCCGATGACGGGGACGACGGTGGTGAGGACTCGGCTGTCCGGGCCGCTGAGACGGAAGCGCGTGCCGGTGGGGTCCTCGTCGATGATCTCGACGACCCAGTCGGCTCGGGCAGCGGCGACCGGATCTGCCGCGAGGGCGGGGGTGCCGATCGTGACGGCGGGCACCTCGCTCGCAGCCACGACGGTCGCGCCCGCGGCCGAGTCGAGGCAGATGACCGCGCGACGGGCTCGATCGGGGCGGAACAGCGGAAGCTTGGCCTCCAGATACTCCTGCATGTCGGCGTAGTCGTCGAGGTGGTCGTGGGTGAGGTTCGTGAATCCCGCGACGTCGAACACGATCCCGTCGACGCGCTTGCGGCTGAGCGCCTGCGCGCTCACCTCGACCGCGACCGCCTCGACGCCGCGCTCGCGCATGAGGGCGAGCAGGGCGTGCATCTCGTACGCTTCGGGCGTCGTCAGGCGCGAGACGATCACCTCTCCGGCGATATGGCGCTCGGCCGTGGACGAGAGCCCCGAAGTGATGCCCAGCTGCGTGAGAATGCCCTCGAGCAGGTGCGAGACGCTGGTCTTGCCGTTGGTTCCGGTCGTGCCGAACAGCGTCGGCAGGTCGTCATCCGCCCCCGTCGCGTACACCCAGGCCGACAGGGCACCGAGGATGCCGCGCGGGTCGCTCACGACCAGCACTGGGAGTCCCGACGCTGCGGCGCGTTCGAGGCCGGCGGCATCGGTGAGGATGGCGACCGCGCCCTTGTCGGCTGCGGCGGCCGCGAACTCGGCGCCGTGGCGGGTACCGCCCTGTATCGCGACGAACAGGTCGCCCTCGCGCAGGTCGGCGGTGGCCAGGGTGAGTCCGGTGACGGTGACCCCCGCGGGATCGCCGTGGACGGCGGCATCCACGAAGCGCGCCAGCTCCGCGAGCGCATGGACGGGCGGGTGCGCGGGCCGGAGCACGGGCGGCAGGTTCGAGGGGACTGTCGTCATGGCGAGACCATCTTCTCACCCGGTTTCGCGTGCACCCGTCTGCGGCGCGTTGGGAGAACTCAAAGGCGGACGCGTTAGCGTGACCGGGTGGAAATGATCGCGTTCGTCATCGGCGTCGTCGTGCTCGTCGTCGGCCTGGCCGTGTCGATCGCCCTCCACGAGATCGGACACCTCGTCCCCGCCAAGAAGTTCGGCGTGCGCGTCGGCCAGTACATGGTCGGTTTCGGTCCGACGCTCTTCTCGCGCCGTCGCGGTGAGACCGAATACGGCATCAAGGCGATTCCGCTGGGCGGCTACATCTCCATGGCCGGCATGTACCCGCCCTCGAAGGCCGAGGGGCGCGCCGGCGGCGGCTTCTTCGCGACGATGGTGCAGGATGCGCGGGTCGCCAACGACGAGAGTCTCGAAGGCGTCGACGAGAGTCGGGTCTTCTACCGTCTGCCCGTCTGGAAGCGCATCGTCATCATGCTCGGCGGGCCGTTCATGAACCTGCTCTTCGCGATCGTCCTGATGATGATCGTGCTCAGCGGCATCGGCGTGCAGACCGTCACCACGACGGTGGGCGCCGTTTCGGACTGTGTGGCCACGACATCCGCGTCCGCCTGCACCGCGGATGACCCGCTCGCGCCCGCCGCGGCAGCGGGGATGGAAGCGGGCGATGAGATCGTCTCGATCGACGGCCAGGAGGTTGCCGACTTCGCCGAGGCTGCGGCGATCATCCAGGATGCCGCCGGGCAGAGTCTGCGCGTCGTCGTCGATCGCGACGGAGAGCAGGTCGCGCTGGCCGTGACGCCGGCGGAGGTCACGCGGACCCTGTCGGACGGCACCGAGGTGCAGGTGGGCGTCATCGGCATCACGGGCGCGACCGAGTTCGTGCGCGAGCCGCTGTGGGCGGCGCCGGTCGCCGCGGCTGAGAATGTCGTCGCCGTCGCCGAGATCGTCGTGCAGATGCCGGTGAAGGTCTACGAGACGGCCGCGTCGCTGGTTACGGGGGAGGACCGCGATCCCAACGGCCCGCTCTCGATCGTCGGCGCCGGCGCGATCGCCGGCGAGGTCGCGGCGGCCGATGCGCCGATCGTGAACCGCATCGCGGTCATGCTGTCGTTGTTGGCATCCCTGAACATCGCGCTGTTCGTCTTCAACCTCGTGCCGCTGCTGCCCCTCGACGGCGGCCATGTCGTGGTCGCGCTGTGGGACGGCATCCGGCGTAAGTGGGCCAAACTCATCGGCCGGCCCGAGCCCGGCCCCATCGATGCCACGAAACTCGTGCCTGTGACGTTCGTGGTGGTGATCGCGATCGTCGTGATGGGCGGGGTGCTGATCCTCGCTGACCTCATCAACCCGGTGTCGTTGTTCTGAGGCTGACGTGGCATTCAGTCTTCGACACGTCTCGCCACTCTGTGCATCTCGTGAGCGGTCTTTGACGTTGCTGTGAGCGATCATCGGGCCTTTTGCGCGCCATCCGTTGTTCCCACTATGGTCAGACTCGTTGTACCTGAATGAGTTGCCATAACTGATGTGAATAAGGGATGCGAAGCGATGAGCACGGATACGGCATACCGCGACGATATGCACGAAAAGATGCAGCAGCTCATCGGCCTCGCGTGGGCCGACCCGGACTTCAAGGCGCTTCTCATCGCGAATCCTGGTGAGGCCTTCGCGCAGATCGCGATCGAATGGCCAGAGGAGCATCGCGTCGAGTTCTACGACGCACCGGATGCGGAGTTGGGTTCGTGGACCATGAGCGGACAGGGCAAGGACGCCGTGCTTCGCGTTCCGATCCCGAGCATTCCGGACGAGGCCTCGGTGTCGGACGACGATCTCGCCCAGATCGGCGGTGCCCAGTCGCACAAGTCCACGGTCATGTGCTGCTGCTGCCTGCTGTCGGGCGGGGTCGTCAGCCAGGATGACTGGGTCTGACGACGATGACCACTGACGACGACATCCGAGAGATCACCGACGGCTTGGCCCAGGCGGTGGGTCTGGCATGGGCAGATCCCGAGTTCAAAGCGCAGCTGCTGGATGACCCTACGTCGGCATTCGCGCAGATTGACCTGCGGTGGCCGGAGCAGCACCCGATCGAGTTCTACGACGACCCCGCGGCCAAGCCCGGTGACTGGAGCCTCGCCGAGGACGGTTCCGGAAAAATGCGAGTGCCCATCCCGCAGGCACCGAGTGACGAGGACGTCTCCGAGGACGATCTCGCCCAGATCGGTGGTGCCAGGTCGCATCACAACACCGTCGCCTGCAGTTGCTCGACGCTCACCGCCTGCTGCTGCACCGGTGTGGCAAGCCCCGACAACGCGCACTGAGCGTTCCGACGTGCCGCGGCACGACGCAGCCCCACCGCACCGCACGAGTCTGGACCCCTGTACGAATGACCCTCGCACGACCGCGCTTCAAGCCGCAATACCACCCGTTCCACTTCGGAAAGGAGGGGACGCTCCTGCTCACCGAAGGGGGGCCGATCGCGCTGAACGGCGCGGCTTTTTCTCGGGTGTGTCCGCTCATCGACGGAGAGCGGTCCGCGTCGCAGATCGTCGCGGACCTGGCCGGCACGATCAGCGGCGCGCAGGTGTACTTCGCGCTGGCCACCCTTGAGCGGCGCGGATATCTCGAAGACGCCGACGCGCAGCTGGCACCTTCGGGTGAGCGCGCCTATTGGTGGCGTCGAGAGGTCGACCCGGCGCTGGCGTCGACTCGACTGTCAGAGATGACGGTGTCGGTCATCGCCGTGGGGGAGGTCGACCTGGCGGCGATGATCGACGCGCTGCGGTCGGCCGGCGTGCACGTCGGTGATGAGGGGGACCTGACCGTCGTCGTCGTCGATGACTATCGGCGCCCGGAACTCGGTTCGATCGCTCGCGCACACGCCGAGCGGGCCGTGCCTTGGATTCTGGTGAAGCCCGAGGCGCTCTCGGGATGGATCGGTCCGGCCTTCCTTCCGAGAACCGAGGCCAGCTGGCAAGGGCTGATCGACAGAATCCGCTTGAACTTCGCCACGGACGCGTTCGTCGAAGACGTCACGGGATCGACGCCGATCACCGCGAGCGGACCCAGTGCCGCCACCCCCGCTGTGCGGGCGATGTTCGCGACCGAGATCGCGGGATGGATCGGGTCAGCGGGAGCCACCGAGCTCACCGGTTCGCTACTGAGCATCGACACCGTCACGTGGGAGCGCACCTGGCACAGCGTGACCTATCCGCCGCGGTTTGTCTCGGGGATGCACAGCGACGAGGTGCTACCCGAGACGACGCGCGAGCCGCAGCCAATGGAGTTCTCCTCTTCGCCGCTCACGAGCGACCCGGGTGGACATCGCGCGCTCACGGTGGACGAGGCCCTGGCCCGATTCGGGCACTTGGTCAGCCCCATCACCGGAGTCGTCGGTGGGCTGCAGCGGATCACCGCGGACGATGACACGCTCATGCACACGTATGCCTCCAGTCACAACTGGGCGACGCACGCTGACAGCCTGGCGTTCCTGAGATCGTCGCTCAGGTCGCAGAGCGGGGGTAAGGGCACAAGCGATGCGCAGGCGAAGATGGGCGCGCTCGGGGAAGCCGTCGAACGCTACAGCGGTGTCTATCGGGGCAACGAGATCCGTCGATTCGGTCTGCTGTCTGACTTTGCGCCGAATGTGGTCGATCCCAGAGAGATCATGCTCTTCTCCGACGCCCAATACGAGCGGCGCCGAGAGACGAACGCGTCGGGAAACGCCCTTCAGACCGTGCCGGAGGTCTTCGATCCGGAGCTGCCGACCGACTGGAGCCCGATGTGGTCCCCGACCGCGCAAGAACACGTGTGGGTCCCGACGGGACTGCTCTACTACAACTACTCGAGATTCGCGCCGCAAGACGCTCCGAATCGTAGGTCGTTCTACGCGGACTCCAACGGGTGCGCCGCCGGCAGCACGATTGCCGAGGCAGCGCTCCAGGGGTTGTTGGAGCTCGTGGAGCGCGATGCCGTGGCCACGTGGTGGTACAGCCGCGTGCGTCGGCCCGCGCTGCGCCTCGAGGACTTCATGACCGACTATCTGCGTCAGCTGATCGACTGGCTCGACACGAACGGTCGAGACTTCTGGCTCATCGACGTGACGAACGACATCGGCATCCCCGTGGTTGCGGCCTGCGCGCCGCGGCGTGACGCCGCCCCGGATGAATCAGATCAGATCATCCTGGGATTTGGAGCCCACCTCGATCCGCATGTCGCGGTGCTACGAGCTGCCACCGAAGCCACACAGTTCTTCGCCGCGCTTTCGACCATCGACGAAGGCGATCTCCACAAAGCCTTCGACCCGGGCGCCACCGAGTGGTGGCGGACTGCGACAGTCGAATCGGAACCGTATCTGGTCCCCTCGGGTGAGCAGCGACGGCACTCGGACTTTGCGACGCTCACCGGCGATGATCTCGCGACCGAGGTGCAGACGACGATCGACCTCATCGAGGCGCGGGGACCGCGCGTCCTTCTGCTGGACCAGAGCCGGCCCGACACGGGGATGGCGGTCGTGAAGGCGCTGGCTCCGGGGCTCCGACACTTTTGGGATCGTCGTGCGCCTGGTCGCCTGTATGACACCCCGGTCGAACTGGGGTGGCTCGCGGAACCGCTGTCCGAGAGCGACCTCAACCCCACACCGGTGTTCTTCTGATGATCCGTCCTCACACGCTGCGCCGATACCGGTTCGACGACGACGTGAGCGTAAGCGAGATCGGCGAAGCGATCCTGCTGGCGACCCCGCGCGGCGAGCTCTCCCTGTCCGTACGTCAGCGCGAGCGACGGACGATGTTCCATCACCTCAGCGACGGCGGAGCCGACGTCGCCTCCCTGCTCTCGATCGTCGGGGGAGCGGCCACCGATACCGTCTGGGTCTACCGCACCCTCGAGAAATTCGTCCGGGCGGGGCTGGTTGTCGAGTCGATCGGAATCCCTTCCGCTGCGGTCATCCGTCGGATGGTCTTCGATGACACCGGGGGGCGCGCCGTTGATCGTGTGCGTGTGGACCCGACCGCGTATCTGCGCGCCGACCCCGACGGCATGATCTTCGAGTGTGCACGGTCCACCTCACTCGTGCGCGTGACCGATTGGCGTCTGCCCGCGGTCATCGCCACCCTCGCGCAGGCATCCGGGGTGCCGTGGCGTGAGCTGACGTGGCCCGAGGGTGTCGACGATGCGCTCGCCGAAGCGGTCGTCATCGCCCTGCTCGAGACCGGGCACCTGCGTCCGGACGAGGATTCGTCTCCTGAGCTTCGGGAGTGGTCATTCCATGACAGCGTCTTCCATACCCGCAGCCGGCTCGGCTATCACGACGGTCCCTACGGCGGGACCTACGCGAATGCCTCGATGCGTGCCCCGCTCCCGGCTGTGACATCGGCGTCGGATGCCCCGAGCATCCCGCTCGCTCGTCCTGACCTCGCCGACCTCAGCCGTACGGACCCCCCGCTGGTCACGGTGCAAGAATCACGCCAGTCGTGGCGCCGATCGGGCCCGCGGGCGGTCACCGCGGACGAATTGGGTGAGTTTCTGTATCGCAGCGCGCGCGTGCGCGCCCAAAGGTCCACGGACCGCGAAGACATCAGTCTGCGGCCCTATCCGGGTGGTGGCGCTGACTACGAACTCGAGATCTATCCGCTCGTGAACCGCGTGGACGGTCTCGACCGAGGCCTTTACCACTACAACCCCGCCGATCACGCCCTCGTGCCGCTCTCGCCGTGGAGCGACGGGCTCGAGGCACTCGCGGATGAGATCTCACGGACCGCGGTCACCGACTCGTATCCGGACGTGATGTTCTTCGTCACGGCGCGGATGGGACGTCTGACGTACAAGTACGAGGCCATCCCCTATGCGCTCGCGCTCAAGGACCTCGGCGTGCTGTATAGCACCTGGTACATGACCGCCACGGCGATGGGACTCGCGCCCTGCGCGCTTGGCGGCGGCGACTCCGCGCTGTTCGCCCAGGTGAGCGGCGTCTCGATGTGGGCGGAGCCTCGCATCGGCGAGTTCATTCTGAACACGCCGGATCCGACCGAGCGGCGCACAGCGCCGGCGGAGGAGCGGGAAGTGCCAGAGTGACCGACGCCCCGGGATTCACCTCATCTGCGGATCGCCTGGACGAGGCGACGTCGACCACGCGGCCACGGCTGTGGGTCGCGCTCGCCGCGCTGGCGCTGGTGGTCGTCGGCGCGCTCGGTTGGGCGCTGTTCGGTGCTGTGCCGCTGGTAGCGGAAGGCACCGCGGTCGCCTATTCGTCGCAGGGGCAGCAGAGTGTTCTGGCGGGAGCGGACGGCGTCGTGCGACTGAGCGTGACGTTCGGCGACGAGGTATCGCAGGGCGATGAGGTCGCCGAGATCACCTCTGCCGACGGCAGTCGCGTCACGGCCGCGGTCGCAACGGGTGCAGGCACCATCCACGCGGTCCTCGTTGCGGACGGGTCGGCCGTGGAGTCTCAGACACCCTTGTTCATCATCGTGTCCGACGCGTCGACGTCGACGCTGTTGTTCTACGCCTCGCAGGTGGAGGCGGCGCGGATCCACAGCGGTGACGACGTGGTCGTCGCCATTGCCGGCTCCGCTGATCTGTCGGCGACGGTGAGTGCCGTGAGTGAGATTCCGGCGCCGGCGGCCGAGATGGATGCCGTGTTCGGGCTCGCCGCGTTCGCCGAGCAGCAACTCGCCGACGACGGCGGCGCGGCCTATCGTGTGCAGATCGATCTGGAGGAGTCGGAGACGGCGACCGCAGGCGAGCTGGCGAACGTGCAGATCCGCTATGCGACCGTCTCGCCGTGGCAGATCCTCTGGGGAAGCGCGGATGTCGGGTAGTGAACGTGCCACGCGCGTGGCGGTTGCCCGACGGGTGGCGACGGGGCCGCGACGCAAGGTGCCGTCTGTGCTTCAGCTATCCGAGGTGGAGTGCGGCGCAGCATCCCTCGCGATGATCCTCGCCCGCGAGGGGCGCTGGGTTCCGATCGCCGAGATGCGAGAGGCGTGCGGCATCTCCCGCGACGGCGCAACCGCGCTCGACCTCGTGCGCGCCGGCCGGGACTACGGCATCGAGGGGAAAGGCCACCTGCGCGGACTCGCCGAACTCAACGGCATGGCGATGCCCGCGATCATCTGGATGCGGGAGTCGCACTTCGTTGTGCTCGAGGGTGCGCACGGCGGCACATTCACGGTGAATGATCCGGACAAGGGTCGCGTGCGGATGTCGGCAGAACAGTTCGCCGACCAGTATTCGGATGCCGCGCTGACCTTCGAGCGAACGCCGGACTTCCGCCGCGATGGTCGCCCCTTCAGCACGCTCCGGGCGCTGGCGACACGAATGGCGAAGTCACGCGGCGGCATGGTGTTCGCGGCTCTGGCCGGTCTGCTCACGATGGTCACCGGGGTCGCGGTGGGCCCGCTCAGTCAGGCGTTCGTCGACAGCGCCCTGGATGGCGACCTCACCTCGACGGCGGTCAATCTGGTCATCGCTTTCGTCGCGATCGCGGCGATCCAGTTCGCCTCGATCTGGCTTGAGTACCTTGTGCTGGCTCGGCTGGAGACCAAGCTCGCTCTGGTCGGAGCGACGCGGTTTCTGGAGCGACTGCTGACCCTGCCGTTGAGCTTTTTCATGCAACGTTCGGCGGGGGATCTCGCGCAGCGACTGACGTACAACACCGCGGTCGCGCAGGCGATCGCCGGTCGGCTCGCGGCGACGGCGATCGCGCTGGTCGGAGTGGTCGCCTACGCGACGCTGCTGCTGAGTTACCAGTTGCTCCTGGGCCTGATCGTCATCCTGTTGGCCTGTATCAACCTCTTGGTTCTCCGCGCTGTCGTGCGGGCGCGGACCACCGCGCAGTCGCGCGTGACCTTCGATCAGGACGAGTTGCGCGGCGTGCTGCTCTCGCAGATCGACAGCATCGAGACCATCAAGGCTTCAGGTACTGAAAGGCAGAGCCTGCGGGCGCTGACCGGCAGGCAGGCCTCCTACCTCAGCGCGAACGCGTCGATGGCGGGGACCGATGCAATTCTCGTGGCCAGTCCGGTCGTGACATCCCTGCTGACGGCGGCGAGCGTCCTCACCATCGGCGGCATGCTCGTCGTATCCGGCGAATTCACGCTCGGGGCGCTGCTGGCAGTGCAGGTATTCGCTTTCGCGCTCAACGAACCCGTCAATACCCTCGTGGATGCCGGCGGTGAGATCCAGCTTCTGCGTGCCCAGTTGCGCGCGCTCGATGATGTGACGGGGCTGTCGCCTGACCTGCGGTTCCGCACGACGGCGCGTACGACCGACTCCGACACGACCGAGCCGCCCGTGCTGAGGCTCCGCGGTGTCACCTTCGGCTACAGCACGCGACACGACCCCACCGTTTCGGCCATCGACCTGTCTGTCGGAGCCGGTCAGCGGGTCGCCCTCGTTGGACCCAGCGGTTCAGGAAAGAGCACAGTCGGAGACCTCGCCGCCGGGCTCTTGCACCCCTGGGAGGGAGAGATCACCCTCGGCGGCGTGCCGGTGCAGGCTCTGGAGCCGGGGAGGCTGCAGAAAGTCGACCAGTCGGTCGTGCTGTTCGAGGGCACCGTGCGCGACAATGTCGCGCTGTGGGACGCCACCACGACCGAGGATGCGATTCGGCTGGCGCTGTCTGACGCCGGGGTCCTCGATGAGATTCTCCGTCGTGGCGGCGGCATCGATGCCCGCGTCGACGAGCGTGGTCGAAACTTCAGCGGCGGTCAGCGTCAGCGCCTCGAGATCGCCCGAGCGCTGGCCTGCGACCCGCGCGCGCTCATTCTCGACGAGGCGACGAGCGCGCTCGACCCGCCCACCGAGGCGCTGGTCGATGAGGCGCTGCGTCGACGGGGAACGACATGTCTGATCATCGCCCACAGGCTTTCCACGATTCGCGACGCCGACGAGATCGTGGTGATGGGGCGCAACGGTCGCATCGCCGAACGCGGCACACATGACCAGCTCATGGCGACCGGCGGCGCCTACGCGCGGCTCGTCGCTGATCGGGTGGGAGCCCGCGATGGCTGAGACGCGACGGGTTCGGGTATCGGAGCAGGATGGTGCCCAGGTCCTGGCGGGTGTGGCGGACGTCTTCCTCCTGGATGGCGGTGATCGCCTGCCGCTGGTGACCCTTGCCGCGGGGTCGTCGGTGCCCCCGATCGGCGATGGTGTCGTCGTCGAGGTCGTCGCGCGCCTTGATGGCGTGATCCACCGCAGCGAGGGAGCGGGAACGGATCGGTCGGTCACGGCGTTCTCCCGTGCCCTGGCGCGTCTGTGCGGCGAGGCCCCCGCAGATCCCGTGCAGCTCGCCGCGACGCTGCAGTCGTATGCCCGCGCGCAGCGCGAGTCTCGACAGCAGCGCGAGTGGGATCGACGAGCGGGTGACGATCGCGAGCGGGAGGAACAGTTCACCCTCACCACGCAGGCGGTCGAGTACCTCGCCGGAACGGGTGACTCGCGGTCCGAGAGCGCGCTCGTCCGTGCGATCACAAGCGTCGCACGCGCAGAGCGCATTCCGCTGCGCCCGCGGCGCGGGGGAGAGCGCACGGCCGCCTCGCGTGATCTCGTCGAGGGTGCTTCCGAAGACATGGGGCTTCGCGCTCGACGGGTCTGGCTGCGCGAGACCGGGTGGTTCGACTCACGCGCCCACGCGTTCGTCGTCGTCTCCGAGCGCGAGGGTCCGCTCGCGCTGCTCCCCAATAACCGTGGGTACGTCGTGCAGAATGCCTCAGGACAGCGCCGCCGATGGAGCCATCAGGATCGCGACGAAGTGGAGTGGGGCTACCAGCTCTCCGGAACGCTGGAGCCGTCACGTGCCGTGTCACTTCGCGAGGCGCTCGCCCAGGGTGCGGCGCGTAGCGGGAGGGGCGTCGTCTGGGCAGCGCTCCTCTCCCTCGCCGTGGCGATCCTCAGCCTGGCGAACCCGTTCCTGCTCGAACGCGTGCTGTCGATCGCGGTGCCTCAGGCCGAGACGGGCGTGATCATCCAAGCGGGAGTGGCGCTGGCCATCGTCGCACTGTGCTCGGGGGCGTTGACAGCGGTCACGATCCTCGTGCTCAGCCGCAGCGCGCAGCTGTTCGCAGAAGCGACGCAGCCGCTCGTGTGGGACAGGCTTCTGCGCCTGCCGCCGAGTTTCTTCCGACGCTACGCTTCCGGCGACGTGGCGGTTCGTGTCATGGCCGCCGATGCCATGCTGCAGATGTTCTCACCGCAGCTGATCGCGGGGGCGCTCGCGAGCTGTTTCACGGTCGTGAACCTCGTGGTGTTGTTCGTCTACAGCCCGTTGCTGGGCACGGTGGCCGTCGCGCTCCTGGTGGCGACCGCCGTTGCTCTGGCCTTCGCGTGGCGGCGCCTGCGGTCGACCGCCCGCGTCGCCGTGGCAGCGCAGCTCACGGCGACGCAGTGGATCACCCAGACCCTCGCAGGTCTGTCCAAGATCCGGCTCGCCGGAGCCGAGCGCCGAGCCCACAAGCACTACTTCGGCGCTGTGCGCGCCCAGGTCGCGGCCCAAGCGGGGATGACCCGGAGCGTGGGACGGGTCTCAGCCTGGGTCACCGCGCTCATCCCGCTCGGACCTGGTCTGTTCGTGATGGTCATCCTGGCCAGCGCGCAGTCCGGATCGACGACCATCATTGCTGCGTCGGAGTTCATCGCGTTCACCGCCGCATACAACGCGCTGGTCGGCGGGTTGTTGGCGGCGGTGGGGCTGCTTGTGCCGATGGCGGTCATCGGGCCGATCGTTGAGATGATCCGACCGATCCTCGACACCGCGCCGCAGGAACAGGCGGCGCCGACTCGGCCACATCTGAGCGGCGCGGTAGCGCTCGATCGGGTGAGTCTGAGATACGAACCGTCGGCGCCGCTGGCCGTCGACGACGTGTCGGTCGACATCGACGCGGGGGAGTTCGTCGCCGTCGTCGGCGAGAGCGGTTCGGGCAAGAGTTCGATCGTGCGTGTGCTGCTCGGATTCGAACAGCCGGCGTCGGGTCATGTGCGCTTCGACGGCGCGGATCTCCGCGATCTCGATGCGGATGCCGTCCGGGAACAGATGGGGGTGGTCATCCAGGACGGACGCCTCAGCCGCGGCACCGTGCTGGAGAACATCCTCGGGTCGGCCCACGGCTCCGTCGACGATGCCTGGCGGGCGGCAGAACAAGCGGGCGTTGCCGATGACATCCGTGACATGCCGATGCGTATGCGGACGCTCGTGGAACCGGACCTCATCTCGGGCGGTCAGGAACAGCGCATCCTGCTCGCTCGCGCACTCGTACGCCGGCCCGCGATCGTGATCCTGGACGAAGCGACGAGCGCACTCGACAACACGGCGCAAGCACATGTCATGGAGTCGCTCGAGCGGCTGCAGGCTACTCGCATCGTGGTCGCGCACCGCCTGTCGACGGTGCGCCGCGCCGACCGCATCCTGGTCATGAAAGATGGGCGGATGGTCGAAAGCGGCAGCTTCGACGAGCTGATGCGTCGCGGCGAGGATTTTGCCCGGCTCGCTCAGCGCCAGCTGGTCTGAGCGTCGTCTTGCGTCACGGCAGCGCAGTCGGCTGCACGGCCGACTCCAGCAGGCGCTGCATCGTGCGCATGCCGTCTCGCGACAGGATCGACTCGAGGTGTCCCTGCACCGACGCGAAGCCCGGGCCGCGGAGGGCGTAGACATCCCCGGTTTCGGCATCCGCAGCAACCTCAGCGACATCGACACGGCCCGTGCCCGGCGATACGTGGGCGGTGAAGGTGTTGTAGAACCCGATCGAGGCGTCCTCTCCGAACACGTCGACCGTCAGCTGCAGACCCTGGTGCGGCTGAGCGAGGGGCATCAATTCGATCCCGAGGTCGTTCGCGAGGATCTGGTGGCTGAGACACACGGCCAGCAGTGGCATCCCGCTCGCGCGACGCGCGGCGATGATCTCGCGCAGGCGCACCATGCGAGGGTTGCCGGCGTCGAGCGGGTCACCGGGGCCGGGGCCAGAGACCAGGATTTCGGCCGTGGCGACCTGCGTATCGGTGACGTCCTTCCAGTCCACGATCGACACATCCAGGCCGAGGTGACGCAGTTGGTGGGCCAACATCGTCGTGAATCGATCCTCCGCGTCGATGACCAGAGCCGATCGCCCCGCGAACGGTCCCGCCCCGTCGGGGGCCTGCGGATTGAGCCAGAAGGGTGCCAGACGTGCGTTTCGCGAGACGAGCAGCTCCGCGATCTGCGGATCCTCGGCCAACAGGCGCGGCTCGGCGGCCGGCGCGTCCTCGTCCTCGGTGATCGGGGTGCCCTCGCGGGGGATCGCACCGATCGCACCCAGGACGCCCGCGGCCTTGCCGTGGGTCTCGCTCACCTCGCCGTAGGGGTCGGAGTGACGCACGAGCGTCGCCCCGACCGGCACGCGCAGACGTCCGTCGACGAGGTATGCGGTGCGGATGAGGATCGGTGCGTCGACATCGTGGGTCGGCTCGCCCACCGCGAGCGTCTCGCGCGGGGTGAACAGGGCTGCGACGCCGGAGTAGTAGCCGCGCGGAGTCGTCTCGTGGCGGGTGATGACCGTGCACGCGTTCTGCATGGGGGAACCCGTGACGGTCGGGGCGAACATCGTCTCGCGCAGGATGTCGCGGGGATCGAGCCGGCTGCGTCCTCGCAGCATGTACTCGGTGTGTGTGAGCCGCGACATCTCCTTGAGATGGGGACCGGTGATCCGGCCGCCGTCCGAGCACACGGCGCTCATCATCTTGAGTTCTTCGTCGACGACCATGAAGAGCTCTTCGGTCTCTTTGGCCGAGCGCAGGAACTCGCTGAGGTTCTCCGCGGTCGCGCCCCCGGCCGGGTGGCGGAACGTGCCCGAGATCGGGTTCATGGTGACCACGCCATCTTTCGCGCTGACGTGCGCCTCGGGACTGGCGCCGACGGCGACGTGTCCATCCGTCACGATCGCGAAGGTCCAGTAGGCGCCACGCTCGTACTCCAGCAGAGCGCGGAACCACGTCAGCGCGGCGACGCGGGGATCGGCATCCACCCCGGCGACGAAGTCGCGGCGGATGACGAAGTTGGCGCCCTCGCCGCGTCCGATCTCCTCGGCGATCACGCGCCGGACGATGTCGGCGTAGTCCTCGTCGGCGACATCGAACCCGGCATCCTCAAGCGGGATGGGAGCCGAGGGGAGCAGCGCGAGCGCATCGTCGCGCGTGTAGTGGGTGGTGTGGTCGATCACCATGCACCGCAGCGGTGCCCCGTCGCCGTGGCAGGCGAAGCCGCGCTCGCGCACCTGTCGGAAAGGGACGAGCGCGAGAACCTGCTGCGGCGTTCCGTCGGGGGAGAGCAGCGGGATGTCGGCCAACAGATCGACGTCCACGACCTCGCCGGTGAACACGTCCACGGCATCGGCGCCGCGCGCGATGATGGCGAAGGGGATGTCGGCCGAGGCGAGGTCCTCGAGCGGGGGCAGGGTGTTCCCGGTCATCGTCGGTCTTTCGTCGAGGGGCGGTCTGCCTCACAAAAAAAGACCGCCCGGGGGCGGTCTGTGCTGTTCGCTGCGCACCGCCTTATGCGGTGTGCCACCAGGAGGTGTGTGCGAACATGCGCCGAACCTACCACAGGTGCCCCTCGCCTCTGGCGAGGGGCCCATCGCCTCGATAGATTCGTGCCATGACAGATGCGCAGGGGTCCGGGGAAAGCGACGAGCTGCGTCAGCGTGCCGTCTCGAGCCTGAAGGCCAAGCAGGGGTTCTGGTACACGCTGGTCGCCTGGGTGGTGTTGTCCGGGTTCTTCACGCTCATCTGGGCTGTGACGGGTATGGGGTACTACTGGCCGGTCTGGCCGATCGCGGGCATCGCCATCGGGGTGGTCTTCTCGGGATTCGCCGCGTACGGTCCGATGCGGTCCACGCTGTCGGAGAGCAGGATCCAGGACGAGATGAGGAAGCTCAAGTAGCGCGAGCCTCACGCCCGCCCGACGTTCAGCTGGAGTGCGTAGGCTGGACGACGTGCCAGCAGTGAACATCGGGATGCCGAGAGTCCCCGAGACTCTCGCCCCTCGCCGCAAGAGCCGCCAGATCAAGGTCGGCAAGGTCCTGGTCGGCGGAGACGCCCCCGTGAGCGTCCAGTCGATGACGACGACACCGACGACCAACATCAACGCGACGCTCCAGCAGATCGCCGAGCTCACGGCATCCGGCTGCGAGATCGTGCGCGTCGCCGTTCCGTCCCAGGACGACGCCGATGTGCTGCACATCATCGCCGCGAAGAGTCAGATCCCGGTCATCGCTGACATCCACTTCCAGCCGAAGTACGTCTTCCAGGCGATCGACGCGGGGTGCGCCGCGGTGCGGGTCAACCCGGGGAACATCCGCAAGTTCGACGACCAGGTCGGCGCCATCGCGCGGGCGGCCCAGGCTGCGGGCGTGTCGCTGCGCATCGGTGTGAACGCCGGTTCGCTCGACAAGCGGCTGCTCGAGAAGTACGGCAAGGCGACGCCGGAGGCGCTCATGGAGAGCGCCGTCTGGGAGGCCTCACTGTTCGAGGAGCACGACTTCCACGACTTCAAGATCTCGGTCAAGCACAACGATCCGGTCGTCATGGTCAAGGCCTATCGACTCCTCGCCGAGCGCGGCGACTGGCCGCTTCACCTCGGTGTCACAGAGGCCGGCCCCGCCTTCCAGGGCACCATCAAGTCGGCGACAGCCTTCGGCATCCTCCTCTCCGAGGGCATCGGCGACACGATCCGGGTCTCGCTGTCGGCGCCGCCGGCCGAAGAGGTGAAAGTGGGACATCAGATCCTGCAGTCGCTGAACCTGCGCGAGCGCAAGCTTGAGATCGTCTCCTGCCCCTCGTGCGGCCGTGCCCAGGTGGATGTCTACACCCTCGCCGACAACGTCACCGAGGGACTGAAGGACATGACCGTTCCGCTGCGCGTTGCCGTCATGGGGTGCGTCGTGAACGGCCCCGGTGAGGCACGGGATGCCGATCTCGGCGTGGCCTCCGGTAACGGCAAGGGGCAGATCTTCGTCAAGGGTGAGGTCATCAAGACCGTCCCCGAGTCCGAGATCGTCGCGACGCTGATCGAAGAGGCCAACCGGCTCGCCGCGGAAATGGGGCCTGACGCGCCCCTCGGAACCGCCACCGTCACCACCTCCTGAACCACTGTTGGTGTGCGTCGAGAGGTGTCCTGAGTGCCGAAGGTGATCGCTCAGATCTACCCTTCTCTGGGCGGTACCTCCGAGATGTCCCGGCACCGCCCGATCGGAAGAGATCCGTACGCCTTCCACACCGTCATGCACGGGTTGCGTCAGATCGCGCAGGCGATGGACGAGCTCGGCTACTGGGGGCTCTCGCACGTCGAACACCACTTCCACTCCGAGGGTGTTGAGGTCTCGCCCGATCCGGGACTGTGGAATCTGTACCTCGGCCAATACACGAAGCGGCTGCGGCACGGTCAGTTCGGCTACGTGTTGCCCGCGCGTGATCCGCTGCGGCTGGCCGAAGAGATCGCGATGATCGACCACATGCTCGAGGGCCGCCTCTTCGTGGGGGTGGCGCGCGGATATCAGTCGCGCTGGGTCGATGTGCTGGGCCAACGGATCGGTGTGCGCGCGTCCTCGCCGGGTGACCGGGCGGGCGAAAGGCGCAACAAGGAGCTGTTCTTCGAGCACTTCCGCATCATGAAGCTGGCCTGGGAGAAGGACCTCCTCCAGTACCGCAGCCGCCACTACGAGGTGCCCTTTCCGTTCGAGTCGGGCATAGCCGACTGGCCTGCGGCGGGTCTCACCCGCGAGTTCGGTGTGCCCGGCGAGGTCGACGACGACGGGGCGCTGCGGGGAGTGAGCGTCGTTCCCTCCCCGTTTCAGGATCCGCATCCTCCGCTCTTTCAGCCGTTCTCGCAGAGCCGCACCACTGTCGCGTGGGCCGCGCGCAACGGTCTCATCCCCATCACGACCTTCGCCCCCATCGAGACGGCGGGGTGGTTCGCGGGCTTGTACCGGGACGAGGCTGCGCGGGCGGGGCGCGACTATGCGCTCGGCCAGAACATGGGACTCGTGCGCTCTTTCTCGATCCACCGCAGCAGATCCGCTGCCCAGGACGCGATCGAGAGGTACGAGATGCTCGCGTGGCGGGAGTGGTATGGCTCGTTCGGACACCTTGGCGGGTTCCGCTTTCCCGGCGAAGAGGGTCAGGTTCCTCGACCCGGCGAGGATGTCGCAGCCCGACTGCAACAGGTGGGGCTGATCATTGGTGGCACGGTCGATGATGTGAAGCGCCAACTCGACGTCCAGCTCTCGGCGGTGCCCTTCGAGTACCTGGTGTGGCATCTGCCGTACGCGGTCATGCCGCTGGGCGAGACGCTCGACCAGCTGGAACTGTTCGCGCACGAGGTGATGCCCGAGTTCGGGATGACCCCACCCGAGCCGCCGCGCCTTCGTGTTCCCGAGTCCTCCCGAGAGCGGCCTGAGACGAGGGCGAGCGAGGGTTAGAGGCCGAAGGCGGCGGGCCAGAGCGAGACGGCGAGCGGGTAGCCGACGAAGGCGACCGTGTCGATGAGGGTGTGGGCGATCACGAGCGGCATGACGCGGCCCCAGCGGCGGTAGCACCAACCGAAGACGATGCCCATCGCGAAGTTGCCGACGATCGCCCCGACGCCCTGATACGCGTGGTAGGCCGCCCGCAGGCCCGCGGTGGCCAGGATGATCGTCCACCAGCCCCACCCGAGCCGTCGGAGCCGGTCGAACAGATACGCGTTGAAGATGATCTCTTCGGTGAGACCCGCCCGCAGGGCCGCGAGGATGAGAAGCGGAACGGTCCACCACGCGGCATCCAGGGGAGATGCCGACACCTGCAGCGTGATGCCGAGCGCGCGACCGATCAGATAGAGCGCGAGCCCGGGGATGCCGATCACCGCCGCGAGCAGCGCTGCCCGGCCGACATCTCCGCCGAAGCGGGAGAAGTCCAGCCCGATGCGGTGGAAGGCGTTCTTCCCCGGTTCCCAGAGCAGATAGATCACGAGCGCCACGAGCGAGAGCGCGAAGAAGACACTCAGCAGCTGGTACACCGCGTTCCAGATCGCCTCGGCGTCGCGCGTGGGGTTCAACGCGGTCGACTGGTCGGCCAGCGATTGGTTCTCCTGTGCCGCGCGGACGAGTGAGCGCACGAACGAGAGCAGGCTGTAGACCGCGCCCTGCCCGACCGTGATGGCCAGGACGATTCCGATCTCCCAGCCGAACCGGCGACGGTCCCGCTCGTCGGCAGCGGGGACCGTCAGCGCCTCGGACACAACAGATCTGGGCTTTCCGGGGCTCATCTTGTCAGATTGCCACACTTCCTCAGCGCGGAGTTAAGGGTCTGTAACGGTTTGGTGCATCGATTTGAACAACTCATAAGCGACACATATCGTTTTCCCATCCGCGCCGAGGCAGGTTCTGCCAAGGTGCACCACCCCTTGCACAGGAGGAAATGTGAAGATCGCGCGTCTTACGGCGAGCGTGGGTGTCGTTGCAATCGGGGCACTCGTGCTCGCCGGCTGCAGCAACCCCTACGAGTCGGATGTCGTGGAAAATTCGGAGATCACCGTTGCGTACAACGAGGGCTTCTTCCACTTCAACGACGACAGCGCCGCTGGAAACAACACGTCCAACGGCAACATCAAGTACATGACCGACACGAACTTCGGTTACTACGACAACACCCCCGAGTGGGTGCACAACACCGACTTCGGCTCGTACGAGGTTGTGAGCGAAGACCCGCTGACGGTCGAGTACACGATCACCGCCGACGCCGTCTGGTCGGACGGCGTGCCGATCGACGAGTCCGACATGCTGCTGGAGTGGGCTGCCATCTCCGGCAACGTCAGCGAGGCGTTCGCGCCGGCTGCCACCACGGGCTACAACCTCATCACCACCACGCCTGAGACCGGCGACAAGACGATCACGTTCGTCTACGACGAGCCCTACGTCGACTGGGAGCTCGTGAGCCCCCTCGGCGTCTCGGCCCACGGCACCTACGCCCTCGCCTTCCCGGACGAGTACGCCGACGTGCAGGCCGCCTGGGACACCTACGCCGCTTCGGGCGAGCAGGGTGACTGGGACGCGTACAGCTCGGCTGCCAAGACCTTCGCCGAAACCGCGAAGCAGAACGTCGTCGACGCCATCACCACCGGCGACGCCACGGTCCTCGAGGCCCTCGGCACCGCGTGGAACACGGCCTACGGCTACACCTCGCTGCCGGACAGCCCCGCTGCTGCCCTGACCAGCGGTGCGTACACGATCGAGACCACGGTCGAAGACGAGTACACCACCCTCGTGGCCAACCCCCTCTACACCTGGGGTCCCTCGCCCAAGTTCGAGCGCATCACGGTGCGTGCGATCGGTGACTCCACCACCGCGCTCCAGGCCCTCCAGGCCGGCGAGCTCGACATCTGGACGGGTCAGCCCACCGCGGACATCCTCGCCGTTGCCGAAGGCATCGAGAACGCCGAGGTCCAGACCGGTGTCCAGGCCTCGCACGAGCACGTGGACCTCACCGTTAACAACGGCGGTCCGTTCGACGCGGCCACCTACGGTGGCGACGAGGCGACTGCCCTCGCTGTTCGCCAGGCGTTCCTGAAGGTGATCCCCCGTCAGGAGATCGTCGACAAGATCATCGTTCCGCTCAACCCTGACGCGGAGGTCCGCAACGCGAACCTCGTCAGTGCGGCCGACACCGTCCGCTACCCGCTGCTGGTCTCGACCAACGGCTCGGACGCGTACGCGGATGTCGACGTCGATGGCGCGATCCAGCTGCTGGCCGACGCCGGCGTCTCCACCCCGGTCGAGGTCGGCTTCTGGTACCCCGAGGGCAACGTCCGCCGTGGTCAGGAGTTCGAACTCATCGCCGCATCGGCCGCGCAGGCGGGCTTCCAGCTCGTCGACCAGAGCGAGCCGAACTGGGAGTTCACCGATCCTGAGGCCAACCCGATCAACCCGCACGACGCGGTGATCTTCGCGTGGTCGCAGACGAGCCTGGCCGTCGGTGGATCCGACCAGATCTACGCCTGCTACACCGACCCGCTGGCCAAGGGTGGCAACTACAACGGCTACTGCAACCAGGACGTCTCCGACCTGCTGCTGACGCTGAACACCACGAGCGACTACGACGCTCAGACCGCCATCCTCGAGGAGGCAGAGGCCGGTATCTGGTCCGACGCCGTCACGATCCCGATCTTCCAGTTCCCCGGCCTGCTCGTGTCGAGCGACCGCGTGACCGGTGTCGAGATCATGCCGCTGAGCCCCGACTACTTCTGGAACTTCTGGGAGTGGGCGCCGGTCGAGTCCGAGTAACACTCGACCCGCTGCGCGGGGGAGTGGCCAGCCCGCTTCCCCGCACAGCGACACCACCGCACGTGGGCGCCGAGGTGACCCCCTCGGCGCCCACTGCCGTGTGTCCGCGCCTATCCGGCGGGAAACGCGGCACCGTACGCTTGGGGCAGATCACGCCCCTGAAACGGACCTCCGAATGACTTCTGACTTCCCGAACGCGCGAGGATGCACGTGCTGACCTTCATCCTTCGCCGGCTCGGCGCGATCCTGCTGGTTCTGCTGGTCGCTTCGTTCATCGTCTACACCCTCACCGCTGTCGGCAGCGACCCGCTGCGAGAGCTGCGCGGCTCCAGCGCCCCGAATCGTGAGGAGCAGATCCAGTACCGCATCGAGACCCTGCACCTGGACGTGCCGGTGGTCCTGCGCTACTTCACCTGGCTCGGCGGCGCCGCCAAGTGCTTCATCGGTCAGTGCGACCTCGGCGTCGCCTACAGCCGCAGCAACCAGCCGGTGACTGAGGCCATCGCGAGCGCGGCGGGATCCACGATCCAACTCGTCACGGCCGCGACGATCATCGCGATCCTGGTGGGCATCACGATCGGCATCCTGACCGCCCTCCGCCAGTACAGCGGCTTCGACTACAGCGTCACCTTCCTGACCTTCATCGTCTACGCGCTCCCCATCTTCTGGGTGGCGGTGCTCCTCAAGGAGTTCGGTGCGATCCGCTTCAACGAGTTCCTCGCCGATCCACAGATATCCCTGCTGGCGGTTCTGATCGTCGGCGTGCTCAGCGGCGTGATCTTCATGAGCATCCTCGGCGGGTCCTGGAAGACCCGGCTCATCACCTTCGCTTCGGCCTTCGTCGCGGCGGGGGGACTGCTCGCCCTTCTCGGTGTGACCGACTGGTTCGTCCGCCCGACGGTCGGGATCATCGGCGTGATCATCACCGGCATCGGCGCCGCCGTCGGCGTCACGGCGATCTCGACCGGCCTGGCGAACCGTCGTGCGCTTCTGGCGGCCCTCATCTCGGTCGCCGTGTGGATCGCGCTCTACTATCCGCTCCAGTACCTGTTCTTCTACGTTCCCGAGGGCTGGATGCTGGTCCTGCTGGGCCTGGCATCGATCGGTCTGGGCATTCTCGCCGGCGTCATCGTCGGCGGCGACGGCAAGCGGGAGGCCGCGCGCACCGCCGCGATCGTCAGCTTCATCACCTTCTTCGTGATCGTCATCGATCGCGTCCTGCTGGTGTACCCCGACTATCTTCAGCGCATCCCGCAGAGCGGGGTGATCGCGACGATCGGCTCCCAGACCCCGGGGCTCCAGGGGGACATGTGGTTCCAGATCCTCGACGGCTTCTCGCATCTGGTGTTGCCGACCATCGCGCTCTCGGTGGTGTCGATCGCCGCCTACACCCGGTACTCACGCTCGAGCGTGCTCGAGGTCATGAATCAGGACTACGTGCGCACCGCACGAGCCAAGGGATTGACCGAGCGCACCGTGATCGTGCGACACGCGATGCGCAACGCGCTGATCCCGATCACCACGATCATCGCGTTCGACATCGGCGCCCTCATCGGCGGCGCGGTGATCACCGAGACGATCTTCGCCTGGAAGGGCATGGGATCGCTGTTCACCTCGGGCCTGACCGACGGTGACGTCAATCTCGTCATGGGCTTCTTCGTGGTCACGGGCGTGCTGGCGGTCATCTTCAACCTCATCGCGGACCTCTTGTACTCCGCGCTCGACCCACGGATTCGGGTGAGCTGACATGACGACGACAACTCCGACGGGCGCTCCCGAAGACCGGGGCTCCGAGCAGACGATCGAGCAGCGGGCCGTCGCGGGCCTCAGCCAGGGCGCGCTCGTCCGGCGCCGCTTCTTCCGCCACAAATTCGCGATGGCAGCCCTGGTGATCTTGCTCCTCATCATCCTGCTGGCCTTCACCTCGGTCGGCACCGTCGTCGGTGGCACCGGTGCGCTGGAGGCCAATGCGGTGGGAGAGTTGGCCATCAACGGCTGGCGTATCCCCGGTTGGTGGCCGCTGAACTGGTGGACCTCGTACCCGATCGTCAACGGCGGCCAGCCGACGCTGACACTGTGGCCGCTGAGTCTTGGCGAGCACCCCTTCGGCCAGGACACGCTCGGCAAGGACGTCTTCGCGCAGGTCATGCGCGGGACCCAGCAGTCGATCACCGTCATGTTCCTGGTGGGGCTCGTCTCGCTCGTTCTCGGCGTGACCCTCGGCGCGATCGCGGGCTACTTCCGCGGCTGGTCGGACTCGCTCATCATGCGCGCGACCGACGTCGTCATCATCATCCCGATCCTCGTGCTCGGCTCGATCATGGGAAAGCTCTTCGGTGGCAATGCGTTCGTCTTCGGCATCTTCCTCGGCATCCTGAGCTGGACGGCCCTGGCTCGCCTGGTGCGCGGTGACTTCCTGTCGCTGCGGGAGCGCGAGTTCGTGGATGCCGCGCGCGTCGCCGGCGCCTCGAACTCACGGATCATCTTCCGCCACATCCTTCCCAACGCCGTCGGCGTGATCATCGTCAACACGACGCTGCTGATGAGCGCGGCGGTGCTGACCGAGGCGGCGCTGAGCTTCCTCGGCTTCGGCATCACCTACCCGGATGTCTCCCTCGGCCAGATCATCAGCGAGTACCGCGAGGCCTTCCGCACCCGGCCGTGGCTGTTCTGGTGGCCGGGTCTGTTCATCGTGATGCTCGCGCTGTGCATCAACTTCATCGGCGATGGCCTGCGCGATGCGTTCGACCCGCGTCAGCAGGCCCGCGTCAGCAAGCGCAAGGCCAACCGTGCGGTGGCTGCCATCCCGTCCGTGCAGGCGGTCACGATGATGGATGCCCCCACCTCTGAGACCGATGAGCCGTACATCGACGAGTTCACCGGTCTCGGCGAGGACACCGCACCTCCGGACGCACGCGGGGACTCTCCGGGGGGTCAGGCGTGAGGCAGCAGCAGGCTCAGCAGCGCCGCCGCCACGAGCGCAGCGGTCACACCCACCAGGACGAGGTTCCACGAGGTCGCCGTGCCGCCGGTGTGCGTCGCCCCGCGCCCGCGGCGGTACGCCTCGAGTTCTCGCGTGACGAAACCGAACGCGTCACCCGATGCGGTGCCCTCCGCGTCGGACGGTCGTCGCGTGTCGGTGTCACCGGGGGAGTGCGCGACATCCTCGCGCCGCGTGCGCAGACCCTGCCGGGCGCCGGGTGCGGGCGCGGCCCACGCGCGGATGCTGCGACCGCCGTTCGTGTGGAGTGTCAGCGCGAAGCGCGAGTCGACGTGATCGATGTCGCCCCAGGGAACGCGGTGGGTGCGCAGGATGTTGCTCACCTCGACGAAGCCGGGCGTGACACGCACGTACGGGCGGATGTAGAGCAGCCAGGCGACCCAGCCCAGCGCCACAATCGGCCACGCCCAGCGGACGAGTTCGCCGAGACCTCCGTCGACGGCGAGGTAGACGAGCGCCGCCACCGCGATGACGATGGCGATCCACGCGACGACCTGACCACCGCGCGGACGCAGAGTGACGGGGCCGGGCATGGCCCCATCCTGACATGGGAGAACGAGAGATGAGCGCCGAACAGCCCCGTGAGCGCACCCGCTTCGGCCTGCGCCGACACCGTCCGACGCAGGCGGCGGCCGGTGGCGCCGAGCCGGCGCTGTCCGTGTCCAACCTGAGCGTCGAGTTCTACGTCGGCGATTCGTGGGTCGCTGCGGCCAAGCACATCACCTACGACCTGATGCCGGGCAAGGTTCTGGCGGTCGTCGGCGAGTCCGGCTCGGGCAAGAGCACGAGCAGCATGGCGATCATGGGTCTGCTGCCCGCCAACGCGCGCATCCACGGCAGCGCGAAGCTGGCAGGTCGCGAGCTCATCGGCGCCAAGCCGGAGGCGCTGCGGAAGGTCCGAGGCGAGGGTATCGCCGCGATCTTCCAGGAGCCGATGACGGCGCTGAACCCCGTCTACACCGTCGGGTTCCAGATCTCCGAGGCGCTCATGACCCACCGCCCGGGCATGACACGCAAGCAGGCGCGCGAGCGCGCGATCGAGCTGCTGACGCTCGTGGAGATGCCCAACCCCGTCAAAGCGTTCGACTCCTACCCGCACCAACTGTCGGGCGGTCAGCGCCAGCGCGCGATGATCGCGCAGTCGATCTCGCTGGAGCCGCGCGTTCTCGTGGCCGATGAGCCGACGACGGCGCTGGATGTCACGGTGCAGGCCGAGATCCTGGATCTTCTGCGCAATCTCCACACCAAGCTCGATTCGGCGATCATCCTCATCACCCACGACATGGGCGTGGTGGCCGACATGGCCGACGACGTCATGGTCATGAAGGACGGCGACGTCGTCGAGTACGGATCTGCCGCGCAGGTGTTCGGTGACGCTGAGCACCCGTACACGCGGGCGCTGATGGCCTCGGTGCCGCACCTCGGGCTCGGCGAAGCCCGTGCCGAAGAGGCCGCCGTCCGCGACGATGCCGCGGCGGCTCTGCTGCTGAACAACGTGTCGATCGACTACCCCAAGCGCGGCCGCGTTCCCGCCTTCCGTGCGGTGTCGGATGCCTCCCTCTCTATCCAACCCGGCGAGGTCCTGGGGCTCGTGGGCGAATCCGGATCCGGAAAGACGACCATCGCTCGCGCGATCGTGGGCCTCGCCCCGATCGCGGAGGGGACGCTCCGCGTCGCCGGCCAGGAGATGGTCGGGGTGGATCCGAAGCATCTGCGCAGCGTCCGACGCAAGCTCGGGATCGTCTTCCAAGACCCGGGCTCATCGCTGAACCCCCGGTGGCCGGTCGGCGTCTCGATCGGCGAGCCGATGGAGCTGGACGGCCGCGGCGCCAGGGAGATCTCCGCCCGCGTCGAGGAGCTGTTGGACCTGGTCGAGCTGCCGCGTTCGTTCCGCAACCGGTACCCGCACGAGCTGTCGGGCGGTCAGCGCCAGCGCATCGGCATCGCCCGCGCGCTCGCCCTGGACCCGACCGTGCTGGTGGCCGATGAGCCGACCAGCGCCTTGGACGTCTCGGTGCAGGCGCGCGTGCTCGAGCTGCTGCAGAACATCCAGCGGGAGAAGCAGTTCGCGACTCTGTTCGTCACGCACGACCTGGCCGTCGTCGACCTGCTGGCCGACCGCATCGCGGTGATGCAGCACGGCAAGATCGTGGAGCAGGGGAGCAAGGAGCAGATCCTCCGCAACCCCCAGGATCCCTACACCAAGCGCCTCATCGCGGCCGTTCCCGTGCCCGATCCCGCCGAACAGCGGCAGCGCCGCGAGGCGCGGGCGGCGCTGCTGGCAGCCCAGAAGTCCGCCTGAGATATCCTGGTAGGCGCCGGAATCCCGGCGCGCCCCCATCTTGCAAGGAATTCCCTCATGGCCCACGCCCTCCGCTCGGACCTGCGCAACGTCGCAATCGTCGCGCACGTCGACCATGGCAAGACCACGCTCGTGGATGCCATGCTCCGCCAGACCGGCTCCTTCGGCGAGCACGCGCACGTCGAAGAGCGCGCCATGGACTCGAACGACCTCGAGCGCGAGAAGGGCATCACGATCCTCGCGAAGAACACCGCGATCACCTACAACGGCGCCCACACCGACATCCCGATCACGATCAACGTGATCGACACCCCCGGTCACGCCGACTTCGGTGGCGAGGTCGAGCGGGGTCTGTCGATGGTGGACGGCGTGGTGCTGCTGGTGGATGCCTCGGAAGGTCCGCTGCCGCAGACCCGCTTCGTGCTGCGCAAGGCGCTCGAAGCCAAACTCCCTGTCATCCTGCTGGTCAACAAGACCGACCGCCCCGACGCACGCATCGCCGAGGTCGAGGAGGAGGCCCATGACCTGCTCCTGGGACTGGCATCCGATCTCCAGGACGATGTCCCCGATCTCGACGTCGACGCGCTGTTGGATGTGCCGGTGGTGTACGCCTCGGGTCGTGCGGGAGCGGCATCCCGCACCCGGCCGGACAACGGGAGCCTCCCCGACAACGACGACCTCGAGCCGCTGTTCGAGGCGATCCTCGATCACGTTCCCGCGCCGTCCTATGACGACGAGGCACCGCTGCAGGCCTGGGTCACGAACCTCGACTCCAGCCCCTTCCTCGGGCGCCTCGCGCTCCTGCGCGTCTTCAACGGCACGCTCAAGAAGGGGCAGACGGTCGCCTGGGTGCGCCACGACGGCACCTACTCGAACGCGCGCATCACCGAGCTCCTCAAGACGCAGGCGCTCGAGCGGTTCCCTGCCGAATCGGCCGGTCCCGGCGACATCGTCGCCATCGCGGGCATCGAGGAGATCACGATCGGCGAGACGATCGCCGATCCCGAGGACGTGCGCCCGCTTCCGGCCATCACGGTCGACGACCCCGCCATCTCGATGACGATCGGCACCAACACCTCGCCGCTGGTCGGCAAGGTCAAGGGCCACAAGGTCACCGCCCGCATGGTCAAGGATCGCCTCGACCGCGAACTCATCGGCAACGTCTCGCTCAAGGTCGTCGACATCGGCCGTCCCGACGCCTGGGAGGTTCAGGGCCGCGGCGAGCTGGCCCTCGCGATCCTCGTCGAGAACATGCGGCGCGAGGGCTTCGAGCTCACCGTCGGCAAGCCCCAGGTGGTCACCAAGAAGATCGACGGCAAGACGTACGAGCCCTTCGAACACCTCACGATCGACGCGCCGGAGGAGTACCTCGGGGCGATCACGCAGCTGTTGGCGGCGCGCAAGGGCCGCATGGACAACATGACCAACCACGGCACCGGCTGGGTGCGCATGGAGTTCGTCGTGCCGTCGCGCGGCCTCATCGGCTTCCGCACGGAGTTCTTGACCACGACCCGCGGCACCGGAATCGCCAACGCGATCTCGCACGGCTACGAGCCCTGGGCGGGGCAGATCGTGACGCGTCAGAACGGTTCGATCGTCGCCGACCGCTCGGGTGTGGTGACGCCCTTCGCGATCATCGCGCTGCAGGAGCGCATGAGCTTCTTCGTGCAGCCCACCGAAGAGGTCTACGAGGGCATGGTCATCGGCGAGAACTCCCGCAGCGATGACATGGACGTGAACATCACCAAGGAGAAGAAGCTCACCAACATGCGCTCCTCCACGGCCGACACGTTCGAGTCGATGACGCCGCCGCGTCTGCTCTCGCTTGAGGAGAGCCTGGAGTTCGCCCGCGAGGACGAGTGCGTCGAGGTCACGCCCGAGAAGGTGCGCATCCGCAAGGTCGTGCTCGACGCGACCGAGCGCGGCCGTGCGGCGTCGCGCCTGAAGCGCCAGGATGCCAACGCCTGAGCCCGGAGCTTCGGCCTCCGCACCGACGCCTGACGACCACGCACGGCGTGCGTGGCGCCAGGCGCTGGGCGTGGCGCTGGCCACGAGTGCCTACGGCGTCTCATTCGGCGCCCTGGCCGTGGCATCCGGCCTGGACGTCTGGCAGACGTGTGTGCTGAGCCTGGTGATGTTCACCGGCGGCTCGCAATTCGCCTTCGTCGGTGTCATCGGTGCCGGGGGACTGGCGGCGATCCCCGCCGCGATCGCGTCCGCAGCGCTCCTCGGTGTGCGCAACATCGCGTACGGCCTGCGGATGTCACCGCTCATCCTCGGAGGGCCGCTCTCCCGCGTCCTCGCGCCGCATTTCACGATCGACGAGTCCGTCGCGGTCGCACTCGCACAGCCGACCCCACGCGCCCGTACCGTGGGCTTCTGGGTCACGGGTGTCGGAATATACCTCGGATGGAATCTGTCGACCCTCGCCGGTGCACTGCTGGGGGATGTGCTCGGGGATCCCCGCGCGTACGGGCTGGATGCGGCGGCCGCGGCGGCCTTCCTCGCGTTGCTGTGGCCGCGGCTCCGGGCGCTGCAGCCGATCGTGGTCGGGGTGGCGGCGGCCGTCGTCGCGGTCGTGTTGACGCCGGTGCTGATGCCCGGGGTGCCCGTCCTCATCGCGGGCCTGGTGGCCATCATCGTGGGGTGGATCAACTGGCCGCGGGGCCCGGGTGAGGATCCCGCGGCAGTACCGACCCCCGAACCGGACGACGTCCCCGAGCGGGAGGGGCTGCCATGACCCTGTGGACGGCGACCCTGCTCGCCGCAGTCATCTGTCTCGCGCTCAAGGCCGTCGGCTACGTCATTCCCGCCCGCGCGCTGGAGGGGCCGCGTCCGTCGCGCATCGCCGACCTGCTGACAGTGGCGCTGCTCGGCGCCCTGGTGGCCGTGCAGACCTTCTCGATCGGGCAGGAGATCATCGTCGATGCGCGCGTTACCGCCCTCCTCGTGGCGGCGGGTCTGCTGATGCTGCGCGCGCCGTTCCTCGTCGTGGTCGCCGCCGCCGCGATCGTGGCCGCGCTGCTGCGGTTGTGGGGTCTCGCCGCGTGAACCGGCGGCACGGCACGCTGAGAGGGGTGCACAGAGCGGGCGGCTAGAGTGGCGCGCGTGAGTCGCGCATTCTTGATCCGCATCGCCGCGTGGATCGTCGCCGCCCTGGTGGGGCTGCTCTACGGTGCGGCCGGGACGATCGGCCACGCCTACTTCTGGGGTGCCGTGCCGGTCGGGCTGCTCCTGGCCATGGTCTCGGTCGCCGCGATCGTCCTGGCGGTGCGTGTGCTCACCCATGATCGCTGGGCGGCCCTCGCCACGGGGCTGGGTGCCATGCTCGCCACCCTCGTCCTCTCGGGCGAAGGCCCGGGTGGATCGGTCGTCGTCGAGGCGTCGACCCTCGGCCTGGTGTGGACGGCGTGGGTTCCGCTGGTGACCGTGCTCGTCGTGGCATGGCCGACGCGCGTCGTGAGACGGCCCGCCGTCGAGAGCGCGAACTAGACTGACATCGTGACGTATGTGATCGCCCTTCCCTGTGTGGATGTCAAGGACCGCGCCTGTATCGACGAATGTCCCGTCGACTGCATCTACGAAGGCGAACGCTCCCTGTACATCCATCCGGACGAGTGCGTGGACTGCGGCGCGTGTGAACCGGTGTGCCCCGTCGAAGCGATCTACTACGAGGACGACCTGCCCGATGAGTGGCAGGACTACTACAAGGCGAACGTGGAGTTCTTCGACGACATCGGCTCTCCCGGTGGCGCCGCCAAGGTCGGCGTCATCCACAAAGACCACCCGGTGATCGAGGCCCTGCCCCCGCAGGGCGACTGAGACCGATGGGAGTCGCAGAACTCGCCGACTACCCGTGGGACGCGATGGTCCCGTTCGCCGAACGGGCGAGGCAGCACCCGGACGGGATCGTCGATCTCTCGATCGGTTCGCCCGTCGACCCGACGCCGCCGCTGATCGCCGCAGCCCTGGCCGGCGCGACTGATGCCCACGCGTATCCGCAGACGATCGGCACCCCGCTCCTGCGCGAGGCGATCGTGGACTGGTACGAGCGCCGTCGCAGCGTGCCGGGGCTGGGGGTCGAAAACGTCCTCCCGACGATCGGCTCCAAGGAGCTCGTCGCTCTGCTGCCCCTGCTGCTGGATCTCGGACCGGGTGACACCGTCGTACACCCCGTCGCCGCGTACCCGACCTACGAGGTCGGAGCGCGCGTGGTCGGGGCCACTCCTGTCGCCGCGGACGATCCGGCCACCTGGCCCGCCGGGACCAAACTCATCTGGATCAACTCGCCCGGTAACCCCAATGGTGCTGTGCTGGATGTCGCGGGGCTGCGAGCGGCGCGCGCCCGCGCACGGGAGCTGGGAGCGGTGCTTGCCAGTGACGAGTGCTACGCCGAGCTCGGATGGGACGCGCCCTGGGATCGCGAACCGGTGCCCTCCGTGCTCGATCCGCGCGTGACCGAGGGGGACCTCGAGTCCCTGCTCTCGGTCTACTCGCTCAGTAAACAGTCCAACCTCGCCGGCTACCGCGCGGCGTTCCTCGCGGGCGATGCCGCGCTCGTGGGGCGCCTGCTCACCGCGCGCAAACACCTCGGTCTCATGCTCCCCGCACCCGTGCAGGCGGCCATGGCGGTGGCACTCGCCGACGATGCGCACGTGGCGCACCAGAAGGAGCTCTATCGCGATCGTCGTGACATCCTGCGTCCCGCCATCGAGGCCGCCGGGTTGCGGATCGATCGCAGCGAGGCGGGCCTGTACCTGTGGGTCACGGCGGGCGAGGACGCCTGGCAGACGGTGGCGCGGTTCGCCGATGCCGGCATTCTGGTCGGCCCCGGGGTGTTCTACGGCGAAGGGCACGCGCAGCACGTGCGGCTGTCACTGACGGCGTCGGATGAGCGGATCGCCGCGGCCGCGCAGCGTATCGCCGCGTGGAGCTGACGGATTCCTCCATCGGATCCGATCATCCTTTGGTCGTGAACGCAGTTGGCCCACAGGCCGACTAGGCTGTAACGCGCAAGCGGCGGGGAGACCCCCCGAACCATCGCGAGGAGGCTACGTGGACAACGCGCAGACGCAACAGAAGGCCACTCTTTCGATCGGGGATCAGACAGCTGAATTCCCGCTGTTGCACGGCACGGACGGTGTGCCGAGTCTGGACGTCGCCACGTTCACGCGACAGACCGGCTACACGGCTTTGGACTACGGGTTCGTCAACACCGCCTCCACGAAGTCGGCCATCACCTACATCGACGGCGACGCCGGCATCCTGCGCTATCGCGGGTACCCGATCGAGCAGCTGGCCAAGCACAGCACCTACCTCGAGGTCGCGTGGCTCCTCATTTACGGCGAGCTCCCCACGGCCGATGAACTGGCCGCGTTCGACGCCCGCATCCGTCGCCACACGCTCCTGCACGAGGATCTGCGCTCTTTCTTCAGCTCGTTGCCGCCGACCGCGCACCCGATGTCGGTGCTCTCGGCCGCGACGGCTGTCCTCTCGACCTACTACGAGGACGAATCCGACCCGCACAACCCCGAGCACATCGAGCTGACCACGGTCCGCATGCTCGCCAAGCTGCCGGTCATCGCCGCCTACGCGCACAAGAAGACCCTCGGTCAGGCATTCCTGTACCCGGACAACTCGCTGAGCTTCGTCGAGAACTATCTCCGCCTCAACTTCGGCGTGATGAGCGAGCCGTACGAGGTCAACCCCGTGGTCTCCCGCGCGTTGGAGCGCCTGCTGATCCTCCACGAGGACCACGAGCAGAATGCCTCGACGTCGACCGTTCGTCTCGTGGGATCGACCGGCGCCAACCAGTTCTCCTCCATCTCGGCCGGCATCAACGCGCTTTACGGGCCGCTGCACGGTGGCGCGAACGAGGCCGTTCTCACGATGCTCGCGCAGATCCGGGACTCGGGCGAGAGCGTGCAGCGCTTCGTCGAGCGCGTCAAGAACAAGGAAGACGGCGTCAAGCTCATGGGCTTCGGGCACCGGGTCTACAAGAACTACGACCCCCGCGCGAAGCTCGTCAAGGAGTCGGCCGACGAGGTCCTCACCGAGCTCGGTGTCCACGACCCGCTGCTGGATCTGGCAAAGGAGCTCGAGGAGATCGCTCTCAACGACGACTACTTCAAGGAGCGTCGCCTCTACCCGAACGTCGACTTCTACACCGGTGTCATGTACAAGGCGATGGGCTTCCCCACGCGCATGTTCACCGTGCTGTTCGCGATCGGGCGGCTGCCGGGCTGGCTCGCGCAGTGGCGTGAGGCCGTGACCGACCCGCAGACCAAGATCGGCCGCCCCCAGCAGCTGTACATCGGTTCGGGCGAGCGCAACTACCCCGGCGTCTGACACCGGTTTCGAGGTGGCATCCTGAGAGGATGTCGAAGCTCCTCGTCCGTCGTCCTTCGCCCCACCTCGCCGACGGCGAGCTGACCCACCTCGAGCGCGTCCCCGTGGATGCCGACCGCGCGCTGCGGCAGTGGGAGGACTATGTCGAAGTGTTCCGCACGCGCGGATGGCAGGTCATCGAGGTTCCCGCCGGGGAGGAGTTCGCCGACGGCGTCTTCATCGAGGATCAGATCGTGATCTTCGGGGATGTCGTCGTCGTCGGGAACGCCGGAGCGGATTCACGCCGAGGCGAGCGGGCGGCAGCCCGCGAGAGCGCTGTGGCCCTCGGGATGCCGGTACTCGACATCGTGGCGCCGGGAACCCTCGACGGGGGAGATGTCCTCAAGATCGGCCGGACGGTCTACGTTGGGGCCTCATCGCGCACCAACGCCGCGGGGATCGCGCAGCTGCGAGAGCACCTCGCGCCCCGCGGCTGGGACGTGCGCGACATCCCGGTGTCGCGCGTGCTCCACCTCAAGAGCGGCGTCACCGCGCTGCCGGATGGCACCGTGGTCGGCTACGAGCCGCTCGTGGACGACCCGTCGCTGTTCCCGGTGTTCGAGGGTGTTCCCGAGGAACACGGGACTGCGGTGGTCGTGCTGGACGAGCGCACCGTGCTGATGTCTGCGGACGCGCCCCGGACCGCCGCATCTCACCGGGAGCGCGGGCTTGAGGTGATCACGGTCGACGTCTCGGAGTTCGAGAAGCTCGAAGGCTGCGTCACCTGCCTGTCGGTGCGCGTGCGGGACTGATGCTCAGGCGTGGAGCGCCTCGTTGAGGGTCACGCCCACCCCTGCGCGGCGTACCGCCTCCACCGCTCCGGTGAGGGAGTTCCGCCGGAACAGCAGGCCGTTTCGTCCCGACAACTCGCCACCCTTGACCGTCGGCCGCGACCCGTCGGCGCGGGCAGGCTCATCGGCGAGGACGATCTTCGAGCCGGCGGTGACGTAGAGGCCCGCCTCGACGATGCAGTCGTCACCGAGCGAGATGCCGATGCCGGCGTTGGCGCCCAGCAGGGTCCGCGCGCCGATCGCGACGCGGTGGGATCCGCCGCCCGACAGGGTTCCCATGATGGAGGCACCGCCGCCGATATCGCTGCCGTCTCCGACGACGACACCCTGCGAGATGCGGCCCTCGACCATGCTGGCCCCGAGGGTTCCGGCGTTGAAGTTGACGAACCCTTCGTGCATGACGGTGGTGCCCGGGGCCAGGTGCGCGCCCAGGCGTACGCGCGACGCGTCGGCGATGCGGACTCCCGCGGGCGTCACGTAGTCGGTCAGGCGTGGGAACTTGTCCAGGCCCTGCACCTGGATGCCGGCGCGCTGCAACCGCGGACGGCGGGCGTCCAGCGCGCGGGGATCGACGGGACCGGCGTTCGTCCAGGCGATGTTGGGGAGCCAGCCGAAGATGCCCTCCAGACTCAGTTCGTTGGGGCGCACCAGCAGATGTGACAGCGCGTGCAGGCGCAGGTAGGCGTCGGAGGTCCCTGCGGGGGCCGCGTCCAGATCGATCTCGAGCTCGACGACGCGGACGGTGACACCGCGTACGTCATCGTCGTACTCCTCGGCGTGAAGGCAGGCCGCCGTGGCGCGCTGAGCGTCGAGCTCGTCGGTCAGTCGACCCGCCCGCGGAGCGGGGTACCAGGTGTCCAGCACCGTCCCGTCCAGAGCGAGAGTCGCCAGGCCTGCGCCGCTGATCCACCGTGTCTGAGTCATCCCTCCAGGATATCGACGCCGGGCTCCTGATCCGCCCGCGGGGGCGCTCGGTAGACTCGAGGCGTGCTCGATCTCACCGCCTCTTCCGCCGATATCACCCGCACGATCTGCGACATCCCGAGTGTGTCGGGCGACGAGGGGCATCTGGCCGACCTCATCGAGGAGGCGATGCGCGCCTACCCGCACCTGGACGTCCTGCGCGATGGCGACACGATCATCGCGCGCACCACGCAGGGCAGGGCGCAGCGGGTCGTGATCGCTGGCCACATCGACACCGTGCCGATCAACCGCAACGTGCCGACCAGGGACGTGGTGATCGACGGAGAGGATGTCATCTGGGGCCGGGGGACCGTCGACATGAAGGCGGGCGTCGCCGTGCAGCTCAAGCTGGCCGCCGAACTGGTCGCGCCCCGCGTCGACATCACCTGGATCTGGTACGACCACGAAGAAGTGGATGCCGAGCTCAACGCGCTCACCCGCCTGGCGCGGACCCGTCCCGAATTGTTCGCGGGCGATTTCGCGATCCTCGGAGAGCCCTCCGGCGCCGAGGTCGAGGGCGGCTGCAACGGGCACATGCGAGCGATCGTGCGCACCCGCGGGGTGCGCTCGCACAGCGCCCGCTCGTGGGTCGGTGAGAATGCCATCCACAAGGCCGCGCCCATCCTCGAGCGGCTCTCGGTCTACGAGGCCCGTCAGGTGCCCGTCGAAGGACTGGTCTACCGCGAGGGACTCAATGCCGTGCGGATCCGGGGAGGGATCGCCGGCAACGTCATCCCGGATGTGTGTGAGGTGGAGGTCAACTACCGTTTCGCGCCGAACCGTTCCGTGGCCGAAGCCGAAGCTCACGTGCGCGAGGTGTTCGAGGGCTATGAGGTGGAGGTCATCGACAAGGCCGCCGGCGCGCGCCCCGGACTCGATGACCCGCTCGCGCAGGAGTTCGTCGCGGCCGTGGGCGCGACCCCGCGTCCGAAGTACGGCTGGACCGATGTGGCGCGCTTCTCGGCGCTCGGGGTTCCCGCCGTCAACTACGGCCCCGGCGATCCCCACCTCGCTCACCACGACGAGGAGAGCGTGCCGGTGGCGCAGATCGAGGACGTCGAGCGCGGGCTGCGCGCCTGGCTGAGCTGACGCACTCCGTGCCAGAGCCCACGGGACTGACGACGCCGCGTCGGGTTCTTCCCCCCGCGTTGACGATCGCGCTGATCTACCTCGTCGCGCGCCTGGTCACTCTCGGCTTCTTCGTTCTCGCGGCCGCCCTCGCCGCCGACGGCACCCGGTTCGGCGCCGACGCGACCGTGCAGGACCTGGCGATCGGGTGGGACGGCCAGTGGTACTGGTTCGTCGCCGTGCACGGCTATCCCGCCGAGCTGCCCCTCACCGACGCTGGGCTGGTCGCGGAGAACCAGTGGGCTTTCATGCCGCTGTTCCCCTTCCTTGCGGCAGGTCTCGCTCCGCTGCTCGGCGGCTCCTGGGGACTTGCGGCCGTTCTGATCTCCCTGGCGGCGGGTTACGGCGCCACCTATGTGCTGTTCCGGATGCTGCGCGTGAAGATCGGCGAGACCGCCGCGCTCTGGGCCGCGGCCTTCTTCGCCGCCGGCCCGCTGGCCGCGATGTTCCAGGTCGCGTATGCGGAGTCGCTGTTCCTCTTCTGGCTCTTTCTGTCCCTCTGGGCTGTGAGCGCTCGTCGCTACGGTTGGCTCTACCCGCTCATCGTCGTGATGGGCTTCACGCGTCCGGGGGTTCTCGCCTTCGCGCTGTTTCTGGGCCTGTTCGGAATCTGGCGCTGGTTCTCACGGCGGCGCGAGCCGCTGGGCCGCGTCGAGGTCGTCCACATCGTCGCGCTCGGTGCGTTGGCGACGACCGTGGGGTTCTCCTGGCAGGTGATTGCGGCGCTCGTGACGGGAGATCCCCAGGCGTATCTGCTCACCGAGCTGTCGTGGCGGCGCAACTGGATCCCCGGGGACGCGGGCGGCTTCATCCCCTTCGACGGCTTCGTGCAGGCGGCCCTGTTCTGGGGGAGCTCCTGGGGGTGGGGGCAGTGGGGCGGCATCCTCGCCCTGCTGATCGTGCTGGTGGCGATCGGACTCGCGCTGTGGCGGGCGCCGCAGGTGCGGGCACTCGGGGTTGAGGTCCGGCTGTGGTCCGTGTCGTACCTCGTCTACCTGCTCGCGGTGTTCTTCCCCCAGTCGAGCGTGTTCCGCTTGCTGCTGCCGTTGTCGCCGCTGTGGGGCGCGTTCGCCGTCCCGCGTTCGCCGTGGTGGCGCGGCGGCGTGATCGTCGCGTGCGTGGCGGGCCAGTGGTGGTGGATCTACAACATGTATGCGCTGGGCAACACGTACTGGCAGATCCCCTGAGCGCGCGACGCGGTGCCACGTCGTGCGGTCCTCAGTTCGTCGCTGTATCGAGGCCGGGATAAACTTGGCAGGCAGACCACGAGGAAAGGGAGCCACGATGGCAGCGATGAAGCCGAGAACCGGAGACGGGCCGATGGAGGCCGTGAAAGAGGGGCGTCTCATCATTGTGCGCGTACCGCTGGAAGGCGGGGGGCGGCTGGTCGTCTCGGTGAACGACGCGGAAGCCAAGGAACTCTACGACGTCCTGGGCGGCGTCGTCAGCGCGGCCTGAGCCGACTCTTCGCGAAGCGGTCGGATTCCTGTGGGGATCCGACCGCTTCGTCGTTGCAGGGGTCAGTCGCCCGGGAGTGTGGTCAGCTGCAGCAGACCCTCCGCGACCGTGTTGAGTGCACCGATCACGGCCGACGACTGCGCTGCCTCCTGAATGAGGGAGCGATAGGCGCTGGTCACGGGATCACGGCGGACGGGGTCCGCCACGGCGCCGTCCACGAGGACGCGGGGGACCAGCACCGTCCCTCCGGGGCGCACCAGGCGAAGGCCGTGTTCGACGTATTCGATGACGCCCTCGGGCTCGGCGTCGACGAGCACGATGTCATATGCGCCTTCGTTCATGCGGGGGAGCACATCGGCGGCGCGGCCGGTGATGAAGCGCACGCGGGCAGAGGGAACCTTCGCGGCCGTGAACGCCGACCTGGCCGCTGCCAGATGCTCGGGCTCGCTGTCGATCGTGGTCAGCGTCGCGCCCGGTGCCCCGCGCAGCAGCCAGAGCCCCGACACGCCGCCACCGGTGCCGATCTCGATGATGCTCGTGGCCTTGCCGACCGCGGCGATCGTGGCGCACTGCACGCCGACGGGCGCGCTGATCGAGCTGATGCCGAGCTCGAGCGCGGCCTCGCGCGCGCGGGCGATCCCGTCGGGTTCGACGGTGACCTCGTCGACGAAACGGTTGATTGCGTGGGGGCCCATGTCAGCTCCTCTCGGGGAGTCAGCCTACGTGCCGCAGCGCCGGTTGGGCGGGAGGCGCGAGGGGTAGCCTGGAGTCATGTTCTCCGGGCTCACGATCGAGAAGCTGATGCTGATCGCACTCGTCGCCGGGCTCATCATCGGTCCCGAACGCCTGCCCCGCTACGCCGCGGCGCTCGCGCAGATGACGCGACGCGTCCGGGACTTCGCCCGCAACGCGGGCACCAGGGTCAAAGACGAGATGGGCGAGGATTTCGACGACGTCGATTGGCGCACCCTCGATCCCCGTAAGTACGACCCGCGTCGCATCATCCGCGAGGCGCTGTTGGACGACGAGCCGACCACGCCCGCGCCCGTCAAGCCGCAGTCGGCTCCTGGGCCCGCCGCGCAACCGCGAGACGTGCTCCCCGCGGGCGCCGTGCCGCCGTACGACACCGAAGCGACCTGACCCCAGATCCTCTCGCGCAGACGCTGTCAGCTGCGGATGCCGAGGGGGAGGGAGCGTCCGGCGAGTCCGCGTGGGACACCGATGATTCTCGTGGCGATGGACCGCAGCGCGACCGCGGCGGGATCATCGGGATGGGCGCGCAGGGTGGACAGGCCCTGATCGGCATCCGCGCGCAGCGGCGGGCTGAGCGGGATCGATCCGAGCACGGGCACCGGCTCGTCGTCGGTGTGGAGGGCCGCGGCGACCTCCCTCCCGCCACCGGATCCGAAGACCTCGAGCGTCGTGCCATCCGGGAGGGTCATCGGTCCCATGTTCTCGATCACTCCGAGCACCCGCTGGCCCGTCTGTCGGGCGACGAGCCCAGAGCGCACCGCCACCTCCGAGGCAGACCTCTGCGGAGTGGTCACGACCACCACTTCGGCGTGCGGGAGGAGCTGGCCCACCGAGATCGCGATATCTCCCGTGCCCGGCGGCATGTCCAGCAGCAGGATGTCGAGATCGCCGAAGTGCACATCGGTGAGGAACTGCTGCACCGTGCGATGCAGCATCGGGCCACGCCAGGCGACCGCGCCCCGGACCGCGTCGCTGCCGGAGCGCTGCAGGAACATCCCGATCGAGATCACCTTCACCCCGTGCGCGACCGGCGGGATCATGAGGTCATCGATGCGGGTGGGGGAGGGTACGGTGCCGTCGGCGGCGATCAGGCCCATCAGGGCAGGAATGGAGAATCCGTGCACATCGGCGTCGATGAGTCCCACGCGCAGGCCCTGGTCCGCGAGGGCCACCGCGAGCATGGCGGTGACGGTGGATTTGCCGACACCGCCCTTGCCGCTGGTGACCGCGACGACGCGGGTGAGCGAGTCCGCAGTGAACGGCATCGTTCGCGCAGGGCGCCCGTTGCGCAGCTTCTCCGTCAGTGCGGCCCGTTCCGCGGCGGTCATGACCCCGATGTGGACGTCGACGTCGCTCACGCCCTCGACGGATACCGCGGCCTCGCGCACGTCCCGCTCGATGCGGTCTGCGGCCGGGCAGCCGGCGATGGTCAGCGCGATCTCGACGGCTGCATGCCCCGCGTCGGCGGTGACGCTCTTGACCATCTCGAGCTCGCCGAGGGGTCGCCGAAGTTCCGGGTCCACGACGGCGGCGACGGCGGTGCGGACGCTGTCGGCCAGGGTCATGAATCGCCCCCCGCGGAGCGCTCATCGAGCTTGGCGAGCGCGGCCTTCAGTTCGCTGCGCAGCGTGTCCCGGGTGAGCACCTCGTCGGACAACTCGGTCAGTGCCAGGCGCAGCGCCACGATCTCGCGCGCGAGGTACTCGGTGTCGGCGAGGTTGCGCTCGGCACGCTGCCGGTCCTGCTCGATCTGGACGCGGTCGCGGTCGTCCTGGCGGTTCTGCGCCAACAGGATGAGGGGCGCTGCGTAGGACGCTTGCAGAGAAAGCATGAGGGTCAGCGCGGTGAAGCCGTTGGCGGCGGAGTCGAAGCGCAACTCTTCCGGTGCGGCGACGTTCCAGGTGATCCAGGCCAGGCAGAACACCGTGAGGGCAACCAGGAACCACGGTGTGCCCATGTTGCGGGCGATCCACTCGGTCGCGCGCCCGAACCGGTCGCGGGACGGCTGGGCGGGACGCCCGCGCATCGAAGACAGGCCGCGCGGGGCATCCAACCCGCGCGGCGAACGTGCCATCACGATGCCACCACGCCGGTCACAGTGTCACCGGTCCCGTCCACGGGAACGCGACGTGCGCGGGAGTCGTCGAGTGCGAGCGCCAGTCCTCGGGGAGGAGGTAGTCGAGCACATCATCGACCGTGACGACGCCGACGAGCCGGTGGACGTGGTCGACCACGGGGACGGACACCAGGTTGTAGCTGGCCAGGATCCGTGCGACGTCGGCGGCGGAGGCCGTCGCCGGCAGGGGGTCGATGGTGTCGTCGACGAGCGTGCCGATCCGCACGTGCGGCGGGTAACGCAGCATCCGCTGGAAGTGGACCGTTCCGAGGTAGCGACCGGTCGGGGTCTCGTAGGGGGGAAGGGTGACGTAGACCGAGGCCGCGAGCGCCGGATGGAGCTCATGTCGGCGGACCATCGCCAGGGCTTCCGCGACGGTCGCCTCGCCGGACAGGACGATGGGGTCGCTGGTCATGAGACCACCGGCCGTGTCCGGTCCGTACTTCAGGAGCTCGCGGACGTCCTCTGCCTCCTCGGGCTCCATGAGGTCCAGGAGCTGCTCCGAGCGGCCGATCGGCATCTGACCCAGCAGATCAGCGGCGTCGTCGGGCTCCATGGCATCCAGGATGTCGGCGGCGCGTTCATCACCGAGTTGCTCCAAGATGTGCGCCTGCTCGTCCTCGGGCATCTCCTCGAGCGCGTCGGCGAGGCGGTCGTCGGGAAGCTCCTCGGCGACCTCGATCAACCGGTCGTCGGGGAGGTCGAGCAGGGTGTTGGCGAGGTCAGCGGCGCGCAGCTCGCTGAGGGTCGCCACGAGCTGCTCGGCCGAGGGCTCCTCGCCGGGCGAGAGGCGCTCGGTCACGTCACGCCATGACACGACCGCGGTCGGCCCCTTCGTGAACGGTGTCGGCACTGTCCGCGGTCGCCGCACGAAGAGGCTGCCGATGTCCCAGTCGCCGAGAGCGGAGCGCTCGATGGCGGCATCTTCGATCACGGCCTCCCCGGAACCGTCGCGCAAAAACACGCGACGGCCGAGCAACTCGGCCATGACCCGCACCTCCCCGCCTCGCTGCTGGAAGCGACGGACGTTGATCAGGCCGGTCGTGATGACCTGGCCCGGGGCGATGGAGGTGACACGTCCGATCGAGACGAACACGTGTCGGCGGCCCGGGATCTCGACCACGAGGCCGACGACGCGCGGGGGATCCTCGGCGCGGTAGACCACGACGACATCCCTCACCCGACCCAGTCGATCCCCGGCGGGGTCGAAGACGGCGCACCCGACCAGGCGCGCGACGAAGACCCGCTGCGTACTCACGCGTCCAGCGTAGTGCGACCGCGGTGCAGGAGATCGGGCGCCCGGGCGCATGGGAGGATGGAGGTATGAGCATGATGGGCGGTCAGTTCCCGCGCGGGCTCGGCGAGGTCGGGCAGACCGTCGCGAGCTTCTCGCAGTACGAGGCCGCGCAGAAGGCGGTCTCGACGCTGATCGCCGCCGACATCCCGGCTCGCGAGATCGCGATCGTGGGCCAGGGGCTGCGCTCGATCGAACGTGTGACGGGCAGGCTCGGATATGCGACGGCTGCCCGATCGGGGGCGATCAACGGACTGCTGCTGGGGATGCTCTTTTCCGCCATCTTCGTTCTGGGGAGCCCGACCCTTCCCGTCCAGGCTTTCATCGGGGTGCTCTTCCTGGGCATCGCGATCGGGATGCTCGCGAGTCTGCTGACCTTTGCCATCGTGCGGCGTCGGCGCGACTACGCCTCGGTCATGCAGGTCGTGGCCGAGCATTACGACATCGCGGTCGCGGACGCCAGCGCGGGAAAGGCCCGTCAGCTCCTCGGACAGCACGCGACACCGGTCGCGCGACCGGTCGATCCGGTCGATCTCAGCGAGCCTCCGCGCTATGGTCAGCGCATCGACCCGGCCACGGGCGCGCCGGTCGTTCCTGCCGACGCGGCTGATACGGATGCGGAGCCTGCTGCGGCGCTCGAGCCGAAGCCGACCGCCGACACGGCGGAGCCGTCGTCGGCGGACGAGGGCGACGACACACGCTGACGGATCAGCGGGCGCCCTTCGCCATCCACTCCTCGACCTCGTCCGCGGTGCGGGGGAGCGCCGCGGAGAGGTTCACCGGGCCGTTGTCGGTCATGAGGATGTCGTCTTCGATCCGCACGCCGATGCCGCGATACTCCTCGGGAACGGTGATGTCGTCGATCTGGAAGTACAGGCCCGGCTCGATCGTGAAGACCATTCCCGCGGCGAGGATCCCGTCGTAGTACATCTCCCGACGCGCCTGCGCGCAGTCGTGGACGTCGATGCCGAGGTGGTGGCTCGTGCCGTGGACCATGTAGCGGCGGTGCTGCCCGCCGGTATCGGCATCCAGCGCCTCCTGCGCGGAGACCGGCAGCAGTCCCCACTCTGCCGTGCGGGCGGCGATGACCCGCATCGCCGCATCGTGCACGGAGCGGAAGGTGACTCCCGGACGCGCGGCGGCGAACGCGGCATCGGCAGCTTCCCGTACGGTCTCGTAGACCTTCCGCTGCACCTCGGTGAAGGTGCCGCTCACCGGGAGCGTGCGGGTGACATCCGCGGTGTAGAGGCTGTCGACCTCGACGCCGGCATCGATGAGGATCAGATCCCCCGGGAGGACGGCGCCGTCGTTGCGGGTCCAGTGGAGGTAGCACGCGTGCGGGCCCGAGGCGGCGATGGTGTCATAGCCCTCGCCGTTGCCGTCCGAGCGCGCACGGACGTGGAAGACGCCCTCGACCACCCGCTCGCCCCGGGGGTGGGCGACGATGCGATCCAGGTTGGCCACGATGTCATCGAACCCGGCGGCCGTGGCAGCGACGGCTTCGCGCAGCTGACCGATCTCATAGTCGTCCTTGATGAGACGCAACTCCGACACCGCGCGGGTGAGGTCCGTGTCCTCGTCGACGACCCGTTCGCCACCGACCGGGGCGAACTCCTCAAGGGCGGCGGTGCGGATGCCGAGGTCGGCCTGCACACCGGCGAGCGCCGGCCGGGGCCCGATCCAGAACTCGCCGATGGCGGCATCCGCGTAGAACTCGGGCGTCGTGCGGTCCGCGCGCTCGCGGAAGTAGAGCACCGCCTCATGGCCGTCGTCGTTCGGCTCGAGCACGAGGACCGCGCCGGGTTCGGCATCCGCTCCCCACCCCGTCAGGTGCGAGAAGGCCGAGTGCGCGCGGAACGGGTAGTCGGTGTCGTTCGAACGTTGCTTCAGCTCGCCTGCCGGGATCACGAGGCGCTCGCCCGGAAACTGCGCCGAAAGGGCTTCCCGTCGGCGGGCCGCGTGCGGTGCCTGGGCCCGCGGCGTCGGCCGCGACTCGGGCCGGTCCGCCCACCCGGCAGAGATCGTGTCGAGGAACCCCTGCGCGAACGGCTGGCGCCGATTCGTCGTGGCCGGCGTCGTCGTCTGGCTCTCGGAGGTCATACCCCCCAGTTTCGCACGCGATCGTCGGGCGTGCGCGGGTCAGGATGCAGGTTCGAGCTGCACGACCAGGGGCCGATGATCGCTGCCGACATCGTCGAGTGAGGTCACCACGAGGGATCCGGACACCCTCCACGCGGGAGTCACCAGGACATGGTCGATGGGGGCGCCGAGCAGAGCGGGCAGCGACGTCGACCAGGTCCCCACCGCGCCGTTCCCGCTGACGCTGGCGGCATCGGTGCAGCGCCCGAGGTCACCGCCGTCGACGCCGAGGCCCCCGAAATGGTCGACGGTCGCGTTGAAATCGCCGACCAGGATCACGCTGTCGGCCGCGCACTGGTCGGCCAGCCACTGCAGATCAGACCTCCAGTCGGCCATGTAGCCCTCGCGCGGCGCCACGGCGTGCGCGGCCACCACGATGGGCCCGGAGCCCGAGGTCGGCATCGCGACGGCGCTCGGCACGGTGGAGGTGTTGCTCGAACCGTCCTGAGAGGACGCGATCACGGCGTAGTCGCCGAGCTCCGGCGCGATCAGCAGCGTCGTGGATCCGGCGTCCCAGCCGCCGTAGTCGGTGTGGTGGGCCCACATCGGGTGGCCCATCTCCCGCATCGCGATCGCGACGGCCTCACCCGTTTCGATCGTCGTCTCGGGAAGGCTCACGATGTCTGCCGCCATCGCGACGGCCAGCTGAGCGATCTCCTCGGCGGAGGTCGCCTCGCCTGCGGTGTTCCAGGTGAGCACGCGCACGCTCGTCTCGGTTTTCGCGGGAAGCGATGCGGCGCCGAGCCCGCGCTGCGCCAGGGTCGACCCGGTGACCAGCGCGCCGGCCAGGGACACCAGCAGGATCGCGGCGGCGAAGGTCCGCACCGGGCGTGCGAGAAGGGCGATCAGGGAGACCGCCGCGACGGCGGCGAGGACGAGCACGATCGCACCGCGGAAGGCGATGATCTGCGCGATCGGCGCCACGCGCTCCACGCGGAAGAAGTCCGGGAAGGTGAGGACCGCGACGGCGATCGCCCACAACAGGGCAATGAGGACCCCCACCGCTCGAATCACGTGCGTGAGCCTACGTGCCGGCGCTGGGAGATCGGTGTCAGCCCCGCCGGACCGCGTGCGTTCGGTCGAGCGCTACGCTGGCGTTCATGCACGGCGTCCGGGTGATCGATGGACCGGCCGATCTGCATCTCCACTCGTCGCAGTCGGATGGGACCGAGCCGCCCGCGGAGGTGATGCGGGCGGTCCACGGCCACGGCCTGCGCACCGTCGCCCTGACAGACCACGACACCACCGCTGGCTGGGCCGAGGCTGCCGAGGCGGCTACCTCGCTCGGGATGACGTTCCTCCCGGGGATGGAGATGTCTTCGCGAGACAGCTGGCGCAGCGTCCATGTGCTGGGCTACCTGTTCGATCCCGAGAACGTGGAGCTGCGTCAGATGACCGAGCGGGTGCGTCGGTCGCGCCTGGATCGGGCACGACTCATGGCCGAGCGGATCTCGGTGGACTTCGACCTGGAGTGGGAGGACATCCTCGCCCAGACCTCCGACGGCGCCACCGTCGGTCGTCCGCACATCGCCGATGCGCTCGTGGCCCGCGGTCACGTGACTGATCGCACCGAGGCCTTCGCCGACATCCTCAGTCCCCGGGGTGAGTACTACGTCGCTCTGTTCGCACCGGATCCCGTCACGGCGGTGCGCCTCATCGTGGCGGCAGGGGGAGTGCCGATCATCGCGCATCCGGCCGGGCGCGCGGGGCCGTTCCCGCGTCCGCTGATCGAGGACATGCTGGATGCGGGGCTGGCCGGATTCGAGCTCGGTCACCGCGACAACACGGAGCAGGGCATCCGGGAGCTTCGCGCGCTCTGCGCGCAGCGGGACCTGATCGTGACCGGATCCAGTGACTACCACGGCCTGGGAAAGCCCAACCAGCCCGGCGAATTCACGACGACAGCGCAGATGGTGCAGCGCATCGTCTCCGCCGGAACGGGAAGCGCCCCCGTCTACCCGTAGGAGACGAGGGCGCTTCGCGTCTGCTGAGATCAGCGGGGGATCAGCTGAGCGCCTTGGCCTTGAGGGCCTCGTACTCGGCCTGGGTGATCGTGCCGGCGTCCAGGAGCTCCTTGGCGTGGGCGATCTCGGCAGCCGGGCTCTTGCTGGTGCCCGCAACGGACTGGATGTACGCGTCCTGCGCGCTCTTGATCTGCTCCGCTTCCTTCATGGAGCGCTCACCCATGCCGCGTCCGCGGGCGATGAGGTACACCAGCGCCGTCAGGAACGGCACGACGATGAGGAACAGGATCCAGACGGCCTTGAACCAGCCGTTGAGCTTGTGGTCGCGGAACAGGTCCGAGATGATCGCGAACAGCACGAACAGGTACGCGATGAACGCGAAGATCATCAGGAACCACCAGATGAAGTCCCAGAAGGACCCCCAGAATCCCTGGTACTGGTAGCCGGTGGTGACAGCTTCGATGAAGTGCATGACAGCCTTTCGGGGACGGACGGCGCCGTGGTCACAGAGCTGACGACACCGGGCGGGGCGTGCCGCCGGAGATCACCTTAGCGCTTCGACACCGCGTCCGAGTGAACTCCGGCCCCGGTGTCAGGCCGCGGCATCGGGGCGAGGTCCGCGACGCCGCCGCCGGCGACGCGGGGTCGAGGTGCCGTCGCGGTGCTCGGAGCCACCGCCGTCGTGCGTGCCGCCGCCCTCAGCCGGGCGCGGAGCGGCTGCTCCCGCGGCCGCATCCGGGCGCGACGCCGACCCGCGAGAGCGCGAGCGTCGGCGGCGCGGACGGTCACCGCCCGCCCCGTCGACCTTGGGCGCGGAGTCTGCGCGGGGAGCGGTCGCGATGCGGCCCTTGGTGCCCTCGGGGATCTGCAGGTCGGCATAGAGGTGCGGACTTGAGGAGTACGTCTCGATGGGCTCGGGCTGGCCGAACTCGAGCGCCCGGTTGATGAGGGCCCACTTGTGCAGGTCCTCCCAGTCCACAAACGTGATGGCGATGCCGGTGCGGCCCGCACGGCCGGTCCGGCCCGCGCGGTGCAGATACGTCTTCTCGTCGTCCGGGATCGTGTGGTTGATGACGTGGGTCACATCGTCCACGTCGATGCCGCGGGCCGCGACGTCCGTGGCGATCAGAACGTCCTTCTTTCCGGCCTTGAAGGCGGCCATCGAGCGTTCACGGGACTCCTGACTCATGTCGCCGTGCACCGCGACGGCCGCGAAGCCGCGGTCCTGAAGCTCGTCGACGAGCTTCTGCGCCGCACGCTTGGTGCGGGTGAAGATGACGGTCTTCTCGCGTCCTTCGGCCTGCAGGATACGGGCGATGACCTCGTCCTTGTCCAGCGAGTGCGCGCGGTAGACGAGATGCTTGATGTTGGCTTGCGTGAGGCCCTCGTCGGGGTCCGTCGCCCGGATGTGGATCGGGTTGGACATGAAGCGGCGCGCGAGAGTCACGATCTGCCCCGGCATGGTCGCCGAGAACAGCTGCGTGTGGCGTACTGCGGGGACCTTCTGGAAGATCTTCTCGATGTCCGGGAGGAACCCGAGATCGAGCATCTTGTCCGCCTCGTCGAGCACGACCTCGGTCGCGTTCGACAGGTCGAGCAGGCGCTGGCCTGCCAGGTCGATGAGGCGGCCCGGGGTACCGACGACGATCTGCGCACCGGCCTTGAGCTGTTCGATCTGCCCCTCGTACGCCTTGCCGCCGTAGATCGCGACGACCGAGGTGGCACGGTTCTCGGTCAGCATGTCCATGTCTTCGTACACCTGCACCGCCAGCTCGCGGGTCGGCACCACGATGAGTGCCTTCACGCCGGGCTCGGGGTTCGCGCCCAGGCGCTGCACGACCGGGATGCCGAAGCCGAAGGTCTTGCCGGTGCCGGTCTTGGCCTGGCCGATGATGTCCTGCCCGGGGAGCCCGAGCGGGATCGTCTGCTCCTGGATGGGGAAGGCGTCGATGATGCCGCGCTGCGAGAGCGCCTCGACGATGTCCTGATCAACGCCGAGGTCGGCGAAAGTCGTCACGATATTGAGCCTGTCTGGCGGCCGTTGCCGCCGCTGGTGTCGGATCCACGCCCTTCACTCAGCCGCAGGCGCGGTGCTCCGGTCCGCGCCGGAGACCGGTCCAGTCTACCGGGCCGCCGATGTCAGCAGCCTGAGCGCGGCACCGGCGGCGGGTCGACCGGCGTACCCCTAGGCTGGAGTTCGTGGTCGATTGGCGGTTCTGGCGCAGAGAGCGCCCGCTCGGGGCGACGCTGTCGTTGCGATCCCGGGGAGACTTCGGCGACGCGCACCGCGTCGACTTCGAAGAGCTCGCTCCCGACATCGATGTGTTCCTCGGCCAGGCCGCCTATCTCCAGCTCGGCTTCTTCGAGACGGTCAGCGAATTGATCGCGCTGACGCCGGAGCTCGCGCGCAAAGACGCCCTCTCCCGCGCGGCCGGCGCGGCCCTGAACAAGCACGAGGCACTCGTCGGGGTCATCCGCGATCGCGGTGACGATCCCACGGCGCTGATGCTGCCGTTCCGGGAGCCGCTCGACGATTTCCGCGCTGCCACGCACGGCGTGCGCCCGCAGGAGACGATGCTGTCGGTCCACATCACCGCGGGGATGCTCGACGACTTCTATCTGGCGCTGGCGGCCAGCTATGGCGAGACCGGTCGGAAGATCGCGCGCATCCTGCGGGCGGATGCCGACCGTCAGCCGATCATCGACATCCTGCGCGAGACGGTGGACGCAGACGAAGAGTGGCGCTCGCTTCTGGCGATGTGGGGACGACGTTTGGTCGGCGACACACTGCTGGTCGCCCGCGCTGCACTGCGCCCGGAGCACCTGCAGTCGCAGGATGAGAAGAAGGTCGAGCCGGTGTTCACCCAGCTCATGGCCGCCCACTCTCGACGGATGGACGGCCTGGGGCTGGCGGCCTGAGCGTCAGGCGACGAAGCCGACGCGGCGGGTCTCCTCGGTGCCGATCTCGACGTAGGCCAGCGAGGCCGCGGGGACGATGTAGGTGTTGCCGCGCACGTCCGTGAAGCTGACTGACGAGGCGCCGGAATCGAGCGCCTTCGTCACCGATTCGGTGACCTCGGCCGCCGATGCGCTCGTCTCGAAGTTCAACTCGCGCCCCGATTGGGTGATGCCGATGCGGATCTCCACGTCACTTCCTCGCTTTCCTTGACCCGCCTCGAGCGAGCCACTGGTCACTTTACGTCAGCGCGATGTCGCCGGAGGTCGATAGCGTGCCATTGATGGATTTCCGTACGATCGCCTGGAGCGAACTGGACCCGCAGCAGCGTGAGCTCGTGTCCCTGCCGGCGGGCGCGAGCGCTATCGTCGTCGGCGCGCCGGGGACCGGCAAGACCGAGGTGCTCACCCAGCGGGTCGCCCGGTTGCTGCGCGACGGCATCGATCCCGCACAGATCCTCGTGCTCACCCCCACCCGGCAGACGGCCACGGCGCTCCGCGAGCAGCTCGCTCCCGATCTGGATCTCGCCACCCCAGGGCCGCTCGCACGTTCTGTCGCCTCGTTCGCGTTCCAACTCGTGCGCGCGGCGGCGGTGCGCTGGGAGGAGCCGCCGCCCCGGCTGCTCACCGCCGCTGACCAGGACCACATCCTGATGGACCTCCTCGAGGGCGACGAGCGCGATGCCGATGCGGGGCGACCGCGCTGGCCCGAGACTCTGGGAACCACGGTGCGACGGTCGCGGGAATTCCGCAGCGAGCTGCGCGCATTCGCCGCGCAGTGCGCCGAGCTCGGCGTCGCGCCCCACGAGCTGTCCGCACTTGCGCGCGAGCTTCCACACCCGGTGTGGGAGTCGACGGCATCCTTCCTCGATGAGTACGCCTACGTATTGGGGCGGCTGCGGGAGGCGCACCGGGATCCCGCACAGCTACTGAAGGACGCGGCGGAGGCGCTTGCCCAGTTCGGCTCTGCCCTCACCGCGGTCCGCGTGCTGATGGTCGACGACGCGCAGGAGCTCACCCACGGGGGGATGGCTGTGCTGGAAGCAGCTCGAGCCGCCGGCATCGCCGTGTTCGCCGTCGGTGATCCGGACATCGGTTCGGGGGCGTTCCGCGGGGCCGGGGCGCAGACCTTCGCCCGCCTCCTGCGACTGTTGGGGCCGCCTCGAGCGCTGCTGAGCCCGCACCGGTCCTCGCCGGCACTGACCGACATCGCCCGCCGCGTGACGCAGGCGATCGGCTCCTCCGGCGTGGTGGCGCATCGACGCCCTCCGTCGCCCGATGCCGGGTGCGGGAAAGCGGGTGATGTCGTCTGCGCCGTGGAGGCATCGCCGCACGAAGAAGTCGATCGCGTCGCGTTGCAGCTGCGGACCTGGCACCTGCACGACGAGATCCCCTGGCAGGACATGGCCGTGATCGTCCACGACACGAGCCAGGTCGCGCGGCTGGAGACGGAGCTGGCCGCGCGCGAGGTCCCGACACGCGCGGAGAGCGTGGCCCGCCCGCTCGGGAGCGAGGGCGTGGTGCGGGAGATCCTCGCGATGGTGAGCCTCGGAATCACCGACCCGGCCGAGCGGACCGGAGAACAGCTCTCCGCGGCGCTCACGGGCACGTTCGGCGGCATGGATGCGGTGGCGATGCGGCGGCTGCGCGCCCGACTGCGCACACACGAGTTCACGCGCGACGGGGCCCGTAGCGCCCTCGAGCTGCTGACCGCGGCCTTCCTCGAACCGGCGACGTTCGTGCTGGTCGATACTCCCGAGGCCCGCCGCGCGGCCCGTGTGGCACGCACACTCGACGAGGTGCACCGGCAGGCGGTCGCGGGTGCGTCGGCACACGAGCTGTTGTGGACGGTCTGGGAGAGGTCCGGTCTGGCTGCGGCGTGGCAACGTCGGGCGGCCGGGAGTGGGCCGGATGCCGCGGAGGCGGAGCGGTCGCTGGACGCCCTCGTGGCGCTGTTCGGTGCCGCGAAGCTGGCGGCAGAGCGCGGCGACGAGAGCCCCGACCGGTTCGTACGCGGGATCCTCGACAGCGAGATCCACGAAGACAACATCACCCGCACGGCGCGGACCGCGGCCGTCGCGATCCTGACGCCCGCTGCCGCGCTCGGCCGTGAGTTCGACGCCGTGGTCATCGCGAACGTGCACGAGGGGGTGTGGCCCAATACCCGCCTGCGCGGCGGATTGCTGGACGGCTGGCGGCTGGCCGACGACGTCCAGGCGCGCCGAGAGGGACGACGCGCTCCCGAGACGGCCATCGTCGATCGTCGTCGTCAGGTGCTCCACGACGAGCTGCGACTGTTCCTGCGCGCGTTGACGCGTGCGCGCAGCCGTGTGCTCGTCACCTCGGTGCTCGACGACGACACGTCGCCGAGTGTGATCTTCTCCTTTCTTCCCGACCCCGAGCCGCGCACCGACCGCGTGCCGATGACGCTTCGTGGCGCGGTTGCGCGATTCCGGCGCGTGCTGACGACCTCGGACGACGAACACGAACGCCGAGAGGCCGCGCAGCAGCTCGCGGTGCTCGCGCGCGAGGGCGTGCCCGGGGCAGACCCGGCCCAGTGGTACGGCGTGCGAGGGCGAACCGGGGGTTCGCGGATCCACGACCTCGACGACGGTCCCGTCCCTCTCTCGCCCTCGCGACTGGAGTCGTTCGAAGCGTGTGGCATCGACTGGGCGGTGCGCGCGCTCGGCGGTGACACGCGCACCTTCTCGGCTGGCGTGGGGACGATCCTGCACGCCGCGATGGAGCAGGCTCGCACGGATCCCGATCTGGATGTCGACGCCTTCATCGATGGGCGGTGGGGGGAGCTGGAGTTCGAGGCGGAGTGGATGTCGCGCCAAGAGCGGCTGTGGGCGGCTGTGCTCGGTCGCCGACTGCGCGCCTATCTCGCCGCGGTCGGCGACCACGGCGGCGAGGCGATCGGCGCGGAGACGCGCTTTCGCCTGCGCGTGGCGCAGGACGGGCCCGACGGCCCGCCGCGCGTGCGCCTGGCCGGATCGGACGCGAGTGAACCCGATGCGGCGGATATCGCCGTCATCAACGGGTCGATCGACCGGCTGGAGCGGTATCCGCACGGACGGGGCGAGGCCGTGCCTCACACGGATGATCCACACAAGGATGCGTTGGTCGTGGTGGATCTGAAGACCGGGCGCTCCGAGACACGGGTGTCTGCCGAGAAGGTCGGCGATGACGCGCAGTTGGCGGCGTACCAGCTCGCCGCCCGGGCGCTGTCGGACGAGACGGCCGAGGTGGCCGGCGCACGCCTGGTCGTGCTCTCCAAGACGCTCAAGGGGACGCACTACCGGATCGCCCATCAGGCACCGATGGATGACCAGCAGCGCGACGCATTCCTGCGCCGTGTGGTCGCAGACGCGCGAGCCATGGCCGCGGACGCGTTCATCGGACATCCCGACACACACTGCAACGACGATCACTTCGCCGTGTGCCGGGTGCACACAGTCAAGCCGGTGAGTTCGTCATGAGCGAGAACGATGCCCCTCCGCAGATGCTGTTCTCGGCGCGTCGGATCGCGCAGATCCTCGAGCTTCCGGAGCCGACGCTCGACCAGCAGCGGGTGATCGAGGCGCCGCTCGGCCCCACGCTCGTGGTCGCGGGGGCCGGCAGCGGCAAGACCGAGACGATGGCGGGCCGGGTCGTCTGGCTCGTCGCCAACCGGATCGTGCGCCGCGACGAGATCCTCGGACTCACGTTCACGAGGAAAGCCGCGGGGGAGCTCTCCGAGCGGATCGATCGACGTCTCTCGCGCATCGACCAGCTCGCCCGCGAGGGACGGATCGGCGAGCTTTCGGCGGATGCCGCCGGCGAGGATGCACTGTTGCGTCCGCGCGTGTCGACCTACAACGCCTTTGCGGATGCCATCGTTCGCGAGCACGGTGCGCGCATCGGAACCGATCCGGACGCGGCACTGCTGAGCACCTCGGCGTCGTGGCTGCTCGCCAGACGGGTGGTGGTGGCTTCGCAGGATGCTCGCCTGTCCGCGCGCGAGGACCGCTTCGGAACCATCGTCGATGCGCTCCAGCGCCTGGCCGGAGAATTCCTCGACCACGGGGCAGACGGTGACGCCGTCGCGCAGTTCGGGAACGTGTGGGCCTCCGCCATCGCCCCTGCCTGCAATCGCGCTCTGGCCCAGCCCGGGGCGATCGAGAGATTCCATACCGCGATGACCGCGCTTCCGATCCTCGCGGACCTGGTCGATCAGTATCGTTCGGCGAAGGCAGCCGCGGGCGCGGTGGACTTCGCCGATCAGGTCGCCGGTGCGCTGGCGATCGTCGCCGGTGCACCCGAAGTGGTCGACGAACTCCGCCGTCACTACCGGGTCGTGCTGCTGGATGAGTATCAGGACACCTCCGTCCAGCAGAGCCGCTTGCTCTCGACGCTGTTCGCAGACTCCGCGGTGATGGCCGTCGGCGACCCTCACCAGTCGATCTACGGCTGGCGCGGGGCGAGCGCGGCCAATCTCGTGTCGTTCGCGCGCGCGTTCTCCCCTTCCGGGCGGTGCGCGCACTTCGCGCTCATGACCAGCTGGCGCAACGACGCCGCCGTCCTGGATGCCGCCAACGCGGTGATCGGTGCGCAGCACGTCGAGGGCATCGCCATCCCGCCACTGCAGGCACGTCCGTCGGCGGGCGCCGGGCGGGTGAGGCAGCGCTTTGCGGCGACGATCGAAGACGAGGCGATCGAGGTGGCGGACTTCTTCGCGCAGGTGCGTGGGCGGCACCGCGGCGAGGCACCGCACTCGGGTGCGATCCTGTTCCGCGCCAAGCGCCACATGACGGTGTTCGCCGATGCGCTGGCGGCGCGCGGCATCCCCCACCGCATCCTGGGCCTGGGCGGACTGCTCTCCACCCCGGAGGTGGTGGATGTCGTGGCAGCGCTGCGCGTGCTGAGCGATCCCTCGCAGGGATCATCCCTCATCCGGCTCCTCGTCGGTCCGCGCTTCGGTGTCGGTCTGGGCGATCTCGCGGCGCTCCGGGGACTGGCGGCGAGGCTGCCGCGTGTCGACGCGGCGTTCGGAGAGTTGCCCGAGGCCGTCCAGGAGCGTGTGCGGGCCTCGGTCGGCCCGGAGGAGCAGCTTTCCCTCGTCGATGCCCTCGACGTGCTGGCGAGGCTGCGACCGGGAAGTCCCTTCACTCGACACTTCAGCGTCGAGGGCCTGGATCGCCTCGGGGAAGCTGCGGGCGTCTTCCACCGGCTGCGCGCCGTGACGGCCGGATCGATTCCCGACGTCATCCGTGCGATCGAGCGTGAGTTGCGGCTGGACATCGAGCTCGCCGCGAACGAGAGTCGGGGACCTGCGCGCACCTCCACCGCGCAGCTGCGCTCGTTCCTGGACGAGATCCAGACCTTCCTGGCTGCGGACGAGCGCGGCACGCTCGCGAGCCTGCTCGCATGGCTCGACCACGCAGAAGAGACCGATGAGCTCATGCCGCGGACCGAGCCGCCTGAGCCGGGAGTCGTACAGCTGTTGACGATCCACGGCTCGAAAGGCCTTGAGTGGGACGCGGTCGCCGTCGTGCGGATGGTGGGTGACGAGCTCCCCAAGCGCCCTCGCAGCACCCAGGGCTGGCTCGGCTACGGCTCGCTGCCGTATGCGTTCCGTGGCGACCGTGACGCTCTCCCGGTTCTGGACTGGTCACCGGACCGCGATCCGGTCCGAAAGGACCTCAGCGCTGCCGTGTCGGATTTCGCTTCCCAGATGAAACACCACCTGGAGTCCGAGGAACGGCGGCTCGCGTACGTCGCCGTGACGCGCGCGCGCAACGAACTGCTGCTGACCGGCTCACGGTGGGGCGGTCAGCGCAAGCCGCGCGATCCGAGCCCCTATCTCGTCGAGATCGTCGACGCACTGGGGCTGCCTGCCATCTCCGTGCCCGATGATGAGGACAATCCGTACGAAGGACGGGAGGGGGTGCCCGTCGAGTGGCCCATGGCGCCCCTGGGTGGACGGACCGAGCGCGTGCACGACGCCGCCCGCCTGGTCGAGGAGGCGATGGAGCGCGACACCGCATCGCCGTTGGTTGCGGCACCGGACATCGCCCGGCTGCTGGACGAGCGCTCAGCGCGGAGTTCGCGTCGGCAGGCGGAGGACCCGCGTCGGGTCGCCGCCTCGCGGTTCAAGGAGTTCGTCGCCGACTACGCCCGCGCTCAGGCCTCGGTCGAGCGACCGATGCCCGAGAAGCCGTATCGTGCGACGACCCTCGGCACACGTTTCCACGCGTGGGTGGAGGCACGCTCGGGCCTTGCCGGCAGCACCAGCCCGCTGGATGACCTGCTGTGGGAGCAGGACGATGCAGAGGTGGACTCCTCGCCGGTCGCCGATGCGGAGGAGGCCGCGCTCGCGGCGCTCCAGGAAAGGTTCATCGCTTCGGAGTGGGGCATGCTCTCGCCGCTCGAGGTGGAGTGCGAGATCGACATTCGACTCCCGGGAGCGGAGGGAATCGATCGGCTGATCTGCAAGTTGGATGCCGTTTATCGGCGGAGCGGACGCATCGAGATCGTCGACTGGAAGACCGGTGCCGCGCCGCGCACCGCGTCGGAGCGGGCCGATCGCATGCTGCAGCTCGCGCTCTACCGCGTCGCGTACCACAAACGCAGCGGCATTCCCCTGGACCAGATCGATGTCGTGCTGTACTACGTCGCCTCGGACACGGTGATCCGCTCGGATCGCGTTTACTCGGAGGAGGAGCTCGTCCACCTCTGGAACGCGGCCCGTGCGGCACGCGCCGGCTCATCGGACTCGGGATCGATGTCGCCGAATGACGAGTCGACCGTGCCGAGCTGAACGGGTTTCACCGGCAGGAGGATCGGCGCCGTGACGGCGTCGGTCACGGTGACGCCGGCGGAGGGCTCCTCATCCGTGCCGGTGTTGTCGTTTCCCGGGCTCGGCTCATCGACGGTGGAGACAGGCTCCGTCCGGGCCTCCTCGGTGACGGTGTCCGCCGGTTCGTCGGTGATCCAGGTGGCCAGTTCATCCGGGTCGTACGCGTCGGTGTGCATCGACGTGTCGGCACCGCTGGTCGCGGCGCTCGGCATCTGGCCCATGAGCGCGATGGCGTCGTCGACACCGGCGGAGGCGCGCGGGATCAGTGCGTCATCGACGACGGAGTCCGCTAGGGAAGAGAGCAGAGTCTCGGCGTCGGTCATGACGGTGGCATCATTCGCGTCGTAGCCGTGGACGAGCCAACGGGCGAACTCCAACTCGGCGTGAAGACGTGCGCGTGAGCGCAGGAACGGGTCGGGGGCGCGATCGGATCCCGCCGCGTATGCGGCCAGCACATCGGATGCCGCGGTCGGTGCCGACGCGATCCACTGCAGATCGGCCGCGGGGTCGCCGACCGACAGCCCCTCCCAGTGCGCGACCCCGGTGACCACCGGGAGGTCGTCGCGATCGGCCAGGAAGAAACTGTCCGATGATGCCGAACCGAGGATCACGGTGGGTTCAAAACGCCACAAATCGTCGGTGTCCACGGCCCGCCGCCAGCGTGAGACCAGCGCGACGGGAGCCCGCTTGGTGGTCTGCACCCGGTCGATCAGCCGCTCGGTCTCGTCGCGGATCTGGGCTGAGGTGCGCACCGCCAGACCTGCGTCACGCACTGAGGCCACCGGCAGCGCGTGGATCGCGGCGAGCGCCGCGGCGATCGATGTTGCGACACCGGCTCCGGGCGGCACCTGTCCGGGGTCGACGCGGTAGCCGGCGATGAAGGTGGTGACGTAGGCGGTGTCCGATCCGAGAGGGACCTCGCCGAGAACCTCGGGCACCGCGAAAGGCAGCAGTGCCCGCATTCCGCTGGACAGGGCGCGGAGTGCGCGGGCCTGGGCGCGCAGTTCATCACCGGAGTCCGCATCGGTGCCGACCCGGACGACCAGGGTCCGTCCGTCGTCGAGAGTGAGGTGTGCCGCGTCGATGCGGCCGGCGGATCGTTCGGTGAGCTCGGCGGCGGCGATCACGGTGGTGTCCGCGCCGATGGAGGTGACGGCCGCGGCTAGAGTGAGAGGTGAGCGCGCCATGTGCCCAGGGTAGGTCTGGCGCCCGCGCGAAGCCTCGCGCCACGCCCTTGAGAGAGGTCCTTGTCCAATGCAGTCGTCCGGCCGTGCGCCCCTGGCCAGGTCAGGACTGGATCGGGCCGAGCATCGACGCACGGATGTCGGGACGGATCCGGCACCGGATGCGCGCGTCCTGGTCGTCGATGCGGACAGGGCCCCGATGGACGCGGCAGGTCGTCTGCTCTGGGTATCGGCGTCCGACCCGGCGCTGGCGGCGCTGGATGGCATCCATGCCTTTCTCGGAGAGGGCGCTGACGGGCGCGACCTGTGGCTCCTTGCGCTGCCCGACGGCGCTGAGGCACCGGACATCGCCGCGCGATGGGAGGCGCTGCGTGCCGTCGGCGGCGGTCTCGTGGACCTTGATGCCTCCGCGTTCGTCGCCGCGCTGAGCCTGGCGCGATGGTTGCGGGACAGCCCGTACTGTCCGGCGTGCGGGGCGGTCACGACGCTGACCACCGGCGGCTGGGCACGCTCCTGCGGGGCCTGCGGACGAGAGCACTTCCCACGCACCGACCCCGCCGTGATCGTCGCGGTGACCGACCCGACCGGCGAGCGCATTCTGTTGGGATCCAACGCGGCCTGGGGCGCAGATCGATACTCGTGCTTTGCGGGATTCGTTGAGGCGGGGGAATCCCTGGAGAGCGCCGTCGCGCGCGAGGTCCTCGAGGAATCGGGGGTCCACGTGGAGGAGCTGACCTATCTCGGATCGCAGGCGTGGCCGTACCCGCGCTCCCTCATGCTCGGCTTCATCGCCACGACCTCCGATGCCGTGCCGCGACCGGACGGGGAGGAGATCATCGATGCGCGATGGTTCGACCGAGAGCAGATCGCGGCGGCGCTCGCGGGGGACGCGCTCCCTCATCTGCCCGGGCCGGCGTCGATCGCGCGCACGCTGATCGAGCACTGGCACGCCGCTGAGCGCGCCGGTGCCGCGTGAGCGTCGTGTCATGAACGTGTTGGACGGACTGGACGAGCATCAGCTCGAAGCGGTGCGAACCCTTCGCGGACCCGTCGCGGTCATGGCGGGAGCAGGATCCGGAAAGACGCGGGTCATCACCCGGCGCATCGCGCACGGCGTGGATGTCGGCGCCTTCAGTCCCGGCCGCGTGATGGCGCTGACGTTCACCAGCAAGGCTGCCGGCGAGCTCCGCGGGCGGCTGCGCACTCTCGGCATCGAGGGCGTCTCAGCGCGAACATTCCATTCCGCGGCTCTGGCCCAGCTCAACTACTTCTGGCCGACACTCACCGGGGATGCACTCCCTGCCATCGTCGACAACAAGGTTCGCCTCCTCGCCCATGCCGCCGACACACTCCGCCTCGATCCGGATCGAGCCACTCTGCGGGAGGTGGCGAGCCACATCGAGTGGCGCAAGGTCCGGATGCGGACGATCGACCAGTACGCCCGTGAGCACGCGGGCGGTGCTGTGGGGCCCCTCAGCACCGCCGTGGTCGTCGAACTCCAACGGGCCTACGAGCAGCTCAAGGATGAGCGACGCCAGCTGGATTTCGAGGATGTCCTGCTCGCCTGCGCAGGAATGCTGGAATCCGAAGATCGCGTCGCCGCGGCCGTCCACGAACAGTATCGACACTTCACCGTCGACGAGTATCAGGATGTCTCGCCGCTGCAGCAGCGGCTACTGGAACTGTGGGTCGGGGATCGTCAGGACCTGTGCGTGGTCGGGGACGCCAGCCAGACCATCTACTCGTTCGCGGGCGCAGATGCGAGATTCCTCCTCGAATTCGGTCATCGCCATCCTGATGCGCGGGTGGTCGAGCTGCCGCACAACTATCGATCGTCGCCGGGCATCCTTTCGGCCGCGAACCAGCTGATGCGCGGCCGGCCGGGCTCCGTCGAACTCGTCGCCGGCGACGTGCACCGCGGCGTGGGGGACGATCTCCTTCCGATGGTCGCGGAGCATCGCGATGAGATCGCCGAAGCCCGGGCGGTCGCGGCATCTGTTGCCGAGCGGATCGCGGCGGGCGCGGACCCGCGGGCGATCGCCGTGCTCTATCGCGCGCACGGGCAATCGGCCGAGCTGATCGAGGCACTCGCCGACGCGGGCGTGCCGACCACCGTCCTGGGCGGCACCCGGTTCTTCGACATCCCCGAAGTGCGCCAGGCGATCATGGCGTTGCGAGGAGCGTCGGTCGCCCCTCTGGAGAACGGCTTTGTGGATACGGTGCGTGACGTTCTGCGCTCGCTCGGATTGACCGATCAGCCGCCGCCTGCCGGAGGTGCCGTGCGTGACGCGTGGGAGGCCCGCGCGGCGCTGCTGCGGCTGGCCGAGGAGGCGCCGGAGGGGACGACGCTGCGGGAGTTCACCGACGACGTCATGGCCCGTGCTCGCGCGCAGGACGAGCCCGCCCTGAGGACCGTGACGTTGGCGACGCTCCACGCGGCGAAGGGGCTCGAGTGGGATCACGTCTACCTCACGGGGATGGCCGAGGGGCTGCTGCCGATCGGCTACGCCACCGGTTTCGAGGCGATCGACGAAGAGCGGCGACTGACCTACGTCGGCATCACGCGGGCACGGCGAACGCTGTCGCTGTCGTGGTCGCGGGGATCCCGCGGGCGAGAGCCGTCCCGTTTCCTGCAGGAGATCCGCACGTGCACGCGGGATGCGGTTCCCAGGTCCGCTCCACGTGGCGGGGCGTGGACACGTCGAGGAGGCGACTGACGCCCACCAGACCGTTCTTCAGCATGCGTGCGGCGTGCATGCCCGCTTCGAGCGCGAGCGCCGCCGGACCGACAGGGGCGCTGCGACCGAACAGTTGCGCGGTCAGGGCGGGCCAAGCGGAATCCGCGTCGCGGTGGTGCGCCGCGAGGCACGCCAAGCATGCACCTCGCCCCGGGATGACAACCGGACCCACGAGTGCGGTCCCCTCATCGAGGACGACCGGTAGATGCGGCACGTCGTCGGCGACCAGTCGTGCCGCACGCCGCGGATGCACCGCGAGCGCGGCGAGGAGAACGACGGCGCGACCATCGCGGACGGGATCAGCGGGCGCGGCATCATCCGTGACGGTGACCCGAACGGAACAGCCCACCGCCTCGAGCCCGATGACGACCGACCCGACATGCTCCGCGCTCGCGTCGGTCGTCGTCTGCACCTCGACATCGAGCGGGGAGACCGCGGCGTCGATCAACACCGACTCCACACGGGAGATCAGCGCCTCTGCCTCCTCCGCGTTGCCGGCGCCCAGCGCGAGTGCCAGCGGAATCGCCGTCACCGCGGGCAGGCCGCGTTCGAGCTGGCGAATGAACTGCAGCTGCCACAGTGGAGGATCGACGAGTCGGAGCGCGCCCTCGATGCCGAACTGCAGGATCGTGGGCGTGCGCCACAGCGGCGGGAAGGCGGGGTCGATGCGCAGCATGGCCCGATTGTGTCCGGGGACCCGCCGGTAGGCGGCGCGCTGTCCACAGGGAGACCGCGTGGCCCCGGGCACAGCGTTGGGGAGGAGAGGGCCCGAGACAGCGACGACGGCGTCCGCGCCGTGCGCGGTCAGACCGGGTCAGTGCCCTCGGTCGGCTCGTCCGTCTGGTCGTCCTCCGCCGACGGGGCAGGGTCTTCTGCGGCCAGCAGACGCGCCAGCGCGTCGTCGAACTCGTCGCCGACCGGCTCCTCACCCCGGGCTCGGGCGGTGAGCCGTGCCACGAGCGCGGCGGGGTCGTCGATGTCGTGCGCGGTGGGCACGAGGTCGGGGGAGTCCCAGAGCTCGTCGCGGGCGGCGATGCCGACGGCATCAGCGACCGCGCGCCACATCGCGGCTGCCTCGCGGATGCGACGCGGGCGCAGCTCCAGGCCGACGAGCGCGCCCAGAGCCTGCTCGGCGGGCCCACCGATGGCGCGACGACGCCGCACCGTCTCCGCGATGCGTGCCGCGGCCGGCAATCGCGAGGTGGCCTGCTCGGTGACGACATCCACCCAGCCCTCGATGGTGGCAAGCGTGGTCTCCAGACGCGAGAGCGCCGCCTTCTGTGCGTCGGAGCGCTCGGGCAGCAGCGCACCGGTCTCCAGTGCCTCGCGCAGCTCTTCGGGATGCGCGGGGTCGAAGCGCCCTGCCATGTCCTCCAGCGCCTGGGTGTCCACGCGCACACCCCGGGCGAACTCGCTCACCTGCGACAGGACGTGCAGCCGCAGCCACCGGGCGTGGCGGAACAGGCGCGCGTGCGCGAGTTCGCGGGTGGCGACGTACAGCACGAACTGGTCGTCGGGGATGTCGAGGTCGCGCGTGACGGCCGCGAAGTTCTGCGGGATCACCGCCGCATGCCCGTCGGCGAGCAGCGGGATGCCGACATCTCCTCCGGAGACGACCTCGGTCGACAAATCGCCCACGACCTTGCCCAGCTGCGTCGCGAACAGTGATCCACCGACGGTGCGCATGACTTTTCCGGCGTTGGCGATGAGACCCTGGAGGTCGTCGGGAGCCTGTTCCTGCAGGGCCGCGGTGAAGGCATCCGCGATGCTCGTCGCCACCGGCTCGGCGAGCTCCTGCCACACGGGGAGCGTCGCCTCGACCCAGCCGCCGCGGGTGAGGGCCGTGCCCGGCGCGGGGATATCGGAGATCGCGGTGGCCTCGCCCAGCCAGAGCGAGGCGAGCGTGAAGGCCTCATCGACCGCGCTGCGATCGGCGGCCCCGATCCCGGCCCCGTCCTTGTTCGCGATGTGCAGCGCCTGGCGCTCGGCGAGTTCCCACGAGATGCCGCCGTGCCCGGCGGAGGCGAATGCGCCCTGTAGCTGGGACAGGGCGCTCTGCAGCATCGCCGGGTCGAAGCCCATCTTCGACAGCTCAGCCAGCTGCTCGGGATCCATTCCTGCTCCGCCGAAGAGCTGGCGAAAGATTTCGGGCAGGTCCTCGTCCGGACCCGGTGTCTCGTCGGCCACGTGTTCCGCCTCTCAGCCGCTTCATGGTGACGCGAACTACGCTAGTCGTACGACTCATCGCACCCGCCGGCTTCTGACGAATCGCCGTACGCCGGTCGCGAACGACCGATCAAGGGGATGCTGTGGCTCTGTTCGACGAGAACGTCACCGTTGTGCCTGCGCCGCGACGTCGGCGCAGCCGCGGGACGCAGGTCGGGCTGTGGGCGCTGGTGGTCGCGCTCGTGACGCTGCTGGCGTTGACGTTCCTGCCGACTTCGTACGTGATCGAGCAGCCGGGGCCCGTGTACAACACACTCGGCACGGTGCAGACCTCGGACGGTGAGACCGTCCCCCTCATCGAGGTCGCGGGCGCACCCACCTACGAAACCTCGGGTGCCCTGGATCTGCTGACGGTGCAGGTCGCGGGTTCACCCGAGCGACGTCCGTCCTGGTTCGAGCTGGCGATGGCATGGTTCGACCCGTCCCGGGCCATCGTGCCGATCGAGTCCGTCTTCCCCTCCGGTGTCACCTCGGAGGAGCGCAGCGAGGTCAACGCGGCACTGATGGTGGATTCACAGGCCGAGGCCACCGCGGCAGCGCTCACCGAGCTCGGGTACGACGTGGGCACGGCCGAGACGGTGTACTCGGTCGGCGAGGGGTCCGCGGCCGACGGCGTGCTCGTGGCCGGGGACGTCATCGTCGCCGTCGGCGGGCAGGACGTCGCCGATGTGCAGCAGATCCGCGACCTCGTGCAGGACGCGGACGGCGCCGCCGTGGCAATCGACATCCTGCGAGACGGCACGCCGATGACCGTTTCTCTCACGCCCGCCTTCGATTCCGAGAGCGATGCGTGGCTGATCGGGGTGACGCTCACGACCGAGTACGACTTCCCGGTGGATGTCACCATTCAGCTCGACAACGTCGGCGGGCCGAGCGCCGGAATGATGTTCGCGCTCGGGATCATGGACGTGATGACCCCCGATCAGCTCAACGGCGGCGCGGAGGTCGCCGGCACCGGGACGATCACCGCCGACGGCGTCGTCGGCGCCATCGGCGGCATCCGGCAGAAGCTCTGGGGCGCGCTGAACGCCGGCGCGGAGTATTTCCTCGCGCCGGACAGCAATTGCGACGAGGTCGCGGGCAATGTGCCGGGTGATCTGCAGGTGTTCGCCGTGGCCACGCTGGATGACGCGCTCGCGGCCCTCGACGCGATCCGCACCGACGCCGATCTCTCGGCGTTGCCCACCTGCGGTTGAGAGATCGCGAGCGCAGTCACCAGCGTTCTCACGGCCGGGGTCCGCGGAGCCCCACTTAGGATGGGGTGGTGACCACGACTCCTGCGCCGAAGAAGGCGTCACCGTCCCGCCGCATCATCGCGATCACCCTCGCCGTCCTGGCGGCCCTGGTCGTCGGGTTCTTCGTCTTCGTGAGCCTGTACACGGATTGGTTGTGGTTCGCTCAGCTGGGCTACACCCAGGTGCTGACCACCCAGTGGCTCGCGCGCGTCGTGATGTTCGTCGTCGGCTTCGTCGGCATGGCGCTCCCGGTGTGGGTGGCGATCCAGCTCGCGTACCGGCTGCGCCCGGTGTACGTGCGGATGAGCTCGCAGCTGGACAGATACCAGGAGGTGATCGAGCCCCTGCGGCGTCTGGCCATGTGGGGGATCCCGACGTTCTTCGGGTTCTTCGCCGGCTTCGCCGCCTCGACGCAATGGCAGACCACGTGGCTGTGGTTCAACGGTGTCGCCACCGACGTGACCGACCCGGAGTTCGGCCTGGACACCGGCTTCTACCTGTTCGCCATGCCGTTCTACAGCGCGCTGCTCGGCTTCGTCTCGGCCGTGCTGCTGGTCGCGTTGCTGGTGACGGTCGTCGTCTCGTACCTCTATGGATCGGTGCGGATCGGCCAGCGTGAACTGCGGATCTCGAAGGCCGCCCGCATCCAGATCGCCATCATCGCCGGTCTCTACGTCCTCGTGCAGGCCGCGAGCCTGTGGCTGGACCGCTACATCACGCTCGTGCAGACCGGTGACCGCATCACCGGGCCCGGGTACACGACCGCCAATGCGGTGATCCCCGGCCTCGCGATCCTCTCCCTCAGCGCCGTCGTGGTCGCCCTGCTGTTCTTCGTGACCGCGGTCATCGGACGCTGGCGGTTCCCGCTCGTGGGCACCGCGGTGCTCGTGATCGCCACGATCGTCGTCGGCATCGGCTACCCCTGGATCGTCAACACGTTCCAGGTGCAGCCGAACCAGTTCGCCTACGAGCAGGAGTACTACCAGCGCAACATCGATGGGACGCAGGCCGCGTACGCCGTTGACGGGCTGGAGGAGATGAACTTCACCGCGGCGACCGACGCCGAGGCCGGCCAGCTACGCGAGGACGCCGAGACCACGGCGCAGATCCGCATCATGGACCCGGCGATCATCGGTCCCACGGTGCAGCAGCTTGAGCAGTTCCGCTCGTACTACCAGTTCCAGGACCCGCTGGATGTCGACCGCTACGAGATCGACGGCGTGAGCCAGGACACCGTCGTATCGGTGCGCGAGCTCAACATCGACCAGCTCGGTGCCGCCGCGACGTGGCAGAACACGTCGCTCGTCTATACGCACGGGTACGGGCTCGTCGTCGCCGAGGGCAACAACCGCACCACCGAGGGAGAGCCCGTCTTCCTCGAGCAGGGCATCCCGACCTCCGGGTTCCTCACCGACGAGGGCAGCTTCGAGCCGCGCGTGTACTTCGGGGAGAACTCGCCCGAGTACTCGATCGTCGGCGCTCCCGAGGGCACGACGCCCGTCGAGTTGGACTACCCCACGGGGACCGACGGGTCCAGCGACACCAAGACGACCTTCTCGGGCGACGGTGGACCGAGCATCGGGAACGTCTTCAACCGCTTGGTCTACGCGCTGAAGTTCCAGTCCGAGCAGATCCTGTTCTCGGACTACATCAATGACGACTCGCAGATCCTCTACGATCGCGATCCCGCCGAGCGCGTGCAGAAGGTCGCTCCCTACCTGCAGCTGGATTCCGACCCGTACCCGAGCGTCGTCGACGGCCGGATCGTATGGATCATCGACGCCTACACCCTCAGCGCGAACTACCCGTACTCCTCGACGGTGAGCCTGCAGGAGGCGATTTCGGACTCGAACACGAGTCTGCAGCGCTTCGGGCTCGACGACATCAATTACATCCGCAACTCCGTGAAGGCCACGGTCGACGCGTACGACGGCAGCGTGACGCTGTACGCCTGGGACGAGACCGACCCGATCCTGCAGGCATGGCAGAACGTCTACCCGTCGACGGTGAAGCCGGTCAGTGAGATGTCGGCCGACCTCATCAGCCACGTGCGCTATCCCACGGACCTCTTCAAGGTGCAGCGCGCCATCCTGGGCGTGTATCACGTGAGCGACGCGCAGTCCTTCTACCAGCGTGACAACGTGTGGGAGACGCCGAACGACCCGCAGAACGACACGCAGCTGCAGCCCCCGTATTACCTCACGATGCAGATGCCGGGACAGGACGAGCCGTCGTACTCGATGTTCACGACCTTCATCCCCTCGTCCGAGGCCGGGACCGCGCGCAACGTGCTCATGGGCTACCTCGCCGTGGACTCGAATGCGGGCAGCACCGCCGGGGTGATCGGCGAAGGGTATGGAAAGCTCCGCCTGCTGGTGATCGATGCGGACACGACGGTGCCCGGTCCGGGCCAGGTGCAGAACACCTTCGATGCCGACCCGGTCATCTCGTCGCAGATCAACCTGTTGGCCCAGGGGCAATCCGAGGTGCGCAACGGCAACCTGCTGACGCTCCCCGTGGGTGGCGGTCTGTTGTACGTGCAACCCGTGTTCGTGCAGTCCTCCGGTGCGACACAGCTTCCGACGTTGCAGAAGGTGCTGGTGTCCTTCGGTAATGAGATCGCGTTCGAGGACACCCTCACCGAAGCCCTCGACGCGCTGTTCGGCGGCGACGCCGGTGCTGACGCCGGCGATGACGGGATCGAACCCGTCGATCCCACGATCGACGACGGTACGACTGACGATGGCGCCACCGACGATGGCACGACCACCGATGAGTATCAGGCGGCGCTGGATGCCGCGCAGCAGGCGATGCTCGCGCGCGATGAGGCACTGCGCTCCGGTGATCTGGCCGCGTTCGCCGAGGCCGACCAGGCCCTCACCGACGCCGTGCAGACGCTGATCGATCTCGGAAGCGCCCAGTAGCGAGCGACGGCTGATGATCACCCGGTGGTGGGTGCGGTCCCTCAGAGGGTCAGCATCCACCACCAGATCAGGAGGAGCGTCACGACGAAGCCGGCGAACTGGTTGAGCCACAGGAAGCGCCGCCACCCTGCCGTAGCGCGGGCGGCGTCGGCATCCGCGACCGAGCGATACGGCCAGACGACGACGAGGTAGGGCACGGCCGCCAGCGCGGCCAGGGGACCTGGCCACGGCGTGGCGAGCATCACCGCGCCCGCGAGCGCGTAGCAGGCGAGCGCAAAGCGCACTGTCCAGGCCGCTCCCCGGGACGTTGCGATCGATGCGATCCCCGCGGCGCGGTCGGCCTCGACATCCTGGACCGCCCCGAACGCGTGCGAGGCCACCCCCCACAGGGCGAAGGCGACGATGATCGCCATCAGACCCCACGTCCATGTCGCCCCCGCCAGCACGAGGCCGTACACGGCAGGGGAGAAGAAGTGGATGCTGCTGGTCACCGAGTCGGCGAAGGGGCGCTCCTTGAGCCGCAGCGGCGGCGCGCTGTAGAACACGACGAAGAAGAGACTCGCCGCCAGCACGAGCCAGGACAGCGGGGATCCGACCACGACGAGGTAGACGACGAAAGGCACGCAGGCCAGGGCCGCTGCCCAGAGGGTGATGCGATGCATGCGACGGTCGAGCACGGCGCCGTGCGCGCCACCCTTGCGGGGGTTGCGCAGGTCCGATTCGTAATCGAACACGTCATTGATGCCGTACATGGCGAGGTTGTATGGCACCAGGAAGAACAGCGTGCCGACCACCAGCGGGATGTCGATCTCTCGCGTGGTCAACAGGTAGGCGGCCGCGAACGGGTAGGCGGTGTTGATCCAGCTCACCGGACGCGAGGAGATCACCAGTTCCCGTGCGATGCGCCCCAGCGGGAGGGGGGACCGCGAATCACTCATCGATGCTCCGGGCGTGAGCACGTCCCTCGGGCAGAAGTGCGAAGATCGCGGGCATGAGGAAGGCGGCGCAGATCGCGTACGAGAAGTCCTCGATCGGGGCCACGCCGATGAGGATGCCGCTGGAGACGCCCTCCGGGTAGACGACCAGGCCGGCGCCGATCATCACGTTGTCGAAGATTGCCGTGAGGACGACCAGGATGATCGCGGCGACCCCCGATGCCGCCATCCGCTCGCGCATCCTGGGTCGTCGCGACGAGATCCACACGACACTGATCGTGATCAGGGCGAAGGGGATGATCGTGAGCGCGTAGGTCATTGGGCGTCGCCCACGCTGTCGGTGTTCTGCGCGTCGGCGGTGGCTCGCGCGGCCGACCACCGCACGACGCCCGCGAACGCGACCAGGGCCAGGTAGCAGAGGAAAGCGAGGAACACCGGCTCTTCGAGCGGCAGCTCGGGTGCGAGGTCTATTCCCGTGAAGAGCGGGCTGTCACCCTTCGCGAAGGAGCGGGTGAGGATCCCGACAGCATCCCAGACGAGGAAGAACACCACGCCGATGCCGACACAGACCAGCGTCCGCACCGGGGCGCCGAACAGCGCCAGCCGCCAGCGGGCGTCGATGATTCCCACCCCCAGCATCGAGAGCAGGATGGCCGCGAGGTAGGTGCCGGGCATGTCAGACCACGCTCGGCTCGGGGAGTGGTCCGGGGGAGTGATCCGAACGCAGCCGCTTGACGATGAGCTCCGCCGAGATCAGGCACATCGGGAGGCCGATTCCGGGCAACGTCGACGCTCCGGCATACATCAGCCCTTCGACCTTCTTCGAGGCATTGCCGGGCCGGAACATCGCGCTTTGCCGGAGGGTGTGGGCTAGCCCCAGGGAGTTTCCGCGCCACGCGTGGAAGTCGTGTTCGAAGTCCCCCGGTGCGATCGTGCGGCGTACGCGAATCCGTTCGGCAAGGTCGGGGATGTCGCACCAGCTCGCGATCTGCGCGATCGCGCGGTCCGCGGCCGCTTCGATCGCGGGGGAGCCGGCGCCGTCGATGCCGCCGCGTCCGAGCGCAGGGTCTGCCGGAACCGGCACCAGGACGAAGAGGTTCTCGCTTCCGGCGGGTGCCACAGAATCATCGGTTGCCGACGGCTTGCAGACGTAGAGCGATGCGGGGTCGGGCAGTCGAGGGTCAGCGCCGAAGATGTCGTCGAAGTTCGTGCGCCAATCCGCCGAGAACAGGAGCGTGTGGTGGGCGAGTTCGGGAAGTGCGCCGTCGACGCCCAGCATCAGGAGCACGGCTCCGGGACTCGGCGTGCGCGAGTGCCACCACTTTTCGGGATACGTCTGCAGGTGACGCGGCAGCAGCTCGGTCTCGGTGAAGTGCAGGTCTGCGCTGGAGACCACGAGGTCGGCATCCACGTGCGTGCCATCCGCCAGGGTCAGCCCGGACGCCCGCGTGCGGCCACCTCGCCCGTCGGTGTCGATGCCGGCGACAGGGGCGCCGGTTCTGATGAGGACGCCCTGCGCCCGGGCGACGCGTTCGACGGCACGGATGACTTCGTACAGCCCGCCCCGGGGGTAGAGCACACCGTCCGCGAGATCGAGGTGACTCATGAGGTGGTACAGACTCGGCACGCGGTCGGGCGAGCCGCCGAGGAATACCGCCGGGTAGCCGAGAATCTGCCGAAGCACCGGAGTGTCGAAGCGTCGCTCGACGTGGCGTTCGAGTTTCGAGGTGAGTAGCGGTGCCAGCTGCGGAAGACGCCGCAGCAGCTGCGGGTCACGCAGGCCCGCCGTCGACTCGTAGGTGTCGTAGAGGAAGCGCCCCACCGCCAGATCGTAGGCATCCCGCGCGCTGTCCAAGTAGGTCCCGAGGACCTTTCCCGCTCCGGGCTCGATGCTCTCGAAGAGGGCCGTCGAAAGATCTCGACCGCTGCGGATGTCTATCGGCGCGGATCCGTTCGCGTCATCCGGCTCCTGGTACACGCGATAGGCAGGATCCAGGGTGACCAGGTCGAGCTCCTGCGCCGCGCTCGTGCCGAGCAGGCGGAAGAAGTGGTCGAACACCTCCGGCATCAGATACCAGCTGGGTCCGGTGTCGAAGCGGAATCCGTCGCTCTCCCAGCTCCCGGCTCTTCCGCCGACCTGCGCGCGGGCCTCGTAGACCGTGACTTCCCAGCCTTCGCGGGCCAGCAGCGCTGATGTGGCCAGACCCGCGATCCCTGCGCCGATCACGGCGGCCGTTCCCTGCGCGCCGCTCATGCTGCGCGCCGCTTCGCGGGGCGGCCCAGACACGCGCGGGCGAGGATCACGGCTTTCGCCGCGTCGGGGACGCGCACGCGCCTGCCGGGCACCGGCTCGGCGCGGAGTCGGTGCGCCAGCTCGGCGAACAGATCGTGCGCTGCGGTGACGGCGCGTCGGCAGTCGGCAGGCAGCTGCGCGATCACCAGACGCGCCGCCTCCAGATCCTGCTCGATGCGCGCGAGGATGTCTGTTCGCGTGTTCGTGGTCTCGTCGATGGCCAGGTAATCCCGGCCCAGTCGCGTGCGATCGTCATCGAGGTCGCGCAAGAAATTGACATCCTGGAACGCGGACCCGAGGCGTCGCGCCCCCTCTGTCAAGCGCTCGTCCGGCTCATCTCCCCCCGGTCGCCCCGCGTTCACGAAGACCCGGAGGCACATCAGACCGACGACCTCGGCCGATCCGAACACGTACGAGTCGTGTGAGGCGCCGTCGTGCGTCGTGGTCGCGAGGTCGGTGCGCATCGCCGCGAAGAAGGGGGCGATGAGACTTTCGTCGATGCCGCACTCGCGGGCGGTGGCCGCGAAGGCATGGACGATGAGGTTGCTGCTGAAGCCGCGCTCGATGGCCGTGACCGTCTCCGTCTCCAGGTCATCGAGCACGCGCCGGGCTTCGGCGGGGTCGACTCCCGCTTCGGCTGCGGGGCCGTCCACGATCTCGTCGGCGACGCGCACCAGCGCGTAGATGTTGCGCACGTGCGGGCGCGGCCTCGCACCGAGAAGCCGCGTCGCCATGCCGAACGACGTCGAGTACGAACGGATGACGACGGCCGCGGCGCGGCGTCCGGCAGCGTCGTACAGCTGGAGGCCGGTGGGGCTCTGGCTCATGGCATCCGTCTCTCGATGAGGTCGGCGAGGCGGCGGATCAACCCGACCGCCGCCCCCGGAAGCGATGCGTCCTCGGCGCCGGCGCGCACATCGTGCAGCCGCTCCTGAACGAGCTGCTGCATGCGCAGGCGCGCGCCGCTATGCTCCAGAGCCTTCTGAGCGCTGCGCACCGCGATCGGCCCGGTGGGAGCCAGTGCCAGGGCCGTGGTCACCTGGGGCCAGCTGCTGCTTTCGCGCGCCATGGCGATCAGGGGCGTGCGTTTCGTCTCGCGCAGATCGCTGCCGGCATCCTTTCCCGCCTGTTGTTCGGTCCCGAACGCACCGATGAGGTCGTCCACGAGTTGGAACGCGAGACCCAGCTTGCCGCCGAGTCTCTCCAATTCGCGGGTCTCTGCGCTGGATGCTCCCGCCAGGACGGCCCCCGCGATGAGGGGGGCCGTGAACGAGTACACCGCTGTCTTGTCATGTGCCGTCGTCAACAGATCCTGCGCACTCCCGATCTCGGGCAGGACGGCGTTCTCGACGTCGGCGAGTTCACCCCCGGCAGATACCAGGACGGCATGGCTCAGCACATCCAGCAGTCGTTCGCGGATGCTGTCTTCCGGCATGCGCGCGATGATCACGGTCGCCTCATGGAGGAGGAGGTCCCCGGCGAGGATCGCCGCGGCATCCCCGAGAAGCGCCGCACCGGCCGGCTCGGCTCCCCGCGCGCGTCCCCGCAGGCGGAACTGGCCGGCGACGTTCGGGACGCCGCGGCGGGTGAGGTCGTGATCGATCAGGTCGTCGTGGATGACGAATGCACCGTGCAGCAGCTCGAAGGCCCCCGCGACCGGAAGCAGATGCGGGCACTCGTCGGGGTCGGCGCCGAAGGCAAGGAAGGAAGCGACGACCAGGTGCGGTCGCACGCGCTTACCGCCGCTGACCGCGCTGCGCATCGCCGCGGTGAGCGCCTGAAGCAGCTCGGTGGATCCGGCGCGTCGACGGATCGCATCGAGCGACGCGTCGATCTGGGCGTCGATTCCGGCGTGGAGATGGTCGGGGATCATCAGCATGCCATCCGCTGGAGCCCGGTCGGCTCGAACAGGTGGAGCTGCTGCGACTGCAGGACAAGCCACGGACTGAACGCCCAGGGCGTGGCGGCAAGGCCCTCCCGCAGCTGTGTGGGAGGGACCCATCGCGCCTCGAGGACCTCGCGGGGATTCAGGTCGAGGTCATCCACGGTGCGCGCGATGTACACCGGGCAGATCTCGTTCTCGACGACACCGCTGGCGTCCGTGGCTCGATAGCGGAACAGGGGGAGGGCGAGCTCGATCTCGCTGAGGGTGATGCCGAGCTCAAACTCCGCGCGGCGGTGGACGGCGTGGAGGAGGGGCTCGGCGGGGCGGGGGTGTCCGCAGAAGGAGTTGGTCCAGACACCGGGCCAGGTCTTCTTATCGAGCGCGCGCCGGGTCACGAGCACGTCACCGTCCTCGTTGACGACATGACACGAGAAGGCCAGATGGAGAGCGGTCTCGGTGCCGTGCACGCTCGCTTTCGGGGCGGTACCAATCGGCGTGCCGTCGTCGTCGACGAGTACAACTTCCTCGTTCATCGTCATCGCGTGCGCTCCCTGGGGTCGGTGTGGCTCTACCTAATCACTATTTCGCTAGTTTAGCTAGTAATAGCCAATGGGAAGGTAGTATTGCGGACAGGTCGGCGGAAAGTCGGGAAAGGGCGGAGTCGGTGGACGCGCATCAGCAGGCTGTGTTCGACGTGCTGGTTGCCATTCGTGCGCTCAATGACGCCATGGATCGGATGAACGGCGGCATGAAGGGCGAGATGGACATGAATGTCACTGACCTGGCAGCGCTGCGGATGCTGATCATCCGCGAGCAGCGAGGTGAGTCGGTCAGTCCGCACCATGTAGCCGAGCATCTCAAGATTTCGACCGCTTCCACCACAAAATTGCTGGATCGGCTGGAGCGAGACGGTTATCTCGAGCGTCAACCACACCCCAGTGATCGGCGTTCGCGCGTTGTCGCACTGACCGACCTCTCGCGCCAGCGCTTCTTTCAGCACTTCGCGCGCCGGCTGCAGTTGCTGCGCGGGGTGACAGAGCCGTACAGCGAAGAAGATCTCCGGCTGATCGAGGGCTACCTGGATCGCTTGAGCGAAGCGATCGAGCAGGACTGATCCTCGTCGAACCGCGTGCGGGTGGCGCCGGTGGCGTGTGCATGCAGATCCGTGCTAGGCTCTTTCCTTGTGCCGCGGGGTGGAGCAGTTCGGTAGCTCGCTGGGCTCATAACCCAGAGGTCGTAGGTTCAAATCCTGCCCCCGCAACCAAATCCGCAAGAGGCCCGCTTCGGCGGGCCTCTTGTTTTTCCCGTTTGCCGTGGGCGCCTGAGACCGGGAGGATGGCCGGGTGACCACCTCCGATGCCGCCTCACTCGCCGTCGCGGTCGTTCAGTTCGCCCCGTCGGCAGATTCCCGCGCGAACCTCGACCAGATAGCGCACGGCGTCCAAACGGCAGCGGAGCGCGGAGCACGCGTGGTGCTCCTGCCGGAGTATTCGAACGTCTTCATCGACCCTTTCGACGAGTCCCTGGCCGCACGTGCGGAGCCGCTTGACGGTCCGTTCATCACCGCGCTGACAGCTCTGGCCGAGCGGTGGGCAGTCGTCATCGTCTGCGGTGTTCTCGAGTCGACGGGTTCAGGAGTGCGCAACACCGCTGTCGCGGTCGATGCCTCCGGCATCCGTGCCTCCTATCGCAAGCTGCACCTGTACGACGCCTTCGGGCATCGCGAGTCGGACTGGATCACGGCAGGTGAGATCGCTCCTCCCGAGACCTTCGAGATCGCCGGCTTCCGCTTCGGGCTGATGACCTGTTACGACCTGCGCTTCCCTGAAGTCGCGCGCACGCTCGCCGACGTCGACGTGGATGTGATGCTCGTTCCGGCTGCGTGGATGCGGGGACCGCTCAAGGAGTTCCATTGGCGGACGCTGTTGACCTCGCGCGCCATCGAGAACACCGCATACGTGGTCGCGGCCGACCATCCGCCGCCCCTCGGGGTGGGGAACTCCGCGGTCGTGGACCCGCAGGGAGTGGCGATCGCCGGGATCGGCACGGGGACCGAGGTCGTCGTCGCCCATCTCGACCGTGCTCTGCTCGATCGCGTACGCATGGTGAACCCTGCCCTCAGGCTCCGGCGCTTCCAGGTGATTCCGCGCTGACTCCTGCCCCGCCGGGGAGCGCTCCGGGTGCTGCATGGCGTCTGCATAGGTGGTTCCCGACGGCGACATAGGATTCACACAGCATCCGACGGCAACGTGGGTCGTGCTTGGAAGGAGCACCAATGAGCAACGACAACACCGTCGAGCCGGAAGGCTCGTCGTCCGCCGACAACAGCATCCCCGCGACCACCCCTGAGAACGTTGCTCCGGCCGCCGCGGGGGACACTCTTCCGACCGAACCCCTGGTACCGGCATCCGCGGCCGCGCCCGCCGCGGCACCGTCTTACCCCGCGGCCGGGCACGCGCACCCGCAGCAGCCGGGCGCGACGCAGGCTTCGCAGGCACCCGGCGCGGCGCAGTCTCCCGCCTTCGCGTACTACACACCCCCGTCCACCCGCACCGAGCGCGCGAAGGTCGGTGCCGGCAAAGTCACCGGCATCATCGTGGCCGCGGCCCTCGTCGGCGGTCTTGCCGGCGTCGGCGGCGCATACGCCGGCAACGTCCTCTTCGCCGATGAGACGACCTCGGTCGCCGCCGGCCCCGTGAGCGTCACCGTCAACGACACCGAGTCGGTCAACCAGACCACCGCGATCGCCGCGATCGCGCTGCCGTCGGTCGTCACGATCTCGGCGACCTCCACTGCCGGAGGCGGTACCGGATCCGGAGTCATCCTCAGCGAGGACGGCTATGTCGTCACCAACACGCACGTCGTGACACTTGATGGTGCGACCTCGGACGCCGTGATCACCGTCACGACCTCCGACGGAGCGGTGTACAACGCGGAGCTCGTCGGCACGGATCCGGTCTACGACCTGGCCGTCATCAAGCTCGTCGATGCCGAGGGGCTCACACCCATCGAATTCGCCGATTCTTCGGATCTGAACGTCGGGGACGTCGCGGTCGCGATCGGTGCGCCGCTCGGGCTGTCGAACACCGTCACTACCGGGATCGTCAGCGCGCTGTACCGGTCGATTGAAATCGCCTCCGCGGCAGCGCCCGACTCATCCTCAACCGACAGCGACAGCGACGACAGCTCCAGCGACAGCCCGTTCTACTTCGATTTCGGTCAGGGGCAGACGTCTACCGCGACCGAGACGATCAAGATCTCGGTCATCCAGACCGATGCAGCGATCAACCCCGGCAACTCGGGCGGTGCGCTCGTCGACTCCGAGGGGCGTCTGATCGGCATCAACGTCGCCATCGCTTCCGCGAGTTCCAGCTCTGACACCTCCGGCTCGATCGGTGTGGGCTTCTCGATTCCCTCGAACGTCGTCCAGCGTGTCGCGCAGGAGATCATCGAGACCGGAACGGCCACGCACGGTCTGCTCGGCGCGAGCGTGCGCGACGCGGCTTCGGTCGATGGCTCGAGCACGACAGGCGCCTATGTCGTCGAGGTGACCGATGGCGGAGCAGCGCAGGTCGGGGGTCTGCAGAGCGGCGATGTGGTCACCGCGTTCAACGGCGTGCCGGTCGCTGACGCGACCGACCTCACCGCGCTGGTGCGTGCTGCCGCGGCCGGCAGCGAGGCGACCGTGACCTACCTGCGCGACGGCTCGAGCCACACGATCGAGGTGACTCTCGGAGAGCTCGACGGCTGACATCGTCACCGGGAATGAAGAACGCCGCCTCGATCCGAGGCGGCGTTCTTCATTCCCTTCCGATCGGCTTGGTAGTTTGGACGGGTGAGCGACTCGACAGACACTTCCGCAGCCGCTGACGAGAGCGAGCCGCCCGTCGTCGAAGAGGAAAGCCCCGATGTCGAGGAGCTCCCCGACGTGGAGGAGAGCACCGAGGCCGAGGACCCCACCGAACTCGAGGAGGTCGTCGTCATCGAGACCGACGACCCCGTCGTTCCCGGCGTCGAAGAGGAAGCCGCGCCCGCGGTTCGGCTCGCAGGGGTCCGCAAAGCGTTCGGCGAGTTCCAGGCACTCGCCGACATCACCCTCGATGTTCCCGCCGGGTCCTTCTATGGGCTCGTCGGACCGAACGGTGCGGGAAAGACGACCACGCTGTCGATCATCGCCGGCCTGCTCGCCGCCGACGACGGAGACGTCGTCGTCGCGGGAGTCGACGCGCACGAGCGCCCGCTGGCAGCCAAGCGGGCCCTCGGGGTGCTGCCCGATCGGCTGCGAATCTTCGACCGGCTGACCGGGCGCCAGCTGCTCTACTACTACGGCGCCCTGCGGGGCCTTCCCGCGGCGGAGGTGGAGAGCCGGGCCGCGGATCTTGCGCGCGCCTTCGATCTCACCGAGTCGCTGGGGCGCGTCGTGTCGGACTACTCCGCGGGCATGACGAAGAAGATCATGCTGGCGGGGGCCCTCATCCACTCCCCGCGTGTTCTTGTGCTCGACGAGCCCTTCGAAGCGGTCGACCCGGTCTCGAGCGCCGCGATCCTCGACATCCTCTCCGCCTACGTCGAGCACGGGGGCACGGTCATCCTCTCGAGCCACGGAATGGAACTGGTCGAGCGCGTCTGCTCTCGAGTGGCGGTGATCGTCGGCGGCGAGCTCGTCGCCGAGGGCGCGGTCGCCGATGTGCGCGGTGAGGGGACACTCGAGGAGCGCTACCGGGAACTGGTCGGCGCAGCATCCACGCGGGAGGGGCTCGAGTGGTTGCACATGTTCTCCGACTGAGGCTCGCGCTCCTGGTGGGCGCGCTGCGCGGAGACTCGCGGCATGTCACGAGGGTCGTGCTGGGGCTGCTGCTGGTCGTTGCCGCCACCGTCGTCGTGGCCTGGGGCGTCCTCGGGCTGGCATCGTCGTCGGTTGATGTGATCGGGGCGCTCACCGTCTTCGCCGGGTCGGCGGTGACCCTCGGTTTCTTCCTCGCCCCTATCGTCACCGCCATCAGCGATCCGCTTGATCCGCGACGATTCCGCGTGTTCGCCCTCCCGTCGCGGCCGCTCGCCGCGACGCTCGTGCTCGCAAGTCTTCTCAGTCTCCCGCTGTTCGCGCTGATCGTGCTCGTCGTGTGCGCAGGCATCGTCTGGGCCGAGGCCGGGGTCAGCATCCTCGCGCTGGTGACGGCCGGGGTGCTCGGCGTCCTCACGTGCGTGCTGCTGGCGCGGCTCGCACACGGGCTCGCGGCGATGATGTTCCGCGAGCGCCGTTCGCGAGAGCTGTCCGGGCTGCTCCTCGTCCTGATCGTGGTCGTCGTGGTGCCGGTCGGGGTCTTCCTCGCGTCGCTGGACTGGAACGGGGCCGTGCCCGGCGCGCTGGCCGAAGCCGTCGGTGTGATCTCCTTCACCCCGCTCGGGGCGGCATGGGCGTTTCCCGCACTGCTGGCCGCGGGGGAGGGGACGGCATGGCTGGCACTCGCGGTCTCGATCGTGACGGTGGCAGCCCTCGGCTACGCGTGGCTCGCCCTCGTCCATCGCCAGCTCACGACGATCGATCGTCCCCTCACGACGCGCGAGCGCGGTGGGCTCGGGTGGTTCAGCGTCGTCCCGGGCACCCCCGCGGGAGCGGTAGCCGCGCGCAGCCTCGTCTACTGGGGCAGGGACCGCCGTTATCTCGTGAACCTGCTCGTGATCCCGTTCGCGGCGCTCGTGACAATGGTGCCGCTCTTGGTCGCGGGTGTGCCGTTGAACGTCGCCGTGCTGGTCCCGGTGCTCTTCGCCGCGCTGTTCTTCGGTTGGCTGCCCCACAATGACCTCGCCTACGACTCCACCGCGATCTGGATGCACGTGGCCAGCGGTCTGCGGGGGCTTCCCGACCGCGTCGGCCGCCTCGTCCCGATCGTCCTGATCGCGGTGCCGGTGCTCGCCATCGCGGTGCCGGTCTCCGTGGCGCTGCACGGGCGGTGGGCGATCGCGCCGGCCATCGTCGGCGCGTGTCTGTCGTTGTTCCTGTCCGGGCTCGGGCTCTCGAGTATCTCGTCGGTAGCGGCGCCCTACCCGGTGACCTCGCCGGGAGAGAGCCCGTTCCAGCAGCCCCAGCGCACGGGATCTTCCGGCGCGGTGCCACAGGCCGTGGTCATGATCGGCGCGCTGGTGCTGTCGGCGCCGCCGCTGTGGTGGACGTGGCTCTCCCTGACCAGCTCGGTCGATGCTGCGGAGCTGGCATTCTGGTCCGGGCTCGGGATGGGCGTCTTCATTCTCTTCGTCGGTGTGATGACAGGTTCGGCGGTCTTCAACCGGCGCTCGCGCCGCATCATGGAGTTCGCAGCGGCGACCTGAGCCCAGCCCGCGCGCCGGATGGCGCGACTACACTGACACACCATGAGCACCCCGTTGGACAGCCCCGATCAGGGCGGCCTTGCCACACTCGATCGCGAGCTCGAGGAGCTCCTTCGTGAGGAGACGGTCGAGCCCGGTGACCACGAGCGCTTCTCGCACTACGTCAAGAAGGACAAGATCCTCGAGTCCGCCATGACCGGCAAGCCCGTCAAGGCGCTGTGCGGAAAGAAGTGGACGCCGGGGCGCGACCCCGAGAAGTTCCCGGTGTGCCCGACGTGCAAAGAGATCTACGAGAAGATGCAGTCCTGATTCACACGTGCCGCGCGAGCGTCGTTCACGCCGAGAGGTAGATCGTCTCCAGCGCAGGATCCGAGCGACTGAGCGCCAGTGCCCGCACCGGCAGCTCCTCGCGCACGTGCGCGTGATGTGCCCGCGCCGCCGTCACGCCCGCAGGACCCTCGAATGTGGAGTTCACTTCGCCTCCCTCGACCAGCGTGGTCTGCAGGCGCCGGCATCCGTCACGCTCTGCCGGGCCGGACTCGTCCGGGTCCGAGACCACGACGATCTCGCGTGTTGCGACGCCCCGGCGTACCTCGCGGTAGGCCGACTTCCAGCCACCGCGCGAGCCCTTGTCGGTCGAGGTCTTGGCGACGCTGCGCCAGCCACCGCCCGTCTCCTCGCGCGCGACGAGCTTGTAGACCATTCCGGCCGTGGGCGAACCCGACCCGGTGGCGAGGGAGGTGCCGACACCGTAGGCGTCGACAGGGGAAGCGGCCAGGGCGGCGATCGCATACTCGTCGAGGTCGCTCGTCACCGTGATCCGAGTTCGGGTTGCCCCCAGGTCGTCCAACTGTGCGCGCACCTGCGCCGCGACGGAGGGAAGATCCCCCGAGTCGATGCGCACGCCGCCGAGATCGGTGCCGGCAACGCGCACCGCGGTCGCGACCCCCTCGGCGATGTCGTAGGTGTCGATCAGGAGAGTCGTATCGGTTCCGAACGCCCGGATCTGGGCGGCGAACGCCGCTTGCTCGCTGTCATGGAGCAGGGTCCACGCGTGGGCGGCGGTGCCCATCGTGGGGACGCCCCAGCGCCGTCCCGCCTCAAGGTTGCTTGTCGAGGTGAAGCCGGCGATGTACGCGGCACGCGCGGCGGCGACGGCCTCCTGCTCTCCGGTGCGTCGCGAGCCCATCTCCGCCAGCGGGCGGTCTCCGGCGGCCACGCTCATGCGCGCCGCCGCCGTGGCGATCGCCGAGTCATGATTGAGCACGCTCAGCACGAGCGTCTCCAAGATGACCGCCTCGGCGAAGGTGCCCTCCACCGTGAGGATCGGAGACCCGGGGAAGTAGACCTCTCCCTCGCGGTATCCCGAGATCGTGCCCGAGAAGCGGTAGTTCTCCAAGAAGGTGAGCGTCTCGGCATCCACCACGCGGTTGTCGCGCAGGAACCGCAGCTCGTCGTCACCGAACCGGAAATCGCGCAGCAGGCTCAGCAGCCGGCCGGTCCCCGCGACGACGCCGAAGCGGCGTTCGCCGGGCAGACGCCGACCGAACACCTCGAAGACGCAGCGCCGCTGCGCCGTGCCGTCGTGCAGACCCGCGTCGAGCATGGTCAGCTCGTAGCGGTCGGTGAGCAGTGCCGTGCTGGGGCTGGGCGTCATGGGGTCAGCCTAGTGAGCGAGGCCGCCGGGGCGGCAGGATCGGCTGGCGTAGGCTGAGGGATCGTGGACAACGCACCGATCGGGATCTTCGACTCCGGGGTCGGTGGGCTCACAGTCGCTCGTGCGATCTCCGACCAGCTCCCGCGCGAGTCGATCCTCTACATCGGTGACACCGTGCACTCCCCGTACGGCCCCAAGCCCATTGCAGATGTCCGCAGGTACTCGCTCGAGGTGCTCGACGACCTTGTCGCGCAAGGCGTCAAGATGCTCGTGATCGCCTGCAACACGGCATCCGCCGCGGTCTTGCGCGACGCGCGCGAGCGCTACGACGTCCCCGTCGTGGAGGTCATCAACCCGGCCGTGCGCACCGCGATCTCCACCACGCGCTCCGGGCGGGTCGGGGTGATCGGAACTGTCGGCACGATCGGCTCGCGCGCCTACCAGGACATGCTCGAGGTCAACGCTCGGCTCACCGTCCACGCACAGGCGTGCCCGCGCTTCGTGGAGTTCGTCGAAGCCGGCGTGACGGACTCGCCCGAGGTGCTGGCCGTCGCCGAGGAGTATCTCGCCCCGCTTCGGCATGCGGGCGTGGACACGCTGGTTCTGGGGTGCACCCACTATCCGTTCCTCAAAGGCGCGATCAGCTACGTCATGGGACCGGACGTTTCGCTCGTGGCCAGTGACACCGAGACCGCGAACGACGTATACCGGCAGCTGGTCAGCCGCGACCTTCTCGCGGGACCGGACGCCGAGCCCACGCATGTCTACGAGACCACCGGTGGCTCGCCCGACGAGTTCATCAGGCTTGCGCACCGCCTACTCGGGCGCGAGGTGCGCGACGTCCGCCTTGTCCACACCGGCGCCATCGACATCCCCACATCTGAGGAGACCCATGACTGAGACCACCAGAGCCGACGGACGCAGCGTTGACCAGCTGCGAACCGTGACGATCGAGCGCGCGTGGAGCGCACAGGCCGAGGGCTCGGCCCTGGTGAGCTTCGGTGGGACGAAGGTGCTGTGCACGGCCTCGTTCACCAATGGCGTCCCGCGTTGGCTCACCGGCAAGGGCAAGGGATGGGTCACCGCCGAGTACGCGATGCTGCCGCGGGCCACCAACTCGCGCAACGACAGAGAATCTGTCAAGGGCAAGATCGGCGGCCGCACCCACGAGATCTCTCGCCTCATCGGCCGGGCGCTGCGTGCCGTCGTCGACACCAAGGCACTGGGCGAGAACACCATCGTCATCGATTGCGATGTGCTGCAGGCCGATGGCGGCACCCGCACGGCGGCGATCACAGGCGCCTATGTGGCACTCGCCGACGCCATCGCCTGGGGCCGCGAGAAGAAGTTCATCGGCCAGAAGTCGGTGCCTCTGATCGACTCCGTGTCAGCCGTCTCGGTCGGCATCATCGACGGCGAACCGATGCTGGACCTTGCCTACGTCGAGGACGTCCGTGCCGAGACCGACATGAACATCGTGGTCACCGGACGAGGCCTGTTCGTCGAGGTGCAGGGCACCGCCGAGGGCGCGCCGTTCGACAAGCGGGAGCTCGACGCCCTGCTCGATCTCGGCGTTGCCGGATGCGCGTCCCTGCGCGACATCCAGGCCGCAACGCTCGCCGCCGAGGTCTGACGTGGGTGCCGAACCCCGGCGGGTCGTGCTGGCCACGCACAACGCGCACAAGGTCGAAGAACTGCAGCGCATGGCCACCGCCGCACGGCTGCCGGTCGAGATCGTCGCCTACGACGGACCGGAGCCGGTCGAGGACGGGGTGAGCTTCGCGCAGAACGCGCTCATCAAGGCGCGCGCGGCGGCGATCCACACGGGGCTTCCCGCTGTGGCCGACGACTCCGGCATCTGCGTCGATGTGCTCGGCGGCTCGCCCGGGATCTTCTCCGCATATTGGGCGGGCCAGCGCAAGGATGCCGTCGCCAACCTTGAGCTGCTGCTCGACCAGCTCGCCGACATCCGCGACCCGCATCGCGCGGCACAATTCGTGTCGACGATCGCGCTGGTGGTCCCGGGAGAGGGCGAGCATACGGTGGAAGGTCGGTGGCCCGGACGACTCGCTCTCGCGCCCGCCGGTGCCGGTGGCTTCGGCTACGACCCGATCTTCATCCCCGACGGCCAGCGACCGGGCGCCGAGCGGACGGTCGGGGAGTGGTCACCGGCGGAAAAGGATGCCGCCTCGCACCGAGCACGCGCCTTCGACGCGCTCGTGCCCCTGCTGGCCGCACTCTAGCCTGGGCCCATGCACGATCACGCCCCCGGTGTTCGCGGCGCCAGCAACCGGCGCCTGCTGACCGCGTCGCTGTGCGTGACATCCGTCGTGCTGGTCGTTCAGGTGATCGGCGCGATCTGGAGTGGCTCGCTCGCGCTGCTGGCAGACGCCGTCCACATGCTCACCGATGCCGCGGCCCTGGTGATCGCGCTGATCGCCAGCACCATCGCGGCGCGTCCGGCGACGGATCGCCAGACATACGGCTATCAGCGCGCGGAGGTGTTCGGGGCGCTCGTGAACGGCGTCCTGCTCATCGGCCTGTCGATCTGGGTCGTGATCGAGGCCATCGGTCGCCTGCTGCAGCCCGACGACGAGCATGTGCTCGGCGGGGTCATGCTGGTCGTCGCGATCGTGGGGCTCCTTGCGAACGCCGTGGCCATGTGGCTGCTGAGCGCGGCGCAGAAGACGAGCATCAATGTCCGCGGCGCGTATCTGGAGGTTCTCGGCGACCTGATCGGCTCCGCGTTGGTGATCGTGGCCGCCGTCGTGCTGCTGATCACCGGGTGGGACGCAGCGGATGCCATCGCCTCGCTGCTGATCGCGGCGCTCATCGTGCCGCGAGCGATCGGCCTGCTGCGCGAGGTGTTCCACGTGCTCTCCGAGGCGGCACCGCAGGGGACGCAGGTCACCGAGATTCGCGACCACATCCTGTCGGCGCCCGACGTCGTGGATGTCCACGACGTGCACGTGTGGCAGCTGACCCGCGGCGCGCCGGTGTTCACCGCGCACGTCGTCGTCGAACCGGCGGCGTTCGCTGCGGGTCGCTCAGGCGAGATCCTCACCGGCCTGCAGGAGTGCCTGGCCGACCACTTCGACGTCGAGCACTCGACCTTCCAGCTCGAGCCCGCGGGGCATGTCGACGCCGGCGAGGCAACCCACGACTGACGCTCACGCCTCCCGCGATGCGAGCGCATCGCCGAACGGCTCGACACCCGCGTCGACGCGCGCGAGCACCTGCGTCATCGTGAGTTGCCCGAGTGCCGGGTCTTCGAGCTCCTCCCATGTGCGCGGTGCGGCGACAGTCGGCGCCACCCGCCCGCGGAGCGAATAGGGGCTGATGGTCGTCTTCTTGCCGTTGTTCTGGCTCCAGTCGATGAAGACCCGCCCCGGGCGAGCGGCCTTACTCATCGTGCTGATGACCGCGTCGGGATGATCTGCCTCCAACGCCCGGGCGAGCTCGTGGGCGAGCGTCGATGCCGCGTCGCTCGAAACACTCCCGCCCAGCGGCGCATACAGGTGGATGCCGGCGCTGCCGCTGGTCACGGCGGCAGCCGCCATTCCCATGCCGTGCAGGATGTCGCGCACCATGCGCGCGACGTCCGCGCAGTCGGCCAGAGAGACGCCGGGTCCCGGATCCAGATCGAAGACCATCCGATCCGGCGCGAGCGGATGCGCGTCCGAGCCGAATCTCCACTGCGGCACGTGCAGCTCGAGACTCGCGACCTGGGCGAGCCAGACCAGGGTCGCGACGGAGTCGGCGATCGGGTAGTGCTTCGTGCCCGTGGAGTGCGCGATCGGCATCCGTGTCACCCACTCGGGAGCGCCCTGCTCAATGTTCTTGGTGAAGAAGGAATCACTGGATGCCTCGGGGGTGCCCACCCCATCGGGCCAGCGCTTGCGGGTGAGGGGGCGTCCCGCGAGCAACGGCAAGATCACGGGTGCGATGCGCGTGTAGTACTCGATGACCTCGGCCTTGGTCGTGCCGGTGGTGGGGTAGAGCACCTTGTCGAGGTTCGTCAGGCGCACACGACGCCCATCGATCTGCACGGTCTGCTCGCGCCCGGCCATGCGCTCAGGCTAGCCCTCAGGCCCGGGTACGTGTGTACTGGGGGGATGAGGACGATCTGGAAGGGTGCGCTCACCTTCGGACTGGTGAATGTGCCCGTGAAGGTGTACTCGGCGACCGAGGACCACGATGTCTCACTCCACCAGGTGCATGCCGCCGACGGCGGGCGCATCCGCTACAAGCGCACGTGCGAGGTCTGCGGTGAGGTCGTCGCCTACCAGGACATCGACCGCGCGTACGACGACGGGGAGCAGACGGTCGTGCTCACCGGGGCGGACCTCGCATCCCTGCCGTCAGAGCGCAGCCGAGAGATCGACGTCGTCGAGTTCGTCCCCAGCGACCAGATCGACGTACTCACCTTCGACAAGGCGTACTACCTTGAGCCCGACTCCCTCTCGCCGAAGGCCTACGTCCTGCTGCGGCAGACGCTCGAGCAGACCGAGCGGACAGCGATCGTGCGCTTCTCGCTGCGACAGAAGACCCGGCTGGCCGCCCTGCGCGTACGCGGGAATGTCCTCGTGCTCCAGACCCTGCTGTGGGCGGACGAGGTGCGCGAGGCGGCCTTTCCCGCCCTGGACGAGCCGGTGAAGATCTCCGAGAAGGAGATGCAGCTGTCGGCATCCCTTGTCGAGAGCTTCTCGGGCGACTTCGACCCTGATGCCTTCGTCGATGAGTATCAGCAGGAGCTGCGCACCCTCATCGAGGCGAAGCTCGAGAACGGCGATGCCATCGATACCGCGGCCACCTTCGGCGATCGCGGTCTGAAGGAGGGTGGCGAGGTCATCGATCTCATGGCCGCGCTCCAGGCCAGCGTCGAGCGCACGCGCGCGAGCCGTGCCGCGCAGGAGGAGACCGGTTAGGACCCGGCTGGTGTCTCCTCGGTCTCCGCGGCGCCCTTCTCGTCAGTAGTGCGCGACGTGCCCGCCTTCCAGCGCTCGTAGAAGTAGTGGCCACCGATCACCGCGGCGGTCCCGCCGACGGCGAGCAGAAGGATGAGGTCGATGTATTGGGTGACGAGATCCCGCACCCAGGGGATGTAGGCGATGACGTAGCCCAGCAGCGTCATCCCGAACGCCCACAGGATGGCACCGATGGCGTTGTAGAGGGAGTATTTCCGCCACGGCATATGTCCGACCCCCGCTGCGAGGGGGGTGAAGGTGCGCACCACGGGGACGAAGCGGGCGAGGATGACGGCGAGCGGCCCGAAGCGCTCGAAGAAGGCGTTCGTGCGGTCGACGTTGCGCTTGCTGAAGATCCCGGAGTCCTTGCGCTCGAAGATCGACGGGCCGCCGCGGTGCCCGATGTAGTAGCCGAGCTCACCGCCGAGGAACGCGGCGAGAGCGATCAGCGCGCAGACGACCCAGATGTTCACCCCGAACACATCGTTGGTGTGGGTGAGCAGCCCCGAGATGATCAGCAGTGTGTCACCCGGGAACAGGAACCCGACCAGCAGACCCGTCTCGGCGAAGATGATCAGGCACACCACGAGCAGTGCCCAGGGGCCTGCCGCCTCGATGATCGTCTCGGGATCGAGCCAGGGGATGAGAGCCAGTGAGTGCACGGGGGTCCCGTCGTGTGTCAGGGGCAGCGGAGCGGCATTGCGTCAGTCGTGCGGAAGGTGGGACTTGAACCCACACGCCCGGAGGCACAGGAACCTAAATCCTGCGTGTCTGCCAATTTCACCACTCCCGCGAGTGGCATCAGTCTACTGATGATCACCCGGCCGGCCTCAGGCGGCGACACCGCTGTGCGAGCCGGCGATGTGGATAACTCGCATGCGTGCGGCGGGGGCCTGTGAGCATGTTCGCGTGACACTTTCCGCCCCCGCCTCCGCTGCCGGTGATGTCATCGAGCGCGTGCGGGACCTGCTGCGCGCGGCCGAGGTCGATCCGGGTCGTGACCCGCAGCGGGCGCGGCTGATCGTGCGCGACGAGATCCGGCGGCACAACGATGCCGCGCTCGCGCAGGGCCGCGCGCTCCTGGACGACGAGGTGTTCCACGTGCGCGACATCCTCGCGCAGGTGTCGGGCTTCGGCCCGCTCCAGGCGTACCTCGAAGACCCCGAGGTCGAGGAGATCTGGATCAACGCGCCCGACGCCGTCTACATCGCCCGCGCGGGGGTGGCGTCGCGTGTTCCGGTGGTCCTCACCGACGCCGTCGTCCGCGATCTCGTCGAGCGTATGCTGCACTCGACCGGGCGTCGCGTCGACCTCAGTCAGCCCTTCGTGGATGCCGCCCTGCCTGACGGGAGTCGGCTTCACGTTGTGATCCCGGACGTCACCAGAGCGCACTGGGCAGTGAATATCCGACGGTTCCTGCCGCGATTTCGCACGCTCGATGATCTCGTGCGCGGGGGCTCGCTGCGCCCGTCTACCGCCGAGGTGCTCGCAGACGCCATGCGGACCGGCCGGAGCATCCTGGTCTCGGGTGCCACGCACGCGGGCAAGACGACCGTGCTCAGCGCGCTGCTGCAGGAGTGCGCTCGCGCTCAGCGCATCGTCACGGTGGAGGAAACGTTCGAGCTCGCCGTGACGGCGCCCGATCTCGTCGCGCTTCAGGGGCGACAGCCGAGCTTGGAGGGGACGGGCGAGATCTCGCTGCGACGCCTCGTGAAGGAGGCACTGCGTATGCGTCCCGATCGCCTCGTGATCGGTGAGGTCCGCGGCGCGGAGGCGCTCGACCTGCTCCTCGCGCTGAACACCGGTGTGCCGGGAGCGGCGACGATCCACGCCAATTCCGCTGCGGACGCGCTGCGAAAGCTCGCCGCGCTGCCGCTGCTGGCGGGTCAGAACATCGATCACGGCTTCGTGGCACCCGCCGTCGTTGACGCTGTCGACCTGGTCGTGCACTGCACGCGTGCAGCGGACGGATCACGACGGGTGGCCGAAGTCGCCGAGCCGGTGGATGTCCATGAGGGCCGCTACCGGACGAGGGTGATCGACGGGGTCGGGCGATGATCCTCCTTCTCGGGGCGTCGCTCGGTTGCGGAATGCTCCTCGTCGTGTCGCCCTGGCTCTGGCAGCGGCCGCCGGTCGCCCGCGCGGCGCGCACGACGGTGCTGTCGCGTCTGATCGATGACGCCGGGCTGGCTCGCACTGTCTCGTCGCGCACCGTCGCCCTCATCACTGTCAGCGGATCTGTGATGGTTGCGGCCCTCGCCTGGCTGCTCGCCCCGGGGGTGCCGCTCTGGGTGCTCGCCGGGGTCGCCGCGGGTGCCGCACCTACGGTCTGGCTTCGGTCGCGCGCATATCGGCGCCGCGCCGAACACCGCGCGCTGTGGCCGGATGTGTGCGACCTTCTCGTTTCCTCCATCCGTGCCGGCATGTCGCTGCCCGATGCCGTCGCCGCACTTGCGGCGAGTGGCCCGCTCGCGCTGCGCGACGCCTTCGCGAACTTCGCGGCGGATGTCGCCGCATCGGGGCACTTCGATGCGAGCATCGTCGAGCTCAAGCGTCGCCTTGCCGATCCTGTCGGCGATCGCGTGATGGAGACGCTGCGGATGGCGCGGGATGTCGGCGGCACCGAGCTTGTCCCGACCCTGCGCGCGCTGTCGGCGGCGGTGCGGGCGGAGGCAGCTCTGCGCGCGGAGGTGGCTTCCCGCCAGTCGTGGATCCGGGGTGCGGCGATCCTCGCCGCGCTCGCGCCGTGGGTGATCCTGGCGTTGTTGGCGCTGCGACCCGAGGCGGCAGCGGCGTACTCCTCCACGGTCGGGGTGCTGCTCGTGCTCTCCGGCGCGGTGGTGACCGCCGTCGCCTATCGCGTGATGATTCGTGTGGGGCGGCTTCCCGAGTCTCGGCGGTGGTTCGCGTGAGCGGTGTGGTGGATGCGGCGACCGCCGCCGTGCTCGGAGTGGCGCTCGCCTCAGGGCTGATGCTGCTCTTGTCATGTATCCCGATGTGGCGAGCGCGGGCGCTTCCGGCTCGACTCGCTCCGTACCTCCGTGATGTCAGTGACGGCGATCCGCGCCTGGCGACGACGGTGCTCGTGGACGATGCGAGAGATCGCCGTGTGCCGACCGACAGATTGCTGCAGGGGGATCTTCTGCGGGCCCGCTGGGTGCGCTCGGACGTGCTGATCTGGACGTGCGGGGGAGTCGCGACCGGTGCCGCGATCCTGATCATGGTCGCGGCCTCGGGTGGGATGACCTCACCCCTCGTGATGGTCTCTCTGCCGATCCTCGGCGGTGCTGCCGGCGTGATGTGCCGGAAGTTCATCGCCTCGGCGCGCGAGCGCGCCCGTGCGGCGAGCATCGAGGACGAGGTGCCCGTCGTCCTGGAGTTTCTCGCGCTGTGTCTGTCGGCGGGGGAGAGTCTGATCGACGCGCTCCGCCGCGTGAGCGAGAGAGGCAGGGGTGCCGTGGCCGGGGCGTTGCGCACCGCGACGATCGAGGTGGGGACCGGTGAGTCGCTCCCGGCCGCACTCGGATCGGCGTCGGCGCGACTGGGCAGTCCCGCGATGACCCGAGCGGTCGATCACCTCGTTGCCGCGATCGATCGGGGTACACCGCTGGTCGAGGTCCTGCACGCGCAGGCGCAGGATGCCAGATCGCGGTCGCAGCGCACTCTGATCGAGCAGGCCGGCCGAAAGGAAATCCTCATGATGCTTCCCGTGGTCTTCCTCATCCTGCCGGTGAGTGTTCTTTTTGCCATCTTTCCCGGCGTCGTCATGTTGCGCCTGGGGTGACCGTGTTCGATCCGCCGATGAAAGGAATCACCCATGTCCCTCACACTCGCTGTTCCCGCTCTGCGGCGGCTGCGCTCGGCATGCACAGCCCTGACCCGCGACGAGAGGGGAGATGTCCCCGGCTGGGTGCTGATCACGCTCATGACCGCAGGTCTGGTCGTCGTGATCTGGGCGCTGGCCGGGCCTGCGCTGGTCGGGGTGTTCGAGCAGGCGATCTCGCGCGTGAGCGGATTCTGAGCAGTCACCGCGGTCGGGCTCGTCTCGCTGACGAGCGCGGCTCGGCCGTGGCCGAGTTCACCATGGTGGCCGCACTGCTCACGGCGTTGACGCTCGGGGTGGTCCAGTTCGGCATCGCCGTCTACGTGCGAAACGTCGTACACGATGCCGCCGTCGAGGGGGCGTATTACGGGGCGCTCGCCGACGTCGATCCGGGCGCGGCCGCAGCGCGTACTTCCGACCTCATCGCGCGTGCCGTGGGGCCCGATTACGCGCGGGATGTCGAGGCGGCCCTGGTGGCCGAGGGTGTCAACGGCACCGTTCGCGTCACGGTCCGCACGGCCGTTCCTGTGGTCGGTCTCTGGTCCGGACCGATCGCGATGGAGGTGGTGGGCGATGCCCCGCGCGAATATCTGGGCTGACGCCACGGACGATCGTGGGTCCGCGACGCTCGAGTTCCTCACCGTCGGATTGTTGCTGCTGGTGCCGCTTGTCTACCTGATCGTCGCACTCGGACAGATCCAGGGACACGCGCTCGGTGTCGAGGCGGCCGCGCGCCACATTGCGCGGGCACTGTCGATGGCGCCGGATCACGTCGGCGCCGACGCGCGGGCCCGCATGATCCTTGCGGAGGTCTCGGACGCCTACGATCTCGACCCGGACGCTCTCGACCTCGCGGTGACGTGCGCTCCCGCCACCGGGGCGTGTCCACAAGACGGCGCGACCGTGTCCGTGCGCGTCACCACGCGCGTCCCGCTGCCCCTCGCTCCTGCGTTCATGGCCGAGGTCGCGAGTGTGCCGATTGCGGCGACCGCGCAGCAGCGCGTTTCTCGCTACTCGGGTCAGTGATGCGGCGTGTCGACGCAGTGATGTCCAGAGACGAGGGAAGCATTCTGCCGCTCATCCTGGTCTACGGAGTGCTCGCGCTCGCACTGATTGTCGTCACGGTGGATGCCACGAGCCTCTACCTCGCCCACAAGCGCTTGGACAGTCTCGCTGATGCCGCCGCGCTCGCCGCCGCCGATTCGTTCCAGATCGAGCTCGACGAGGGCGTCCCGCGGGCGGTGCTCACCGCTGGCGGCATACAGGACGCCGCGGCGGGGTTCATCGCCGATGCGGGCGACGATGCATGGTTGGTCTCGGCGTCCACGCCCGACGGGGTTTCGGCGCGGGTCACGGTCGGAGCGGTGTGGAAGCCGCCGATCCTGTCGCCTTTCGTCTCCGACGGGCTCTCTCTCACCTCGTCGGCGACCGCGCGCAACGCACTCGGATGACCCAAACTTCTTGCACCATTGGCCAGATCGTGCAAAACTGCACTATGTGTCAGAAAGTGCAGTTTCTCTGCGTGAGCAGCGCGTTCGCGAGACCGAGCGCGCCCTGAGGCGCCGCGCCCGCGAGCTGACCGCCGAGGGCGGCCTCGGCGGGTTCACCGTGGACGAGCTGTGCACGGATGTCGGTGTCTCCCGTCGCACCTTCTTCAACTACTTCGCGACGAAGGAAAATGCGGTGCTCGGACTGCCGGTGCGCGCCGACTCCGCCGAGCAAGATCGGGCGTTCGTCGAGGGATCGGGTGACCTGCTCGACGACCTGGTCGTGCTGCTGGTCGCGCGGTGGGAATCCAGCGACATGACGCGCGACGAGATCCCGCTGGTCTTCGCCGCCGTCGAGCGCGAACCGGCGCTCCACCGCCACTTCATGGCCCACCTGCTGGATGCCGAGCGCAGCGACGCCGCTCTCATCGTCGAGCGTCAGGGGTGGGCGCTCGACGATGATCGCGCCCTCCTGGCGGTGCGCATCGTCGGGGCGCTCATGAAGAGCACCGGCGAGGAGTTCTTCCGCTCCGACGGCGAGACCGCCTTCGTCGACATCCTTCGCCGCCACCTCTCCGCGGCCCGCGCGCTGTTCGCCGCCGCCTGACCTCCCCGCACGACCGATCGAGCCCCACAAAGGACACCGCATGACCACCACGGCACCAGAACAGCCGTTCTTGCTCACCAAGCGACGCATCTGGATCATCTTCAGCGCCCTCATCGCCGGGATGCTGCTCTCGAGCCTCGACCAGACGATCGTGTCCACCGCCATGCCGACCATCGTCGGCCAACTGGGCGGCGTCGAGCACCAGGTCTGGATCGTCACCGCCTACCTCCTGGCCACGACCATCGTCATGCCGATCTACGGCAAGTTCGGCGACGTCCTCGGACGCCGCCATCTCTTCCTCATCGCGATCGGCCTGTTCACCCTCGCCTCGATCGGCTGCGCGTTCGCGGGCGATTTCTGGATGTTCGTCACCTTCAGAGCCATGCAGGGCCTCGGTGCCGGCGGCCTCATGATCCTCTCGCAGGCGATCATCGCCGACATCGTCCCGGCCTCGGAGCGCGGCAAGTACCTCGGCCCCCTCGGCGGCATCTTCGGCCTCGCCGCGGTCGCAGGTCCCCTCCTCGGTGGCTACTTCGTCGACCACCTCACCTGGCAGTGGGCGTTCTACATCAACATCCCGGTCGGGATCGCGGCGTTCATCATCGCGCTGGTCGCCCTCAAGCTCCCGTCGAAGAAGGCCACGAAGCGGATCGACATCCTCGGGGTCGTGCTGTTGTCCGCCGCGACGACCTGCCTCATCTTCTTCACCGACTTCGGCGGCGACGCCGAGTACGGCTGGGACTCGCTCGCGACCTGGATGTGGGGAGCGGGCCTGGTCATGGCGGCGATCCTGTTCATCGTGGTCGAGGCGCGCGCCGAAGACCCGATCATTCCGCTGAGCTTCTTCCGCAATCCCGTCTTCGTCAACGCCACCGCCATCGGCCTCATGCTGGGTCTGGCCATGTTCGCGGCTATCGGATTCATCCCCACCTTCCTGCAGATGGCCTCCGGGACCTCCGCCGCGGCATCCGGCTTGCTCATGATCCCGATGATGGTGGGCCTCATGGGAACCTCGATCGCATCGGGTCTGCTCATCACCCGTACGGGGCACTACAAGATCTATCCCATCCTCGGCACACTGATCACCGCCGGCGCGCTGGTGCTGCTGGCGGGCATGACCGCCACGACACCGATCTGGCTCATCTGTGCGTACTTGCTCGTCTTCGGCGCCGGGCTCGGCTTCATCATGCAGGTCGTGATCCTGGTCGTGCAGAACGCCGTGCCGGCCGCAGAGATCGGTGCCGCAACGAGCACGAACAACTACTTCCGCGAGGTAGGAGCGGCCCTGGGCACCGCGGTGTTCGGCACACTGTTCACCACCCGCCTGAGCGAGAACCTGCTTTCGGTGTTCACCGCGGCAGGGGTCAGCCCCGACGAGGCCGCGCAAGCGACCGCCACCATCGATCCGCAGGTGATGAGCGAGCTTCCCGACCCGGTGCGGGAGGGCATCGTCAACGCCTACGCCGATGCCCTGTCGCCGGTGTTCTGGTATGTGCTGCCATTCATCGGCATCGCCTTCGTCCTGGCATTGTTCCTCAAGCAGATCCCGCTCTCGGATGTCGCGGGCCTTGTCGCGCGTGGAGAAGCCGTCGGTGGAGAAGAAGCGGAGCGACTGGAGGCCGCGCAGCGCGCGGGCGAGGTGCCGGTGATCGCCGGCCAGGACGGTGTCGCCGTCGTGGACCCGGAGTCGGCCGCCGCGGACGAGGGTGACCTCAGCCCTGGTACCCGATCAGCCACCTGACGCCGAACCGGTCCCGCACGACGCCGTCGTGATCTCCCCACGGTCGCCGCTGCAACGGGTCGATGACGGAGCCGCCCGCTGACAGGCTCTCGAACCACCGGCTGAGCTCGTCGGCGGGCGCAGTCCCCAGGAGTGAGAACTCGACCCCCGACAATGCCAGGGTCGTCTCGCCGGGGGCGGCATCCGCGGCGCACAACGTCACGGCTCCCGCGAGCTCGCCATGGGCGATGGCCTCGGCCGGACCATCGTCGCGGGAGAAGTCTGCATACGTGTGGAGCTGGAGTTCGCCGCCGAAGACATCGCGGTAGAACGTGAGCGCTTCGCGGGCGTCACCGGCGAAATGGAGGTAGGGGACAGGCCCGCTCATGCTGTCTTGGCGCGGCGAACCGCGCGGCGGATCGCCTTGTCGAGTTCGACCACGAGCGCGGGGATCACCGACAGACCGAGAGCCAGCCACCACTGCGCGGCATCCAGTGAGGTCGTCATGAGCATTGCCTGCATGAAGTCGATCTCGACTGAGCAGACCGTCAGCACGACCGGGATCCACAGCCACTTGAAAGCGTTCGATATGGGCGAGACGAAACCGGATCCGGGATCACGGCGCATCGCGAGCCCGGCGAAGACCGACCCGAGGCTGATGACGACGAAGGTCATCGTCACCGGCACGCTCGCCTCGGTCTGGCTCGGGGTGCCGGGGGAGAGGAGCATCGCAGCCAGGGCCACACCGAAGATGGCGACACCGTAGATGAGCCACTGGGTCACCGAGCGCGCGTTGGCCAGCGGCACCTTGGTGTCCCGGGGTTTCTGTTGCATGAGCCCCGCAGGACTCGGATCGAGGGTGATCATCAGCACCGGGAAGAACGTGATGAAAAAGCTCAGGAACAGCACCATGAGCGGGGTGATCGGGACACCGCTGTTGATGTCGAGAATGCTCGAGACCAGGAACAGGAGTACGAGAGAGAACAGTGTCGCCATCTGGTAACGGACGTAGCTGACGATCTTGTCGTAGATCGTGCGCCCGAGTCTGATCGCCTCGACGAGGGTGCCGAAGTTGTCATCGGTGAGGATCATCTTGCCGGCCTGCTTGGTGACCTCACTACCCGATCCCATCGCGACACCGATGTCGGCCTGTTTGAGGGCGGCCGCATCGTTCACGGCGTCGCCTGTCATGGCAACCACGTCACCGCGCTGCTGCATGAGGCGGGCGATGCGCAGCTTGTCGTCGGGGGTGACCCGGCCGAAGACATGGAGATCCGGAAGTCGCTCGGTGAGTTGCTCATCGGAAAGCGCGCGAAGTTCTGGTCCGCTGATCGCGCCGGGGCCGAGGCCCAGCTCCCGACCGATGGCCGCCGCCGTCACGGCATGATCACCCGTGATCATTCGGACCTCGATCCCGGCTTCGCCGGCGACGCGTACTGCCTCGATCGCCTCGGGGCGCAGCGGGTCGATGATGCCCACGAGGGACACGAAGGTGAACTCCTCTGCCAGTGCCATCGGGTCTGCTTCGGCATCCGCTTCGCGCCCCGGGAGGGCGCGCACGGCGAAGGCGAGCACTCGCAGTCCGTTGCCGCTGAGCTCCGCGTTGGCGGCGAGGATCTGCTCGCGCACCTCGTCGATCGGCACCACGCCATCGTCGGTGACGGCGCTCGTGCACCGGTCCAGCACGACGTCCGGGCCGCCCTTCATCGTCGCCAGGAACGTCTCTTCCTGCTGCAGGGGCGCGTGATGGAAGGTGACCATGAACTTGTAGGCGGAATCGAAGGGCACCTCGGCGAATCGCGGGTACGTCCGTCGGCTCTCTTCCGCGTCGACGCCGAGCTTCGCGGCGAGTACGACGAGGGCGGCTTCGGTCGGGTCTCCGACGACGACGCCGGAATCGCTGACCGTCGCGTCGGAGTTCAGGCACAGACCGTAGGCGAGTGAGGTGAAGTCCGGCACGGTGGTGCCGGCGGCATGGCGCAGTGCGCCCGACTTGCGATAACCCTCGCCCTCCACGGTGTACCAGTGGCCGAGCGCGTACAGCTTGGTCACGGTCATCTGGTTGAGGGTGAGGGTTCCGGTCTTGTCGGAGTTGATCGCGGATGTCGCGCCGAGGGTCTCGACGTCCGAGAGGTTCTTCACGACCGCGCGGTGTTCGGCCAGCTGCTTCGCGCCGTAGGCGAGCATGCCCTGCACGAAGGTCGGGAGGGCGGAGGGGATGGCAGAGACGGCCATCGCGATGCCGACCAGCAGCACGGTTGCGAGGGTCTCGCCACGCAGGAGCCCCATGATGATCATGATCGCCACCGCACCCCAGGCGACGAACCCGAGCACCTTCGTGAGCCCGTCGAGCTCGCGCTGCAGCGGTGACTTGGAGGGTGCGACGGAGGTCAGCATGGCGGCGATGCGGCCCATCTGGGTCTGCATACCGGTGCCGGTGACGATGAGGGATGCGGTGCCGCGTGTGACGGTCGTGTTCTGGAACAACATGTTGTCGCGGTCGCCGAGCGCGACATCCGCCTGGTCGATGACGGCGGTGTCTTTGTCGATGGGGGCGCTCTCGCCCGTGAGGGCCGCCTCCTGCGTCTGGAGTGTGGCCGCGCGGATGAGTCTGCCGTCGGCGGGGATGAGGTCTCCCGCCTCGAGCTGGACGAGATCGCCGGGAACGATCTCAGGCGCGGGCACCTCGCGCAGCGATCCGCCGCGGACGACGCGCACCTGGGGGATCTGCATGTTCGAGAGCGCGTTCACGCTGGCGCGGGCGGCGAGCTCCTGACGGGTGCCGAGCACGACGTTCAGCGCGATGAGGGCCGCGACGATGACGGCCACCGCGAACTGGCCGATGATGAGGCTGACGACGACGACGGCCACCAGCATGAGGTTCATCGGCTCGACGAACTGCCGGAAGGCGATCGTCCATGCGTTCGGCGACGGCGGAGCGGGGATCGTGTTGGGGCCGGTCTCGGCCAGGCGGCGCGCCGCCTCCTCCGGGGAAAGCCCGTCGGTCGCCGATGTGCGCAGGGCCGTGACCGTGGCATCGGGCGACTGCGTCCACCAGGCGGTCTCGTGCCCGGTCGGTGGAGCGGAACTGTGTGCGGCTGTCTGGTCGGTCATGCGGATCCCTTCGCCGGGGCCGATCCTAGTGACTCGAGCTGTCCAGCGGGACTCCCCGTGGCGCGTGGCGGTAAGGAGCGTTTCCCCATCTGGCGCAGAGCCGGCTCTGGGCAAGTTCGAAGCGTGGCGGCGTAGCGTCGCGCCATGCGCTTGGCCATCCATGAATTCGGCTCCGGAGAACGGACGGCCGCCGTCATCCATGGCATCAGCGGCTCGGGTCTGCTGTGGCAGGACTTCGCCGAGCGTCTCTCGCATCGACATGGCATGCGCGTGCTTGCGGTCGACCTGCGCGGACACGGCAGCAGCCCGCGGGCCGAGCAGTACCGTCTGCAGGATTTCCGCCAGGACCTGATCGACACACTCCCGCAGGGGCTGGATGTCGCCATCGGGCACTCGCTGGGCGGCCGCGCGCTGGCCGATGCGGTGGATGCCCTGAACCCGCGACGGGCGATCTACCTGGATCCCGCGCTCGATGTGGATGCGGGCCCCGCCGGTCGCCACCTGCTGACCTGGCCCGTGACAGGCCCGATCGTGGCGCGCATGCTCTCGATCATCGACCCGGCCGTTCCTGCTGCCGGCAAGCGTCGCCTACGCGCGAGCACGCGTCGCTGGGACCGCGGTATGGCTCGCAAGGTGGCGCAGGAGCTGGATGCCCGCCGCGTGGTGCCGAGCGCACCCGCGGTCCCGTCGACCATCGTCAAGGCCACGCAGTCGTCGCTGTTGCGCGTGCCTTACCTCGATCGGCTTGCCTCGCTCGGGTGGGATGTCCGTCAGTTCGTCAGCCGCCACGAGATGCACCTGCTCAAGCCGCAGGAGCTCCTCGCGCTGCTGGACGACGTCCTGCACGTGCGGCCGCTCGCTCTGGCCTGAGTGCGATGACCGCATGGTGCGGTTACGAGCTCTGCGCGGCCTTCTGCTCCGCGACCTGCCGACGCACGTCATCCATGTCCAGACCCTCGACGGCCGTGATGACCTGCTTCAGGCCCGCCTCGGGGAGAGCCCCGGGCTGGGAGAAGACGAGGATGCCGTCACGGAAGGCCATGAGTGTCGGGATCGACGTGATGCGGAATCCGGCGGCGAGCTGTTGCTCGGCTTCGGTGTCCACCTTTCCGAAGACGATGTCGGGGTGCTCTTCAGACGCCTTCTCGAAGACAGGCGCGAACATTCGGCACGGGCCGCACCAGGCTGCCCAGAAGTCGAGCAGCACGATGCCACTGCCCGAGATCGTCTCTTCGATGTTCTGCAGGGTGATTTCTTTCGTGCTCATGATCCAAGCATACCCCCTGGGGTATAGTGGGCGGGCATTCTTCAACGAAAGGACGTCCGATGCGACGCATTCGACTGCTGTTCGCCGCGCTGGCCGCCGTGCTGCTGGCCACCTCTCTCGTGGCCTGCTCGAGCGCAGGATCCTCGATCGAGGTGACCTCCGACACGGTGATCATCGACGTGCGAACGCCCTCAGAGTACGCCGCGGGCCATCTCGCGGGGGCCGTGAACGTCAATCTCCAGTCAGGCACGTTCACCGACGACATCGCCGCCTACCCCGTGGATGGCACCTACGTCGTCTACTGCAAGTCGGGCAACCGGTCCTCGCAGGCGGTGGCCGCGATGGACCAGCTCGGGTTCACCGATGTCACCGACGCCGGCGGGGTCAGTGCGGCATCCTCGGCCACGGGGCTACCGATCGTCACCGACTGACGCCTGCGTACGCACGGACTGCCGGACGGCCGTGACCTCGGGTCACCGTCGTCCGGCATCCGCGTTACTCTGGACTGTCATGCTCGAGTTCGATCCCTCTTCCCAGATCCAGGCGCTGCGCACCACGTTCGGTGAGATCAGCGCGGTCGTCGACATCGATGCGCTCAAGGCGCAGATCGAGCAGCTGAGCGAGCAGGCTGGTGCTCCCGACCTCTGGGATGACACCGAGAACGCGCAGAAGGTGACCAGCGCCCTCAGTCATCGTCAGTCCGAGCTGTCCCGCATCGAGGCCGTCGGCCGTCGTCTCGATGACGTCGAAGTGCTCGTGGAGCTTGCCAACGAGATGGAGGACGAAGAGTCCGTCGAAGAGGCCAAGCGCGAGATCGCCGATCTGGAAGACGTCATCAGCCAGCTTGAGGTCCAGACGCTGTTGGACGGCGAGTACGACGCGCGATCGGCGGTCGTCACGATCCGCTCCGGCGCCGGCGGCGACGACGCCACCGACTTCGCCGAGATGCTCATGCGCATGTATCTGCGCTGGGCCGAGCGTCACAAGTACCCCGTCAAGGTCATGGACACCTCGTATGCCGAGGGTGCCGGAATCAAGTCCGCCACGTTCGAAGTCGACGCGCCCTACGCCTACGGCACGCTCTCGGTCGAGGCCGGCACCCACCGACTCGCCCGCATCAGCCCGTTCGGCGGCGCGGACAAACGTCAGACCAGTTTCGCCGCCGTGGAGGTCATCCCGGTGATGGAAGAGGCGCAGGAGGTGGAGGTCCCCGAAGGAGACATCCGCGTCGACGTCTTCCGCTCCTCGGGTCCCGGCGGCCAGTCGGTGAACACAACGGACTCTGCCGTGCGCATCACCCACCTCCCGACCGGCATCGTCGTCTCGATGCAGAACGAGAAATCGCAGATCCAGAACCGCGCCGCGGCTATGCGCGTTCTCCAGACGCGCCTCATGCTGCTGCAGCGCGAAGAGGAAGCGGCCAAGAAGAAGGAGCTCGCGGGCACGATCACCGCCAGCTGGGGCGACCAGATGCGCTCGTACTTCCTCTACGGCCAGCAGCTGGTCAAGGACCTGCGCACCGGGCACGAGGTCGGCAACCCCGCGGTCGTCTTCGATGGCGACCTGGATGGCTTCATCGCGGCCGGCATCCGCTGGCGCAAGCGCAAAGACGACGAGTAGATCCCGCAGCGGGTGTCGCAGCCCGGATCCAGTCGCGCCGTGCTTAGGCTCAGATGGCCATGATCCGGTTCGAGAACGTCACCAAACGCTACCGTGGCACCGCCAAACCCGCCCTCGACCGGGTGAGTTTCGAGGTGCTGCGCGGCGAATTCGTCTTCCTGGTCGGTGCGTCCGGCTCGGGCAAGTCCTCATGTCTGCGGCTGATCCTTCGCGAGGACACCCCCAGCAGCGGCAATGTCATGGTGCTCGGGCGTGACCTGCGCACTCTGGCCAACCGCAAGGTCCCCTATTTTCGCCGCCACGTCGGCGCCGTGTTCCAGGACTTCCGGCTGTTGCCGAACAAGACCGTCTTCCAGAACGTCGCCTTCACCCTGCAGGTGATCGGGTCCTCTCGCGCCTTCATCCGCCAGGCCGTGCCCGAGGCGCTGAACCTCGTCGGGCTCGGCGACAAGCAGAAGCGCATGCCACACGAACTCTCCGGCGGTGAGCAGCAGCGCGTCGCGATCGCTCGTGCTCTGGTCAACCGCCCGCAGGTGCTGCTGGCCGACGAGCCGACCGGAAACCTCGACCCCGCGACATCCATCGACATCATGCAGCTGCTCGCGCGGATCAATGCCAACGGCACGACGATCGTCATGGCCACGCACGAGGCCGGATTCGTCGACCAGATGCAGCGACGCGTGATCGAGCTGCGCGGCGGTGTCATGTTGCGTGACGAGCGCCACGGACGCTACAGCGACACATCGGGCTTGCCCCAGCTGCAGCCCGAGCAGATCCGTGGTGCGGCCGCAGCCGCGGCGCTCACCGCCGTGTTGGAGTTGCAGCGCGAGGTCGGCATCGAGCCGACCGTCACTGACGCCGCGATCGCCACCGCCTCTGCGAACGGCGTCGCCGACGCCGTGGCTTCTTCCGCTCCGGTGCCGCCTTCGCACAGCGCCGGCACCGGGGAGCCGCAACACGCGACACCGGAGGGGCAAGAAGCCCGCCCGCGTACCCAACCCGTCCCGCTCGTCGACCGCGCGGAAGCGGATGTCGCTGAGTTGGGGTTGGCGGACCGCTTGGGGCTCGGCGGATCGCAGGACGACGAAGTGGGGCCGACCTCATGAGAGTGGGCCTTGTGATCGGCGAGGCGCTCAGCGGCCTGCGTCGCAACGCCTCGATGGTGATCTCCGTCGTCCTGGTGACCTTCGTCTCTCTCACCTTCGTGGGGGCGGCGATGCTCATGCAGCTGCAGATCACCACGATGCAGGACTTCTGGGCAGACCGCGCTCAGGTACAGATCTTCATGTGCAGCTCCGTCTCTCAGGTTGCCACCTGCGCGGACGGTGTGGCCACGCAGGAGCAGATCGATGCGGTGCAGGCGACCCTCGACAGTGACGCGCTGGCGCCGCTGATCAGCGAGGTGCGCTTCGATACGGCGGAAGAGGCCTACCAGGATGCACTCGACCTGCTCGGCGATGAATACGAAGGCCTGCTCACTGCCGATCAGATCTCCGCGACGTTCTGGGTGAACCTCGTCGATCAGAGCCAGTCGGATGTCATCACCGAAGCATTCAGCGGCGCGGACGGCGTCGAAGAGGTGCAGGACCAGCTGCAGTACCTCGACCCGCTGTTCTCAGCGCTGACGGTGGCGACATACGTCGCGGTCGGCATCGCCGCCCTGATGCTGGTCGCGGCCGTGTTGCTCATCTCGACCACCATCCGCCTGTCGGCGTATGCCCGCCGTCGCGAACTCGGCATCATGCGCCTGGTCGGGGCGTCCAACCGCTTCATCCAGACGCCGTTCATCCTCGAAGGCGTGTTCGCCGCCCTCATCGGATCGGTGCTCGCCAGTCTCGCGGTCATCGCGGGCGTGCGCTTCGGGGTGCAGGAGTACCTGCGCTCACGCGTGACATTCGTCGCCACGTGGGTGGACTACGGGGACGTCGCGCTGGTGATCCCCGTCATCATCGGGATTGGCGTGTTGTTGGCCGCGTTCTCTGCCGGCTTCGCGATCCGTCGGTGGCTGCGCGCTTGATAGACTGACGGGCTGCGCCGCGCGGAGTCCGTGTCGGTGCATCGATCAGGGAGTCAGTCATGCCACGCGAACGCGGAGAGAAGGTCATCGCGACCAATCGGCGCGCCCGCCACGACTACTCGATCGAGAAGACGTACGAGGCAGGGCTCGTCCTGACCGGAACCGAGGTCAAGTCGCTGCGTCAGGGGCGAGCGAACCTCGCGGACGGCTATGCGTACATCGACAACGGGCAGGCCTACCTCGATGCCGTGCACATCCCCGAATACTCCCAGGGTCACTGGACCAACCACTCCGCGAAGCGGGTGCGCAAGCTCCTGCTGCACAAGGAAGAGATCGTCAAGCTCAGCCACGCTGTCTCGGCCGGTGGATACACGCTGATCCCGATGAAGCTTTACTTCTCGGATGGACGCGCGAAGGTCGAGATCGCGGTGGCAAAGGGAAAGGCCGAGTACGACAAGCGCCAGACTCTGCGTGAACGTCAGGACAAGCGCGAAGCCGAGCGGGCGATGCGCACCCGCAACCGCATGGGGGAGTGACGCCGCGTCAGGAATGCGCGGATGTCGTCATCCGTTGTATCCTGGGATGCTCCGGTACTTCCGTGCCGGGCTTTGGTAACTCCACAGTGTGACAGCGGCCCCTCACTCGAGGGACACCTCCGAGTTTTTCGGAGACCATGGGGATGATCGGTTTCGACATCGTCTGCGAATTCGCGAGAAGCGGGCCGAGGATGCGGGGTTATCTCGTGAACGCCCCCCGCAAAAATATAACTGCCGAAAAGAAGCAGTCCGACTTCGCCCTCGCTGCCTGAGCAGCGAGCCCGAGTCCGTCAGTCCGTAGGTGATTCCGCTACGGTTCCTGGCGTCATCTAGGAATCTTGCTGCGTGATGGTGTCTGGACATCACGCGGGACTCTTCCCAGGCTGGGCCCGTCGACTTAGGTGTCTGTGACAAAGGTCGGGGCCGAGTAGAACGCACGCACAGAATGCGCCCGGAGAAGGCGCGATGACCCAGCGATGGACGGGGGTTCGATTCCCCCCATCTCCACCACGGCGCCAGAAGATGGATGCCGATGCCGCTGTCACACTGAGGATCTGTGCGGCTTTGCGTGCACGCCGTGTCCGCCCTCGCGCGGTGGAGTGTCCCTAGGCTGGCTGGGGACGCCGGGGCTGCCGGCATCCACACGCGAAGGAGCATGACATGCCGCTCATCCAGATTTCGATCGGCGCCGGCCGCAACGAAGATCAGCTGCGCACCCTGGTGACCGAGCTCACCGACGCCACTGTGAGGGCGATCGGCGCGCGCCGTGAGGCCGTCAGCGTCATCGTCACGCAGGTCGAGGGAACACACTGGGCAAACGGGGGAGTCACCCTCGCCGACAAGAAGCGCGCCCGCGAGGCCGCCGCTGCCGCTGAGGCGTCCTGACGCACCTCACGCTGGCGCAGAGGAGCACGAAGCTCCTTCTCGTCTCTGGTCCTCCGCGCGCGGGTGGCGCCCGCGTGAGGACAGCGTGACGCGAGGTCGGAAGGTCAGGTTATGGTGCCGGCATGACCCCGACACCTGAGCTCATTGCGTGGCTCCTCGACACAGACCCGGCACTGCGCTGGCAAGTCGAGCGCGACATCCTCGATGAGGACGCGTCCATCTGGCAGTCGACCCGTGCCCTCGTCACCCGCGAGGGCCTCGGTGCAGCGCTGCTCTCGCATCAGGATGCTGATGGTCAGTGGGCGGGTGGGTCTTATTTCCCCGCCGGATATTTCGGATCGCCCGAGGCCGATGCACCGGGGCAACCGTGGATCGCAACGACCTGGTCGCTGAAAGATCTTCGCGAGTGGGGTGTGGAGGCATCCGCACTCGGCGATACGGCGGCGCGTCTCGACGCCAACAGTCGTTGGGACTACGACGACCTTCCGTACTGGGGCGGCGAGGTCGATGTCTGCATCAACGCATTCACCCTTGCGTCGGGCGCATGGCTCGGAGCGGACATCTCGCAGCTCGTGCGTTGGTTCGATGAACACCGACTCGCCGACGGCGGATGGAACTGCGAGGCCGAGGAGGGAGACTCCGTGCGGTCGTCTTTCCACTCGACGCTGAATGCGCTCCGAGGCATCCTCGCGTACGAGAAGTCGACCGGCGACACCTCGCTGCGCGACGCGCGCAAGAGCGGCGAGGAGTACTTGCTGTCACGCCGCCTGATGTACCGAGCCTCGACCGGCGCATTGGTTGCCCCGTTCGTCGCCGAGTTCCTCTACCCGAACCGCTATCGTTACAGCGCGCTCGCTACGCTCGACTACTTCCGGGATGCGGCGCAGTGGGACCGGTCCGCGCCCGATGAACGGATGACCGATGCCGTACATCTGGTGAGGTCGCAGCGCCAGGCAGACGGAACCTGGATGCAGTCGCGTCGCCTGCCGGGTCGGACATGGATCGACATCGACGTTGCAGCCGGTCAGGCCTCCCCGTGGCTGACCATGATCGCGCTGCGTGTGCTGCGATGGTGGGATCAGGATCGCGGCTCGGAGTGATCTGAGCTGTCGGCCGCCTTGCGCAGCCGGAACGCGCCGGCGAGCCCGAGAACGAGGAACAGCGACGCGACGAGGAGCGACCAGCGGGTCGCGTCGGCGAAGCCGTTCGCGAGGGCGTCGATGGCGCTCGCCGTCTGATCGCCGAGCGGGCTGGAGGACCCCTCGGCGCGCAGCTGGGAGATGGTGGTCCCCGCCGATTGCCGGGTGGTGTCGGCGAGCTGGGTCGCGGTGTCGCCGGTGATGCCCGCGGATGACAGGGATGACGGGAGTGTGATCGCGAGCGCAACTGACAGCGCCGCGCCGGCGAACGCCGTGCCGAGGGCGGATCCGATCTGACGCACCGTACTCTGGGTCGCCGAGCCCTGTCCCGAGACCTCGACAGGCACGTCACGCAGCACGGTCCCCGTCAACTGCGCGGACGCGAGCCCGAGCCCGAGCCCGTAGATGACGAGCGGAATCGCCACCAGCCACGGCGAGGTCTTCGCGCCCAGGACGAGGGCGACGACGATCACGCCGATCACCTCGAGCGACAGTCCGATCAGGACCGTGCCGGGTGACCCGAAGCGCGCGGCGAGGTGGCGTGCCGAGGCGCCCGAGAAGAAGGCGCCGATCGCCATCGCGGCCAGCACCAGGCCGGCCCCCATGACATCCAGTCCCAGGGCGTTCACGAGGTACAGCGGCAACACGAAGATGATGGCGAACTCGCCGACCGCGACAGCGGCGGCCGTCACATTCCCCCAGGAGAAGGTCGCAAGTCGGAACAGATTCAGATCGAGCAGCGCCGATCTGCGCACCTTCTCGCGATGGCGCTCCCAGATGACGAAGAGGAAGAGCGCGACGGCGGCAATGGCGAACGCGACCGGCACCGCCGAGATCGGTGCCGTCTGCGGCCACACCCACCCGAACAGGTTCAGATCCGCTTTCGGCGTCCACCAGCCGAGGTCGGGACCCTCGATGATCGCGAACACGAGCGCTCCGAAGCCGATCGCGCTGAGGAGGGCGCCGTCGACGTCCGCGCCGGGGCGTCCCTTCACTCCTCGGGTCTCGGGTACCACCCACACCGCGGCCGCGAAGACCAGCAGGCCGATCGGGATGTTGACCAGGAAGATCCAGTGCCAGCTCGCCCACTGCGTGAGTGCGCCGCCGGCGAGCGGGCCGACGGCGGCTGCGCCGGAGATCACAGCTCCCCAGATCCCGAATGCCGCCGCGCGGTAGCGGCCCTGGAACGTCGCGTTCACCGTCGAAAGCGTCGAGGGCATGATCAGCGCGGCACCGATCGCCTGCACCGCTCGGGCGCCGATCAGCGCGTCCGCAGTCCCGGACGCTGCGGCCAGGACGCTGCCTCCGATGAAGACCACCACTCCGACGAGGAAGAGGAGTTTTCGACCCCATCTGTCGGCCAGTCGTCCAGTGGACAACAGAAGAGCGGCCAGGAGGACCGCATAGAGGCTGTTGACCCATTGCGCGTCCGTGAGATCGAGCTGCAGGTCGGCGATGATGTCGGGGAGAGCGACTCCCACGATCGTGCCGTCGAGCACGATGAGTCCCAGTCCGATCGACAGGACGGTGAGCGCGAGCCACGCTTTGCGATCGGGGGCGGCAGGTGGGGCTGCGGGGGATTCAGACATCCGAACCGGATCCTCTCGACTGCGGTGCGGGGATGACCTTCAGCTTGGCAGAAACACCGCCGCCATGCGGGGCTTGCTCAACTCGACGGTGGCCAATCGATGAGGACCAGCCCCTGCTTGGTGTCCGAGACTTTCACCCAGTCCTCGCCGAACAGGTAGGTCATGCCGTAGCCGTTCTCGTCAACGGATACCGAGTACGACGGGTCCTCGGTGATGTACACGCCGTCCGGCCCGTCCTCACGGATCCACCCCTGCGCGACCAGCTCGGACTGCAGGCGCGTCTTGTCGCCGGACCCGAGCGGCGCCCAGCCGTAGACGAGGACGTGGTCGCTGGCCGCAGCGTCGTAGTCGGCCCATTGGCACAGGATGCCGCCATCGAGCACCGAATCCACCGCGTAGAAGTCATCTTCGCGGGCAGTCCACCCCGCGGCGGTGAGTTCTTCCACGAGGCTGGGCGGAATGATCGTCTCGCACGTGGGCTCCGCGTCCGCGGCCATTGTGGCGGTCGGTGTCGGTGTCGGCGCTGCGGCGGGATCGGCATCCGCCGACGGCGCGCTCGTGGGGGTCGCGGTGACCGTGGAATCGGGGGTGGTGGAGCACGCAGCGAGCAGGGGGAGAAGCGTGAGCGCGGCACAAGCCGCGATAGAAGGGCGGCGCATCAGTTCTTCTGATCCGCGTGCAGCAGCGACAGGAACTCCTGGTGGAGCACCCCGTTGGTGGCCAGACTCGACCGGGCCGAGAGGGTGTCGGTGCCGTCGAACGCCGTGAAGCGGCCGCCCGCCTCATGCACGATCGGCGCGTAGGGGGCGATGTCGTACTCCTTCACATCGAACTCAGCGACCATCTCCACGCGCCCCTCGGCGAGCAGCATGTACGGCCACGCATCTCCATACCCGCGGTCGCGCCAGACGGCCCGGCTCAGCCGGACAAGGTCATCGAGGTGGCCCGCGTCGTCCCACTGCTGGATGCTCTGGAAGCTCACACTCGCGGCATCCACCCGGTCGACGTCGGAGACCTGCAAGCGCACCGCTGCTCCCGCGGGGGAGTGCGTCCACGCGCCCAGGCCCGTCGCTCCCCACCAGCGGCGGCCGATCGCGGGTTGGCTCACCACGCCGACGCGGGGAATACCGTCGATCGCGAGGGCGATGAGCGTCGCCCACATCGGGATGCCCTTGAGATAGTTGGCGGTGCCGTCGATCGGATCGATGATCCACTGTCGCTGGGTGCTGCCGGTTGCGCCGAACTCTTCCCCGAAGATCCCATCGCTTGGCCGCTCCGCGGCGAGGATGTCGCGAATCGCGCGCTCTGTCGCCACATCGGCCTCGGTGACGTGCGTGGCGTCCGGCTTGATGTTGATCTCGAGGTCGGCGGCATCGAAGCGGGACATCGAGACATCATCGGCCGCATCGGCCAGTCGCAGCGCGAGCGCGAGGTCGGCGGAGAGGTCGCCATCGAACGGGGACGAGAAGGGGCTGTCGCCGGGGGAGACGGTCACCCGGTCAACGATACGCGGCGGTCGTTGCCTCGATTTCCAGATGACGCAATCGTGATGCTAGAGTTGACCCTCGGTTCGCCACGCGATCTGCGCCGCGCAACCATCTGCACCTCTAGCTCAATCGGCAGAGCAACTGACTCTTAATCAGTGGGTTCAGGGTTCAAGTCCCTGGGGGTGCACAATCTCGGTACCTTCCAGGGCCAACTGCAATTGGTTCGAAGGATCCCGGTGGGTCGTGACGGTTCGCTCGGGTGAACTATTCGAGGACGAAGTGGATAGGGGTGTCGGAGCGACCTTCCGTCTGCTCGCCCTGCGTATGGAACGCTTCCATCAAAGGGACTGCGATTCCCCACCGCGTCCATTCGTTGATGTCTGTGGTGTCGCTATCGAACATGTTCCATCTGTCATCACCGATGGCAGATGGAACGGGAACGTCGACGACATACTGACCTGGGAAAAGGCGATCAGCCCGGAACTCGATCCTAAGTTGGTGTCCGTCTTGATCCACCCGGATCAGCTGCAAGTCGGAGAGATATCCCGCCACATCGAACTCCGACCTCACCGGGTCAACGAAGTCGAGGTCATAGCTCATCCGGCCACCTGGCGTACCCAGGCCGGGCAAACGGTGGGTCCCACGCAATACGCGGTGATTACACCTTTCGGTGAGCCGTCGGTAAGGCGCGTGTTGTTAGATACCACTCGGACATCCATCGACTTCTCGACCCAGCACGTCGCAAGCCAGCAGGTGAACTTCATCGCGGGAGTCTGGTATGTGATTGTGGAGCCGGATACCGACCGGGTCTTCGGAAACTTGGTCGTCTTCTGGATCATTGTCATGCTCACGTTGTGCTTCTGAACATGGGTCCACCCCCAGGTGCTGGTGCCCTTGCGTACGGTAACCCTGATGCTCTTGTTATCCCACCACTGCGACACGATTCCGTAGGCTGGATCGGACGCCGTCTTCGCGATGGCTGACTTGTAGACCGTCGCCATCATCCGCGGCCGCGTGGCATCGCCCGCGTCTGCAAGGTGGTCCGCTCCCGCATCACTTAGTTCCTCAAGCTTGTCCGAGGTGACTTCTTCGAGCACTTCCGCGAGTTCCTCGTCGACGGGCTGACCGACGTCTTCCGCTTCGGTGATGAGCTCTTCGACGGACACGGTCTCACCGAGATCGAGTTCGTCCATGCCGAGCACAGTTACGGAAGTCGGTTCGGTGACGATGAGCGCCGTGTCCTCCGCCGACTGGTCCAGGTGGCCGATCGACGGCGATGCCGACAACGAGACTCCCAGCGAAATGGCTACCGCGAACGCGACAAATCCTTGGAACATTGTTGCTCCCCCAGTGCCGGTTCGCCCCCGATGAACTCTCGGCGAGCAGAATCTAGCAGCATGTTTCTTCGGTGGGCAACAGCGGGTTTACCCGCTCGATGGCGGCGGTCGTCCGACCCATTCACAAGCACGTCGGCGAGCGCTGATCGGACCGCTGCTGCTGATTCGATGGGCGGGCCGCAGCCGACGTCCGCGCCTATCTCACGCGACCCCGGCCGCGGAGTTCCTTAGTGATCGTCTTGCCATCGAATCCGAGCTGCCGTCCAATCGCCGCACGCGACAGACCCTCGCGATGGAGTTGCACGGCACGGTCGATCTCGGGTTCACTCTTGTGGCGGGCGGTCCGTACGCCGCGCTCCGACAGGTACTTGAGCACGGTAGTTCGTGACCCCCCCCAGTTCGCGGGCGACCTCATGGGTATTACGAAGCTGGTGATACATCGCGACGATCTCATCGATCTCGTCACTGCTGTAACGACGGGCTCGTGCTCGAGGAGTGGGGGAGTGCGTGCGCTCCACGTGTTCCGATGCCGCCCGCCTACAGAGGTCGCGAATCCGTTCCACCTCTGTTTGAGAATTCAAGTAGCGTCCTAGGAGGCGCACCACAAGAAGAGCCCGTGCGACCCATCTCATGCTCGCGAGTTTTCCGAGATCGCGCTGCCGCTACACGCCGACTCAGCCGACGCGTGAGGACGTGAGTCGCGTCGTGAGCTGGTGGGCATGCGCGAGCAGCGTGCGCCCCAGCTCTGCCTGCCGGTCGGGCCCAAAACGGAAGTGCACGCCCGTGAGACTCAACGCCCACTGGGGATGTCCGTCCGGCGTGAAGACGGCGGCGCCGACTCCATAGCTGCCCTCGACGATGAGGCCGGGATTGACGGCGTAGCCGCGTTCCTTCGTTTCCTGAAGGCGGGCACGCAGTCGCGACTCCCCGTGCGGCCTGCCCCAGTGCTCGCCGAGGTCGGTGTGCCGTGCGAAGTACGCGTCCACATCATGGTCGGGCAGGAACGCGAGGATGGCAAGGCCTGCGGAGGCCACGCCGAGCGGGAAGCGCACCCCTTCGGACAGCACGAAGGAGCGGATGGGAAAGCTTCCCTCCTCTCGGAGGAGGCACACCGTCTCATCTCCGCGCCGCACGGAGAGGAATGCGCTCTCCTCGGTCCGCACGGCGAGGGAGCGCACGATGTCGCGAGCGACCGCGGTCACGTCATAGCGGTTCGCCGCCGCTGTTCCCATGAGATAGAGCTCCGGACCGGGGAGCCATGTGCCTCGCACGTCGTCCTGGTCGACCAGTCCCTCGCTGCGCAGAGCCGACAGGAGCCGGTAGGTCGTGGGGCGGGTCAGGTTGGCACGGTGGGCGAGGTCGGTGACGGTCAGCCCCGCTGACCCTCCCGCGGAGACCAGGCGCAGCAGGCGCGCCGCGCGCGCGACAGCCTGGGCGCCGACGACGGGTGCGGGTGTGTTCATAATGTGGACGTTACGACCCCGGGTGTCCACATGGCAAGCACCCGATTGCCGACGCGATGGCGGCGCGCGGACGATGGGGGACGTCGACGCACCGCAGCGACGACCTCGGACCGGAGGAAGGACTCTCTGTGATCGACAAGACGTGGGCCACGCCGCAGGAGGCTGTGGCGGACATCCCGGACGGCGCGAGCATCGCGGTCGGCGGATTCGGACTCTCCGGCAATCCGATGGAACTGATCCGTGCGTTGCACGCGCAGGGGACATCCGACCTGTCCATCGCGTCCAACAACTGCGGGGTGGATGACTGGGGCCTCGGGATCCTTCTCGCCGATAAGCGCATCCGAAAGATGACCTCGTCGTACGTCGGGGAGAACAAGGAGTTCGAGCGCCAGTTCCTCACGGGTGAGCTCGAACTCGAACTCACCCCCCAGGGCACGCTCGCGGAGAAGCTCCGGGCCGGAGGAGCGGGCATCGCCGCGTTCTTCACCCAGACAGGTGTCGGCACGCAGGTCGCCGAGGGCGGGCTTCCCCGCAGATATGACGGATCGGGCGGGGTCGCGGTGGCATCGCCCGCGAAGGACATCCGTAGCTTCGACGTCACCGGCACTGCCCGCGACTATGTGCTCGAAGAGGCGATCGTCACCGACTTCGCCCTCGTGCACGCCTGGCGGGCCGACCGTCACGGCAACCTGGTCTTCACCAAGGCCGCCCGCAACTTCAACCCGTTGGCCGCGATGGCAGGGCGCGTGTGCATCGTCCAGGTCGAGGAACTCGTCGAACCCGGACAGATCGACCCCGACACCGTTCATCTGCCGGGCGTGTACGTGCACCGGATCGTGGAGGTCGGCCCCCGCATCGAGAAGCGCATCGAGAAGCGCACCGTGACCGCACCGGAGGAAGCGAACTGACATGGTTCTCACCCGCAACGAGATGGCCGCGCGCGCCGCGCAGGAGCTGACCGACGGCGCCTACGTGAACCTCGGCATCGGCCTCCCGACCCTCGTCCCCAACTTCGTTCCCGAGAACGTCACTGTCGTCCTGCAGTCCGAGAACGGCATCCTCGGTGTCGGTCCCTATCCGCGGGAAGCGGATGTCGACCCCGACCTCATCAATGCCGGCAAGGAGACGGTCACCACGCTTCCGGGCTCGTCGTTCTTCGACTCGGCGACGAGCTTCGGGATGATCCGCGGCGGGAAGATCGACGCGGCAATCCTCGGAGCGATGCAGGTGTCGGTCGGGGGAGACCTCGCGAACTGGATGATCCCCGGGAAGATGGTCAAGGGCCCGGGCGGCGCGATGGACCTCGTCCACGGCGCCGGAAAGCTCATCGTCCTGATGGAGCACGTCGCAAAGGACGGGACCGCCAAGATCGTCGACGAATGCTCGCTGCCGCTCACCGGCCGCGGCGTCGTCGATCGCATCATCACGGACCTCGCCGTCATCGACGTGACTCCCGCCGGGCTGGTCCTGGTGGAGCTCGCGCCCGGTGTCACCGTCGACGAGGTGGTCGCCGCCACCGAGCCGCCGCTGACGATCTCGGACGAGCTTAGGGTTGTCTCATGAACCACGAAGACGTCGTCATCGTCGCCGCCGCGCGCACGCCGCAGGGGCGTCTGAAGGGCCAACTTTCGTCGCTTCCCGCGACCGAGCTCGGCAGCATCGCGATCCGCGGCGCTCTGGAGCAGGGCGGCATCCCGGCGGAAGAGGTCGACGCCGTCATCGTCGGACAGGTCCTCCCGGCCGGATCCGGTCAGAATCCCGCACGGCAGGCCGCGATCGGCGCCGGCATCGGCTGGGATGTCCCGGCATCGTCGGTCAACAAGGTGTGCCTGTCGGGCCTGACGGCGATCATCGATGCGGCGCGGATGCTGCGCCTGGGCGACGCGCGGGTGGTCGTTGCCGCCGGCATGGAGTCGATGTCGCGCTCACCCCACCTGATGGTGGGATCCCGCGAGGGCTGGTCTTATGGCTCGATCGAGGTGCTGGACCACATGGCCTACGACGGGCTGACCGATGCTTTCGACCGGGAGAGCATGGGAGCATCCACCGAGCACCACAATGAGCGCTACGCGGTCACCCGCGAGGCGCAGGATGCCGTGTCGGCGCGATCCCACCAGCGCGCGGCCGCCGCCTGGGACGCAGGGGTGTTCGACGCCGAAATCGTCCCGGTGCCCGTCCCGCAGCGGAAGGGCGACCCGGTGCTCGCGACGCGCGACGAGGGCATCCGACCCGAGACCACGATCGAGACCCTGGCGAAGCTGCGTCCCGCGTTCACCGCGGACGGATCGATCACGGCGGGTAACTCGTCGCAGATCTCGGATGGCGCCAGCGCGGTCGTGCTCACTACCCGGGCGCACGCGGACGAGAACCGGTGGCCGGTGCTCGCCGTCGTGGGGGAGGCGGGACAGGTCGCAGGTCCCGACAACACGCTGCACGAGCAGCCCGCACGAGCGATCGCGGCGGCCTGCGAGAAGGCGGGGATCGCGCCATCCGATCTGGATGTCGTCGAGATCAACGAGGCCTTCGGTGCCGTGGTCGCGCGCTCCCAGGCGGTGCTCGGGCTCTCAGACGACGTGGTGAACCCACACGGTGGCGGGATCGCGATGGGGCACCCGATCGGCGCGTCCGGCAACCGCCTTGTGGTCCACGCCGTGCATGAGCTCGTCCGGCGGGGCCGGGGCACGGCCGCGGTCGCCCTGTGCGGCGGCGGCGGTCAGGGCGACGCACTCATCCTGCGCCGCTGACGTAGCGCAGGAGACTACTTCTTCTTGACCGACGCTTCGATCTCGTCGGCGAACGGCGAGTCGGGAGACACGGGAAGTCCCTTGTCGATGCGGCGGAGGTCGACGATTGCGCCGACGGCGAGCACGAGCGTGATCGCCCAACTCGCCCACGCAAGGATCGTGCGCCATCCGAAGACGCCGTCGCGCAGTTCCCTGACGAGCGAAAAGCCCGTGATCAGGACGGTGATGATGCCGGTTCCGAAGATGTACTTGCCCACCTGCTCCACGCTACCGGTGCCGGCCACCGTGTCCAGTCCCGGCTGCGAGCGGATAGCCTGGGAAGACCGCGAACCGCCACCGAAGAGGAGCCCGCGTGTCCCAAGCCAGCTTTGTCGTCGTCGCCAACCGCCTCCCTGTGGACCGCGACGACAACGGCGGATGGCGGCGCTCACCGGGGGGGCTGGTCACCGCCCTCGAACCGGTGATGAAGGGCGTCGACGGTGCCTGGGTCGGCTGGCCGGGTAAGGCCGATCTCACGCTGGAGCCCTTCGATTTCGACGGCACGCGGCTGATTCCCGTGACCCTCAGTGCCGACGATGTGCAGAACTACTACGAGGGCTTCTCGAACGACACGATCTGGCCGCTCTACCACGACGTGATCGCGGCGCCGCGGTACCGCCGTGTGTGGTGGGACACCTACGTCGAGGTCAACGAGCGCTTCGCTGACGCCGCGGCGGCGGCGGCCTCGCCGGGGGCCACGGTCTGGGTGCAGGACTATCAGCTGCAGCTGGTTCCGCGGATGCTGCGCGAGAAACGCCCCGACCTGACGATCGGCTACTTCCACCACATCCCGTTTCCGGCATATGGTCTCTTCTCCCAGCTGCCCTGGCGCAAGCAGGTGCTCGAGGGCCTCCTGGGAGCAGACGTGGTCGGATTCCAGCGCGTCGCCGATGCCGGCAACTTCGCTCGTGCGGTCAGACGCCAGTTCCACTACACGACGAAGTCGACCGGCATCCACGTGCCGCAGGAGGACGGGTCGGTCCGCAACGTGTTGTCGAAGGCCTTCCCGATCTCCATCGACGCGCAGTCCTACATCGAGCTCGCCCAGCGTCCGGACATCCAAGCGCGGGCACGCGAGATCCGCGAGGGGCTCGGAAATCCGCGGGCGGTTCTGCTCGGCGTCGACCGGCTCGACTACACCAAGGGGATCCGTCACCGGCTGAAAGCGTTCGGTGAGCTCCTCGAGGACGGGCGCCTCGGAGTCGAGGACGCCACCCTCGTCCAGGTCGCCAGCCCCAGCCGCGAACGGGTCGAGGCGTACGTCCAGCTGCGCGACGAGATCGAACTCACGGTCGCGCGCACCAACGGCGACTTCGACACCATGAGCCATACGGCGATCCGCTATCTGCATCAGGCTTTCCCGCGAGAAGAGATGGTGGCGCTCTATCTGGCCGCCGACGTCATGCTCGTCACAGCCTTGCGCGACGGCATGAACCTCGTCGCCAAGGAGTACGTGGCCAGCCGCATCGACAACAAGGGTGTACTGGTGCTCAGCGAGTTCGCGGGCGCGGCCGACGAGCTGGGGTCGGCCGTTCGGATCAATCCGCACGACATCGACGGCCTCAAGGATGCGATCATGCGCGCGGTCGAGATGCCGCGCGCGGAGCAGGGCCGCCGGATGCGCGCGCTGCGCAGGAGGGTGCTCGACCACGACGTGCGCGATTGGTCGCGGCTCTTCCTCGACGCCCTCAGCAATGCCACGAAGAAGGTGTGAGACGAATGACCGCCGCCCCCGCGCTCGATGACGCCCTCGCGAAGATCGCCGGGGTTCCGACGCTTCTGATCGCCCTGGATTTCGACGGGACGCTCTCGCCCCACGTCGAAGATCCCATGACCGCGCGCATGCTTCCCGCAGCGCGGCGGGCGGTCGATGCGCTCGGGGCGCTGGCGCACACACCCGTCGCGCTCGTCTCGGGACGCAGCCTCACAGACCTGCGCATCATCGCCGAACACACGGAGGACTCGCCGATCCTTCTGGCCGCCTCGCACGGTGCCGAGTTCTGGTTTCCGGGCGTCGGTGCGGTCGAGCCGACCGAGGACGATGCCGAGCGTGATCTGCGCGACCGCCTGCGCGCGCGGGCGGAGCAGATCGTCGCCGACTTCCCGGGCGTGTGGATCGAGCCCAAGACGTTCGGTTTCGGCGTGCACACCCGCACGGCCACAGAGCAGGACGGTGCCGAAGCGTCCGCCGCCGTCGACGCGATGATTGCGGACGCCGCGCCGGATTGGCGTCGACGCACCGGAAAGAAGATCGTCGAGTACGCCTTCCGGCAGGAGGGGAAAGACTCGGCGATCGCCAATCTTCGCGCCCGACTGGGTGCCGACGCGGTGCTCTTCGCCGGTGACGACGTCACAGACGAGGATGCGCTGCGCAGTCTGCAGGCACAGGATCTGGGTGTCCATGTCGGCGCAGGGGAGACGGCCGCGACGGTCTCGGTGGCCGACATTCCCTCGATGGCGTTCCTGCTCGCGAGGCTCGCGGAACTCCGCGCCGCCGCGCAGGCGTAGCAGCGCCGCACGGAGGGTGCCGCGCGGGAATAGACTCGACGCATGCCTGAAACCTCCTCGACATCCAGCGACGCCGTCGACATCAAGCCCCGTAGCCGGGTCGTCACCGACGGCATCGAAGCAACGACGTCGCGTGGCATGCTGCGCGCTGTCGGCATGGGCGACGAGGACTGGGAGAAGCCCCAGATCGGGATCGCCTCCAGCTGGAACGAGATCACGCCGTGCAACCTGAGCTTGGATCGCCTCGCGCAGGGTGCGAAGGAGGGCGTGCACTCCGGTGGTGGCTATCCGCTGCAGTTCGGAACGGTGTCGGTGTCGGACGGCATCTCGATGGGTCACGAGGGCATGCACTTCTCGCTGGTCTCGCGCGAGGTCATCGCCGACTCCGTCGAGACCGTCGTCATGGCCGAGCGTCTGGACGGCACTGTTCTGCTGGCAGGATGCGACAAGTCGATCCCCGGGATGCTCATGGCCAGCGCCCGCCTCGATCTGTCGAGCGTCTTCCTCTACGCAGGCTCGATCGCCCCTGGCTGGGTCAAACTCTCGGACGGCACCGAGAAGGACATCACGATCATCGACTCGTTCGAGGGCGTGGGAGCGTGCCTGTCGGGCCGCATGAGCGAGGCGGACCTGAAGCGCATCGAGTGCGCGTTCGCGCCGGGTGAGGGTGCGTGTGGCGGAATGTACACCGCGAACACGATGGCCTCCGTCGCCGAGGCCCTCGGGCTGAGCCTTCCCGGGTCGGCCGCGCCGCCCGCCGCCGACCGTCGCCGCGATGCCTACGCCCACCGCTCGGGCGAAGCCGTCGTGAACCTGCTGAAGCTCGGCATCACCACGCGGGACATCCTGACCCCCGAGGCGTTCGAGAACGCGATCGCCCTCGCGATGGCGCTCGGCGGTTCGACCAACGTTGTGCTCCACCTGCTCGCGATTGCCCGCGAAGCCGAGGTGGAACTCAACCTGCACGACTTCAACCGCATCGGCGACAAGGTGCCGCACGTGGCGGATATGAAGCCCTTCGGTCAGTACGTCATGAACGATGTCGACCGCCATGGCGGCATCCCGGTCATCATGAAGGCGATGCTCGACGAGGGCCTGTTGCACGGTGATGCGTTGACGGTCACCGGCAAGACCCTCGCCGAGAACCTCCGCGACCTGAACCCGGATCCGGTCGACGGCACGGTCATCCACTCCTTCGACGACCCCATCCATGCAACGGGCGGCCTGACGATCCTGCACGGATCGTTCGCGCCCGACGGCGCCGTCGTCAAGACGGCAGGGTTCGACGCGGCCGTCTTCGAGGGCCCCGCGCGTGTGTTCGAGCGCGAGCGTGGTGCGATGGATGCGCTGGAGGCGGGCGAGATCAACGCCGGCGATGTCGTCGTCATCCGCTACGAGGGTCCCAAGGGTGGTCCCGGCATGCGCGAGATGCTGGCCATCACCGCCGCCATCAAGGGCGCTGGGCTCGGCAAAGATGTACTACTCTTGACGGACGGCAGATTCTCAGGCGGCACAACCGGCCTGTGTATCGGCCACATAGCACCCGAAGCGGTGGACGCTGGTCCCATCGCCTTCGTGCGCGATGGTGATCTGATACGGGTCGATATCGCGGCTCGCACTCTCGACCTACTCGTCGATGAGACCGAGCTGAGTTCCCGCCGAGAAGGCTGGGAGCCCCTTCCCCCGCGCTATACCCGTGGCGTTCTCGCCAAGTACTCCCGTCTCGTGCGCTCCGCAGCCGAGGGTGCGACGACGGGCTGAGGCGTTCTCTCGATTCCCTCCATCGATCTTGCAAGGAAAGCTCACCATGTCGTCCGACATCGCCACGGCCGTGCCCCGGCCACCCGCCCGCACCGCGTCCGCGCCCGTGCTCACGGGTGCTGAGGCGGTTGTCCGCTCGCTCGATCTCCTCGGCGTGACCGACGTGTTCGGTCTGCCCGGCGGTGCGATCATGCCCGTCTACGACCCGCTCATGGACGACGAGGCGGTCCGCCACATCCTTGTCCGCCACGAACAGGGTGCCGGTCACGCCGCGGAAGGATACGCAGCGGCGTCCGGAAAGGTCGGTGTCGCCATCGCGACGTCCGGTCCCGGCGCCACCAACCTCGTGACCGCGATCGCCGATGCCTACATGGATTCAGTTCCGCTGGTGTGCATCACCGGCCAGGTCTTCAGCACACTCATGGGGACGGATGCCTTCCAGGAGGCGGACATCGTGGGCATCACGATGCCGATCACGAAGCACTCGTTCCTGGTCAAGCGCGCCGAGGACATCCCTGGCGCGATCGCAGCGGCGTTCGAGGTCGCCTCGACCGGTCGGCCAGGCCCCGTCCTCGTGGACATCACGAAGGATGCCCAGCAGGCCAGTGCGCCCTTTGTCTGGCCGCCGCAGATCGACCTGCCCGGCTACCGTCCGGTCACCAAGGCCCACGGCAAGCAGATCCAGGCTGCCGCCCAGCTCATCGCCGACGCCGAGAAACCCGTGCTCTACGTCGGCGGCGGTGTCATCCGCTCCAAGGCGTCGAAGGAGCTCCTGGCGCTCGCGGAGGCCACCGGAGCCCCCGTGGTGACCACGCTCATGGCTCGCGGCGCCTTCCCCGACTCGCATCCCCAGCAGCTCGGAATGCCCGGCATGCACGGCACCGTGCCCGCCGTGCTCGCGCTGCAGGAGTCCGACCTCATCGTCGCGCTCGGCGCGCGGTTCGATGACCGCGTCACGGGCAAGGCCTCGCACTTCGCTCCGAACGCGAAGGTCGTGCACGTCGACATCGACCCGGCCGAGATCTCAAAGATCCGCACGGCGGATGTGCCGATCGTGGGCGACCTGCGCGAGGTCCTCATCGACCTCGAGGCGTCGTTCCGCTCGACAACCGGGGGAGAGGCGCTTGACCTCACCCAGTGGTGGGCGTATCTGAACGGTCTGCGCGAGGAGTTCCCCCTCGGCTTCGCCCCGACCACCGACGGGCTGCTCGCTCCCCAGCAGGTCATCCAGCGGATCGGCGAGCTCACTGGGCCCGAGGCCGTCTACGCGGCCGGTGTCGGTCAGCACCAGATGTGGGCCGCGCAGTTCATCAAGTACGAGCGCCCCAACGCCTGGCTGAACTCCGGCGGCGCCGGAACGATGGGCTACTCGGTTCCGGCGGCGATGGGTGCCAAGGTCGCCGAGCCCGACCGTGTGGTCTGGGCGATCGACGGCGACGGATGCTTCCAGATGACGAACCAGGAGCTGGCAACCTGCGTCCTGAACGACATCCCAATCAAGGTCGCGATCATCAACAACTCCTCTCTGGGCATGGTGCGCCAGTGGCAGACGCTGTTCTTCGCGGGCCGACACTCGAACACCGACTTGAACACCGGCCACGGCACGGCGCGCGTTCCCGACTTCGTCAAGCTCGCCGAGGCATACGGGTGTCTGGCGATCCGGGTCGAGAAGGAAGACGAGGTCGATGACGCCATCCGCCTGGCCCTGGCGACCAACGATCGACCGGTCGTGATCGACTTCGTCGTGTCGGCCGATGCCATGGTGTGGCCGATGGTCCCGCAGGGTGTCGGCAACAGCGAGATCCAGTACGCGCGCGAGCACGCGCCGAGCTTCGACGGAGAGGACTGAGCCATGTCCCAACACGTGCTGAGCCTCCTCGTCGAGGACAAGCCGGGCCTTCTCACCCGCGTCGCGGGCCTGTTCGCCCGCCGTGGATTCAACATCGAGTCGCTCGCTGTCGGCGTCACCGAGGTGCCGGGCCTGTCCCGCATCACGGTCGTCGTGGATGTCGAGGGTCTGCCCCTCGAGCAGGTGACCAAGCAGCTGAACAAGCTCGTGAACGTCATCAAGATCGTCGAGCTCGATCCTGTGTCCTCCGTCCAGCGCGAGCACATGCTCGTGAAGGTGCGCACCGACAACTCGACCCGCTCGAACGTCCTCGAGGTGATCAACCTGTTCCGCGCATCGGTCGTCGACTACGCGCCTGACGCCCTGGTCGTCGAGGTCACCGGCGATCGTGGCAAGGTCGAGGCGTTCTTGAACGCCGTCGAGCCCTTCGGCATCAAGGAGCTGGCCCAGTCGGGCCTTCTCGCGATCGGGCGAGGGCCCAAGAGCATCACCGAGCGCGTCCTGCGCGGCTGAGAGATCCACGCTGCCTCACTGCCGGTCGTTGAGGGAGTGCAGCGAGACGAAACGACCACACACCAATACAAGGAGCACACACGACATGGCCGAAATGTTCTACGACGACGACGCCGACCTGGAGCTCATCCAGGCCAAGAAGGTCGCGATCGTCGGGTACGGCTCGCAGGGACACGCGCACGCGCAGAACCTGCGCGACTCCGGCGTCGAGGTCGCCATCGCCCTCAAGGCGGGGTCGAAGTCCATCCAGAAGGCCGAAGAGGACGGGTTCCCGGTCTTCACCGTCGCCGAGGCGACGACGTGGGCCGACGTCATCATGATCCTCGCGCCCGACCAGCACCAGCGCGGTATCTACAACAACGAGATCAAGCCGAACCTGACCCCCGGCAAGACGCTCGCCTTCGCGCACGGCTTCAACATCCGCTTCGGCTACATCGAGGCCCCCGAGGGCGTGGACGTCATCCTCATCGCCCCGAAGGCCCCGGGACACACGGTGCGTCGCGAGTACGTCGCCGGTCGTGGCATCCCCGACATCATCGCGGTCGAGAAGGACGCCTCCGGGTCGGCTTGGGACCTCGCCAAGTCGTACGCGAAGGCCATCGGTGGCACCCGCGCAGGCGTCATCAAGACGACCTTCACCGAAGAGACCGAGACCGACCTGTTCGGCGAGCAGGCCGTGCTCTGCGGCGGCGTCTCCCAGCTGATCCAGTACGGCTTCGAGACGCTCTCCGAGGCCGGCTACCAGCCCGAGATCGCCTACTTCGAGGTGCTGCACGAGCTCAAGCTCATCGTCGATCTCATGTGGGAGGGCGGCATCGCCAAGCAGCGCTGGAGCGTCTCGGACACCGCTGAGTACGGCGACTACGTGTCGGGCCCGCGCGTCATCGACGCCCGCGTCAAGGAGAACATGCAGGGTGTGCTCGCCGACATCCAGTCGGGTGCCTTCGCCGAGCGGTTCATCACCGACCAGGATAACGGCGCCGTCGAGTTCCAGGAGCTGCGCGCGAAGGCCGCCGCTCACCCGATCGAGGCCGTCGGCAAGGACCTGCGTGCCCTGTTCGCCTGGAAGCAGCAGGACAGCGACTACACCGAGGGCAGCGCGGCGCGCTGACCGACGGCTCGACACGACGAACGGGACTTGACGGGACGTGAGCACGGACCGCGACGACGACGCCCTCTCGTGGGGGGATGACGATCCGACGCTGGACAGCGGCACTGCCGCCGTCCGCGCCGGGGACACTCCCCGCGAGAGCGGCGTCGCCGCATCCGGTGCGGCACCGTCGCCGTCGACCCAGCCGCCGGTGGTTGACGTCCCCACAGCTGACCTCGACGAGGCGTCGCCGACGTTGAGCAACACGGCACTGGTGTCGTTCGGCGTGCTCGGGGGCATCTACCTGCTGTTCACGGTGGGCTGGATCGTCGGCGGTCTGCGCCTTCAGGGCTACGCGTCCTACCTTGTCGCGGACGTCATGTTCCAGGGCAGCTTCTGGCTGGCCGTGTGCGCGCCAGCACTGTGGTTCGCGACGAGCCTCGTCCTCACCCGGGGGCGCCCGCGATGGGTGTCCTTCGTCGCGCTGGTTGCAGGTATGGTCCTGCTCATGCCGTGGCCCTTCGCGATGCTGGGGGTGAGCGCGTGACCGATCCGATCGCTGCCGTCGACGCACCGCGTCGGGGCATGGCTCCCGTCGCCCGCGCCGTGGTCGCGGGGGTCTTCGGTCTGTTCTACGCGTATGCCGTGTGGAACGCCGTGGGCAACCTCGTGCAGTCCCTCGCCGCGGCATCCGATGTCGGGCTCAGCCTCACACTGCTCGGCTGGGTGGTGTGGCTCATCGCGATCCTCGTGCCGATCGTCGTCTTCGTCATCGCTCTCGCGGTGGCGGCGCATCGACGCCTCGGCGCCCATCTGCTCATCATGGTCACCGGCCTCGCCGTCGTGGCCGTCCTCTGGCTCAACGTCGTGGCCTACACGGCGTTGAACACCAGTTCGCTGGTCGGCTGACTGGCACCGGAGGGACCCCGGCCGAAAGGTCGGGACCCTGCCCGCGATAGGCTGGCGACGGCCGTCGCACGTTCGACGCAACATCCACCCGCGCACGAAATTGCGCCTCGCTCCGAAGGATCCACCCGTGTCCAAGCCGGTCGTCCTGCTCGCTGAAGAACTCTCACCCGCCACCGTCGAGGCTCTCGGATCCGACTTCGACGTCCGCACCGTCGATGGCACCGATCGCCCCGCGCTGTTCGCCGCTCTGGCCGACGCGGACGCCGTTCTGATCCGCTCGGCGACGAAGATGAACGAAGAGGCGATCGCAGCCTCCGCGAAGCTGAAGGTGATCGCCCGCGCGGGCGTCGGACTCGACAACGTCGACATCAAGGCCGCCACCTCGGCGGGCATCATGGTCGTCAACGCCCCGACGTCCAACATCATCTCGGCGGCCGAGCTGACGGTCGGACACATCCTGAGCCTCGCCCGCCACATCCCGGCGGCGAACGAGTCGCTGTCCCAGGGGGCGTGGAAGCGCAGCTCGTTCACGGGCACCGAGTTGTACGAGAAGACCATCGGCATTCTGGGCCTCGGCCGCATCGGCGCGCTCGTCGCCGAGCGTGTGCGCGCCTTCGGTGTGCGCCTGGTCGGCTACGACCCGTATGTGACGCCCGCCAGGGCGCAGCAGCTGGGCGTCGAGCTGCTCTCGTTCGACGAGGTCGTCGCTCAGGCGGACTTCCTCACCGTCCACATGCCCAAGACCCCTGAGACCACCGGCATGATCAGCACCGAGCAGCTGGCCTCCATGAAACCCTCCGCCTACGTCGTCAATGTCGCCCGCGGTGGTCTCATCGACGAGGAGGCGCTGTTCACCGCGCTCAGCGAGGGTGTCATCGCCGGGGCGGGACTGGACGTCTATACCAGCGAGCCGCCCAAGCCCGACTCTGTCGCCGCGCAGCTCGTTGCTCTCCCGAATGTTGTCGCGACCCCGCACCTGGGCGCCTCGACCGAAGAGGCGCAGGAGAAAGCGGGCATTTCGGTCGCCAAGTCGGTCAAGCTCTCGCTCGAGGGGGATCTCGTCCCGGATGCCGTGAACGTCGCCGGCGGCGTCATCGACCCGTTCGTGCGACCCGGTATCGCTCTCGTCGAGATGCTCGGACAGTTCTTCTCGGGGCTGGCCGCAGGGGCGCTGACGAGCCTGGACATCGAAGTGCGCGGGGAGCTCGCGAACTATGACGTCAGCGTCTACCGCCTCGCCGCGCTCAAGGGCATCTTCACCAACATCGTCAGCGAGAACGTCTCGTACGTGAACGCTCCGTTGTTCGCCGAGCAGCGCGGCATCGAGACGCGGATGATCGTCGACACCGAGAGTCCGCTGTACCGCAACATCACGATCCTGCGCGGCACGCTCTCCGACGGTGCCGTCCTCACCGTGGCCGGCACCCTGGCGGGCACGCGGATGGTCCCCAAGATCGTCGACATCAACGGCTACGAGATCGAGGTGCCGATCGCCCGGCACCATGTCGTCATGCGCTATCCGGACCGGCCGGGGATCATAGGGCTCTATGGTCAGAAGCTCGGAGAGGTGGGCATCAACATCGAGGGCCTTCAGGTGGCGCACTCCGATGCCGCCGGACGAGCTCTGTCGGTCCTGACCGTCGATGCGGAGGTTCCCGAGGTGATTCTCGAGAACATGCGCACAGCCGTCGGGGCGGACGTGTTTCGCCAGATCGAGATCGTCGAGCCGTGAGCGCGCGTACCGTCAGGCTCGCGCTGATCCCCGGTGATGGCATCGGCCCCGAGGTCGTCGCCGAAGCCGAGAAGGTCTTGGATGCCGCGACCGCGACCAGCGACGTCCATTTCGAGAAGACGACGTTCTCGCTCGGAGCTGGACGCTTTCTCGACACCGGCGACACGCTCACCGACGACGACCTCGTCGCGATCGCCGCGCACGATGCCATTCTGCTGGGCGCGGTCGGGGGAGTCCCCGGCGACCCGCGGCTGAAGGATGCCAACATCGAGCGCGGGCTGCTGCTGAAGCTGCGATTCTCGCTGGATCACTATGTGAACCTGCGGCCATCGAAGCTCTATCCCGGGGCCGCAGGACCGCTCGCGAACCCGGGCGAGATCGACTTCGTCGTCGTCCGGGAAGGGACAGAGGGGCCCTACGTCGGTAACGGCGGCGCGATCCGCAAGGGCACCCCGCACGAGATCGCCAATGAGACCTCCGTCAACACCGCCTTCGGTGTCGAGCGCGTCGTGCGCTACGCCTTCGCGCTCGCGGAACGGCGTCGTAAGAAACTGACGCTGGTGCACAAGACGAACGTCCTGGTGCACGCCGGAGCCATCTGGCAGCGCATCGTGAACGAGGTGGCGGCCGAGCACCCCGAGGTGGCCGTAGACTACCTCCACGTCGACGCGGCCACGATCTTCCTGGTCACGAACCCCAGCCGTTTCGACGTGATCGTCACCGACAACCTCTTCGGCGACATCCTCACCGACTTGGCCGGCGCCGTCACCGGAGGCATCGGCCTCGCCGCTTCGGGAAACATCAATCCCGACGGCGCGTTCCCCTCGATGTTCGAGCCCGTCCACGGTTCGGCGCCCGACATCGCAGGTCAGCAGAAGGCGGACCCCACCGCTGCGATCCTGTCCGTCGCGCTGTTGCTCGATCACCTCGGGCTGCAGGACGAAGCCGGCCGCGTCACACGCGCGGTCGAGGACGACATCGCTTCCCGCGGGGACCAGGTCCGCCCGACCTCTCAGATCGGCGACGCGATCGTCGAGCGTCTCCAGGCGTAGCCTGGACGAATCGCACGACGCCGTCGCGCTAGACCCTCAGGAATCGCCATGACGCTTCTCGACACCGACCCCGACGCAGGACTTTCCCCGCTCGAGTTCACGGTCACCCCCAACCCCGCGGCCAAGCCCGACGAGGTTCGCGAAGAGATCCTCGCCAACCCCGGCTTCGGCATCAACTTCACCGACCACATGGTCGAGCTGACGTGGACCGTGCAGGGAGGGTGGCACAGCCCGACCGTCACGCCCTACGGTCCGATCGCCCTGGATCCGGCCGCGGCCGTGCTGCACTACGGCCAGGAGGTCTTCGAGGGCATCAAGGCGTACCGCCATGCGGACGGGTCGATCCACACCTTCCGTCCCGATCAGAACGGACGACGCCTGCAGCGCTCGGCACGTCGCTTGGCACTGCCGGAACTTCCGGTCGCATACTTCACGCAGTCGTTGCGCGAGCTGATCGCGGTGGATGCCGCGTGGGTGCCCTCGGGTGAGGACCAGAGCCTTTACCTGCGGCCCTTCATGTTCGCCAAGGAAGCGTTCTTGGGCGTGCGCCCCGCACACAAGGTCGGCTACTACGTGATCGCGAGCCCCGCCGGCGCCTACTTCCACGGCGGCGTGAACCCCGTGACGATCTGGCTGAGCGAGCACTACGCCCGTGCCGGCGAGGGCGGGACCGGTGCGGCCAAGACGGGCGGCAACTACGCGGCGAGCCTGCTCCCGCAGTCCGAGGCGTACGAGAACGAGTGTGATCAGGTCGTCTTCCTCGACAAGAACCGCAACGTCGAGGAGCTCGGCGGAATGAACGTCGTGTTCGTCTACAAGGACGGCACGATCGTGACCCCGCAGTCCGAGTCGATCCTCGAGGGCATCACGCGAGACTCGCTGCTGCAGCTGGCGGCCGACCGCGGCCACCACATCGAGGGACGATCGGTCTCCCTCGACGAGTGGCGTTCGGGTGTGGCATCCGGCGACATTGTCGAAGTTTTCGCCTGCGGCACGGCAGCGGTGGTGACCCCCATCGGCGTGCTCAAGGGACGCGACTTCATCGACGAGCAGCCCACGGGAGAGCTCGCGCTGTCGCTTCGTCAGGAGCTCACCGACATCCAGTACGGCCGCATCGAGGACCGCCACAACTGGCTCGTCCGACTCGACGGTTGACCGCGGCGTAGGCTGGCGCGGTGAAGATCGCACGGTTCAGCCACGAAGACGCGCTCGCCTACGGCATCCTCGACGAGGGTGACGTCGTGGTCCTGAAAGGGGATCCGCTCTTCGCGGGCTACGAGCCGACGGGAGAGCGGATCCCGCTCGCGGATGTCACTTTGCTCGCCCCTGTCATCCCGCGCTCGAAGATCGTGTGCGTCGGCAAGAACTACCACGACCACGCGGCCGAGATGGGCGGGGTCGCCCCCGAGCAGCCGCTGCTGTTCCTGAAGCCCAACACCGCCGTCATTGGACCCGGCGACGCCATCGTGCGCCCGCCGCAGTCGGAGCGCACCGATCATGAAGGCGAGCTCGCGGTCGTCATCAGTCGGGTGACCAAGAACGTCTCGGCCGAGGATGCGCTGGACCACGTGTTCGGCTACACGCTCGCCAACGACGTGACCGCGCGCGACCTGCAGAAATCCGACGGCCAGTGGGCGCGCGCGAAGGGCTTCGATACCTTCTGCCCTCTCGGCCCCGTGATCGAGACGGAGTTCGACCTCGACGACGACGCGACCCTGGTCACGCGGGTCAACGGTGAGATCCGCCAGAGTGCGCCGCTCGGAGACATGATTCACTCGGTGCCGGAGATCGTCGCCTACGCGTCAGCGGCGATGACACTGTTGCCCGGAGATGTCATCCTCACGGGGACTCCCGCGGGCGTCGGTCCGTTCGAGGCGGGCGACGAGATCGAGGTCGAGATCGAGGGGATCGGGGTTCTGCGCAACCTCGTCCGCAATGCCTGAGACGCCGTCGGGAGAGGTGTCCTGGCAACCCTCCGATGAGCAGGTGCGCGCGACGCAGCAGCGCTCGATCACGGTGCTGTCGACCGGGCAGGTGCTCGGGGGGATCGCGTTCGGCGCCACGATCTCACTCGGGGCTGTGCTGGCGGCCGAGATCGCGGGGGATGACTCCCTCTCGGGGCTCGCTACCGCCTTCGTCACCCTCGGGGCAGCGGGAACGGCAGTGCCGCTCGCCGCCCTCGCCGCCCGTCGTGGCCGACGCCTGGCGCTGGCGTCGGGAATGGTCATCGCGCTGCTCGGGGTCGGCGTCGTCATCCTCGCCGCGGCGATCGCTTCCTTCCCGGTGCTGCTCATCGGTTTCGCCCTGATCGGTGCGGGCCAGGCCGCCAACCTCCAGTCCCGCTTCGCCGCGGCCGACCTGGCCGACGACCGCTCCCGTGCTCGCGACCTGTCGATCGTCGTGTGGGCGACGACGATCGGAGCCGTCCTCGGTCCGAACCTGGTCGGGCCGGGCACAGTGCTGGGTGACATGCTCGGCATGCCGGCGCTGACAGGTCCCTACCTGTTCACGGTTGCCGCACAGGTCCTCGCCGTCGCTCTCTACTTCTTCGCCCTGCGTCCCGACCCCCTGCTGCTGGCGCAGCGGATCGCCGCGCACCACGAAAGTCGCCGGACCGCCGGCATCGCGCACGAGGATCGCCCCCGTGCCGCCCGGTTCGCGATCATCGCGATCGCCGGCGCGCACGGCGTCATGGTCGCCGTCATGGCGATGACCCCGGTCCACCTGCTGCACCACGGCGCGACCCTCACGATCGTGGGTCTGACCATCAGCCTGCACATCGCCGGCATGTATGCGCTCGCGCCCGTCTTCGGCATCCTCGCCGACAAGCTCGGGCGTGTGACCACGATCCTCATCGGCCAGGCGTTGCTCGCGGCATCCCTCGCTGTGGCCGCGGTCTTCGCGGAGTCGAACCTCGGGGTGACCATCGCACTGATTCTGCTCGGCCTCGGCTGGAGCGCGGCTACGGTGGCCGGTGCTGCGCTCCTGACCGAGATGTCATCCGAGAAACTGCGCCCGCGCCGCCAGGGTCGCAGCGATCTGGTGATGAATCTCGTGGGCGCCTCGGGGGCGATCGCCGCAGGGTTCCTGCTCGGGTGGATCGGCTACGGTGGGCTCGCGCTCGTATCGCTCGCGGTCGTCGTCGTTGTCGTCGTGATCTCGCCGTTCGGACGTGCTGCACGGTCTGCCGCCGTCGTGTCGGGGCAGGAGTGAGCGTGCCGCGCCGCACGTGTGCGATACCGGCGGGAACCTACCTGCTCGGCGACGCCTTCGACGAGGGATACCCGTTCGACGCCGAAGGGCCGCAGCGCGACGTCACCCTCGAGGCGTTCGACATCGACGCGACACCGGTCACCAATACCCAGTTCGCCCATTTCGTGGATGCGACGGGCTACCTCACGGATGCCGAAAGGTACGGCGACTCCGCGGTGTTCCACCTGGCGGTTGCGGCTTCCGCCGACGATGTGTTGGGGCGTGCCTCGGGGAGTCCCTGGTGGCTTGCTGTGCGGGGAGCGAGTTGGCGGCGGCCGTACGGCCCACTCTCGGATCTCGCCGACGTGGGCGATCACCCCGTTGTCCATGTGTCGTGGCGAGATGCCGTGGCGTACGCCGAGTGGGCAGGGCGCGCACTCCCGACCGAAGCGCAGTGGGAGACGGCGGCCCGCGGCGGCCTCGTGGGCGCGCGCTTCGCGTGGGGCGACGAGCTCACACCCGGTGGAAAGTGGATGTGCAACATCTGGCAGGGGAGGTTCCCCGACCACAACACCGCCGAGGACGGCTGGCTGGCCACGTCACCGGTCGGCGCATTCCCGCCCAACGGGTACGGGGTGTTCGATGTCGCGGGGAACGTCTGGGACTGGTGCGCCGATCGATTCGAGACGACTCCGCCGGCGCCCGCCGGGCGGGGCGGATCATTGCTTCCGATCGTGCAGGAGGAGCGGCGCGTCATGCGCGGCGGCTCCTACCTGTGCCATGACTCCTACTGCAACCGCTACCGCGTGGCAGCGCGAACGGGGAACACACCGGACTCAACCGCAGGAAATTGCGGTTTCCGCACGGTGAGTCTGCCCCAGGCGTAGCGGGGACCGAGGGCCGGGTCCAACTAGACTGGGTCTCTATGCCTGCTCTGCCTCACCCCGCCACCACGACTGCATCCGGCTCTGACATCCGGGTGCGCTTCTGCCCGTCGCCCACGGGGCTCCCGCATGTCGGCCTGGTGCGCACTGCGTTGTTCAACTGGGCCTACGCCCGCCATAACGGCGGCACGCTCGTGTTCCGCATCGAAGACACCGATGCCGCGCGTGACAGCGAGGAGAGCTACCAGCAGTTGCTGGATGCCCTGCGGTGGCTGCGGATCGACTGGGACGAGGGCGTCGAGGTCGGCGGTCCCCATGCGCCGTACCGGCAGTCTCAGCGTCACGACCTCTATCAGGGTGTGCTCGACAAGCTGATCGCGGCCGGCGTCGTGTACGAGAGCTTCTCCACGGGCGAGGAGATCGACGCCCGCAACGAGGCCGCCGGGCGAGCGAAGCAACTCGGCTACGACAACTATGACCGCGACCTCACCGACGAGCAGAAGGCGGCCTTCCGTGCCGAGGGACGCGAGCCAGCGTGGCGCCTGCGGGTGCCGGATGAGGACGTCACCTTCGTCGACCTCATCCGCGGCGAAGTGACCTTCCCCGCAGGATCCTTCCCTGACTTCGTCATCGTCCGCGCCGGGGGAGTGCCGCTCTACACCTTCGTCAATCCCGTTGATGATGCCCTCATGGGCATCACGCATGTCCTGCGCGGCGAGGACCTCATGCCCTCCACCGCCCGCCAGCTGGTCCTCTACGACGCACTCGTGAAGGCCGGTGTGACCGACTTCGTGCCGCGCTTCGGCCACATGCCGCTCGTGCTCGGCGACGGCACCAAAAAGCTCTCCAAGCGCGACCCCCGCGCCGATCTTTTCCTCCAGCGCGAGAAGGGTTTCATCCACGAGGGCCTTCTCAACTACCTCGCGCTGCTCGGATGGTCGATCTCCGCCGATCGAGATGTGTTCTCCCTGGACGAGCTTGTCGCCGCCTTCGATATCGCCGACGTCAACCCGAACCCGGCCCGCTTCGACCAGAAGAAGGCCGAGTCGATCAATGGCGATCACATCAGGATGCTCGACGCCGACGTCTTCGCCGCGCGTATCGTCCCCTACCTCGCCGCTACCGGGATCGTGTCGGACCCGCCCACCGAGGCGGAGCGAGCCCTCATCGCGGCATCCGCGCCCCTCGTGCAGGAGCGGGTGCAGCTGCTGGGGGATGTCCCCGGACTCCTGGGTTTCCTCTTCGTCGACGAGGTCGCCTACGAGGAAGACGCTCTGAAGTCACTGCCGCAGAACGCCGTGGAGGTGCTCCAAGCGGGAGCTGCGGCGATCGAGGGCATCCCCGCGTCGGAGTTCACCGCGCCTGTCATCCAGGAGGCGCTCTCGGTGGCCCTGATCGACGGTCTCGGCCTCAAACCGCGAGTCGCGTACGGCCCGCTGCGGGTTGCTCTCAGTGGGCGCCGAGTATCCCCGCCGCTGTTCGAGTCGATGGAGTTGCTGGGCAAGTCCGTCTCCCTCGCTCGTTTCGGCGCGCTTGCCGCACGACCGGTCGCGGAGTGACGGGAGGGGGAGCGTGCTGGTTTGGAGCGCTCCCTTCCGTGGTCTAGACTTGATCCTCGGTGCTCATCTCGGTGAGACGCCTTGGGGTATGGTGTAATTGGCAACACGGCTGATTCTGGTTCAGTTGTTCTTGGTTCGAGTCCAGGTACCCCAGCAAGCAAAACCCCCGGAATTCCGGGGGTTTTCTCGTATCTCGGGAGCTCGCGGCGAGGGTGTCGTCTAGCCTGATCGCATGTCGAGTCGCACACCGGATGCGTGGGTCTGTCCGACGTGTGGTGACCGGCTCAGGTTCGAGATCCTCGATGACGAGCGATTCCTGATCGCGTGGTCCTGCGTGAATTGCGGGCTCGTGCGGACGACGGAGCCTGCGTAGCGATACGAGCCCTGCCCATCCGACCTATCTGGCGTCGGACGCCAGCCGGATCTGGACGATGTTCTCGGTCTCATCGATCTCGGCGACCTTGGGGTGCGCCTTCACGAACTCGGTGAAGCTACGGAAACCCAGCGCGCGCTCGCTGAAAGAGGAGTCGAGCCGGGTGATGAGGCTCTTGACGACGTTGGCATGCTGCCAGTCGGTGCCCTCCTTGTCGCCTTCCAGGCGCAGCGCGCGCTCGAGCAGCTCTGCGCCGGGGTCGGCGGCCTTGCGACGGCTGCGACGCCCCGTGGATGCGGGCTCCGCTGCTTCGGTCTTCTGCGGGCGATCCACACCCGGAAGGGCGTCGTAGGCGTCGAATCTGTCGCAGGCAGCCGCCAGCGACTTGGCGCTGGACCCCGCCACTCCCACGCCCACCACGAAGCGGCCGAGGCGCTTGCAGCGCTGGGCGAGAGGCACATAGTCGGAGTCTCCGGCCACGATCACGACGTGCGTGAGATCGGGGAGGCGGAACATGTCCTCCACGGCATCCACCGCGAGTCGGATGTCGGCGCCGTTCTTCGCGTAGGCCGCCGCCGGGAAGAGCTGGACGAGGTCCACAGCGCGGGCCACGAGCTGAGAACGATAGTCGGCGTTGATCGGTGCCGACCAGTCGGCGTAGGCGCGGGTGAGCACGAGCGTGCCGAAGGACGCGGCGTAGTCGATGATCGCGCCGAGGTCGATCGTCGCATCGGCCAGGCGTGCGGCGATCTCCTCATCGGTCGGGTCCTTGGCGATCTTCTGTCGATCGCGTCCGAAGGAGTTGCGACCGTGGACGGTGTCGTACCAGGACATGACGATGTTGTCGAAGTCGAGGTACACCGCGACGCGCGCCTCGGATGTCTCGGGCACGGGACCTCCTGGGTATGAGGAGTCGGACGGTTGTTGAGCCTAGTCTCGCGCGCTCAGCCGAAACTGGGAACGTGATCGGATGATCAGGTCACGGTGCGCAGTCGTAGATGGCGGTGCCGGCGGCATCCGTCGTCTCGCAGTTCACCTCGACCCAGGCGCGGATCTCGGCCGATGTCGAGGATCCGGTGCTCGCCGCCTGGCCGCCTGCCGCGCTGGAGGACATGACGAACCGGACCGCGCCGTCGTCGACCATCGCGATGAATTCGTCGAGCGACGGCACCGCGTCGTTGCCGTTGAACCCACCGATCGGGAGTACCGACCCCCCGTCGGTCGCGAGGATGATGCTCGATGCGGCCTGCGCGCCGAAGGTGGCGACAAGGTAATCTGCGTCGCCCTGGTTCTGCTCCAGGAACTCCACGAATGCGGCGGATGTCGCGCCGGTTCCAGCGGGCCCCGCTCCCTGTCCCAGAGCGCCGTCTGCGCCCCCCTGGGCCGGGCCCGCGCCCTGACCGCTCACGCCGCCGGGTACGCCCCCCTGGCCGGGCGCCCCGCTCTGACCGCTCGCGCTCCCGGGGGGAGTCCCCTGGGCGTTCTGCCCGCCCGCTCCGGTGCCCAGCCCGCCCATGCTCGGGGAATCCGACACCCCGCCGGCGACGGGGTTGGTGTTGCTCGGGTGCGCGATCGTGACCGCGGACCAGACCGTGGGCGTGAGCACGAGTGCGACCGCCGCCGCTGCCGTCACCGCCAGTCGGGGAAAGCTCGTGAGGGTGCGCTCGGCGATCAGCAGGACGATCACTCCGACCGCGATGAGTGCCTGGACCCACGAGACGACGGTGGAGTAGCCCGGATACCAGAAGCTCACGAGCACCGCGGTCACAGCGGCGACCGAGACGAGGGAAATCTGCGGCCAGAGGACGCCGCGACGGCGTGCGAGGCCGAACGCGAGCCCCACCGACAGGGCGACGGGCACGGCGAGCGCGGCCGTGTAGAACTGGTGCATCCCGGCGACGGCCGAGAACATGGCGCCGAACACGAGCAACCACAGGCCGAGGAACACCGTGACAGCGCGAGGGAAGCGCAGCATCCACAAGATCACGATCGAGAGCACGGCGGCCGGGAGCAGCCACGCGATCTGACCCGCCAGTTGTTCGTTGAACAGCCTGAACACGCTGGCGTCACCCGAGAACGGGGGAGTGAACGACAGATAGTCGCTGGAGTCCGCCGTGGCAGAGAAGCGCCCGAGACCGTTGTAGCCGAACACCATCTCCCAGGGATTGTTGCTCAGCGTGCTGCCGATGTAGGGACGATCGGATGCCGGGATCAGGGAGACGAGGATGATCCACCACAGCGATGCGAACAGACTGATCGAACCCGCGGCGGCGAGATGCCAGATCTTGCGCCACAGGGGCTGCGCAGTGAACAGATATGCGACCCCCAGCGCCGGCCACAGCGCCCAGGCCTCGAGCATGTACGTCTGGAACGCGAGAGCGATGAACAGCCCACTGAGGATGATCCACCGCAGTCGGGGGGTGGTCAGGGCACGCGCGGCTGCCCACGCGGTGAGAGCGAGGCAGAGGACGAAGAACGTCTCGGGCTGGTTCGACCGGGACACGGCGATGAAGATCGGCGTTGTGGCGGCGACCGCTCCGGCGATGAGGCCGGCGGTCGGTGAGAACAGGCGTCGTCCGGTGAAAGCGACCAACAGCACGGTGCCGATTGCGGCGAGCGCGTTGGGGAGCACGATCACCCAGGTGGAGTACCCAAAGACGGCCACGAACAGCGCGGGAATCCAGAAGGACCCGGGAATCTTGTCGAGGGTGACGGTGCCGGCGGGGTCGAATGCGCCGAAGAAGAAGTTGCTCGGGCTCTGGCTCATCGACACGGCGATGGCGGCGTAGTAGTTCGATTCGGATGCCGTATCCAGCGCCCACATCGTGAGCAGGGCGGTTCCGATGGTGAGGAGGAAGAGACCCGCTGGCCATACGGCGCGGGAGAGATGGGGATGGCGTGCGGCGGCGGTGGCGCTGGCCGGCCTGGACGCAGTTGTCACGGCGGTCATGGAACCGACGGTAGGGAGAGGTCTCAGGTGCCCGCTATCCGATTCCTATGCGTCCCCTGTGTGCGCTCAGATGTCAATCGACATCCCGGGGTCGAGGACGAGGAACTCGCCCCCGCCCTGCTCGGTCGCCCAGGTCAGCCGCTGCCGTGCCATGCGGCGGCCGATCGTCGACAGCGTCATGTCGTGGGTCGCGAACGCCAGGCGGGGCGCGATGGCGAGGATGAAGTCCATCGCGTCACCGAGCTTCAGCCACGGGGCGCCCGCAGGAGCGGCGAGAAGCTTGACGGGATGCCCGGTGGGGAGGTCGTACGAATCCCCGGCGTAGTAGAAGCCGTCGTTCACGAGCACGCCCACGTTCTGCACGACGGGGAGGGATGAGTGGATGACCTCATGCAGGCCACCGAAGAATTCCAGCGTGAACGGGCCGATCTCCACGCGCTCGCCGGGGGTGACGACGCGGATCTCGAAGTCCGCGGCCGCATCCGCGACCCCTTGGGGCGCGAAGATCCGCGCCATCGGCGCGCGCGACAGGATGCGACGCAGATGCTCGGGAGTCCAGTGGTCGGCATGCTCGTGGGTCACCACGACCGCAATGATGTCCCCGGCATCCAGAATCGGATCCGTGAAGGATCCCGGATCGATGATGAGCGTCTTGCCGGAGTCGCGCAGGGTGAGAGCTGCGTGCTCGTGTTTGGTGACCCGCATGTCCTGAGTCAACAACCAGGCGGAGCTTCGGGCAAGCCGACAGGGCGACGCCATCGGTTCCCGGGCCGATTTGTCTCGCGCGCTCGAGGCGTGGCATAATCGAACGGTTGTCTTGCGGCCCCATCGTATAGCGGCCTAGTACGCCGCCCTCTCACGGCGGTAACGCGGGTTCGAATCCCGCTGGGGTCACCAACACCAGAAAAGCCCGGTCTTCCGACCGGGCTTTTCCTCTTCTCGGACATCGGCGGTGCGAGCGAACCTCGCCGAGACCATCTCGCCGAGGTAGGAGAAATCGCCAGAACAGGACAGACGCGCCGCGTGGCATCCTGTTCTGGCTATTTCTCCTATCTTCACGATGTCGCGCGTCAGGAGCGGGCGCGGCGGATGAGGGCCACGACGCCCCAGACGATCGCGCCGAGCACGGCAACCACGGCGATCCAGGGGAGCAGGAACCCGACCCCGAGCACGACGCCGTTGAGTGTGGCGATGAGGCCATTCCACCCGGCGACGATCCCATCCCAGAACCCGGCCGGGTCGGCATCCACGTTCTCGGCTGTGGTCGACAGCGAGACCGACAGTGACGACATGGCGACCTGGCTCTGCACGCTCTCCAGCTGCTGCTGGTACGACTCGAGGGTCGCCTGTCGCTCGGCAAGAGCGGACTCGGCGGCGATGAGGTCGGACACGTTGTCTGCGTGGGCGACGAGCTCCAGCAGACGGTCGACGGATGCCTGGGCGGCGTCCACTCGTGCCGTGAGGTCGATGACCTGGTCGGTGACGTCGTACCGGTCGATGCTCGAGGAGGTGATCTCGCCGAGAACGCTGAGTTCGGCGACCGCATCCGTGAGCTGGTCTGCCGGGATGCGCACGGAGATCCATCCGGTGGTGATCGCCGTCGTCGAGGCGTTCTCGGACATGACATCCACAGGTATCGGTACGCCCGTGCCGAGGCTGAGGGACTCGACGTAGCCGCCCTTCTCGGTGGCAGCGGTCGCGATCTCGTCGGCGGCCCCGCGGATGTCGTCCACGATGAGCGACGCCCAGGCATTGGCGACGACCTCGCGGGACACGTCATCCAGGCTTCCCGACGCAAGATCCGGTTCGGCGAGGCCGGAGGAGTCCGCCGCACCGGCGGATCCGTCGATGGCCGTTATCTCGGTCTCGGCGACGCCGGTGGATGCCGCGGAGAAGTCGCCTGACGAGCCTGACAGCCCGGCGGTCACGCTCGGGGCGATGATCGCCGCGACGGCGACGACGGCTGCGGCGGCGGCCCCGCCCATCCAGAGACGGCCGCGACGCACGGCCCGGCGGAGCGCGAGCGCGCGATCCTGCTCGATCGCGTCGAGCACGGCCGCTTCGACGGCGTCGACCCGCTCAGCGGTGAATTCGGGGAGCTCGGGGAATGGGGCGTCCTGTTCGGGGGTGTTCGGGGTGTTCATGCGTCCTCCTTGGCGGTCGTCCGCAGCTGTGTGCGGATGCGGGAGAGACGGTTGCGGACGGCCCCGTGGCCGAGCCCGAGGTGGTCGGCGGCGGCCTGATAGCCGAAGCCCTCCACCGCACAGAGGCGGAATACCTCGCGGTCGGTCTCGGACAGCGTGGCAATCTGGGCGGCGATGGCACGGAAGTACTCGTCGTCGATCACCTGGCGTTCGACATCCACCGTCGACGGCAGCGCCTCGTCGAGGGCGTCGGATGTGTGTGCCCGATCCCGTTGCTGGCGACGGATCCGGTTCGCCGCCTGGAATCGGCAGATCGTCGACAGCCAGGGCAGCGCTGATTCGCCGGTCAACTCCAGAGCACCGAGCTTGCGCCAGGCGGCGACGAAGGTCTCCTGTGTGACATCCTCGGCATCCGTCGACGTGCCCACCAGGCGGTGAGCGAGCCAGTACACGGGCTTCGCATATCGCCGATACAGCGCCCGGAAGGCCGCGTCGCTGCCGGCGGCTGCGCGCGCGACGAGCTCTGCGTCGGTCTGCGTGCCGGTATCGGTCATCGATGCCCCCTGCCGTGCGCCGGATGCGGCGCCTCATTGTCTCTCACCCTGCAAGTGTCGTGAGGGACGTGATCGTCTCACGACAGTCGCGCGCCGGGCTGATCGCTCGCTAGAGCGGGGTCGGAGCGGCTCGGGTACCCTGGAGGGACGAGAGGGAGTATCCCGTTCTTGCGCGTTCGTCATCACGGGCTCACAGCCCCGGGCGTGCACCGCTGCGGCGGGGGAGAGACTTTCGGCATCTTCCGTGCCCCTCACCGTGAAAGGCCCACCTTTGGACCTGTCCCTTCCGCTGTGGTTCGAGATCGGCTCGCTCGTCGTGCTGACGCTGATCCTCGCCGCTGACCTGCTGCTGATCCTCAAGCGCCCCCACATCCCCTCGACCCGGGAATCGACCCTGTGGGTCGTGTTCTACGTCGTGCTCGCGCTGATCTTCGCGGGTCTCATGTGGGTTTTCGCCGGCGGGGAGTACGCCGGGCAGTTCATCGCCGGATGGCTGACCGAGTACAGCCTGTCGATCGACAACCTCTTCGTCTTCGTGCTGATCATGAGCCAGTTCGCCGTGCCGCGCCGCTACCAGCAGGAAGTGCTGATGGTCGGCATCATCATCGCGCTCGTCCTGCGACTGATCTTCATCCTTCTCGGGGCGACCGTCATCGAGCACTTCAGCTGGGTGTTCTACATCTTCGGGGCGTTCTTGGTGTGGACCGCGTATCGGCAGGCGTTCCCGGGCGGCGACCACGAGAGCGAGGTCAAGAAGGAGAACTTCCTCGTCAGACTGCTGCGTCGCGGGATCGACATCGCGGATCACTACGACGGAGCGAAGCTGCGCACGATGGTCGATGGCAAGAAGATGTTCACCCCGATGGTGATCGTCTTCGTCACGATCGGCGTGACCGACCTCGTCTTCGCTATCGACTCGATCCCCGCGATCTTCGGCATCACACAGAGCGCGTTCATCGTCTTCACGGCGAATATCTTCGCCCTGATGGGACTGCGCCAGCTCTACTTCCTGCTCGGCGATCTGCTGGACCGCCTCCGCTACCTGCACTATGGCATCGCGTTCATCCTGGCCTTCATCGGCGTCAAGCTCGTGCTGCACGCCATGCACGTGAACGAACTGCCCTTCATCAACGGCGGGGAGCCGATCGAGTGGGCTCCGGAGATCTCGACCCTGATGTCGCTGGCGGTGATCGTGGTGTCGATGACCGTCGCCACGGTTGCGAGTCTCATCGCCTCCGCCCGCGAACGCCGCACCCCCGTCGAATAGCCCCGCGGGCCTCCCGCCGAGTCGGTGGGGCTCGGCTTGGCGCTCCCCTCGAATGACCCGGTGGTAGCCTGGGCAGGTGCGGATCGCTCGTCTTCTCCTTAGCGGCCGCGGCGAGTCCTAACCTCAGGCCACACTCGTCGCGGAGTTCGTCGCGGGCCCTAACCCACAACTCTCGGAACGAAAAGAGCAATGAGCGCACCCATCTCCGACGTCGTCGTCCCTGATCGGCCCCGCACCCTGGCAGAGAAGGTCTGGGATGACCACCTCGTCGTCAAGGGCGAGAACGGCCAGCCCGACCTCATCTACATCGACCTGCACCTGCTCCATGAAGTCACCAGCCCGCAGGCGTTCGACGGCTTGCGTGCCGAGGGGCGGCCGCTGCGTCGCGTGGATCTCACGATCGCAACGGAGGACCACAACACGCCGACCCTCGACATCGACAAGCCGATCGCCGACCTCACCAGTCGCACGCAGATCGAGACGCTGCGCCACAACGCCGACGAGTTCGGCGTGCGCATCCACTCCCTCGGCGACAAAGAGCAGGGCATCGTCCACGTCGTCGGGCCGCAGCTGGGGCTGACGATGCCGGGCATCACCGTTGTATGCGGCGACTCGCATACATCCACTCACGGCGCGTTCGGCGCGATGGCCTTCGGCATCGGTACCAGCGAGGTCGAGCACGTCATGGCCACGCAGACGCTGCCGCTCAAGCCCTTCAAGACGATGGCGATCACCGTCGAGGGCGACCTCAAGCCCGGCGTGACCGCGAAGGACATCATCCTCGCCGTCATCGCGAAGATCGGCACGAACGGCGGCCAGGGCTACGTCCTCGAGTACCGCGGCTCCGCCATCCGCGCCCTCTCGATGGAGGGCCGGATGACGATCTGCAACATGTCGATCGAAGCCGGCGCCCGGGCGGGCATGGTCGCGCCGGACGACACCACCTTCGCGTACCTCGAGGGCCGTCCCCACGCCCCGCAGGGGGCGGACTGGGACGAGGCCGTCGCGTACTGGCGGACCCTCCCGACCGACGAGGGTGCGGTGTTCGACGCCGAGGTGTACATCGACGCGAACGAGCTGGAGCCCTTCGTCACGTGGGGCACCAATCCCGGCCAGGGCGTATCCCTCAGCGATGTCGTCCCCGACCCGACGTCCTTCGAGAACGCGAACGAACGCGCCGCCGCCGAGCGCGCGCTGGAGTACATGGACCTCGAAGCCGGAACTCCTTTGAAGGAGGTTCCGGTGGATGCCGTGTTCATGGGCTCGTGCACGAACAGCCGCATCGAGGACCTGCGCGCGTTCGCCTCGATCATCGAGGGGCGCACGAAGGCGGAGGGTGTGCGTGTGATGGTCGTTCCGGGCTCTGCGCGGGTCAGGCTCGAGGCCGAGGCCGAGGGCCTGGACAAGATCTTCACCGACTTCGGTGCCGAGTGGCGATTCGCCGGCTGCTCGATGTGCCTCGGCATGAACCCCGATCAGCTGGCACCGGGGGAGCGCTGTGCGTCGACCTCCAACCGCAACTTCGAGGGGCGGCAGGGCAAGGGCGGCCGTACCCACCTCGTCTCGCCCCTGGTCGCCGCGGCGACAGCCGTGCGCGGCACGCTCTCGAGTCCGAGCGACCTCGAGCCGCTGCGAGAGCCCGCGCTGACACCTGGATCGGAGGCCTGAGATGGAGAAGTTCACCACCCACACCGGTGTCGTCGCGCCGCTGAAGCGCTCCGCGGTCGACACCGACCAGATCATCCCGGCCGTCTACCTCAAGCGGGTCACGAAGACCGGTTTCGAGGATGCGCTGTTCGCCAGCTGGCGTCAGGACCCGGACTTCGTCCTCAACCAGGACGTGTTCTCCGGTGCGACGATCCTCGTCGCCGGTCCCGACTTCGGCACGGGCTCCAGCCGGGAGCACGCCGTCTGGGCGCTGCGTGACTACGGCTTCCGCGTCGTCCTCAGCCCCCGCTTCGCCGACATCTTCCGCGGCAACGCCGGTAAGCAGGGCCTCCTTGCCGGCGTCATCAGTGAGGAGGACCGTCAGGCGATCTGGGACACGGTGGATGCCGATCCCGGTGTGCAGATGACGGTCGACCTCGAGCAGCGAATCGCCACGATCGGCGATCTCCGGGTCCCGTTCGAGATCGACGATTACACTAGGTGGCGGCTTCTGGAAGGGCTCGACGACATCGGCCTGACCCTCCGGAACGAAGAGGCGATCGCGCAATTCGAAGCGCGCCGCGCCGCATGGAGGCCCCGGACCCTTCCGGTCCGATAGCCGCGATCCGGCATCGGCCCTTCTCCCTCGACACGCAAATGAGGTTCCCTGGATGACGACACTCCTGAGCGGCGGCGCCGCATCCGCCCCTACGCCGGGCGGATCGTCGGAGACGATCCTGGTCCGCGGTGGACGTCCGCTCATCGGAAATGTCACCGTCACCGGCGCCAAGAACCTCGCGACCAAGGCGATGGTGGCGTCGCTCCTCGGGGACACGCCCAGCACGCTGCGCGATGTCCCCGAGATCAGCGACGCGCAGGTCGTCAGGTCACTGCTCGAGGTGCACGGCGTTCGCGTCACCGACGGCGCAGAGCCGGGATCCCTGATCCTCGATCCCTCGGCGGCCGTCTCGGCCCACATGGAGGAGATCGACGCGCACGCGGGCGCCTCCCGCATCCCGATCCTGTTCTGCGGGCCGCTGCTGCATCTGCTGGGCGAGGCGTTCATCCCGGACCTCGGCGGGTGCCGCATCGGTGACCGGCCGATCAACTTCCATCTCGATGCGCTGCGGGAGTTCGGTGCAGTCGTGGAGAAGCTCCCCAGCGGCATCCGGCTCTCGGCTCCCGAGGGGCTGCATGGGGCGAACATCGAGCTTCCCTATCCGAGCGTCGGAGCGACCGAGCAAGTGCTGTTGACCGCTGTGCGTGCCCGGGGCGTCACGGAGCTTCGGGGAGCCGCGATCGAGCCCGAGATCATGGATCTGATCGCTGTTCTGCAGAAGATGGGTGCGATCATCTCGTACGAGCCCAACCGGGTCATCTTCATCGAGGGTGTCGACACCCTGCAGGGCTATGACCACCGGTGCATCTTCGATCGCAACGAAGCCGCCTCGTGGGCGTGTGCGGCGTTGGCCACCGACGGCGACATCTTCGTCAAGGGCGCCAAGCAGCAGGAGATGCTCACCTTCCTCAACGTCTACCGCAAGGTGGGCGGCTGGTTCGACGTACGCGAGGACGGCATCCGGTTCCGCCGCGGTGGCGACCTGAAGCCCGTCACCGTCGAGACGGACGTGCACCCCGGCTTCATGACCGACTGGCAGCAGCCGCTGATCGTCGCGCTCACCCAGGCGCACGGCCGGTCCGTCGTCCACGAGACCGTCTACGAGAACCGCTTCGGCTTCACCGACGCCCTCAACAAGATGGGTGCCGACATCGTCGTGCACCATGAGGGTCTGGAGGCCGAGTACCGACGCGTTCCCCGTCGGGAGCTCGAGCAGGCCGCGGTCATCTCCGGCCCGACGGCGCTGCACGGTGCGGATGTCGTGGTGCCGGACCTTCGCGGTGGCTACAGCCATCTCATCGCGGCGTTGACCGCCGACGGCGAGTCGACGGTGCGCAATGTCGGTATCCTCAGCCGCGGGTACGAGCGCCTGTTTACCAAGCTCGCTGACCTCGGCGCCGACTTCGACATTCTCGACTGAGCGATGGGGTCCGGCAGACTGCGCGCGTCGCGGGAGAAGACGCGCCCCAGCATCTTCTGGCCGCTCGCGGTGATCGTCGTGCCCCTCCTCGCTGTCCTCGTGAAGGTGGAGCTGCGCGACGCGCACAAGCTGCCCCGTGAAGGCGCGTACGTGCTCGCCCCCAACCACATGAGCGAGATCGACCCGGTGATCGTCGCGCGCGCGGTGTGGGGAATGGGGCGAGCTCCTCGTTTCATGGCGAAAGAGAGCCTGTTTCGTGTGCCGGTCCTCGGCTGGGTGCTGCGCGCGACGGGGATGATCCCGGTCGCGCGTTCATCCTCTGCCAGCGCGGCCAAGCAGACCATCACGCAGGCCGAGCAGCTGGTCGAACACGGTCACGGTGTCATCGTCTATCCCGAGGGTACGCTGACGCGGGACCCCGATCTGTGGCCCATGCGCGGCAAGACCGGGGCCGTGAGGCTCGCGCTTGCCGGTGACATCCCGCTGATCCCGGTTGCGCACTGGGGTGTGCAGCGGGTGCTGCCGCGCTACGGCAAGCTGAGCCTGTGGCCGTTGCGCAAGCGTGTGGTCGTGCTCGTGGGCGACCCTATCGACCTCAGCGAGTTCGCGGGACACAAGAAGGAGGCCTCGGCACTGAACGCCGCGACCGATCTGGTCATGGCGCGCATCTCGCAGCTGCAGGGCGTCCTGCGCGACCAGGAGCCACCGGCACACCGCTGGGATCCGAGCGCGCACGGGCAGAAGGAGACGGGCCGCCTTGAGTCGTAGGGAAGAGGCCGCCCGTCCTCGGGTCACGGTCGTCGGCTCCGGGAGCTGGGGAACGACGTTCGGCAAGATCCTCGCCGATGGTGGGGCGCGCGTGACGATGTGGGCGCGGCGACCCGAACTCGCGCTGGAGATCAGCGAGGCCAAGCGCAACAGCCGCTATCTGCCGGGCATCAACCTGCCTCGTCAGATGACGGCGACCGCTTCGCTCGAGGAGGCGCTGGCGGGTGCCGAGCAGATCTATCTTTCGGTTCCGAGCCAGGCGCTGCGCGAGAATCTCGCGACGATCCGCCCGCTCGTCGCGGGCAGCGACGTTCCGCTGGTCTCGCTCATGAAGGGCGTCGAGCGCGAGAGCGGTCTGCGGATGAGTCAGGTCATCGAGCAGGAGCTCGACTGCGATCCGATGCGCATCGCGGTCGCGTCGGGTCCGAACCTGGCGCTGGAGATCGCGAAAGAACAGCCGACGGCGGCCGTCATCGCCTCGCAGAGCCAGGAGACGGCGGATGCCGTCGCCCGACGAGCCCGGAATCTCTACTTCCGTTCCTTCGTGAACACCGACGTGATCGGAACCGAGTTCGGCGGCGTGCTCAAGAACCTCATCGCGGTGGCGATCGGCATCGTGGACGGCGTGGGATACGGCGAGAACACGAAGGCGTCGATCATCACCCGGGGACTGGTCGAGATGACCGACTTCGCCGTCGCTCAGGGAGCTCACCCCGAGACGTTGCAGGGACTGGCGGGCTTGGGAGATCTCATCGCGACCTGTCAGTCGCCGCTGAGTCGAAACAATACGGCGGGGCGGCTGCTCGGGCAGGGATTCAGCTTCCAGGATGTCGTGAAGCAGATGCAGCAGACCGCGGAGGGTCTCGCGTCGGTCGCGCCCATCCTGACCCTCGCGCGCGAGTCGGGCGTGGGGATGCCGATCGTGGAGCAGGTCAAGATGGTGCTGGATGGCGCGATGAACCCGAAGGACATCGCTCCGCATCTGACCACTGACGACGACACACCCCAGGGGGAGAGGACCCAGAATGGCTCAGGCGACGGTGGCGGTGCTTTTTGGCGGTCGTTCCAGCGAGCACTCGATCAGCTCCGTCACGGCGGGCGGGGTGCTCCGGGCGCTTGACCGCGAGCGCTTCCGGGTGATTCCCATCGGCATCACCCGCGAGGGGATCTTCGTGCTCGAGGCCGACGATCCCGACAAGTTCGCCCTGGATGCCGCGCACCTTCCCGACGTCGTCGACAACGGCACGCGCGTGCTCTGGCCCGAAGGCGGCGCGGACCGGACCGTGCGGGTTCGTCTCGCCGACGGGGAGATCCAGCAGCTGGGCGAGGTCGACGTGGTCCTGCCGATCCTCCACGGTGTGCACGGCGAGGACGGGACCGTGCAGGGCTTCTTCGACACGCTCGGCATCCCCTACGCCGGCGGTGGCGTGCTCGACTCCGCCCTGTGCATGGACAAGCACTTCATGAAGATCGTGCTGCAGGCATCCGGTGTCACGGTCGCCCCGTGGGTCACCGTCACGCGCGCAGAGTGGGCGGCCAACCGTGCGCTTGTTCGCGAGCGGGCTGAGGCCATCGGCGTGCCGAGCTTCGTCAAGCCTGCACGCGCCGGCTCGAGCGTCGGTGTCTCGAAGGTGCACGACTGGAACGAGTTCGACGCGGCCGTGGAAGCGGCACTCGTCGAGGATGACAAGGCCCTGATCGAGACGGCGATCGTCGGGCGCGAGGTCGAGGTCGCCGTGCTCGAGGGCCGCGGCGGCGACGGTGCGCGTGCCTCGCTGCCGGGCGAGATCGTGCTGACCACGCGTGAGTTCTACGACTTCGAGGGAAAGTACCTCGGCGGCGACGGCGCCGAGGTGGTGTGTCCCGCGCACCTCAGCGCGAGCGAGATCGCGGCGCTCCAGTCGCAGGCCGTCCGCGCCTTCGATGCGGTCGGTGGCCGCGGACTCGCCCGCGTCGACTTCTTCCTGACCGACGGCGGCATCTTCGTCAACGAGCTGAACACCATGCCGGGCTTCACGCCGATCTCGATGTTCCCGAAGTGCTGGATCGCGAGCGGCATGACCTACGCCGAGCTGATCAGTGAATTGATCGACACCGCTCTCGAGCGCAGCTGATCAGGCCGCCGGAACGTCCTCCGTGCACTGCAGCCCGTTGATCGGAATCGTGGTGACCATGATGCCCGACAACGTGTCCAGAACCTCGGCGCTGGCAACGCGTTCGCTGTCGAGGTAGATCTCGACGGCGGGGTCGGTGCCGAAGGAGGTGATCCGGTAGTAGGGGGCTTCGCTGTCATCCACGATCCAGTCCACGCCGCCGAAGGACTGACACGGCAGTGTCGTCGGGCCGGGGACGTCGACGCCGCAGGAGACGATGATCGCTGTCGGATCCCCCCAGGCCCCGGTCGCCTGGGCGTCGGTCCACTGTCGCGGCTGGCCGTCCAGCTGCTGCGGGAATCGCACCGTGACATCCGCGCAATAGGGGTTGTTCGCGTCCGGCGCGGGCTGAAGGGACACCGTCTGCGTGCACGCGGCCAGGGTGAGGGCGCCGACGGTGAGGAGCAGGGCCAGGATCGACCGTCGTGCGCGCGGCATTGCTCCAGGCTACCTCCGCGATAGCGTGGGACGATGCACGATCCGATCGTCGGGGACCTGTCCGAGGCCGAGGTCCTCGCAACGATCACCCGGAGTCTCGGCGCCTCACGGGCACTGGTGGGACCCGGTGACGACGCTGCTGTGATCGCCGCTCCCGACGCGCGGGTCGTCGCCACCGTCGACACACTCGTTCATGGCCCCGATTTCCGACTCGCCTGGTCCAGTGGCTACGACCTCGGCTGGAAGTCCGCGGCGGTCAATCTCTCGGATGTCGCCTCGATGGGTGCCCGGCCGACGGCGCTCTTGGTGGCGCTGGCGATGCCCGATGCGACCAGGCTGTCGTTCGTCGCCGACCTCGCGCGGGGACTGCGCGACGCCTGCGCCATGCTGGCTCCCGGATGCGACGTCGAGGGCGGTGACCTGACGGTATCGGACACGCTCACGATCGCCGTGACTGCGCTGGGCTCGCTCGATGGACGCGCGCCGCTGCTCCGTTCGGGGGCGAGGGTCGGTGACGTCGTGGCCGTATGCGGCGATCTCGGGGGAGCGGGGCGCGGCCTCGCGCTGCTGTTCGACAGATTCCGAGACGAGGACGGCAACCCCGTCCCGGTGCGTCCCGAGGAGCTGACGATCGAGGAGAGCCGCGACCTCGCGACGCAGCTGCGGCCGAGACCGCCGGTCGATCGTGGTCCGCGCGCGGCGGATGCCGGAGCGACGGCGATGATGGATGTCTCCGACGGTCTCGTCCGGGACGCTCAACGGATGGCTCAGGCCTCAGGTGTCACGATCGATCTGCGCAGCGACGCGCTCGGTTCCGATCCCCGGACCGCGCTCGTGGGCGGAGAGGACCATGCGCTCTTGGCCACCTTCCCGTCGACGACCCCCCTCCCGGACGACTTTCGCGCGATCGGCACGGTCATCGCGCAGACGGATGCCCCGGTGCGGGTCGACGGGCAGGTGTTCGACGGGCGCGGCGGCTGGGACCCGTACCGCGATTGGGACGCGACGCTGGGCTGAGCGGGTCACTCAGCAGACAGCAGCCACCACAGGGTCGTGTCACCGTAGCGGCGCTCTCGTTCGAGCACGAGGCCGGACGGAAGTACGGGAACCCCTGAGCGGGTCGCTCGTTCGACGATCACGATGCCTTCGGGTGCGAGCCGCTCGGCGACGAGGGTCAGCGTGTCGGCGAGCTCCGTCTCGGCGAGGTCGTAGGGGGGATCGAGGAAGACGAGGTCGAACGACGTCCGCGTGGACGCCAGGAACGCATCGGCCGCGGCACGATGGGGGCGGAGCCGCCCCGGCCCGATCGCGCGTTCGACCCGGCGGATGTTGCGTTCGATCACAGCCACGGCCCGGGGTGCCTTCTCCACGAGATCCGCCGATGCGGCGCCGCGGCTGACCGCTTCGATCCCGAGCGCACCGGAGCCGGCGTAGAGATCGAGCACGGCGAGGTCGTCGAGCCCCCTCGTCTCCAGAGACCCGAACAGCGACTCTCTGACCCGATCGCTCGTGGGACGCGTGCCGGATCCGGGAACCTCGAGGGGGAGGGAGCCTGCCGCGCCCGCGATGATCCTGGTCACCTCCCCACCATAGAACGTGCGTCGGCGGCGCTCCCTAGACTCGTTCCATGCCCGCCTTCACGCTTGCGACGCGCCTGGACGGCGCGCTGGGGGCGAAGGCCGCCAAGGCCCTGCTCCGCGCGTTCGGCATGCTGACCGTCGGCGATCTGCTCGAGCACTATCCGCGGCGGTATGCCAGACGGGGGGAGCTGACCCAGATTTCGACCCTGCCGCTCGGTGAGCCGGTGACGATCGTCGCCGAAGTCCGACGCGCTTCGGAGCGGCGCATGCGCGGTCGGGCGGGCTCGCTCGTGGAGGTGGTCATCAGCGATGGCAACGGCGAGCTCACCCTCACGTTCTTCAACCAGCGCTGGCGGATCGATCAGCTCACGCCCGGACGCCGTGGCGTTTTCGCGGGCAAGGTGAGCGAGTATCGCGGCACGTTGCAGCTGGCGCATCCCGACTACGAACTGTTCGAAGACACCGCTACGGCGCTGATGACGGCCGAGGCGAAGGCGAATCTCCCGATCCCGATCTATCCGGCGACGTCGGCCCTGGCCAGCTGGAAGATCACGCAGCTGATCGCGATGGTGCTGGACGGGCTGGGTGAGCTCGACGATCCGTTGCCGGTCGAGGTGCGTGAGGACCGGCGTCTGCTCGACATCCGGACCGCCCTGGAGCGTGTGCATCGTCCGGACTTCATCGAGCAGGTTGGCCCGGCCGTCGAGACGCTCAGGTGGCACGAGGCATTCGTGCTGCAGGCCGCACTGCTGCAGCAGCGACAGTTCGTACGCGCCATGTCCGCCACCCCGCGGCCCGCCGGCGAGATCCTCACGCGCTTTGATGCGTCCCTTCCCTTTGAGCGCACTCCCGATCAAGTGCTCGTGGGCGATGAGATCGCGCGCGACCTCATCGGCAGCTGGCCGATGAATCGCCTCGTGCAGGGCGAGGTCGGCTCGGGCAAGACGCTCGTGGCGCTGCGCGCAATGCTCCAGGTGGCACAGAGCGGCGGGCAGGCCGCGCTCATCGCACCCACCGAGGTTCTGGCCGGTCAGCACCTGCGGTCGATTGCGCGGATGCTCGGGCCCGATCTGGCCGCGCAGATCTTCCCGACGCTGCTGACCGGTCAGCTCACCGCCGCCGAGCGCAAGCGCGCCGCATTGCGCGTGGCATCCGGGCAGTCGCTGATCGTGGTGGGCACCCACGCGCTGCTGAGCCCGTCCACGACATTCGCCGATCTCGCGCTCGTGGTGATCGACGAGCAGCATCGGTTCGGGGTCGAGCAGCGCGAGGCACTGCGCGCGAAGGGCACGAGTCCGCATGCCCTCGTACTCACGGCGACGCCGATTCCGCGCACGGTCGCGATGACCGTGTTCGGCGACCTCGACGTTTCGACGATCCGCACGATGCCGACCGGAAGGGCCGGCATCGAGTCCTTCGTCGCGCCGCTGGCGGAGCGTCCGGCCTGGTTCGCGCGGGTCTGGGACCGTGTGGCCGAAGAGGTGGCGCAGGGACGGCAGGCCTTCGTGGTCTGTCCCGCGATCGACGCCGCAGACCCGGCCACCGCGGTGTCGGAGGATCCCGATGTGCCAGAACCGCTCGGCGAGGCGGCGGGCGAGGACGCGACGCCCCGTCGCCCGCGTTGGGGCGTCGTGCAGGTCGATGAATTGCTGGCCGCGCATGAGAAGTTCACCGGCCTTCGACGTGCGGTGCTGCACGGGCGGCTGCCCGCTGAGGAGAAGGATGCCATCATGCAGGCCTTCGCCCGCGGGGATATCGACGTGCTGATCGCGACGACCGTGATCGAAGTCGGTGTCGATGTACCGAACGCCTCGACGATGGTGATCCTGGATGCCGATCGTTTCGGTGTCTCGCAGCTTCACCAGCTCCGTGGTCGCGTCGGGCGGGGAAGCGTGCCGGGACTGTGCCTGCTCGTGACCGAGTCGCACTCCGGCACGACAGGCCGGGCGCGCGTCGAGGCGGTCGCGGCCACACTCGACGGGTTCGCCCTGGCCGAGGCCGACCTGGACCTTCGCGGTGAGGGTGACGTTCTGGGTGCGGCCCAGTCCGGCGTGCGTTCATCGCTGCGTCTGCTGCGCGTTGTCAAGGATGCCGACCTGATCGGCGAGGCGCGCTCCGCGGCCGAGAAGATCCTGATCGGCGATCCGGCACTGCTGCAGCATCGTGCGCTGGCCGCCGAGATCGACAGGCGCGTGACCTCCGGCGATCGGGCAGCGCTCGCGAAGAACTGATCCGCCAGGTCGATAGGGTGGAGACATGAACAGTCGGATCGCTGTCGTTCCGGGTTCCTTCGACCCACCGACCCTGGGTCACCTGGATGTCATCCAGCGTGCCGCGAAGCTCTACGACCAGTTGCACGTCGTCGTGGTCCACAACCCGGGCAAGGAGGCGATGCTGCCGTTGGCGCAACGCCTCGCCCTGCTCGAGCAGTCGATCGACGAGTGCGATCTCGACACCGAGGTCGTGGTCGCCTCATGGAGTGTGGGTCTGCTCGTCGACTACGTGCGCGACGTCGGAGCGGGCGTGCTGGTGAAGGGGATCCGCTCGCAGGCGGATGTCGTGTACGAGATCCCGATGGCTGTGGTCAACCGGGACCTCGCCGGCATCGAGACGGTGTTCTTGCTGCCCAATCCCGCGCACACCATGGTCTCGAGTTCGCTCGTCCGTCAGGTCTCGGCGCTCGGTGGCGATGTCTCGCCGTACGTCCCGCCGGCAGTCGCGCGCTTCCTCGACACCGGTGGTCACGACCTCTGATCAGCAGTGAGCGTCGCGGGTAGCATGGATCCCCGTGAGCACACGCATCTCCGGTCCGTTCGTCTTCCCCGTTCGCGACATCACCCACCGTCCGGGTGAGATGCGCGAATTCTCGATCGACGTCCCGGCCCCCGAGAAGTGGGGAGAGGGGATGGTCGCCATCGAGAAGGGCTCGGAGATCGGCCTGGACGTCCGTCTCGAGAGCGTCCACGAGGGGATTCTCGTCACCGGTGACGCCGACACCGAGTACGTGGGGGAGTGTGGGCGCTGCCTCACCGACATCCGGGAGCGTGTCCGCGTCGCGTTCCAAGAGCTTTTCGCGTATCCTGGTGGAGAAGCAACTGACTTCGACGTTCAAGACGACCACGTGGATCTTGAAAATCTGGTCAGGGATGCGATTGTCCTGTCGCTTCCGTTTCAGCCGGTGTGTCAGCCGGATTGCCCCGGCCTTGATCCGGCTACGGGCGAGCGTTTGACCACGAGCACCGGCGTGCTGAGCAGCGAACCCATCGATCCGCGGTGGGCGGCGTTGCAGGACTACACCCCAGACCACGGCGCTGAAGACTCACCCGCGTGAGTGTGCGCCGAGATACGACAGAGAAGAGCTGAACCATGGCAGGTAACCCCCCGAAGCGCAAGGTCTCGCGTTCGAACACCCGCTCGCGCCGCGCGCAGTGGAAGGCCGAGGCCCCCACGCTCGTCAAGACCGTCGAGAACGGCAAGGTCGTCTACAGCCGTCCTCACCAGGCCAAGGTCGTCACCGACTCGCAGGGCACCGAGCTGTTCCTGGAGTACAAGGGCCGCAAGGTCGCCGACGTCTGAGACCCGTCTCACACGTGACACCTCGCGGGCCTGAAGAGCTCGCGCAGAAGCTCGAGGTCGATTTCGACCTCGAGCTTCTCGCACTCGCACTGACACATCGTTCCTGGGCGTACGAGAACGGTGGTGTTGCCCACAACGAACGGCTGGAATTCCTCGGCGACTCGATCCTCGGCCAAGCGGTGACGGTTCGCCTGTTCCGGGAAAATCCCGATCTCGACGAGGGCTCGCTGGCCAAGCGACGCGCGGCGGTGGTGTCCACCGTCGCCCTCGCCGAGGTCGCCCGTGGGATCGGCCTGGGAGAGTATGTCCGTCTCGGTCGGGGTGAAGACCAGACCGGCGGGCGCGACAAGGACTCAATCCTCGCCGATACGACCGAGGCGGTCATCGGTGCGGCATTCCTGTCTGCCGGCCCCGAAGCGGCCACGGCCTTCGTCCTGCGGCTCGTCGATCCGCTGCTGGCCGATTCTGAGCGCTACGGGGCGGCGATCGATCCCAAGACGAGCCTGCAGGAGCTCGCTGCGCGCCTCGGCGAGACCCCGCCGGCGTACGAAGTGACCGCCAGCGGCCCCGACCACGACCGACGGTTCGTCGCGACCGTGCGAGTCGGCGAGCACACCTCGACCGGCGAAGGCACGAGCAAGAAGCAGGCGGAGATGGCAGCCGCGCTCGATGCGTGGCGCTCGCTGACGGCGCGTGCCTGAGCTGCCCGAGGTCGAGGTCGTCCGCGCCGGCCTCACGCCCGCCGTCACCGGCGCAACCGTCCAGGCGGTCACCATCGCGGATGCCCGTGCACTGACGCGTCATGTCGCGGGCGCCGCAGACTTCGAGCGCGCGCTGACGGGACGGGTTCTGGAGCAGCCGGCGCGGCGCGGGAAGTTCCTGTGGATCCCGCTGGGTGTGGAGGCCGCCGAGAGTCGGCCGCGCGCGCTGATCGGGCACCTGGGCATGAGCGGACAGCTGCTGCTCCGTCAGTCGGGTGCGCCCGAGGTGCGTCATGAACGCGTCCGCCTCGACATCCACCACTCGGTGCACGGCGAACTGGCGGTGGTGTTCGTCGATCAGCGCACTTTCGGCTCTCTCGCCGTCGACACCCTCGTCCCGACGCCGGACGGCGCTGCAGCCGGATGGGGGACCTCCCGCGCGGAGCTGCCCTCACAGGTGGCCCACATCGCGCGCGACCCGCTCGATGCCGCGTTCCCCGACGCAGCGTTCCGCGCCGCAGTGGCGCGCAAGGACTCCGCCATCAAGCGCGTCCTACTCGATCAGACGGTGATCAGCGGTGTGGGCAACATCTACGCCGATGAAGCGCTGTGGGCCGCCCGCGTGCACCCGGAGACACCCGCGCGGGCGTTGTCGACGCGGACGGTGAATCGCCTCCTCGCGAAGATCCGCGCGGTCATGGCGCGTGCCCTCGCCGAGGGTGGCACGAGTTTCGATGCGCAGTACGTGAACGTCAACGGCCAGTCGGGATACTTCTCCAGGTCGCTCAATGTCTACGGACGTGGGGGCGCCCCGTGTCCGCGGTGCGGGACGCCCCTGGTCCGAGTGGCATTCACAAATCGATCCAGCCACTTCTGCCGCCGATGCCAGCGGCGCCTCACCGTGCGTTGAGGTGCCAGTCGGCGAGCGCCTCGATCTGGCGTTGACGACAGGCGCGTGCCTCCTGCGCTTCGTAGTGTCGCCGCAGGTGCTGTCGCTCTCGGGCGGCATTGCGACGGAGATGCCGCTCCAGCAGCCACAGAGTCAGGCGCAGGCTGAGTCGTTCGGCGAGAGTGAGATGTCGATGGATGGTCGGATCGATCGAGATGATCGATTGCGGTTCGAGTGCGATGTTCATGAGAAACCTTGACGGTCGAGGATGACGAAGGCGCACTCCTCGCACCAGGGGAGGAGTGTCGAACGGTGCGATGCGGTGGCACCGTACTGCGGGGTCCGGACATCGTCCGGATGCCGAGTCAGCGGATCTCGGCGGGCTCTACCTGGCGTCAGGCGACGGCGGGAGCGGCGGTGATCGGGGTCAGCGCAACGTCGCGACGTCGCGGGGTCATCCCTGCGGTGAGCGTACGAATCATCATGGCTGGCCTCCTTTCACGGCTATCTGCGAGATGGAACGCTAGCGGTCGGGCTGGCTGCGCGTCAAGCGTTCTCTCAGAAATCGCGGATCTCCGGGCGTGTCGCAATGAGCGGTTGCCCGCTCGGCGCGCACGCGAGCCCGCGGGTCCGGGGTAGCGTGGATCGATCCAGCCGGTGTCGGCCAACGGGGTGGGGGAGGACCAATGCACCTGAAGAGCGTCACGCTCAAGGGGTTCAAGTCGTTCGCCCAACCGACCACGTTCGCCTTCGAGCCGGGAGTGACGGCGATCGTCGGTCCGAACGGGTCGGGCAAATCGAATGTCGTTGATGCGCTTGCGTGGGTGATGGGCGAGCAGGGTGTCAAGACGTTGCGCGGCGGGAAGATGGAAGACGTCATCTTCGCCGGCACCTCGACGCGCGGTCCGCTCGGCCGCGCCGAGGTGCAGCTGACCATCGACAACAGCGATGGTGTGCTGCCCATCGAGTACAGCGAGGTCAGCATCAGTCGCACGCTGTTCCGCAACGGTGCGAGTGAGTATGCGATCAACGGCAGTACGTGCCGTCTTCTCGACGTGCAGGAGCTGCTCAGCGACTCCGGTCTCGGCCGTGAGATGCATGTGATCGTCGGGCAGGGTCGCTTGGACACCGTGTTGCAGGCCACCCCCGAGGACCGGCGCGGATTCATCGAAGAAGCCGCGGGCATCCTCAAGCATCGGCGACGCAAAGAGAAGACGGTTCGCAAGCTCGAGGCCATGGAAGCCAATCTCACGCGCGTGAGCGATCTGGCCGGGGAGCTGCGGCGACAGCTGAAGCCGCTGGGCCGTCAGGCCGAGGTGGCGCGTGAGGCGGCGACGATCGCCGCGGAAGTGCGCGACGCCAAGGCACGCCTGCTCGCTGATGACCTCGTCGCGCTGCGCACGCAGCTCGGAGATCATGCGCGCTCCGAACACGAGCACCACGCAGAGCAGGTCGTGCTGCAAGATCGCCTCGACCAGGTGCGGGTGCGCGTCGCCCAGCTGGAGGCCGATCAGCGGTCCGAGGCGGTGGATGCCGCACAGGCGGTGCTGTTCTCACTGGAACGTGTGCAGGAAAGGCTGCGCGGACTCTATTCGCTGGCCGGCCAGCGACTCACCCTCCTGTCCGAGGCGGACGAGCAGGACCAGGTCGGCGTGTCGACGGTGTCGGCCGCGATGATCGAGGACGCGCGCTCAGAGATCGACGAGATCGCCGAAGGGCTCGGCGCCGCCGAAGAGGCTGTCCTCGCCGCCGCCCGCGAGGTGGTGCGAGCCCGAGGCGAGCTGGACGCCCTCGACTCCGACATCTCGGCGCAGAGTGCGCTGGTCTCGGAACACGACATGAGGATCACGGCGCTGCGAGGATCGGCGGAGGCGGCGGCATCCGCGCTGTCGGCAGTGCAGAGCGCGGTGGAGCGCCAACAGGGCGCGCTCGATAGTGCCCTGTCGCGCCGCGAACAGACTGCGGCCGATCTTGCCGGGCTCGACCCGGATGTCGTGCCGCAGGGGGACGCGGCCGAGCATGCCGCGGAGTACGAGCGGGCGCAGCAGCATGCCAATGCGCTCGAGGGTGAGGTCGCCTCGCTGCGAGAGCGTCTGCATGCGGCCGAGCGCGAGTCCGAGGCGTTGACGGCCCAGACCAGGGCTCTTGGTCGAGCGCTCGACGTCAAGAGCGCTGCCGCTGACCTCATCGCGGAGGGAGCCGCGGGAGTGCGCGGCCTCGTCGGCGACGCGGTGCAGGTCACACCCGGCTACGAGGCGGCGATCGCAGCCGTGCTGGGTGTCATGGCTGAGGGCGTCTTGGTCGATACGGCCGACGACGGGTTCGCGCTCGCGGCGGACGTCGGCGGCGCGAATCGAGGCACGGTCGACATCGTCATCGCCGACGCCGGGCACGGCGCGCGTCCGGTCGGCGCGATCGGCGACCTCCGCCCCGCCGCAGAGGTGGTCACCGGCCCGGACGGCGTCCGCTCCCTGCTCATGCACGTTCTTGTCGCAGAGTCACTGGATGAGGTTCGAGCGCATCAGAAGCGGCTGTCGGATGTGGGCTCGGCGCTGACCGTCGTCACCCGCGCCGGTGAGATCTTCACCGGCGCCACTCTGCGCGCCGGCACCGGGTCATCCCGCTCTCGTCTGGAACTCGTCGCCGAGCGGGACGCTGCCGCTGAACGTCGGGACGAGCTGGTGGTGGTGGTCGATTCGCTGCGCGAGGGGCTGACAGATGCCAGCGCGAAGCTGTCCCACGCGAAGGAGCAGACGCGCGCGGCCCTGACTCGGCTGCGCGAGTTCGATGCGGCGGTCGCCGCCCACGCCGAGCAGGTCAACCGCGCGACTGTGCGTCACGAGTCCGCCGTCGCCGAGTGTGATCGGCTCGCGGCAGGCTTGGCCCAGGCGCAGGCGGCCGTCGAGGAGGCGATGGATGCGGCCCGCACTACCCAAGCGCAGCTGCAGCACGCGCTGGAGGCGCCTCGGCCGATCCTGGATGCCTCCGCGCGTGACGGGCTGCTGGCAGCGCTCGAGGCGGCGCGCGAGGGGGAGATGCGCGCTCGTCTCGACGTCGAGACACTTCGCGAACGCGTTCGTGCGGGAACGACACGCGTCGAGCAGCTCGAGCGTCAGCGCGAGCGGGAGCGCGCGGCGGCGGAAGAGGCCGCGCGGCGAGCCGTCATCAGGCGCCGTCAGCGGACGGTCGCCGCCGAGGTCACCGACGCTCTCCCGGCCGTGCTTGATTCCGTTGCGCGTTCGATCGCTGAGGCGCGGATCGAGCGCCAGGCCGCCGAGGCGGCCCGCAGCGCGATCACCACCGAGCTCGCGGCGTTGCGCGCCGAGGATGCGGGCATGCGCGAGCGGCTCGCGACGCTGACCGAGAACGTCCACGGCCTCGAGCTGCAGATGCACGAAAAGCGCCTCCACGCGACGAGCATCGTCGAGCGCGCGCGCTCCGAGCTCAGCCTTGAAGAAGACGTCCTCATCGCCGAATACGGACCTGATCAGCCGATCCTCCGTTCCGGAGAGGGGGAAGAACACATCGAGGAGTCGTACGACCGGCCGACGCAGAAGCGTCGGCTCCAGGAGGCCGAGCGCAAGCTCGCGCAGCTGGGGCGCGTCAACCCGCTCGCGCTGGAGGAGTTCGCCGCCCTCGAGCAGCGTCATACCTTCCTCACGGAGCAGCTTGCCGATCTGACCCGCACGCGCGCTGACCTGCTCACGATCATCGAAGAGCTCGACGAGCGGATGCAGTCGATCTTCTTGGCGGCCTTCGAAGATACGCGGGCGGCGTTCGACGATGTGTTCCCGATCCTGTTCCCCGGGGGGACGGGTTCGCTCACCCTCACCGATCCCGACAACCCCCTGACGACGGGCATCGAGGTATCGGTACGGCCGATCGGGAAGAAGATCGAACGGCTCTCGCTGCTCTCCGGCGGTGAGCGGTCGCTGGCGGCCGTCGCGCTTCTGACCGCGATCTTCAAGGCGCGTCCGAGCCCGTTCTACATCCTGGATGAAGTCGAGGCGGCTCTGGACGACGCGAATCTCGGGCGCCTCCTCGGCGTCTTCGAGCAGCTGCGCACATCGAGTCAGCTGATCGTCATCACCCACCAGAAACGCACGATGGAGATCGCCGACGCGCTCTACGGCGTCTCGATGCGGCAGGACGGTGTCTCAGCCGTCGTCGGCCAGCGCATCGCCGAGCGCGCCGCGAGCTGACCGTAGGCTGGAGTCATGGCGGAAAGCTCCTGGTCGCTCGGTCGCGCGCTGCGTGGCATGTTCGTCAAGCCCACGATCGACGAGACGACGTGGGACGATCTCGAGACGGCGCTCCTCACGGCCGACTTCGGTCCGGACATCACCGAACGCATCGTCGACGAGCTGCGCGAGAAGGTGGAGCGGTACCGCACGGAGGACCCGCGGGACCTTCAGCGGATGCTCCGCGAGACTCTCGAGGAGCACTTCGCCAAGTTCGACACGACCCTGAAGCTCACCGAGCGCCCGGCGGTGGTCCTCGTCGTCGGCGTCAACGGCGTCGGGAAGACGACGACGATCGGCAAGTTCGCGAACTTCCTCAAGCGCTATCAGCGCAGTGTCGTCGTGGGAGCTGCGGACACCTTCCGCGCCGCGGCGGTGGATCAGCTGGCGACCTGGGCGGAGCGCGGCGGTGCGCAGATCGTCCGTCCCCAGCAGGAGGGTCAGGATCCGGCATCCGTCGCCTTCCAGACGATCGACTTCGCCAAGCAGAACGGCATCGAGATCGTCCTGGTCGACACCGCCGGTCGCCTGCACACCAAGGGCGGGCTGATGGATGAGCTCACCAAGATCCGCCGGGTGATTGAGAAGCAGGCGCCCATCAGCGAGGTCCTGCTCGTTCTGGATGCCACGACCGGCCAGAACGGCGTCATGCAGGCCGAGGCGTTTCTCGAGCACGCCGGGGTGACCGGGCTCGTGCTCACCAAGCTGGACGGTTCTGCCAAGGGTGGTTTCGTGCTGGCGGTGCAGGAGCGCACCGGCATTCCCGTGAAGCTGCTCGGACAGGGCGAGGGCATCGGGGATCTGACCGGTTTCACCCCGCATGTGTTCGCATCCGCACTCGTGGATTGAGCACTCTCGGCGCGGGACTACCCGATCCGGGCGCGTGCTGGTTTCATGGGTTCATGGCGATCGAGCACGATTTCTTCGGCCTGCTGGAGTCAGGCCCCGACGGGTCGATCTTCTGGTCCGAGAACGTCGAGTTCGGCGATCAGTCGGTGACGGTCGATTTGACCGCGCCCGATCAGGACGACGTGTCGCAGGCTGCGCTCGATGTGGCCGCGGCTCTGGTGTCATCGATCGAGCTGATCGACCGCACGTCGCGTGAGGCCATGGTCTCTCAGCTGAGTGATCGCACGAGTGAGGTGACCGAGTACATCCTGCAGCAGCAGGAGGACTTGGGTGCGGAGATCGAGAACTTCTTCGTGGATGTCTCGGGTGACACCCACATCGACGTCATCAAGGCGCTGCAGTTCATGAGCATGACGATTCTCGCCGACGAACACGGGGGAGATGACCCGTTCGCCGTGCTGGAGTACGCGCTCGATCCGGACGCGACCGATGACGTGCTGCTGGTGAACCTGTCTTCGGATGGATCGGTGTTGTCGGTCACCAGCGCCGACTGAGACGAACCTCGCGCCGACTCAGACCGCCTGGGCGAAGCTGAGCCCCTCGCGCGCGATGTCATCCGCCAGGTGCGCGAGGTTCTCGGGGATGTCGCGACCCTTCGAGACCATCGACTGGGCCCACAGACGCCCGGCCCGATACGACGAGCGCACCAGCGGACCCGCCAGTACGCCGAGGAAGCCGATGCGCTCCGCCTCGGCTTTGAACGCGACGAACTCGTCCGGCTTGACCCACCGCGCCACCGGCAGGTGACGCGGGGACGGGCGCAGGTACTGGGTGATCGTGATGATGTCGGTGCCGGCATCCCGCAGATCCTGAAGAGCCTGCACAACCTCCTCGGGATCCTCTCCCATGCCCAGGATCAGATTCGACTTGGTGATCAGACCCGCATTGCGGGCCTGGGTCAACACATCGAGTGAACGCTCGTACCGGAAAGCCGGACGGATGCGCTTGAAGATGCGGGGCACGGTCTCGACGTTGTGCGCGAACACCTCGGGGCGCGCGGCGAATACCTCGTCCAGCAGCCGCGGCTCGCCGTTGAAGTCGGTCGCCAGCAGCTCGACGCCGGTACCGGGGTTCGTCGCGTGGATCTGGCGGACGGTCTCGGCATTCAGCCATGCGCCGCCGTCAGGCAGGTCGTCGCGTGCGACGCAGGTCACGGTCGCATAGCGCAGCTGCATTCGCTGCACACTCTCGGCGACCCGGCGCGGCTCATCCGTGTCGTAGTCCGCGGGTTTGCCGGTGTCGATCTGGCAGAAGTCGCACCGGCGGGTGCACTGCGATCCGCCGATGAGGAAGGTCGCCTCCCGGTCCTCCCAACACTCGTAGATGTTGGGGCAGCCGGCCTCCTGGCACACCGTGTGCAATCCCTCGCCCTTCACGAGGTTCTGCAGCTGTGTGTACTCCGGCCCCATCTTGGCCTTCGTCCGGATCCACTCGGGCTTGCGCTCGATGGGGGTCTGGGCGTTGCGGATCTCCAGCCGCAGGAGCTTTCGTCCCTCGGGCGCGGTCTGCGACTCGTTGATCGGGCCGGTTCCGCAGGAGCTCACGCCGCGACCCCCGCGTACTCATCGGCGAAGCGCGACACGACGGTGTCCAGGATGTCGCGCGGCGCGACATCGGCTCCGACGATCTCGCTGACCGTTGTGACCCCGGCGTCGGTGATGCCGCACGGGATGATCCCGCGGAATCCTGCGAGCGTGTTGTTGCAATTGATCGCGAACCCGTGCATCGTGACGCCGCGCTGCACCCGCACCCCGATCGCTGCGACCTTGTCCTCCGACAGTGGGCGCCGCACCCAGACGCCGGATCGCCCTTCCACCTGGTAGCCGTCGACGCCGTGCACCGCGAGCGCCGATATGAGGAGCCGCTCGAGGCGTCGGACGTGGGCGACGACATCCACCGGCTCGGCAAGCCTCACGATGGGATACCCGACGAGCTGGCCCGGGCCGTGCCAGGTGATCTTTCCACCGCGGTCGACGTCCACGACCGGAGTGCCGTCGGTGGGACGTTCCTGTGGCTCCGTCCGTTTTCCCGCGGTGTACACGGCCTCGTGCTCAAGGAGCAAAAGCGTGTCGGGACGGGTCCCGGCGAGGACATCCGCGTGGACTTCTCGCTGCAGATCCCAGCCCCGCTGATAGGGGACGAAATCAGGGTTGAGACCGGCGATACGGATGTCGAGCACGGGCTCGCCTCCTGGGATCGGGGGTGGATGCGGCGCAGATAGATGCACTGCGTCCAACAATACGCCCGCTCGGCATGACGACGGCGCACCGTACGCTGAGGGGGTGAGTGTCGGACGTCCCCGCGCGTCCTCGCGCGAGGTCCTCGCCGAGGCGGCGTGCGAGCTGTTTCTCGAGCGGGGCTTCGTATCGACCTCCCTCTCGCAGATCGCAAGCCGTGCGGGAGTCAGCCGTTCGAGCTTCTTCAACTACTTCGACTCCAAGTCCGACATCCTGTGGGCCGGATTCGATGAACGCATGCGGGCGACGGCCGCCGCGCTGGCCGCGGGGCGCGGGGTCTCCCAGAGCCTGACCGAGTTCGCCGACGGATTCACGCCCGACGGCCTCTCGCTCGCCATCGTCCACGCCGCGCCGATGGGCCTGGAGGAGGAACTAGAGCGCGAACGCGCTATCCGCCAGCTGCGCCTGGCGCGTCTGATCGCGCCGCATCTCGACGATGCCGTGTCCGATCCGCTCCGCTCAGAGGTCTTCGCGGCCGCCCATGCGGCGGCCGTGTTCGCCGCGGTCTGGCAATGGGCACGGACCGGTGCCGGGACGACATCACTGCCGGATCTGCTAGCGCGCTCGCTGCTGACGGCATCGGAGGGCGGGACGACGGGAGCGCTCGCGTAGAATCGGACGATCATGGCAACCTTCGGCACGCTCTCCGATCGGCTCACCGAGACCTTCCGCAACCTTCGCACCAAGGGCAAGCTCACGCCCGCGGATGTGGACGGCACCGTCCGCGAGATCCGTCGCGCGCTTCTGGACGCGGACGTCGCCCTCCCGGTGGTCAAAGACTTCACCGCCAAGGTGCGCGAGCGCGCGCTGGGCGATGAGGTCAGCAAGGCGCTGAACCCGGCGCAGCAGGTCGTGCAGATCGTCAATGAAGAGCTCGTGGCGATCCTCGGTGGGCAACAGCGCCGCCTCGAGTTCGCGAAGAACCCGCCGACGGTCATCATGCTCGCCGGCCTCCAGGGCTCGGGCAAGACGACTTTTGCCGGAAAGCTCGCGCACTCGCTCGAGAAGGAAGGGCACACTCCGCTCCTGGTCGCCTGTGACCTCCAGCGGCCCAATGCCGTGAATCAGCTGCAGGTCGTCGCGGAGCGTGCGGGGGCCGCGATCTACGCGCCCGAACCCGGCAATGGCGTGGGCAACCCCGTCAAGGTCGCCAAGGACGGTGTTGAGTTCGCGAAGCAGAAGCAGCACGACATCGTCATCATCGACACCGCCGGCCGGTTGGGCGTGGATGCCGACCTGATGAAGCAGGCGGCCGACATCCGCGCAGCGACGAATCCCGACGAGGTGCTGTTCGTCATCGACGCGATGATCGGTCAGGACGCGGTCAACACGGCCAAGGCCTTCCAGGAGGGCGTCGACTTCACCGGCGTGGTCCTCTCCAAGCTCGACGGCGACGCGCGCGGTGGTGCCGCGCTCTCGGTCGCATCGGTCACGGGTCGCCCCATCATCTTCGCCTCCACCGGCGAGGGGCTCGAGGACCTCGAGCCGTTCCACCCGGATCGGATGGCCAGCCGGATCCTGGACCTCGGTGACATCCTCACCCTGATCGAGCAGGCGCAGCAGGCCTTCGACGAGGAAGAAGCCGCGAAGGTCGCCGAGAAGCTCGCCAAGGAGCAGTTCACGCTCGAGGACTTCCTCGATCAGATGCAGCAGCTCAAGAAGATGGGCTCGATGAAGAAGATGCTCGGGATGCTCCCGGGCATGGGTCAGATGAAGCAGCAGCTCGATGACTTCGACGAGCGCGAGATCGACCGCACCGAGGCCATCATCCGCTCGATGACCCCGATCGAGCGACGAAACCCCAAGATCCTCAACGGCTCCCGACGCTTGCGCATCGCGCGGGGATCGGGCATGACCGTCACCGACGTCAACCAGCTCGTGCAACGCTTCGACCAGGCCGCGAAGATGATGAAGACCGTCGCCCGCGGGGGAGTGCCCAACATCCCGGGCATGGGTCCGGTGCCGGGCGGTGGGCGCCCCGGGTCGTCGTCCAAGCGCGGCAAGCAGAAGAAGTCGCAGGGATCCCGCTCGGGCAACCCCGCCAAGCGCGCGGCCGAGAACGCCGGTATTTCGGCCCAGTCGGCGACGCCCTCGGGCTCGGGCTTCGGACTCGGCTCTGGTGGCGCCGCACCCAGCGAGGCCGACTTCGCCGAACTGCAGAAACTGCTCGGCAAGGGCTGAGTTGACGCGTCAGCGGATGCCGCGACCCCACACGATCAGCGGGGTGCGGGCGGCGTATGCGCGGTAGTCGTCGCCGAACGCCTCGACGAGGTAGCGCTGCTCGACATGCGCCTTCACGATGAGCACGGCCGCCAGCAGGAGCCAGACCACGATCAGTTCGATCCGTGCCCGCCAGAGGACCCACCCGGCAGATCCGGTGAGGATGCCGAGGTAGACGGGGTTGCGGGTCAGCCGGAAGACACCGGTCGTGCGCAGAGCAGCGCGATCGCGCGGTGCCACCCAGGGCACGATGTCGCGTCCGAGCGCCACGACACCCGCAGCCGCGAGTGCCAGACCGGCGATCGCAGCGATGACGGCCAGCGCCGTCATCCAGGGCATCGACCACAGCGGCGCACCGGGAAGAAGCAGCAGCGCGAGCAGCGTGAATTGGGCGATCACAAGCCAATCAGAGCGATGACGCACGGTTCACCTCGTGGCGCGGAGGTGGTCCCGGAGGGAAGGGCCCTCGCGGAACTCGCGGATGAGGTGATGCACGACCGCACGGAGGTCGCCCTCGTTCGCGTGGGCGCAGCGCAGCTGGCGTTCATAGCTCGCACCGCCGTCGATGATCGCGGTGAGCCCGGAGAACTCCTCGGCGCAGTCGAGCTGCTCCGCGATCGGGAACAGGTCACTGATGGTGTGGCGGATGTGGTCGCGGACCGGCCAGCTGGTACCGTCACGGTCCACGATGACCTCGGCATCCAACCCATAGCGGGCGGCGCGCCACTTGTTCTCGCGGAGGAACCACGGCTGGATGCCGTGCAGGTCTGCCCCCGCATCCAACAGCCGAGAGAAGTGCTCGACAAGAACCTGCACCAGCGCGGCGACGGCGGCCAACTCGGCGAGAGTGGACATGCCGTCGCATGCCCGTACCTCGATCGTTCCCCAGCGCGGCGCGGGGCGGATGTCCCAGCGCACCTCTGTCGCATCCACCATCACGCCCGTGCCGATCATGTCGTCCATGTAGGCCTCGAACTGCGACCAGTCCTCGAGCAGCCAGGGCAAGCCTGCGGTGGGCAGCTGCTGGAAGACCAGCGCGCGATTGGAGGCGTAACCGGTACGTTCGCCGGCCCAGAACGGACTCGAGGCCGACAACGCCTGGAGGTGGGGGAGGTAGGTGGACAGAGCGCGGATCAAGGGGAACACCTTCGTGACGTCTTCGACCCCCACGTGCACGTGGATGCCCCAGATCATCATGTTCCGCCCCCACCACTGGGTGCGTTCGATGAGCGAGTGATACCGATTCTTGTCCGTCACCTGCTGGTCGTACCACTGGGCGAAGGGATGGCTGCCGGCACAGAGCAGACCGACACTCCGCGGCTCGGTGGCCGTGCGTAGCGTGCGCACCCCCGCCTCGATGTCGTCGACGGCGTCGGCCACGGTGCGTCCCACGCCGCTGGTGACCTCGATCGTATTCGTGAGCAGTTCACCGGTCAGTGTGAAGTTCTCGGTGGCGCTCGCGCGCTCGATGTCGGCGAGGATCTCGGGTGCGCGCGGCACGAGCTGCCCCGAAGCCTCGTCGGCGAGCATCAACTCCCACTCAAGGCCGACCGTCGAGCGGGCAGAGTCCGCGAACGCGAGCGCCATGCGCACAGTCTGACACGTGACGCGGCGACGGATCCGAGCGGCGTCAGTGTGAGCCGAGCTCGATGAGGAGCACCCCCGCCGCGATCGCGACGACCCCGAGACCCATCACCCAGGTGAACGGTTCCTTGAACAGGATGCGCGCCAGGATCGCCGTGAGGGCCACGCCGCTGGCGGCCCACACGCCGTAGGCGACCCCTACCGGCATCCCATTCTCCAGACACAAGAACAGCAGCGTGAAGGACACGAGATACGCACCGATGACCGGTGCGATCCACACCGGCTTGCGGAAGCCCTCGGACGCGCGCAGCGACATCGTTCCTGCGACTTCGAGCACGATCGCGCCCGCGAGAAGAAGCCAGGTCATGATGCTGTGTCCTTCGCCGTCGCCCGCGGGGTCTCGCCGCGGGCCGAGCCGATCTCGACGAGCAGCACGCCGCCGATAACGATCACAATCCCGAGCCCCATCATCCAGGTCAGCGCATCGCCGAAGAGGACCCATGCCAAAACCGCCGTGAGCGCGACACCGCACGCGGCCCAAATGCCATAGCTCACACCGATCGGGGCGCCGGCGCGCAGGAGCAGTGTCAGTGCGACGAATGCGCCCGCGTAGCCGACCACGACCAGGATGAACCACAGCGGATCGTCCACCGCGAGCCTCAGCGAGAGCGTCCCGGTCACCTCCAGGATGATGGCGGCGAGGAGATAGAGCCACTTGGTCATGCGTGAACCTCAGGTTTTGCGTGCGGGGAACGGCCTTCCACGGTAGCGAACAGTCATGACGCGCCGCTGCTGTCGTCATGGTTTCGTTCCTCACCGCGACATCTGGCAGAATAGAGGGTCGGACGGCGCACTCGACCCTCTATCCAGTGCCGCCTCCTCCTTTTGAGCTTCCGCCGGGTGTGCACCCCACGCTCCAGGCGTCCGGTTCGTTCGCATCGACCCCACAGGAGAATCGTGGCTGTCAAGATCCGTCTCAAGCGTCTCGGTAAGATCCGTGCGCCCTACTACCGCATCGTCGTCGCCGACTCGCGCACCAAGCGCGATGGTCGTGTCATCGAGGAGATCGGCAAGTACCACCCGACCGAGGAGCCCTCGTTCATCGAGGTCGACTCCGAGCGTGCGCAGTACTGGCTGAGTGTCGGTGCCCAGCCGACCGAGCAGGTGCTCGCGATCCTCAAGATCACGGGTGACTGGGGCACCTACAAGGGCGAGAAGGGCGCCGCCTCGACCCTCAAGACCGCCGAGGCGAAGGCCGCCTTCGAGGCCGACTCCACCAAGAAGTCGGTCATCAAGCCCAAGGCCGAGAAGAAGGCCGAAGAGGCCCCGGCCGAGGCAGAGGCCGAGGCCGCTGCCGAAGAGACCGTCGAGGCGTAATCCTCGTGCTGGCTGCTGCGCTCGAGCACGTCGTCAAGGGGATCGTCGATCACCCCGATGACGTGCGGATCCTGTCTTCCGACACCCCGCGGGGTGAGGTCCTCGAGGTGCACGTGCACCAGGACGACCGCGGACGGGTGATCGGGCGCGGCGGCCGCACCGCCAAGGCGCTGCGCACCGTTGTCGGTGCGCTCGCCGACGGCCGCCGCGTGCGGGTCGACGTCGCGGACGACTGACGTGGCCGAGTCCGAAGGGCGAGCGCTGCCGCCCCGATCGGCCAAGACGCAGTTGCGCGTCGGCCGACTCGTGAAGGCGCACGGGCTGAAGGGTGCGCTCAAGCTTGAGCTGTACACCGACGACCCCGAGGGGCGCTTCACGCCCGGTGCCACCTTCACGCTGCAGGTCCCGGAGTCCTCTCCCTGGCACGGCAAGCCGCTGATCGTCCGCGAATTCAAATGGATGAACTCGCACCCCGTCGCGTTCTTCGAGGATGTCGAGGACCGCACCGCGGCCGAGTCGCTCGTGCGGGCCATCCTGTGGATCGATCAGGATGCCGAAGCCAGCCCGGCCGAGGACGACGCCTGGTTCGATCATCAGCTGGTCGGACTCGAGGTCGTGCGTGAGGGGAGTTCCATCGGGCGGGTGATCCGAGTGGACCACCTCCCGGCGCAGGACCTGCTCGTCGTGCGCACGGCCACTGGCGCGGAGATTCTCGTCCCCTTCGTCAAGGCGATCGTGCCCGAGGTGGATCCGGTCGCCGGGCGGGTGGTCGTGACGCCCCCGGCGGGGCTGTTCGAGGACCTTCCCGAGGACGAGCCTGTCGCTCCGACGCCGAATCCCGACGTCGCCGAGGACTGACGTGCGCGTCGACGTCGTCACGATCTTCCCGAGCTTCTTCGATGTGCTCGGGGTCTCCCTGCTCGGCAAAGCGCGTGAGCGCGGCATCCTCGACGTGCGGGTCCACGACCTGCGCGCGTGGACGCACGATCGACATCGCACCGTCGATGACACCCCCTACGGTGGCGGCGCCGGCATGGTGATGAAGCCCGAACCCTGGGGTGAGGCGCTGGATGCCATCGCGACCGATGCCGGTGCCGATGCTGCGCCGACGTTCATTTTCCCGTCGCCCGCGGGTGAGGTGTTCACGCAATCACTCGCGCGCGAACTCGTGCAGGAGCCCCACCTCGTCTTCGGCTGCGGTCGCTACGAAGGCATCGACGAGCGCGTCTTCGAAGAGGCGGCGGTCCGAGGCCGGGTGCGACTGATCAGTCTCGGGGACTACGTCCTCAACGGCGGAGAGGTCGCCGCGATGGCGATGATCGAGGCCATCGGCCGCCTCATCCCCGGCGTCGTCGGCAATCCGGACAGCCTCGTCGAGGAGTCGCACGAGGAAGGTTTGCTCGAGTACCCCTCATACACGAAGCCCGCGCACTGGCGAGGGCGCTCGGTCCCCGAGATCTTGCTGTCGGGCAACCACGGTGCGATCGCCGCGTGGCGACACCAGCAGCAGGTGGAGCGCACTCGTGCGCGCCGACCCGACCTGCTGCCGGACGAGACCGTCTGAATCCCGCTGCCGGTCACCGCCGCGTTACGTACAGGAAACCCGGGCGGTGCCCACGCACGGCAGGATGGGGACGGAACCAGTCTCGAAGGGACCCCTCATGCGCCGTGCCAAGATCGTTGCCACTCTCGGTCCCGCCACCTCCGACTACGCCGTCGTCGAGAACCTCGTGCGCGCGGGCTTGGACATCGCGCGTCTCAACATGAGCCACGGCGAGTACGCAGTCCATGAGCGGTCGTACGCGAACATCCGCAAGGCGGCGGATGCCACGGGCCGAGCCGTCGGCATCCTGGCGGACCTGCAGGGTCCGAAGATCCGCCTCGGCCGCTTCGCCGACGGGCCCCACGTCCTGGAGCCGGGCGACGTCTTCACGATCACGACCGAGGATGTCGTGGGCACCAAAGAGATCGTGGGGACGACTTTCCCGCAGCTGGCCGCCGATGTGAAGGCCGGGGACACCCTGCTGATCGACGACGGCAAGGTCCGTGTCACCGTGCTCGACACCGACGGCGTGCGCGTGCGCACCGAGGTGGTCGTCGGTGGTCCGGTCTCCAACAACAAGGGGTTGAATCTCCCGGGCGTCGCGGTGAGCGCGCCGGCTCTCAGCGCCAAGGACGAGGAAGACCTGCGCTGGGCGCTCGCTCTCGGCGTCGACATGGTCGCCCTGTCGTTCGTGCGCTCGCCCAAGGATGCCCAGCGTGTGCGGGTGATCATGGCCGAAGAGGACCGGCGCGTGCCTGTCATCGCAAAGATCGAGAAGCCGGAGGCGGTGGAGAACCTTCAGGAGATCATCGATGCCTTCGACGGTGTGATGGTCGCGCGCGGCGATCTGGGCGTCGAGCTGCCGTTGGAGACGGTGCCGATCGTGCAGAAGCGCGCCATCGAGATGGCCCGACGCTGGGCCAAGCCCGTGATCGTGGCGACCCAGATGCTCGAGTCGATGATCGAGAACCCGGTGCCCACGAGGGCAGAGACCTCGGATGTCGCCAACGCCGTCCTCGACGGCGCGGACGCGGTCATGCTCTCCGGTGAGACGAGCGTCGGCGCCCACCCGGTCACTGTCGTCGAGACGATGGCCCGCATCATCTCCTCGACGGAGGAGACCGGCTTGGAACGTGTCCCCGAGCTCGGGACGAAGCCGCGCACGCAAGGCGGCGCCCTGACCCTCGCGGCCGCGAAGATCGCGGATTTCGTGGATGCCAAGTACGTGTGCGTGTTCAGCCAGTCCGGCGACTCCGCCAAGCGGATGGCGCGGTTGCGTCACCACGTGCCGATCCTCGCGTTCACCGATCTGCCGAGCACACGATCGCGTCTCGCGCTCACCTGGGGCGTCGAGCCGTTCCTCGTCCCGCGGGCGACCTCGACCGACGGTTTGATCGAGCTTCTGGACCGCGTGCTCATCGAGTCGGGTCACGTGGTCCACGGAGACAAGGTCATCATGACCGCCGGTGCCCCTCCGGGGATCGCCGGGTCGACCAACAACGTGCGCGTGCACGTGGTCGGAGCCCTCGACGGCTCCTGATCGGTCGCGCTACCTTACGCCGAGGAATGCACGGTCTGTCAGCACGATCGGCCCTTCCTCGGTGATCGCGACCGTGTGCTCCGCGTGTGCTCCGCGTGACCCGTCGGCGCTGCGCAGAGTCCAGCCGTCGGCATCGGTCCGCAGCACATCGGTCGTCTGCAGAAACCACGGTTCGAGCGCCATGACGAGCCCGGGACGCAACGGGTAGCCGCGACCGGCGCGTCCATCGTTGGGAACGTGCGGGTCACCGTGCATGACCCGGCCCACGCCATGACCGCCGAAGTCCGTGTTGATCGACAGGCCCTCGCCGCGGGCGACCGCGGCGATCGCGGCCGAGATGTCGCCGATGCGGTTGCCCACCGTGGCCGCGGCGATCGCGGCATCCAGCGCGCGCTCGGTGGTGTCGATGAGGGCGAGATCCTCGTCGCGCGGGGTTCCGACCACGAAGGAGATCGCGGAGTCGGCGACCCACCCGTTGACCGAGACGGCAAAGTCCAGCGAGACGAGGTCACCGTCACGCAGGACGTAGTCGAAGGGGAGCCCGTGCAGGACCGCGTCGTTGATCGACGTGCAGATCACCTTCCCGAACGGGCTGGCGCCGAAGGACGGGTGGTAGTCGATGTAGCAGGATTCCGCGCCCGCTGCCCGGATCATCTCGTGCGCGCGCCGGTCGATGTCCAGCAGGTTCGTTCCGACGCGGGTCTCATCGCGCAGTGTCGCCAGCGTCTCGGCGACGAAACGCCCCGCTGGGCGCATCTCGTCGATCTCATCCGTTGTGCGCAGCTCGATCATCGGCATCCTCTCGTCGGACCCATTCTCCCGGATGTCGGGGCGACCGCGCGCCGGCGCTGGGAGGATGCCGAGCGTCGCCGGCGGCACAGCAGATGCATAAGCGGGAGGCGTAGCATCGAAGCATGTGGATCAGACGGGCGTTCTACGGCTGGCTCGTGCCGGCGGCCTTTCTGCTGCCCCTGTGGCTGTTCGTCGGCTGGATCGCCTTCAACGCGGGCGCGTGGGCGTTGCTGTGGGTCCTGTTCATCGCCGTCCCCTCGGTGTTGGTCGGTCAGCTTGTCCTTTCACTCCTGGTCCGCGCGCGACCGACTGTGCGCACCGAGCGTGCGGTGTCCTGGTGGGATGTCGCCGGGTTCGGGGTGTGGCACGCGCTCACGGTCGCACTGGGGTTCTACCCACAGGAGTGGTGGTTGCCGCTGTTCCTGGTGACCGTCGCGGTGGGCATCAGCCTCTTCTGGCTCATGCTGTGGCAGCTGTGGCGCGAAGCGAAGCCGGGCATGGTGAGCTTCCGCAGCTCGAGTGGCATGAGCTATACAAAGCCCGCCACGCCGCCGCCGGCTGCGCGCCCTCACGAAGTGATCGTCATCACCGAGCAGGAATCGCGAAGCTGACGGTTTGGTCCGTCGCCTTGCGCATGGCAGAATAGCTGTTTGTGCCTGAGACGATTCTGCCTCAGGGGAATCCGCCGTTGCTCGAACGTCACGGCGAAGGGCACGCCACTTCCTTTCCTTTTCACCCGCGGTCGACCTGTGGCGGCCGCAGAGAGTAGCGATCATGCAGATCCTCGACGCCGTCGACGCCGCATCCCTGCGGTCCGACATCCCCTCCTTCGGCCCCGGTGACACCGTCAAGGTGCACGTGAACATCACCGAAGGAAACCGCTCGCGCATCCAGGTGTTCCAGGGTGTCGTGATCTCCCGCGCCGGTGACGGCGTGCGCGAGACCTTCACCGTCCGCAAGATCAGCTTCCAGGTCGGCGTGGAGCGTACCTTCCCGGTGCACAGCCCCGTCATCGACAAGATCGAGGTCGTCACCCGTGGTGACGTCCGTCGCGCGAAGCTGTACTACCTGCGCGAGCTGCGGGGCAAGAAGGCCAAGATCAAGGAGAAGCGCGACAACTGACGCGTTTTCCTCACACGACAGCGCCTCGCGGGCATCTGCCCCGAGGCGCTGTTGTGTGCCCCGCGGCGACGAGGTCGTGGCGAACATATGACACCCTGAGAAGTGCGTCCGCGCGCTGCGGACCGATGGGACTTCGATGACATCCGACTCCGAGGCGGCGTCCGCTTCGCTCATGCCGCCCTCGGCACAGCGGCGACGCGCGCGCCGTGGCCCGTGGGTGTTCGTCCGCGACCTGCTGATCGTGATCCTCGTAGCGGTGCTGGTCTCGGCCATGGTCAAGGCGTTCCTCGTCCGGTCGTTCTACATCCCCTCGGGGTCGATGGAGAACACTCTGCAGATCAACGACCGGATCCTGGTCGATGAGCTCACTCCGACCTGGACCGGCTATCAGCGCGGTGACGTCGTCGTCTTCGAAGACCCCGGCGGGTGGCTTCCGGTCACACCTGTCATCGTGTCTTCGCCGATCGCGGAGGGAGTCGACTGGCTGCTGAGCCAGGTCGGTCTCTCGGTCTCGGACAGCGAGGACCATCTCGTCAAGCGTGTCATCGGAGTGGCCGGTGACCACGTCGTGTGCTGCAACGCCATCGGACAGCTCACGGTCAACGGCGTTCCGCTCGAGGAGCCCTACATCAAGCTCGCCGAGGGGCAGACCTCAGCCGACCCGTACGAGTTCGACATCGTCGTTCCCGACGACAGTCTGTGGGTGATGGGCGACAACCGCGACCACTCGCGGGACTCGCGTTACAACCAGGACCAGCCCACCAACGGGTTCGTCCCCGTGGACAACGTCGTGGGGCGCGCCTTCCTCATCACGTGGCCATTGGATCGCTTCGGGGTGATCAGCAGCTACCCCGAGGTCTTCGCCGGCGTCCCCGATCCGGACACCGCTGAATGACATCCGTCCCCCGCCTGACTCTTGAGCGCCGACTGCTGCGCGAGTACGACGCCGTGGTGTCGTGCGACGAAGTGGGGCGCGGGGCACTGGCGGGGCCAGTCGCCGTCGGGGCGACGGTGCTCGACGCGCGCGGAGCGCGCCGTCGGATTCCGGAGGGGCTGCGGGATTCCAAACTGGTGCCCGAGGGCAGACGAGCGGACCTCGCGGCGCGAGCGGCCGCGTGGGCGGGGGCCAGCGGCGTCGGGTGGGCGAGTGCCCAGGAGATCGACGAGGTCGGCATCATGCGAGCACTGGGATTGGCGAGTGCGCGCGCACTGGTCACGCTGCGAGAAGCCGGTGTCGCGTTGGACTCCGCCGTGATCGTGCTCGACGGCAACTACGACTACATCACGCCGGTGGAGCCCGGCCACACCGTCCGGGCGGTCGTCAAAGCCGACCGGGATTGCGCCGGGGCGGCCGCCGCATCGGTGATCGCCAAGGTGGCCCGCGACGCCGTCATGGTCGATCTGCATGAGCGGGCGCCCGTGTACCAGTGGGCCCGAAACAAGGGATATGCGAGCCCGGAGCATCGTGCCGCCATCAGTTCGCACGGGGTGAGCGTCCATCATCGACGGTCCTGGTCTATCGCGGATGCGCCGACGCTCTTCTGAGCACGCTGGCGCGATCGGCGAGCGTGCATGAGAGCGCACCTCGGCGCATAGACTGGAACCACCATGGATGACGAGGTCTTCGAGGACTACGACCGCGAACTGGAGCTGGCGCTCTACCGTGAATATCGCGATGTCGTTCTGCAGTTCCAGTATGTGATCGAGACCGAGCGCCGCTTCTATCTCGCCAATGACGTCAATGTCGTGCGCCGGGACACCGAACACGACTTCTATTTCGAGATCACGATGAACGACGTCTGGGTGTGGGACATCTACCGCGCCGATCGCTTCGTCAAGTCTGTGCGCGTGCTGACGTTCAAGGACGTCAACGTCGAAGAGCTGCAGCGTCGGGACTTCCAGCTTCCTGACGAGCTCTCGCTCGACAGCTGACATCGCCTCCTCCCCAACGCGCCACGACGCTGGTCGCCGCGCGCGCTGATCGTTTCCCGGCGATCCGGCTGTCGGTCGCGCCCACTCTGGGTGCATGGCGAGCAAAGACGAACTGGGCCGCTCGGGCGAGCGGCGTGCGGAAGCACACCTGCGGGCCTGCGGCTACGAGATCATCGATCGTAACTGGCGTTGTCGCCGAGGAGAGATCGACCTCGTCGCGCGTGATCGTGATTGGGTCGTCTTCGTCGAGGTCAAGACACGCTCGGGCGAGCGTTTCGGCCACCCCTTCGAGGCGATCGACGTGCGCAAACGCCGGCGCTTGAGGGCGATCGCACATGAGTGGGTGCAGGTGCGTGGTGCCGCCGTCGGTCGTCGATCGATCCGTATCGACGCGATCGCGATCACCGAGCTGCCCGGCGGGAGCAGCCGTATCGAACACCTCCCGGACATCTCGTGATCGCGCGCACGTGGGCCGTGGGGCTCGTCGGTATCGACGGCATGATGGTGGAGGTCGAGGCTGATCTGTCCGATCAGCTTCCCGACTTCCGCATCATCGGCCTTCCCGACAAGGCGCTCGGGGAGGCCGTGCAACGGGTGCGGAACGCGTGCGCGAACAGCGATCTTCCCCTCCCACGGCGTCGCATCACCGTGAACCTGTCCCCGGCGAGTCTTCCCAAGCATGGATCGGGTTTCGACGTGGCGATCGCGCTGGCGGCGTTGGCGACGGAGCTGCCGATCGAGCGAGAGCGGTTGGCGCAGACAGCCCACATCGGGGAGCTGGGCCTGGACGGGAGGCTCCGCCCCGTCGTGGGCGTGCTGCCCGCCGTCGCCGCGGCCATGCGCGCTGGTGTGCGGACGGTCATCGTGCCGCGTGCCAATGAGAGCGAGGCGGCGCTCGTGCCCGGAATCACGGTGGTCGCCGTGGACACCCTCGCCGCCGCCGCCGCGCACTATGGTGTGGACGTCGAGGTGCCAGAGGTTGATCGGATGCCCGACCGGGTGTCCGAGGTGACCGCAGAAGAGCAGCCGGATCTCCTCGAGGTCGTGGGGCAGGACGAGGCCGTCGAGGCTCTGGTGGTCGCCGCCGCCGGCGGTCACCACATGCTCATGACCGGGCCGCCCGGAGCGGGCAAGACGATGCTTGCCCGGCGACTCCCGGGAATCCTGCCCGATCTCGACGACGAGGCGGCCCTGGCCGTGGCCTCGATCCGCTCGCTCGCGGGCACCGGCGTATCCTCGCTGTCCCGGACGCCGCCGTTCGAGTCCCCTCATCACACGGCGAGCGCAGCGGCTCTCGTGGGCGGTGGTTCGCGATCGCCTCGGCCCGGCGCGATTGCGCGCGCCAGCGAGGGTGTCCTCTTCCTCGACGAAGCTGCGGAATTCGCGACGAATGTGCTCGACGCGTTGCGTCAGCCATTGGAGACCGGGCGCGTCACCGTTCAGCGGGCGGGGTATACCGCGACGTTCCCCGCGCGCTGTCAGCTGGTGCTCGCCACAAACCCGTGTCCGTGCGGCAATCGCGGATTGCGCTCCGCGGTCTGCGAGTGTCCGCCCGCCGCGCTTCGCCGCTACCGCGGACGGTTGTCAGGACCGCTGCTGGATCGCGTCGACATCGACGTGACCATGTTGCGAGTGACCCACGCGCACATCGCTGACGGTGCAGTCACCAGCACCGCACAGGCGCGCTCCCGTGTCGCAGCAGCGCGCGAGCGCGCCGCCCACCGACTGTCCGCGACTCCCTGGCGCACGAACGCAGAGGTGGCCGGGGCATGGCTGCGAACCGGCCCCTACGCCCCGCCGCCGCCCGTGCGCGCCCCGCTCGATGCGGCTCTCGCGCGGGGAAGTCTCACCCTCCGCGGCTACGACAGATCCCTGCGGGTGGCCTGGACCATCGCGGATCTGGATGCCGCGGACAGGTTGAGCGCCGACCACATCGGGCGGGCACTGTTCCTGAAGAAAGGGATCGCGGCATGAGGTGGGCGCACGCGACTCCGACGCAGGCGGCCGAGCTGCTGGGTGAGCTCGGTGCGCCGGAGCCGGCGGAGAGGGCTCTCGATCGGCTGGCGCGAGCCGCGTGGAGCGTGCTGATCGAACCGGGGGATGCGGTAGCGGGGATGCTCATCGCCGCGCACGGTCCGCGCGAGGCGCTCGAGCGAGCAGTCACGGGCGATATCTCGGGTGCGGGGATCGACCCCGAGGCGCAGCAGGCCGCGCTCGGACGCTGGCGACCACGCATGGCGGACACCGCGCTCGAATCCGTCCTCCGCGTCGCGCGTGCGGCGCGTGCACAACTGCTGGTGCCCGAGGACGCGGCATGGCCGGGCGCCCTCGCCGACCTCGGACCGCACATGCCGGTCTGCCTCTGGGCCCGCGGCGTTCCGGAGGCGCTGCGACGCACCGCAGGCACCGACTGGCATGTTGCGGAGTTGGAACTCGCGCTATAGCCGTAGTGGGGGACCGCCGAGTGGCTGGGAGTCGGGCGTATTGGGACGGACTTCCCGCTCGCGCGATGACCGCGACGATGCTCAGTCGGCCAGCGGGTCGTTGACCGACTGCCGCGACTGGGGGAACAACACGACGGTGAGGGTTATCGCGGTGCCGGCGCCGATCAGTTGTGCGGCGAGGAACGGGAGCACGGAGGTGGGGGCGATGCCGGCGAAGGTGTCGGTGAAGATGCGGCCGATGGTGACGGCAGGGTTGGCGAACGAGGTGGAGCTGGTGAACCAGTAGGCGGCGCCGATGTAGGCGCCGACCGCCGTCGCGATCACGGGTGCGGGCCGGCCGGTGCGGGTGAGCCCCATGATGAGGAGCACGAGGCCTGCGGTGGCGACGATTTCGGCGAGGAAGGTGGCCGGGGTGGCGCGGTCGGTGGTGGAGATCGCGGTCGGGGTGGCGAACATGGCATTGGCCAGGACCGCGCCGCCGATCCCGCCGGCGACCTGCGCCGGCAGATAGACCATGAGCTCCCGTGCCGGCAGCCCGGTGCCGGGGCGGCGGCTGAGGAGGGCGTCGGCGGCGGAGACGACGGGGTTGAAGTGTGCGCCGGAGACCGGGGCGAGCAGGACGATGAGGACGCCGAGGCCTAGCTGTAGCGACCCGGGACGTTGTGTGCGTCGCGGGTAGGTGAAGACCTCCGGGACGATGTGGGTATCTGACAACTCGCATCGGTGACCGGAGGTCTTCGTGGTTCACGCTAATGCTCATTTGACGCCGAGGGGGCGGCTTCGGCTTGCTCGTGCGGTCGTTGTCGGCGGCTGGTCGCTCGCCCGGGCTGGGGAACGGTTCCAGTGTTCGCAGGCGACGGCGAAGAAGTGGGCCGATCGATACCGGGCGGGTCAGCCGATGACTGATCGCAGTTCCCGTCCGTATCGATCGCCGACCCAGCTTGACCGTCGCACGGAGCGGCGGATCGTCGCGATCCGCTTCAACCGGCGGTGGGGTGCTCGGCGGATCGCCTGGCATCTGGGGTTGAACCCGGCGACCGTGGGTCGGGTGCTTGCCCGCTATCGGATGCCGCGGCTGTCGCATCTGGACCGCAACACCGGGCTGCCCGTTCGGAAGCCGAAACCGATCCGGTACGAGGCGGCCGCGCCGGGCGATATCGTGCATGTCGATATCAAGAAACTGGGTCGGATCCCTGACGGTGGCGGCCACCGGATGCTCGGCCGTCACGCCGGACGCCGCAACCGCCGCGCCGGGACCGGCTACTCGTTCCTGCACCACGCGGTCGATGACTGCACCCGCCTGGCCTACTCCGAAGAGCTCGACGACGAACAGAAGGACACCGCCGCCGGGTTCTGGATCCGCGCCCGCGCTCACTTCGCCGAAGCCGGCCTCACCGTCAAAGCCGTCATGACCGACAACGGCTCCTGCTACCGCTCCCACGACTTCGCCGCGGCCCTCGGCGAGGGAGTCCGGCACATCCGCACCCGCCCCTACCGGCCACAGACGAACGGGAAAGTGGAGAGATTCAACCGCACCCTCGCCGCCGAGTGGGCCTACGCATCGACCTACCTCTCGAACGCGGCAAGATCAGCCACCTACGCCGACTGGCTCGAGGAATACAATCACCGACGACCCCACACCGCCCTCGGAGGCCACACCCCCACCTGCCGCCTTCACAACCTCACGGGTCGCTACACCTAGGGTGGTCGCCATGAGTGACAGCGACGTCTACGTCAGCCCCACCCGCGTCCCTGCCGGCATCGCCCTCCTGCTCGCCGTGCTTGGCACCGCCGCCATGTACGCCGGCTTCGTGCTCGGGGTTCCCGCCGCCCTCGACGGCAGCGGCAGCGGAGCGGGTGGATTCATCGTGCTGTTCCTCGCCGGAGCCGCGCTCGTGCTGGCGGCGCTGGTGATCTCGATCGTCTGCCTCGTGCGCGGTCTCGCGCGCGGCATCGCGATCCTGGCGCTGGTCGTCGCGCTGGTGCCGGTCGTCGGCGTCGTGATCCTGCGGATCGCGGCGGTGTCCTAACCCGCGGCGTCCTGACCCTCCGCCGCCTTGTACACCTTCGACCGCGGCACATAGCGCGCGGAGTTGCCGAGCAACCCCGCGACCTCCTCGTCAGTGAGCTCGCGGCGCACCTTGCCCGGGATGCCCGCGACGAGCGACTGCGGCGGCACGATCGTGCCCCTCGAGCACCACCACCTCGCGTGCCGTGGCAGACCACGAGCACCGCCTTGCCGGGAAGTCGGTGGCGATGCGGGTCAGGGCCACGACCCCGTGCACAGCGACGGAGTCGAGCGACGCTGCGCCCGGATACTCCCGGTCGGGCCAGCGCGCGATCGCGGCGGCGGCCGAGGTGCCCTCCAGCTCGCCGTAGTCGCGTTCGGCGAGCTTCGGATACGCGGTGCCGAACGGGGTGTTCAGCCCTTCCGCGATGATGCGGGCCGTCTCGCGGGCGCGCAGGAGCGGGAAGTTCACGACCGCATCCACGGCAGTGAGCGCAGGGTCATCGGGGTATCCGCCACCTATCGGTGTCCGGTGTTGTTGAGCCGGATGTCGCTCGATCCCTGGATGAGTCCCTCGGCGTTCCAGTCGGCCTGACAATGCCGGATGAACGCGACGATCATGACGTGAAGGCACCGATCACGCCGACCACGGGTCCAGACCGCCCCGGAGCCCACGACGACGAGCCTCACGGGCGCCACCAGCAGGAGGAACCGCGCCCGGTGGGCGAGGCGCCACGGCAGCACGCCCAGGTATCGCCGCGCGAATTCCCGGATCGCGGGGGTCGTCGATCGTCGGCGTTGTGATCCTGAGGATCGCAGCGACCGCCTGACTTCGGGGTGCTCGCCGAACGCTTCAGTGCCGGGAACGGCGCCGGTGACCCGCCCCTGCGGGCGGCGCAGCATCTTTTACACGCTGGAAATGTTCAGGCCATGCCCGCGTAACGACAGCCAGCGAGCATGGATCGTATACAAAACGCGAGAGATCTCGTCATGATTGCCGCGAGAATTGAGAGGCTTATGAAGACTTCAAGCCACCGCGATAGGCGTCTCGCCTGGGCGGGTGCGACCATGGTGGGGATGCTGACGATCGCCGGTTGTGCGGCGGAGCCATCGACCGAGGAAGAGTCCCTTCCGGTCGTGGCGACACAGCTGAACTGGGTCACCAACGTGGAGTTCGCCGGAATGTGGATCGCCGAGAGCGAGGGCTACTACGCGGAGGAGGGCATCGTCGCCGAATGGCTGCCGGGCGGCCCCAACGTCTCCAACACCGTTCAGATCGTCGCATCCGGTGACGCACCGATCGGACTCGATACGAACTTCACCTCGTTCATCGACGCCGTGTCGGAGGGAGCCGACGTGGTGCTCGTCGGTGCTGTCTACCAGGAGAGCCCATTGGCAATCCTGTCGCTCTCCGAGAACCCGATCAACTCGGTCGAGGACATGATCGGCAAGCGCATCGGAAGCCCCCAGGGGCAGCAGCGTGAACTGGATGCCATCTTCACCATCAACGGGCTAGAGCCGGATTACGAGTTCGTGCCGATCGGCTACGACGTGCAAGCGCTCGTGAACGGAGACGTCGACGGGATCACCGCCTTCGCCACCAACCAGGGACTCATCCTCGAAGAGCAGGGTGTGGACTACACCAGCGTGTCGTGGCAGGACCTGGGTCTGGATGTCTACTCCAACATGATCTTCGTCGACCGCACCTACCTGGAAGAGAACCGCGACCTGGTTGTCGCCTGGTTGCGGGCTACCGTGAAGGGCTGGGAGAAGAACGCCGACGACCCCGAAGTGGCCGCGCAGCTCGCGGTCGACGTGTGGGGAGCCGACCTGGGACTCTCGCTGAGCCAGCAGATCAAGGAGAACATCAATCAGATCCCGATGACGACGAGCGATCTCACCGCGGAGTCGGGTCTGTTGCGGATCTCGGCGGAGGACATCGAGCAGAAGATGTACCCGATCCTGCGGGCTGCGGGCATGACCGATCTTCCTGATGTCGCGACTTACGTTGACGAATCGCTGCTCGACGAGGTCTTCGGCGGATCGGCAACCCTGCTCCGATGACTGTGCAGGACCTCGGTCCGGTCGGCACGGCGACGCGGTCCCGAAAGACCATCGAGATCGTGATCGGCGTGCTCCTCTTCGCCTCGGCGTGGGAGATCATCGGCCGGACCGGGGTCCTCTCCACCTCCTGGCCACCCCTCACCGACGTGTTGTGGGTGATCGTCGATCCCGCGCGTGCGCCGAGGTTGTGGGGGGCGCTCGGGGTGACCGTCCAGGAGGGGCTTCTCGGCGGCGTGATCGGAATCAGCGCCGCGGTGGCGACCGCGGTGCTCTCCCGCCTGATGCCGGTCACGCGTCGCCCGGCGGAGCGCTTCGCGGTTCTCGTCGAGGCGGTTCCGGTCGTCGCCCTCGGCCCGCTGCTCATGGTCCTTCTGCCCCGCGCCGTCGTGCCCGCGGCGCTGGCGGCGACAGCGGCCTACTTCGCTGCCTTTGTCGTCATCTGCTCCGCGCTGTGGACCCGACGGGCGGCGCAGGAGGACCTGTTTGCCGTACTGGGTGCCCGGCGGATCGCGGTGCTCGCGCAGCTGGAAGCGCCCGCGGCGCTCCCAGCGGTGTTCGCGGCTCTTCAGCTGGCGATTCCCGCGGCCCTGTTGGGGGCGGTGATCGGCGAGTGGTTCGGCTCCGCCCGGGGCATCGGGCCCCTGCTGATCAACTCGATGCAGAACTACGACATCCCGTTGCTGTGGGCGGCGGGGGTCCTGACCGCAGTGCCCGCCAGCATCGTCTACGGCGGCGCTGCGTCACTCGCCCGGCGGAGCGCGGCGAGGTTCGGGCTGTGAACGCGCGCGTGACGGCTATCGGGCGAGCGGTCGCCCGGTTCGCCTGGGACAACGTGGCGGTCGTGGCGATCGTCGCCGCGTGGGCGCTGTGGGTCGTGATCGGGCAGGTCAACCGGGTCGTCATGCCCTCCCCGGCGAGTGTTCTCGCCGACCTGGTCGGACATCCGGATGCGTATCTTCCCGACCTCACGGTGAGCGCCGGGCTGGCCGCGACGGGTCTCGTCCTGGGACAACTGCTTGGCATCGGACTCGCCATCGCGGCCCATCTCTCAGGAGTCGTGCGTGCGGCGGTGCGGCCCGCGGTGCTGATCGTCCGCGCTGTTCCCATGGTGGCGATGGTTCCGATCTTCGCGCGGATTGTCGGTTACGGAACGCCGACCGTGCTGGTCGTCGCCACACTGGTCGCGTATTTTCCAGCGTTCGTCCTGGTGTCGCGCGGTCTGGCCTCCGCCTCGCGCAGCAAGCAGGACCTGCTGACGGTGCTGGGAGCCTCGAGATGGACGAGGTTCCGGCGGCTCGATCTCCCGGCCGCGGTCCCTTCGCTCTTGGAGGCGTTCCGGCTCTCTGCGGTCGGGTCGGTGGTCGGGGTGCTGCTCGCCGAGTTCGTCGTCGGGTCGTCGGGTCTCGGGCAGCTCTTCGTGGTGTCGCGGGTCTCCTACGACATGTCGCGATCCTGGGGTGCCGCCATCGTCGCCACAGTGCTCTCTCTCGCATTCTTCGGGCTGGCTTCGGCCGTGACGCGGTGGCTCGAAGCGGCTTATCACGACGGCAGTAATGGGAAGGGATGATCGTGAACGACAACATCGACGAGGCTTGGGTACGGACGGTACCCAAAGCCGAGGTCCACGTGCACCTGGACGGATGCATCGACCGGGAGGAGCTGATGCGACTGGCCGGCAAGTACGGGGTGCCCCTTCGCCGACCGGCCGAGCAGCTCTTCGATTTCGACGGACTCACCGAATTTCTCCAGTTCCTCGACTGGGGTGCGTCGCTGGTCAGGACCGCCGACGACGCGGCATCCGTCGCCTATCGGTTCGCCCAGAGGCAGGCGGCCAGCGGCATCCGCTACACCGACGTGATCATCAACCCGACCCACTGGGAGGCCTGGCGCGGAAATATCGCGGGACTCGTCGACGCCCTCGACGCCGGATGGCGAGAGGCGGAACAGGACGGACTCCCGTCGACTGGCCTGTGCCTGAGCTTGTTGCGCCAGCAATCCGCCGCTGAGGCCGATGAACTGCTGGATTGGATGCTGGAGCGGGACCATCCGCGGGTGGTCGCCCTGTCGATCGACGGCGACGAAGCGGTTGCCGGGCGTGTGTCCGCAAGGTTCGCTGACACTTTCCGCCGCGCGGCATCCCGTGGCATTTACCGGACCGTTCACGCAGGGGAGTCCAGTGGTCCCGAGGGTGTCCGCGATGCGATCGACCTCCTGATGGCCGATCGTATCGATCACGGCTTCCGCGCGATCGAGGAACCGGCGCTGGTCGCCGAGATCGCCGACCGAGGCATCCCGCTCGGCATCTGCCCGGGGTCGAACGTCGCTCTTGGATTTACCGAGAGCCGGGCCGCGCATCCAGTCGAGGAGTTGCGGCAAGCCGGGGTGCGGATCAGCCTCAACACCGACGACGGCACTGCCCTGGGATCGATTCTCGACCAGGAGTACGCCGCGACCGCGCGGGCGTTCGGCTGGCAGCGCGATGACCTTCTCGCCATCGCGCGAACATCGATCGAGTCGGCCTTCTGCGACGATGACCGTCGTAGCGCGCTGCTCGCGGAGCTCGATGCGGTGGCAGCCGGCGAGGAGGCGCGGGCATGAGCGCGGTGGCGATCGTTGACGCGCGAGTGCTGACGATGGACGATGAGCGCCGCGACCTCGAGCGGGCGACCGTGTTGGTCGAGGACGGCGAGATCGTCGCAGTGGGATCGAACGTCGAGATTCCCGTCGGCTCGCGGGTGATCGAGGCGGCGGGGCGCGCGGTGATCCCGGGACTCGTGAACGCGCACACCCATGTGCCGCAGATCCTGCTTCGCGGCGGCTACTCCCACGATCGGCCACTCTACGAGTGGCTCTACAACGTGCTGTACCCGGGCCTGAGCGTGTACGAGAACGACGACATCCGGTGCGCGACCTTGCTGTTCGCGACGGAGGCGTTGATGAACGGTGTGACGACGATCGTTGACAACGAGGATGCTGGAACGCGTTCCATGGTCTCCACCGCGGCGAGCACTGTCGAGGCCCTCGTCGAGAGCGGCATCCGCGCTGTATACGCTCGCATGTTCGCCGACCAGCCTGCGCCGGGTTTCGAGGATTATCTCGGCGCGGTCCGTGCGAAGGCCCCGGACGTTCCGGACAGCGACATCTTCGTCGACACCGATCGCGTCTTGGCCGACCTCGATGAGATCGTGCGGAGGTACGACAGGGCCGGTGAGGGTCGGATCCGAGTGTGGCCGTCGCCGGCGATCCCCGGAATCGTCTCCCGACGCGCCCTGCAGCGGAGCCGACAGATCGCGCGCGAGCGCGGAACCATGTGGACGATGCACGTCGCCGAGGACGAGCGGGAGCGCGTGCAGCACATGATGGGCGCGGTCGAGTATCTCGACAGCGTCGGTGCGCTCGATGAGAGGTTGCTCGCGGCGCACTGCATCGACGTCTCCGATCGTGAGATCCGGTTGCTCGCAGAATCGGGCACCCGGGTATCGACGCAGCCGGCGAGCAACGCCTTTCTAGGCGCCGGGGTCGCGCCGGTTCCGCGAATGCTCCGGGCGGGCATCCCGATGGGGATCGGCACGGACGATGCGAACTGCTCGGATGCGGTCGATCTCTTCGGTTCGATGAAGCTCCTGGCGCTCCTGCACCGCGCGGTGAGTCGTGACCCGGGGGCGATCAGTCCGCAGCGGGTCGTGGAAATGGCAACGATCGAGGGAGCGCGGGTTCTGGGTATGGATGACCTGATCGGATCGATCGAGGTCGGCAAGCGCGCCGACCTCGTCATCCTTGATCTGGAGGAGCCGCGGATGACGCCCGCGGCCGACTTGTACGCGGCGCTCGTATTCTTGCAACCCACGGTCGCGGTACGTACCGTGATAGTCGACGGTCGGGTCGTCGTCGAACGCGGCGTTCCTACCTTCCTTGGCGCTGACGGCGACCTCGCGGCCCTGGTGCGGGAGGCCTCGGAGCGTTCCCGCGGCATCGCGGACCGCGCACGACTCCAGGTGGGCCGATGAACGCCGGCGCGCCTCTCGGGCGCAGCGTGCGGGTCGAGGCGGTCTCGAAGTCGTTCCGGCTGAAGCGCGGAGCGTCGGTCCAGGCGATCAAGCGGGTAGACCTGGAGATCGCCGAGGGGGAGTTCGTCGCGCTCATCGGCCCGTCGGGCTCGGGGAAGTCGACGATCTTGCGGATGATTGCCGGACTTGACGAGCCGACTTCGGGGTCCGTGACGATCGCCGGTGAGCATCCGCGAGTCCTCGCGCGCGATCATCGCCTGGGTGTCGCGTTCCAGGACCACGCACTGCTGCCGTGGTTGACGGTGCGCAAGAACATTGAGCTCCCTTTCCGAGTCGCGGGCCGTGACGTCGATCGGCACCAGGTAGATGATCTGATCGACTTGGTCGGACTCCGGGGCTTCGCCGATGCGCGCCCGTCCCAGCTTTCCGGCGGGATGCGTCAACGAGTCTCGATCGCGCGGGCTCTGGCTCTGGATCCCTCCGTTCTGCTTCTGGACGAGCCGTTCGGAGCGCTCGACGCGGTGACGCGACGACGACTCAATGTGGAGCTGCAGGCGGTGTGGACGCGGTTGCGCATCACGACGCTCCTCGTCACGCACAGCGTCGAGGAGGCGGTGTTCCTCGCCGACCGAGTCGTCGTGCTGAGCGCCAGACCGGCGCAGGTCGCCGATGTCGTCGAAGTGGGGTTCGAGCGACCCCGTGAGCCGGATCTGCTGCGGGATGATCGCTTGCATCGCATCGTCGACGGGCTGAACGCGCGACTGGACGCGACGGAGGCGGAATCGTCCGCAAGCGGGGGAGCATCCAGCTGAGGCGACCGGAACTCGGCATCTGGCGGGGTTGGTCCCTAGAGTGAGGAGCATGGCTTCTCGTGCTGGGCTTCCCCTGCGCGACGTGATTGCCGCCGCGATCCGGGGACGGATCATCGATGGCTCGTACGTTCCCGGCAGCCGGCTTCGCGAGGAGGAGATTGCTTCCGATTTCGACGTCTCCCGAGTACCCGTGCGCGAGGCCTTTCAGGTGCTGGAGCAGCAGCGCTTTCTCGAGTTGCGCAAATACAAGGGTGCAATAGTCGCCCAGCCCGAGTCATCGGGCACCCGCGAGCTCATCGCGATCCGCGCCGAACTCGAGGCGATGGCGGCGCGGCTTGCCGCGGCTGCCCACGGAGGGGCGATGGCACGCGAACTTCGATCTCTTACAGAAGAGGGCAGCACCCTCGACCCGGTGACCGAACCCGAGCGCCATTCGGAGCTGGTGGAGCGATTCCACGACACGGTGGCGATTGCTTCCGGAAATCGAGAACTCGTCGAGATGCTGAGGACGCTGCGCAGCCGCCTCAGTTGGATATTCGGAGCGGAGCTGGCTGCGCGCGCTGCCGGGTCGTGGGATGAGCATCGCGACATCTGCGCGTCGATTCTCGGCGGCGAGGAGGCCGCGGCTCATCTCATGCGCGAGCACGTCCTCGGCGACCTTGCGTTCTTCGACGAGCTCATCCGTCGCTGAGGTTTAACACGGCGGTAACACTCCGACGCCGGCCCTCTCCGGTAGGTCGTATACGATCGAGGTGAGCAAGGGAGTCATAGTGACCACGACAACACCGCAGGCGATCCAGGCGGATCCCTATGCCTGGCCGTGGCACGGTCAACTCGATCTCACGCGCACGGCTCTGCTCTGCATCGACTGGCAGGTCGACTTCTGCGGCAGCGGTGGATTCATTGATTCGCTGGGCTATGACATCAGCCTGACCCGTGCGGCGATAGAACCCACCCAAAGAGTGCTTGGGCGGGCGCGCGAACTCGGGCTGACGGTGATCCACACGCGAGAAGGGCACCGCCCCGATCTCTCTGATCTGCCCGACACCAAGAGGTGGCGTTCCGCCAGTCAGGGGGTCGAGATCGGGTCCGTCGGGCCTCTGGGACGCGTGCTGATTCGAGGCGAGGCTGGGTGGGAGATCATCCCCGAGTTGGCCCCGCTTGCGGGTGAGACGGTCATCGACAAGCCCGGCAAAGGTGCGTTCTACGCCACCGACCTCGAGCACATTCTGCGCATGGCGGGGATTACCGATCTGCTGATTACGGGGTTGACCACCGATGTCTGCGTGTCGACCACAATCAGGGAGGCCAACGATCGCGGGTTCGAGGTACTCGTGCTGTCGGATTGCACGGCCGCGACCGATCGCGCCCGGCACTTGCAGACGATCGAGATCCTCACGATGCAGGGCGGCTTGTTCGCGGCTGTCGCTTCATCGGACTCCGTCCTCGCCGCGCTGGGTGCGGAATCGCTCCCGGCCGACGACCGGACGCGCTGATGTATGTCGATCTGACGGTCGTGCCGGTTGCTGCCCCCGACGACGCCCCGGTCGACAGGGTGTTCGGGCGAAGGGTCCTTGCCGTCATCGGAAAGACGGAGGGGAACGGCGGCGTTAACGACTTCAGCCGGGCTCTCGCGACTCGCGCCTGGACCGAGGGGCTCTCGGAACCGGCGTTGACCGTCATGTCGGGCGGCACTGAGGGAGTCCTCAGCCCGCATGTCACCGTGGTTTCGGAGGGTTCGACATCAGGCAACGGGCGACTTGCGGCGGGGTTCGCGCAGACCCCTCGGTTATCTGTCGAAGGGCTCGGGCGCCGAGAGCAGGTCGACGCGGTCGCTGCGGCGACGCTCGAAGCGTGCCGCAACGGAGGCTTTGATCCACGCAACGCCCACATGGTGCTCGTGAAATGCCCTTTGCTGACGACCGAGCAGATCGTGTCAGCGAGAGGCGGGGCCGTGACGGATGATCCCTACCTATCGATGGCGCGATCCCGAGCGGCTAGCTCGCTGGGCGTCGCGCTCGCGTGCGGAGAGATCGGCGGAGTCGAAGCGGACCAAGGCCTCGCAGGCGATCCTTCTGTCTGGTCGGCGGTCGCTTCGGCTTCCGCCGGTATCGAGCTCGACCGGTGCCTCGTGCTGGCGTTCGGGTCTCGACTCGACCCCGGCGGACAGCTGAACGCTGAGACGGTGGTCATGCACGACGCGATCGACGTGGAGGAGATCGTCGCGCTCCGCGATCGCATCCGAGCCGCCGGCGGCACCATCGTGCAGGTCTTCGCGAAGGCCGAGGCGAGTCCGGACGGGCGGATCCGAGGGTTACGGCACACGATGCTCACCGACACCGACCTCTCGTCGACACGACACGCGCGCGCGGCCGTAGGAGGCCTTCTAGCGGGGGTGTTCGGGCGCACATCGATCTACGTCTCCGGAGGCGCCGAGAACCAAGGGCCACCTGGAGGAGGTCCGGTGACGGTGGTGTGGCAGGAACCCACGGGCGGAGGTGAGACGAGGCGATGACGAGCAGATTCGGGCCGGTAGCGGCCACACCGTACGCGTGGCCGTTCGACGGAACGTTCTCCGCCCAGTCGACCGCGCTCCTGTGTATCGACTGGCAGGTGGACTTCTGCGGGGTCGGTGGCTACGTCGACCGCATGGGGTACGACCTCACACTCACCCGACGCGGACTCGCGCCCACAGCGCGGATCCTCGGTTCCGCTCGCGCGGCAGGCCTCCAGGTGATCCATACTCGCGAGGGTCATCGGGCGGATCTCTCGGACTGCCCGCCCAACAAACTCTGGCGCTCGCAGCAGATCGGTGCCGAGATCGGGTCGTCAGGACCGGGAGGACGCATCCTCGTACGCGGGGAACCCGGGTGGCAGATTGTGCCCGAAGTGGCACCTCTCGTGGGCGAGATCGTCATCGACAAGCCTGGCAAGGGGGCGTTCTACGGAACCGATCTCGACGTGATCTTGCGCACTCGGGGGATCACTCATCTGATTCTGACGGGGATCACAACCGACGTCTGCGTGCACACGACGATGCGGGAGGCGAACGATCGCGGCTACGAGTGCCTTCTGCTCAGTGACTGCACAGGCGCCACCGATCACGGAAACTACGAGGCGGCGCTGAAGATGATCACCATGCAGGGGGGTGTTTTCGGTGCGGTCGCGGAGTCGTCGGCGCTGGATGACGCGTTCGGTAAGGGATCCGCGCGGTGATCTCTCCTCGCATGGAGATCGCCCGCCTCCACTCCGCGTACCGGCGGGGAACCTGCACACCTCGCGATGTGGCGGAGCGCACTCTGGCTGCGATCGATGCGCGAGGACGTGACGGAGTCTGGATCTCGGTCTCCGATCGACTCGTCCGAGATGCTGAAGCACTCGATCCTGCCGATCGCGATCGTCTTCCGCTCTGGGGCATCCCCTTCGCGGTCAAAGACAACATGGACGTCGAGGGGTGGGCGACGACGGCGGCGTGCCCGTCTTTCGCCTACAGCCCCCAGCAGTCGGCACCCGTGGTTCGCGACCTGATCGCGGCAGGCGCGATCCTCGTCGGCAAGACCAACCTGGACCAGTTCGCTACCGGTCTGAACGGTACCCGTTCTCCTTACGGGACGCCCTCCTCGGCCCACGATAGCTCCCTCATCTCCGGCGGGTCGTCATCAGGATCCGCGGTAGCTGTTGCGGCGGGCCTGGTTGCGTTTTCTCTGGCGACCGATACCGCGGGGTCCGGGCGCGTTCCCGCGGCGTTGAACGGGGTCGTCGGTCTCAAGCCGAGTGTGGGCCTTGTCAGCACTCGCGGTGTCGTGCCGGCGTGCCGGTCGCTCGATTGCGTTTCGGTGATGGCGAACTCGGTTGCCGACGCAGCCATCGTGGCTCAGGTGATCGCCGGCTTCGATGATCAGGACCCCTGGTCGCGCCCGCTCCCGGTTCCTTCCGCCCGGGTTGCTTCGGTCTCGCTCGCCGGAGTCCGCCTGGGCGTGCCTGAGGTTGTCGCCGGATGGGGCGAGCGTGGCGAGGAGGACGCGTGGAGTCGGGTCCGTGCCGACCTCGTCCGAGCCGGAGCCGAACTGGTTGAGATCGACTACACCCCGCTTCTCGAGGCAGGTCGTCACCTGTATGGCGGTGCGTGGCTTGCTGAGCGCGCGACCGCCGTCTCGGTCGCGCTCGAGGAGGACCGAGACGACGTCGACCCGGTCGTGCGCCAGATCTTGGCGGGCGCCGGTGCGATGTCGGCCGCACAGGTCTGGTCGAGTATGCACCGCGTGTGGGAGTTGCGGCGGGAGGCGGATGACATCCTCCGTTCGGTCGATGCTCTGCTCACTCCCACGGTGACGAAGACCTACACGGTCGAGCAGATGCGCGCTGACCCCGTCGAACTCAACGCGCAATTGGGTACCTACACGACCTTTACCAACCTGCTCGACATGTGCGCCATCGCGGTCCCGGCGGGGAGTACGGCGGCGCACGTCCCCTTCGGTGTCACCCTTCATGGGCCTTCCGGTGCCGACCAGGAACTCGCAGGGCTGGCGTCGGCGCTCGCGGATGCGGTCGACCAGGACTCGCTGATGGAGGTCGCCGTCGTCGGCGCCCATCTCGAGGGGTTCGGACTTCATCACCAAATCACCGATCGCGGCGGGCTCCTGAGCCGGCGCACGATGACCGCACCCCGGTACCGGCTCTACGCGCTCCCCGGCGACGAGCCGCGACGTCCCGGGCTGGTGACCGATCTACGAGAAGGCGCTCGTATCGAGGTCGAGGTCTATCGGCTTCCGACTGCTACCGTCGGGTCCTTTCTCCGCGGTGTGAGTGCACCGTTGGCGATCGGCACGCTCGAGCTCGACGACGGCACCGCCGTCCACGGATTCGTCTGCGATCCGACGGCGCTCGAGGGAGCGCGTGACATCACCGCGTACGGCGGGTGGCGCTCGTATATGGCCGCGGCGGCCGATGATCTCAACAGGGCGGCCGATGCCAGCTGACGACGTCCCGATCCTCGCGGTTCACGGGGTCGCGGCCTCACCTGCCGTCTGGGATCCTCTGAAGCGCTTGATTCCACAGCTTCGGGCGCTTCGTCGCCCGAAGACCGGTCGGTTGGAGGACGAGATCGAGTGGCTGGCCGAGTATGCGGCGGGCGCGGTCATCGTGGGGATGTCAGGCGGGGCAACCCTCGGTCTCGCGCTCGCGGGCATGGGTGCCGCGTGCCATGGATTCGTCCTCCATGAGCCGGCGGCGGGGAACCTGGTGCCGGACCTTCTCTCCCCGACCGCCGAGGCCTTTCGCCGTGGCGGGACGACAGCGGTGGGTAAGGCGCTCTATGGCAGGAGGTGGTCGGTCGACCTGCTCGATGACCACGGAGACGTCGACGCGACGACGGCGAAGGAGATCGCCATGTTCCGCAGCTTTCAGCCTCGACGTCGACCGGTCGGGGGACCCCGATGCGTGGTCACGACGGGGTCTCGGTCGGCTGCGCCCAGGCACCATGTTGCGAGAGAGCTGCGGCGGCTGGGCTACGAGACTCGCACCATCGAAGGCTCCCGGCACTTCGTCACATACGAGCAGCCCGCGAGGCTGGCCGCCCTGGTGCGCGAGGTCGCCGGATTGGATGCGCCCGGGCATCCGGGGATCGATGACGGAGGTTCGGGGTGGGCGAGGTTCTGGTGGTGACCTCGCGGCGGTCTTCTAGACCTCGGCCGCGCGGTAGATCTTCGACCGCGGCACATAGCGCGCGGAGTTGCCGAGCAGCCCGGCGACCTCCTCGTCGGTGAGCTCCCGCCGCACCTTGCCGGGGATGCCCGCGACGAGCGATCGCGGCGGAACGACGGTTCCCTCGAGCACCACCGCCCCCGCGGCGACGAGCGAGTTCGCGCCGATGACGGCGCCGTTCAGCACGGTCGCGTTCATGCCGATGAGGCATCCGTCTTCGACGACGCAGCCGTGCACGACGGCGGCGTGGCCGATGCTGACGTCGGCGCCGATGATCGTCGGGTTGCCCGCCTCGGTGTGGATCACCGCGTTGTCTTGGAGGTTGCTGCGTTCGCCGAGCACGATCTCGTCGATGTCGCCGCGCAGCACCGCGCCGAACCAGACGTTGGCATCTGCAGCGTGTCGTCGATGTGACCGGGCTCGAGCGGTTCGCCGCAGGCCGGGCAGTTCCGGCCGGGCGGGAGCCCGTCGGCCTCGATCGGCCCGGTCGTCATCACAGGGAGGCGGGCGGGTCCGCGGCCAGGGAGTCGGGCTCGTTGATGAACGCGAGGAACCGCTTGCCTTTCTGCGAAGTGCGCGGCGCGAAGATGCCCTGCGGGGTCATCATCGTGGTCAGCGGGATGGAGGCCAGGCCCGCGCGGTCCAGGTCCGCGGCGGCTTGACCGACCGGGCCGCTCCAGACCTTCTGCGGGACGCCGAGCGCGGTGCCCAACGGCCCGTCGATGCCGCCCATCATCAGGTTCGCGTGCTGGGCGTAGAGGCCGCGGGACTGCAGCCAGCCGGTGGGGTCGGTGAAGTAGTGCAGCAGCCAGACGTGCAGCTGGTCGAACTCGTCGACCAGTCGGGTGAACTGCTCACGCTCACTGGCCGAGAACGGCGCCCACGAGCCGCCGTTGGCGACCGCCGCGGCCAGCCGTTGCCGCTTCTGCCGGCTCGCGGTCTCGGCCGCGGCGCGCTGCGCTCGGGTGACAGCGGCGATGAACTCGTCCGATCCGACGATGTCCTCGATCGTCGCCGCCTCATCCAGCCGCGAGGTCGCGTCGGTGAGGGCCCGCGCGATCGCGACGTTGAACTCGTGCTGCCGCTCGGCCTGCCGACTCTCCAGCGCGTGCGCGAGGGTCTCGGCGGCCAGCGGGCCCACCACGGGAACCATGGAGAGCGCGGCCTTGCCCGCGAACGCCAGGGTGTCCTCGGCCGGTTCGTGCGGCGGGATCAGTGCATCCAGATTGGTCATGTCATCCATGATGGATCACCTGGCCGACATGCCGGACGGGTTCGCCCGCTGCTGCACGTGGACGGGGCAGAGGGTCCAGACCCACCCTCGGATCGTGACCTGCCCGGCCGGCTGGCCGCAGTCCTCGCAGACGGTGGCGCTGTCGTCCTCGGCTTCCCGGATGGCGGCCGCGAACCCGGCCGCGTCGATGTGGTCGTCCTCTTCGGGGCGCGCGTAGTAGCGGAGGGTGCCGAACTTCGTCTTGCATTGCTCGACGAGATAGCCGGGCGAGATCTCCGCGAGCCGCTGGTCCAGCCGGGCGAGCAGATCCAACCATCCCGGGCCGACGTCGATGGCCGGCGCCCAGCCGTCCGCGGTGCGGTCGGCGATCGCCTGGATCTGCGGGGGAAGCTCATCGTTCATGCCCTCGAGTCTGCCGCGGCCGCGGATCAGCGGGTGAGCACGCTGTAGCGGGCGTTGCTGGCCGTGACCGCCTCCGCCCAGCGGGTCGCGGCGACGATGTGCAGTCCGGTCAGCCGCGCGATCACCGGCGCGGGCAGCTGCTGGGCGAGGGAGGCCAGCGCGCCGGCGCGGGCATGCCGGGCGCGGATGCCGAACCTGGCCAGCCGGTCGGTGAGGGAGTCGCGGGATAGCGGTGCGCCGTGATGCTGGCCGGGGAACAGCCAGTCCGCTTCTCCGGCGTCGGTGAGAAGCCGCGGCGCGTCGCGGTGCTCGCGGGCGGCGATCGCGAGCTGCCCGATCTCCGCGGGAAGCTCCAACGGGTCGGCGCCCAGACGGATCGTGACCGGGTCGGCAGCGGTGATGTCGGTGACGCGCAGCAAGTGCAGTCGGGCGACCGGGATTCCGAACAGCAGCAGCAGGGCGCCTGCCAGCCGGGTCCGCGGGTCGCCGTCGTGCGCGGTGAGCACCCGGCCCAGCAGCTCCCAGCGTTCGTCGACGCTCGCGCCGGTCGGGGTGTTCGCGGTGCGGGTCAGCGGAACCACCTGCAGGCGGGGGCAGGTGCCGTTGCGGGCGGCCCATTCCAGGAACGCCGCGACGCGGCGTGCAGCCCTCGGCCTCTCGAGCAGCCAGAGATCCAGCCGCGCCTGATCCAGCATCGTCACGGACTCCGAGCGTGCGGTGAGCCAGTCCAGCAGGCTGAGGACCTGGGTCAGTTCCTGCCGTCGCCCGTCGGATTGCCGGCGCCCGACGGAGTTGTGCTGCTCGCGCAGCTGCCGCAGATGACGCCACCGGACGAACCGGTCGAACAGGCGGCGATGATCGGGGTCCGCGATCGCCTCCGACTTCTCCCGGCACCACGCCTCGAACCGGACCAGCTGCTCGTCCCGCGCTGGCAGCAGGCCATGCTCGACCAGCAGCGCGCGGACGGGCGCGGTCGATCCCGGCGTGCCCAGCCGGTCCAGCAGTTCGTGGCTCAGCGGATCCGCGCTGCGCAGCGCGTCACGCAACTTCGCGACCGTCACGTTGCGGCGGAACGCATCGAGGGTGCGCCGTTCGTCCGCGGCCAGGAACCGGTCCCGCAAGGCGGCGAGGATCGGATCGGCCGCCACGACATCGTCGGGCAGCAGTTCGCGGATCTTGTCGTGGGCGTAGCAGCGATCACACCAGCGGCGGTGATGCAGCCGGCCGTGCGTCCCGCAGCGTCGGCAGTCGCGGAACATCAGCGGGCTGGTCCTGGCGCAGCGCTGGCAGAGCGGGCCCTGATCGGTGCGGGCGCTGACCCGGGCGTCGCGGCCGCAGCCGATGCAGGCCTCCAGGATGTGCGGGGCGCAGTGCCAGCAGAGCGGCTCTCCGTCCGGGGTGTGCCGGATCGGGAGCACCACCCGGGCGCAGACCGAGCACGGCTTGCGCAGCAGGGCGCACGTCGTGCAGATCGCCTTCGCCGTGCCCGCAAACCGGCACTCCCGTTCCTTCCCGCAACGATGACAGACGTCCACGCGCGCGGCGGCGTAGCAGCGCAAGCAGACCGCCTTCTCGGTGCCGGGGAACCGGCACCGGCCCGAGGTGCCGCAGACCGTGCAGATATCGGCGCCCGGCGCGGCGCGGCAACTGGAACACATCGGCCCGTCCGGGGTGCGCACCGCGATCAGCCGATGGTTCCGGCAGCCGATGCAGGTCGCCGAGGACTCCGGCAGCTGGTTCGTGCAGGCCTGGCAGAGCCGGTCCCCGTTCGCGAGCCGCAGCTCCAAGTGGGCGGTGCTGCCGCATCCGTCGCAGACCGCGCGGTGCGCCGCCTTGTAGCAGGCGCCGCAGCAGATCCGCCCCTCGAGCCGGTCCGGGAGCCTCCCGACCCTCCCGCAATGCCCGCAGGACAGCGTCGGCAGATCGGCGCCGAGCTCACGCAGCCGCTCGCAAAAGCTCGCGAACAACACCGACGCCGCCGGAGGGTCGGCGATCCATCCGACGCCGAACAGCTCGCATTCCAATGCCAGCCGCAGTGTGCGATCCGCCTTCATCCCCTCGGTCGCCGTCAGCATCATGTGGAGCGTCCCGCCCGGGATGTGGTCGGCGACGAACCGGTCCAGCCGCTCGTCCGCGACCTCCTGCAGCGCCGTCCAGCAGGACCGGCAGTAGGCCCGGTCGGCCACCTGCGCATGCCGACGCTGCCCAGGCCGTTCGCACTCGACGCAGTCGATCATCACGTCCAGCCGGGCCCGGCCGCAGGCCTCGCAGATCCGATCCTCACCGTCCCGGCAGTTCAGCAGCACGACCCGGCTGCAGCGCGCGCAACCCGGCGGGCGAACGATGCTTCCGCCGGCGGCGGCAAGCTCCAGCAGGATGCGATCCAACTGTCGCGGGATCCTCGACGATCCCGCCGTCAGCATCCCTGGGTCAGCGCGCAGCTGTGCGAGCAGCCGCCGCCCTGCGGGTTCCTGGACGATGATGCGATCCACGATCTGGCGGACGACATCTCGCGGGACGGTTGTCTCCACCTCGGCAATGACCGCGACCAGGTCGCCGCGGACATCGTCACCCATCGGTGGGAAGCACGCGTGCCCGCGGCGGACGCAGGCCCTTCTCCCGCAGCGTCGCCGCGCCGCTTGCCGAGTGGTCCTCGCCGTCGGTGCCCGTCGCGGCCGCCGATGCGCCCAGGTCGACCTTGCGGACCAGGTCGTCGGCGCTGCACTCGAAGATGTCCATCAGCGCGACCAGCACGTGCATGTTCAGCCGCTCCGGCTTCTCCGTCGCCAGCCGGTAGATCTGGCTCGCCGACAACTCGATCCCGCGCTCCCGCAGCAGCGGCACCAGCCTCGAGGTCGCGAAGATCCCCGACGCGGCCATCACCTCCCGCAGCCGCCACTCATACCCGATCACCTTCATCAGACCGCTCCTTCCTCCCGCGGCCGCAGCCGCTGCAACGCATCCCGCATCATCTTGTTCGCGAAGTCCCCGCTGACCCCGGTGTAGATCGACGTCGTCGACTGGTGCTGATGCCCGAGCTGGCGTTGCACGAACACCGGATCCACGCCTTCCTCGATCAGATGCGTCGTGTAGCTGTGCCGCAACGCGTGCGGCGACAACACCCGATCCAGCCCGAGATCATCCCGGTAGGCCGCGAACCGGTCCGACAGCTCCCGGGTGCGCAGCCTCGTGCCTCGCTCCGAGAACCACAGCGCCCGCTCGCCATCCGGCCGCATCAACGGCCAGACGTTCTCCAGATAGTCCTGCACCGCCTCCACTGCCCAATCCCGCAGCGTGACCACCGAGCGGCGCTTCGGTGGACCGCCCTTGGACGCCTTCCCGAAGCGGACGTGCAGCATCCCGAACTCGCCGAACTCCGGCGCGTGTGCGTTGCGGTAGAAGTCGGTCACGTCCAGATGAACGGCCTCGTTCGCCCGCAGCCCCCACGCGTAGGTCACCCGCAGCAGCACCGCATCCCGATACGCCGGCAACGCCCCCTTGCGGCCGCTCGCCAGGCACCGCTCGACCTCCTCATCGGCGCGATCGAACAGCGCCTGCAGCTCGTCCCGGGTCAACGGACGCCGGCCGGGATGGCCCTCGTAGTCCTGCAGATGCCGGGTCGTGTTCCAGTCGTGGCAGACCTGCACCGGGTGCGTCCCGAACCGCTGCTCGCATTCGGCGACCCAGCCGTAATGCTCCGAGGTCAGATAGTCGCAGAACTGCCGCACCGCCTGCTGGTAGCTGCGGATCGTCGACGGCGCCAACTGCCGCACCGATACCAGGTCCAGCATCCACTCATCGAACAGCCCCGCCGACCACAGCCACGGCCACGATCCCGCGTGCGCGTGGAACTGCCGCACCGCCCGAGCCGACGCGGTCACGTAGTCCTCGCCCAGCGCGCGGCCGCCCAGCAGCTGCGCACGCCACCCCGTCATCATCGCCTCGAAGACGCTCTCTTCCGCGCGCAGGAACGAGACACCCGAGGCCAGATATAACCCCGCAACACCGTGCGCCACCGGCCCCGAAACCACCCGAATAGCTCCCATCAAACGCAGACATTATGCATCTAACGCGAACGCTCGGTACGAGCGCAACTCGATCCGCACTATCACCAGGTGCCCCGGACCCCTCCTGTACGATCAGCGACACCTAGAACGCCACCCGAACCTGCGTTAGACGCAAAAGGGCGTGGTTGTCTCCATCGTCGGGGCTCGGGCGGCGACGGAATACGGGGAGCATGTCGCCGGTCAGCTCGCGTCCGGCCTCGGCGGGCACGGGGTCGCCGTGGTGTCGGGTGCGGCATACGGCATCGACGGCGCGGCGCATCGTGGCGCGCTCGCGGCCGGTGGCATGACGATCGCGCTGCTGGCGGGCGGAGTCGACCGTCCGTACCCGAGTGGGCATTCGGATCTGATCGAGCGGATATGCGCGGGCGGCGCAGTCATGTCCGAGGTCCCGCCGGGCACAGCCCCCACCAAGTGGCGGTTTCTGGCCAGAAACCGCATGATCGCGGCCCTCGGCCAGGCCACCGTCGTGGTCGAGGCAGGGTGGCGCAGCGGGTCGCTGAACACCGCCCACCACGCGGCGACCTTGGGAAGGCCGCTCGGAGCGGTGCCGGGCCCCGTCACGAGCGCCGCGTCTGCGGGCTGCCATCGCTTGCTGCGCGAGCTGGATGCCATCTGCGTGACCTCGGCCGACGATGCGCGCGAGCTCATCGGATGGTGTGCCGGCCCGGGCGCGGCAGCGCCGGGGGACGGTGACCGCGTCGGAGACGAGAGTCGGGTGCTGGATGCCTTGAGCACGCGTGCGCCCCGGTCCGTCGAGGAGCTCGCTCGCCGCAGCGGAATGTCGATCTCCGAGGTCCGTTCGTCGCTGGGGCTGCTCGCGCTCGACGGGAGGGCGTTGGCAGAGGGGAGCGGCTGGCGGAGAGCGTAACGCGGTGCGCAGCGCCGCCACGCCGTGGCATCCGCCGTTCGCGTCGATCGCGAGGCGGCATGCTGGGAAGGTGAATCTGCCCGAGGCGATCGACGCGTTCTGTGTGCACCTCACGAGTGTGCGCCGGCTCGCGCCCGCCACCGTGCGTGCGTATCGGTCAGACCTGCAGAACCTCTGCGCCGTGATCGGGCCGTTGCCGCTGGCGGAGATCGATCTCGAGGCGCTCCGCGAATGGATGTGGGTGTGTGCCCAGCACGGCGATGCGCGTTCGACGCTCGCGCGCCGAGCAGCCGCGACGCGGGCCCTTTTTTCCTGGGCCTTCGACAACGAGGCGATCACTGCCAATCCGGCGTTGCGGCTGGTCAGTCCGAAGCGTCCCGCATCGCTCCCGAAGGTTGCGGCCGCGGATGCGCTCACCGATGTGTTGGACCGGATGTCCGCACGCGCCGCCGAGGGGGACCCGCTCGATCTGCGCGACCACGCGATGATCGAGGTGCTGTACGGATCGGCGTTGCGGGTGTCGGAGCTGTGCGGGCTCGACATCGATGACCTCGACCGCACGCATCGCACGGCTCGTGTCTGGGGAAAAGGCGCGAAGGAGCGGATCGTTCCGTACGGCGGTGCCGCTGCACGCGCTCTCGAGGCGTATCTCGTGCGCGGTCGTCCCACGCTGGTCGATCGCGCCACTACGGCGCCGAGCGGAGCTCTCTTCCTCGGTGCGCGCGGATCGCGGGTGGGGCCGCGCGCGGTGTACGACGTCGTCGCGCGCGAGCTCGCCCCCGTGCTCGGTGACGCCGCTGGTCCGCACGCTTTGCGCCACTCGGGCGCGACGCACCTGCTCGACGGTGGGGCCGACTTGCGCGCCGTGCAGGAGATGCTGGGGCACGCGAGCCTGGGGACGACCCAGATCTACACGCACGTCAGCAGCGAGCGGCTCGCTGGTGCATACCGCCTGGCGCATCCGCGGGCCTGATCGTCCTAGGCTGGCGGCATGCTTCACGGAAAGCGCAGGATCGCGATCGCGCTCGCAGCCGTTGCGCTTGCACTGTCTGGGTGTGCGAGCAGCACGCCCGAGGTTCGCCTCACGGTGCTCCCTACTCCGCTTCCGGTATCGCCCACTCCCACTCCTACTCCCACGGCGAGCATCACCGCTTCGCCGTCCGCCTCTCCGACCAGCTCCGAGTTCTGCGCTTCGGGCGTTGCGACCCTGGCCGGCGATGATCAGTCGTTCACGGTGACGGGGGACTGTGCCGAGCTCACGATCGCCGGGAGCCGCTTGCTCGTCATCGTCGACGGGGCGCTCGGGAGCGTCGTCATTCAGGGGACCGCAAATGACATCACCCTCGGCGATATCGATACGCTCCGCTTGGAAGGGACCGACAACGGGATCGCGACCGGAGCCATCGGCACGATGACGATCGCGGGGGACCGCAACGGGATCGCCTCCGACGGATCGATCGGTGCCGTCACCCTCAACGGCAACGACAACTCTGTGTCCGCGATCGAGATCGGACTGGTCAGCGACAACGGCGACCGCAACGCGATCGGCTGAGCCTCACTCACAGCACGGCAGGAGCACGGACCCGGGAACGCCGCCGAGCATCACGAGCGGGTTGAGGTACTCGCCGTCGAGACGCAGTCCGACGTGCACCATCCCGTCACCGGCATGTCCGCCCGACGAGAGCACACCGATGCGCTCGCCCGCTTCGACGGCGTCACCGATACGGACGATGGCGGTCACGGGCTCGAACGAGGTGACCAGACCGCTGCCATGGTCGACGGTGACCACCTCACGACCTGCGACAGGTCCGGCGAAGGCGACGACACCTGCCGCCGGTGCATACACCGACAGGTCTTCGAAAAGCTGCAGGTCGATGCCACGGTGGCCGGGGCCATAGCGATGGGCGGGGGCGACGTAGGGGCGCGCCAGTCGGAAGCCGGTCGCGGGCCATACCCATCCGTCCGTGAATGCCGCGTCTGCACTCCGGGACGACGTGACGGTCAGGGATGCGGATGTCGGCGCGGAAGCGGCTGCGGCGCTCGCGGTGAGGCCCGACGCCATACCGACGATGATCAGCGAGACGGCGACGAGGTGGATGCGTCCTCGGGGAGTGAACATGGCGCCATCGTCCATCGCGGAGCGGGGCCGGATCCGCGTGCGCGCGATGCTGGGGAGAGCGGACGGAGCACGGCCGCGGGGGAGGAGCGGTCGCTGGTACACTGAGAGGGCATCTCGCTTGTCGGGATGACTACGCGTGCCCACAGCCCGGGTCTTCCGGGTGGCATCTCTCCCCACGGTCTCGGCGGACATTCCGCCGAGCGGGAGCGTGCCGGGTACCAGGAAGCCCGATCCGCCGATCGGCGACACAACCGCAAGAGACGCCCTCGCGTCAGAAAAGGAGCACGGCCATGGCCGTCGTCACCATTCGCCAGCTGCTGGACAGCGGCGTGCACTTCGGACACCAGACCCGCCGCTGGAACCCGAAAGTCAAGCGCTTCATCCTCACGGAGCGCAGCGGCATCCACATCATCGACCTGCAGCAGTCGCTCACGTACATCGACAGGGCCTACGAGTTCGTCAAGGAGACGGTGGCCCACGGCGGCACGATCCTTTTCGTCGGCACGAAGAAGCAGGCGCAGGAAGTCATCGCCGAGCAGGCCACGCGCGTGGGCCAGCCCTACGTCAACCAGCGTTGGCTCGGCGGTCTGCTGACGAACTTCTCGACGGTCTCCAAGCGCCTGCAGCGCATGAAGGAGCTCGAGGAGCTCGACTACGAGAACCCGGCCGTCAGCGGGCTCACCAAGAAGGAGCTTCTGATCAAGAAGCGTGAGCTCGACAAGCTTCACAAGTCGCTGGGCGGTATCCGCAACCTGCAGAAGACCCCCTCGGCGATCTGGGTCGTCGACGCCAAGCGTGAGCACCTCGCCATCGATGAGGCCAAGAAGCTCGGCATCCCGGTGATCGGCATCCTCGACACCAACGCCGACCCCGACGAATTCCAGTTCCCGATCCCGGGCAACGACGACGCCATCCGCTCGGTGAGCCTGCTCACCCGCATCGTGGCCGACGCCGCCGCTGACGGTCTCATCCAGCGTCACCAGCCCGACGCCGCCGCAGAGTCCGCCGAGTCGGCTGAGCCGCTGGCCGAGTGGGAGCGCGAGCTGCTCGAGCAGGGTGCGCCCGTCGTCACCGATGTCGCCGAGGTCGAGACCGCTGCGACCGAGTCGGCCGCAGACGCCGCCGGCGCTGAGGCCGCCGCCGAAGCCAAGTAAGCCGCACGCCTCTTGGAGGTCCACCCACCTTCAGAAGGCATAGACACACTGCTCCGGTGGCGCATGCGCGCCACCGGAGCATCCATGAGAACTCACCACGAACAAGGAGCTGCCACCCATGGCAAACTTCACGATCGCCGACATCAAGGCGCTGCGCGAGCAGCTCGGCACCGGCATGGTCGACACTAAGAAGGCGCTGGAAGAGGCCGACGGAGACGTCGAGAAGGCCGTTGAGATCCTGCGTCTGAAGGGCGCGAAGGGCAATGCCAAGCGCGCCGACCGTTCCACCAGCGAGGGCCTCATCGCCGCGCGTGAGCTCGACGGCAAGGTCACTCTGATCGAGCTCGCCTGCGAGACGGACTTCGTGGCGAAGAACGAGCGCTTCACCGCGCTCGCGGAGAAGGTCTTGGATGCCGCCTCGGCGGTCTCGGCCGACTCGGTCGAGGCTGCGCTGGCGGCACCGGCCGGGGGCAGCACCGTCGAGCAGGTCATCTCTGACGACGCGGCCATCATCGGCGAGAAGGTCGAACTGCGCCGTGTACGCACGCTCTCCGGCGATTCCTTCGAGATCTACCTGCACAAGACCAACAAGGATCTGCCCCCGCAGGTCGGTGTCGTCCTCGCCTACACGGGTGAGGATGCCGAGACCGCTCGTGCGATCGCGCAGCACATCTCGTTCGCGAACCCCTCGTTCCTGAGTCGCGATGAGGTCCCCGAGGCCGATGTCGAGAAGGAGCGCGAGATCGTGACCGAGATCTCACGCAACGAGGGCAAGCCGGAGGCGGCGCTGCCCAAGATCGTCGAGGGACGCGTGAACGCGTTCTTCAAGCAGGTCTCGCTGCTCGACCAGGACTACGCGCGCGACAACAAGCTCAGCGTCGCGAAGGTTGCGGCAGACGCCGGCCTCACCCTCACCGGCTTCGCCCGGTTCAAGGTCGGAGCCTGAGGTTCTGTGAAGGGGCCCGCATCGTGTGATGCGGGCCCCTTCGCATGCTCTCGGCTAGGTTGTACACGTAACGGAAGGATCACGACGTGACCGATGAATCGACCGGGCGCCGACGCGTCCTTCTGAAACTCTCCGGTGAGGCGTTCGGCGGCGGCCAGCTCGGGGTCAACCCCGATGTCGTCAGCCAGATCGCGCGCGAGATCGCCGCGGCGGTGGACGACGTCGAGATCGCCGTCGTCGTCGGCGGCGGCAACTTCTTCCGCGGTGCCGAGCTCAGCCAGCGCGGCATGGACCGCGGCCGTGCCGATTACATGGGCATGCTCGGAACCGTCATGAACGCGTTGGCACTCCAGGACTTCCTCGAGCAGGCAGGAGCTGCGACCCGCGTGCAGTCGGCGATTTCGATGACCCAGGTCGCCGAGCCGTATATTCCGCGTCGCGCGACCCGTCACATGGAAAAGGGTCGCGTCGTCATCTTCGGTGCGGGCGCGGGACTGCCGTACTTCTCCACCGACACGGTGGCCGCCCAGCGCGCGCTCGAGATCGGCGCCACGGAGGTTCTGGTCGCCAAGAACGGCGTCGACGGCGTCTACACCGCCGATCCGCGCACCGACCCGACGGCGACCCGCATCGACACCATCACCTACCGGGAGGCGCTGCAGCAGGGCCTCAAGGTCGTGGATTCGACCGCCTTCAGCCTGTGCATGGACAACGGCATGGACATGCGGGTGTTCGGCATGGAGCCCGAGGGCAACGTCACCCGCGCGCTGCTCGGCGCGCCCATCGGAACGCGCGTCACCGTCGCCGCGTGACGCGCGGACTAGACTGGACACTTCGGAACACCCTGGAGGAATCACCGTGATCGCGGATGTCTTGACCGATGCCGGAGCCCGCATGGACCGAGCCGTGGAGGGCGCCAAGGACGACTTCGCAACGGTGCGCACCGGTCGGGCCAATCCGCAGCTCTTCCAGCGCGTGATGGTCGACTACTACGGCTCCCCGACTCCGCTGAACCAGCTGGCCTCGCTGAACAACCCCGAGGCGCGAACCCTGATCGTCACGCCCTACGACAAGTCGGCGCTCAAGGCGATCGAACAGGCTATCCGAGACATGCCCAACCTCGGCGCGAACCCGACCAATGACGGCACGATCGTCCGAGTGACGATGCCTGAGCTGACCGAGGAGCGCCGCAAGGAGTTCGTCAAGCTGGTGCGCACCAAGGCCGAGGACGCGAAGGTTCACGTACGCGGCATCCGACGCAAGGCGAAGGACGATCTGGACGCGCTCAAAACGGAGTTCGGCGAGGACGAGCTGAGCCGCGCGGAAAAGGAGCTCGACACCATCACGCGCGCGCACGTCGATCTCATCGACGAGGCGCTCAAGCGCAAAGAAGCAGAACTGCTCGAGGTCTAGCTGTCGCCATGGCGGACGAGAGCCCTGATCGCGGCGCGGCCGCACCCGATCCGGCCGGAGCGGCGCCGGAGGGCGGCTCGGCGTTCCATGCGCACATGATGTCGGCGCGCAGTGAATTCGAGTCGCAGGTCGCCCATGCGCGCGCTGAGTTCGAAGAGGCCAACGAGCGCCTCAAGAAGCGCACCGGTCGCGATCTCATCCTCGCCATCGTCATCGGTGTCGCGATCGGTGCGATCGTGTTGTCGTCGCTCGTTTTCATCAAGTGGCTGTTCGTGCCGCTCGCGCTTGCGGCGGTTCTGCTCGGCAGCTTCGAGCTCTCCCGTGCCCTGAGCGGTGCCGGCCGTCGCATCGACGTCATCCCGCAGCTGGCCGCCGGTGTGCTCCTCATCCCCACGGCGGCGTTCGCGCACCTGTGGCTGCAGTGGGTGGCGCTGTTCGTCTCCCTCGCCGTGGTCGTGGTGTGGCGCCTGGTCGCCCAGATGGTCGCGGCAGACGGCCGTACCTACGGCGCGGTGGCGACCGACGTGCTCGCCGGAACCTTCGCCGTGGTCTACGTGCCCTTCCTCGCGAGCATGTGCATGCTGCTGCTGCGGGAGGACGCCGGCGAGTGGTGGGTGATCGGCTTCATCGCGGTGGCCGTCGTGGCCGATACGGCCGCCTACGCGTCGGGTCTCAGCTTCGGCCGCCACAAGATGGCACCCCGCATCAGCCCGAACAAGACCTGGGAGGGCTTTGCGGGGGCCGTGGTGGGAGCTGTCGCCGCCGGCGTCCTGCTCGCGATCTTCCTGTTGCACATCCCGTGGTGGGCCGGTGCGATCTTCGGCATCGTCATCCTGCTCACTGCGACGCTCGGCGACCTCGGTGAGTCGATGGTCAAGCGCGATCTTGGCGTCAAGGACATGAGCTCCTGGCTGCCGGGCCACGGCGGTGTCCTTGACCGGCTCGATTCGATCCTGCCCTCGGCGACGGCAGCGCTCGCCTTGTACTATCTCTTCCAGCCCCTGGGGACGTCGTGACAGATACTTCTGATTCTCCGATCACCGAACCCGGCGCCGCCGATGAGACGTCCTCTCTCGCGGTCCGCGTGGACGACGCGGCATCGACCGGCGTGGAGGAGGCTGCAGCGGACGAGGCCGCGCCGGCACCCCTGTTCCCGTTGGCGGGCCGGGGGCGAAAGGGCTATGAGCGTGCCGCGGTGGAGGCCTTCCTCGGCAATGCGCGAGAGGCATTCGAGCGACCCGACGAGGTCGCGCTCGGATCGGGCGATGTCCGCGCCGCGGGATTCCCGGTCGTCCGTCGCGGGTACGACATCGCCGCCGTGGATGCCGCGCTGACGCGCCTCGAGGACGCCTTCGCGGCGCGCGAGCGGGAACAGGCGATCGCCCGTTCTGGCCCTGACGACTGGGTCACCCGAGCCCGCGAAGAGGCACAGACGATCCTCAACCGGATTGGACGCCCTCGCAAGCGCCGGTTCGACCGCGTCGGGGCGCTCCGCTATGGCTACCGTGTCGACGAGGTGGACTTCGTCATGGACAAGATCTCGGGATACCTGCAGGCCGGCAGCGGCGCGAACGTCGCCCAGGTGAGGTCCGTCGCTTTCCAGATGCAGCGGGGCGGATACCGCGAGGCGCAAGTGGACGCGCTGCTGGACAGCGTCGTCGAGGTCATGCTCGCCGTCGAGTAGCCCACTCGACGAGTCACGGACCTCGTTCTCAGACTGGCGTCGGTAGAATTGCAGCATTGTGAGTGAGACGGACCGGCCAGACACCGCCCCCGCGCGGCGTCACAGCGAGTTGACGCCGCGTTCTTCGACCGCGCCCGCCCCGACCCCACGGCCCCCGGCTCCGCGGGTCCACTGGTCGAAGAAGCGCGGTGTGCTCGGAGTGGTCGCCGCCTTCGCCGCGATCGGCTTCGTCGCGGTCTCGGCGGGCCCGACGGGCATGGCCTTGGCGGCCGCCGATGACGATGCGCCCGCGTCGGTCTCGCTGTACGCGAGCTCGATCGTGGACGCGCAATCGCTCGTCGTCGCCGGTGAGGAGTCGACCGACGCGGTCGATCTCGACCGGGACGGCTACCAGGTCTACGTCACCCCGACCCCGACCCCGACCCCCGAACCTGTCGCCGCAGCGGCGTCCGCGGCGACGGTGCTGTACTACAGCGGAGGCGGGAGCCCGGCCGAGTGGATGGCAGCCGCCGGCATTCCCGAGAGCGACTGGGGCTACGTCGACTACATCGTCGGGCGTGAGAGCGGCTGGAACCCCAATGCGACCAACCGCAGCTCCGGGGCATGCGGGCTCGTGCAGGCGCTGCCGTGCAGCAAGGTGCCGGGCAACGGATACGACCCCGTCGACAATCTTCGCTGGGCCAACGGCTACGCGGTGGGCCGCTACGGCAGCTGGGCCGGCGCGTACAACTTCTGGATCAACAACCACTGGTGGTGAGCGCCGCCGCCTCCGCCATGCCACGATCTCACCGACGACGCCCGGAGCGCCCGGCCGGCGACGGCTTCGAGCGGATGCTCGCGGGGTGGAAGAGAACCGAGACCCGGCGCGGCACGGAGTGGACGGTACAACCGGTCACTGCGAGCGCAGCGACCAAGAGCTACACCTGCCCCGGATGCACCCGGGTGATCGGTCCGGGCACGGCGCACGTCGTCACGTGGCGCGCTGACGGAGTACTGGGCGATGCGGCGGACCTCGCCGCACGCCGCCATTGGCACACACACTGCTGGAGGATCAGCTGAGATGGAGATCAGGGGCGCGGTGACCCTGCCGGCGCGACGCGAGGACATCGAGTTGCGCACGGCAGATGGGCTGACCCTCGTCGGTGAGCTGGCTCTACCAGAGTCGGGTCGGATCTCGGCGACTCTTGTCACCCTGCATCCGCTCCCCACCGCGGGCGGGTTCATGGACTCCCACATCCTCCGCAAGGCTGCGGCGCGTCTGCCCGCTCTCGCGGATCTGGCGGTGCTGCGCTTCAACACGAGGGGGACGAGTTCGCCGCGCGGGACGAGCGAGGGTGCGTTCGACGGTGGCGAAGCCGAACGATGGGATGTCGCGGCCGCCATGGATTTCGTCCGCGAGCGGGGCCTGCCCAGACCGTGGATCGTCGGCTGGTCCTTCGGCACCGAGCTGGCGCTCAAGTACGCTGCCGAGCACGACGTGGAGGGCATCATCCTGCTCTCCCCACCGCTGCACCGAGCGACGCCGGCCGAGGTCGCCGCCTGGGCCGAGGACCCACGACCGGTCATCGTGCTGGTGCCGGAGTTCGACGACTACCTGCGTCCGGAGGAAGCACGCGAAAGGTTCGCTGTCATCCCTGACGCCACGGTGATCGGGGTGGACGGCGCCAAGCACCTCTGGGTCGGTGAGACCTACACACGTGTCGTCCTCACCGAGATCGTCGCGGCGGTGAACCCCGACGCGCTCCCTCTGCCGGTGGAGTGGCATGGCTCACTCGCGGCTACGCAGTAGTCGACTCAACGGTCGTTCTGCCGCGGGATCAACACCTCGCGATAGATGAGCATGATGCTCGCGGCGACGGGGATCGCGATCAGCGCACCCAGCAGGCCCAGCAACGCACCGCCGGCCAGGGCTGCGACCACGACGACGGCGCCGGGGATGCGCACGGCGCGGCTCATGATGCGTGGGGAGATGACGTACGCCTCGACCTGCATGTAGATCAGGTAGTAGATCGCGGCGATGAGGGCCGTGGTGGGGGAGCCGAGTCCCGGGATGAGACACGCCAGAACGATGATGGTGGATCCCGTGAGTGTGCCCACGAGCGGGATCAGCGAGAACAGCAGGGCGACCACCGCGAGGACGGCGGGAAAGGGGGCGCCGATGATCGACAGGAAGATCGCCGACAGGGTGCCGTTGATCAGTCCCAGAGTCACCTGGCCGATGACGTAGTACCCGACGGAATCGGTGATCTGCTCCGACAGGTCGACGAAGCGTGAGCGACGCGACGCGGGGACCACCTGGTAGACGGCCTTCTTGAGCGAGGGGATCGAGGCAGTGAAGTAGATCGTCAGGATCAGCACGATGAACGCGCCGAACAGACCGGCCGCGATCGACGCGCCGAGCACGATGACACTGCCGCCGATGGATCCGCCGATCGACGCGAAATCGAGGCCGGCCAGCCACTCCTCGATGTACGCGAAGATGTCGTCGACGCGCAGTGTCGGGAAGACCGACGTGAGCCAGTCCTTGAGCTCGTCCGGCCACGAAGGATTCTGGAAGATGCGCGTCACGGCGGCGACGAACTGCGAGATCTGGTCGATGATGATCGGGAGGATCATCAGCATGACCCCGGCGAAGACGGCGAGGAGGATGAGGATCGTCACCAGGACGGCGCTCCACCGCGGCAGGCGGTGCCGGACCAACCACGAGACCATGGGTTCAAGCCCCAGGGCGAGGAACAGCGCGGTTCCGACGTACAGGAGGATCGAGGACAGGCTCTGCACGCTGGATATGAGGAGCAGACCGAGCCCGACGCCCAGGGTGGCGAGGAACGCGGTCCGGAAGGGGCTCTGGATCTTCACGAGACCTCGTCTTCTGTCGTGGCGGGTGCCTGGCAGTCAGGATACGGCGTGGTGCCCCAGAAGTCGTGACGACCGTGCCGCGCCGAGGTCGCGTCGCTGCTCTCTGGGGACATTCAGGTCTCGTTCGCTAGTCTGAAATGTCGAGTTTCCGGCGCGTGGACACCCGCGGCGCGCCGAGGAAGGTGTTTCGTGCGTTTTGTCTGGGCTGTGGTCGCGCTGGTGCTGGCGACCGTGATGATCGGTGCCGGGATCGCGCAGCGGACGATTTTCGAGCCGCCGCGGTCCACGACATCCGAGGTCGAGATCGCCGACGACACGGCGTACGCCGTCATTCCCGGCACTGTGCTGAACTCGCTCCCGGGAACGCAGACCGTCCGTGTGATCGGCGACGGCACGGTGTTTGCCGCCTACGGCCGCACGTCCGATGTCCAGGCCTGGCTCTCCGACGTGACCTACAGCAGCGTGAGCGTCGACGACGAGGGAGTGCTGACCACGGAGGTCATCGAACCGGAGCCCGTCGCCGTCGCTGAGGATGCGGAGACGACCACGGAGGATGGCACCGAACCGACGCGCAACCCCGAGGGATCCGACCTCTGGTACGACCAGTACACCGGGGATGGCGCCGTGATCGCTCCGTTGCAGCTCGGTGAGGACCTGAGCATCATCGTGGCTTCGGACGGCACCGAACCCGTGCCCGGGAAGGTGACGATCACCTGGCCGCTGGAGAACGCGACGCCCTGGGCAGGACCCCTCATCGTCGGCGGCGGCATCCTCATGGCCGTGGGTGTGCTGCTGTACTTGCTGGGTATCCGCCACGTACGGCGTTCTCGAGGCCCGCGCCGTAAGGGGCTGCCACTGCCACCGACCGAGCCCATCGACCTGGCGCAGACCGATGGCGACAAGGGCGTGATCAGCGCCGGCAGACCGCGACGCTCGATCACCGGTCGTGCACGCACCCTGGCGGCCGTTCCCCTCGCCGGCGTCGTCGTCGCGTCCCTGGTCGGCTGCACAGCCGACGACTGGCCCGACCTGATTCCCACGCAGTCGCCGAGCCCCACGGCCTCGGTGATCGTCCCCGAGGGGCAGCAGCAGCCTGCCGTCACGCAAGCGCAGGCGCAGGAGATCGTCGCCCGTGTCGCCGCCACCGTCGCGCAGGCCGACACCGACACGGATGCCGCGCTCGCCGCGACCAGGCTGACGGGTCCGACGCTGGCGGTGCGCGAGACCAACTACACGCTGCGGGATGCGATCGCGGACTACGCCGCTCCGGAGGTCGTGCCCGATGATCCGCTCCAGGTCGTGCTGCCGCAGGCCTTCGATGGTTGGCCGCGATCGTTCCTGGCGATCGCCAACGACGCCGACACCAACATGTCGACGATCATGGTGTTGACCCAAGAGGACGCGTGGTCCGAGTATCGCCTGAGCTACTACGCGAATCTCGGGGCATCCACCCTGCTTCCGGAGCTGGCGCCGCCGTACATCGGTGCGAGCCTTCTCGCCCCACACTCGGCATTCCTCGTGATCCCGCCGGACGAGCTCGCGGCGGCGTACGCGGACGTCCTCACCAACGGTGACAGCAGCGAGTACGCCGCGCTGTTCGAGAGCGAGGACCAGTTCCGCGCGAGTGTCGCCGCGGACCGGCAGACCCGCTTGGACGAGTTCAACGAGACGGGCGCGGAGACGGGAACCCTCGACTTCTCCGCGACGGCGGGCGACGCGGCACCGTTCGCCATCGCGACGCTGGAGAGCGGGGCGATCGTGGCGGTGAACGTCTATGAAACCGACACGGTGACTCCCACCAACGAAGACGCTGTGATCAAGCTCGAAGGCAACGACACGGTGAAGACGCTCGCCGGGGCCGATCAGTCGTCCACCGGATTCTCGACGACGTTCAGCGACCAGCTGTTCTTCTATGTGCCGGCCGCGGGTTCGACCGAGAAGATCCAGCTGCTCGGCTATTCCAGCGCGATTCTGGAAGGATCGGTGCTGTGAGTATTCCTGATCAGACAGCCGCACTGCGCGGTGCCGTCGACCTCTCATCGCTGCGCAATCGTCCGTCCACTCCCTCGCCCTCCGCAGGAGCCCCGGGGGCGCAGGACGCCCCGGGCCTCATCATGGATGTCACCGATGCGATGTTCCCTGAGGTGCTCGAGCTCTCCAAGACCGTCCCGGTCGTCGTCGACCTCTGGGCGGAGTGGTGCGGGCCGTGCAAGCAGCTGAGCCCGGTCCTGGAGAAGATCGTGCTCGAGCACGCGGGCCGGGTGGTGCTCGCCAAGGTGGACGTCGACGCCAATCCCCAGCTGGCACAGGCCTTCCGTGCGCAGTCGATCCCGATGGTCGTCGCCCTCGTCGGTGGCCAGGCCGTGCCGCTGTTCAACGGCGCCGTTCCCGAGCAGCAGGCGCGTGAGGTCTTCGCGCAGCTGCTGCAGCTCGCAGCGCAGAACGGCGTGACCGGGTCACTCTCGACCGCTGCCGCCCCCGAGGAGACAGCTCCCGAGGAGCCGCCGCTGCCGCCCCACATGGCGGCGGCGTTCGCCGCGATCGAGGAGGGCGACTACGTGGCGGCCGCCGCCGCGTACGAGGCGGCGCTGGCCGAGAACCCGCGCGACGATGAGGCGCGCGCGGGGCTCGGTCAGGTGAAGCTGCTTGCGCGGGTGCAGGGCGCCGATCTGCAGGCAGCGCGTGCCGCAGCCGCCGCCGCGCCGAACGACGTCGAGGCCCAGTTACTCGTCGCCGATCTCGATCTGTCGGGCGGTCACGTGGACGACGCGTTCGATCGCCTGCTCGATCTGTTCGCGGCTCTCGAGCCGGAGGAGCGTCCCGTGGTACGCGAGCGGCTCCTGGAGCTGTTCGGGGTCATCGGCGACGAGGACCCCCGCGTGGGGCGCGCGCGCAGCCGCTTCGCATCGCTGCTGTTCTGACGCGGGCTCAGCCCGAGGTGGGCGACGGGATGCGTGCCTGGGGTTCGTGGCGCAGCCACACCGTGCTCAGCGCCGGAATGACCATCTCCGCGCGGCCACCGTCCTGGGCGACGACCATGCCCATGTTGCCGAGACCCGCGCCGCCGTATTCGGCCGCGTCGGTGTTCAGAATCTCGCGCCACACGCCTGCCTGCGGGAGGTCGAGGGCATGATGACGCAGCGCTGAGCCGGAGAAGTTGCAGACGACTGCCACCGTGTTGCCGTCCCAGTCCCTTCGGGTGAACGCCAGCACGCTCGGGTCCCAGTGCGGCGCGCCGATGCGCGAGAACGCCGTGTGGTCATTGTCGCGTGCCCACAGCGGTGTGTTTTTCCGATAGGTCGCGTTGAGGGATCCGACGAAGTCCTGAAGGCGGCGGTGCGGTTCGCGCTCCAGCAGCCACCAGTCCAACGAGTGCGCTTCGGTCCATTCCGAGTACTGCCCGAACTCTTGGCCCATGAACAGCAGCTGCTTGCCTGGATGCCCCCACATGTAGGCGAGATAGGCCCGCATGGTCGACAGCTGCGACCAATGGTCGCCGGGCATCCGATCCAGCAGGGTCCCTTTGCCGTGCACGACCTCATCGTGGCTGATGGGGAGGATGAAGTTCTCGCTGAAGGCGTAGACGAACGAGAAGCTCAGCTCACCCTGGTGGTAGGGGCGGTGGATCGGATCACGCTTGATGTACTCGAGCGTGTCGTTCATCCAGCCCATGTTCCACTTGAACCCGAAGCCGAGCCCCGCGCGGTCGGTGGGAGCCGTGACCCCGGGGAAGCTCGTCGACTCCTCGGCGATCATGCTGATGCCGGGGAACTTCTTGTAGCAGGTCGCGTTGACCTCCTGGAGAAAGTGGATGGCCTCGAGGTTCTCGCGTCCGCCGTGGATGTTGGGCGTCCACTCGCCGTCGTTGCGTGAGTAGTCCAGGTAGAGCATGGAGGCCACCGCATCCACGCGCAGGCCGTCCACATGGAATTCGTCGAACCAGTACAGGGCGTTCGCGACGAGGAAGTTGCGCACCTCATTGCGCCCGTAGTCGAAGATCAGGGTGCCCCAGTCCTTGTGCTCACCGCGTCGAGGGTCGGGGTGCTCGTACAGCGCGCTGCCGTCGAAACGCGCCAGCGCGAACGCGTCGCGGGGGAAGTGTCCGGGGACCCAGTCCATGATCACGCCGATGCCCGCCTGATGCAGGCGATCGATCAGGTAACGCAGGTCATCGGGAGAGCCGAATCGACTCGTCGGCGCGTAGTAGCCGGTCACCTGGTAACCCCAGGAGGGCCCGAAGGGGTGCTCAGCGAGAGGCATGAACTCGATGTGCGTGAATCCGAGGCTCGTGACGTGCTCGATGAGCGGGTCGGCGGCCTCGCGGTAGGAGAGTCCCTCGCGCCATGATCCGAAGTGCACCTCGTACACCGACATCGGCAGATTCACGGGGCGGTCCTTCGCACGCTGCGCGAGCCACGCCGTGTCGCCCCATCGGTAGGAACTCGCGGTGACGACAGACGCCGTCGCCGGCGGCGTCTCCGCCCGACGCGCCATGGGATCGGCCTTCTCGCGCCATTGGCCGTCGGGACCCAGGATCTCGTACTTGTAACAGGTGCCGTCGTCGATGGCGGGGATGAACAGCTCCCAGATGCCCGAGGAGCCCATCGACCGCATCGCATGACCTTGGCCGTCCCACGCGTTGAAGTCGCCGACGACGCGCACGGCCTGCGCGTTGGGTGCCCACACGGCGAATGAGGTGCCGGCGCTGTGGTCGCTCGTGCGCACGTGTGACCCCAGGACGCGCCACAGGTCCTCGTGGCGCCCCTCGCGGATCAGATGGAGGTCCAGCTCGCCGATCGTGGGGGTGTGGCGGTACGGGTCGTCGGCACGGAACACCGGCGCGTCGTCGTAGGTGGTGTCGATGCGGTACGGACCACGGGAGCCGCTGAAACTTCCCTCCCAGATGCCGGCGTGGACGTGTTCGAGGCGCAGGTGCCTGCCCGAGTCGAAGACGGCGGTCACCGTCGTCGCGAGCGGGCGGCGAGTCCGAATGCTCCACCGCCCTTTGCCTGCGGGATGGATGCCGAGGACGCTGTGCGGATCGTGGTGGCGGCCCTGCGACACGGCTTCGAGCAGACCGTTGTCGAGGAGTGCGGGTACGGGCGAGTTCATCGTGCCCCCTTGATCCAGAGGATGTGCACCGGCGTGTGGAAGGCATCCAGGCGCACGTAGTTGTGATCGGTCCACGTCCACTCCGCCCCGGTCACGAGGTCCACGACGGTGAACGGGGTGCCGGGGTCGACTCCCCAGACGCGCGTGTCGAGATGGACCGTGGTTTCTCGCACAGAGTGCGGGTCGAGGTTGGCCACCACGATGATCGTGTCCGATGTGTCATCGGAGGAGTAGCTGGCATCCAGGTGCTTCGAATAGACGAGGATCGCGTCGTCGTCGCTCCAGTGGATGAAGAGATTGCGGAGCTGTCGAAGCGCGGGATGAGCCCGACGGATCTCGTTCAGACGGGTCAGGAAGGGTGCCAGCGAGTCGCCGGCCTGCTCGGCTGCCCCCCAATCGCGCGGTTTGTACTCGTACTTCTCGTTGTCGATGTTCTCTTCGGAGCCGGGGCGGGCCACGTTTTCGAACAGTTCGAAGCCGGCGTACACGCCGTAGGTCGGCGCCGCGGTCGCCGCGATCGCGGCGCGCACGGTGTACGCGGCGCGTCCCCCGTGCTGGAGGTACTCCGTGAGGATGTCGGGCGTGTTCACGAACAGATTGGGCCGAAGGAAGTCGGCCGTGTCGTGGGCGAGGCCGGAGAGGAACTCCTCGAGCTGCTCCTTCGTGTTGCGCCAGGTGAAGTAGGTGTAGCTCTGCTGGAAGCCGACCTTGGCCAGGCCGTGCAGCGGCGCAGGACGGGTGAAGGCCTCGGCGAGGAAGATGACGTCCGGGTCGGTGCGGGTGACCTCGCGGATGAGCCATTCCCAGAACTGCAGCGGCTTGGTGTGGGGATTGTCGACGCGGAAGATGCGCACACCCTGAGCGATCCAGTGCCGCACGATGCGCAGAACCTCCGCGCGGATGCCGACCGGATCGTTGTCGAAGTTGATCGGATAGATGTCCTGGTACTTCTTCGGCGGGTTCTCCGCGTACGCGATGGAGCCGTCGGGCAGCTGCGTGAACCACTCGGGGTGTTCGTGCACCCACGGGTGGTCGGGCGAAGCCTGCAACGCGAGATCGAGGGCGACCTCGATACCTTCCGCACGCGCCGAGCGGACGAAGGCCCGGAAGTCGGCGAGGGTGCCGAGGTCGGGGTGGACGGTGTCGTGTCCTCCCGCGGCTGCGCCGATCGCCCAGGGCGAGCCGGGATCGTGGGCACCGGCGACGAGCGTGTTGTTCGGGCCCTTGCGGTTGGTGGCCCCGATCGGATGGATCGGCGGCAGGTAGAGCACGTCGAAGCCCATCGCACCCACGGCCGGCAGGCGTGCGGCCGCCGTGCGGAACGTGCCACTCGTGATCGACCCGTCCTTGTGTACCCGAGCGCCCTCGGAGCGGGGGAAGAACTCGTACCAGGCACCTACGCCGGCACGCTCGCGTTCGACACGCAGCGGCAGTTCGTCGCTGACGGAGAAGAGGGAGAAGAGCGGCCGGGAGGCGAAGAACGCTGCGAGCTCCGGGTCATCGACGATCGTCAGCGGGTCGGAAACGTCGTGGGAGCGCAGGGCCCTGGCCGCTGCGCGCAGCGCCTTGCGCTCGCCCGAGGGCCGGTCTTCTTGCTTCGCGGCGCGCAGGAGCAGGAGTGCGCCGCTTTCGCGCATCAGGTCGACATCGACCCCCGCGGCGATCTTCACATGCGCGGCATGCTGCCAGGTGAGGAAGTCGTCGGCGAACGCTTCGAAGCGAAAGTGCCAGGTGCCCTCCTCCAGGAGGGCGACGGAGGCGTGCCAGCGGTCGAAGCCGTCTTCAGCCGCAGTGAGCCGGTGCAGCGAGACGTCCCCGAGCGGTGCCCGCAGTCGCAGGTGGACGCCGATACGGTCGTGACCCTCCCGGAAGGACGTCGCGCCGAACGGCACGACTTCGCCGCAGAAGGCCTTCGGGGTGAAGCCGCCGGGGACGTGCGGGGTGGGGTCAAGAAGGGGAATGCGGCCGGTGAGCGTGTCGGAGTCGGCGGCGACGAGCTCGCGCACCGGGATGGCGGCGGCGCTGCGCCACGGGTGGGGCTGGGAGTCGGACATCGACGCACTCACAGTCACGAACCTACCGCGTCGAGGCTCGGCATCCAGTCCCCTCGGCGGGTCCACGTCGTGCTGATGTCGTGCCCGTCAGGCATCCGCGCGAAACAGCATCATGGTGGTGCCGATGAGAGGCACGACCGCGCCGGGCGGGAAGTGGGTTTCCTGCGGCGCGGGGGCCTCATCGGCGCTCGACCACAGCAGCGCATAGGAGCGCACGCCCTCGATGTCGGGAAGGGTCACGTCGATCGGGCGCTCATCGCCGTGCACGAGCAGCAGGATGCGGTTGAATGCCTCGTGCTCGGGGGTCGATGCCGCGACATACTGCAGCGTGCGGTGCTCGGGGTCTGCCCACTGCTCACCGGACATCGTCTCGCCGTGCTGGTCGTACCAGTCCATGACCGAGGCGGACGGGGTACGGTGCTTCGCGCTCGCGAAGCGGCGAGGGCGCAGGGCGGGATTCTCGCGGCGCAGCTGCGTCAGCCGTCGCGCGTGGGCGAAGAGGTCGCGCTGCCACGGTTCGTGCTCCCACGCGAGCCAGGTCAGCGGCGAGTCCTGGCAGTAGGCGTTGTTGTTGCCGCCCTGCGAGCGGCCGAATTCATCTCCCGCGGTGATCATCGGGACGCCCGCAGACAGCAGCAGCGTGCCCATCAGATTCCGCATCGCCTTGCGGCGTTCGGCGAGCACGAGCCCATCCTCGGTGCGCCCCTCGACACCGTGGTTGAACGAGCGGTTCATATCGGCGCCGTCGCGATTGTCCTCACCGTTGGCGGTGTTGTGCTTCACGTTGTAGCTGACCAGATCGTGCAGAGTGAAGCCGTCGTGTGCAGTGACGAAGTTCACGCTCGCGAGCGGGCCACGCTCCGCGGTGAAAGTGTTGGCGGAGCCTGCCAGACGCGTCGCGAAGCCACCCACGCCGACCGGAGCGACCGAATGATGGCGGGTGTACTCGATGTCGCTGAGCCAGAAGTTGCGGACGCGATCGCGATAGCGGTCATTCCACTCCGCCCATCCGTCCCCGAAGTTTCCGGTCTGCCATCCACCCATACCGACATCCCACGGTTCGGCGATCTTCTTCACGTCCGACAGTGCGGGGTCGTCGATGATCGCTCGTAGCAGCGGATGCTGTGGGTCGAACTCGTGCTGTGCGTCGCGGCCGAGCGTGGTCGCGAGGTCGAAGCGGAAGCCGTCGATCTGGACCTCGCTCGCCCAGTAGCGCAGCGAGTCCAGGACCAACCGGGAGGCGGCGTCAGTGGCGGTGTCGAGGGAGTTACCGCACCCGGTGACGTCGATGTAGTCGCCGTCACGCTGCTGGCGATAGTACGAGCGGTTGTCGAGTCCCCGCAGGCTGGTGCGCGGACCGGTGACGCCCTGCTCACAGGTGTGGTTGTAGACGACGTCGAGGATGACCTCGATCCCCGCCTGGTGCAGCAGCTTGACCATGCCCTTGACCTCGCGCAACACGGCCGCCGGGCCGTGCCGACGACTGTCCCGTGTCGCGAACGGCGCATGCGGGCTGAAGAAGCTCAGGGTGTTGTATCCCCAGTAGTTCGTCAGCCCGTGCTCGAGCAGGCGCGGCTCCGAGACGAACGCGTGGATCGGCAGCAGCTCGACCGCCGTGACCCCGAGATCCAGTAGATGCTCGATCGTCGCCGGATGCGCCAGTCCCGCGTAGGTCCCGTGCAGCTGTGCGGGGATGCGGGGGTTGCGCTTGCTCAGGCCCTTGAGGTGTCCCTCGTAGATGACGGTGCGATCCATCGGGGTGCCGGGCTTTGCGACGCCTCCCCAATCGAAGGACTCGTCGACGACCACCGATCGCCAGTGCTCGAATCCTGTGGACACCACCCCACGGGCATACGGGTCCAGGAGAGCCCGGGAACGGTCGAAGATGTTCCCCGGAGCGTGAGGGCCGTCGGCCCGCAGGGCGTAGACAGCGCCCGGGCGCAATGTCGGCGTGCGCACCGTCCATACGCCGCGGCCGGCCGGTTCCAGCGGGACGCTCTCGATGACCCAGTCGTGGTCGTCCGGGTCGAAGATCTGCAACTCGATCGCGTTGGCATTCGATGACCACAGCCGCAGCGTCCCGATGCCGTCGTGCATCGTGACGCCGAGGTCGTCGAGGTGGGGAGAGAGCAGGCCGGGAACGGACTGCGCTGCCTGGGGGGTCACCGTCATGTGGGTACGATACCGGCGCTGTGCGTCCGGCAGATGACGGGACCTCGACCCGCGGTCGGGCGGATTCTGTCACGCTGGATGCGATGACCATCTACCTCGATCATGCGGCCAGCGCGCCGCTGCGCCCGGAGGCCGCCGCGGCCTGGCTGGAGGCGTCCCGCGAGGTCGGCAATGCCTCCTCCATCCACGGTTCGGGACAAGTGGCGCGCCGTTCGCTCGAGGAAGCCCGAGAGCGTCTCGCGTCGCTTGTCGAGGCGGATCCGGCGGAAATCGTGTTCACCTCGGGCGGGACGGAATCGATCAACCTCGCACTGAAGGGGATGTGGACCTCGCGCCTGCCGGGAACGACGGGAATCGTCCTTCCAGACGGAGAGCATCACGCGACGCTCGATTCGGTCGAGTGGCTCGCGGCGTCCCAGGGGGCTCAGATCCTCCCCGTCCCGCTGGATGTCGACGGACGCATCGGTCACGAGGGATTCTGCGACGCGCTGTCGGGTGCGGCCCTGGCGACGGCGCTCGTGGCCAACAACGAGGTCGGCACGCTCAACGACGCGGCGGGGCTCGCCCGCGCGGCATCAGATGCCGGGGTCCCCCTGCACCTGGATGCCGTCGCCGCATTCGGCCATGTGCCGGTCTCGTTCCGGCAGTGGCGTGCCGACGCTGCTCCGGGTGCGGGGCTCGTCGCGCTGAGTGTGGCCGGACACAAGATCGGCGCTCCCGTCGGGGTGGGCGCGCTCGCCGTGGCACGGTCCGCCCGGATCGCGCCGCTGCTGCACGGCGGCCGCCAGCAGCGCGGGCTGCGTGCCGGGACGCAGGATGTCGCCGGGGCTGTCGCCTTCGCCGCAGCCGCCGAGATCGCCCTTGCCGAGCGCGAGACCGAAGCGCGCAGGCTGGCGGCGCTGCGCGACGGGCTCGTGAGCGCGGTGACCACGACGATCCCCGATGCGCGACTGCTCGGCGATCCGACGCGGCGCATCCCGGGAAACGCCCATTTGCACTTCCCTGGTGCACTGGGGGAGACGCTCCTGTTCCTGCTCGACCAGGCGGGGATATCCGTCTCCACGGGCTCCGCCTGCCAGGCGGGCGTGGCCGAGCCCTCACATGTCGTGCTCGCGATGGGGCACGACGCCACGGCCGCCAGGGAGGTGTTGCGCATCACGTTGGGACACACCACGACCCCCGCCGATGTCGCGGCGCTCGCCGCAGCGCTTCCCGAGGCGGTGGCTCGCGCACGCGGGGCCGGCTCAGGAAGGCGCTCGTAGACTGGTTCCATGCGAATTCTGGCGGCGATGAGTGGGGGAGTGGACTCCGCCGTCGCCGCTGCGCGCGCCGTGGATGCCGGTCATGACGTGGTCGGAGTACACCTGGCGCTCTCCCGGGCGGGCGGCACACTGCGCACCGGTAGTCGCGGCTGCTGCACCATCGAGGACGCGATGGACGCTCGGCGCGCAGCAGATCTGCTCGGCATCCCGTTCTACGTGTGGGACTTCTCGGAGCGCTTTCGCGAGGATGTCATCGACGACTTCGTCGAGGAGTATCGAGCGGGGCGCACGCCGAATCCGTGCATGCGCTGCAACGAGAAGATCAAGTTCGCTGCGCTGCTCGAGCGCGCGGTCGAGCTGGGCTTCGACGCCGTCTGCACGGGACACTACGCGACGCTCGTCGAGGGCGCGCAGGGGCGGGAACTCCACCGAGCATCGGATCAGGCCAAGGACCAGTCCTATGTGCTGGGAGTGCTGACCGCGGACCAATTGGCCCACACCTACTTCCCACTGGGGGCGACGCCGTCGAAGGCCGAGGTGCGGGCGGAGGCCGAGCGCCGCGGGCTGACCGTGGCACAGAAACCCGACAGCCACGACATCTGCTTCATCCCGGATGGCGACACGCGCGGCTGGCTGGCCGAGAAGGTCGGCACTGCGACGGGCGAGATCGTGGACCGCACCGGCGCCGTGGTGGGCTCGCACGAGGGTGCGCACGCCTTCACGGTCGGGCAGCGTCGAGGACTGCAGCTGGGTGTTCCCGCGCCCGATGGGAAGCCCCGCTTCGTGCTCGAGGTGCGTCCCGTCTCCAACACGGTGGTCGTGGGACCGAAGGAGGCGCTGGCCACCGCGCGCATCGGGGGAGAGCGGATGAGCTGGACAGGCGGTGCGCCCGAGGTGGCGCGCTTCCGCTGCGACGTGCAGATCCGGGCGCACGCCGACCCCGTGCCGGCCGCGGCGGAGCTTGCCGACGGCGTGATCCTGGTCGAGCCTGACGAGCCCTTCGACGGCGTTGCGCCCGGCCAGACCGCCGTGCTCTACATCGGCACGCGGGTGCTCGGACAGTTCACGATCGATCGCACCGAGTCCGCGGTCCCGGTCTCGGCCTGAGCGGCGCCCGCGGTGTCGGGACCCGCTCCTAGACTGAGGGGCGTGACCGATGCCACTCCCGTCGACGACCCGGGGCTGGCCGATGCCCGTGAAGAAGCGCTCGCGCTGACCGACCGCATCCTGTCGGCGCGGGACGCGTACTACGGGGACGACACCGCCGTGGTGGTCGACGACGCGACCTACGACGGATGGATGCATCGCCTGCAGCATCTCGAGCAGCTTCATCCGGTGCTGCAGGGTCAAGACTCGCCCACCCAGACCGTGGGGGCCGCCGAGGGATCCATGTTCGCGCCGGTCGAACACGCTGAGCGGATGCTGAGTCTGGACAACGTCTTTTCTCCGGAGGAGCTCGCGGAGTGGTGTCAGAAGACGCAGACCGCCGCGGGCGGTGCGGCGCGCTGGCTCACGGAGCTCAAGATCGACGGGCTCGCGATCAGCCTGCGCTACGAGAACGGCGTCCTCACCTCGGCGGCCACACGCGGTGACGGGCGCGTGGGGGAGGACGTCACGGTCAACGCGCTGCGGGTCGCCGGAATCCCGCAGCGTCTGTCCGGTGTGGGACATCCGGCGATCGTGGAGGTGAGGGGCGAGGTCTTCATTCCCGTTGCCGAATTCGAGGAGCTCAACTCGCTGCAAGCCGCGCTTCGCGACCGCGTCGTGGACGAGACGCGCGCGCGGGCGCGGGTCTTCGACGAGGACAAGGCCCGCGCCAGTGCGCAACGGCGGTTCGCCGCGTTCGCCAACCCCCGCAACGCCGCCGCCGGCGGACTGCGCCAGCAGCTCGACAAGAAGAGCGGGTTGGAACTCGAAGCGGGACTGGCTCGGCTGGCATCGCTGCGGCTCTACGTGCACGGCATCGGCGCGTGGGCAGATCCTCCGGTGGTGACCCAGAGCGAGGTGTACGCGCTGTTGTCGGAGTGGGGCCTGCCCACCAGTCCTTTCTTCGCGACTCCCGGGGACATCGACGGTGTCCTGGCATATGTGGAGCACTACGGCGAGCACCGCCATGACATCGAACACGAGATCGACGGCGTGGTCGTCAAAGTCGACCAGCTCGACCTGCACGAGCAGCTCGGAGCCACCAGTCGTGCGCCGCGGTGGGCGATCGCGTACAAGTACCCGCCCGAGCAGGTCAACACGACGCTGCTCGACATCGTGGTCTCCGTCGGCCGCACGGGTCGTGCGACGCCCTACGCCGTGATGGCGCCTGCCCATGTGTCCGGGAGTGTCGTGCGCCAGGCGACCCTGCACAATCAGGATGTCGTGAAGGCCAAGGGCGTGCTCATCGGCGACACGATCGTCATCCGCAAGGCGGGGGATGTCATCCCCGAGGTGCTGGGCCCGGTGGTGGAGCTGCGCGACGGCTCTGAGCGCGCCTTCGTCATGCCGGCCGAGTGCCCCGAGTGCGGCTCTCCTCTCGCGCCGGCGAAAGAGGGCGACATCGATCTGCGATGTCCCAACACCCGCTCCTGCCCCGCCCAGGTGCGCGGCCGGGTCGAGCACCTCGGTTCGCGCGGCGCGCTCGACATCGAGGGACTCGGTGAAGTGTCGGCGGCGGCGCTCACCCAGCCGCTCGTTCCCGCAACGCCCCCGCTGGTCACCGAAGCCGGACTGTTCGACCTCACCGCTCGCGACCTCTTCCCGATCGACGTCGTCGTGCGCGAGGCCGAGACGGGGCTGCCTCGACTGCTGGAGGACGGCAGCGTCGACACGCGGTCGCCGTTCCGCCGCCAACGGCATGCGCCGGCCCCCGGTGAGCCGCAGAGCGCGTCCAAGCCGGATCCGCGGTTCGATCCGACCGGGCCGTTCGACGGTGATGAGACGAGCATCCTCTCTGCGGCGGCATCCGGCTTGCTTGCGAACATCGCCGCGGCCAAGTCGAAGGAACTCTGGCGGTTTCTCGTCGCGCTGAACATCCGGCATGTCGGACCTGTCGCCGCGCGCGCTCTGGCGCAGTGGTTCGGTTCGGTCCGGGCCATCCGAGAAGCCTCCCGCGAGGAGTTGGCCGCCGTCGAGGGTGTCGGCGGCACCATCGCCGATGCGATCATCGACTGGTTCGAGATCGATTGGCACCAGCAGATCGTCACGCAGTGGGTGGCGGCGGGCGCGCAGCTGGCGACCCCCGGACACCCGGGGCCGGGCGCCGCCGCCACGACCGGGGGAGTGCTGGAAGGCCTCACCGTCGTCGCGACCGGCGCGCTGGAGGGCTACACCCGCGAGGGCGCGCAGGAAGCGATCATCGCCGCCGGTGGCAAGGCCGCATCGAGCGTTTCCAAGAAGACCGATTTCGTCGCCGCAGGTCCCGGGGCCGGCTCCAAACTCGCGAAGGCGGAGTCTTTGGGGATCCGCATCCTCGATGCTGCGCAGTTCCGCGTGCTCGTCGAGCAGGGGCCGGACGCACTGGACTGACCGCCGGCCGACCCGTCAGTCGATGGAGACCAGAGTGAGGATCTTCTCGCGCACCTGGCGCCGCAGAACCTTGCCGATGAGGGACGTGGGGAGCTCATCGACGACGAAGATGCGCCGAGGGACTTTGTAGGGGGTGAGGATGCCGCGGGCGAACTCGCGGATCGCCTCGACGTCGACCTCGTCGACGTCCGCCTCCAGCACCACGGCTGCGACGACCTCTTCGCCCGAGCGATCGCTCGGGATGCCGACGACGGCGACATCGGCAACCTGCGGGTGCTGGCGAATGACGCCTTCGACCTCGGTCGGAGCCACGTTGAAACCGCCCGTGATGATGAGCTCTTTGATGCGATCCACAATGCGCACGAAGCCGGCGTCGTCGATCGTCACGATGTCTCCGGTTCGGAACCACTCGCCGGCGAAGACCTTCTCGGTCTCCTCGGGCTTGCCGTAGTACCCCGAGAAGACCTGGGGACCGCGCACGACCAGCTCGCCGCGTTCACCCGCGGGGACATCCCGCGTGGGCTCGTCGGGGTCGACGACCCGGCATTCGGTCCCGGGCAGCGGCAGCCCGACCGTCCCCGGCACGCGGTTGTCTGCGACCGGATTGGCCATGAGAACGGGTGAGCACTCGCTCAGGCCGTACCCTTCGACGAGGTACCCGCCGCTCTCGGCCTCGAACGGCACGACGAGCTCGTGCGGCAGCGCCATGGCGCCCGAGATCGCCACCTTTGTCCCTTCGAGCGAGACGCCCTTCTCGTTCGCCGCCTTCAGCAGGCGGTCCGCGATCGGCGGAACGAGGGGGAGGAAGGTCGCCGGATGCTTCTTCGTGACATCCAGCACCATGTCCGGATCGAAGCGCGGGAACAGCACGAGCCGCGCGCCCATCGACATCGCGAAGGTCAGGCACAGCGTCAGGCCGTAGGCGTGGAACATCGGCAGAACGGCGTAGACGACACATCCGTCGCCGCGCACGATCTCCGGCACCCACGAACGGGCCTGAGCGGCGTTGGCGAGCAGGTTGCGGTGCGTCAGTACGGCGCCCTTCGGCGTTCCCGTCGTGCCGCTCGTGTACTGGAGCAGTGCGACATCGTCCGTCTTCGGGCGCGGATGGGAATCGGGCAGCGGTGCGCTGCCGACCACGTGCTCCCAGGATGTGGTCCCGCGCACCTTCTCGTGCAGCGCGGTACGTGCCTCGCGTGCCTTCGCGATCGGCAGCTTGAGGGCCAATCGCATCCCGAGCGGCATCGACTGCGTGATGTCGACGGAGACGAGCGACTGCAGCGGGAGATCCTTCGGAAACGCCTGCACGGTGGACACGACCTTGCTCCAGACGATCGCGTGCCGTGCGCCGTGGTCTTCGAACTGCGTGCGCAGCTCGCGCGGCGTGTACAGCGGATTGTGCTCGACGACGATGGCGCCCAGCCGCAGGATCGCGTAGAACGCGACGATGTGCTGCGGGCAGTTGGGGAGGACGATGGCGACGGGTTCGCCGGCGCGCACACCCAGCGTGTGAAGCCCCTCGGCGGCGCGGGAGATCTGCTCGTCGAGGTCGCGATAGGTCGTCTCACGTCCGAAGAACTGCAGGGCGACCGCGTCGGGGTAGTCGCGCGCAGATGCGGCGACGATGTCGACGAGGGATCCGGAGACGGGGTCGAGGTCGGCGGGAACACCGGCGGCGTAGCTGGCGATCCAGGGGCGAGGAGGGTCGTACGTCGTCACGCGCCCAGCCTAGGGTGAACGTGGTCGCGCCGGGGGCGCGAAGCCGGCCCGCCTAGAATGGTCTGGTGTCTGAAATCACCCCCGATCTCGTGCGCCATCTCGGTGTGCTCGCCCGAATCCGGCTGAGTGACGAGGAGGTCGAACGCCTGACCGGTGAGCTCGATGCCATCGTCGACAACATCGCCAAGGTCTCCCAGGTCGCCACCCCCGACATCCCGGCCACGAGCCACCCGATCCCGCTGCAGAACGTGTACCGCCAGGACGTCCCGGGCGACATGCTCACGCCGCAACAGGTCCTGCTGAACGCGCCGGATGCCGCTGACGGCCGGTTCCGCGTCACCGCGATCCTCGGGGAGGAACAGTGAGCGAAGAGATCATCCGGCTCAGTGCCGCCGAGCTGTCGGGCGCCCTCGCCTCGGGCGAGCTCTCCAGCGTCGAGGCCACGCAGGCGCACCTGGATCGCATCGCGGATGTCGATGCCGATGTCCACGCCTATCTGCACGTGAGCGAGCGCGCCGTCGAGGTCGCCGCCGACATCGACCGGCGTCGCGTGTCCGGCGAGAAACTCTCCGAACTCGCCGGTGTCCCGTTGGCGATCAAGGATGTCCTGGTCACCACCGACATGCCCTCGACCTCGGGATCGAGGATCCTCGAGGGCTTCATGTCGCCGTACGACGCGACCGTCGTCGCCCGTGCCCGCGCCGCCGGCCTGGTGCCGCTGGGTAAGACGAACATGGACGAGTTCGCGATGGGGTCCTCGACCGAGCACTCGGCGTACGGCCCCACCCACAACCCGTGGGATCTGGATCGCATCCCCGGCGGATCCGGTGGTGGATCGGCTGCCGCGGTCGCCGCGTTCGAAGCGCCGGTCGCCCTCGGTTCCGACACGGGCGGGTCGATCCGTCAGCCCGCGCACGTGACCGGCACCGTCGGTCTGAAGCCCACCTACGGCGGAGTGAGCAGGTACGGTGCGATCGCGCTGGCATCCAGCCTCGACCAGGTCGGTCCGGTCTCTCGTACCGTGCTCGATTCGGCACTGCTGCACGACGTGATCGGCGGGCACGACCCGCACGACTCGACCTCGCTCGAGTACGCCTGGCCCTCGTTCGCTGCGGCCGCCCGTGACGGCGCACGCGGCGACATCCTGAAGGGTCTGCGCGTCGGCGTCATCTCCGAGCTGCCCGACTCGGGTTTCCAGGCCGGGGTGTCAGCATCCTTCCGTGCGTCGCTCGATCTGCTGGCGGCCCACGGCGCCGAGATCGTCGATGTGTCCGCGCCCCACTTCGAGTACGGGGTCGCTGCGTACTACCTCATCCTTCCGGCGGAGGCATCCAGCAACCTCGCGAAGTTCGATTCGGTCCGCTTCGGCCTGCGTGTGGACGTCCCCGGCGGAACCGTGGAGGACGTCATGGCCGCCACCCGCGATGCCGGCTTCGGTGACGAGGTCAAGCGCCGCATCATCCTGGGGACCTACGCCCTGTCCGCGGGCTACTACGACGCCTACTACGGGTCCGCCCAGAAGGTGCGCACCCTCATCCAGCGCGACTTCGACACGGCGTTCGCGTCGGTGGACGTCATCGCGACCCCCACGGCGCCGACCACCGCGTTCCGGCTGGGCGAAGTCGAGGACCCGCTGCAGATGTACCTCAACGACGTCGCGACGATCCCCGCGAACCTGGCCGGGGTGCCCGGCATTTCGCTGCCGTCGGGTCTGTCCGCCGATGACGGGCTGCCCGTGGGCATCCAGTTCCTCGCGCCCGCGCGCGAGGATGCACGCCTGTACAGCGTGGCCGCAGCGCTGGAGGCGCTGCTCGTCGACAGCTGGGGCGGTCCGATCCTGGACCGCGCCCCCATCCTGGGAGGACGGGCATGATGGCCAAGGCGAAGCTCATGGACTTCGATCGTGCTCTCGAACTGTTCGAGCCGGTGCTCGGCTTCGAGGTGCACGTCGAGCTGAACACGCGCACGAAGATGTTCTCGGCGGCGGGAAACCCCGCCCACCCCGACAACCACGAGGCGGCCCCGAACACCCTCGTCGCCCCGGTCGACATGGGTCTTCCCGGAGCCCTTCCGGTCGTGAACGAAGAGGCGGTGCGCTCGTCGATCAGTCTGGGACTGGCGCTCGGCTGCTCGATCGCGCCGTCAAGCCGGTTCGCGCGCAAAAACTACTTCTACCCCGACCTCGGCAAGAACTATCAGATCTCCCAGTACGACGAGCCCGTCGCCTTCGAGGGCTCGGTCGAGGTGGAGTTGGCGGATGGAACCCTCATTGAGGTTCCGATCGAGCGCGCGCACATGGAGGAAGACGCCGGAAAGCTCACGCACATGGGGGGGAGCACGGGTCGCATCCAGGGTGCCGAGTACTCCCTCGTCGACTACAACCGTGCGGGCGTTCCCCTCGTCGAGATCGTCACCAAGCCGATCGTCGGAGCCGAGGCTCGCGCTCCCGAGATCGCGCGTGCGTATGTGCAGACCATCCGCGACATCGTCCGGGCGCTGGGTATCTCGGAGGCGCGGCTCGAGCGCGGCAACCTGCGGTGCGACGCGAACGTCTCGCTGCGGCCGCGCACGGCCCCCGGTGAGCAGCCGGCACCGTTCGGCACGCGCACCGAGACCAAGAACGTGAACTCGATGCGCTCGGTCGAGCGCGCGGTACGGTACGAGATCCAGCGGCAGGCCGCGATTCTCGCCGATGGCGGTTCGATCATCCAGGAGACCCGTCACTGGCACGAGGACACCGGCACCACCTCGCCCGGTCGGCCGAAGTCGGATGCCGATGACTACCGGTACTTCCCCGAGCCGGACCTGCTTCCCGTGGAGCCGGCCGATGACCTTATCGAGCGTCTGCGCGCCGAGCTCCCCGAAGCCCCGGTCGCGCGCCGTCGGCGTCTGAAGGGTGAGTGGGGTTTCACCGATCTCGAGTTCCAGGATGTCGCCAACGGCGGAATCCTCACTGAGGTGGAGGCCACGATCGCGGCCGGTGCCGCGCCCGCCGCGGCCCGCAAGTGGTGGACGGGTGAAATCGCCCGCATCGCCAACGCACAGGAGCGCGAGGCAGCCGAGCTCGTCTCACCCGCCGATGTGGCGGCTCTGCAGGCCCTGATTGATGCCGGCACCCTCACCGACAAGCTCGCCCGCCAGGTGCTCGAGGGCGTCATCGCGGGCGAGGGGACGCCGCAGCAGGTCGTGGACGCGCGCGGGCTCGCCGTCGTCTCGGACGACGGTGCGCTGATCGCCGCGATCGACGAGGCTCTTGCCGCGCAGCCCGACGTGCTGGCCAAGATCCAGGACGGCAAGGTCCAGGCCGCCGGCGCGGTGATCGGCGCGGTCATGAAGGCGATGCGCGGTCAGGCCGACGCGGCGCGTGTGCGCGAACTCATCCTCGAGCGCGCCGGCCAGGGCTGATCGTGACCGGCTCGCCGCCGGGATGTCGGCGGCGAGCGGGAGAATGGGAACGTGGGGCGAGGCGACGGACGAAACCGCCTGGTGTCTCCCGCGGACGCGGACGACACCGGTGCGGGCATCCTGCACGTCGACATGGACGCGTTCTATGCCGCCGTCGAGGTGCTCGATGATCCGTCACTGCGCGGCAAGCCCCTGATCATCGGCGCGCCCGAGTCCCGCTCTGTCGTCTCGAGCGCCTCCTATGAAGCGCGTGCCTACGGCGTGCGCGCGGCGATGCCGGTCGGTCAGGCCCTTCGGCTGTGCCCGTCCGCGATCGTGGTGCCGCCGCACTTCGATCGCTATGTCGCGAAGTCCCGCGAAGTCATGGAGATCTTCCGCGGAATCACCCCGCTGGTCGAACCGGTCTCGATCGATGAGGCCTTCCTCGACGTGCGTGGCGCGCGCCGGCTCTGGGGTTCTCCGGGCGTGATCGCCCGGATGCTGCGCGAGCGTGTCAGGAGCGAGACGGGACTGACATGCAGCGTCGGCGCCGCCGCGACCAAGCATGTCGCGAAGATGGCCTCGACCATGAGCAAGCCCGACGGTCTGCTGATCATCGCCGACGCCGACACAGATGCCTTCCTCGCAGCGCGCTCGGTGCGAGCGCTGTGGGGTGTGGGGCCCAAGGCGTCCGAGGCGCTCGAAGCCCGCGGCATCCGTACGGTCGCAGATGTCCTCGATGCGCCGCGCACGCTGCTGGATCGCACTCTCGGTCAGGCGATGGGACAGCGCGTGTGGGATCTCGCACACGGTCGGGATGCGCGAGAGGTACAGACCACGCACATCGAGAAGAGCGTCGGCCACGAGGAGACGTTCCACACCGACATTGCGGACCCCACCGTGTTGCGCTCCGAGATCCGTCGGCTCGCGGACCGCGTCGGTGCTCGACTTCGAGCGGAGGGTTGGGAAGCGCGGACTGTCGCCCTCAAGGTGCGTCTTGCGGACTTCACCACGCTGTCGCGCTCCCGCTCTCTCGCCGAGCCCACCGCCGTCGGCCACCGGATCGGCGAGGTCGCGCGCGAGCTATTCGACGGCATCGACCGCGATCAGCCCGTCCGTCTGATCGGTGTGCGCGGTGAGCGCCTGACGTCGGCCGGCGGCGGCATGATGCAGCTCTGGGACGACGACGAGGAGTGGCGGCGCTTGGAAGGTGCGGTCGACAGCGCCGTGGAGAGGTTCGGTCGCGGGGTCGTCACGCGCGCCACGCTCCTGACCGAACGCAGCGGAGGGTCGTTGCCCACGAGTCCGCGGCTGCCCAAGGAACGTCCCGCCCAGGACTGACTCTGTCCCCGCTCGCCCCATCCGGGTACCGTGGGGTCATGCCCAATCTCGCGATCGACATCGGCAAGCAAGCAGCATCCTTCGGCGTGAAGGGCGTCTACGGCGAACAGCAGGATGTCGATGGCATCCGCATCATCCCGGTGGCGCTCTCGTGGACCGGCTACGGCGGCGGCTCGGACGTCGACGGCAACGGCGGCGGCGGCGCGGGTGGTGCGGCCATTCCGGTCGGTGCATACATCCGACGCGGCGACGATCTGCGCTTCGAACCGAACCTCGTCTCGCTTCTCGCGGTGGCGATCCCCTTCGTCTGGGTGGCGGGACGGGTCCTGATCCGTGTCATCCGCGTCCTCAAGAAGTAGCGATCCGGTCCGATCCGCCATCGATAGCGCACGAGCCGAGGTTCTCGCGCAGGCGGCCCCGTTCGCCCCCGCACCGGTCATCGTTCTGATCGACGGTCGCAGCGGCGCAGGAAAATCGACGCTCGCGGACGCGCTGGTCCAGAGTTGGCCGGTCGGGGGCGACGTTCAGCTCCTCAGGCTCGATTCGCTCTATCCCGGCTGGGACGGGCTGGACGATGGGGTGGGTATCGTGCGGGACGGCGTTCTCGCTCCACTCGCGCGCGGGGAAGACGGTACGTGGCCGCGCTGGGACTGGGCGGCGTCCCGCCCGGCCGAGATTCACCGGGTCGACGCGGCGCGTTCGCTCATCGTCGAGGGATCGGGCATCCTCACGCCCCAGACCGCACCGTTCGCGCAGGTGAGGGTGTGGATGGAGTCGCCGCTGGAGTCGCGGCGGGAGCGCGCACTCGCGCGCGACGGCGAGACATATCGACCCCACTGGGAACGATGGGCGCAACAGGAGGATCGGCACCTCGAGCGGGACGATCCGCCAGCGTCGGCCACCCTCGTGTGGGCCATTCCCTAGGAGGGCTGTCGCATCCCTGGGGAGGTCAGTCCTCGGAATCGATGGCCTGCACGAGCGTATTGAGCCGATACCCCAGCCAGTCATAGATCCCGAACCGCGGATCATCGGGGTCGTGGTCGTCCTCGTCGTCGATCCCGAGTCGGGTGGCGAGCACGAGTCGGATCGCCGACAGGGTTCGCACCAGCGCGGCGGAGAGCTCGCCATCCAGATGGAGCACGACGCCCTCGGTGAGCGAGGGGTCGGCGGCGGCGACGGGAGACGGGGGAGTCTCCGGCGAGAGCGCGTCCAGGACCGTCCGTGCGTCGGCGAGCCGACGGTCGAGCAGCTCGCGTTCGGTGAGACGCCGGAACTCCCGTGCGGCCGCGTCGTCCTCCTGGTAGGCATCCGGCACCAGGCGTCGGACCGCGGCGTCTCCGGCAGAGTCGGTCGTGGTTTCGAGAACCTCGATGAACTGCTGTGTCATCTGGTGCAGATGGAGCACCTCGATGCGAGAGACCTCGAGCAGGATCGATGGGGTCATTGCGGTGCCTTTCGCACAGTCGCCCACAGGCCGAAGTCGTGCATCGCCTGGACGTGTCGTTCCATCGTCTCGCGTGCACCCTCGGCCACGACGGCGTGACCATCGTGATGGACGGCGAGCATGAGCGCCTCCGCACGCTCGCGCGCGTAGCCGAAATAGCTGCGGAAGACGTAGGTGACGTAGCTCATGAGGTTGACCGGGTCGTTCCAGACCACCGTCTGCCACGGTTGGTCGGGGATGGCAGTCGTCGCGGTCGACTCGACCGGCAGGGTGGAGGTACTCATCTCAGCCCCATCCCAGCTCGTGAAGCCGCGCGTCGTCGATGCCGTAGAAGTGGGCGATCTCGTGGACCAGAGTCGTGTGGACCTCGTCGCGCAGAGTCGCGTGATCGGCGCAGACGGCCAGGTGGGCCTCGCGATACAGGATGATCCGATCGGGAAGCTCTCCCATGCCGTAGCGCTCCCGCTCGGTGAGCGACCAGCCGTCGTAGAGCCCGAGGAGGTCGAGGGTCCCGTCCTCGCCGCGGTCTTCGACAACGAACACGACGTTCTCGAGACCGTCGACCATGTCATCGGGGAGGGCGTCCAGCTCTTCGACGACGAGTGCCTCGAAGGCCTCAGCATCCATCTGGATCACGGCCACCCCCGTGCGTATCGCGGAGTACCAGGTAAATGGGGTGAGTAACGGGACTTGAACCCGCGGCCCCCTGGACCACAACCAGGTGCTCTACCGACTGAGCTATACCCACCATGTGCCCGCGAACGGGCAACTGAAAGATTCTCTCACATTCAGGAGGCGTACGTCGCCACCGCGGCAGCAGCCGCGGCCTGTGCTTCGTCACTGGTCGGACCGACCGGGGGGACGAAGACGATGCTGCGGTAGTACGCGAGCTCGCGTATCGACTCGTTGATGTCGGCCAGGGCGCGGTGCCCGCCGTCTTTGGCAGGTGCGTTGAAGTAGGCGCGCGGGTACCAGCGGCGGGCGAGCTCTTTCACGCTCGAGACATCGACGTTGCGATAGTGCAGCCAGCGATCGATGCGCGGCATGTACTTGGCGAGGAACATGCGGTCGGTCCCGATCGTGTTCCCCGCCAGCGGTGCCTTTCCCTCGAGGGGAGCGAAGCGCTGGATGTACTCCAACGCCTCGAACTCCGCTTCGGCCGCACTGACGCCGCGGGGGATCTCGTCGATCAGGCCCGACTTCGTATGCATGTCCCGCACGAAGTCGTTCATGTTCTCCAGCGCGGAGGCATCCGGAGTGATGACGATGGAGAACCCGGGGTCGAGCGGGCGCAACTCGAAGTCCGTGACCACGACGGCGATCTCGACCAGCTCATCGACGGCGAGGTCGAGGCCCGTCATCTCGCAGTCGATCCATACCAGTCGGTCGTTCTCGCTCGAGGCCATGGCGACCATCCTAGACGCGCCCCCGACACGAGGATCCTGGTCCCCCCGAGGTGATTCGAACACCTGACCAAGAGATTAGAAGGCTCCTGCTCTATCCACTGAGCTACGGGGGGCGGTATTTCCAGGGTACTGGTCCAGTCCGCGACGGCTTGTTGCGCCGATCTCGTCGTCATGTCAGGATCTCGACAGAACTGGTTTGTCTGAAGCAGTCCAATCAGGGGTGGGTGGCATGGAGTCACGGATGTCGGCTCGAGCGTTGACGGCGGCGCTCGGCGGATGGCGCACGCGTGAACCCGCGTACGAGGCGCTGGCCGACGGCATCCGGATCCTGTGCCTCGACAACCGCATCGCGCCGCGGACGGTTCTGCCGGCGGAACGCGAGCTGGCTACGGCGCTCGGCCTCAGTCGCAGCACGGTGTCGACCGCCTACCAGAGCCTGCGGGACAGCGGACACATCTCCAGTCTGCGAGGATCCGGGAGCGTGACCTTGCCCCTGCGGCGCAGCGCCGAGTCGACGGCCGCACCCGAGGTCGGGATGATCGACCTGCAGCAGGCCAGTCCACCGGCGTGGCCGGGCCTTGCCGGATACCTTGCGCTGGCGGCGGCGGATGCCGTGACCCTCACCGCACGGGCAGGTTATGACGTGCTCGGTCGTGCGGATCTGCGTGAGCAGATCGCGCAGCAGTATCGATCGCGGGGTATTCCCACCAGCCCCGGACAGATCATGGTGACCACGGGTGCCCAGAGTGCCATCCATCTGCTGGCCACCGCGCTGATCACACGCGGCGATCGTGTGGTGATCGAGACGCCTACGTATCCCCACGCCGCCGACGCCTTCCGTCTCGCCGGTGCCCGGCTGATCGGCGTCCCGGTCGCCACGCACACCGGCTGGGATCTCGAGCGGCTGACGGAGCTCTTCTTCCGTACGCGACCGGCCTTGGCCTACCTCATGCCGGATTTCCAGAACCCGACCGGACGGAGCATGACCGCCGACGACCGCGCGGCCGTGCTGGAGTGGGCCGAGCGCACCGGGACGATGCTCCTGATCGATGAGACGACGGCGGATCTCGACATCGATCGAGGACCGCGCGATCGGGGGTTCGTCCCCACCTCCGAGTCTTCGGTGATCCGCATCGGCTCCCTGGGCAAGACCGTCTGGGGCGGGCTCAGAGTCGGGTGGATCCGTGCCGACGCCGAGCTGATCGACAGGTTGGTGGTCGCCCGACCTTCTCGGGAGCTGGGGACGCCGGAGTTCGAACAGTCGGTCGCGCTGCGGCTCATTCCCGTGCTCGGCGACATCGTCCGCGACCGGGCCGCCTACTTGCGCGCCGGACGCGACGCGGTCGTCGCGGCGCTCGGAGACCGACTCCCCGCATGGCAGGTGACGCAGGTCGACGGTGGCGTCGCCCTCTGGGTGGAGCTGGACGCCCCGCTCAGCTCGGCACTCGTGATGGGAGCGCGGGCCGAGGGCGTCCTCCTCTCCGCCGGTCCGCGCTTCGCTCTTGAGGGAGGCAACGACCGTCACCTGCGCATTCCGTTCACCGCCCCGCCCGAGGAGCTCATCGCCGGGGTCGAGGTTCTGGCGCGCGTGTGGCCGAGCGTGGTGCGCCAGGCCCCGGTCGGCATCCGAGACATGTGGAGTGCGCCGGTGTGACGGGAACACCGCCGCGGGTCACCGTGTTGACACAGACGTGACCGGTCTGACCACCGGTAGCAAGGAGAGAACATGCGTACGTTCGTTCTGGCGGGGGGATGCTTCTGGTGCCTCGATGCCGCCTACCGGTCGTTGCGGGGAGTGACTGCTGTCGTGTCCGGCTACGTCGGAGGCGCGGTGCCGGCGCCGAGCTACGAGCTGGTCTGCACGGGCACGACGGGCCATGCCGAGGCGGTGGCCGTCACATTCGACGAGACGGTGATCCCCGAGGATGTGATCCTCGACGCCTTCTTCACGATGCACGACCCGCGTCAGCTCAACCGTCAAGGAAATGACATCGGCACCCAGTACCGCAGTGCGATGTTCCCCGCAGACCAGGAGCAGCGGGACCTGTTCGAGGCGGCGAAGGCACGCGCCGGCGAGTGGTGGGACGGCGACCTGGTGACGACGATGGAGCCGCTGGGCGAGTTCTACCCGGCCGAGGAGTACCACCAGGACTTCTTCGCGAAGAACCCGACGCAGGGGTACTGCCTGGCGGTCGCCGTCCCCAAGGTGAACAAGGTGCGCGCCCGGTTCTCGTCGTACGTGCGCGCCTGATCCTCCTCCCCAGCCACCACGGCCGCCGTGCCCCGCGGTGCGGCGGCCGGTCTCGGGCGCGGCTCGCTCCGCCGGTCCCACGCTGGGTGCTGCGGCCGGGAACCGCTCCCGCCGGAGAGGAAGAGATGACAGACACGATCACCGTGACGGGGAACGTCGCGGCTACACCCGAGCTGAGGGTCACGCCGAGCGGCGTGGCGATCGTCAATTTCCGCGTGGGCAGTGGGCAGCGCCGACTCGACCGCGCATCCGGTGAGTGGGTCGACGACGGCACGAACTGGTTCGCCGTGTCCGCATTCCGCACGCTCGCAGAGCACGTCGCCTCGAGCGTGAGGAAGGGCGATCCCGTGGTCGTGACGGGTCGGCTGCGGATCCGCGACTGGGAAGCGGGTGGAAAACGCGGAACGGACGTCGAGATCACCGCGGATGCCGTCGGCCACAACCTGCGGTGGGGGACGAGTGAGTACAGCAGACAGGTCGGAGCGCGCCCGGGCGTGGCGCCCGCCGACGACCAGAACGAGAGCTGGTCGGCGCCAGCGGTGACGGCGTCCGCAGAAGCGGAGACCACGCCCTTCTGAGTTCGGCGGCCTCCCAGCGAATCGGGGTCGGAAGCAGCCTAGACTCGCCGGGTGCGCGCTCATCGTGGGAAGTCCGTTCGGCAGCTTCCGTTCATCGCCTTCGGTGCTTCGACGTTGGTGATGATCGGGGTGCTGGTCGGCTGCTCGGCCGCGACGCCCACTCCCACGCCGACGGCTACCGCGGCGCCCACGCCGACGACCACGCCCTCACCGACCGAAACGACCACTCCCGCGGCCGAAGACGCCGCGGCAGAGCTGTCGCTTTTCACCGATGTGGTCTGGTCTGTCTGGGGCACCGATGCGCGCTATCAGGGCCGCGCGTACGTCGATGCCTTGGTCGCCGCCGGATTCGAGAAGGCGGCCATGCAAGTCACCCCCGACGAGACCTCGATCGGGATCGCCGCGGACAACATCCAGTTTTCGGTCCGATGGGGTGACGAGTGCCTGGTGGGACAGGTCGGCCCCACCATCACAGAGCCGGTGACCGCGGTGCTGGACGGCCTGGCCACCGGCGGATGCCTGCTCGGCCAGACGCGCGTCATCGACTGGTAGCGCCGAAGGGCATCGCCGCCGCCCCGTAGACTGGAGCGGCTATGGCTGAATACATCTACCAGATGGTCCGCGCCCGCAAAGCAGTGGGCGAGAAGCTGATCCTCGATGACGTCACAATGGCGTTCTTGCCCGGCGCGAAGATCGGCATGGTCGGTCCGAACGGTGCCGGAAAGTCGACGATCCTGAAGATCATGGCGGGGCTCGATCACCCGTCCAACGGCGAGGCCAAGCTCAGCCCGGGCTTCACGGTCGGCATCCTCATGCAGGAGCCGGAGCTTGACGAGTCCAAGACGGTACTCGAGAACATCCAGGACGGTATCGCCATCAAGGCGAAGGTCGACCGGTTCAACGAGATCTCGGCGCTGATGAGCGACCCCGACGCCGACTTCGACGCCCTCCTGGCGGAGATGGGCACATTGCAGGAGGAGATCGACGCGGCTGACGCGTGGGACCTCGACTCCCAGCTCGAGCAGGCCATGAGCGCCCTGCGCACCCCGCCCGGTGACGCGAACATCGCGAATCTGTCCGGTGGCGAAAAGCGCCGCGTGGCGCTGACGAAGCTGCTCCTACAGAAGCCCGACCTGCTGCTGCTGGACGAGCCCACCAACCACCTCGACGCGGAGAGCGTCCTCTGGCTCGAGCAGCACCTGCAGAAGTACCCCGGGGCGGTCATCGCGATCACCCACGACAGGTACTTCCTCGACAACGTGGCCGAATGGATCGCCGAGGTGGACCGCGGCCGACTCATCGGCTACGAGGGCAACTACTCGACCTACCTCGAGAAGAAGGCCGAGCGTCTGGACGTGCAAGGCAAGAAGGATGCCAAGCTCGCCAAGCGCCTCAAGGACGAGCTGGACTGGGTGCGCTCCAACACCAAGGGCCGCCAGGCCAAGTCGAAGGCGCGGCTGGCCCGGTACGAGGAGATGGCGGCCGAAGCCGAGCGCACGCGCAAGCTCGACTTCGAAGAGATCCAGATCCCGCCTGGCCCGCGTCTGGGAAGCATCGTCATCGAGGCGAAGAAGCTGCAGAAGGGCTTCGACGGGCGCTCGCTCATCGATGGGCTCAGCTTCAGCCTGCCGCCCAACGGCATCGTCGGCGTCATCGGCCCGAACGGTGTCGGAAAGACCACGCTGTTCAAGACGATTGTCGGACTCGAGCCGCTCGACGGCGGAGATCTGAAGGTCGGCGAGACGGTCAAGATCAGCTACGTCGACCAGTCGCGTGCCAACATCGACCCGCAGAAGACCCTGTGGGAAGTGGTGTCGGACGGTTTGGACATCATCACGGTCGGGAAGACCGAGATCCCCTCCCGCGCGTATGTGTCGAAGTTCGGCTTCAAGGGCCCGGATCAGCAGAAGAAGGCCGGTGTTCTCTCCGGTGGTGAGCGCAACCGTCTCAACCTCGCGCTCACGCTGAAGGAGGGCGGCAACCTGCTCCTCCTCGACGAGCCCACGAACGATCTGGACGTCGAGACCCTCCAGTCTCTGGAGAACGCGCTCCTCGAGTTCCCCGGCTGCGCGGTGGTCATCACCCACGACCGATGGTTCCTCGACCGCATCGCGACGCACATCCTCGCCTATGAGGGCACCGATGAGACGCCCGATGCCTGGTACTGGTTCGAGGGCAACTTCGAAGCGTACGAGCGCAACAAGGCCGAGCGCCTCGGTCCCGAGGCTCTGAACCGCGCGAGCTCGACGTATCGCAAGCTCACACGTGACTGAGACTCCGGACGGGGCACGGCTGCATCTGCCGATGCCACTGCGCTGGGGCGACCTGGACGCCTTCAACCACGTGAACAACGTGGCGATCCTGAAGATCCTCGAAGAGGCACGCATCCGCGCCTTCTGGACGCCTGCGCCGGGGGAGAGCGCACCGCCGACCGCGGTCATCGACGCGACCCAGGGCGCACCGATGATGATGCTCATCGCGCGACAAGAGATCGAGTACCACGCCCCGATCCCTTACCATCGCGACCCGATCGACGTGCAGCTGTGGTTCTCCCACATGGGGGGATCCAGCGTCGACGTCTGCTACGAGGTATATCCGCCTGAGCGCCACGTCCCGCAGGTGAAGTATGTGACCGCCAGCGCGACCGCTGTCGTGGTGGACGCGGACACGGGGGCACCGCAGCGGTTGCCCGCCGCCGCGCGCGCGGCGTGGGAACCCTACCTCTGCGCCGCACCCACCTTCCGGCGCCGCTGAGCGTCGCCGTTCACTCGGGATCGGGGACGCGAGCCATGATCTCCTGCGCGACCGTGGCCACCAGCATCCCGTCCTGTGTGTAGAGGCGGCCGTGTGCGAGGCCGCGCCCACCGCGCGAGCTCGGCGAGTCCTGCGCGAACAGCAGCCACTCATCGGCGCGCGCATCGCGGTGCCACCACATGGCGTGGTCCAGGCTCGCGACGCGCAGGCGCGGCTGCGCCCACGGCACACCGTGGGCGCGCAGCACCGGCTCCTGAATGGTCATGTCGCTCATGAACGCCAGCGCTGCGCGGTGGACGGCAGGGTCGTCGGGGAGGCGAGTGCGCGCGCGTAGCCACACGTGCTGGCGCGCCGCGCGGGCGGGCACCTCGTTGAAGATCGTGCCCTCGACGTGCCGGGTCTCGATGGGACTCTGGTCCAGGACGCGCTGGGACATCGGATGGAGCGTCGCCGGTTCGGGGGCGGAAACGGCGTCGGGCCGCGGGATGCCGGCCGGCATCGGCTCCTGATGCTCGAGGCCGGGGCCTTCGACCTGGAAGGACGCGATCATCGAGAAGATCGGAACACCGTCCTGGAAGGCCTGTGTGCGACGCGTCGAGAACGAGCGTCCGTCGTGGATCCGGTCCACGGACAAGGTGACACCCTGCGTCGCATCCCCCGGGCGAAGGAAGTAGCCGTGCATGGAGTGGACGGGTCGGTCATCGGGAATGGTCCGCGACGCTGCGACGACGGCCTGGGCGAGGACCTGTCCACCGAAGATGCGGCCGCCGGGCATCGGCAGTGACACGGCGGTGAAGATGTCTTCGGTCGTGCGCGCGGATGTGGCCGAGAGTTGGAGCGCCGACAGCAGCGCGGCATGCGGGTCGAAGGGGGCGGAGCTCACCCCGGTAGTCTAGGTGGATGCCTTCTTCCCTCCGCTTTCCGGATGCGGAGGCCGCCAGCGACGCGATCGTCTTCGCCGGGAGAGCGGCGCGTCTGGGCGAGGATGCGGCCGTACGGTTGCAGGCGAGCAGTGGGGCACTGGTGATGTCGGCCGCAGTCCTCGCGCCGCGGGGGCTCATGGAGGCCACTCCTACGGTGCTGGCCATGCGCATTCTTCCGATCGACCCGGAGCTGGAGTGCGATTTCGCGGTGGCTGCGGCATCACTCCGGTCGGAGGGGACGGCGGCGGTCGCCCTGCCCGAGACGGCGGTGACCGCGACGTGGGCGGGGATCTCCCCGCCGCGCGGAGGATGGCGTGAGCGCGGCGCGCTCGAGGCATCGGTGATCGCGTCGCGGGCGCAATGGGGGATGGCGGCTGTGTCGGACCGTGTCCCGCGTGATGCGGGGGAGGATGCTGTCCGCGCGACGCGCGCGCGTGTGTGGGGAGAGTCCGATTCCGCACTGGACGGGCTGCCGCTGGGCTCGGCCTTCGCTGCGCTGACGATGGGCTTCATCGTGGGAGACGAGCGTGCGCAGGTCCGCGAGAGCGGCCCGTGGCTGCGTCTGAGCCTGAGTCGGGGGCACGTTCTGACGCGCACGACGGTGCGCAGTGGTCTGACGCCCGTGCGCGGAACGGGATCGGCGCGCTGACCGGCGTGCGTGCCGTCAGTCCTCCGACGAGAGCGGGATATCGGTGCGCCCTTGGGCCGAGGGCCCGATGCCGGTCGGCTTGAACGTGTTCACCATCGCCATCGCGGCGCGGGTGAGGTAGTCCCAGAGCACTTCCTCGTGCAGAGGTGAGAGCTCGAGGGCATCCACACCGTTGCGCATGTGCTGCAGCCACCGGTCGCGGGCATCGGGATTCACGTGGAACGGCGCATGGCGCATGCGCAGGCGCGGATGCCCACGTTTCTGGCTGTAGGTGGTCGGTCCGCCCCAGTATTGCTCGAGGAACATCACCAGGCGCGTCTTGGCGGGTTCGAGGTCTTCCTCCGGGTACATGGGGCGCAGCACCTCGTCGTCGGCCACGCCCGCATAGAAGACATCGACGAGCCGCACGAAGGTTTGGTGTCCGCCCACGGCCTCGAAGAACGACTGCTCCTGCGGGGCACTGTCCTGGGTCATCGTTCCGCGCCTTTCCGTGATGCGACCGATCTCACGGGGTCCGGACGGAGGATGCCGCGCGGACCCCGGTGAGATCAGAGCGCGTCGCGCTCCTGCACCGACAGCGCCCGCTCGACACCGGCGAGATTCTCAGCGACCATGCGTCGCAGAGCCGGGGCGGCGTCTGCGTTCTCCGCCAGCCACGCCCGCGTCGCGTCACGCAGCCGCGCATTCGCCAGCGGTGCGGGGTAGAGGCCGAGCACGAGGTATTCGGCGATCTTGTACGACCGGGAGTTCCAGACGGGCAGCAGCATGTCGAAGTAGCGATCGACGAACTCGTCGAGCAGCTCCAGTCCGGCCGGGTGCACGAACCCGAGCGCGGCAGAGCGCACGATCGTGTTGGGCAGGTTCGCGTTCTTCACGAGCGAGTCCCACGCGGCCGCCTTGGCGGCAGGGTGGGGGAGCGCTGCCTTGGCCTGTGCGGCGAACTCGCCGCCCTTGGCCGTGTTGTCGTCCGCGAGCGCGTCATCGATCTCCGCCTCGGTGACGAGGCCGCCGGCGGCGAGGGAGACCAGCAGCTGCCAGCTCAGGTCGGTGTCGATCGTCAGGCCGTCGAGCGATACGGTGCCCGCGCGCAGATCCTTGACCGTTGCCCAGTGGGCGGGGGTGGCCGCCGCACTGGCGAAGGCCGTCACGAACTGGAGCTGGCTGTCGCTGCCGGCTGCCGCGGACTGGGCGAGCGCCCACAGTCCGTCGGCGACCTTGGCGCGCGACAGCTCGCGGCGGTCGCGCGCGACGTACGAGTTTGCCGCCAACAGGAGCTGCGCGAGCGTGGTGCGCACGGTCGTCGACTCGGTCTCTGACCCGATGTTGCCCAAGACCAGGTCGACGTAGTCCGACGCGGACGCCTCGGCGTCACGGGTCTGGTCCCACGCCGCACCCCACACCAGCGATCGCGCGAGCGGGTCTGTGATTTTCGCGAGGTGCCCGATCGCCGTCTCGAGCGAACGCTCATCGAGCCGGATCTTCGCGTACGCCAGGTCCTGGTCGTTGAGGACGATGAGGTCCGGCCGCGCCTGACCGACGAGCTGGGGGACATCGGTCAGATCGCCGTCGACGTCCAGCTCGATGGCGTGAGTCCGCTCGAGGCCACCTGCGCCCAGGGTGTAGAACCCCACGCCGAGCCGGTGGGGCCGGATCGTGGGGTAATCGGCGGGGGCGGTCTGGACGATCTTGAAAGAGGTGATGCGGCCGTCAGCTCCCTCGGCCACGGCGGGTGACAGCGTGTTGACACCTGCCGTCTCGAGCCACTTCTTCGACCACCCGGACAGCTCGCGACCGCTCGTGGCCTCGAGCTCCGTCAGCAGATCCGCCAGTACCGTGTTGCCGTAGGCGTGCTTCGTGAAGTACGCGCCCACGCCGGCGAAGAACTCGTCGATGCCGACCCACGCCGCGAGCTGCTTGAGGACCGAGCCGCCCTTCGCATACGTGATGCCGTCGAAGTTGACCTGCACGTCCTCGAGGTCACGGATCTCGGCGACGACCGGGTGCGTCGAGGGAAGCTGGTCCTGACGGTAGGCCCAGGTCTTCTCCATGGCGTTGAAGGTGGTCCAGGCCTCGGTCCACTCGGTCGCCTCGGCGGTGGCGATGGTGGAGGCCCATTCGGCGAACGATTCGTTCAGCCACAGGTCGTTCCACCACTTCATCGTCACGAGGTCGCCGAACCACATGTGCGCGAGCTCATGGAGGATCGTGACGACCCGGCGCTCCTTGACCGCATCGGTGACCTTGCTGCGGAAGACGTACACCTCGGTGAAGGTCACCGCGCCCGCGTTCTCCATCGCGCCCGCGTTGAACTCCGGGACGAAGAGCTGGTCGTACTTCGCGAAGGGATACGGGTAGTCGAACTTCTTCTCGTAGTACGCGAAGCCCTGGCGGGTCTTCTCGAAGATGTAGTCGGCGTCCAGGTACTGCCAGAGGCTCTTGCGCGCGAAGATGCCGAGCGGGATGACGCGGCCCGAGGCGCTCGTGAGCTCGGAGTAGGTCGCCTCGTAGGGTCCGGCGATGAGCGCGGTGATGTACGAGGAGATGCGCGGGGTGGGCTCGAATTCCCATGTCGACTTCCCCTCGCCCGCGGGTGCGGGGTCGGGTGTGGGGGAGTTGGAGGTGACCTTCCACGCCGCGGGCGCGGTGACCGTGAACTGGAACGTCGCCTTCAGGTCGGGCTGCTCGAACACCGCGAACATACGGCGGGAGTCCGGCACCTCGAACTGCGAGTAGAGGTACACCTCGCCGTCGACGGGATCGACGAAGCGGTGCAGGCCCTCGCCCGTGTTCGTGTACAGGCAGTCCGCGTCGACGACGAGTTCGTTCTCGGGAGCGAGGTTGGTCAGAGCGATGCGGGAGTCCGCGAATGCCGACGTGGGAATGTCGCGACCGTTGAGCGTGATGCGATGCACGTCGCGGGCGATCAGGTCGATGAACGTCGCCGCGCCCTCGGTGGCGGTGAAGCGCACGGTCGTCGTGGAACGGAACACCTCGGCGCCGGTCGTCAGGTCGAGGATGACCTCGTACGACTGCGTGTCGAGGATCGCCCGGCGCTCTTGCGCTTCGATGCGGGTGAGGTTTTCTCCAGGCACTTCGGTTGCTCCCAGGCTCGGGTGGTGGATGCCGCATGATGGCGGCCGAATCGGCCGCGACCCTTCTGAGGTCACGACAGCCACCTAGCCTACGCCGCGCAATCCCCTTAGCGTGGAGGCGAAGACGATACGTGACGAACGACTGATACGTAACCGGGGAGACCTCGATGACCACGCGCGACCAGCCACCCGTACCACCCCGGGCGGTTGCCCGAGTCATACGTGAGGTGAACGACCCGGCGCTGGGGCGCGGAATCCACCCTGCGCTGATCCCGGGTATCGGCGTGGAGCACACCGGCAGGAAGTTCTCCACCAACGTCGCCGTCTTCGTGACGGCCGGAGTGCTCGTGCTCGGTGTCGTGATCTGGGCGCTGGTGGCGCCGGAGAACCTCTCTGCCGTCGGCGGTTACCTGCTGGCGTGGGAGACACAGGGATTCGGATGGCTCTTCTCGGCACTAGCAATCGTGGTGCTCGGATTCATGCTGGTGGTCGGGTATGGCCGGACAGGTGGCATCCGGCTCGGTGCCGATGACGAGAAACCGGAGTTCTCCACCACGTCGTGGGTGGCGATGCTCTTCTCCGCGGGAATGGGCATCGGGCTGCTGTTCTACGGGCCGTTGGAGCCGCTGTCGTTCTTCGTGGACCCTCCTCCGGGGTTCTCGGCAGCACCGGAGACGGTCAACGCGATGAAGGATTCCCTGGCGCAGACGATCTTCCATTGGGGGCCGTTCGCCTGGGGTTTCTATGCGCTGGTCGGTGGTGCGATCGCCTACGGGGCCTATCGGCGCGGGCGCGCCCCGCTCATCTCGGGGATTTTCGAGCCGCTGTTCGGGCGTCGCGTCGACGGGTGGGCTGGCGGTGTCATCGACGTCTTCGCGATCATCGTGACGCTGTTCGGGACTGCGGTGTCACTCGGAATCGGCATCCTGCAGATCGGGCGCGGGATTGAGGTCATCGGCGGTATCGACGAAGTGAGTGAGGGTCTTCTCATCGCGTTGCTCGCGATCTTGACCGGTTTGTTCGTGTTGTCGGCTGTGTCTGGCGTGAAGCGCGGCATCCGTGCGCTGTCGAACATCAACATGGCGTTGGCGGGGCTTCTCGCCCTGTTCGTGTTCGTCGTCGGTCCGACGCTGTTGATCGTCACGATGATCCCGTCGGGTCTCATGACCTTCTTCACAGATCTCGGGGTCATGCTCTCGCGCAACGGCCTGCAGAGCGACGCCGCCGCCTCGTTCATGGCGTCGTGGACGACGTACTACTGGGCGTGGTGGATTTCCTGGTCGCCGTTCGTCGGCATCTTCATCGCCAAGATCTCCCGCGGTCGCACCCTGCGTGAGTTCGTCACGGTGGTGATCCTCGTGCCCTCCAGTGTCTGCTTCGTGTGGTTCACGATCCTCGGCAGCACCGCCATGGATCAGCAGATGCAGGGGGACGGCGTCGCGGATGTCTCACAGCCCGAGGACGTCTTGTTCGCGATGCTCGGCAATCTCCCGTTGCCACTTCTCACCTCGATCGTGGCGATGATCTCGATCATCGTCTACTTCGTGACATCGGCCGACTCCGCATCGATCGTCATGGGATCCATGAGCCAGCGCGGCAAGCCGGAGCCGTCGATGTGGGTGACGATCACGTGGGGACTGCTGCTGGGAGCGGTGGGCGGCTCACTGCTGTTGGCAGGAGGTTCGACGGCGCTGGGGGGTCTTCAGTCGATGATGATCGTGACCTCCCTGCCGTTCGCGGTGATCATGATCGGCATGATGGTGGCGTGGGGCAAGGAGCTCCGGACCGACCCCTACATGCTGCGGAGGAAGTTCGCCCAGGCGGCCATCGCTCAGGGTGTGCGGCAGGGGATCGCCGAGCACGGAGACGACTTCGTGTTCGAGTCCACCGAGGTGGACGCTGGCGAGGGTGCGGGAGCGTGGCTCGATACGGAGGACCCGGAGCTCACCGAGTGGTACACGACGGCGACGCAGGAGATCTCCGTGGTCACGGCCGAGGATGTCGAGCGTACGCTCGAGCCCGGCCACATCCAGCCCAAGGGTCCCGACCGCCCGGATCATCGAGCCTCGGGTGACGCGGCCACCGTGGCCGAACGGCCCCGCGGTCATGGCGAGGGTCGTAGCGGGAAGCGCGATCAGGACGGGGGCGATCCGGTTCCCTAGGATGAAGCCATGCGCATCCACATCGCCACGGACCACGCCGGCATGGAGTTCTCCACGCAGCTGCAGCACCATCTCGCCGAGCAGGGCCATGAGGTCATCGACCACGGACCGATCGTCTATGACGCCGTCGATGACTACCCCTCGTTCTGCATCCGGGCCGCGCTGGGCGTGGTCGCCGATCAGGAGGCGGGCGTGGAAGCCCTTGGCATCGTGTTCGGAGGGTCGGGCAACGGTGAGCAGATCGCCGCGAACAAGGTGCGAGGCATCCGGGCGGCTCTGGTGTGGAACATCCCCACGGCGGAGCTGGCCCGCGAGCACAACGACGCGAATGTCATCGCGATCGGCGCCCGCCAGCACACTTTCGGGGAGGTTGTGACCTTCATCGACCGCTTCATCTCGACGCCGTTCTCGGACGAAGAGCGCCACGTGCGCCGGATCGCGCAGATCGCCGCGTACGAGGCGGACGGATCTCTGCTCCCCGACCCGCGTGACGCCTCGGGTAGCGAGCCGGGAGATGCATTCGATCCGGAAGCTGGTTGATGCCCGAGGGACACTCCGTCCACCGGATCGCACGGCAGTTTGCGCAGAACTACGTCGGTCGCGCCGTCCGGACTTCCAGCCCTCAGGGGCGGTTCGCCGAGGGAGCCGCGCTGATCGACGGCCGTGAGATGCTGGCCGCGCGCGCGGTGGGCAAGCAGATGTTCCTGGAATTCGAAGGCGATCTGTGGCTGCGGGTGCACCTGGGAATGTACGGCGCCTGGGATTTCGCCGGAACCATCGAGGTCGACCCCACGATCGCCTCGGCGAACGGCCGCATGGGCCAGACCAACCAGCGAGGCACGGATCTGGGAGAGGTGGAGGTCTTCGACGCGGCGGGGGAAAACTCGCTGAGCTCCATCGGGGCGCCGCGACGGGCGCGCGCGCACGTGCGCATGTCGGAGCAGACCACCGGCCTTCCTGCGGATGATCACTGGCCCCCGCACCCGGTCGGACAGGTGCGCCTGCGCCTTCTCACGGATGTCACGTGCGCGGACCTGCGCGGACCCACCGCGTGCGAGATCCAGACGCCCGATCAGGTCGTCGCCGCAATCGCGAAGCTCGGGCCGGACCCGCTGGTCGACGATGTCGATGAGGCCGAGGAGCGGTTCGTCGCGGTCGTTCGGCGAAAGCCCACCGCGATCGGGCTGCTGCTCATGGACCAGGCGGTCGTCAGCGGCATCGGCAATGTCTATCGCGCGGAGTTGCTGTTCCGCGCGGGCGTGAATCCCTACACCTCCGGGCGCGACGTGCCCGAAGACACCGTTCGCGCGCTCTGGCGGGATTGGGTGAGACTGCTCCGGATCGGTGTCGAAACGGGTCAGATGATGACGATGGACGGTCTGGATGGCGACGCCTACCGGCGAGCGATGGCACATCGTGACGACCGCCACTGGGTCTACCACCGCGCGGGTCTGCCGTGCCGAGTGTGCGGTACGGCGATCGTCGTCGAAGAGGCCGCCGGTCGCAAGCTCTATTGGTGCCCCTCATGCCAGGCGTGAACGGCCGGGGTGCCCGGGTCGGCACGATCCTCGGTGTGCGGGTGGCAGGTCCCGGGGTAGAGCTCCTGCCGTTCGAGGGGCCGTGGGATGTCGTCATCGACGATGCCGGACGGATTGCCGACCTGCGGCTGCCCGGCATCCTGCCACCCGTGGGTGACACCCTCGATGGGGACGGCGCCTGGCTGGTCCCCGGGCTCTGGGACCACCACGTGCATGTCGTCCAGGCCGCGCTCGCCGCGCGTCGGCATCCGTTGGGAGACGTGAAGAGCGCGCACGTCGCGGCGGAGGCGATGGCCGGTGCGGCCATGGACGAGGACGGTCGTCGCGTCGGCACCGGTTTCCGTGACGCGCTGTGGCCGGATCTTCCCTCACTGGACATGCTGGATGCCGCCACGGGTGATGTCGCGACCTACCTCATCAACGCGGACGTCCACAGCGTGTGGCTGAACACCGCCGCGTTCCGGCGCGAGGGCATGACCCCCGTCGACAGCACGGGCCTACTGCGCGAGGAACCGGCATTCGAGATCTCGCGCCGCCTGAACGCCGCGTCGGCCGAGCGGGCGGATGCCGCGGTCGCACGCTTCGCGCAGGGAGCGGCCGCACGCGGCGTCGTCGGTCTGGTGGACTTCGACATGGGGTGGAATCCCGAAGCATGGCAGCGTCGCACCGGCGGCGGCTTCGATACGCTCCGCATCGAGTTCGGCACGTACCCCGCGATGCTCGATCGGCTGATCGCGGAGGGATGGACGACGGGAGACCGGGTATCCGACCTCGTGACGGTGGGGAGCCTGAAGGTGATCAGCGACGGGTCGCTCGGGACGCGTACCGCGGCGTGCTCGCACCCGTATGCGGGTACGCACGACGATCGCGGCGTGCTGACGGTGCCGCCCGGCGAGTTGCGCGCCCTCATGACCGAGGCGACGGCCAACGGCATCTCTTGCGCGATCCACGCGATCGGCGATCTTGCGAATTCGCATGCCCTGGATGCCTTCGCCGTGACCGGGGCGCGGGGGAGTATCGAGCACGCGCAGCTGGTCTCGGCCGTCGATGTACCCCGCTTCGCGCGGCTGGGGGTGACCGCGAGTGTGCAACCGGAACATGCGCTCGACGACCGTGACATGACCGACACGCTGTGGGCACATCAGACCGCGATGCCGTATCCGCTGCGCGCGTTGGCTGACAGTGGGGCCAACCTCACCCTCGGCTCGGACGCGCCGGTCGCCGCGCTCGACCCCTGGGCGGCGATGGCGTCGGCGGTTTTCCGCACCCGCGACGGACGTGAGGCGTGGCAACCCGGCCAGGCGCTGCCGCTGGAGGTGGCGCTTGCGGCGTCCACACACGGTGGCTCTGAGCACCCGGCGAGGATCGCGGTAGGAGAGCCGGCAGACCTGGTGCTGTGCGAAACCGACCCGCGGGTGGCCGGCGAACGCGAACTCCGTGCGATGGAGGTTCGGGCCACCCTTGTGGGCGGGCGCATCACTCACCTGGGCTGACACGCCGCAGGGGCCCGAGACACGAGTCCCGAACCCCTGCGTGGTGTTCCGCGGCCGCCTACTCGGCGAGGTGCGCGAAGAGGAACCAGCGGTCCTTCTCGAGCGTCTGCTGGATGCTGATCGCGACGTCCTGGCTTGTCAGGTCCACTTCGTCGAGGCCGTCGACGGCAGCCTTCACGTCGGCGATGACCGCGTCGAGGTCGGCGATCATCGCGCGGCACATGGCATCCCACGGCGTGAACCCGGCGGGAACGGCAGATGCGGTGGCCTTGGTCGAGATCGTGGACAGCCGTGCGTCGACGGGAAGTCCCAGGGCGACGATGCGCTCGGCCGCCTCGTCTGCGGCCTCTTTTGCGTGGTCGACGACGGTGTCAAGCAGCTCGTGGATGGCGATGAAGTTCGCGCCGCGCACGTTCCAGTGCGCCTGCTTTCCGTTGACGGCGAGCGCTTGGAGACCGAGGACGACAGGGGTCAGCAGTTGGGCGGCGGCCGCGGCGACGGTCGGGTCGGCGGCGGTCGCGGGGGTGGTGCGGGTGTCAGTCATGTCGAACCTCCTTGAATCGGGGTGCTTCGTCACCCTCACGTTACTTCGCCGCGCAAAATGCGCAAGCAAGTCAGTACTGGCTAACCCGGAATCGGTGCGGGCGTGTCCGATGGAGCCCAGCGTCGGGTCGCTGCCGGCATCTGCCGTCGCGACGACTACCGTCGAGCTGTGGTGACACCCTCCGAGCAGCCCCAGGATCTCTCGACACCCTCGGGCCCGATCCTGCGCGAACCGTCGGAGCGTTCACCGGAGCATGCGGAACCCTCTCGCTTTCTGCCGCACGTGCAAGGTTTGCGTGCCATCGCGGTGCTGCTCGTCGTCCTCTACCACTTCTGGCCGGGGCGCCTTCCGGGTGGCTACGTGGGCGTGGACGTGTTCTTCGTCATCTCGGGCTTTCTCATCACGGGACACCTTTCCCGTGAGCTCGTCCTGACCGGGACGGTGCGCCTCGGCCAGTTCTGGGCGCGGCGCGCGCGACGGCTACTGCCGGCCTCGTTGCTCGTGCTGCTGTTCTGCGCGCTGGTCGCGATGACGCCTTATCTCACTCCGACATCGGCCGTCGCGTCCCAGGTGCGCGAGATCATCGCCTCGACCTTCTACGTCGAGAACTGGTATCTCGCGCTCACCTCCGCGGACTACCTCAACCACCAGGGAGACCCGTCCTCCGTCCAGCACTACTGGTCGCTCTCGCTCGAGGAGCAGTTCTACGTGTTGTGGCCACTGTTGATGCTGGCGGCCGCGTGGGTGGCGACGCGGTGGGTGCGCGGACGCGTGCGCCTCGCCGTCATGTGGACGCTCGCAGGCGTCGCCCTGGCATCCTTCGCGTACTCGGTCATCCTCACCGCGACCGATCCGGCCCCGGCGTACTTCGTGACGTTCGCGCGCATGTGGGAGTTCGGCCTCGGCGCGATGATCGCGCTGATCCCCGCACTGCGCATCCGCTCAGCCTGGGCGAGCTTCGCGCTGGGCTGGGCCGGGATCATCGCGCTGTTGTACACCGCATTCAGCTTCGACGGGCAGACGCCATTCCCCGGCTACGCCGCCCTGTTGCCCGCACTGGGTGCGGCGGCGATCATCGCAGCGTCCAACACTGAGCGGTGGTGGTATCCCACTCGCGTCCTCGCGCTGAGGCCGGCGCAGTTCGTGGGAGACATCTCGTACTCGTTGTACCTGTGGCACTGGCCGCTCATCATCATCGCCCCGTGGGTGCCGTTCTGGGGTCTCACGATCTACCATCGCGTCGCGCTCCTCGCGCTGTGCTTCGTCCTCGCGTGGCTGACCAAGCGGTTCGTCGAGGACCCCGCCCGCCGGTGGAAGGTGCTCACCGAGCGACCCGCGCGCGTGACGCTATGGGCGGCGCTGGCAGCGATGCTGGTGGTGGCGGGGACAGCAGGTACTGCCTGGGCGATCAACGCGAAGGCGTATGCGGACGGTGTGGCCGCGATCGAGCAGGTGCGCGAGAACCCGCCGGAGTGCTTCGGAGCGGCGCTCGTCCTCGATGAGGGCTGCGCGGATGCGGATTTCGCCGGTGTCATCCTTCCCGCGCCCGGGTTCGCCGGGGTCGATCGGCCCGCCGACGAGGAGTGCTTCGTTCAGCTGAACGACGCGCGTCCGGTCAGCTGCGAGTTCGGCTCGGTTGATTCCGATGCTCCTGTCGTGGCGCTTGTCGGTGACAGTCATGCGTTCCAGCTGCTGTCGACCTTCCAGCAGATGGCCGATGACAACGGCTGGCGATTGGTCACGTTCTTCAAGGGCGCCTGCCCGTGGAACACGACACCCCTGGCCACCGGCGGAGCCTTCGGGGCATCCTGCGACGCGTGGCGCGCGGCGATGACCGCGGAACTGGAGGCACTCGACCCCGATGTGGTGTTCACCTCGGCGCTGGCGACGACGCCCTATGCATCATCCGGCTCCGGGTCGACCCATGACGCGGCGGTGGCGGGCTATGAGGAGGCATGGAGCGAGGTCACCACACGGGGGATCCCGGTGGTGACGGTCGTCGACAATCCGGTCTGGGAGACAGATCCGAACAAGTGTCTGCGCACGCGGGATGCCGCCGAGTGCGTAGGCGCCCGTGCAGACGTCCTCGTCACGGACGATCCGCTGCGCGATGCCGCGGATGCCATGGCCGAGGTCACGCTGCTGGACTTCACCGACGTCTACTGCGACGCCCAGTGGTGCTACCCGGTGGTCGGCGGCGCCAATCTTTATCGGGACCAGGATCACCTGACGGTGACGTTCGTGAACACGCTCGCCCCGTACTACACCGCAGCGCTTCGGGAAGCCCTGGGTGAGGCATCCTCGGGGTGAGCGCCGGCGCGACAGGGGCCTGACGTACGCTCGCAGCATGACTTTCGACCAGGCATCCGTCCTCTCGATCCCGGGCAAGACCCCCCGCGTCGATCCGACCGCCTTCCTGGCCCACGGTGCGCGGGTCATCGGTGATGTGACACTCGATGCCGAGGTGAGCATCTGGTACAACGCCGTCGTTCGGGCCGACAGTGGCTCGGTGACGATCGGCGCGGGCTCGAACATTCAGGACAACGTGTCGGTGCACGTCGACGCCGCCCACCCCGTCGTGATCGGCCGCGGTGTCTCCGTCGGGCACAACGCGGTGGTGCACGGGTGCACGATCGAGGATGACTGTCTCATCGGTATGGGGAGCGTCGTCCTGTCGGGAGCCGTGATTGGGACAGGTTCGCTCGTGGCCGGGGGAGCGGTCGTGCTCGAGGGCACGATCATCCCGCCGGGGTCACTCGTGGCCGGTGTCCCCGCCCGCGTGCGCCGTGAACTCACCGCTGACGAGAAAGCAGGTCTGGTGGGGAACGCGCAGGCCTACTTGCGCCACACCGCGTCCCACCGGGGAGCTCGTACATAGCCGGTCCACAGGGATCACAGGTTTCGAACCGACCACGTCCCGCTACGATCGACCGACGCCGACCGTACAGCGGTGCGACACGGCGCCGCTGACTCCCGAGAGGACCTTCGTGCGACTGCCCCGCTTCCTTCTCGACCTCCTCCGAGGTGCGCTCATCGGCACCGCCGAGATCATCCCCGGCGTCAGCGGCGGCACGATCGCCCTCATCGTCGGGGTCTACACGGGCCTGATCACCTCGGCAGGACATCTCGTCCGCGGCGCGGTCCGCGTTGTGATCGATGGGGTACGCGGGCGAGGCCTCGCCCGCGCGCGGGCGCAGTTCGCGCAGGTGCGATGGATGCTGCTGCTGCCGATCGCGATCGGAATGGGCGCGGCACTCGTGATCGGTGCCGCGATCCTCGGGCCGGTCATCGAGGACTACCCGACCCAGACGCGCGCGGTCTTTGCCGGACTGATCGCGGCATCCATCGCGGTGCCGATGGGGATGGTCTCCCACTGGCGGCCGCGCCACGTCGTGCTCGCCGTCGTCGCTGCGGTGTCTGCGTTCGCGCTCACGAGCATCCCGGGGAGCGTGGATGCCGATCCCGCTCTTCCACTGGTCTTCGTCGCGGCGGCCGTTGCGGTGTGCGCGCTCGTGCTTCCCGGCGTCTCGGGATCCTTTTTGCTCCTGACGATGGGGATGTACGCTCCGACGATCGCCGCGGTCAACGACCGTGACCTCGTCTACCTCGGCACGTTCGCCTTCGGCGCCATCGTCGGACTGGGATTGTTCGTCACCGGACTCCAGTGGCTCCTCGAGCATCGACGTGACGCGACGCTCGCCGTCATGACGGGGCTCATGGTCGGGTCTCTTCGTGCGCTGTGGCCGTGGCAGACCGAGGACGGCGGAGTTCTCGCGCCGCAGGGCGACATCCTCGCGATCCTCGGGCTTTTCCTGCTTGGCGTCGCGATCGTCGTGGCGCTGCTGATCATCGAACGTCGGCTGCAGGCACGGCAGCCGCACGATCTCGTCGAAGGTCCGAAGTAGGGTCGGCGATCGTTTCGCACGGCACCCAACGCGAAAGCTCCGCTGCGCCACCTGAGGTGACACATCGGAGCTGTGGAGGGGGTGACGGGAATCGAACCCGCGCAATCAGTTTGGAAGACTGAGACTCTACCATTGAGCTACACCCCCGCATCGGCCAGGCCGAAGCAGCATCCGACAGTCTATACGCGATTGCCGCGTGGCCTCGAACCGCACCGGAGCGGCCGCGTCGGCTAGACTTCTGTGGGCCGTCTGTCGCACGCGTGCGTATCAACCCGCCCGGGGCGTAGCTCAGCTTGGTAGAGCGCCCGCTTTGGGAGCGGGAAGTCGCAGGTTCAAATCCTGTCGCCCCGACATCACGGCCCGACCCCAGACCTTCGCCGCGCGAGCACGCGGTGATTCACGAGGAGAACAACACAGGCATGGTCACCAGCACTGTCGAAAAGCTCAGCGAGACCCGCGTCAAGCTGCTTCTGTCGATCACCCCCGACGAGCTCAAGCCGAGCATCGCCCACGCATACGAGCACATCGCCAAGGACGTCCAGATCCCCGGCTTCCGCAAGGGGAAGGTCCCGGCGCCGATCATCGACCAGCGCATCGGTCGTGGCGCAGTCCTCGAGCACGCCGTCAACGACGGGCTCGACCGGTTCTACCGCGAGGCCGTCCAGGCGCAGGAAGTGCGCGTGCTCGGCCGCCCGAGCGCGGAGATCGTCGAGTGGCCGAACGAGAAGGATTTCTCGGGTGACCTCAAGGTCGAGATCGAGGTCGACGTCCGCCCCGAGATCACGCTGCCCGAGTTCGCCGGTCTGACCCTCGAGGTCGACGCGCTCGAGGTCGATGACGCCGCGGTCGACGCGGAGCTCGACAAGCTTCGCGCCCGCTTCGGCACGCTCATCACCGTCGACCGTCCCGCCGCGACAGGGGACTTCGTCGAACTCGACCTGGTCGCCACCATCGAGGGCAACGAAATCGACCGCGCCGAGGGCGTGTCCTACGAGGTCGGCTCGGGTGAGCTGCTCGAAGGCATCGACGAGGCCATCGACTCCCTCACCGCCGGTGAAGACACCACCTTCCGCTCGAAGCTGGTGGGCGGTGACCACGCGGGTGAAGAGGCCGAGGTCGCCGTATCGGTCAAGAGCGTCAAGGAGCGCGAGCTTCCCGAGGCTGACGACGACTTCGCGCAGATCGCCAGCGAGTTCGACACGATCGCCGAGTTGCGTGAGAGCCTGCAGAGCCGTGCGGGTGAGCAGGGCGGCTTCGAGCAGAGCGCCGCTGCGCGTGAGAAGTTCATCGAGCTGCTGCTCGAGCAGGTCGAGATCCCCGTTCCCGCGGGTCTGGTCGAGGATGAGGTGAACAACCACCTCGAGTCCGAGGGGCGTCTGGAGGATGACGAGCACCGTGCCGAGGTGACCGAGGCATCCGAGAAGCAGTTCCGCACCCAGATGCTGCTGGACACCCTCGCCGAATCGCTCGACGTGCAGGTCTCGCAGGACGAGCTGACCCAGTACCTGATGCAGTCCGCCGCGCAGTACGGCATGGCGCCGCAGGACTTCGTCAACGCGCTGCAGCAGAACAACCAGCTGCCGGCGATGGTGGGCGAGGTCGCGCGCAGCAAGGCCGTCGTCGTCGCGCTCCGCACGGTTTCGATCGTCGACACGAACGGCGCCGCCGTCGACCTGTCGATCTACCTCGGCACCGACGAGGACGAGGCTGAGGCTGAGGAAGAGGTCGTCGAGGAGGCCGAGGAGATCGTCGCCGAGGCTGAAGCCGAAGAGGCCGCAGAGGAGAAGCCCGCTCCCAAGAAGCGTGCCCCGCGCAAGCCGAAGGCCGCCGACGCGGAGTAATCCGCGCCGCTGCACGTTCCGGATGCCTCGACCCCGTGTGGGGTCGGGGCATCCGTCGTCTGCGCGCTCTGCCCAGGGCGAACACGACCGGGGGGCGCGAAGCGCGCCGGTAGATTCGAAGCACGCAACGAAACGGGAGCACACATGGCTGAACCACTTGTCGCGACGAGCGTCTTCGACAGGCTGCTGAAGGACCGCATCATCTGGCTCGGGTCAGAGGTGCGCGACGAGAACGCGAACGAGATCTGCGCGAAGATCCTGCTCCTCGCTGCCGAAGACTCGCAGAAGGACATCTACCTCTACATCAACTCGCCCGGCGGTTCGATTACCGCGGGCATGGCGATCTACGACACGATGCAGTTCGTGCCCAATGACATCGTCACGGTCGGAATCGGCATGGCGGCATCCATGGGTCAGCTTCTGCTCACCAGTGGCACCAAGGGCAAGCGGTACATCACCCCGAATGCCCGCGTGCTGCTGCACCAGCCGCACGGCGGCTTCGGCGGCACGGCCAGCGACATCCAGACGCAGGCAGCGCTGATCACCTCGATGAAGAACCGCCTCGCCGAGATCACCGCGGCCCAGACGGGCAAGACGGTCGAGCAGATCAACGAGGACGGCGACCGCGACCGTTGGTTCACCGCCGACGAGGCGCTCGAGTACGGATTCGTCGACCACATCCGCGAGCACGCGGCCGACGTCGCCGGCGGCGGCGGCACGGACACGAAGTGACCGCAGGCGAAAGAGAGAGAACCCGCATGAACATCCCGACCTCCGGTCTCCCGCAGTCCTCGCCCGCCGGCCTTCAGATGCCGGGCAGCCGCTACATCCTTCCGCAGTTCGAGGAGCGGACGGCCTACGGCTACAAGCGCCAGGACCCGTACAACAAGCTGTTCGAGGACCGCGTGATCTTCCTCGGCGTGCAGGTGGACGATGCCTCGGCCGATGACGTCATGGCGCAGCTGCTCGTCCTTGAGTCGCAGGATCCCGACCGCGACATCATCATGTACATCAACTCGCCCGGTGGATCCTTCACTGCGATGACGGCGATCTACGACACGATGCAGTACGTGTCGCCGCAGATCCAGACCGTCGTGCTCGGTCAGGCGGCCTCCGCGGCCTCCGTGCTGCTGGCGGCGGGTGCTCCCGGCAAGCGCCTGGCGCTGCCGAACGCCCGCATCCTCATCCATCAGCCGGCGATGGGGGAGGCCGGCCACGGTCAGGCCTCCGACATCGAGATTCAGGCGCAGGAGATCCTGCGGATGCGCACTTGGCTCGAGGAGACCCTCTCCAAGCACTCGAACAAGACCCCGCAAGAGGTCAACAAGGACATCGACCGCGACAAGATCCTGTCGGCCGAGGAAGCCGTCACCTACGGTCTGGTCGATCAGGTCCTCACCACTCGCAAGCGCGGTCCGATCGCAGGCAAGTGACAGCTCCGGTCGGGCGCCCCGGTTCTTCGGAGCCGGGGCGTTCGCCGTTTCCGCAGTGAGTTCGTTCCAATCCCGTACGATGTCGGTGCGCTCGGTTAGGCTCGTTGCACGACCAGAGGCCACCCCAACCCAGGAGGACCCTGATGGCACGCATCGGTGAGAGCGCCGACCTGTTCAAGTGCTCTTTCTGCGGGAAGAGCCAGAAGCAGGTGCAGCAGCTCATCGCGGGTCCGGGTGTGTACATCTGCGACGAGTGCGTCGAGCTGTGCAACGAGATCATCGAAGAGCGGATGGCTGAATCCGGCGACGGTGAAGTCGCCGACTTCGACCTTCCCAAGCCGCGCGAGATCTTCGCGTTCCTCGAGGAGTACGTCGTCGGCCAGGAGGACGCCAAGAGGGCGCTGTCGGTCGCGGTGTACAACCACTACAAGCGCGTCCGCGCCCACGGCACGCTCCAGCCCGCCGAGCAGCGCGCCGAGGACGTCGAGATCGCCAAGAGCAACATCCTGCTGCTGGGCCCGACCGGATGCGGCAAGACCTATCTCGCGCAGACGCTCGCCAAGCGCCTCAACGTCCCGTTCGCGGTCGCGGATGCGACTGCGCTGACCGAGGCCGGATATGTCGGCGAGGATGTCGAGAACATCCTGCTGAAGCTGCTGCAGGCCGCTGACTTCGACACCAAGCGCGCCGAGACCGGCATCATCTACATCGACGAGGTCGACAAGATCGCGCGCAAGGCGGAGAACCCCTCCATCACCCGCGACGTCTCGGGCGAAGGCGTGCAGCAGGCGCTCCTGAAGATCCTCGAGGGCACGGTGGCCTCCGTGCCGCCGCAGGGCGGTCGCAAGCATCCCCACCAGGAGTTCATCCAGATCGACACCACGAACGTGCTGTTCATCGTCGCGGGTGCTTTCGCGGGACTCGAGGACATCATCTCGTCACGCGTCGGCAAGCACGGCGTGGGCTTCGGTGCACCGCTGCACAACAAGGGCGACGATCTGAGCCTGTTCAGCGAGGTGCAGCCCGAAGACCTCCACAAGTTCGGACTGATCCCCGAGTTCATCGGTCGTCTTCCGGTCGTCGCTTCGGTGTCGCCGCTGGACTCCGAGGCCCTCATCGAGATCCTCACGACGCCCAAGAACGCCCTGGTCAAGCAGTACCAGCGGATGTTCGAGATCGACGGCGTCTCCCTCGAATTCGACGACGAGGCGCTCAAGGCGATCGCCGAGCTGGCGGTGACCCGCAAGACCGGTGCGCGCGGGCTCCGCGCGATCCTCGAAGACGTGCTCGGTCCGATCATGTTCGAGATCCCGTCGGCCGAGAACGTCGACAAGGTGGTCGTCACCCGGGCAGCCGTGGACGAGGGCGCAGCCCCCACGCTCGTTCTGCGCCAGGCGCGCAAGACCGCCTGATCCCCAGACGCTGTCGGAGGCCGGCGGTACCGTCTCCACATGCCCCACATCGTCTACGACACCGCCTGCACGTTCAACGGCTGGATCGCGGATCAGCGTCAGTCGCTGCAGTGGCTGTTCGACGTCCCCGGCGCGGACGACCCTGACCCGAGCATCCAGCCGCCGTCCCGCGCGCTGATCGTCGAAGGGTCCTCCACCTACGAATGGTTGTTGAGGGAGTCTGACCTGCTCGCGCACCCCGAGCGCTGGCAGGAGTACTTCGGTGATCGTCGCACGTTCGTCTTCACGAGTCGCCGGCTGCCGGTGCCCGACGGCGCGTCGGTGACATTCGTCTCCGGCCCCGTCGTGGACCTGCTTCCGGAGCTGCGCAGCGCCGCCGGTGATGAGGACATCTGGATCGTCGGCGGTGGGGACCTTGCAGGTCAATTCGACGACGCCGGAGCGCTCGACGAGATCGCCCTGACGGTCGCCCCGGTCGCACTCGACGGCGGCGCGCCGATGATGCCTCGTAGGATCGAATCCTCGCGGCTTCGTCTGCTGGAAGCACGGGCCGTGGGCCCGTTCGCACGCCTCCGCTACGCCGTCACGCCCGCCTGATCAGCCGGTGAGGCCGCGGCGCGCGAGGAGCGGCTCGATGTCGGCATCCTGACCGCGGAAGTCGCGGAACGCCTCGAGCGGATCTTTGGAGCCGCCCACCCCCAGGAGTCGATCGCGGAACCGGTCGCCGTTGGCCCGGGTGAGCCCGCCGTTCGCGCGGAACCACTCGACCGTGTCGGCATCCAGCACCTCGCTCCAGATGTAGGAGTAGTACCCCGCGCTGTAGCCGCCCGAGAAGACGTGGGCGAAGTAGGTCGACGAGTATCGGGTAGGGACCGCGGGGTCGTCCAGTCCGATCTCGGCGAGCGCAGCCGCCTCGAACGCGGTGACATCGATGTCCGCGGCGGCCTCGTCCGCTCCGAGACGGTGCCACGCCTGGTCCAGCCACGATGCGGCGAGATATTCGCTCGTCGCGAAGCCCTGGTTGAAGGCCTCGGAGGCGTGCAGCTTGTCGATGACCTCCGCCGGCAGGGGCTCGTCCGTGTCGAGATGACGTGCATACCGGGTCAGAACCTCGGGCCACAGCATCCACATCTCGTTGACCTGGGAGGGGAACTCGACGAAGTCGCGGAAGACGTTCGTGCCGGCGAAATGGGGGTAGGTGACGGTGGCGAACAGTCCGTGCAGCGCGTGGCCGAACTCGTGGAAGAACGTCGTCACCTCATCCATCGTGAGAAGCGTCGGCAGGTCCCCGCTCGGCTTCGACACATTGAGGTTGTTCACCACGACCGGCGCAGTCCCGCGCAGACGCGACTGCGAGACGATCGAGTTCATCCACGCCCCGCCGCGCTTCGAATCGCGCGTGTAGAGATCGAGCAGGTACAGCCCGAGTGCCGAGCCGTCCTCGTTGAAGACTTCGAAGACGCGCACGTCGTCGTGGTAACCGGGGATGTCCGGCCGCTCGACGAAGGTGATGCCGTACAGTAGCGTCGCCGCGCGGAAGACGCCGTCCTGCAGAACGCGCTCCGCCTCGAACCAGGGTCGCAGCGCCGCGGCGTCGATGTCGTGCTCGGACGCGCGCACCCTCTCGGTGTAGTACGCCCAATCGTGCGCCGCGATGTCGAAGGGCGCCGGCTCGGCATCCGCCATCCGCTGCAGGGCCGCCCGTTCGCGGTGCGCGTTCCGAGCGGCCGGAACGGCGAGGCGGAAGAGCAGATCCTGAACGGCCTCGGGGGTCCCTGCCGTCTCGTCGGAGGTGATGTAGGCCGCGTGGGAGGCGAAGCCGAGGAGGGTCGCGCGCTCCGCGCGCAGACGCACGATCTCGAGGAGGACGGGGCGATTGTCGTACGCGTTGTCGCGGCTGCCGCGTGCGCGGGAGGCGGCCATGATGCGTGCGCGGGCATCGCGGCGGCGCAGTGAACCCAGCAGCGGGTGGCCGGTGAACAGGGGGAGCGAGATCAGCCACTTTCCTTCCAGGCCGCGTTCGGTGGCGGCCCGCGCGGCCGCGGACAGCTCGCCCGCGCCCAGCCCCTCGAGCTCGGACGCATCGTCGAAGACGACGGCGAGGTCGTTCGTGTCGTTCAGCAGGTTCTTCTCGAACGTCGTCGTCAGCGTCGACAGGCGGCCGTTGAGTGCCGTGAGGCGCTCCTTCTGTGTGGCATCCAACCCGGCCCCTGCCTGTGTCATCTCGCGGTAGTGGCGCTCGACGAGATAGCGATCCTCGGCGGACAGATCGAGGGAGTCGAGCTTCGCGTGCACGTCCTGGATCCGCCGGTACAGCGCCGCGTCGAGCTGGATCGCATCGGTGTGCGCGGCCATGAGCGGCGCGAGGGTCTCCTCAATCTCCTGGATCGCGGGCGTGGCGTCGGCAGACGACACCGTGTAGAAGGTCGCCGCGATGTCGTGGAGAAGCGCACCGCTCGCCTCGAGCGGCACCATCGTATTGGCGAAGGTCGCCGGATCCGGGTCCGCGGTGATCGCACGGATCTCGTCGAGGTGCCGTGCGAAGGCCTCCTCGAAGGCCGGCAGGTAGTGCTCGGGGCGGATGGCTGTGTAGTCGGGCAGTCCGTAGGGGAGAAGCGAGGGGGCGAGCAGGGGGTTCGCGGCATCCGCAGGTGTCATTCCCTCACGATACCGAACGCAGAGATTCATTTGCAAAGAAATCCTTGCAAAGAAGGCTTTGCATTGGTACCGTGAGGGCATGACCGAGGAATCGCAGGATGCTCAGAAGGCGGCGCACCTCCGCGACGCCCGCGAGCTGGACGCCGGGGCGCTGCGCGCACTCGCGCACCCGCTGCGCGTGCAGATCTACGACATCCTCAGCCAGTTCGGGCCCCAGACGGCCAGCTCTCTGGCAGAGCAGCTGGGGGAGTCATCCGGTGTGACCAGCTACCACCTGCGCGCGCTGGCCAAGCACTCCCTCATTCGCGAGATCCCGGATCGCGGGACGGCTCGGGAGCGGTGGTGGGAGCGGCCCCAGGGCGCGGTTTCGATGGCGAGCCCTGACGCCGTGAAGACACCTGCGGGGCGCGCGGCCAGCCAGGTCGTGCTCGCCGAGTTCTACCGTCGCCGCAACCGCCAGCTCGAAGACTTCCTTGCGCGGGTCGGTCGACAGGATCCCGCCGACTGGAGCGCGATGCTCAGCAGCGCGACGGTTCGGATGACCGATGCCCAGTTCGAGGAAGTGGCGCAGGCGCTCGACGAGGTGATCAGCGATGCCGCGAATCGCTTCCGCGACCAGGAGGGTGAGGGCGTTCGTCCCTTCACCATCCGCACCGACATGTTCCCCCTGACCGATCATGAGGAGTCATCATGAGCGCGATCGCCGCCGAAGCGGGCCGCCTCAGCACCCTCGACCGCCTGCTGCTGCGTATCGCTGAGCGCATCGAACGTCGCCTCGAGCTGCGGCTCGCTCAGATGAGGGCGCGCCAGGCGGATGCCTGCCACGAGGCGATCGTCTCGTATGCCGAGCGCCGTCAGGACGCGCGCGCGGCGGGGACGATCGGCATTCTGCCGCGATGACGACGGATGCTCCCACGACCGAGCGCCCCGCGCTCGGTCGTGCGTTCGGCAAGCTGTGGACGGCTGCGGCGTCCGATCGCCACCCTGTTGGGCGCGCGTCTGCTGCTGGCTGCGACCAGCGTCGCGGCGGGCACGATCGACGACGAGCGCTGAGTCAGTCCTCGTCGTCGATCGTGCGAACGGCAGCGGTCCCGTCGTGCTCCATCGTCACGAGTACGCCGGTGTCGAGCTCGGCGATCGGTCGACCCTCGAGCCAGGTGAGCGTCCAGCGCGGACGAGGCTGACCGAGCGGGTCGGCCGGGAGCGCGCCGTCGACCGAGGCGATCGCGGCGTGGAGTTCCGCCGGGACGGCTCGGGGCGGGACATCGCCCGAGGTCCATCGCGTGCCCAGCTGCATGTCAGACCTCACCCAGGACGATGTCGGTCACACCGGTCGACTCGGCCTCGGCGTAGGCGAGTTCGGCGATCCGTCCGACGGCTTTCAGATCGCCCTCGGCCTGCTGCAGCAGGGCGAGGGTCTCGGCGCTCGCGCCCAGGGTGAGAGAGGTCACGGGCGTCTTCTGCGAGGCCTTGGCCTCGGTCTTCGCGCGTCGCACACCGATGAGCGCCTCACCGACGGCGGTGAGAACAGCGGGGTCGCCGGCGATGTCGAGCGGCTCAGGCCAGGCGGCGGCATGGATCGATCCGTCCTCGAACCACGACCAGGCCTCTTCGGTCGCGAACGACACGACGGGGGCGAGCAAGCGCAGCTGGGCCGATAGCGCGAGCCGAAGGGCGAGCGCGGCGGATGCCTGACCGACGTCGGTCTGGTCGTAGGCCCGCTCTTTCACGAGCTCGAGGTAGTCATCGCAGAAGGTCCAGAAGAACGCCTCGGTCACTTCGAGCGCCCGGGCGTGGTCGTAGGACTCCAGCGCCGTCGTCGCTTCGCGGATCACGCCGTCGAGTGTGGCCAGCATCGAGGCATCCAGCGCATGAGTGACCTCTGCGCCCTCGGGTACCGGGAACGAGAGCACGAACTTGGCGGCGTTCAGGATCTTGATCGCCAGGCGCCGGCCGATCTTGATCTGGGTGGGGTTCTGCGGATCGAACGCCGCGTCGGTGCCGAGTCGGCTCGATGCCGCCCAGTAGCGCACGGCATCCGAGCCGTGCTGGCGGAGGATATCGGCCGGGGTGACCACGTTGCCCTTGGACTTGGACATCTTCTTTCGGTCGGGGTCAACGATGAAGCCCGAGATCGCCGCGTGCTTCCACGGTGCGCGGCCGTCCTCGAGGGCGCTGCGCAGCATTGTGGAGAACAGCCACGTGCGGATGATGTCCTGGCCCTGCGGGCGAAGATCGAAGGGCGCCACGGTGTTCCACAGCTCTTCATCCCGCTCCCATCCGCCGGCCAATTGCGGTGTGAGAGACGACGTCGCCCACGTGTCGAAGATGTCGCGCTCACCGTCGAAGCCGCCGGGGACGCCACGCTGCTCTTCGGTGTACCCCGGGGGCACGTCAGTGGTCGGGTCGATCGGCAGCTGGTCGGTCGTGGGCAGCAGGACGCGGTCGTGGTCCCGCTCACCGTTCTCATCCAGCGCATACCACACCGGGATCGGCACGCCGAAGAACCGCTGGCGCGAGACGAGCCAATCGCCGGTGAGGCCACCGACCCAGTTCTCGTAGCGCACGCGCATGAAGTCGGGATGCCAGTCCACTCCCTTGCCCAGTGCGACCAGCGTCTCGCGCAGAGCCTCGTCGCGCGCGCCGTTGCGGATATACCACTGGCGGGTCGAGACGATCTCGAGCGGTCTGTCACCCTTCTCGAAGAACTTCACGGCGTGAGAGAACGGCTTGGAGACCTCGAGGAGTTCACCCGACTCGCCGAGCATCTCGACGACGCGCTTCTTGGCGCTGAACACCGTCTTGCCGGCGAGTTCGGCGTAGGCATCCTTCGCTGCCTGTGTCTCGAGCGCCTCGGGAGCATCTGCCAGCACGCGACCGTCGCGTCCGATGATCGTGCGGTTGGGGAGGTCGAGCTCGCGCCACCACACGACGTCGGTGACGTCACCGAACGTACAGATCATCGCGATACCCGAACCCTTGTCGGGCTGCGCGAGGGGGTGGGCCAGCACCGGGACCTCGACGTCGAACAGGGGAGTGCGCACCGTCGTGCCGAACAGCGGCTGGTAGCGCTCGTCGTCGGGGTGTGCGACCAGGGCCACACACGCCGGCAGCAGCTCGGGACGCGTCGTCTCGATGAGCACGTCGCCCGAGCCGTCCGCCTTGTGGAAGGCGAGGCGGTGGTAGCTGGCCTGCTGCTCGCGATCTTCGAGCTCGGCCTGCGCGATCGCGGAGCGGAAGTCGATGTCCCACAGCGTCGGCGCGAGGGACTGGTAGGCCTCACCTCGCGCGACGTTGTTGAGGAAGGCCAGCTGGCTCGTGCGCATCGTCTCGTCCGAGATGGTGCGATAGGTCTGTGTCCAGTCGACGGAGAGGCCCAGAGAACGCCACAGATCTTCGAAGTGCTTCTCGTCTTCGACGGTGAGCTTCTCGCAAAGCTCGATGAAGTTGCGGCGGCTGATCGGCACCTGGTCGGCGGCGCGTGAGCTCTTGTTGTCCCCACCCTCGAACGGTGGCGTGAAATCCGGGTCGTATGCGAGGGAGGGGTCGCACCGGACACCGTAGTAGTTCTGCACGCGACGCTCGGTCGGCAGGCCGTTGTCGTCCCAGCCCATCGGATAGAAGACGGCCTTGCCACGCATCCGCTCGAAGCGCACCTTCACGTCTGTGTGGGTGTAGCTGAAGACGTGCCCGATGTGGAGCGATCCTGATGCGGTCGGCGGGGGAGTGTCGACCGAGTACACGCCCTCACGACCGGCCTCGACCGCCCGTGGCCGGTCGAACAGATACGTCCCGGCAGCGCTCCAGGCTGCGTCCCACTTCTGCTCAAGGCCCTCGATTGCGGGCTTGTCGGGGATCGTGGCCATGGGTGTCTCCTTGAGCAGTATGTGCGGCACTGTGTGAGCGTGCCTGAGTGTGGGTTGTGCCCGACATTCTACCCGGCACGCGGCATCCTGCCCCGCTCCGCTCGCAGCCCACGTCCCGCGGTCGCGTTCGCAGCCCACGCAGATATCTGCACTCCTGCGCATCAGCCGGCGCGAAAGGCCCGTCGCTGTGCAGATCCCCGTAGCTGTGAAGACTGCCGAACTGTGCAGATCTCTGACACGGAGCGAGCCGCTTCCTCCCCACCCTTGGCCCGACGTCACCTTCCCACTGGGCTCCGCGCGAGTCACCTCAGCTTCGGTCGTCCCCCGCAGGGTCGCAGAATGGATGCGCGGAGCCTGATCCTGACGGCAGTGCGGACTCGTGGCGGTGTCGCCAGAGTGCGCTCGATTCTGGCGGCGGGGCATTCTCGTCATCATCTTTCTGCGGCGATCTCCGACGGAACGCTGCAGCGCATCCGACGTGGGTGGGTCGCGCTCCCGGATGCGCCTGCCGACCTCGTGCGCGTAGCGGAGTGGGGCGTCGTCCTCAGTTGCATCACGCTCGCTCGGCGTCAGGGCCTCTGGGTCCTTGAGGATCCTGGGCTTCCCCATGTGGCTGCCGACCAGAACGGTCCTGCACGCGGTCGGGACGACGCGGTCGTGCATTGGCGTAGGCCTGCGGTTCCGAGGCATCCGGATGCGCTGGTCGACAGCGTGGACAATGCCCTCGTTCTGATCGCCACATGTCAACCGCACGAGGTGGCGTGCGCGACATGGGAGTCAGCGTTCAACCGGGGTGTCGTCCGGCGAGAGTCGATGGCGCGGCTGTCGTTGCCACCTGCCGCTCGGGTTGTCCTCGACGACTCACAGCGCTGGTCGGACTCGGGGCTCGAATCGCTCTTCGTCATCAGGCTCCGATGGATGCGGATCAGGATCGTCCCACAGGCATGGATCGCGGGGCACCGGGTGGACTTCCTGATCGGTGAGAGGCTCGTCGTGCAGATCGATGGCGCAACTCACGTCGGCCCGCAACGCACCAGCGATATCGCCCACGACGCCGAGCTTCTTCTGCAGGGCTACCACGTCATCCGTCTTTCGTACACGCAGGTGGTCTCCGACTGGGTCTCGGTGCAGGACGTCATCATGCGGGCAGTCGGCCAGGGGCTCCATCGGGCGCGATGACTTGTCACCAGCGACGGATATCTGCACAGTCACGCATGAATGCGGCGCACCCGTGCGCACGAGTGCCGATGCCCGCAGAAAGGACAGGGCACAGGTGGATGCCGCGACGCGGCGCGCCGGGTAGAATCAGCACACCAGCACCGATCCGGCCATCACCGGGGAGCTCTCGGAAGAACAGTCCCGGCCGGGACCCAGTAGAACCGAGCGGGTCAGGCCCGTCACAGCCGCAGTGAAAGAGGTCGAGACCGCGAATCGAGAGATTCCGGTCCGGCAGGCGGGGTGGTACCGCGGTCCTTCAGGGGATCGTCCCGGCGTGACGCATCCGTGACCCCACTGCGAGACGACATGACCTATCCCCGCCCCTCGGCCTTCGGCCCTGCCGCCGACCTCGTCCCGAGTCCGCGCTTTCCCGCGATCGAGGGCGAGATCCTCGACTTCTGGCAGCAGGATCAGACCTTCCGCGCATCGATCCAGCAGCGCGAGGGATCGCCCGAGTGGGTCTTCTACGACGGCCCGCCGTTCGCGAACGGCCTGCCCCACTACGGTCACCTCCTCACCGGCTACGCCAAGGACCTCTTCCCGCGCTTCCAGACCATGCGCGGCAAGAAGGTCGACCGTGTGTTCGGATGGGACACGCACGGTCTTCCCGCCGAACTCGAGGCGATGAAGCAGCTCGGCATCACCGAGAAGAGCGAGATCGAAGACATGGGCATCGACGCCTTCAACGCGAAGGCGCGCGAATCGGTGCTCACCTACACGCGCGAGTGGGAGGACTACGTCACCCGCCAGGCGCGCTGGGTCGACTTCGAGAACGGGTACAAGACCCTGGACACGGGCTACATGGAGTCGGTGCTGTGGGCGTTCAAGACCCTCTACGACAAGAGCCTCGCCTACGAGGGCTACCGCGTGCTGCCCTACTGCTGGCGCGACGAGACACCGCTGTCGACGCACGAGCTGCGCATGGACGACGACGTCTACAAGATGCGGCAGGACCCGTCCGTCACCGTGACCTTCCCTCTCGTGGGAGCGAAGGCGGAGGCGCTGGGACTGACCGCGGTGCGGGCGCTCGCCTGGACGACCACGCCGTGGACCCTCCCGACCAACCTGGCGCTTGCCGTGGGACCGGACATCACCTACGTCGTCGTCCCCGGGGGTCCGAACGGCGCCGCTGATGTGCACCGCGGCCCCGGTGGCGAGGTCGATGACACCGTCGAGGCGAGCGCGCACGAGTACCTCCTGGCCGAAGACCTGCTCGCCGGCTACGCGAAGGACCTCGGCTACGAGTCGGCCGAGGACGCTCGTGCGGCCGTGAGCCGCACCGTGAACGGTACGGAGCTGGCCGGTGTGAGCTACGACCGTCTGTTCGACTACTACGCGGATGCCGAGACCTGGGGTACCGAGCACGCGTGGCAGATCCTCGTCGACGACTACGTGACCACCAGCGACGGCACGGGCATCGTCCACCAGGCGCCCGCCTACGGTGAGGACGACCAGCGCGTCTCGACCGCTGCCGGCATCCCGACGATCCTGTCCCTCGATGACGGCGGCAAGTTCCTGCCTCAGGTCACGGATGTCGCGGGCGCGCTCTGGTCGGAGGCCAACCGACCGCTCATCCGTCTGCTCCGCGAAAACGGTCGTCTGCTGCGCGAAGCCAGCTACGAGCACTCCTACCCGCACTGCTGGCGCTGCCGGAACCCCCTGATCTACAAGGCCGTCTCGAGCTGGTTCGTGCGCGTCACCGACATCAAGGATCGGCTGATCGAGCTCAATGAGCAGATCACGTGGGCGCCCGAGAACGTCAAGCACGGGCAGTTCGGCAAGTGGCTCGAAGGCGCTCGCGACTGGTCGATCAGCCGCAACCGCTACTGGGGCTCGCCGATCCCGGTCTGGAAGAGCGATGACCCCGAGCACCCGCGCGTGGATGTCTACGGCTCGCTCGAAGAGCTCGAGCGGGACTTCGGCGCGCTGCCGCGCAACGCTGCGGGTGAGGTCGACCTGCACCGCCCGTTCATCGACGATCTGACACGACCCAATCCCGACGACCCCTCCGGCCGTTCGACGATGCGTCGCATCGAGGACGTCTTCGACGTGTGGTTCGACTCCGGCTCGATGCCCTACGCCCAGGTGCACTACCCGTTCGACAACCACGACTGGTTCGACGAGCACGCTCCGGCGGACTTCATCGTCGAGTACATCGGCCAGACCCGGGGCTGGTTCTACGTCATGCACGTCCTCTCGGGGGCGCTGTTCGACCGCCCGGCCTTCACCGGCGTCTCGTGCCACGGCATCGTGCTCGGATCCGACGGGCAGAAGATGTCGAAGTCGCTGCGCAACTACCCGGACGTCTCCGAGGTCTTCGACCGTGACGGCTCGGATGCGATGCGCTGGTTCCTGATGTCCAGCTCGGTGCTGCGCGGCGGCAACCTCGTCGTGACCGAGGAGGGCATCCGCGCCGGCGTGCGCGAGTTCATGCTGCCACTGTGGAACGCGTGGTATTTCTTCGGCACCTACGCGAACGCGGCCTCGGGTCCCGATGGCGCCGGGTACGTGGCATCGTGGCGCACGGACTCCACCGACGTGCTCGATCGCTATATCCTCGCGCTGCTCGGCGATCTCGTCACCGGCGTTGCCGCGGATCTCGAGGTGCTCGACTCCACGAGCGCGGCGGAGAAGCTGCGCGACTTCGCCGAGGCGCTCACCAACTGGTACATCCGTCGCTCGCGTGACCGCTTCTGGGTGGGCGTGACTGATGAACCGCGAAGTCGCGAGGCCTTCGACACGCTCTACACGGTGCTCGAGACACTCACACGCGTTGCCGCCCCGCTCCTCCCGCTTGTCGCTGAGCGCGTCTGGCAGGGGCTGACCGGCGGACGCAGCGTGCACCTGCAGGACTGGCCGGATGCCGCATCCTTCGCGCCCGCAGCGGACATCCGCACCGCGATGGATGCTGTGCGGGAGGTGTCGAGCGTGGCCAACGCGCTGCGGAAGAAGGAAGGGAAGCGCGTTCGACTGCCGCTGTCGCGTCTGACGGTCGTGGTGCCGGATGCTGCGGCCCTCGCGCAGTTCGAGGCGATCGTGCGAGACGAACTCAACGTCAAGAGCGTCGAACTCGTCGAGCTCGAGGAGGGTACGGCCGCCGCTTACGGCATCACGCACCGCCTCTCGGTGAACGCGCGCGCCGCAGGTCCGCGTCTGGGCAAGCAGGTGCAGCAGGCGATCATGGCCGCCAAGAGCGGTGACTGGTCGGATGCCGCCGGCACCGTCGTCGCGGGAGGTATCACTCTGGAACCCTCCGAGTACGATCTGATGCTCGAAACGTCGGGACGCCCCGAGGGTGAAGCTCTCGCGGTACTGCCAGTGGGTGGATTCGTTCTGTTGGACACCACCACGACACCGGAGTTGGAAGCCGAGGGGCTCGCTCGCGACGTCATCCGCGCGGTACAGGACACGCGCAAGGCCGCCGGGTTCGACGTGAGCGACCGCATCCGCCTGGACCTGCTCTTCGATGACGACGCGGATGCCGAGGCTGTCGCGTCGGCGTTCGAGGGTGCCGATGTGGCGGGCGAGACGTTGGCACGTGCGTATGCCGTGCGGAGCCGCACCGCCCTCCTCGTGGAGGTCGGTGCGGGAGCGATGCCGGAGTTCGAGAACGTGGTCCCGGCGGGGACGTATGCGAACCGTGGCGCAGTCACGGTCGCTGTCTCACGGCTAGAGGTCTCGGCATGACGAGCGACCGCGAACGCGCGGACGACGTGTACGACCTGCTTCTCGGCCGCCAGGGCGAGCAGTGGGTACAGCCCCGAATCGAGCGCACCCAGAAGCTGCTGGATTACCTCGACAACCCCCAGCGCACGTACCGCGTGGTCCATGTCACCGGCACCAACGGCAAGACCTCGACCAGCCGGGTCATTGAGAGCATCCTGCGTGCGCACGGACTGCGGACCGGGCTGTTCACCAGCCCGCACCTCGAGCGGTTCACCGAGCGCATCATGATCGACGGTCTCCCGGTGACTGACGCTGCGCTGGTGGCGGCGTGGGATGAGATCGAACCGTTCGTCGGCATCGTCGATGCGGAGCTGACCGCTGCCGGGGATGCCGAACTCACCTTCTTCGAGCTGCTCACGGTGCTCGCTTTCGTCGTCTGCGCCGACGCCCCCGTGGACGTGCTCGTGCTTGAGGTGGGCATGGGAGGTCTCTGGGATTCCACGAACACTGCGGATGGGGATGTCGCCGTGTTCGCACCCATCGACATCGACCACGCCGCGCGGCTCGGCGATACGGTCGAGAAGGTCGCGACCATCAAGGCGGGCATCATCAAGGACGACGCTGTCGTGGTCTCGGCTCGACAGGCGGCAGAGGCGGCACGTGTGCTCACCGCGGCGGCGGATGCCCGCACGGCGTCGATCTCGTTCGAGGGCGACGGCTTCGCGCTCACCGAGGCGAAGTTGGCCGTCGGCGGCCAGCTGATCTCGGTGCGGGGGCTCGCCGGCACGTATGACGAGCTGTACCTGCCGCTGTACGGTGCGCACCAGGGGCAGAATGCTGCGCTGGCCATCGCCGCCGTCGAAGGACTCATCGGTGGCGGGGAACGCCCGCTGTCGGCCGACGTTCTCGCCGAGGGGCTGGCGACGGTCACCTCGCCCGGACGAGCGCAGCTGATCGGCACCGATCCGACGGTGATCGTGGATGCCGCACACAACCCGCACGGGGTCCGTGCGCTGACCGCGACGCTGCGTGAGTACTTCGACTTCGACGAGTGGGGCGTGGTGTTGGGCGTGTTGGATGACAAGGATGCCGTGGGCATCGTCGCCGAGCTCGCCGATCTGTCGACCCAGGTGTTCGCGACGGCTCCCACCTCGGATCGCGCGACCGATGTGGATGCTCTGGCCGATGTGCTCGAGGCGCACGGCATGCCGGTTGCGATCTACGGCGATGTCGGTGCTGCCGCAGATGCCGCGCGCGCGTGGGCAGCAGAGGCGGAGCGCCGTGCGGTGGTGATCACGGGGTCTGTCGTGCTGGCCGGTGAGGCAATCGGCATTGCGGCGGAAGAAGGCTGGAAGCCGGTGGTCGAGAGTGAGTGAGCCGGACATCGGCGCTGCGGGGGGCGAGGACGCTCGACCACCGCGCGTGCGACGCGCGCGCGGAGCCAGGGAATCGCTGGGTTCGGTCGTCCTCGGATTCGAGTCGATCGTGGTGTTTCTGGGGGGTTTGGTCGTCTACGGGTTGAATGCCCTCCCGGAGGGCATCGCGTCGTGGTGGGGGATCGTGGCGGGCACCGCCCTTGCCGTGCTGATGATCCTCACCGCCGGTCTGCTGCGTCACAGCTGGGCCATCGCGGTGGGCTGGGGACTCCAGGTCGTCGTGCTGTTGGGCGGCATCCTCGTGCCCGCGCTGGTGATCGTCGCGCTCGTTTTCGGTGCCCTCTGGGCGTATGGGACCATCAAGGGGGCGTCTCTCGACGCCCGAAATGCCCGCATTGCGGCATCCACCGACCCGTCGAACGGAGAATGACATGTCGACCGAAGAAACCCTCGTCCTGGTCAAGCCGGATGGGGTGGCCCGGGGCCTGACCGGCGCGATCCTCGCCCGGATCGAGGCGAAGGGCTACGCGTTGGTCGACATCAAGCTCGTCGACCCCGATCGTGATCTGCTCGCCGCCCACTACGCGGAGCACGAGGGCAAACCCTTCTACGAACCGCTCCTCGAATTCATGCTCTCCGGCCCTTCAGTCGCCATTCGTCTGGCGGGCAATCGCGTCATCGAAGGATTCCGCTCTCTGGCGGGCACGACCGATCCGACCACGGCCGCGCCCGGAACGATCCGCGGTGATTTCGGCCGCGACTGGGGCCTGAAGGTGCAGCAGAACCTCGTCCACGGTTCTGACAGCCCGGAGTCCGCCGCGCGAGAGTTGGGCATCTGGTTCGGCTGAGTCGCGGCCGCGAATGCTGAAGGGGCGCTCCGAGTGCGGGGCGCCCCTTCGGCATGTCAGGGCTGCCGCCGGATCGTCAGAAGAGCGAGCTCAGCACGTCGAGCCGCGTCTGAGCGAGGACGGCGACGATGGCATAGCTGACCACGCTCGCCAACGGGACCCACGCCATGAGGCGCGCGCCCACGCGGCGCACTCTCGGGGAATCGAGGACGGCACCGCTGCGCAGCAGGTGCACCGTGACGGCATAGAACGTGGGGATGGTGACGCTCCAGGTCACCATGCACCACGGACACAGCGTGCCCAGCACGAAGATGCTCTGCCCGATGAGCCAGATCACGAAGCCGAAGGCGAACGCCATGCCGGCCCAGAAGAGCAGCCAGAACCAGCGTGCGAAGCGCGCGCCTGCCAGGAGAGCAGCGCCGACGACCAGCGGGGCGATCCAGCCGGCGAGGCCGAGGATCGGGTTCGGGAAGCCGAACACGCTGCCCTGCCAGGACTCGAGGTTCGCCGTGCATTGGACGAGGACACTGAAATCGCAGGATGCCGTCGCGTTGGGATCTTCCAGCAGGTGCAGGCGCTCCTGAGTCAATGCGAACGCGGCATACCACCCGATGGCGCCGGCGATCATGAGCCAGATGCCGAGACCGGGGGCGCGATGGTGAGGCGTGGCGGGCATGAGTCCGATTCTGGCACTCGATTCCTGTGCGCAGGCCGTTTCGCAGTGTCGGGGGCTCGCCTTCCACACGTCGGAGCCCGAAAGTGCGATAATGGCAGGGACGATTCCGCAGCCGCGCTGGGGATGCCTTCGTCACAGACTTCCGGGCAACGGCTGCCCGACGCAACGAGAGCTTCGCGCCCGTTGCAGATCTAGTGGATTTTGCGGTCACACGGCCGCACGAGATTTCGTCGGAACGACGCGCGGTGTCGTTCCGACAAGGAGTACCCAGATATGGGCGATCAGACCGAAACACCCTCCGCAGACGCCGTCGAGGATGCCGTTGTGACGGCGCCCGAGGCCGCAACGACCACCGAGACGAGCGAGGCGGCGCAGCCCGACGAGCAGTCGGTCGAGGAATCCACGCCCGCTGCGGAAGCGGACGCGCCCGTGTCCGCGTCCGGATCGGCGCCCGTCATCGAGGCAGAGCCCGCCTCCGCGGCCGAAGCAGGCACGACAGACAGCGTCGAGCCCGCTGCTCCGCTGACAGCGGCCAGCCTGGGTCTGCTGCCGGAAAACTTCGTGTCCGCCGTCTCGACCTCGCTCATGTTCTACGCGCCCGAGATCGTCGCGCTGCCGGCCCTTCCCACCCCGGAACCCGAGGAAGAAGAGCCCGCGCCCCGCTCATCCTCGCGTCGTCGCAACCGTCGCAAGGGCGGGGGAGAGGGCCGTGACGACAGCGGCGACTCACGCGGTCGTGCTGCCGAGGTCATCACCGAGCCGCAGCGGATCAAGGGTTCGACGCGTCTTGAGGCGAAAAAGCAGCGCCGTCGCGACGGGCGCGAAGCGGGCCGCCGTCGATCGGTCGTCACCGAGGCGGAATTCCTCGCGCGCCGCGAGGCTGTCGACCGCGTGATGGTGGTTCGTTCGAAGAACGGTCGGATCCAGATCGGTGTGCTCGAGGACAACGTGCTCGTCGAGCACTATGTGGCACGCAGTCAGGATGCGTCGCTCATCGGCAATGTCTACCTCGGTCGTGTGCAGAACGTCTTGCCCAGCATGGAGGCGGCGTTCGTCGACATCGGGCGAGGCCGCAACGCCGTGCTGTATTCGGGTGAGGTCGACTGGGATTCTGTCGAGACCGGCAACCAGCCGCGCCGCATCGAGCTCGCACTCAAGTCGGGTGACAAGGTCCTCGTCCAGGTCACCAAGGACCCGGTCGGACACAAGGGCGCGCGATTGACGAGCCAGATCTCGCTGCCCGGCCGTTACCTGGTCTATGTCCCCGCCGGCGGCATGAACGGCATTTCGCGCAAGCTCCCCGACACCGAGCGGGCGCGCCTGAAGAAGATCCTCAAGGAGGTGCTGCCCGAGTCCTCGGGCGTGATCGTCCGCACCGCGGCAGAGGGCGCCACCGAAGAGCAGTTGACCCGCGACGTGCAGCGTCTGACGACGCAGTGGGAGCACATCAGCCGCCAGGTCGAGACGACGCAGGCGCCGGCGCTCCTGCATTCCGAGCCCGACCTGCTCGTGAAGATCGTGCGGGACGTCTTCAACGAGGACTTCACGCGGATGCTCATCCAGGGCGAAGACGCCCACCACACGATCTCTCGCTACCTTGAGAGCGTCGCCCCCGACCTGCTCGAGCGTGTGTCCGCCTACGAGGGCGAGGGTGACCCCTTCGACGAGTTCCGCATCACGGAGCAGATCGAGAAGGCGCTGGATCGCAAGGTCTGGTTGCCCTCCGGCGGATCGTTGGTCATCGATCGCACCGAGGCGATGACGGTCATCGACGTCAACACCGGGAAGTTCGTCGGCTCGGGGGGAAACCTCGAGGAGACCGTCACCAAGAACAACCTCGAAGCCGCCGAAGAGATCGTCCGGCAGCTGCGCCTGCGCGACATCGGCGGCATCATCGTCGTGGACTTCATCGACATGGTCCTGGAATCCAACCGCGACCTCGTGCTGCGCCGACTGATCGAGTGCCTCAGCCGCGATCGCACGAAGCATCAGGTCGCCGAGGTCACCTCGCTCGGGCTCGTGCAGATGACCAGGAAGAAGCTCGGCCTCGGTCTGCTGGAGACCTTCAGCGAGGCCTGCGAGGTGTGCGCGGGTCGCGGCATCATTGTGCATCACGATCCCGTCGTGAAGCACCGCCCCGCCGCGAGCAGCGGTGGCTCCAACCGTCGTTCGCGCGGCCAGAACTCGGGGAACGCGAACCAGGGCGCGAACGGCAACGGCACCGCGAATGGCGGAACGCACACGATCACGGCGGGAGTGAAGTCGGCGCTCGCGCAGATCGCCGCCTCCACGATCAATCCGGTGACGGAACCGGTCGAGGTCATCACCGAGCAACCGGCTGACGCAGCGATCGCGGATGTTCCGGCAGAAATGCCCGCAGACAAGCCCAAGCGACGTAAGAAGCGCACAGACACCGAGAAACCGAAGACCGAGAAGGATCTGTTGCTGGATTCGGTGCTCAACGCCCTCCCGGAGCCGAAGGCTCCTGGACAGGGCCGGGGTCGTCGACGCGTCACGACTGCGGCATTGACCGGGACCCCTGTGGAGGCGACGCCGACTCAGCAGGAGTCGCAGGAGGGCTGAGCGCTAGCGACGATCGCGGGCACGCACGCGCAGGCCTGAGGCGATGAGCGCGCGCACGAGCGTGTGCCCGTCGACGGGGCGAGCGCCGGCAGCGACCAGTCGCTCGTAGGCGTGATCGGGGACGTCGTAGTGATCACGGTCGAAGCCGCGCGCAGGGATGTCGTTCTCGTCGGCGAATCGGTGGAGTTCGGCCAGGCTCTCGTCGCTGATCAGGTGCGACCACAGGCGGCCGTGGGCGGGCCAACGTGGCTCATCGATCAGGATCGTCACGCGCCGATCCTAGGCGGGGAGGTGATGTGCTGCGACACGCTGGTCGTCGCTTTGCGCGTATGTGGCCCGTTCGGGTAAAGTATCCCTTTGGTGCGTCGTGTGCCGCGATCCGGACGGCGGCACGATCAGGGCCTCGGTTCCGCACCACAGTGGTCTTCCCCTCGGGATGACCCCCTCAGACAGACCCGGAGCGATCTGCTCCCAGAAGAAACAGGTGTGAAGTGGTTTACGCAGTAGTGCGCGCCGGCGGCCGTCAGGAGAAGGTCGCGGTCGGCTCGATCGTCGTTCTCGACCGCCTTGCGGCGAAGATCGGCGACAAGGTCGAGCTGCCCGCCGTGCTGCTCGTGGACGGCGAGACCGTGACGACCGACGCGGCAAAGCTTGCCAAGGTCAGCGTCACCGCCGAGGTCCTCGGCGAGGAGCGCGGCCCGAAGATCGTCATCCAGAAGTTCAAGAACAAGACCGGCTACAAGAAGCGCCAGGGGCACCGTCAGGACCTCACGCGCGTCAAGGTCACCGGCATCAAGTAAGACCCAGGAAGAGGCGAAGAAATGGCACACAAAAAGGGCGCAAGCTCCACCCGCAATGGTCGTGACTCCAACGCCCAGCGACTGGGTGTGAAGCGCTTCGGCGGCCAGGTCGTCAACGCCGGCGAGATCATCGTCCGCCAGCGTGGCACCCACTTCCACCCGGGCGCCAACGTCGGCCGCGGTGGCGACGACACCCTGTTCGCTCTCGCCGCCGGTGCGGTCGAGTTCGGCGCGAAGGGTGGCCGCAAGGTCGTCAACGTGGTGGCTGCCGCGGAGTGACTCCGCCGCTGGTTCACAGCTTTCGAAAAGGGGCGGGCTTCGGCTCGCCCCTTTTCCTTTCGCACAGACACCTCGTCTAGATCAGGAGAGAACCGATGGTCACGTTTGTCGACCGCGTCACGCTGCACCTTCGCGCGGGCAAAGGTGGCAACGGCTGCGTCTCTGTCAAGCGCGAGAAGTTCAAGCCGCTGGCCGGACCAGACGGGGCCAACGGGGGACACGGCGGTGACGTCGTCCTCGTCGCTGACCCGCAGGTGACGACGCTGCTGTCGTATCACCACTCTCCGCACCGCTCTGCGGGTAACGGTGGGTTCGGTATGGGGGACCATCGTTCGGGCGCTGCCGGCGAACACCTCGAACTTCCGGTACCGCTGGGCACGGTCGTCAAGGACGCCGACGGTAAGACGCTGGTCGATCTCATCGAACCCGGAATGCGCTTCGTCGCGGCACCCGGCGGGATAGGCGGCCTGGGGAATGCCACATTGGCGTCGCCCAAGCGCAAGGCGCCCGGATTCGCTCTGCTGGGCACTCCCGGTTGGGAGGGCGATGTCATCCTCGAACTGAAGACCGTGGCGGATGTCGCGCTCGTCGGGTTCCCCTCGGCGGGAAAGTCGAGCCTCATCGCCGCGATCTCCGCCGCTCGTCCCAAAATCGCGGACTACCCGTTCACGACGCTGCACCCGAATCTCGGCGTGGTCGAGGCGGGCGATGTGCGGTTCACCGTCGCCGACGTACCCGGCCTGATCGAGGGTGCCAGCGAGGGCCGTGGTCTCGGACTGGAGTTCCTGCGCCATGTCGAGCGCTGCACCGCGTTGGTCCACGTGCTCGACTGCGCCACCCTCGACCCCGGCCGTGACCCGCTGAGCGATCTCGACGTGATCGTCGCGGAGCTGGGTGCCTACCCCGTTCCCGAGGGTCAAACGCCGCTGTTGGAGCGGCCACAGGTGGTCGTGCTGAACAAGATCGACGTTCCCGAGGCGCAGGAGCTCGCCGATTTCGTGCGTCCGGACCTGGAAGCCCGGGGCTACCGGGTTTTCGAGATCTCGACGGTCAGCCATGCCGGACTGCGCGAGTTGACCTTTGCCCTCGGCGAGATCGTTGCCGAGCATCGCATCGCGGCGGCATCCGCGCCCGCCCCCGAGCGGATCGTGATTCGCCCCCAGGGGTCCGAGAAGGACTTCACCGTGCGTGTCGAGGGTGGCACCTACGGTCCCGTCTACCGCGTCGAGGGAGTCAAGCCCCTCCGGTGGGTGCAGCAGACCGACTTCCAGAACGAAGAAGCCGTCGGATACCTGGCCGACCGTCTCGAGAAGCTGGGCGTCGAGGACGAACTGTTCCGCGTCGGCGCGACCCCCGGCGCGACGGTGGTGATCGGCGGAGACGACGGCGTCGTCTTCGACTGGCAGCCTGCTCTCACCTCTGCGGCTGAGCTCATGACCGCTCCGCGCGGCACCGACCCGCGACTGGCTCAGAACCCGCGTCGTACGACCTCCCAGCGTCGCGAGCGCTATCACGAGCGCATGGATGCCAAGGCCGACGCCCGCGCCGAGCTCGAGGCCGAGCGCATTGCACAGCGCGACGGCGAGGTCGAGGAGTGACCGCTGCGGCGCGCGCCGCGATCGCGGGCGCACAGCGCATCGTCGTGAAGGTCGGCTCCTCCTCGATCAGCGGTAAGCATGCGTGGCGCATCGACGCGATCGTCGAGGCGATCGCCGCGGCGCACGGTCGCGGCACCGAGGTCGTACTGGTCTCGTCGGGAGCCATCGCCACCGCGCTGCCCTTCCTCAATCTCGAGGGACGCCCGGACGACCTCGCGACACAGCAGGCCTCGGCTGCGGTCGGTCAGAACGTCTTGATGTGGCGCTACCAGACCAGCCTCGACAGGTTCGGCATCCTCGCCGGCCAGGTTCTGCTGACTGCGGGCGATCTGGACAACCCCACTCACCGCTCGAACGCGCGGCGGGCGATGGCGCGGCTGCTCGGTCTGAAGATCCTGCCGATCGTCAACGAGAACGACACCGTCGCGACGCACGAGATTCGTTTCGGCGACAACGACCGACTCGCGGCTCTCGTCGCGCAGTTGGTGGGTGCGGATGCTCTGATCCTTCTCAGCGATATCGAGTCGCTCTACACCCGTCCGCCGGATGAGCCGGGCGCGGCACCGATCGACATGGTGGAGTTCGGCGACGATCTTCATGGCTTCCAGTTCGGCTCTGTCGTGGTCAACAGCGTCGGTACGGGCGGAGCCGCGACCAAAGTCTCGGCGGCACGGCTGGCGGCGCAGGCGGGGATCGGCGTCCTTGTCACGAGCGCCGATCTGGTGGACGCGGCGCTGCGCGGAGAACACATCGGGACGTGGTTCGCCCCCAACCCCACTCCGACGCCGACGGCGCTCACCGGACCGGTTCCGGTCGACCGGTAGCTCGGTAGGCTGGTCGGATGGCACTGACCACGACTTCCCCTCGCGAGCGGATGACGCTGGCACGCGTCGCAGCCCGGTCCGTCGCGCTTCTGAGCGACGATGAGAAGCGCGCGGCATTGACCTCAATCGCAGACGCGATCGAGGCAGACACCGATGCGATCACCGCCGCCAACAGTGAGGATCTGCAGCGCGGGGCTGGCAGCGGACTGTCGACCGCGCTGCTCGACCGCCTGAAGCTGGATGCCACGCGTGTGCACGCGTTGGCGGACGCCGTTCGCGAGATCGCCGCGCTGCCAGACCCTGTCGGGCGGGTGCTCGATGAGCGTGTCATGGCGAACGGCGTCACCCTGACCAAGGTCGCTGTCCCCTTCGGCGTGATCGGTTCGATCTACGAGGCGCGCCCCAACGTGACGGTCGACATCGCCGCGCTCGCGCTGCGTTCGGGAAATGCCGTCGTGCTGCGAGGCGGGACCGCGGCCGAGCTGACCAACGCCGCGCTGATCACCGCGATGCGCGGAGCGCTCGCGTCCTGTGGCATCGATCCGGAGGCTGTGCAGACGGTCGACGAGTTCGGTCGTGAGGGTGCGCGCGAGCTGATGCACGCACGGGGGCTGGTCGACGTCCTGGTTCCGCGTGGCAGCGCGCAGCTCATCGAGACCGTCGTCACTGAGTCGAGCGTGCCGGTCATCGAGACCGGCGCCGGTATCGTGCACATCCTCTTGGACGCGACCGCGCGCGAGGACTGGGCGCGCGAGATCGTCGTCAACGCCAAGGTGCAGCGCCCGAGCGTGTGCAACGCGGTCGAGACGGTGCTGGTCCACCGCGATGCAGCGGCGCGCCTCGTCCCCGGTGTCGTGGCGGATCTGCAGGCCGCCGGTGTGACGGTCCACGGGGATTCGGTGGTCGCCACGCTGGCCCCCGATGTCGTGCCGGCGGAAGAGGCCGACTGGATGACCGAGTACCTGAGTCTTGATGTTTCGATGAAGATCGTGGAGAACCTGGACGAGGCGCTCGCACATATCCGCAGCTACTCCACGCATCACACCGAGTCGATCATCACGGACGACGCGGCGTCCGCCGCCCGCTTCCTCGCCGAGGTCGACTCGGCTGTGGTCATGGTGAACACCTCGACCCGATTCACCGACGGCGGCGAGTTCGGCTTCGGGGCTGAAGTCGGGATCTCGACCCAAAAGCTCCACGCTCGCGGGCCAATGGGTCTGGCGGAGCTCACCAGCACCAAGTGGTTGGTTCGGGGTGCCGGACAGGTGCGTCTCTGAACGATAGGCTTGCAGCACGCAGATTCTGCCGACAGCCACGAACGGAGTCCGAATGACCATCGCCTCGCTTGTCCTCCTCGCCGCCGAGGAGTCAGAGCACCACGGCAACGTTGCGTTGGAGACGTTCCCCTACTTCATCCTCGCGATCGTCGTGTTCGCTCTGCTGGCTTTTGTGACCTCTTCGTACCGCAACGTCGCCAACCGCCACGCGCACAAGGCCGAGGCCTACGCGAAGTCCCATGCTGCAGAGCTTCAGCGATCGGGGCACGGCCACTAGGCACCCCGGATGACGCAGACGAGGGCGCCCCGAATCGGGGTGATGGGCGGCACGTTCGACCCGATCCACCACGGACACCTCGTGGCGGCCAGCGAAGTCGCCGACTCCTTCGGGTTGGACGAGGTCGTCTTCGTTCCCACGGGACGTCCCTGGCACAAGGGTCCTGTCACCGAGTCTGAACACCGCTATCTCATGACGGTGATCGCGACCGCCGCCAACCCGAGATTCAGCGTCAGTCGCGTCGACATCGATCGGGCCGGTCCCACCTACACCATCGACACCCTGCGAGACATCCAGCACCAGCATCCGGGAGCTGAGCTGTACTTCATCACGGGGGCAGATGCCATCACGCAGATTCTCAGCTGGCGCGACCATCATGATCTGTGGGAGCTGGCCCATTTCGTGGCCGTCTCCCGTCCCGGGCACGTCCTGAACACGGACGGACTTCCTGTCGAGGACGTGAGTCAGCTGGAAATCCCCGCGCTGGCGATATCGTCGACAGACTGCCGCGAACGTGTTCGCGGAGGACACCCCGTCTGGTACCTCGTGCCTGACGGCGTCGTCCAATACATTGCGAAGCACCATCTGTATCGGAGCAGCGAATGAGCACAGAAGATCAGCCGACCCCACCGCCCCTCACCCGGCGGCAGCTGCGCGAGATGCGCAACACGGGGGCGACGCCGATCCTGCCCACGACACCGCCCGCGGAGCCGGAGAGCGTCGCCGAGCAGTCGCAGGCCGAGGAGGTCGCCGCTGCCGGTGATGTCGCGCCCGTCGCGGAATCCGAATCAGAGTCCGCGACCGCGCCGGCCCCGTCGGAAGAACCGCCTGCTTCGGGCGAACCCACGACACGATCGCGCCGTCGCGACCGTCGTCGAGGAAAGGCTCCCGCCGAGGCGGAGGAGGCGACTGCCGAGGTTGCTGAGCCGCAGCCGGAGCCGATGGCGGAACCGACCGCGACGGACGAACCCGGCGCGGATGATGTCGCCGAGGCTCACGATCCGGCGGAACACCCGATCTCACAGGCGGCGGCGGGTCTGGCCGCAGATGACACGACCGAGCGGGGGACTGTCAGCCCGCAGCTCGGGGCGGCACTGCTGTCCGGCTACACCGCAGACTCTGATGACCGGCCCAGCTTCGACCAGCTCATCTCCCGCACGCCGACGGCGTCGACATCCGCGCAACACGCCCTGATCGTCACCGATACGCAGCCCCAAGGAATCACCGCTCCCGTGAACGCAACGGGGGACGTGCTCGTCACCGGAAGTCTGGCGCTCCCCGAGATGCTCGGGCGTACCGGTCAGCTGCCGGGCTCCGACGGCATGGACATCGATGGCGCGCTCGCTGATGGGGAACTTCCGCAGCACTCCTCCCCGACGCCCATCGCCGCCAGCGCAGCGATCAGCACGGTCAAGCCCACCGCCGAGATCATCAGTCCGCCGGCCCCGGAGAAGGGCTCCCGGCTCATGCTGACGCTGGCGATCACCGCCGGTGTGCTGGCGCTTGCGCTCGTCGGCGTACTCATCCTCGCCTTCGTCACGGGGGTCTTCTCGTGACGGCGGAGGCGGTTCGATGACGGCCAGCGAGAATTCGCGACAGATGCTGGCGATCGCGGCGGCGGCCGCCGAGGCCACAGGCGCTGAAGATCTCGTCGCGCTGGACGTGTCGGAGCCGTTGCCGCTGGTCGATATCTTCTTGCTGGCCACCGGTCGCAGCGAGCGCAACGTGGCGGCGATCGCGGACGAGATCGAGGAGAAGCTCCTCGAGGCCGGACACAAGCGGCTGCGGCGCGAGGGACGCAATGAGTCCCGCTGGGTGCTGCTGGATTTCGGGGATCTCGTCGCGCATGTCTTCCACGAGCAGGAGCGTGCCTTCTACGGCCTCGAACGTCTGTGGAAGGACTGCCCGGTGGTGCCCATTGAGAGCACTCAGCCGGCGGCATCCGACTGAGGCGTATCCGCTGACTGGTTCGGCGTGGCGTATCGAATGTAGTAAGCTAGTCGAGTTGCCTCACGGGGCAGCAGATGGGCCTGTGGCGCAGCTGGTAGCGCACCTGCATGGCATGCAGGGGGTCAGGGGTTCGAGTCCCCTCAGGTCCACCAAAATGCCTGATCAGACCACGTTGTTCGTGTTCCGGTCGTCGATTCTCAGCCGCTAAATGGGCGTCAGCGCCACTTTTGCGCCACTTTTCGACGACCTCTAACGGACAAAAACGAGGTCGTATGGATACCGATCAGAGGCTGTCGCACACCACCACCCGAAGGGGTGGTTCACGTCGAGGGCGATACCGCGCATGTGCATGGCATGAGCGAAACAACGATTGCCCCACTGTCCATCCCCACCACCGCAAGCGGGGTCGACTCCGACTACCTTGCGGACGCCGATCCCGCCCCCACATTGCGCCGGAGAGAGTTCCTTCCGGACCTCCTGTCGATCGAGGAGCTGTCTGTCTTCGTGCAGATCCCGAAGTCGACTTTGTACAAGTGGAACGCCGACGGCGAGGGACCGCATCCCGTCAAGCTCGGCAAGCACCTCCGGTACCGACGCAGCGATGTGCTCGAGTGGCTCGACAAGATGGCGGGCTGAGCGATGGTGCGTGACGCGATCCCAGCCGGCAGCTGGGGAGATATCAAACCGCGACAGCTCGCGGACGGCCGATGGGCGGCGCGAGTCCAATACCGGCGCGATGACGGCACACGCGATGAGAAGCGCATGGCCCGAACAACCAAGAGCGAACTTGTCCGCGACATGAAATCCGAACTCGCGCAGCTGGTCCGCGAGAACTCGCCTGGGTGCGAACCCATCGACAGCGAGCGAACCTTCCAAGAGGTTGCCGAGGAGTGGCTAGCGTTCGATGCGCTCAAGCTCGAGGACCACACGAAGGCCCTCGGAACCCACATCGGTCACACGCAGATGCTCCGGGCACACGCATATCCGGCGTTGGGGGCTCGTGGCATCGCGACAATCACGTCCCGGGACGTCTTCCGGCTCTACATTGCCCTCGCGGAGTACCACAGGCCGCTCGCACGTCACGTGAAGTCGGTCATCGGTCAGGTATTGGCCTTTGCGATCAACACCGGGCGCCGTGACGGGGCAAACCCTGTTGCGACGGTGAAGAGTCTCCCTCGCGCGAAGAAGCCGATCTTCGCACCTGCCGTTGCCGAGCTCGTCGAGTTCCGCCTTGCAATTGTCGGATACACGAACCGGCCCCATAGAAGCGGGCCGCGACCAGCGGACTACGCACTCGACGCTGTCGATCTCATCCTCGCAACTGGCCTACGGATCGGCGAGGTGATGGGGCTTCGGTACGGGCTGGACATCTTCCTTGACGGGGACACACCATACTGCGTGGTGAATGGTGCTGTGAAGGAGAAGGGCGGCACCCGTTGGGAACCGTTCCCCAAGACCGAGAACAGCCGTCGCGCCGTGCCCTTGCCGGAGTATGCGGTGCAGATCATTCGTCGACGCCAGACGGCGCGTGTGCTCGTCGGCAACGAATTCCTGTTCCACACAGCCACGGGCAATGTTCAAGGCCCACAGGCAGTCCACAGGGCACTGCGAAACGTTCGCGAGTGGGCGGGCCTTCCTGCGGTGTACCGGCCCCACGCACTCCGAAAGGCAGTCGCCACGCAAGTCGCGCACGTCGTTGGCCTCGAGGAGGCAGCATCCGTACTTGGCCACGCGGGCACCCGGGTCACCGACACGTATTATGTCGCACCGAAGGAACTCACCTACGACGCCCGCGCGCTCCTCCAAGCGCAGTGGGAAGCGATCGTCGACCACAGCGCTCACAGACTCTCACTTGAGACGCGCGCTGAAGCCGGGGAGTTCGGCCAGTTCGACACGATCGCGGACGAGTGGGACGAACTGGGATCGAACCAATGACCGCCAACCAAGTGCACAGAAATCTTGGTACGGGTTGTCGCCATCGGGTGAGTGCGAGGAGCTAGCGATGGTGACAACGGTTGTGGTGGCCGCGATCTGGGTGGTCGCCATTCTGATTGCGGTTGCGGCCTGGTGGGAAGGCCGCCGTGCACGCTCCGCCAGGGAGGGCGGGAGCTCGTGGCACACCGTCAGGCTCCTTCTTGCCCGCGTTATGGGTGCGTCTGCTCGTCCCGAGCGGCTCCACGCGCTGAACGCGTTGCACGCGTTTGTGCGGATTGGGCGGACCACCGACCCGGACGAGATCGTCATCCGCACGGTGCTCACAGAGATCGGGTCCCCGGACGGGGATGTGACGCTAGGTGAAGCCGAACGCCGTCTGATTGCCGAGACTCTAGGGCTCTTGGACAAGCCACGTCGCAGCCGGCGGTGCTTGTCGCGACAGTGACGTGGCGGTCGTGGACTCGTCGGGCGTGCATGTGAGACTGTCCGCCATGGAAGTGCTCGAGGCGGCCCGCACGATGAACTTGCCCGATCCGCGCGTGTGGGTGGCGGGGGACTGGCACGGCAACGTCGGATGGGTGCAACGACTCTTGCCCGCGCTCGGACGCATTGACCGTCAGATCGAGACGCTGCTGCATGTCGGCGATTTTTGGATGAGTACCGACACTGTTGACTACTGGGCGAAAAGAACTGGAATCAGGAGGGTTCTCGTCACTCTGGGAAACCACGAGCCATACGGGACCTATACGCCGTTGTTGGCGGCGCATCCCGGGTGTGCTGTGCGTGTCTCGGAAGTCGTGTGGCTGCTTCCCCGACCCTGGCAGTTCGAGATCATGGGGCGAGCCGTAGTGAGCCTTGGGGGAGCGACATCGGTCGACCGCGAGTGGCGCCAATCAGGAGTGGACTGGTGGTCGGACGAGGAGATTACAGACCACCAGGTTGAGAGTGCGTTGCCGATGGTCGCCGACATCATGCTCTGCCATGAATCGCCGGAGGGCAGCCCAGTCCTGGCTGCGCAGCGCGCTATGGCCGCGAACCGTCCACTCCTGTCAGAGAGCGCCCTGACGTCATCCGCGAAATCGCGTGAGCGGGTCGGCCGGGTATGGAGAACGGTCAGACCCAACTTGTTGATCCACGGTCATCTCCACGTATCGGGTCGCGGATTGACTTCCGACAGTCGTGAAGTCGTCGCCCTTTCGTGTGATGGGATGCGGGGGAACATTGCGCTTCTCGACATCGCGTCGCTGTCCGTGCAGATTGTTGACTATCCTTCGTAGGCGGCTTTGGCGGTCGCCTTCGGTGGAGGATCTCAGCCACTCAGTTCGAGCGCGGTCCAGACTTCGGCCCGATTCGAAAACTGAGCCAGATCGCGCCCGAGGAGCTTCTCGGCCAAGGAAATTCTGGCGCGTACGGTATGTCGATGAATGCCTAGAGCGAGCGCGGTTGACTCGTTTGCGCAATCATGCAGGAACCACGCTCGAAGTGTCTCCACAAGCGATGTCCTGTGCGCTGCATCGTGTGCTGCGATCGGTAGCAAGAATGCGGTCGCGATGGCCTCAGCCGACTCAGCGCGAAGTCCATACATGAGCCCGTGTTCTTGAACATCTTCGAATGTCGTGACGGTTCCGGAGCCGAGCTCTCGCGCAAGTCGTGCCTGTCGAATGGCTGCCGGGATCTCTTCATCACGATCGGCACGCGCCGTCCCGATCTGTACGCGAAAGCGCTTGGTGAGTGGATCGAAGAGGGAGGGGTCTTTGACAGCGAGCAGTATCCCGTCGTCAGTGATCGACCACAGCGCGCCGGGGTCATGCGATGTCATCCATCGCGTCAGTGCCAGGGGATTTTCGGGACGACTCGAGATGCCGACTGTGAACGGGGCGTCCGGTATGACAATCCCCGCCGAGTGGGCGATACCACGCGCGACTTCCAAATGCCCCTCAGTCAGTGCGAGGGACACTCCGGAACGCAACCCACGGAGGACTTCCTCGCCTTCGTCGCGCTGCTCGAGTGCCAGCCCGATTGTCGCCACCGCCGCTCCCACGACGCCGCGAGCCTCATAGTCGAGGCTCGCGGTTGCGACAGCCAGCGCACCGCGTAGGGCTCCCGCACGGCCGAGGGTCGATATCGTGAAATTCGCGCCGGGTTCACGAGTCACAGATGTTGCGCTCTTGGCGCGACCCGTGAGTTCGGTGGCGGCCTGCTCAAGCGACGCCGCAACTTCGGCCGTGGGGCTAGGGCCAGCTTGCTCCATGATGCTGCCGCCCGCATCGAAGAGCGCGACCCAACTTCCGACTTGGCGGCTAAGCTCGGCGACCGTAGCCTTCACGCCGTCGGTGCGGAGCGCGGCGAGTGACAGGGAGCGCTGCGCGGCGAGCGCCCAGCTCTGTCGCGAGTAGGTCGCTTCGGCACTTGCGTCCGCATTCGCTCGAGCAACGGCGAGGAACGGCGTACGGTAAGGCACCTCAAATAGCGGTATGCCAGTTTCTGCACACGCGCGAATCAGATCGGTGGGCACGCCCTCGCGCACGACCTCTGTGCCGAAGCCGAGCCCACGGACACGCTGCTGGGCCAACCGGGTGGCGTACGCGCGGTAGTGCTCGACGTCCCATTCGCCGTCGGGTGGGAAGAACTGGGTGCCGGTCGTGAGGAGTGCGACATCCTCGGACAGGAACGGGGTCGGGTCAGGAAGATCTGAGCTGTGCACCCAGCGAATGTGGGTGTCGAGTACGCCCGGCAGCAATTCTTCCTCGGGCGTGACTAGCCGCAGATTCAGATCTCCGAGTCGCAGCAAGGTCCTGAGCGAGGGACCGCTTGCCGGAAGTGTGCCCATGGGTAGGAAGTGTACAAGTCGAATAAGAATGGGTCTCAGATGTACACGGCGGACAATGTGGTGACTGGGGTATTGAACCTAGCCTTGCGCTCATGAGCACAGTGTCAGTTCCCGCAAACGCCGCAGTCGGTGGCCCGAGTCTTCCGCAGGAGCGTCGGCTCGTGACCTCTATCCCCGGGCCGAACTCGCAGGCCGCACTCGACCGGAAGGCATTGGCAGTCGCGGCGGGGGTGAGCGCTACTGTTCCGATCGCGGCCGTTGCAGCCGGCGGTGGCGTCGTGGTTGATGCGGATGGCAACTCATTCATCGATCTCGGTAGCGGCATCGCCGTCACTTCGATCGGCAACGCGCATCCAAAGGTCGTCGATGCTATCGCGACGCAGGCAGCGCAGTTCACCCACACCTGCTTCATGATTTCGCCGTACTCGGCATACATCGAGGTTGCAGAAGCACTGAACCGTGTGACCCCCGGAGATCACGCGAAGAAGAGCGCGCTGTTCAACTCTGGGGCCGAAGCGGTAGAAAACGCAGTCAAGATTGCCCGCGCGTACACGAAGAAGAATGCGGTCGTCGCTTTCGAGCACGCCTACCACGGACGTACGAACCTCACGATGGCGCTCACCGCCAAGGCGATGCCGTACAAGAGCGGGTTCGGCCCATTCGCGCCCGACATCTACCGCGTTGCGGGGTCGTACCCGTACCGGGACGGACTCTCGGGGGAGGAAGCCGCGCGACGAGCAATCACCCAGATTGAGAAGACGATCGGCGCCGCGGACCTGGCGGCCGTGATCATTGAACCTATCCAGGGGGAGGGGGGCTTTGTCGTTCCCGCCGATGGATTCCTCGGCGCTATCGTCAGCTGGTGCCGAGATAACGACGTCGTGTTCATCGCTGATGAAGTACAGTCCGGATTTGCGCGTACCGGTGCCATGTTCGCAAGTGAGCACTTCGGCATCATCCCGGACCTGATTACGACCGCGAAGGGGATCGCGGGTGGCATGCCCCTGGCAGCAGTCACCGGGCGTGCAGAGATCATGGATGCCGCGCACGCCGGCGGGCTCGGGGGTACGTACGGGGGCAACCCTGTGGCGTGCGCCGCCGCTCTCGCTGCGATCGATGTCTATGAGACCGAAGGTCTGATCGAACGCGCGCGCGAGATCGAAGAGCTCGTCACTACACGCTTCAAGGCGGTCCAGGCAGAGGATCCGAGGATCGGCGACGTGCGCGGGCGCGGAGCGATGATGGCCGTCGAGTTCGTGGACCCTGCGACGAATATGCCAGATGCTGCTCTCGCCTCCTTGATCGCGAAAGCGTGCATCTCCTCGGGGGTGATCGTCCTAACGTGTGGGACATTCGGCAACATCATTCGCCTACTTCCGCCACTGTCAATTAGCCCCGCCCTACTCGTTGAGGGACTTGACGTGATCATCGAAACGCTCGCTCGGGCGCCTCACGCGGCGGCCGCCAAATGAACGTCGCGGAGGCCTCGATGAACGAGAGCGATACCAGAGCACGCCCGAGTATGGCATCGGGTGAGGCTGCCGAGTGGTCACTGCTTGAGATGGTGCCGAACAAGCTGTTCATCAACGGGCGATGGGAAGAAGCCGAAGAGCGCCTCACCTTCGACGTCAAGGATCCAGCGACGGGGCGGGTCCTGAGCTCGATCGCCGACGCCTCGCCGGCCGATGCAATCCGCGCCCTCGACGCGGCGGTAGCGGCCCAGGACTCGTGGGCTGCTACTTCACCCCGCGTGCGCAGCGAGATTCTCCGTCGCGCTTTCGAACTCGTCATTCGGCACACGGACGAGCTCGCACTCCTCATGACGCTCGAGATGGGGAAGCCGCTCGCCGAGGCGAAAGGAGAGGTTGCATACGGCGCCGAGTTCTTGCGGTGGTTCAGCGAAGAAGCCGTTCGAATCTCCGGTCGGTACGGAGTCAACCCCGAGGGGACGGGACACATGATTGTCTCCGAACACCCCGTTGGGCCCTGCTACTTCATCACCCCCTGGAACTTCCCGCTTGCGATGGCGACACGCAAGATCGCCCCCGCGCTTGCGGCCGGCTGCACCGTTGTGATCAAACCTGCTGAACTCACGCCGCTCACGACGCTGTTCCTTGCATCGATTCTTGAGCAGGCTGGGCTGCCGATGGGTGTGGTGAATGTCATCACCACGACCCGTGCAGCAGCAATCTCTGAGCCTGTGATCGCCGATCCCCGCCTGCGAAAGCTGTCTTTCACCGGGTCCACGCCCGTCGGTCGACGGCTCCTCTCGCAGGCCGCAGATAACGTCTTGCGCGTCTCGATGGAGTTAGGCGGAAACGCGCCGTTCCTCGTCTTCGAAGACGCAGACCTGGACCTCGCGGTTGAAGGTGCGATGCTCGCGAAATTTCGGAACATCGGCCAGGCATGCACAGCTGCCAACCGTTTCATCGTTCACCAGAGCGTGGCCAAGGAGTTCGAGCACCGCGTCACGGAAAGGGTCCAGAACATGAGGGTCGGGCGCGGCACCGAGAAGGGCGTCGATATCGGGCCGCTGATTGACCAGCGAGCCGTCAGCAAGGCACAAGCGCTTGTTGCCGACGCTCTCGGGCGCGGTGCGCGCGTGCTCACAGGCGGCCGGGAGGTTGCTGGAGAGGGCTGTTTCATCGAGCCAACAGTTGTTACTGACGTGCCGTTGGGGAGTTCACTTCTCAGCGAAGAGATCTTCGGACCGATCCTTGCCATTTCGACATTTGAAAGTGAAGAAGAGGCAGTCGCTCTAGCGAACTCAACCGAGTTCGGGTTGGTCTCTTATGTCTTCACCCAAGACCTTGCGAGGGGACACCGCATGATCACGCAACTCGAGACTGGCATGATGGGGCTGAATGCGGGGGTCGTCTCAAATGCTGCGGCACCGTTCGGTGGAGTCAAACAGTCTGGCCTTGGCCGCGAGGGTGGTGTCGAGGGAATCCATGAGTTCCTCACTACCAAGTACACACTCGTCCCGGTGAGCTGAGGGTCGCACCGAAATGGAGACTCTTACTCTCGAGGCCGTCGGCAAAACTCCCGCAGAAGAAAAGGGCATCGAGACACTTGCGAGTGCCCAAACTCAGCTAGCGCGTGCTGTTGCACTCCTTGGATACGACGAGGGCACCCACGAGATGCTCCGGCGCCCACGGCGGGAGCTTCAGGTCAGTGTGCCACTCCGCCGAGATGACGGAACGGTGCGGGTGTTCTCTGGTTATCGCGTTCAGCACAACCTTTCGCGTGGCCCGGCGAAGGGCGGCGTTCGCTTCGATGCGGGTGTCTCTCTCGATGAGGTGCGAGCGCTCGCAATGTGGATGACCTGGAAGTGTGCGCTCCTCGACCTTCCGTACGGTGGGGCGAAGGGCGGAGTGGCGATTGATCCGCGCGACTTCAGTACGTCTGAGCTTGAGCGCGTCACCCGACGCTACACCAGCGAAATCATGCCGATCATCGGACCCCAGCGCGATATCCCTGCACCTGACATCGGCACGGATGAAACCACGATGGCTTGGATGATGGACACCTTCTCCGTCAACAACGGGTTCACAGTCTCGGGTGTTGTTACCGGGAAACCGATCAGCATCGGGGGTTCACTCGGCCGTTCATCCGCGACATCCGAGGGGCTGTTCCACGTAGCACTTGCGGCACTCAAGGAAGAGGGGATTCGGGTCGATCAGGCACGCGTCGCAATTCAGGGGTTTGGCAAGGTCGGAGCGGAGGCCGCGCGACTGCTCGCGGAGGCCGGCGCCAGGATTCAAGCGCTTAGCGATCGGTATGGCGCGATTTACGCCGCGTCGGGCATAGACGTGTCCTCCCTGACGTCACACGTCGCGCGGACCGGCACACTTGTCGGTTTTGGCGGAGCTGAGCCGATTGAGCACGCTCAACTCCTGGAACTGTCCGGTGATTTGCTGATCCCCGCTGCGGTGGAAGGGGTCCTGACCTCCGACAATGCCTCAGCGGTGTCCGCGCGGATCATTGTGGAGGGTGCAAATGGCCCCACCACGGCGGACGCGGACCGGATCCTTGAGGAGCGCGGGATTGTGGTCGTCCCCGACATCCTCGCGAACGCGGGCGGTGTCCTCGTGTCGTACTTCGAATGGGTGCAAGCGCATCAGGCATACCGTTGGTCGGCGCGTGAGGTAGACGAGCGACTTCGTGGGCGGATGCTCGAGGCGTGGAGTCTTGTCCGCAGTAGGAGCTCGCGCGACTCGTTGTCGCTGCGTGATGCAGCAACTGCGATGGCTGTCGAGCGGGTCGCCGATGCGCATCGGATTCGGGGGCTCTACCCGTAGAAGTCTGCCCGATGGTCGGTCAGATTATATTCACATCTAGTTTGCGAGCTTACGTCCGTATCTGGGCACAGCCGATAGTGGGCGTCGCGGAGCTATCGTTACTAGATGGACGTACAACCTCCTGATTCCGGAACAGCGATGGCACGGTCGGCCAACGCTGGTGGCGTGACCGTGCGAGACCTCGTTGAGCTGAGCTACTTGCATGCGACGCCTCTCGCGGGGGAGTCGGGACTTGACCGACGGGTTTCCTGGGCTCATGTGAGCGACGCGTTTGATCCGTGGAATTGGCTCGATCCGGGTGACCTTGTGTTGACTTGCGGCTACATAGTGCCGGTCGAACCGCATGCACAGGTCGAGTTCGTTGAGAACCTCGCCGCCGCCGGACTTAGTGGGTTGGTGGTTGGTGAAGATGATCGCCTCCCCCCGTTGTCTGAAGAGATGCTCGCTGCGGCGGACAGGCTCGGGCTTCCTGTCATCCACGGAGCGCATGAAGTTGGGTTCGCGCAGTACGTCCGTTTCGTTGCCGCAGCGAATGCTCGTGAAGAGAACCAATCGTTCACCAAGATCGCACGTGTGCATGGCGAAGTGATGGCCAGTCTGAGGGAGCACCTGTCCGGCACGGAGTTCGTCAACAGGCTGAGTCGAGTCGTGCGCTGTTCGCTGCACGTGCTTGATCCAACTACATGGGAGCCGCTCGTTCGGGGCGGCACTCTGCCTGACCGCGACTGGAAGGCTGCATACGACGCGGAAATCAGCCGATCCTCCGGCCGTGCGCCCTTCGTGATGAACCTCGCCGTGGGTGAGCGATCCGCCCTGACCATGCCCATACCAAGCGAAGGGTCGGCCTGTCTCATCGCGTTCCCTGAGGGGGAAACTCGGCCGCAACTCGCGGTTCTTCAGCAGATAGCGGCTGCGTGCGCGCTTGAGATCGACCGGGTAGACGCGGCCGTGGAGCGAGCACGGCGTGCTGGTGCAGGAATGATCAACGACGCTCTAAGCGGCAGATTTGAGCCAGGCGTCCTCGCCGAGCTCTTTCGTGCTCGAGGACTGGGCAGCGACCTTCGCGTAGTTGCAGTTGACGGGCGTCCCGCCACAATCGACCGTCTCGCTCGGAGTTGGCTCATCCATGACGTTCCTTTCCTCCTCGGAGAGATTGGACAGATCGCAGTTGCCGTAGTTCGTTCCACTGACTTGGACGCCAGCGAGCTTGAGGAACGAGCAACTCGTAGCGAGTGGCGTGCTGGCATCAGTGACGTTTTTGGTGGTGCCGGCAACCTGAGCGATGCCGTTCGTCAGGCCCGCTGGGCACTTGAGATGGTGAGCCCGGATGGAGCAGGGCTAGCTCACTATGGCGAAGGAAGTCCTTCCTTCCTGCCTCGGACGCTCGCAGAATCCAAGTTGACCGCCGACCGAGTCTTGGGGCCATTGCTCGAATATGACCGCGACCAGGGAACGGAACTCGTCAAGACGCTTCAGGTCTACCTTGAGTCCGACCGTTCACCGAGCAAGGCAGCGGAGACTCTGTTTGTCCACACCCAGACGGTCAACTATCGGATCACACGTATTCAGGACCTCACGGGTCGATCGATGCGTTCAATCGGTGATGTCAGCGAACTTTGGTTCGCCCTCCGTGCCCTGGCGCTGGCGCAGACGTCTCCATGAGTCGGACACTGCTCCTATTCCTCCATATGGACCGCGGCCGGCGATTGTTCCCGGCGCACAGTCGACATTGCAGCATGCGCGCGTCAGGCTACAGATCGCTGCCGGATACGAACGAGAGGTCGCAGACATGAGCAAGGCATTCGACGGGAAAAGTGTCGTAGTAACGGGGGTGGCTTCGGGCCTTGGCCGTGCACTTGCCCGTGAGTTCGCGGCGGAAGGGGCGAACGTACTTGGTTGTGATGTCAATGACCCCGCTGGCGAGGAAACCATGGCGGGCATCGGCGCATATATTCACACTGACGTGTCCAAGGAATCTGAAGTCGAGTTCCTGATTGACGAAGCTGTTCGTAGGTTCGGGCGGCTTGACGTGCTGGTCAACAACGCTGCGATTCAGGTGGAGCAAGAGCTCGCCGAGACTTCCGAGGAGCAGCTCGATCGGGTCCTCGCCGTCAACCTCAAAGGACCCTTCTTTGGTTGCAAGCACGCCATTCGCGTGATGAGACCCGCGGGCGGTGGTGCGATTGTGAATGTCGCGTCTGTGGTTGCGTTGGCGGGTGACCCGATGCTTGCCGCTTACGGTGCGGCAAAGGGTGGAGTTCTCGCGCTCACCAAGTCCGCTGCGGTGAAGTATGGACGGGACAAGATTCGGTGCAACGCCGTGTGCCCCGGAGACATTCAGACCCCGCTTGTCGAGGCATACTTCGCAGCGGCGGAAGATCCAGTTGCTCTCCGGGCGCAAGCAGAAGCAGAGTACCCGCTCGGGCGTATCGGTCAACCACGCGAGGTGGCACGTGCAGTGCTGTTTCTCGCATCGGACGACGCGAGTTTCGTTACTGGCGAGGCTCTTGTTGTTGATGGTGGCGTTCTCGCCGAGATCTACTGACGGCCGCGGGGACGGAAGCGACTATGCAGAAGCTAGGAATCATTCACACCGTCTCGCGACTGGCCCCCGTGTTTGACGGGCTCGTGGGGGAGTACTTGCCGGGTGTCGGCACGGTAGTCATCGCTGACGAGCTATTGCTCCAGCGAACGATACGAGACGGCGCTGTCGATGGCATCACCCGCGAAAGGCTTGCTCAACACGTCGAACAACTGGCGAGCTACGGTGTGGATGCGGTGCTCGTCACATGCTCATCGGTCGGTGCGGCAGTCGACGAGCTGGCCGCGACTAGTGAAGTCCCCGTGCTTCGCGTGGATCGTGCGATGGCGGAGCGCGCGGTTGGCATGGGACGCACTATTGGAGTACTTGCAACGCTGCCCACGACCTTGGTTCCGACCGTGGACCTTGTTCGTTCGGCAGCAGACGGACAAGCGCGGGATGTCACGATTCTTCCTCGTCTGTGCGAGGGGGCCTTCGACGCGCTCGGTAGGGGAGATGTAGAGCTCCACGATGCGATCATTGCCGACGAGCTTGACCAACTTGTCGCGCAGGTTGATGTTGTTGTCCTTGCGCAGGCTTCTATGGCGCGTGTAGCTGAGGGCCGTGAGACAGGCGGTGTACCGGTTCTCTCGAGCCCCCGCCTCGCGATCGAGCAGATCGCTCAGTCAATTGCCACGCCCCTGTAGTGCCTCCCAGCCGCAGGCGGGCCGTACGACCCAAGTTCGACGCCTACCTATATGGACCTATGACTGAGCATGAGGTCTTCGTGCGCGACGCCAATAGATGGCACACCGATGTCGGTGGATCATCGAAGTGAGGCTAAGCGGTTCAACAGCATGTCGGCATAGACGTGGAACGGAACCATGGCCAAGGATCAGAAGGGAAAGAACATGACCAGCACATCGACTGCTCCCGTTGCTGCAGCAACGATGTCGCCCGACGACTTCAAAGCGGCCTTCCGCCAGCATCCGGCAGGGGTTGCGGTCATCACGGCTGACGCCGGCCGTGGCCCGGTAATGCTCACCGCGACATCCGTGTCTTCGGTCAGTGCGAACCCCGCGCTCGTCATGTTCTCATTGTCTGCGCACTCTTCGAGCACGCCCACCATCCGCCGGGCGGAGACGGTCGTGGTACACCTTCTCGGCGCGGGTCAACTTGATCTCGCCCAGCTAGGAGCGACGAGCGGGATTGATCGCTTCTCGGACACGAGTCTCTGGTCGACTTTGCCTACAGGGGAGGTCTACTTCCCCGGAGCGCGCGCATGGATTCGCGGACGCGTGCTGACGTCAATGGATGCCGGCGGATCTGTCGTGGTTCTTGTGGAAGCGCTGGAAGCGAGCCCATCGGACTCGGCCGATGAGCAGGTACCGCTCGTGTACTACAACCGCACATGGCACCAACTCGGCGACCACAGTCAGATCGCGTAATTGATCGGCCTTACGACGATGACTGACGCGAACCGCACCTCACCCCAATCGGAGCCTCAGACCACGTCGGGCGTTCCTGCGTCCGTTATTGGGGTGGATCTGCGGCCAGTTGTGGAGGGGCTCAACCACCCCGAGGGCATTTGCTGGTCGCCGGATGAAGAGTGCCTCTACGCCGGCGGGGAAGGCGGCGAGCTCTACCGATTCCGCCTCGATGGCTCGTCGTGTCAGACGGTTGCTGAGATCCCCGGGGGTTCGTTTCTGGGCCTTGCAGTCGACGGCGCTCGATCTGTGTACGTCTGCGACGTCGGAAATCGTTGCATTCAGCGTGTGACAGCTGACGGCGCCGCACGTCAGTATGGCGAATCTATCGAGTACCCGAACTATCCGGTGTTCGACAGCACCGGTCGGCTCTGGGTTTCCGATTCGGGCGAGTGGGGGACCGCGACTGGCGGTGTCGTGCGCATCGAACGTGACGGAACGACAGAACGTGTGCTCGACGGGCTCCACTTTGCGAACGGCCTCGCTATTCACGATGACTGGCTCTACGTTGTCGAGTCCACGTGGCCAAGGGTCAGTCGGGTGCCGTTGTCGGGCGGAACACGTGAACCAGTGGTCGTGCTTGACAAGGTCGTCCCGGACGGTATCGCTTTCGATCTTGAAGGCGGTATGTGGATCGGATGTTGGCAACCGAATCGTGTGTATCGCCTTGCGCCGGATGGTGAGCTGACAATCGAAGTCGACGATTGGTCCGGCGTATACGCTGCAACACCAACGAATGTAGCCTTCGCCGGCCCGCGCCTGGATGTCTTGGTTCTTGCGTCTCTGGCAACCCACAGCATCACTGCATGCGCGCCCGGACAACGAGGGAACCCTCTGCAGCTACCGATCGGTCTCGGCTGACACCAGGTCCCATTTATGCCACCCGCACAGGCGGAGAGAGTAGGAGATGACTAGTGGACGATGAAACGTACGACGTGCTCGTGGTCGGCGCGGGGTTTGCGGGTCTGACGGCAGCGCGAGATCTAGCGAAACAAGGCAATCGCGTTCTGATCGTCGAAGCGCGCGATCGCATTGGCGGTAGGACCTGGTATCGACCGTTCGCTGACACCGACTTCCCAGTGGAGATGGGTGGAAACTGGCTCGACCCGGACGGCAACCCAGCTCTCATGGCGGAGGTGGAGCGTTATGGTGTGGCGATCGATCGGAGTCCCGAGGCGAAGAGCCACGTGTCGATCCTGGATGGTGTGATGAGCCACGCGGAGTGTCCGATCAGCCCAGACGATGAGCGCGACCTTCGCCGCTTCGTGGTTGAAGCGAGCGCTCAGGTGAAGCGAATCGATCCAGCGGTGCCGCTCGATACCCAAGGCGTTGAGGATCTCGACGTACCGCTCGAGGACTACCTCAATGGTTTCGGATTTTCCGTCACGCTGAAGGAGCTCATGGGCTCATGGGTACGGCAAGAGACTGGATGTCACTTGTCCCAGATTTCGGCACTCCACCTCATGGCGTGGATACCGCTGCTGAACGATGACGTGCTCGCTATCGGCCACATTCCGACGCATCGCTTCGAGCACGGCACCATCGACCTACTCACCCGAATTCTTGAGGACTCAGGTGCAGACATTCTGTACTCGACACCGATTGAAGCAGTCACCCAGACAGTTGACAGTGTCGTAGTTCGGACCACGGCTGGTGAGTTGCTTCGCGCGCGTGGCGCGGTCATCGCGCTGCCACTCAACTGCATTGGTGATGTCGAATTTGTTCCTCCGCTGTCGCCTGACAAGGCGGCTGGAGTTGCGATCGGTCAGTCGGGTGCGGCGAAGAAGCTGTGGGCGCTCGTGACGGGGCTACCTCCTCACATTGTCGGAATCGGAGAGCAAGCGGAGCCTATCGATGTCTTCTTCACCGACTATCCGGTGGATGAGACTGATCTTGGTGGCGATCTCGTTGTGGGGTTCTCCACTCAGGAGCGCGCGTTGAACGTGCTCGACCTCGAAGGCGTGGAGGCGGCGCTTCGTCGCTATGTGCCTGAGGCGGTGGTACTCAAGGTCGATGGCCATGACTGGTTCGCGGACCCGTACTCAAAGGGGACGTGGTGCACGCCGCCGGCGGGGCTGCTTTCCAGGTATGCCTCGGCACTCGAAGCGACAGAAGGTCGCCTTGTCTTTGCGGGATCTGACATCTCCCACGCTTTCCGCGGCTGGATGGAGGGTGCAGTAGCGACCGGTGGTAAGGCCGCTGTTCGGCTGAACGAGATCCTCAACGCGGACTGACGGTAGAAGAGCAACGAGTATGGGCCTCACCCACGTGGGTGAGGCCCATACTCGTTGCTCTTGCCTAGCCCGCAAGTGGAGGGCTTGGATCCCAGAGCAGCTCGCGCGTGCCAGTTCCCGTTAGCTCAGGACCTAGCGAGGTGCCTCCTGGAATTGGACTCGCAGCTCCCTATCGGGAAGAACGATCCGCGTCTGCTCCGCACGTGGTGCGTGCGACGGCGTCCAGTGATGAGGAGTGTCAGAACAACAACGCAAGAGAGGAGGTGCGCACCCTGACGGTGCGCACCTCCTCTCTTGCGGAGCCGACCTTCTCGCTACACGGGCTCCGGGGCGTCCTCGAAATAGCGGACCGAGGTAAACACTCCGTCCGCAACGGTGACAAGACAGATCCCGTCAAGAGTGCTTCGGCCGCCCCCAATGTCGGTCAGCAGCGCGCGGAACTGAAAGGCGGCACTGTTGTCGGATGAGCTCCATTCGCCCACAATTTCGATGTCCAGTCCCGGGAACGACGAGTAGAAGTCCTCGGTAAGGGCTCGAATTGCGGCATGCCCGCGCTGGGGAGGTTGCCCCGCAGGGTGGAAGACAGCATCGGGGTGGAAGTGACTCAGGAGGGTGTCAATGTCATGTCTGCATTCGGCATCCCAGGCCGACTCTTGCAGGTCGCGAATGGTGGTCATGAGGGATTTCCTGCCTCTCCGACGGTTTTGGTGTTCCAGATCGTGTAGACCTTCCGCACCGTTTCTCGAATGTTCCACTCACCGGCCCACCCGTCGGGCGCAATGAGCACTGCGCCCGGGTGGATCTCGAACACCGAACCGTCGCTGCTCGTGATGGTCCCAGCACCCGAGACGAAGTGCATCAGCTCGTTGTCCCCAGAGCGAGCGGAGGCGAAGCGACCGGGCGTGCACTCCCACACGCCACAGCGCGCGTCGTCGTCCCGGTGGAGCACTGAGACGGATTCAACTGGGGCACCGGCGAGGGCCGGTTTCCGAGGCCCCAGCACAGACAACGTCAGGCTGGCAGGATCGCCGTCATAGACGATTCTGGCCGACTGCGCGGCGCTCATGCTGCGACTGTCGAGCGTGCGGCGCGCGGGCCAAGCTGCGCCACCTCAGGGCCGACAACACGCCCGAGGAGTTCGAGGTGGCGGCGGTACGTCTCGGGCTCGCGGCTGTAATCAAACACGAAGGAAAGCAGCGCACCGACACCCCCAACCTGCTCATTGAACCGGGTGATCTTGTCGATGACTGTCTCGGGCGACCCGATGAGGAAGAAGTTGTCAACCATCCACTCCAGAGTGAGCTCGTCAATCGACATCCCGGGGTCGAGAAGCAGCTCGCCGAGGGCATACGGCTTGCCGCCGCGGTCCCTCACCGTGCGGAACGTCGGCAAGACGAGCTTGTCCCAGGTCTGTCCGGCTGGGCCTTCAAGGAACAGACGACGTGCTTCCTCGTCGGTGTCCGCGACGAACACGTCACGCATGATTCGCCAATTTGAGCGGTCGGGGTTGTGCCCGGCCTCGGTGGCCGCGGTCGTGTACGTCTCCCATTGCTTCAGCAGCGTGGCGAGGCCAACCTGCTGGCTCATCGGCGAATAGCCTCGTCGACCCGCGTCGACGAACGTCGGAGATGTCGGCTGCACTCCAGTCATCACGATCTCGGGATGGGGGCTTTGGAAAGGCTTGAGGTGTGGGCCATTCCACTGAGTGGAGTACGCCGGGAGTTCCGTGGTCCAGAACTCGCCCTCGATGCGGAACGGGTCTGTACGGGTCCACAGAGCTTCGATGATGTCGAGTGCCTCATCCATCATCTTGGCGTTGCCGGCACCGACCCCAAAGAGACCGCCGTCGGTGGGGAATGAGCCCGGTGCGAAACCTGCGATGTATCGCCCACCAGTCATGTGATCGAGGTACATGAGACGCGTAGCCAGTGCCATGGGGTTGTGGTACGGAAGCAGGTGCGCTGCCGCGCCAAGTCGGAGCCGCGTGGTCTCACGAGCGGCCGCAGCGATCATCAGATCGGGCGCGGGACTCGGCTCGTGCCCAATTGTGTGATGCTCAGCAAAATACAGCTCTGCCAGCCCATACTCGTCTGCCCAGCGGGCAACTTGCAGGTCCCATTCGATGACCTCCTGAAGAGTTCGTCGACCCGCGACATACTCCTCGGCGTACGGGGGGCTGAAGAATCCTAGATCCATGATGAAGTCCGATTCCCTTCGGGTGTCACAGTGGTACACAGCAAAGCTCGATCACGGAGCAAAGGCCCACAACTGGCGTTGAGTGCAAAATGCAGCCGCTTGACTATCGGTGGGTACAACGTTGCTCCGGCGATCTAGATCAGCTCGGTGAGTCCGTACTCGCGTACAGTGGCGCTCATTTTGGGCCGCCGGGAGACTTCTCGGCATGGTTGATCGGCTCGAAAACAAGACTGCACTCGTTACCGGTGCGGCCCAAGGACAGGGTGCTGCGCATATTGAGCGGCTGGCTCGCGAGGGTGCTCGCGTGGTGGCGACGGATGTGCTGGACGAACAGGGACGCGCACTTGCCGAGCGTCTTAACGCGGAGGGATTCTCCGTCGTCTACCGGCACCTCAACGTCGCGTCCAAGGATGATTGGGAGTCGGTGCTGACAAGCATCGATCCGGCATGGGATGCAGTGAGCATTCTCGTCAATAACGCAGGGATCAGTTCACCGACGTCCATCGTTGACATCACCAAGGACGAATGGGATCGCGTCATCTCGATCAACCAGACCGGCATCATCCTCGGCATCCAGGCGGTTGTGCCTGGGATGACGGCGCTTGGTGGCGGTTCGATCATCAACATCGCGTCTTCGTGGGCCCATCGCGGCGGCGCTGAGAACGGATTTGTCGCGTACGTATCGTCGAAGGCTGCTGTCCTCGGTATCACGCGCAACACGGCCATGAATCTTGCGAGCCATGGCATTCGCGTCAACTCGATCTCTCCGGGGTATGTCCGTACCGCTCAGGTTGAGCACTCGGAGAAGACCGATCCGGAGCGCGTTGCGAAGGATGTCGCAAAGATCCCCATGCGCCGCATGGCGAAGACGACCGAGATCTCGCAGGCAGTTGTCTTCCTCGCATCGGATGAGTCTTCGTACATCACCGGAATCGACTTGCTGGTCGACGGCGGTATCAACCTCACCTAGCGGCGAGCCCGATTCGCCGCACAAGTCAGGAGAAACAAGGGAGAGTGGAAGCACCATGGAACACAGCTCTATGACCAATCGCCTTACGCGAGGTCGCAGAACAATCTTGAAGGCCGGCGCGATTGCTCTCGCGGCGATCAGCCTCGTAGCCTGCAGTACCTCCGGCGGGAGCCAGCCGGACGACACCACAGCTGCTGGGCCAGTCGACGGCGGAACGATCCGGGTCGGTGCGACCGGTGGAGGTAGCGGGGACACGCTTGACGCACAGAACCCGCTCACAACGATCGACTTCATTCGAGTTGGGGCACTGTTCGAGCAGCTCGTACAGATGAACGCCGACACCGGTGAGCCGGAGATGGTGCTCGCTGACTCGATCGTGCCGAACGATGATGCAACAGAGTGGACGATTACGCTCAAGCCTGGCATCACGTTCCAGGACGGCTCGCCCCTGGACTCGGCAGATGTGCTGTTTTCGCTGCGTCGTATCGAAGAGAACGGGTTCCCGGGTCTATCGACGATGGGGCCGATCGATCTGGCCAATGCGCAGATCGTCGATGATTTGACGCTTACGATTCCGTTCACGGCTCCGTACAGCATCTTCGTTGAGGGCTTGGCGGACGTGTTCGCCACCCGAATCGTGCCTGAAGGCTACGACCCTGCTAACCCGGTTGGTACGGGTCCCTTCCAGTACGTCTCGTTCACGCCGGGCCAGGAATCGACGTTCGCGAAGTACGACGGATACTGGCAGGACGGCAAGCCCTATCTTGACGAGCTGGTCATCATCGACTTCGCTGATGAGACTGCTCAGATCAACGCGCTCCAGTCGGGAGAGGTTGACCTGATCGATCAGCTCTCGGCGGCTTCTGTGGCGGCGGTTGAGTCTGGCGGCGGCAACGTTGTTGTCTCCCAGACACGCGGTTTCGTTCCCCTGACCATGCGAGTGGACGAGGAGCCCTTCAGCGACGTGCGGGTGCGCCAGGCGCTTCGCCTTCTCGTCGATCGTGAGGCAATGAACCAGCAGGTCTACGGAGGCCTTGGTGCAATCGGGAACGATGTGTTCGGGGCAATCGATCCCGCATATGACGGCGCGGTCCCGCAGCGCGAACAGGACGTTGAGGAGGCCAAGGCGTTGCTTGCTGATGCCGGGTACTCGGACCTCCAGGTTGATCTGTACACGGCCCCGGTAGGCCCTGGTGCCGAGGCTATCGCCAGCGTCTTCGCGACGCAGGCAGCCGAGGCAGGGGTGACTGTAAATGTGATTACTCAGGACGCCACACAGTTCTGGTCGCAGTCGTACGCGCAGGTTCCGTTTGCGATGAGCTTCTGGAACACCAGTGCGTACCTCACGATGGCGCAGCAGGGTCTTGCAGAAGGTGCGCCCTGGAACGAAACGCATTGGGCGAATGCCGAGTGGCAGACGCTCTACGACGAGGCGATTGCGACCGTTGATCAGGCGGCCCGGGACGAGCTCGTTCAAGGACTCATCCAGTTCGACTACGACAACGGCGGCTACATCATCCCGGTGTACTTCCCCGGTATCGAAGGAATGTCCGACCAGGTTGGTGGCGTGACCCCCAACATCACGGGAATTCCGGTCAACGGTGGCAGCTGGCAGAACGTCTGGATCGCCAGCGGCGAATGAGTATCGCAATGAAGACGCCTTCATCTTCGATCGCGCTGGGTGCGCGGAGTGAGTCCCCCCGGACTCGCGCCGCGCGCCCGGTGCGGCGACTGCTGCTGTGGCGCATTCCGCTGGGTGTCTTGTCGGTCCTGCTTGTTGCGATGCTCACGTACCTCGCAACGCGAGTACTCCCGGGTGACGCTGCAACGGCGATCCTGGGACAGTTTGCAACGCCAGAAGCACTTGAGAGATTGAGGGCGGAGCTGGGTCTGGACCAGGGCGTCCTCGCGGGGATGCTCGATTGGTTTGGGAGTTTCGCTGTAGGCGACTTCGGACTCTCCCTCGCCAGTCAAGTGCCGGTCACTGAGGTCGTACTTCCGCGACTAGCGAACTCGGTGGTGCTGGTGGCGATCGTTGCACTCGTGGCGACACTTGTTGGTGTTGTGGGCGGCGTAATTGCGGCGCACCGGCGGGACAGTGCACTCGATGACACAGCCTCGGTACTCGCCCTCGTCGCCAGTGCACTGCCGGAATTCGTCGTCGGAGTCTTCGTCATCTTTGTCTTCTCGGGGGGGATCTTCGATTGGTTCCCGGCCGTGTCGATCATTCCGCCGGACGAGCGGATCTGGAACCAGCCGATCAAGCTTGTGCTCCCCGCCTTGACGCTTGTTATCGTCACGGCTCCGTATATGTTCCGTATGGTCCGCGCATCGATGATTGAGGCGCTCACCAGCGACTATGCGGAAGTGGCCGAACTCAAGGGCGTTGGTGCTTCACGACTGCTGTTTAGGCATGCACTGCCGAACGCGGTCCCGCCCGCAATCCAGGTCTTCGGTCTGAACCTCCTCTATCTCGCGGGCGGGATCGTCCTGGTCGAGACCGTATTCCAGTACCCGGGGATTGGTTTGGCGCTTGCAGACGCCGTCAGGGTGCGTGACGTCACTGTTCTGCAGTTCATTGTTGTACTGCTCGCAGTCTTCTACGTCGCTCTCAACATCCTGACGGACGTGCTCGTCCTTCTATCAACGCCCCGACGACGCGCACCGAGGTAAGACGATGCCTACAACCACCATGACGAACTCAACAGTCATCCAATTACCCAGTGGTCCTGCGCCCCGCAAGGGCGCGGGAGCCATAAGGCGCGTACTGTCTACGGCACTTCGCACTACCCGAGGCATCGTTGGTGCAGCACTGGCAGGCCTTGTGCTGCTGATCGCGCTCCTTGGGCCGCTCATCCCAATCTCACCTACCGACTTTGTCGCGCCGCCTTTCTCGAGTCCGTTCACTGGAGGGGCGGGGGTTTTCGGCACCGACGTGCTCGGACGCAGTGTGCTGGGGCGGTTGCTGCACGGCGGCCAGCACCTCATGTTGCTCGCGTTCGCAGCAACGCTCCTCGCCGTGGGGACTGGCGCAATAGTTGGTGTTGTCGCCGCGTACCGTCGAGGGTTCGTTGAAAACCTCCTCATGCGCGGCATCGACGTCGTGCTCGCGATTCCCCAGCTCGTCTTCTCGCTCCTGCTGCTGAGCTTGCTCGGGCCGCAATGGTGGCTCCTGATCCTCGCAGTCGGGCTTTCTCAAGCGCCTCAGACCGCCCGCGTGATCTATGGTGCCGCCCAGTCCGTCGTGGAGAAGGACTTCGTGAAGGCTGTCGCAGTGTGGGGTGTTCCGACACGGACCGTACTTGCTCGGCATGTCTTCCCCAATCTGACTACACCGCTCATGGTCGAGCTTGGTCTTCGGCTCAGCTACTCGATCGTTCTCATCGCCGGCCTCAGCTTCCTCGGACTCGGCGCACCACCGCCAGCGCCTGACTGGGGCGTGATGGTGAACGAGAACCGCATTGGAATGGGCGCGAACCCGTGGGGGGTGTTGGCTCCCGCGATTCTCTTGGCTCTGCTCGCAGTAGGCACAAACACATTCGCCGACGCAATCGCGCGCGCGAACCTCGGTGAAACACGCGGCGAGAGCGCTGTCCTCGGATCTAAGACTTCCGCTTCGAAGGGTTCAAAGTGACTTCCGACTCCATTTCATCGACGGAGCCGCGACTGCGGGTTGAAGGGCTAGGGGTTGTTCTGACCCGGTCTCGTACTCCAGTCGTCGAAGACGTCTCGTTCACGCTCCGCCCGGCGCAGGTGATGGGCCTTGTCGGCGAGTCCGGGTCGGGCAAGAGCACGGTTGCGTTGTCTCTTCTCGGCTATGCGAGGCGTGGACTCACGATTGCCCAGGGGCAAGTGGATATCGCTGGCACCAGCGTCCTCGATCTGTCCGCGGCAGATCTTCGAAAGGCCCGCGGTACGCTCATCTCCTATGTGCCCCAGGACCCAACCAGCGGACTCAATCCTTCGCTGACGCTCGGGTATCAGCTCGCGGAAGCGATGCGTGTCCACGACATGGGATCTCACTCGGAGTCGATCGACGATCGAGTGGCCGCTTTGCTAGACGAAGTGCGGCTCCCCGCTACCGCGGCGCTCTTGAAGAGTTACCCGCACCAAGTCTCGGGGGGGCAGGCGCAGCGAGTCGCGATCGCAATGGCTTTCGCATGTCGACCTCGGGTTGTTGTGCTTGACGAGCCGACGACTGGTCTGGACGTGACTACACAGCGTCACATTCTCCAGACCATTCGCCAGCTCACATCCGCGCACGACGTGAGCGCCGTGTACGTCAGTCATGATCTTCCGGTGGTTGCTGAAGTCGCCGACGATGTCGCGGTGATGTATGCCGGCCGCCTTGTCGAGCGGGCGCAGTCTTCGGTGATATTCGGAGGTGCACGTCATCCATATACGGCGCGGCTACTGCAGGCCGCTCCGACCCCGGAGCGCTCTGGCGTGCTTATCGGAATCGACGGCCGGCCGCCGCGCCCAGGACGGTGGCCCGCCGGTTGCGGGTTCGTGGAACGTTGCGCGGCGGCAACCGCCGAATGTCGTTCAGTGAATCCGACACTCGAGCTGCTCGGTGACGAGCATCAGGTGCGTTGTTTCCACCCGCTGGACAGCAGGTCGTCGATGGCCACAGCAACATCGGCACCGCGGTCGGTGGCGAGCGAATCGCGCGGCGCGGTTCTTGATGTTCAGGGGCTCTCAGCCTGGTACGGCGCGAAACAAACGCTGCATGATGTGCAGTTCTCGATCGAAGCTGGAAAGTGCGTAGGAATCGTGGGTGAGTCTGGCTCGGGCAAGACCACTCTTGCGCGATGCCTTGCCGGCCTACACAGCTCTTGGGATGGGCCTGTGAGCTATGACGGCGATCTGTTGGAACCTCGAGTGCAGCGCCGACGCCCCGAGCAGCGCAAGCGCATCCAATACATCTTCCAGAACCCGCATGCTTCCCTGAACCCTCGCCTCACGGTGGGTGAAAACGTCGAGGAGCCGCTGCGCTTCTTCGAGCGGCTACCTCGTTTGGAGCGGCGCCGGAAAGTGGGCGAGATGCTTGAACTGGTAGCTCTCGGCGCCGACCTTGCCGACCGAATGCCTGAGCAACTTTCGGGCGGAGAGCGGCAGCGCGTCGCCGTTGCGCGCGCGCTCATCGTCGACCCGGATCTTTTGATCTGCGACGAAATCACATCAGCACTCGACGTATCCGTCCAGGCGCTGGTCATCGAGCAGCTTCGCGAATTGCAGTACCAACGGGGCCTTTCGATGCTCTTCATTACCCACAACGTCGCCGTTGTACGAAGCATCGCGCAGGACATCATGGTGCTCGAACAGGGGCGTGTGGTCGAGACGGGTGAGGTTGAGCAGGTCATAACTGCGCCTCAGCACCCGTACACGCAGCAGCTGATGGCAGATCTCCCGCGCTTCGCGGACGCGATCGCAGGGTGACCCGCATGGTTCGACCGATCGGCTTTATTGCCGATGACATCACGGGCGCAACGGATCTTGCCAGCGCGCTCGTCGGGAGAGGTTTCGACACACGAATAGTGTTCGGTTCCGACGCTATCCAGGCGGAGGGTGACGCAGTTGTAGTCGCGTTGAAGATTCGCAGCGTTCCTGCTCGGATCGCACGTGCGCGGGCGGAATCAGCGGCGGTCGCTCTCCAGAGCGCGGGCATTGATCAGATCTTTTCGAAGTACTGCAGCACGTTCGACTCGACGCCCGAAGGTAACATCGGGCCGATCGCTGACGCACTAGCTGATCTCACGCGTGCTCGACGTGTCGTCCACACGCCCGCATACCCCGCGAATGCGCGCACTGTCTACCGGGGGCATCTATTTGTAGGTGACGAGCTGCTAAGCGAGTCCCCCATGCGGGATCATCCGCTCAATCCGATGAGAGACTCCCACCTTGGTCGGGTTCTCGGTTCCCAGACTGGCCGGTCCGTGGATCTGCTCACCATGCCCACGATCGTCAAGGGCCCGGACGCCATCGTTAACCGACTGGCCGATATCGGGGATCGTAGTTCTGGCGGTCATCACATCATCGCTGATTCGACCTGTGATGAGGACCTCGATGCGGTTGCGGCGGCGGTGGCCTCCGACCCGATCGCAGCCGGCAGTGCGGCCTTCGGCGCGGCATTCGCAGTGGCAGCACGAGCTCGAGTTGGCTCTCCTACTTCTGCAGGCGCTGTTCCCCCTGCGCTACCTGACGGGCCTGCGGCGGTTCTCGCGGGGAGCTTGTCGAGTGCTACTCGGGAGCAGATCAAGCGCTTTGGTGGCGCAACCCTCATGCTTCGGGCCGAGGACTTCCTTGACGGTGACCCGCTCGCGATTGCAGCAGAGTTCGCTCAGCGTCACCTCTCACGGGGTCCGATTCTGATCGCGTCTGACCGCACTGCTGGCGGGCGGGCAACGGATGGGTCGAACGACGCAGCTGGTGATCTGTCCGGACGAATCGAAGTTGCAATGGGCAAGATTGGCGTTGCGCTGTCCGCGCTCGGAGTGCGCCGTCTCATCGTCGCTGGGGGAGAGACTTCCGGCGCCGTGGCCGATGCGCTCCGCCTCCGGTCAGCGCGAACTGGTGCCGATATTGCTGTCGGCGTGCCCTGGATTCTCACAGACTCAGGAATGGCGATCGCGTTCAAGTCTGGCAACTTCGGCGCGCCAACTTTCTTCCGTGATGCGCTTGTCATGAGGACCTCGTGACCTTCTCGCGCGCCGATCGTGACCTGCTTGTGCGGATTGGTGCGGCTCTCTACGATCGTGGACTCACCCCCGGGCGCACGGGGAACCTGAGTCTGGCCTCGCACGGTCAAGTTCTGGCGACGCCGTCGGGCGTGAGCCTCGGCCGGCTGGATCCGGAGAGGCTTTCTGTCGTCTCGGTCGATGGAACCCACCTCGGCGGAGACCCGCCTACCAAAGAGCTCCCGCTGCACCTGGCCCTGTACAGGAATCACCCGACGAGTCGCGCTGTCGCTCACCTTCACTCCACCCACGCTGTCGCGGTTTCGTGTCTCGAAAGCCTCTCGGAGTTCGACGCTCTACCGACGATCACGCCGTACTACGCGATGCGCGTGGGGCGTCTCCCGGTCGTCGACTACGCGGCTCCCGGAAGTGCGCACCTTCTCAGTCTTGTTGAATCGTTGGCAGTGACGTCGCGCTGTCTGCTAATGCGCAATCACGGCTCGATCGCAGCAGCTGCAGATCTGGAATCTGCCGCGGATGCCGTCGAAGAGATTGAAGAGACGTCCCGTCTGTTTCTAATGCTCGAGGGGCGACGGTCGCGCCCCCTAAGCGATGAACAGGCTGCAGCCATACGTAGCGAATAGTTGCTTCTTGCTCACGACCGGGGTGGTGGTCCGGTGGGTCGTTGTTGGCATGGCTCCACGGGACCACCGAAAACGGTAGCACCGGTGTTTCGGTGAGAAATGGTTTCGGTGACCGTTTTTGGTGAGTTCCTGCACGGCGTGTCGCGGCCGATCCGGGGTGCCGTCGGAGGCCACCGAAAACGGTCGTTTTCGGTGGGGGTGCGATGCCCTGTTCCGTCGAGCATGTGGGAGGCATGGCATCTGACTGATGCGGCTGTGAAGTCTGCTCCTACGAATCCGGCCGAAACCGCGTAATGCCCCGCACCTACCCGTGTCTTGCCTCTTGGAAGGGGACGGAAGTGCCGCCCCGGATGAGGGGCGTCAGGTGTCGTCTGTGGTCGGTGACGAGGCGGACCCAGCGGGGGTGTTCTTCGCCCGGTGCTGGCCGGAGGAGCAGGTCACCGCGATGCGGCTGCTGGTCGCGTGGGAACGGTCGTGCCGGCAGGCGCGGGAGGACCATGAACGGGTCGTGTTCTGGCGGGCGGTGGCCTCCCACCTCCCTGACCCCACCGACTATGAGCTGCGGGTGATCCTCCGACACCACGGGCGTCAGCTGCGGGAGGACGTGCTCCTGGACAACCGGGCCCGCATCGCCCGCGGTGCGACACCGTATGAGGATGTGGACGCGGAGGTGGAGGCTCGCGCGTGGCGGTTCATTCGTCTGGCGACAGGTCCGGTGGGGGTGCGCCGCCGTGCTTGACCGTGACATGGCGGATGAGATCATCGTCCGCGCCGCCATCATGGCCGCCACCTACCCGGGCGCCGAAGCCGCAACCGGGTCCCGCCTCCGCGATGACATCAACTGGGTCCTCGACACCGCCCGCCTCCACCCGCACGAGCGGGAGCTTCTGGTGATCGCCGTCGGTGACATGATCACCGACCCCACCACCCACCGGGTCGGGCTCACCACCTGCATCCACACACTCGAGTTCGCCGGTCGTGGCCAGACTGTGGCCCGGCCGACGCTGCGGCTGGTATGAGAGGGCCGCGCCAGCGTGCGGCGAATGAGGGATGCCAATCGAAAGTCGCTCTCGGCGGGTCATGTGTTCGCCGACTCTCCTGAAGCTAAGGCTGAGGAGCAGCGAGGGGGAGTGGTTGCTTGGCGCACGGTGAGCGACCGGCTATCGTCCGGCCAGCACGGCGGTCTCCCAAATCCGACCGCAGCCCCCTGCGCGCCGGCACCGATCGAACGAGGCCTGGTCCATCTGCATTTGATGGCCGACTTGCCGGACTCCGTAGTCCATAAGCTCTGATGCATGACCGAAACGCTCATCGACGCGCTCACCGCGTGGTGGGGCCCAGGACTGGGGCCCGACGGCATTTCGGCGATCTCAAAAGCTCCGCCTGAGCATTGGCTCGCGTTCGCCGAGCACCTCGAGTCTCAACACCATCTCGGTTCCTCGCGACCGGTCAACCTGCAGGCATACTGCGCCACCAATTCAAGGCCCGATGAGTTGTACAGCCCCGATCTTCTGCCGCTCGCCGGGGCGAGGGTGCGGGCACTGGCGCTTCTGGTTGGTGAGGTCGCGGTCCTCGACCCTCTACATCCACTTCTCATGAGCATTCGGGCGTCGCAAGCAGACTCTTGGACTGAGCCGCCCTCCTCCTCAGAGTTGGCGTCGGTCTTGGGAACAATCGTCGAACTCGCGCCGCTTGAACGACTGGGAGCAGTGCGGTACTTCCGTCCCCCGTCAAGCGCCGACTTCGCTGAGCACACAGTTTCGGCTTGGCAGGCGATGAACGAAATCGCGGAAGATCAACTGGATTGGCGCTGGATGACGGATCCCAAAGGTGTGAGAGGCGACGCCTCGAAAACCCTCGCTGCGATGGAAGTCGTTCACTCGATCGCTATCGCTCGACAGGTGGCTCCCAACGGCGCGATTCACATCGGGACCCCATTGGAACGATCGGTCATCGAGCGTCTGGTGGAGACCCAGGGTACGGGCGGGGAGAATCGGCGAGCAATGCGCGACTTCTCGGTGCTGCCGATACCTGTGCTAATTCCGGACTCCTCGACCGTGGCGGTGGCGCGGCAGTCGGACGCGTACGTGGGCTTCCGTCAAGAGCTAACGCGCGCGATGCAGATTGTCCATGCCATCCCAAATTCCGATGAAAGCTGGTTAGCGACGGCCCGTGAGGTGATGAGTGACGAACTCGAGAGCGCGAGTCGTGTGTTGTCGAAGCAGGTGAACAAGGCAGGATTCCTCAGTACGATTCGTCGAGCGGGTCGAACATTCGGCTTCGCCGGTCTGGGTGCCGCTGGCGGACAGCTCATGGGTGGCAACTTGGTGGCTGCCAGTGCATCCGCCGCTATCTCGGGTGTCGCGGCGGCGTTGACGGAATACCTGCTCATGCGTCCAAGCTCGATCTCCCAGCGAGCGGTACTGGAGACTTACAGCATGTTCGGACCGGCGCGCGACTAGAGCGTTAGCTGAATCAGTGTGACAGCAGAGTTTCGCGGGCGGGTCTACGCGTCGGGGCTAGCCTGAGCGGCCGACAGCGTAAACAATCGCCCGCTCAGCGACCGTCAATCGAGCGACGAGGACTATGGAAGTATCTCGGCTTACAGCTATAAGGAGGATTTCATGACCGGTACCACGCCCGACCCCCACACGCGGGTGGAGATTGAGCTGAACCTCGGCTCCCCCGAGTACGTCGTCACGGCGACAAGTCTCTACGGAGATGACTCCAGTCCGTGGTGGGAGTCGCTCGGGAACCTCCTGTACGGGCGGCCCGGCTGGTACTGCGAGCTCGCCAATACTGACGGCGGCGCGGAGCTGATGTGGTCATTCGGCGCGCTCGGCTCTTCACTGTTCAACATCAGCTTGACCGACGATCCGACCAGCTTCCAGTTGTTCGATTACGCTGCCGACGAGTGCGTTTTATTGTCGTCGATCGATGAACTTCGTGAATGGCTTGACCGAAACGAGGCTCGACATGCAACCCACGTGGAACGGAATCTCGCACCGATGGCATCCGCGAACGGGTGGCGGCTGCTGAAGGCGCACGAGTTCATGCTCGACCTGACCTATGACGAGGCCACCTGGATTGCGAGCGTCCGAAAGCTGCCTGTAACCGCAGCTTTCGGGTCCTCGCTGAAGGAAGCAGTGTCCAACGCGCGCGAAGCGATCGCACATGCGTTCCACGCGCCGCCGGAGCTTGCTGCCGACATCAGAGTGTCAGTGCGACTCGATCAGGCAGCGGTTGCTGCGCTCTGACCCCTGCCCGCGGCGGGCATCGCGCATGTTTGACCCGACCTAAGGTGATGGACGGCGAGTGTGGTCGCCGACGCTTCGCTGAGAATCTGCGCGGACCGTCAGACGACTCCGTGAATCATTGCCTCGCGCCAGGAGCGCCACTCAGACTCTAAGTGTGCGTCGCCATTCGTCGTCAGCACCGAGTAACCCTCGTCGCCACGACGGACCTCGGTCTGGACGCCCTGAACAGGGTCGGTGAGCCAGTGTCCTTCGGCGACGCAGCGCAATTCGGTTCGCACACCAGGACGCAGTTCCACCTCCGCACTCTCACCAGGTGCGGGCGGAATCGGAGGATAGGTGATCGCCATTCGCCGATGGTACGGCACCGATGGATGGCGCACGAAGCCATCGCCGCGACCCCGACGCCCATGCGGCGCAGATCAGTTCCCTGTGGTCTGACATTGCCGCAGGAACCGGCGCTGCAGCACAGGCGGCGTACGCCACAGGTCCAGGTGAACTGAGCGTGTCCGCTTCGTCGAATAGCATCGCCCCATGCCCGATGCTCCGGATCCTGCCGCCAATGATTCGATCTCGCTCAGGAGCCTCGCGCCGAGCTACGACGAGGGCCGGCACGGCGTATACCTTCGCGCGCTCGTGCGCGCGCTCCGCGACCAGGACGATGTCCGGAACATCGCCTTGACCGGCGCATACGGCACAGGCAAGAGCAGTGTGTTGCAGCAGCTCGGTGAACTCGACGAGTTCAAGGATCGGGTGCTGGAGTTGTCGCTGTCAACGGTGGGAGTCGAGCAAGAACAACCCGATCGGCCCACGGAGGCGAACCCCGCGGCGTGGACGAAGACGAATCAGATCCAAAAGGAGATCGTCAAGCAGATCCTGTACAGGGATGCGCCCGAGCGCACCCGCGGTTCCCGTTTCCACCGGCTGGCACGATTCCGACCGCGGCGGGAGGTCGGCGTCGCGTTGGGGCTAGGGGCGTTGTTGCTCGCGATTCTGTGGCTGTCCGGTCTCACAACGCCGCTTCTGGCCTTCCTCGGCGATGAGCCAGCTCTTGGGTCGACAGTGCTCGGAGGCCTCGCGCTGTTGACAATTCTGTCGGGAGTGATCTTTGCGATCCGATGGCTCACGCACAACCGAACGTTCCTGGAGAAGCTGAGTGCAGGCCCGGCGACCGTCTCGCTCGCTGCGACATCTTCCAACTACTTCGATCAGTACATGGATGAGATCGTGTACTTCTTCGAGCGGAGCGGTCGCGACATCGTCATATTCGAAGACATCGACCGCTTCGAAGATCCGCACATCTTCGAAGCGCTACGCGCCCTCAACAACCTCCTGAACGGAACTGAGCAGGTTCGCGGGCGCCGCCGCATCCGCGCGAAGAGAAACACGTTGACAGGGGCTGCAGTCGAGAATGCCTCCACAAAGCGCGGCTCGCTCCCAGAGGTGAAGTTCATCTACGCGTTGCGTGACAGCGTCTTTGAGAGACTCGGTGATGTCATTGACGTCGACGATTCAGTTGGGTCGGAATCGTCGCACACCCGCGTGCACGCGGACGCCGCGGACGATGAGGTGCGGCGGGCGAATCGCACCATGTTCTTCGACATCGTGATCCCGATCGTCCCCTTTATTACCCAACGCAACGCGCGTGACCTCATGCTGAAGCAGATGGAGGGCAAGGGGGGTCTCTAGAGACCTCGTCAACGTGGTGGCCCGCTTCGTCGCGGACATGCGACTGATCACCGACATGCGCAACGAGTATGACATTTACGCCGACCGCCTGCTCGGCACGCCGAACAAGATGCCCGGAATCGATCCCGACCGATTGTTTGCGCTGATCGTCTACAAGTGCGTGCACATGTCCGACTTCGAGGCCATTCGATTTGGGAGCAGCGACCTCGACCGCCTGTACAACGCATGGCGCGGCATTGTGACGGCCGCAGTGAGCAACGCGCTCGCCCGCGACCACGCAGCAAGCGAGAAATTGGCGATGGAAAGGACGCTCGACAGTCGCGCGAAGCAGCTAGGAGACCGCCTCGAGCTCGTGATGCGAGCCACGCCCGCTGGCCAGCAGTATCCGGACTATGTGCAACTGCGCATTGCGAACCAGCGTCACGAGGGCCTACAACTGCGAACTCCCGCGCTCTGGATCCAGCTCTCCAACGAGCGTCCGGCGTTGGTGTTCACCAACAGACAGAGCGGTTCGTCGATAAGCCTGTCCACAGATGACCTGCAGACGCTCCTGGGAACGGCGATTGACGCTGCTCAATGGGCCAAGGTCGATCGCGCGACACAGATCGAACTCCAACGCCAGGCTCGGCGCGACGTCGCCTTTCTCCGGCACCACTCATGGCATGAGATCTACGAGCGGAGCGAATTCACCGCCGCTGCCGGAGCAGGGAAAGAACCCGAGACGTTCGAGCAAGCGGCGGCCCGCATCCTGAAGTCGCGTCTGGCCCGGGCGCTCGTGGCGTCCGGATACCTCAATGAGTACTTCGCCCTCCATGTGTCGATCTACTATGGCCAGCACCTACGTCCCCGCGCGCTCAATTACATCGTGCACGCGCTTGACCGCGGCGTCGCCGACATCCACGCGGAGCTCGAGGCCGAAGACGTCGAGGCGATCATCGGAGACAAGGGCGTCGACATCTTCCGGGACCGCGCCGCCTACAACATCAAGCTCCTTGATCATCTACTCGCGGATCGCCCGGATGAGGCAATGATGATCGTGCGGCACGTCGCCGCTTGGGATCGGGGCGATCGAGACTTCGCGGAAGCATATCTCGACGCCGGGACCGAGCGGAAACGGTTCGTGCGTATGCTCGCGCCACTTGTGCCCGAGAAGATCGCGGATTTTGTCAGCGGCGCGCCGGAGGCAGTGCTCGCCGAACTCATCGATGCCGCGCTTACGTCCGCTGGCTCGCAAATCGGCGAGCCTTCGACCCGCGAGTTCGCCGAACTCGTGATCGAGAGATACGCGGGTTTCCCGTCGATCAGCACGCCTGCGCCGACGAGCCCCAGAGCGATGGTCTTCCCGAAGCCGGCGGCCATGGACGCTATCGCGAAGCTTGGGATCCAGCTACCTGCGACCGAACCTTTGAACGCCATCGCCCGGGCGCGCGTGATCGAGCTGGGCGCTTACGAGCTCACGGCTGCGAATATCCAGGACCTGACGGGACAGTCGTCGCTCGCGCTGGACGCTATCCACGCGAGCAAGGAACCTGTATACGCAACGGCTCTCGGGCGCATGACCGAGTACCTCGCGATAATCGCGGAACAGCAGGGTGCGGCGACGGTCGATGACCCACAGCAGTTCTTATCTGTGCTTAACAGCGTGCACGACGCGGCAGTCGAGGACTCACACGTCAGCAGACTTATCGAAGCTGCGTCAGCGCACTGCCGAGTGGACACGATCGTCCACGCGCCGCAGAGCGCGTGGCCTGCTCTCGCGGCCACACGGCGCGTTCCGGTCTCTGACTCGAATCTGCTGGCCTACCTCGACGGCGTCGGCGCACTTGACGGAAGCATCGGCAAGCTCCTCGATGGGGTGGAGGTGGTCGAGCTATCGGGCGACATCGCGGAGCCGGAGCGTGCACGTCTTGCCGTTGCGATCATCGGTGCACGGCAAGCGCTCCCGGCGGCGGCGCAGCGTGTGAAGCTCGCCGCGAGCCTGGAGCTTTCCGCGTCGATCCCGCAAACATCGCTGACGGCCGAGCGGGGTGAGATCGTCGGCCTAATGATCGAGGCTGGCCTGCTCGCCGACGAAGCGCAAACCTTCTCGAGCGCGCTCATCCCCGACTGGCCGACACGCGAGGCAGCGCTGATCAGATCGAGTGGCGCGCAGGAATTCATCTCTCCGGACGTGCTACCGGACAGCGACGTCGCGGCCTTCCTAGGGAGCGCCGACATTCCGCCACGGTTGAAGGCCGCGGTCCTGCGCGACCTCTCGAACTTCATCCCTGGGGCCAGCCCGGCCTCGATTCGCGCGATGGCGTCAGCTGCGGTTGCCTCGCGCACTGACACTGCCTACCCAGTGATCGATCAGCTCAGGGCCGCCGGCGCCTTGGACGAGAGCATTGTCGCACTGCTGTCGTCATCCAGCACGGTTACGCTCGACCAGCTCCGGGCGGCGTTGCGTGCCCTCGGTGATCCCTACCCGTCGATCGCGGACCGGGGTACCACACGGCCACTAGTTCCGGACGACGCAGCCCACCGAACAGTACTCGACCGGTTGAAAGCGGCCGAGATCGTCAGCGACCACAAGCCTGAGCATGGGCGCCGGCGGGTGTTCCTCCGCCGGCAGGTTTGAAACCTAGGCGCTCGCTTCGCAGTGCGTTCACTGTTTGTCGGTGCACTCGACAATGGCATATCGCCGGACCGCCCGCGTAAAGGTCAAGTAGTTCGGGGACGGGAACTGGAACTCCGAGTCAGACACGAACTTCCTTCAGCCGGAACTCTGGTCGCTGCACGTACGTGGATCGCGATCGACGGGTTGGCTTGGCACGCCATCCTTGGACACCGGAGGACCGGCTCGTCGTGTGCGGCGTGCGGCCAAGACATTCGACCAGTCGCGGCGCTCGGCGTCGAGCAACTCGCGGATGTTCGGGACGTGAATGCCGGCTTCCTTGAGCCGCCGCGCACGACGGCCCTTGAGCCGCACCGCGACGATGACATAGACGAAGCCCCCAATGCCAATCGCCACAAACATCGCCGCCGCTCCGGAACTGGGCGTGACCCAAGACATGACCAAGAGGAGCACGCCATAGGTGGCGACAGGAACGACCGACCACCACCGCGGTCCATCATCAAGCATCAGCCTGGTGAACTCGGTGGTCGCCAACCGTGCGGTGTTCACAAGCCGCGCTTCCATCAACCGATCCTGATCCGTTCGGTTTTCGCTTGCTAGATTCGCCTCGAGGAGCTTCAGCGCCAGCTTCGCCTCCTCAGCGCGTCGCCGAGCACGCGTCGTACGTGTCGACGCCCAGGCAATGAGGATAGTCACGCCGATACAGACCGCCGCGATAAGTGCATTCGCGATCTCCACGAGGCAAAGCTGCTGCCGGGTGGCGATACTCCCCTGAGGCCTCTGGTGGCACGCCGTCGCCCCTCTTTCGGGCAATGCCCGAATACGGTTCGAGTGGTTCGGTGGGGCGGTTGGTCGGCCGATACATTGAGGCAAGGAGTTAGGAGAGGCATGAATCAAGCCGAGGTCGAGGCGCTGCTCACCCAGCGTGGAATTGAGTACGACATCAAGGAGCAGGAACACTGCACTCAGATTCGCGCCAAGTCCGGAGAGGTCGTCAACTTCTTCCACACGGGGACGGTTCAGACGCAAGGGAAGAGGACGCCGCTCCTCGATGAGTTGCAGGCGTGGAAGGACGGAGCGCAGCCGGAACTCAGCGTGGGTGAACAGGTCGGTATCCAACCGACGCCTGGTCCCAACAAGAATGTCTTTGTTGTGTACGGCCACGATGCTGCGGCTACGGACGCGTTGGAATTGCTCCTCCGCAAGATGGGATTGAAGCCGATCATCCTGGCGAACCTGCCGGCAGCAGGCGACACAGTCATCGAGAAGCTTGAGCGGTACCTTCGGCAATCCGGCGACGTCGGGTACGCCTGCGTCCTCTTGACCCCCGACGACATCGGGCATGTGAAATCTGACGCGTCAAAGGCGCATGCCCGTGCGCGACAAAATGTCATCCTGGAACTGGGGATGGTCCTTGCGAACCTTGGACGGAAGCGTGTCGCGATTCTCTATCAAGAGACGGTTGAGAAACCCAGCGATATCCACGGTCTGCTTTACCTCCCTTTCAAGGACAAGATCGACGAAGTGAAGGCGAAGCTGTTCAAAGAGCTTCAAGCCGCGGGATACACGCCTGACCCTGAAGCGCTCTAGCTAGACGCGTGACGACTCTTCACAGGCCAATACATATGAGCGGTGCTGGTAGCTGCGCCGCCATTGCTGCTGGTTCCGCCTGAACCGAGCGATTCCAAGCACGGGTCACAGGACTGGTCGGCCGGTTGCGTATCGAGCTCGCTGTATATCCCTGACGCACGAACTGGACCCTTGAGCGGTCAGTGCCCGTATGCGGATCCGCGGAGCCTGACCTACTCAAGCCGATTAGACTGCGCTGTGAAGCCAGAGGTCCCTGTGGCCATCAAGGTAGTTTGCGGATCGGAGGGCGTTGACGTGCCCGATGACTTGCCTCCGTCCTTTTCGAACGCCGCTTCATTCCAGGCGGTTGCGAAGTCCTTGCTCGATGAACACTTCACGGAAGTCACCTCGGAGTGGCAGTCCGCGAGAGGAGCTACGGACGCGTTCCGTTCGGACGTGAGACGGTACGCGCCGCGCGTCGATCTTGCGGTCGGGCCCTACAGCACCTCGAGCGGCCGCCTCCCCATGAGTCTCGAAATGTTCCCTGGGACCATGCGCCACTGGTTTGAGGACCTCAGAACCAATGAGAACCCTCGCTGCCTTCTTGCGGTTGAGATCGTGAACAGCGGATCGGCAAAGCACATGCTCGGCGACCTGCTGAACGCCAGTGCTCTTGGGCTGTACGGCCTCGTGGTTTGCAACGAGGCCGTACTGGCAAAGGTGCACCGCAATTGGGAGTACGCGCGGCAACTCGCGAACGTCGGCAAGATCCCCGCGCTCTTTCAGAACCTCCGAGTCATCTCGTTCGTGGAGTTCATCCGGACAATGCGGCGGCCCTCGGATCCGGAGCCCGCCGGCCACTGAAGGATCGATACAGTGGCGCCGTGACCGCAACCCTCACCCTCGAACTCGAAGATGTCGACAGATACGCTGACACGCTCAGCACAGCGGCGCGGGCGATCGTGAGCGGCGACCTCGAGGGCGCTCGGACTAGCATCGAACCGATCGCATTCGAGCGTTGGGAAGGACACCTCCGCTCCGCAGCGAAAGCCAGCCCGGCGACAGATCCTGCCGAACGTCGGCCTCGCGACGTGACCGATCCCGTGCGCGCCCAGGTCTTCCTGCGGGATGAGATGACCTGCACGTATTGCGGTGGGCGATGCATCCCGCAGAGCGTACTCGTCGCGTTCAGCGACCTGTTCCCTGATGAGTTGCCATACCACCGCAACTACCGCCGCGGCGCGATCCACCCGATGTACTGGGCACTCGCCCCCGAAGCGGACCACAAGTTCGCGCACGCCCGCGGTGGCACCGGCGAGATCGCGAACCTCACGACACTCCACACCATGTGCAATGTCCGCAAGTCGGACGCGCTCGCGACGGAACTGCCAGCGGTCGACCGTCCCGAGCACGTGATCGGATGGCACGGGCTCCTCGAGGCCTACCCAAGCATCATCGCCATGGGTGACGCCCACGGAAAACGGCACTCGGCCGAGGGATACCACGAGCGCTGGATGCGGCACTTCTCACGGAAGACTGAGCAGGCGCCGTAGACCCAGCCGCTCGCCACACAACATCGATCGGCAACCGCAGCCTGCCCACGATGCCCCGCCACCGTGCACTGCCCGGAGACGGATCGGGACGAGATCCGTGGCTATTCCGAAGTGGACGAGCCGCTCATGCGGGAAGATGTGTCTGTCGCAGGCTGGCATCCAAACTGGAAGACGTGACCGAGTCTCTCGCAACCAGCTGACTTCGCAACGAAGCTGAACCATCGCACCGGGCAAGGTTCCGGCTACAGCAGAGTGACGGTCGACTAGATCCTCTAGGGTTTGGCACATGAGGCCGGAGGTGGTGGTTCCAATTGTTGTCGGACTCGGAGCCATCGTGATCGGAATCTTGCTCGTGAAGTACAGGAAGCAAGCCCGCGACTTCGTCATCAAGTCCGAAGCACCGATTGTTGGAAAGAGTCGCGCGCAAAGGTGGGGACGGCTGCAGACGCCGTTCTGGGCTGGCGCGGTCGGCGTCGGTTGGGTCGGGGTCGGACTCTTGGCGATCACGTTCGCGATCGTGAGACTGATCGCAGGCGCGTAGCCCTTGGCGGGAGCAGCCGAAGACCGATCTTCGCGAGGTTGATCTTCCTCTGGTGAAGGTCGCGGTCGAGGCGCGACCTAGCATGTGGTGATGGGCCTCGTCACTGAATCCAGGGTGGGAAGTCAGCCGCCGGCGACATCCGCGGATCCGCACAGAGCTATCGGCATCGTCGGATTCGTACTCTCGTTCGTGGCCGTGCTCAATCTGGTGGGCTTGGTGCTTTGCATTGTCGGACTGGTGAAGTCCCGTCGCGCGGGATTCTTGAATCGGTTCGCGCTTGCTGGAGTGATTGTTGCAGCCGTCGGGTTGGTGTTCATGGCCGTCGTGATTGCTTTCACGCTCCCTCCGATATTGGAGGCCACCATGATCTGCGCACGGCTCGGTGACGGTGTCCATCTGGTCGGAGACAAGACCTACGGGTGCTTCCAGGGAGGCGTGACCGTTAGCACCCCCGCGAACTAGTCGCTGGGGTCGAGTCATCTCTGCTCACGAGCTCGTACTCCGGAGCGGTGACGCTCGCGGGGGAACCTGTTTCGCGCACCGCCCGATTGCGGATCCCTTCCGATGTCGGATTGCTTGGACGATGAACGTCGTCATGCGCCGAGGGACCGTCGCTCGCTCAGAGGCTTGTCTGACCTGGGTCCATGACGTGGGATCAGTTGTCATGTCCAGTTTCGGCAAGGTTCTCTGTGCGAGGACGAACTGAACGAATACCAGCTGGGCGCTCCGGCGTGATGGTTGTCTTGCGCGCGCGTTGACCAACGACATAGCATTTGGCAGCTCGGTACTCGGTTGAGCTGAGGGACAGATCGTAGATCTACGTAGCAGGGAGGAGTCGTGCGCTGCTGGATAGTCCAGTTGCTGGCTGTCCTTTCTCGAAATGCCTCAGTACTAGAGCAAACTTAGGTGTGGGGGAGACTCGACTGCTAAACGATAGGTTCTTGGTTCGAGTCATGGTTGGACGCGCGTCACGACTCCAACAAGCTCTGATTTTCCGCTGCTGCGGCGCGCGGAGCTCCCCCCAAGGAGAGCGACGCATCACCCCGACAATGCGGCTCAAAATCTCCATTTCTGGCCAGAACAAGAGCGGGCCTACGCTGTCCTACTCTTCTTTTCGCGGGCAACCGCGGAACTACGGCGGGGTACTCGATTCAGAGCGCGGATCCGTCTCGGTCGCGGCAGATCAACTATTGTGTCGCCATCGGGGGCACAAGCGGCTGTTCTGAGCGACGCTTGATCCCGTGAAGTATTCACCCCCGTGGTGGAGGTGCGCGACACACGATCTGGGCGAGGATGATGGCAATACCGCGATTGCTCACACAGGCTGAGGTTGCTGACATACTCGGCGTTTCCGTGCGAACTGTAGAGAACTGGCGGGAGCGTTGCGTTGGCCCGGACTACGTCAGGCTAGTTGGCAGCGTGCGCTACACGGAGCAAGCGATCGAGGCATATATTGCACAGCGGACGGTGAGTACGCCTCCAAGGAGATGGTGACGTCGGACAGATCACCAATAGGCCCTAGCACTGCCACGGCGCAGGAACACTATGACCCGCCTTCGCCACATTCGTCCTAATTATCGACGTGACACTGGACCCCAGCAACTGAGAGTCGGGCTCCGAGCGGGGCAACGAGCGCCACTTTTGAGCCACTTTTGAAGTCCTCAGGGACCGCCAGCGACGGACATCGATGAGACATTCGGAGATCGCCAGCCGCGTGAGAACAGCGGTAATCTCGGGGGAAACACTAGCAACGAACACGAACTTGGCTTTGTGAAGCGCATGCAGGGGGTCAGGGGTTCGAGTCCCCTCAGGTCCACCACAATGCGAGAGACCTTCGGAAATCCGAGGGTCTCTCGCATTTCTACTGGTACACGGACGTGATGCCGAGGTACTCCTCGAGCGAGAGACCGCTGTCGTAGACGGCGGTCGCGACATCCACGCCCAGATAGCGCAGGTGCCAGGGCTCCCAGATGTAGCCCGTAGAGCCTTCTTTGCCCTGAGGGTAGCGAACGATGAACCCGAAGCGGTGTGCGTTGGCGGCCACCCACTGGCCCTCCGGCGTATAGCCGAACGCCTCGGAAATGGTGTTCAGATCGAAGGCGAGACCGGACTGATGCTCGCTATGCCCGGGACGTGCCGAGTGTCGGTCGGCTGCCGCCACCCCCTCCTGCGAGACCCAGCGGTTGTACACGGCGACCTGCGTGGCGTAGGACCGGAATCCGCTGGCGATCCACAGACTCAGGCCCAATGCAGCAGCCTCGGCGCGCATTGATTCGAACGATGACGCCGTGGCACCGGTCAGACCGTTTCCGTACCAGCTGGGGAGCGCGTAGGTCTTGTTCGCGATGAGAATCCCGCTGACATAGGTCGGTTCCGCCACGCCGTTGGTCGACTCGCCGGCCGAACTCGAGGCGTTCGCGGCGGCGGATTCGGCCTCCTCGTGCGACGACAGCACAGCAGCCCATGCCTCCTGATACGCATGTACTCGCTCTGCGGGCGTGCCGGCAAGATGATCCTCGAGCGCGTCGACGGCCGCGGAGTAGGCGTCCTTCGTCTCTTGGGATGCCATGCTCGGCACTTCGGCCGCAGTGCCTTTCGTGTGAGCGGAGGTCATCACCGCCAAGACCGTGTCGTTCATCGTCGCTACGGCGACATCAAGTGCGTCGGTGTTCGCGACGATGCCCTCGGTGTCAGCGACCAGTTGCGTTGTTGCGGTGGCGAGTTCGCTCGCGGCGCTGTACTGCTCAGCGCGCCCTTCGGGTACCTCCGGCGTGGCGCGGGCGGGGGTGACGATGGCGGTGTGGGTGATGTCGCCCGCGGCGACGACGGTGAGTTCACCGAGACTCACGACGTTGTCGAGAGCGGCTTGTGCCGTATCCGCCGTTGCGACGTCGTCGAGCATCGAGGTGTCGACAACGCTGAGAAGGCCTGAAGCCAGGCCAGCGTCTGTCTCGGCGCGGGTCCGACTGTCTTCCCATGCGAGCGCAGCCGCGTCAGCACTCGCTACGGCCGCTTCCCACTCGGCCGCTGCGGCGACGAACGCGGAGCGCGCCTTTTCGTCGTCCGTTCGGATGGAGCCGACTATTCCGGCGGCGGTGAACACTGCCGCCGCGCCGAGGAAAGTCCGCCGCGCAATAGCGCGGTCCCTCGGCGTGCTGTCCATGCCGCCAGGCTACATCTCGCGCACCGGCGATGCCGCCAGCGGGTAACCTGGCGAGCGTCTGCAAGGGGAGATCATGGCATTCGGTCGGTGGTGGCGAGGTGTGCTCACGATTGTCTTCGTGAGCGGCGCCGTCGTTGTGGGCGCTCCCGCTTCTGCAGATACCTCCGACGATTCCACCCTCCCGGCTGGACGCGTGCAAGTGACTGGTGCCGGCGCGGACGACGCCGATCGTCGCGCCGCCGAGATCGTGGCGCAGATGAGTCTCGACGACAAGGCCGCGAGCGTGGTGATGGGACACATCGCAGGAACCTCGCCCGACGCGCTGCGCGCGTACATGAGCGAGACCGACATCGGCGGCTTCATCCTCATGGGCGCGAACATCCCGGCATCGGAGTCGGCGCTGCGCGAGATCACCGCCGCACTGACACTCGACCCGGCCTTCCCGCCCCTGATCGCGGTGGATCAGGAGGGCGGTGTCGTGTCCCGACTGCCGTGGGACGACTTTCCGTCCTCGCGCACGCTGAAGTACGAGCCGACGGATGCCACCGCGCTCGCGTTCGCCGGGCGCGCGGCGCTCGTCCAGCGGGCTGGCATTTCGGTGAATTTCGGCATCGTCGCGGATGTCACCCCGGACACGTCGATGTTCATCTATACCCGCGAGTTGGGGACGACGCCGGATGCGGCGGCCGAACGCGTTGCCGCAGCCGTGACCGGTGAGGGCTCGGAGGTCTTCTCGACCCTGAAGCATTTTCCGGGGCATGGGGCTGCTCCCGGAGACTCCCACGCGGGGATCCCGGAGACCGGCGAGTCATACGCGGAGTGGGCTTCGAGCGACGCACTGCCGTTCGCGGCGGGGATCGATGCCGGAGCTCCGCTGCTCATGTTCGGCCACCTGCGGTACACAGCGGTCGACAGCGCACCGGCATCGCTGTCCGCGGAGTGGCATCGGATCGCCCGCGAGGACCTCGGATTCGAGGGGGTCGCAATCACCGATGACCTCGGGATGCTAGAGGCCTCCGGTCTGCCTGAGTATCGCGATCCGGTTGCGAATGCCGTGGCGGCGCTGGCTGCCGGCAACGACATGGTGCTAACGATCCTCTACAGCGATCGGGACACGGCCGGGCGGATCACTGCGGGGATCGCGGCGGCGGTCGAGAACGGCCAGCTCACGCAGGAACGGCTGGATGAGGCCGCGACGCGGGTGGCAGCACTGCGGCTGGACGCCGCGGCGGAGGGGCCGGGTCTGGCCCCGTGCCCGGAGTGCGCGCCGGTCGGTTAGACGTCGTCTCCGGTCAGGATCGCCAGAAGTCGGCCGCGCAGCTGCTGTGAGCGTTCCGCCAGCGCGCGCTGTCGCCGCACATATTCGGCCTTGCCCTCCTCGGTCTCGATGCGCACGGGCGCATAGCCCCACTCCGGGAGGTCGTAGGGGGATGCTTCCATGTCCAGATCGCGGATCTGGCGCGCGTGCGTGAAGGTGTCCAGCAGCAGGTCGCCCGGAACGAGCGGACCGAGCTTCACCGCCCACTTGTAGACATCCATCCCGGCGTGCAGGCATCCCGGCTGTTCCGTCTCGCTCTGACGGTCACGGGTGAGTTCTTCCGCATTGCGGCTGACGGCCTCCGGCGTGAAGAAGCGGTAGGCATCGAAGTGGGTGCAGCGCAGCCCGTGCGCCTCGACGACCGCGTCGGTACCGTCCTGCCCGAGGCGTAGCGGGACCCCGTGGCGGTGCTCCGGCTCCCGGTACACCATGGCCCACTCGTGAAGCCCGAAGCATCCGAAGCGCGCCGGCCGTGTGGCCGTCCGCGCCAGAAGATTGGCGATGTTCGCGAACAGAGCTGCGCGTTCTGCGCGCACCGCGCGTCCGTCGACGGTGACACCGGCTTCGACCCGGCGATATCCGCGCCAGCCGAAGCGTTCGGGCGCATCGGCGAGGACGACGTGTTCGCCGGGATGCCAGCGACGCAGCAGCGCCGGGCGATAGGAGTAGTAGGTGAACAGGAAGTCGTCGACGGGGTGTGTGTCGCCGCGCGCGGAGCGCTCACGACGGCCCCTCGTGAGCTCGTCTGCGCGTGTGCGATGTGCCTCGGCTCGTTCGGTCCAGACTGATCTCTCCCAGACGACCGGACCGGCGGCGGTGACTGCGCTCACCCTCCGAGGATAGGCTCCTCGCCCGGCAGCGGCTCGATGAGGGCGGGGGAGTTGTTGCGCACGTTGCCGACCGCTGTGGAGACCGGGTACGCCGTGAGCGTGCGGGAGATGTCGCGCGCGGCATCGACCGCGGCGTCCAGGATGTCGCGCGGGTGCTCGATGTCAGGATCCAGCCAGGCATCGGCGTGATCGGCGTCCACGAACACGGGCATCCTCTCGTGGATCGATCCGAGCCCTCCCGTGGCCGCACGCGTCAGGATCGTGAACGACAGCACCCAACGCGCAGGATCGTCGTCGGCGCGCGCCGGGTCCTTCCACCAGTCGTAGAGCCCGGCGAACAGCAGCGGTGCGCCGTCGCCAGGACGGATGAAGTACGGGGTCTTGCCCTCACCGGTGCGGTGCCACTCGAAATATCCGGTCGCGGGGACCACCGCGCGTCGGCGCGCGAGCGGAGTGCGGAACATCGGCTTGTCTTCGAGTTCCTCGGATCGCGCATTGAAGGCGCGCGACCCGATCGCTGCATCCTTCGCCCATCCGGGGATGAGACCCCAACGGGCGCTCTCCACCCGACGCTGCGGGGGTTCCGTGCGCGCGGAGTCGAGGACGATCGCGGCGCTGTCGGTGGGCGCGACATTGAAGGACGGAGCGGGAAGCGCATCACTGATCAGATCGGCGTGGAGCACGCCCACGAGTTCCGAGCCGACCTGGGCGACGACGAATCTTCCGCACACGGGCGCAAGCCTACGTCGGGGCGACGACGGGGTCAGCGCTCGAGGACGTCGGCATCCTGCAGCCGCTCCAACAGGCCGGCGCCGTCGGATGCTGTCACCCAGGGCACATCGGCCGCGGCGTGATGATCGACGACGGTGCGTCCGCCGGCCAGGACGGCTTCGGCGGGGAGAAGGCGTCGGATGGCGACGGCGGTGACATTGTCCGGATGCTGCGCCGTGAACGCCGTGTAGATGGCGTCGTCGTGCTGACCGTCATCGCCGATGAGCAGCCAGCGGATGTCCGGGAACTCTCGGACGAGGCGGCGAAGATTCTCCTCTTTGTGCGCACGACCGCTGCGGAACCAGCGATCGTGGGTGGGTCCCCAGTCGGTGAGGAGCATCGCGCCGGCGGGGAAGAGGTGACGCCGCATGAAACGCACCAGAGTGGGTGCGACATTCCACGCGCCGGTCGACAGATACACCACCGGGCAACCGGGATTCTCCCGCGCATACCGTTCCAGCAGCACAGCCATCCCCGGCACGGGCTGGCGGGCGTGCTCGTCGACGACGAAAGAGTTCCACGCGGCCAGGAGCGGTCGCGGGAGCGCCGTCACCATGACGGTGTCATCGACGTCAGAGACAACGCCCACGCGCACGTCGGCTCCAACGATGAAAGCGCGTGCGGGCACCGGTGTGCCGCCTTCGACAGACATCGTGAAGCTCTGCCACCCCGGAGGGAGATCGGCGTCGATCACGACATCCACGACGCCGCCGCGGTCTGCGATGACATCGTGCGTCGTACCGCCGATCGTGATCTGCACGGCGGCGTCGGCGACGGGGACGGAGGCGAAGCTGCGCCACCCCCGCACAGACGCGTACTCGCTGGAGCTGCGGGTGGGTTGCGGCGGAACGATCAGCGCACGACCGAGGACGCGTACCCAGCCCTGGCCACCGTAGCCGGGCACGGCGGCCACCGTCGGCCGGCGACCGCGAGACCTCGCTCGGCGCTCGCGCCACGCCTGCACCCGGCGTTCGAGGCGTGCAAGCCACACCGACTTCTCGGGCACGGGTGAGGACTGCGAACCGGGCACCCTCTCAGTCTTTCACGCCCCCGAGGACTGATCATCGGCCGTGCCCGATTGGTCGGGCTCGCCGGCGTCAGAGCCGGACAGGTGGCGTCGCTCAATTCGGTGCACGAGCTTCTTGCCGAGGAACACGAGCACCACGAACACGGCGATGGCTCCCACGAAGACATATCCGGCGTAATGCGCGCGATCGGCGAGATCTCGATAGGTGCCCGCTGCCAGCGCGGATACGGTGACGTACAGACCTGCCCAGAGGATGCACGCCGGCGCAGTCCAGGCAAGGAATCGGCGATACGAGTAACCGCTCATTCCCACGGTCAGGGGAATGAGCGAGTGGAGGACGGGAAGGAAACGGCTGAGGAAGATGGCGATTCCGCCGCGCCGCCGCACGTAGTTCTCCGCGCGGTTCCAGTTGTGTTCGCCGAGTCGCGCGCCCAGGCGTGAATGGCGAATGTACGGTCCCAGGAAACGTCCGAGCCAGAAGCCGATGGTCTCACCGACGAGAGCGCCGATCACCACCGCGATGCCCAGAGCGAGGCCCTCCACGGGGGAGGCCACCGCGGTACCGGCGATGATCACGATCGTGTCGCCGGGGACGATGAGTCCGATGAGCACACTCGTCTCGAGCATGACGGCCAGGCCCGCGATCAGTGTGCGCACTGCGGGGTCCACGCCCTGGACGGTGTCCAGCAGCCACGACAGCCACTCGTTCATCTTCTGAAGCCTAGAACGGGGGTGCCGTCTACCCTGTGAGCGTGGTGCTTTCTGTGTCGACGCTCGTGGGGGCGGCCGCGTCGATCACACCGGAACAGGTGTTCGTTGGCTGGGCGGCGGAGTTCCCGTTCTGCTACTGGCTGGATGCCGGGCGCGATGCGGACGCGGAATCCAGCTGGGTCGGGGTCGGCGAACCGGCGTCCATCGCCGACATCCGTGCCGTGCGGGTGCACCCCGCGCCGTCATCGCCGGCAGAGGGCTGGGTCGGGTGGTTCGCCTACGAGTCGGGCGCAGCGCGTGCCGGAGCCCCGGTTCACCTCGACGGGGCGGGCGAGGACGCCTGGATGCGAACGACCGCGGCCGTGGAGTTCGCGCCCGCAGGCGGAGCCATCCGTGTCCACGCGGAGACACCCGAACTCGCCGAGGCACTCGCAGAGCGGCTCTCAGCGCTCGGGCCGCCCGAACCGGCCCCTGAGGTCACCCCGCAGACGCAGGCATCCTCGCGGCACCGTCCCGAGGAGTACGCCGCACTCATCGAGGCATGCCGAGAGGCGATCCGGCTCGGCGATGCCTACCAGCTGTGTCTCACAACGCGGTTCGAGATGGCGGTCGATGTCGACCCCGTGGATGCGTATCGACGACTCCGCGCGGCGTCCCGCGCCCCGCACGGCGGGGTGATCCGCATGGCGGACAGGTGGCTGCTCAGTGCCAGCCCGGAGCAGTTTCTCGCGGTCGAGGACGGCCGTATCCGCACCGATCCGATCAAGGGGACCCGACCGCGCGGAGTGCAGCAGGATGCTGATGCGGCGCTCGCCGAGGAGTTGCGCAGCGACGTCAAGGAGCGCGCGGAGAACGTCATGATCGTGGATCTCATGCGCAACGATCTCACCCGGGTGTGCACGACCGGGTCGGTGACGGTGCAACGACTGTTCGAGGTCGAGAGCCACCCTGCAGTGCATCAGCTCGTCAGCACGGTGACGGGGAACCTCGTCGAAGGGGTCGGTGTCGGCGACATCCTCGATGCCGCTTTTCCCGCCGGGAGCATGACCGGGGCGCCGAAGCTGTCGGCGATGACGATCCTGCACCGCCTGGAAGGGCACGCGCGGGGACTGTTCGCGGGAGCGTTCGGCTGGGTCGGGCACTCGGGGCAGATGCGCCTGGCGATGGTGATCCGATCCGTTGTGATCGAGCCCGGTCGTGTGTATGTCGGCGCGGGCGGTGGCATCACCTGGCTGTCGGACCCCGCGTTCGAGGTGGCGGAGGTGGGTCTGAAGGCGCGCGCACCGCTCGCGGCGGTCGGGGTGCTCCCTCCTCACGGCTGGTGAAAGCGCGCCATCCGGTAGCCTGGAAGGGCACAAGTTGCGCCTTCTCCCGCACTGATAGGTACCCATTTCGTGAGCCAGACCGTTCCCGTCGACACCGCCGCCATCGCCGAGGGTGGCTACGATCCGCATGCCATCCAGGGCAAGTGGCAGGAGCGTTGGGAACAGGAAGACCCGTTCCGGGCTGGCGGCGACGAAGACACGCGCCCACGCAAGTACGTTCTGGCGATGTTCCCCTACCCCTCGGGCGACCTGCACATGGGTCACGCGGAGAATTATCTGTACTCCGACATCGTCGCTCGGGCGTGGCGTCATCGCGGCTACAACGTCCTGCACCCGATCGGGTGGGACTCGTTCGGGCTTCCGGCAGAGAACGCGGCGATCAAGCGTGGCGCGGACCCCCGCGAGTGGACATACGCCAACATCGCGCAGCAGAAAGAGGGGTTCCGCTCCTACGGGGTCTCTTTCGACTGGAACCGCGTCCTGCACACCAGCGATCCGGAGTACTACCGCTGGAACCAGTGGTTGTTCCAGAAGATGCACGAGCGCGGGCTGGCCTACCGCAAGGAGAGCCCGGTCAACTGGTGTCCCAACGATCAGACGGTGCTCGCGAACGAGCAGGTCGTGGACGGACAGTGCGAGCGCTGCGGTGCGGTGGTCGTCAAGAAGAAGCTCACCCAGTGGTACTTCCGCATCACCGACTACGCCGACCGTCTGCTGGATGACCTGAATCAGCTTGAGGGCTCGTGGCCCCACAAGGTGCTGCAGATGCAGCGCAACTGGATCGGCCGGTCGGTCGGAGCCGACATCGACTTCGAGATCGAGGGGCGTGCCGAGAAGGTCACGGTGTTCTCGACCCGGCCCGACACACTGCACGGTGCCACCTTCATGGTCGTCGCGCCGGACAGCGACTTGGCAGCGGAACTCGCGGCCGACTCCAGCGCCGAGGTGCGCGAGCGATTCCAGGACTACCTCGAGGCTGTGCAGAAGCAGACCGACATCGAGCGGCAGAGCACCGACCGACCGAAGACCGGCGTCTTCCTCGACCGGTTCGCGATCAACCCCGTCAACGGCGAACGCCTCCCGATCTGGGCGGCGGACTATGTGCTCGCCGACTACGGCCACGGTGCGGTCATGGCGGTACCTGCGCACGATCAGCGCGATCTCGATTTCGCCCGCGCGTTCGATCTGCCGGTGCGCGTGGTCGTGGACACCACAGCACCGCTGACGGGCGCGATACCGGTCATCGACCCGGATGCGAATCTGGAGGATCTCGACACGATCGAGTCCATCGACCCCGCCACGACGGGGGTCGCGCTGGTCGGTGACGGGCGCATGATCAACTCCGGCTCGCTCGACGGCCTGAGCAAGCGGAACGCCATCGCGCGTATCACCGAAGAGTTGGCGGCATCCGGCACCGGTCGCGCCTCCAAGTCGTATCGACTGCGTGATTGGTTGATCTCACGTCAGCGCTTCTGGGGCACGCCGATCCCCATGATCCACACCGCCGACGGGGAAATCGTCCCGGTGCCTGATGACCAGCTGCCGCTGAGGCTTCCCGACGCGCACGGGCTGGATCTGGCGCCCAAGGGGACGTCGCCGCTGGGTGGTGCGGACGACTGGATGTCGACCGTCGATCCCCGCACCGGGGAGTCGGCGCGGCGCGACCCCGACACGATGGACACCTTCGTCGACAGCTCCTGGTACTACATGCGATTCCTGGCGCCGCAGGACGCGACACAGCCGTTCGATCCCGCGCAGGCTCTGCGTTGGGCGCCGGTCGACTTCTATATCGGTGGCGTCGAGCACGCGATCCTGCACCTGCTGTATGCGCGGTTCATCACGAAGGTGCTGTTCGACATGGGCTATGTCGACTTCACCGAGCCCTTCACCTCGCTCATCAACCAGGGCATGGTGATCCTGGGCGGATCGAAGATGTCCAAGAGCAAGGGAAACCTGGTGCTCTTCCACGAAGAGCTCGCCGCGCACGGGGCCGATGCCCTGCGTGTCGCGCTCGCGTTCGCGGGGCCGGTCGAGGATGACAAGGACTGGGCGGATGTCTCCACCACCGGCGCCCAGAAGTTCCTGGCGCGCGCCTGGCGCATCGCCCACGACGTGACCAGCGACCCGGATGTCGTCTGGGCCGAGGGCGACACCGCGCTGCGGCGGGTGACGCACCGCCTGTGGGCGGAGGTCCCGGGACTGATCGAGCAGACGAAGTTCAATGTCGTCGTAGCCCGCCTCATGGAGGCTGTCAACGCGATCCGCAAGGCGATCGACACGGGTGCGGGTCCCGCCGATCCGGCGGTTCGTGAGGCGACCGAGGCGGTGGCGATGATCCTCGATCTGTTCGCGCCACACACCGCAGAGGAGATGTGGGAGGCGCTCGGGTACGACCGCTTCGTCGGACTCGTTCCCTGGCGGCAGCCCGATGCCACGCTCCTCGTCGAGGAGAACGTCACTGCGGTCATCCAGATCGACGGCAAGGTCCGCTCCACCATCGAGGTGTCGGCGCGGGTCGATCCGGCAGAGCTGGAGCGAGCGGCCCGTGCCGACGAGAAGATCGTCCGTGCCCTCGCCGGACGCGAGATCACGCGCGCCATCGTGCGTGCGCCGAAGGTCGTCAGCTTCAGCACGCACTGATCCCTCCTCCCCAGCGACGTTCGTTTCGTACGGTCGCGGGCGAGCAGGGGTACGCCGGTAGGCAAGGTCCGGGGGAACCTAGCGTGGCGCCGTGCCTGCCGACCGCTCCGAACGCCGACGCTGGGGCACGGGCGCGGTGGTCGTCCTGGTCCTTGGGGCTCTCGCGGTCACGGTCGCGATCGGCGTCATCCGGAGTGCCTCGGCGCCCGTCGAGACCGTCGTGGACGCGACGACAGTGGAGATCGCCGAGCCGTCGCTGTACGTGCATGTGTCCGGCGCGGTGACGGCGCCGGGTCTGTATCTCCTCCCGCCGGGTGCCCGGGTCGTGGATGCCGTCGCGGCGGCGGGTGGGTTCAGCGAGGACGCCGATCGGGCTGCCGTCAACCTTGCGCGCAGCGTCTCGGACGGGGAACAGCTCGTCGTCCTGAGGGAGGGGGAGGTCGCCGGCCCTCAGACGGGGACGGGCGATGGTCTGGTGAATCTGAACACGGCGGATATCGCGGCGCTGGACACGTTGCCGGGCATCGGACCCGCGATCGCACAGCGGATCATCGACTGGCGCGAAGACAATGGGAGATTCACCAGCGTCGAGGACCTGCTCGCGGTGTCCGGAATCGGCGCGAAGCTGCTCGCCGGCATACGGGACATGGTGGGGATCTGACCGTGCCCGGTGGCATCCGCGCGTGGCGTCTGGTCCCGGCGATGATACTCACGTGGTCGGGTGCGGCTCTTCTCGTCGTCTCTCCGGAAGCGTCCGGCTGGGTCGTCGCGGGATGCGGCGTGAGCGTGATCGCTGGCCTGGTCGTCCTCGCCGCAGACGCCCGCCGCCCACCGCGACGGTGGCGCGCGGGAGCGGTGATGGCAGTCGTGGCACTGGCCTGTGCAGCCGCCACCGCCTCGCACGTGGCCGCAGCCGTCCACACGCGTGCCGATATGGCCGAGCGAGTGGGTGAGGCGGGAAGATCTGTGGCAGCCACAGCCGTGATCGTGGGAAAACTCGAGCCGCGCGACGATGGCGCCCGCGAATTCGACGCACTGGTGTCCTCCCTGGCGGGAGAGGAGGTCGAGCCCACCCCGATCTCTGTCAGGGTACCCGCCGAGACGTTGACCCCATCGCTGGACGTCGGGGCGCGTATCGCCCTCGAAGGCTCTGCGTTCGAAGTGAGCCCCGGCCGGCGGGCCGTGGCTCTCGTCATCGCGCGTGAGGTCACCGTCCTCACGCCGCCACAGGGTGTGTTCGCCGTGGCCGCGGCAGGTCGGCAATCCCTCGTCGCGGCTGCGGCGGGACTTCCGGGGTCGGGCGGCGAGCTCATCGCAGGACTGGCTGTGGGAGACACCTCCAGTGTGAGTGGTGCGACGGATGCCGCCATGAAGGCCTCATCACTGTCACACCTCACCGCGGTCTCTGGGGCGAACTGTGCACTGGTAGTCGCTATCGCGGCGGGCGCAGCGTCGGTACTCGGCGGCGGAAGGCGTACTCGGCTGCTCGTCGGTGTCCTCGCGCTCGCGGGCTTCGTCGTTCTCGTCACGCCGGAGCCCAGCGTGGTGCGAGCATCGGTGATGGCGGGCGGCGCGATGCTCGCCGTGCTGTGGGGCAGATCGGCCGCAGGCATCGCGATCCTGGCCGCGGCAGTGACCGTCCTTCTGATCATGGATCCCTGGTTGGCGACCTCGCTCGGGTTCGCCCTGTCCGTGGCGGCGACCGCCGCTCTACTCACACTCGCGCGGCCGATGGCGCGGGGCCTGTCGAGATGGCTTCCGTCCCCCCTCGCATTGGCGATCTCCGTCCCCCTGGCTGCTCAGCTCGCCTGCGGACCGATCCTCGTGCTGATCAGCCCTGTCATCCCGTTCTGGGGTGTGCCTGCGAACATCGTCGCGGCGCCGGCTGCTCCGGTGGCCACGGTGCTCGGGCTGCTCGCCTGCCTCTGCGCGCCGATCCCGATCCTGCAAAGCGGGCTGACGGTATTGGCCTGGATCCCGGCATCCTGGGTCGGGGCGACCGCGGAGGTCGCGTCACGCCTGCCGCGCGCGAATCTGCCGTGGGCGGAGGGCGTCTGGGGGCTTGTGGCCCTTGCCACGCTGGGGCTTGCCGTCGGCGTGATCATCATCAGCACGTCGACGGGACGTCGCGCGCGGCTCGCGCGGGCATGCGCTCTCACCGTTCTTGCCCTCACGGTGGGTGTGGGCGGCGGCGTGGTGGTTGCCGGTGCGCTCTCGTCGCGGTGGGTCGTTCCCACCGAGTGGTCGGTGATCGCGTGCGATGTCGGGCAGGGAGATGCGCTGCTTGTGCGCAGCGCCGGGGCGATCGCACTGATCGACACCGGCCCGGATGAGGAGCTGTTGGCGGAGTGCCTGCGCCGTACGGCGGTCAGTCACATCGATCTGCTCGTTCTCACGCATTTCGATGCCGACCATGTCGGGGGAGTGGGTGCGGTCGTGGGGAAGGTATCTCAGGTGGTGCACGGGCCCTCACCGGATGCCCCCTCGGATCGCGTGCTCACGACCCTGGCCGATGACGGTGCGCGCGCGGTGGTGGCCGCCGCCGGAATGAGAGGCCGTTTGGGTGCGTCGTCCTGGGTCGTTCGATGGCCTCTGGCCCAGACGGTGTTTCCGCCGGGAAACGACGCGTCTGTCGTCGTGGAGTTCAGCGGTGGAGGTGTCCCGCGCTCGATCTTCCTCGGGGATCTCTCAGCATCGGCGCAGGCCGTGCTCCGAGATGCGGTGGCGGGTTCGTATGACCTCGTGAAAGTCGCCCACCACGGTTCGGGCGATCAGGATCCCGAGCTCTACCGCGCTATCGCGGCGCCCCTGGCGCTCATCACGGTCGGCCGGGACAATGACTACGGCCATCCGCGCGACTCCCTCTTGGCGCTTCTGTCGGATGCTGTGATCGGTCGAGCGGATGTGTCGGGCATGCTGGCTGTGAGCGCCGTCGGCGATGGGGTGACACTCTGGCGCGAGCGGGGCGAACCGACGACGGCCGAGGCCGTCGGGGGTGATCACTAGGCTGGAGTCATGTCACCGGCCCCCCGCCGCTCCGCGACCGGCGGGACGCGCAGCAAGATCCCGCAGGTGTCGTGGCGTGAACCGCGACCGGCGCCGATCATCCTGGTCAGCGGCGCAGAAGAGGTCTGCGCTGAACGCGCGATCGCCGGCATCAGAGACCAGCTCCGAGCCGCCGACGCGAGCCTTGAGGTCACGGACATCCGAGCAGACGACTACGTCGCCGGAACGCTGCTGACGGTCTCGTCGCCGTCGCTGTTCGGCGAACCGCGTCTGGTGCGGGTGTTCGGGGTGGAGAAGGCCTCGGATGCCTTCCTGAGCGAGGCCCTCGCCTATCTCGAGGGGCCGCAGGAAGGCGCGACCGTGTTGCTGCGGCATACCGGTGCGACCGTGCGCGGAAAGAAGTTGCTGGAAGCGATCCGCGGCGGCGCGGGCGGGGGAGTCGAAGTGGCGTGTCCCGCCATCAAGCGGGACGCCGACAAGTACGATTTCGCCGCCGGAGAGTTCTCGACCGTCGGCCGGCGAATCGACTCCGGTGCACTGCGCGCGCTCGTGGCGGCGTTCGCCGATGATGTCACCGAACTCGCCGCAGCATGCCAGCAGCTCATCTCGGATGTGCCGGGATCGATTACCGAAGATGTCGTGCGCCGCTACTACGGGGGCCGGGTCGAGACGACAGGATTCGCTGTGGCGGATGCCGCGATCGCGGGGCGGTACGGCGAGTCCTTGATCACGCTGCGACAAGCGCTGGCTTCGGGTGTCGACCCGGTGCCGATGGTCGCGGCCATCGCGTCGAAGCTGCGCACCATGGCGCGTGTGGCGGGGTCACGGGAGCCCTCACAGGCGCTGGCCGCGCGCCTCGGGGTCAAGGACTGGCAGGTCGACCGAGCGCGCCGTGATCTCAGCGGCTGGAATGAAGCCGCGCTGGCAGGTGCCATCCAGGCGGCGGCGCGTGCGGATGCCGAGGTGAAGGGCGCGTCGCGTGACGCGGTGTTCGCGCTGGAGCGTCTGGTCACCGTGGTCGCGACGCGGGCGCCGTTCGGTTCGTAGCGGCGTAGTCCGAGGCTGATGGTGCAGTCCGGGAACGACACAGCGCCCGGTTCCTTGCGGTTCCGGGCGCTGTGTGATGCGGGTGGGGCTCAGAGAGCGGCGACCTGCTTCGCGATGGCCGACTTGCGGTTCGCGGCCTGGTTCTCGTGGATGACGCCCTTGCTGACGGCCTTGTCGAGCTTCTTGGAGGCGGTGGCCAGCGCGGCTTCGGCCGCGGCCTTGTCGCCCGAGGCGATCGCCTCGCGCGTGCGGCGCACGTGCGTCTTCAGCTCGGACTTGACAGCCTTGTTGCGCTCGTGCGCCTTCTCGTTGGTCTTGTTGCGCTTGATCTGCGACTTGATGTTCGCCACGTGTCGACGTTCTTTCGTTCGGAGTGATGGATGAGTTGCCGACGGCGAGAGAGGGGCGCCGGACGGCGGTCGTGAGGGGGCTACCCACACGCAAGCCAAAAACCGAGTCTATCAGGTCTGCTCGAGCGACGTGAGCGCGAGGTTGAGGACGGCGTTGAACTCGTTCGGGCGCATGGCGGTGACCAGATGGCTCGTGCGCGGGAAGACGATGAGCTCGGCATCCGGGGCCATTCGTGTGAAGAGTCTTTCGTTCACCCGGAGCTGATCGAACTGGCCGTTGACGAACCACAGGGGAACCTCGATGCGCTCGAGCGCCGCCAGCAGATCGAGCACGGAAAGGCTGCGCAGGGCTGCGTCCTGAGCATCCAATGCGTAGCCGCCGGCACCGAAATCCCCGCGCGTCTCGTCGGGGAGGGTCGCGTCCAGGACCCGTTCGCTCAGCCAGGCGCCGCGGTCCGGGAAGGCGTCCAAGCCGCGAGCGAGCGTCCGATACGCACGCAGCGCAGCCCCGCGTGGAATCGCGGTGCAGGAGACGCCGACCAGACCGTCGACCGGGTGCCAATCGGCCGATCCGGTGTACTCCACGCTCAGCAGGCCACCCATCGAGTGTCCGACCAACAGGACGCGACCGTGCTCCGCGACGGCCGCGCGTACGGCCCCGTCGATCGTCTCGAACGCGCCCTGCAGGGAGAAGGTCTCATCCATGCGGGCACCGTGTCCGGGAAGGTCCACGGCGACGGCGGGATTGCCCCGCCCGTCCAGGTACTCGAGCTGGGCGCGCCACATGGTGCGCGAGGTGCGGATGCCGTGGACGAGCACGACGGCGGTGGACATGAGCTCAGGCTATCGACCGCTCCTGCGGGAGGGCTGGTGGGTGCCGCAGGATTGCCCTCCGCGCCCGGTAGAATCGTGCGGATATGTCCCCCCGCGCCCTCACGCCCCTGCCGGCGGCTGCCACTCCTCCGGAGCAGATCCGCAACTTCTGCATCATCGCTCACATCGACCACGGCAAGTCGACCCTCGCCGACCGCATGCTGCAGATCACCGGCGTCGTCGCCGAACGTGACATGCGCGCGCAGTACCTGGACCGCATGGACATCGAGCGCGAGCGCGGCATCACGATCAAGAGCCAGGCGGTGCGGATGCCGTGGGCGACGGCTGACGGCACCTTCGCCCTCAACATGATCGACACCCCTGGTCACGTGGACTTCACCTACGAGGTCAGTCGGTCGCTGGCCGCATGCGAGGGGGCGATCCTCCTCGTCGACGCCGCGCAGGGTATTGAGGCACAGACCCTGGCGAACCTGTACCTGGCACTCGAGAACGACCTCCAGATCATCCCGGTGCTGAACAAGATCGATCTTCCCGCAGCCGACCCAGAGAAGTTCGCGGCGGAGCTTGCCAGCCTCATCGGCGGTGACCCCGACGACGTGCTGCGCGTCAGCGGCAAGACGGGAATGGGCGTCGAGGCGCTGCTGGATCGCATTGTGCGGGACATTCCCGCACCCGTGGGAGACGCCGACGCCCCCGCCCGCGCGATGATCTTCGACTCGGTCTACGACGCGTACCGCGGTGTCGTGACCTATGTGCGCATGGTGGACGGCAAGCTCGAGCCGCGCGAACGCATCCAGATGATGTCGACCAAGGCGACGCACGAGCTGCTGGAGATCGGAGTGTCCAGTCCTGAGCCGATCCCGACGAAGGGACTCGGGGTCGGAGAGGTCGGATATCTCATCACCGGTGTGAAGGATGTGCGCCAGTCGAAGGTCGGCGATACCGTCACCAACCAGCGCAAGCCCGCAAGCGAGGCGCTGGCCGGGTACACGGATCCGAAGCCGATGGTCTTCTCGGGCATCTACCCGATCGACGGCAGCGACTACGCCGAGCTGCGCGAGGCCCTCGACAAGCTCAAGCTTTCGGATGCCTCCCTGCAGTACGAGCCCGAAACGTCGGTGGCGCTCGGGTTCGGCTTCCGCTGCGGGTTCCTGGGGCTGTTGCACCTCGAGATCATCACCGAGCGCCTCTCTCGCGAGTTCGGACTCGACCTGATCACGACCGCGCCCTCGGTGACGTACGAGGTCCTCACCGACACGGGAGAGACCGTGACCGTCACGAACCCGAGCGAGTATCCGGACGGGCGCGTCTCGGAGGTCTCGGAGCCGGTCGTGAAAGTCGGCGTGTTGCTCCCCAAGGACTACGTCGGCACCGTCATGGAGTTGTGCCAGTCGCGTCGCGGCAGCCTGCTGGGGATGGACTACCTCAGCGAGGAGCGCGTCGAGCTGCGCTACACCATGCCCCTCGGTGAGATCGTCTTCGACTTCTTCGACCATCTGAAGAGCCGGACGCAGGGCTACGCGAGCTTGGACTACGAGCCCGCGGGATCGCAGACCGCCGATCTCGTGAAGGTCGACATCCTGCTGCAGGGCGAGAAGGTGGACGCCTTCAGCTCGATCGTCCACCGTGACAAGGCGTACAGCTACGGCACGATGATGGCTGAACGGTTGCGCAAGCTCATCCCGCGCCAGCAGTTCGAAGTGCCGATCCAGGCGGCGATCGGTGCGCGCATCATCGCGCGAGAGACGATCCGCGCGATCCGCAAGGATGTGCTCGCCAAGTGCTACGGCGGCGACATCACCCGCAAGCGCAAGCTCCTCGAGAAGCAGAAAGAGGGCAAGAAGCGCATGAAGATGGTCGGCAGAGTCGAGGTGCCGCAGGAGGCCTTCATCGCCGCACTCTCTGGCGACGTCGAGGGCAAAGAGAAGTAGTCTGACCACCATGCGCCGCGGCACATTCCGGGACGAGACCGTCGACTACGCAGCGGTCGGGGCCACGCAGGCACCCGACCTGATGCAGTTCCCGCCCGAGGGCAGCATTCCCGCCGAGCAGTCCTGGCGCCTCGGCAGCGGGGAGGAGCGATTCGCGACGGCGACCGAGTCGCTGTTGACGTGGACACCGCTGCGTGGCGCGGGTCTGAGCATCTCGAACGTGCATCCGGCTGCGGGACCCGGGTACACCGGTGTGTCCTACGACGCGGACGGTACCCCCGTGGGTCCGGCACGGCGCGAGGCGGAGCAGCGCTTCGATGCGGAGGGCACTCCCTACGTCAGCGCCGGCACGAGCATCCATGTCAGCGGTCGTGTGGACGGATATCGCGCGGACGCGGATCTTCGCGTGATCCTCGCGGTGGAGGAGCCGCGACGAGTCGCCGTCGCTCTCGGCACCGTCGGGGGCTCGGTGGTGCGCGGCGAGGAGCTGTTCCTGCTGGAGTGGCGCCCGAACGACGAGGTCTGGTTCACCGTACGGGCCTTCGACACCGCGGTGTCGGCGCTGTATCGGATCCTTCCCACCCTCGTGCGCCGCCGTCGCACCCGGCTGTTCGAGCGCTATCTCAAGGCGGTCTCACCGCTGTTCGCATCCTGATGGGAGCGGCGCTGCCGGTCGGTGATCCGGTGCCCGCCGACGGATCACTCCCGGGCGCGCGGATCGATTCGAGAACACCGTTCTCGGCCTACATCCACGTGCCCTTCTGCCGCGTGCGTTGCGGGTACTGCGACTTCAACACGTACACCGCCACCGAGCTGCGTGGCGCACGCCAAGGCGACTATGCCCAGACGCTGGCGGGCGAGGTGGCACTGGCGGGGCGTGTGCTCGCCGACCTCGGGCCGAGCCGAGAAGCATCGACGGTGTTCTTCGGCGGAGGCACGCCGACGCTGCTGCCGCCGGGCGATCTGGCGCACATGCTGGATGCCGTGCGCGGCGAGTTCGGAATCGCCGCCGACGCGGAGGTCACCGTCGAGGCGAACCCGGACACGGTCGACGACACCGTGGTGGAAAGACTCGTCGACGCGGGCGTGACGCGTCTCTCGATCGGAATGCAGTCCGCGGTCCCGGACGTGTTGGCTGTGCTCGATCGCATGCACGACCCGGCGAACGTCACGACGGCCGTCGCGGCGGCGCGACGGGGCGGCCTGCAGGTCAGCGTCGATCTGATCTACGGGTCGCCCGGCGAGACCCTTGACCAGTGGCAGCGCACCGTGGATGCCGCAATCGCGCTGGAGCCCGATCACCTCTCTGCCTACGCCCTCATCGTCGAATCCGGCACCAAGCTCGAGCGGCAGATCCGCCGTGGCGAGTACCCCGCGCCCGATGACGACGTGCACGCCGCGATGTATGAGTGGGCGGACGCGGCCCTCGCCGCGGCCGGCTTCGCCTGGTACGAGGTCTCGAATTGGGCCAGGAGTGAGATGCTGCGATCGCGGCACAACCAGGCGTACTGGCGGGGGCACGACTGGTGGGGCTTCGGCCCGGGCGCGCACAGCCACATCGGCGGAGTGCGCTTCTGGAATGTGCGGCACCCCGCGGCCTATGCACAGCGGCTCGCGCGAGGTCTGTCGCCGGCAGCGGGACAGGAGATCCCGGATGCCGCCGCCCGCACGCTGGAGCGCGTTCTGCTGGCCACACGAACGAGCGACGGGCTTCCCATCGCCGAGCTGGACGCAACGCAGCGCCGCGACCTGGCGGGGCTCATCGCCGACGGGCTCATCGACGGTCCGGTCGCGATCGCCGGTCGTGTGGTGCCCACTTTGCGCGGGCGACTGCTCGCCGACACGATCGTGCGGACACTCGTCGCCTGACGGGAGTCCGTGGTGTCGCATCCGATAGAATTGGCACTCACCGTGGATGAGTGCCAACAGTTCGCGGCACGACCCACCTCGCGCGCCGAAGGGAGAAGACATGGTCAGCGAGCGCGGCCTGCAGGTTCTGCGAGCCATCGTGCAGGACTATGTCGACACCCGCGAACCCGTCGGCAGCAAGGCCATCGTGGAGCGCCACGCCTTCGGTGTGTCGGCGGCGACGATCCGCAATGACATGGCCCTGCTCGAAGACGAAGAGCTCATCGCCGCGCCGCACACCTCGTCGGGTCGTGTGCCGACTGACAAGGGCTACCGCGTGTTCGTCGATCACCTCGCCGAGATCCGCCCGCTCTCGCCGGCACAGCGCACCGCGATCTCGCAGTTCCTCGAGGGCTCGAACGATCTGGATGACGTGCTGGTGCGTACCGTGCGTGCGCTCACCCAGCTGACGGGCCAGGTCGCGATCGTCCAGTACCCCTCTTTCGCGAAAGCGAACATCAGCCACATAGAGCTTGTGGCGCTCGATGGCCCTCGCGTGATCGTCATCGTGGTGACTGACACCGGCCGCGTGTCGCAGCGACTGGCGGTGCTCCCCGACGATCTGGACGAGACCGAGATCGCGCGCCTACGCGCCGAGGTCTCGACACTGCTGGTGGGAAAGACCGTTCGCGAGGGCGTGGCGCGCGTCGAGGAGCGCGCGACGTCGCCAGCGGAGACCACACGCCACGAGCGCGCGGTGGCCGCGGTGCTTCGCGTGGTCGAGGAGGAACTCGACGAGTTCCGTCAGGATCGCCTCGTCATGGCCGGCACTGCGAATCTCGCCCGGCGCGAGGCCGACTTCCGGGGGAGCATCTATCCGTTGCTCGAAGCGATCGAGGAACAGGTGACGCTCCTGCGCCTGATGGGCGAGATGGTGGCCGACGACAACGGCCTGGCCGCCAGCATCGGCCGAGAGAACGAAGCCTTCGGGCTGTCGGAGGCCTCCGTGGTCGCGAGCGACTACGACGCGACCGGAGCGCGGGCACGCGTCGGGCTCATGGGTCCGACACGCATGGACTATCCGAGCAATCTCGCCTCCGTGCGCGCGGTTGCACGATATCTGACGCGGCTGCTCTCGGACGACGAGAGCAATCGATGAACCGACGACCGCTGTATGCCGTGCGCGGCATGGGGCAGAAAGGCGATCGTGGCTGACCACTACGAGGTGCTGGGAGTGTCGCGCGAAGCGACCCCCGATGAGATCAAGAAGGCGTACCGCCGGCTGGCCCGCCAGCTTCACCCTGACGTGAACCCTGGCGAAGAAGCAGCAGAGCGCTTCAAGCTCGTGACCCACGCGTACGACGTGCTCAGCGATCCGGATCAGCGCGCGCGCTACGACGCGGGCGGCAGCGACAGTCCCTTCGGGGGAGCAGGCGCCAATTTCGGGGGCTTCAACGACATCTTCGAGACCTTCTTCGGCGGGGGAGGAGCCCGTGCCGGCCGGCCGCGCTCGCGCAAGGAGAAGGGTCAGGATGCGCTCGTGCGTGTCGACCTCGAGCTGAAGGACGTCGTGTTCGGTGTCCACCGCGATATCGAGGTCGACACCGCTGTCGAGTGTGAGACCTGTCACGGGGCGTGCACGCAGCCGGGGACCTCCCCGGTGCGCTGTGACATCTGCCACGGCAGCGGCCACGTGCAGCGGACGGTGCGCAGCCTGCTCGGCAACGTCGTCACCTCTCAGCCCTGCGGTACCTGCCAGGGGTACGGCACGACGATTCCCTATCCCTGCGCCACGTGTCAGGGACAGGGGCGCGTACGGGCGCGCCGCACGGTGTCGATCGACATCCCCGCCGGTGTGGAAACCGGACTTCGTCTGCAGTTGCCCGGCTCGGGTGAGATCGGCCCCGGCGGCGGCCCGCACGGCGATCTCTACATCGAGGTCTCGGTGGCCGATCACGCGGTGTTCAGCCGCGACGGCGAGGATCTGCTCGCAACCCTGGAGGTGTCGATGCCGGACGCGATCCTCGGCACGACCAGCCGTATCGACTCCCTCGACGGCCCCGTCGATCTCGAGATCCGCCCCGGGGTCCAGTCCGGCGACGTGCTCACGATCAAGGGACGCGGCATCACCCCGTTGCGCGGCAACCAGCGTGGCGACCTCCGCGTGGGCGTCCACGTGGTCACGCCCACGCGGCTGGATGCGAAGTCGCGCTCGCTCATCGAAGAACTCGCCACGCGGACGAAGTTGCCACGCCCGCAGCTCGCCGAGTTCCATCAGGGCCTGTTCTCCAAGCTGCGCGATCGGTTCCGGAACGGCTGATCGTGGCGCTGCACTTCGTGCTGGATGAGCCCGCCACCGCCGTCCCCGGTGAGCAGATCGTCCTCACCGGGTCGGAGGCACATCACGCTGCCGCGGTGCGCAGGGTACGGGCGGGTGAGGCTGTCACGGTCGGCGACGGACGCGGCGTCTGGCTCGAGGGAACTGTGGTCGCGGTGGATGCGCGACGCGTGGAGATCGAGGTGATCGTCCGTTCGGAGGTGCCCCCGCCGGGCGTGCGGATCGAGCTGGTGCAAGCCCTCGCCAAGGGTGATCGCGACGAGCTCGCCGTGCAGGCGTCGACGGAGCTCGGCGTCGACGTGATCACTCCGTGGCAGGCGTCGCGCTCGGTGTCGCGGTGGGACGGCCCGAAGCAAGAAAAGGGCGTCGCACGCTGGCGCACGATCGCACGCGAAGCAGGCAAACAGTCGCACCGTGCCTGGCTCCCCGTGGTCCGCGGTATCGAGACGACGGCGGCGTTGGCCGCGCGCGCCGGGTCGGTGCGGATGCTCGTGCTCGAACCGACAGCTGACGAGAGGCTGACGACAATCGAGTGGGACGCGACCGATTGGCGGGACGTGGTCCTCGTGGTCGGACCCGAAGGGGGCATCGCAGACGGTGAGCTGCAGGTCCTCGTGAGCGCGGGAGCCACGCTCGTCCGCCTCGGGGACGAAGTTCTGCGCACGTCGACAGCGGGTCCGGCAGCCATCGCGTTGCTGTGTGCCCGCCTCGGGCGGTGGTGAACCGGTCGGTGAGGAAAGCGCATCGGTACACTGGAGGCATGAGCGAAGCGTCGGTGTTCACCCGGATTCTGCGCGGCGAGATCCCCTCGGAGATCATCGCCGAGACGGAGAACGTCTTCGCGATCCGTGACATCGCTCCGCAGGCGCCTCTGCACCTCCTCGTGATCCCGAAGAGCGAGCAGTACCGCAACGTTGTCGAGCTCGCGGACGGTGATCCGGCGCTCCTCGCCGAGATGACGGGCCTGGCGGCGGACGTTGCCCGCGTCCACGGCAACGGCGAGTTCCGGCTGGTCTTCAATACCGGACCGAGCGCGGGCCAGACCGTGTTCCACGTACACGCCCACGTGCTCGGCGGCGACCTCGCGGAAGGCAGCCTCGGTGGCTGAATCCGACGAAGCGATCACCGAACGTCTCTTCGCCGACGGCATCGCGATGGTGCAGTTGCTCGGACCGCAGGATCGGCTGCTCCGCGTGGTCGAGCGGGAGCATCCAGGGGTCGACGTCCACGTGCGCGACAATGAGATCACCCTTACCGGCGAGCCCGCAGCGGTGTCCGCCGCGCGCGAGCTGGTCGAAGAGCTGTTGACCATGACGCGCGCCGGGCACAGCATCGCGCCCGCGGATGTCGCCAACTCGAACCGGATCTTGCGGAGCGAGGGCGGGCCGCGCCCCTCCGAGGTGCTCGGCGAGGCCATCCTCTCCAGTCGCGGGCGGGTGATCCGACCGAAGACGCTCGGGCAGAAGGCGTACGTCGACGCCATCGAGAACCACACGATCACGTTCGGCATCGGTCCGGCCGGGACAGGCAAGACATACCTGGCGATGGCCAAGGCTGTGCAGGCCCTGCAGCGCAAAGAGGTGAACCGCATCATCTTGACCCGCCCGGCGGTGGAGGCGGGGGAGAGGCTCGGGTTTCTGCCGGGGTCGCTGACGGACAAGATCGATCCCTACCTCCGACCGCTGTACGACGCCCTCAACGAAATGATGGATCCCGAGATCCTCCCCAAGCTCATGGCGACGGGCACGATCGAGGTCGCTCCGCTCGCCTACATGCGAGGGCGCACGCTCAACGACTCGTTCGTTGTGCTCGACGAGGCTCAGAACACGACCCCCGAGCAGATGAAGATGTTCCTCACGCGTCTGGGGTTCAACACCAAAATGGTGGTCACCGGAGACATCACGCAGGTCGACCTCCCGCAGGGCACTTCGGGACTGCGTACGGTCACCCGAGTGCTGAGCAACATCGACGACCTGCACTTCGCCTATCTGACCAGCGATGATGTCGTGCGTCACACGCTGGTCGGTCGGATCGTCGATGCGTACTCGGCGTACGACGAGAAGCGCCTCGCGGCCCGACGTGAGCGGGATGAGGCAGCCGAGTTCGCGAACCGCGCCGACCGGCGCACGCAAGTTCCCCACACCGGTGGACCTCGGGACCACCTTCCCCAGCGAGGACGCCGATGACGATCGAGATCACCAACGAGTCCGGGGTCGCCGTCGATGAGACGGTGCTGCTCCGGCTCACGGAGCACAACCTGGCCGAGCTGCACGTCAGCCCGGACGCGGATCTCGCGATCCTGCTCGTGGACGAGGGTGCCATGGAGTCCCTGCACGTGCAGTGGATGGACGAGCCGGGCCCGACCGACGTGCTGAGCTTCCCGATGGATGAGCTTCGCCCGGGTACGGAGGAGGCGCCCACGCCGGAGGGGTTGCTCGGCGATATCGTACTGTGCCCCCAGGTCGCCGAGAGCCAGGCGCAGACGGCGGGACACTCGACCCTCGATGAGCTGATCCTGCTCACCACCCACGGGTTGCTTCATCTCCTCGGGTTCGATCACGCCGAGCCGGCGGAAGAGAAGGAGATGTTCGCGCTGCAGCGCGATCTCATCATCAGCTTCCATGCGTCCGAGCGGCGCCGTACGCATCCGTGACCGCCGCTCTCCTTCTCGCCGCCGCCGTGGTCCTCGTGGGCTTCGGTGGCCTCATGGCGGCCCTCGACTCTGCCCTCGGCGTGACCTCCCGTGCCGACCTCGAGGAGATGTCTGAGACGGGTCGGAACGCCGCCTATCTTCGCGGGATCGCCGACGATCCCGCTGCCCACGCGACCGCGGTCAGCTTCATCCGTGTCCTCTCGGAAACGACGGCCGCGGTGCTCGTCACGATCGCGCTGATGTTCCTCTTCGACAACGAGTGGTGGGCGGCGCTGGCGGCCGCGGCCATCATGACCGGAATCTCCTTCGTCGTGGTCGGCGCGAGCCCTCGCAGTGTCGGGCGGCATCATGCGCGGGCCCTCCTGCGGGGAGCCGCACCGGTGATCCGTGGTGTCCGCATCGTGCTCGGGCCCCTCGCGCACGGTCTGGTCGCGCTCGGTGACCGGGTCACGCCCGGTATCTCGCGTGGCTCCTCGTTCGCGACCGAGGAGCAGCTTCTCAGCATGGTCGACGAGGCGGCGTCGCAGGACCTCATCGAAGAGGATGATCGCGAACTCATCCATTCGGTGTTCGACTTCACTGACACCTTCGTGCGCGCTGTCATGATTCCCCGCCCCGATCTTGTGACCGTGGATGCCGACACGACGACGCGCGCAGCGATGGATCTCTTCCTGGAAACCGGTGTTTCTCGTGTGCCGGTCATCGATGAGGACGCCGACGACATCGTCGGCATGGTCTACCTCAAGGATCTCGTCCAGTTCGCCTATCGTGACGAGGAGCGCTGGGCCGCGGCGCCGGTTGCGCAGCTCGCCCGGCCCGCGGTCTTCGTCCCGGAGTCGATGAAAGCCGAGACGCTGCTGCAGCAGATGAAGCGGGAGGCCGTGCACGTGTGCATGGTAGTCGACGAATACGGTTCGGTGTCGGGTCTGGTGACCCTTGAGGATCTGATCGAAGAGCTCGTGGGCGAGATCGCGGACGAGTTCGACCCCCGCACGAGCGAGGCTGTCGAGGTCGCCCCGGGACGGTTCCGTGTGAGCGGACGGCTCGGGCTGGATGAGGTCGGTGAATTGTTCGACGTGGACCTGGAGGATGACGAGGTCGACTCCGTTGGCGGGTTGCTGGGCAAAGAGCTCGGCAAGGTGCCCCAGCCGGGCGCCGTCGCCGAAGTATCGGGTCTGCGTCTGACCGGCGGCGCATCGCGCGGCAAGGGACGCGGTGTCACCACCGTCTTCGTCGAGCGCGTGGCGCCCGCCGACCAGCCACGCGACGAGAAGAGAGCACGCGCATGAACAGCCCGGCAGACCCCCACTCCGGTTTCGTGACCTTCGTCGGTCGCCCGAACGTCGGAAAGTCGACGCTGATGAACGCGCTGGTAGGGGAGAAGATCGCGATCACCAGCGATAAGCCACAGACGACGCGACGTGCCATCCGCGGCATCCTCAACCGTCCGGGCGGCCAGATCGTGATCGTGGACACCCCGGGTCTTCACCGCCCCCGGACACTCCTCGGCCAGCGACTCAACGACCTCGTCGAGGAGGTGCTGGGTGATGTGGACGTGATCGCGTTCTGCGCACCCGCAACCGAGAAGGTGGGGCCGGGAGATCGACGTATCGCGGAATCCCTCGACGGCTACCCCCGCGCGAAAAAGATCGCCCTGGTGACCAAGACCGATGTCGCCGCGCGCGATCAGATCACCGAGCGCCTCATGGAGGTCGACGCCCTGCGTGAGGACTGGGCAGCAGTGATTCCAATCTCGGCCGCCACGAACGATCAGCTCGACATCCTCGCCGACGAGATCCTCTCCCTCCTGCCCGAGGGACCGGCGCTGTACCCGGACGACATCGTCACCGATGAGGCCGAGGAAGACCGGATCGCGGAGATCATCCGGGAGGCCGCTCTCGAAGGCGTCCGCGATGAGTTGCCCCACTCGATCGCCGTCGTCGTCCAGGACGTCGAGCCCCGTGAGGACTCCGACCTCACCGACGTGTATGCCGACATCGTCGTCGAGCGTGACAGCCAGAAGGCGATCATCATTGGCCGCAAGGGATCGCGCCTGGCCGAGGTCGGAGCTCGGGCACGTGCCGGAATCGAGCCGTTGCTCGGAAGCCGTGTCTACCTGTCGCTGCACGTGAAAGTCTCCAAGGAGTGGCAGCGCGACCCCAAGAAGCTCGGTCGCCTCGGGTTCTAGCGACTCGCATGGCATCCATGTCCCACCGTCTGCCGCGTCGTGTCCCAACAAGGACATCCCACATCGCACCGGCGTGGTCCAGCGGGATGTCCCGGAGGCGTCCGTGTACGAGACCCCGTCGGCGCCGAAGATGACGAGCGGGACGCCCGTCGGTGCCGCCGGCGATGCCGCGGGGGTGGATGTCGAGATGGTCCGGCTCGAGCGGCCTGCTAGCATGGGCGCATGCGCGTGCGCTCGCTTCTCCTTAGCAGCCGCGACGGGGCCTCGATTTAGGGCCTTCCCCGTCGCGGAGCTTCGTGTCGGCCCGCTCCATTTGAGCCAGGAAGAAGCGACCCCCGTGAAGAACACCCAGAAGCCGTCCGGTATGCCGACGCACAAGTACCGCCCGTTCCGCGAGCAGATCGGCGTCTCGCTGCCCGATCGCACGTGGCCGGATGCCCACATCACCGAGGCGCCGCGCTGGTGCGCCGTCGACCTGCGCGACGGTAACCAGGCGCTGATCGACCCGATGAGCCCCGAGCGCAAGCGGATCATGTTCGATCTGCTCGTGAGCATGGGCTACAAGGAGATCGAGGTCGGGTTCCCCTCGGCCAGCCAGACCGATTTCGACTTCGTGCGCCATCTCATCGAGGACGAGGTCATCCCTGATGACGTCACGATCCAGGTGCTGACTCAGGCGCGCGAGCACCTGATAGAGCGCACCTACGAGTCGATCAAGGGCGCCAAGCGCGCCATCGTGCACTTCTACAACTCGACGAGTGTGCTGCAGCGCGAGGTCGTCTTCCGCACCGACAAGCAGGGCATCATCGACATCGCCCTGGAAGGCGCGCGTCTGTGCAAGAAGTTCGAGGCGATGGTCCCCGACACCGAGGTCTTCTACGAGTACTCGCCCGAGAGCTACACCGGCACAGAGCTCGAGTTCGCCGTGGACGTCTGCAATCAGGTCATCGATGTGCTGCAGCCGACGTCCGAGCGGAAGGTCATCATCAACCTGCCCGCCACGGTGGAGATGGCGACACCGAACGTCTACGCCGATTCGATCGAGTGGATGAGCCGTCGTCTGAATCACCGTGAGAACGTGATCCTGTCGCTGCACCCGCACAACGACCGCGGGACCGCCGTGGCGGCCGCCGAGCTCGGCTACATGGCCGGTGCCGATCGGATCGAGGGTTGTCTGTTCGGCAACGGTGAGCGCACCGGAAACGTCGACCTGGTGGCTCTGGGCATCAACATGTTCACGCAGGGCATCGACCCGCACATCGACTTCGGCGATATCGACCACGTCAAGCGCACGGTCGAGTACTGCAACCAGCTGCCGGTCCACGAGCGCAGCCCCTGGGCGGGCGACTTGGTGTTCACAGCGTTCAGTGGATCCCACCAGGACGCGATCAAGAAGGGCTTCGAGGCGATGGCCGCCGAAGCCGAGGCGCGCGGGGTGCACGTCGACGACATGGTCTGGGCCGTGCCGTATCTGCCGATCGACCCGAAAGACCTGGGTCGCTCGTATGAGGCCGTTATCCGTGTCAATTCGCAGTCCGGCAAGGGCGGCGTCGCCTACCTGCTGAAAACCGATCACGCCCTGGATCTGCCTCGCCGACTGCAGATCGAATTCTCTGGTGTCGTGCAGGCCATGACGGATGCCGAGGGCGGTGAGGTCACGAGCGATCAGATCTGGTCGATCTTCACCGACGAGTACCTGCCCTCAGATGACGCAGAGGCGAAGTGGGGCCGGTTCGAGCTGCTGTCCACGCGCACCGAGAGCGATATGAGCGGGGACGTCACGCTCGACGTGAGTCTGCGCGATGGGGAGAACGTTGTTGACGCTGCGGGCCACGGGAACGGTCCGGTCGCCGCGTTCGTCTCGGTCCTGCGCGAGCAGGGCTTCGATGTCACGGTCTACGACTATGTCGAGCACGCCCTCAGCGCGGGCGGTGACGCCCAGGCCGCGGCGTACGTCGAATTGCAGGTCGAGGGTGAGCGCCTCTGGGGCGTGGGCATCGACGGCGACATCTCGACCGCATCGCTCAAGGCGATCGTGTCGGGCGTCAACCGGGCGATTCGCACCCGCGAGAGCGCCGCTCAGCTGGCCGCCGTCTGATCAGGACTCGTCCGTCTTCACGATCGGGATCTGGCTGGTCTCGATCGCGACTTTCTGCCGGAACAGTGCGCGCTGTTCCGGCAGGGAGATATCGAACACGACCGCGAGGATCCTGATCGTGGTCGTCACGATGATCGCGACGATCGCCGCCTCGACCAGCGACACGCCGAAGGCGTGGAGGACGACGAGCACGGCGCTTCCGGAGGCGGCCGCGACCGCGTAGAGCGAGCCGACGTGCATGATGGCCACGGGCAGTCCCATCAGCATGTCGCGCAGGATGCCGCCGCCGACGGCCGCCGCGGCACCGACGAAGATCGCCGGCACCTCGGGGAGCCCGAGAAAGAGCGCCTTGCTCGTGCCGAAGGCCCCGAACAGGCCGATCACCAGGGCGTCGAGGCCGACGATCAGCCAGTTGATGCGCTGAAGATACGTGGCGATGAGCATCCCGGCCATGGACGCCAGGACGGCGGTGATGAGGTACCAGTTCGATTGGAGTACGACAGGGAGCTGGTTCAACAGCAGGTCGCGAATGAGTCCGCCGCCCATCCCGATCAGGATGCCGATCAACGCGACGCCGAGAAGATCCAGATGGCGAGTGCCGCGGAATCCAGAGGCGAACATCGCCCCCTGGAGTCCGCCGAGTCCGACCGCGGCGAGATCCGCCCAGATCGGAATCACGAGCATCGCGTCGTCCATAGCCCCATTGTCCTCGCCTGCCGGGATAATCGTAGGATGCCCACCTATCGCGACGAGGTTGTGGTCCTGCGGACTCACAAGCTCGGCGAGGCCGACCGCATCGTGACGCTTCTCAGCCGGCGCCACGGCAAGGTGCGTGCTGTTGCGAAGGGCATCCGGCGCACCTCGTCACGTTTCGGCTCGCGGCTGGAACCGTTCATGGTCGCGGACGTGCTTCTCTACCAGGGCCGCTCGCTGGACATCGTGCAGCAGGCGGAGTCGCTCGGCTCGTACGGTACGCAGATCGTCGGCGACTATGACCGTTACACGGCTGCGAATGCGATGGTCGAGGCCGCGGATCGGTTGTCGGATGCCGAGGCGACCCCCGCGCAGTACCTGCTGCTCCTCGGCGGGTTGCGGGCGCTTGCGAACGGCGACCACGCCTCGCGCAGCATCCTGGATTCCTACCTGTTGCGTGTCATGACGCTCTCCGGCTGGGCCCCGGCCCTCGCTGACTGTGCGCGCTGTGGCCGTCCAGGCCCGCACGCGCACTTCGTCGCGCAGCTGGGTGGCATGGTGTGCACGAACTGCGCGCCTGCGGGCGGTGTGCGTGTCGCCGAAGGAACGCTCGAGCTGTTGCGCTCGCTCGTGGCCGGCGAGTGGGAGATCATCGATGCGGCCTCTCCCCGCGACACCGGTTCGGCGTCCGGCCTGATCGCGGCCTACACACAGTGGCACCTCGAGCGCGGCATCCGCTCACTCGATCACGTCGGAGGCGGATCATGACCCCCAAGGCCTATACCCACAAGGACGCGGTGCCGTACCGGCCCGTGGACTGGACCGGTCTTTATCCTCCGGCGTACGAGAAGGGCACCGTTCCGCATCACGTCGCGATCGTCATGGACGGCAACGGGCGGTGGGCAAATCGCCGCGGACTCACGCGCGTCGAGGGTCACAAGGCGGGGGAGGCGGCGCTGCTGGACGTGGTCGCCGGTGCGATCCAGGCGGGAGTGAAGCACCTGTCGGTCTATGCGTTCTCGACGGAAAATTGGTCGCGCTCGCCCGACGAGGTCCGCTTCCTCATGGGCTTCAACCGGGATGTCCTCCATCGCCGGCGCGACCAGCTCAACGAATGGGGAGTGCGCGTGCGCTGGGCGGGACGCCGGCCGCGGCTGTGGTCGAGTGTCATCAAAGAGCTGCAGTACGCCGAGCAGCTCACCGCCGACAACGACGTGCTCACCCTCACCATGTGCGTCAACTACGGCGGACGTGTGGAACTCGTGGATGCGATGAAGCAGATCGCCGAAGAGGTCGCGGCCGGACGCGTGCGTCCTTCCGCGGTGAGTGAGAAGCTCATCCGTCGCCACCTCTATCTGCCCGATATGCCGGACGTCGACCTGTTCGTGCGCTCCAGCGGCGAGCAGCGGACATCGAACTTCCTGCTGTGGGAATCGGCCTACGCCGAGTTCGTCTTCCTCGACACGCTGTGGCCGGACTTCAGCCGCCAGGATCTCTGGGAGGCGATCGACCGCTACCTCGGACGCAATCGTCGTTTCGGCGGCGCGGTGGACACACCCCATGTCGCGCGCGGAGGCAACGCGTAAGCCGCGCACGCTACGCTTCGCGGGGACGGCGGCGTCCGGCCGCCCGACGAACCCGAGAGGACAGTCCATGCTGCACGAACGTGACACGATCCGCAACGAGGTTCTGGATGAGGTGTTCGCCTCGCCCGATCTGTCGGTCGCGCTCCCCAAGTACCGGATGCCGGATAAGGAGCACGAGGCCCGCCACGTGTTCCAGACCGTCTCGGATGAGCTGATGCTGGACGGCAACTCGCGTCAGAACCTCGCGACCTTTTGCCAGACCTGGCTCGAGCCCGAGGTCCTTGCACTCATGGCCGAGACACTCGACAAGAACATGGTCGACAAGGACGAGTACCCGCAGACGGCGGCGATCGAGCAGCGCTGCGTCCACATGCTCGCCGACCTCTGGAACTCGCCCGACGCGCACAACACGATCGGCACGTCGACGACGGGCTCGAGCGAAGCCGCGATGCTCGGCGGGATGGCGCTGTTGTGGAAGTGGCGGGAGCGTCGGCGCGCCGCGGGACTGCCGACGGACAAGCCGAATCTGGTCACCGGGCCGGTGCAGGTCTGCTGGCACAAGTTCGCCCGCTACTGGGATGTCGAGCTGCGCGAGATCCCGATGGAGGGCGACGTCTTCGCCATGACGCCGGAGTCGGCGCTCGCTCGGGTCGACGAGAACACGATCGCGGTCGTGCCGACGCTGGGTGTCACCTTCACTGGCGTCTACGAGCCCGTGAAGGAGGTGCACGCCGCGCTCGATCGCCTGCAGGAACAGACCGGACTGGATGTCCCGATGCACATCGACGGGGCCAGCGGCGGCTTCCTCGCCCCGTTCACCTACCCCGAGCTGGAGTGGGATTTCCGGCTCCCGCGCGTGAAGTCGATCAACGCGTCCGGGCACAAGTTCGGGCTGGCGCCGCTCGGCGTCGGGTGGATCATCTGGCGGGATGCTGACGACCTTCCCGAGGACCTGATCTTCAACGTCAACTATCTCGGCGGCAACATGCCGAGTTTTGCCCTGAACTTCTCTCGGCCCGGCGGACAGGTCGTGGCCCAGTACTACAACCTGCTGCGGCTGGGACGCGAGGGATATCGCAAGATCCACCTGTCGTGCCATGAGACAGCGCAGTATCTCGCCACCGAGATCGGCAAGCTCGGGCATTTCGAAATCATCAATGACGGCAGCCCGGAGGCGGGGATTCCCGCCGTGTCGTGGAAACTTCGCGAGGACCGCGAGCACAACTTCACTCTCTTCGACCTGGCCGACCGCCTTCGCACCCGCGGATGGCAGGTCCCGGCGTACACGATGCCGCCGCATCGCGAGGACCTCGCGGTCCAGCGCATCCTCGTCCGGCAGGGCTTCAGCCGCGACCAGGCAAGTCTTCTGATGGACGACTATCGTGCTGCGATCTCGCACTTCGACCGCCACCCGGTCGGCGTGCCGCTGGACGAAGCTGAGGCCGGCGGATTCCACCACTGACGCGCACGCGCATTCTCCGGCGAATGGCGGGTGGGACAGTCGCAAACCGCCCGCCATTCGTCTGGGAGAATAGGGGAATGTCGTCAGCTCAGATCGCTCCCACCGCGCCGCTGCGCATCGGGCCGATCGAGCTCGATGCGCCGGTGGTCCTCGCCCCGATGGCAGGGATCACCAACACCGCGTTCCGACGTCTCTGCCGCGAGTACGGCGCGGGACTCTACGTGAGCGAGATGATCACCTCGCGCGCGCTCGTCGAACGCAACGAGACGACGATGCGGCTGATCACGCACCACGAATCCGAAACGCCCCGCTCCATTCAGCTCTACGGAGTTGATCCTGCCACGATCGAATCCGCCGTCCGCGTGCTGGTCGAAGAGGACCGTGCCGACCACATCGACATGAACTTCGGATGCCCTGTTCCCAAAGTCACCCGCAAGGGGGGCGGCTCCGCGTTGCCGTGGAAGCTGGGCCTGTTCCGCGAGATCGTCACCCGCGCGGTGAAGGCGGCGGGCGACATCCCGGTGACGGTGAAGATGCGCAAGGGCATCGATCAGGACCACCTCACGTACCTCGACGCGGGCCGGATCGCCGAGGATGCGGGTGTCGCCGCAGTGGCGCTGCACGCGCGCACCGCCGCGGAGTTCTACTCGGGGCACGCGGACTGGGAGGCGATCGCGACGCTGAAGGAGCATGTCACCTCGGTGCCCGTCCTCGGAAACGGCGATATCTGGTCGGCCGCCGACGCGATCACGATGATGGCGCAGACCGGCTGCGACGGTGTCGTGGTCGGTCGGGGCTGCCTCGGACGTCCATGGCTCTTCGGCGAGCTCGCCGAGGCCTTCGGTGTTCCGAGCGTGACCGGGCCCGTCGATGCGAATCTCGCTTTCGTGGCGCGGGCGTTCCGTCGCCATGCCGAGCTCCTCGTCGAGTTCTTCGACGACGAGGGTCGCGGATGCCGTGACATTCGCAAGCACGTGGCCTGGTATTTCAAGGGGTATCCGGTCGGCGGCGAGACTCGCGCGGCGCTGGCCACATCGTCCTCACTCGCAGAGATCGATGACATCCTGGCCACGCTCGACCTGACCGCTCCCTACCCGGGGGCGGCTGCCGAAGGCCAGCGCGGGCGTGCCGGAAGCCCGAAGCGTCCGGCGCTGCCGGACGGCTGGCTGGACTCTCAGGAGTTCGATCTTGCCGAGTCCTGTGTGCTCGCCGACGCGGAGTTGGACCACAGTGGCGGATGATCGCGGCTCGACCGCTCCACGTGCGCCCGGATACGACGCGCCCGATGCCGAGCGCTTCTATGCGGAGCGCCATCGATCCCAGCGCGACAGCTTCGCCCGCGACCGCGCGCGTGTGCTTCACTCCGCGGCCCTTCGGCGCCTGGCGGCCAAGACTCAGGTGCTGAGCCCCGCCAGCACGGCAGACTTCGCGCGAAACCGCCTCACGCACTCGCTCGAAGTCGCTCAGGTCGGCCGCGAGTTGGCGACCGCTCTGAAGCTGGCACCGGATGTCGTCGACACCGCCTGCCTCAGCCACGACCTCGGTCATCCGCCCTTCGGACACAACGGCGAGCGCGCGCTCAATGACTGGGCAGAGGACATCGGCGGTTTCGAGGGGAACGCGCAGACTCTGCGGATCCTCTCTCGACTCGAGCCCAAGGTGATCGACGGCGCGGGCCGCAGCCACGGCCTGAACCTGACGCGGGCCAGTCTCGACGCGACGTGCAAGTATCCCTGGACCGACGAGCACCCGATGCCCGATCCCGGCGGCCGGCTGAAGTACGGCGTGTATGCCGAGGACGCAGATGTCTTCGTCTGGATGCGCGGGGACGCCCCGGGGCGCGTGCGGTGCATCGAGGCGGAGGTCATGGATCTCTCCGATGACATCGCGTACTCGGTGCATGACTTCGAGGACGCCGTCGTCAACGGGTACCTCGACCCGGCGATGCTGGCAGACCGTGCCCAGCACGATGCGCTGGTCACCGGCATCCAGAACTGGGTCGGCTTCGACTTCGCGCGCGATGAACTCGAAGACGCGCTGTACCGGATCATGCGGATGCCGGAATGGCTCACCAGCTTCCACGGCACCCGGCAGGATCTCGCCCGGCTGAAGAACCTCACGAGCGATCTCATCGGCCGATTCGCGCGTGCCGCCACGACGGCGACGTGGGAGGCGGCCGCCGGCCCCGTGCTGACCCGCTACGCTGCGAACGTCGTCGTCCCTCGCGTCGTCGAAGCCGAGATGGCGGTGCTCAAGGGGATCATCGGAACCGCTGTCGTCGGCATCGATGGTCGCAAGTCGCTCTACAAGGAGCAGCGTCGGCTCCTGAAGCGCCTGGCAACCGCGCTGTGGGAGGCGCCGGAGCACCTGGACACGGTGTACGCCCAAGACTTCATCGCTGCTGCGAACGAGAACGCGCGGCGCCGCGTCATCGTCGATCAGGTGGCGAGCCTCACCGACCAGCACGCGATCTCGTGGCACGGTCGCCTCGTGGGCGATATCGATGCTTCCTCCCTCGGGATCTGGACTCCGCGCAGCGTGGACACGTTGCCATGAGGAGCCGCTGATGGCCGGGCGCATCGCCCAGGCCGACGTCGAAGAGGTCAAGTCCCGTACCAACCTGGTGGACATCATCGGCGAGCGTGTGGCACTCAAGCCGGCGGGAGTGGGCTCGTGGAAGGGGCTGTGTCCTTTCCACGATGAACGCAGCCCGAGCTTTCACGTCCGACCGCAGGTGGGGTTCTATCACTGCTTCGGCTGCGGCGAGTCCGGGGACGTCTATTCCTTCCTGCGGAGGATGGACCACCTGAGCTTCACCGAGGCGGTCGAGCGTCTCGCAGGACGGATCGGCTATGCGCTGCACTACGAGGACGGTGGTGCCGCGCCCGAGACCTCGGGCCGTGCACGCCTGCTCGCAGCCAACGCGGCCGCGGCGGAGTACTTCCGCGCGCAATTGCAGACACCTGACGCCGAGATCGCCCGCCAGTTCCTCGGCGGCCGCGGATTCGATGCCGCGGCGGCCGCCCACTTCGGCGTGGGTTTCGCCCCGCGTGGCTGGTCGGGGCTCTTCGACGCGTTGCGAGGGCAAGGCTTCACGCAGGAAGAGCTGTTGGCTGCAGGCCTGCTCTCCCAGGGTCAGCGCGGGGCGTACGACAGATTCCGCGGACGTGTAGTCTGGCCGATCCGGGACGTGACCGGTCAGGTCGTCGGCTTCGGCGCCCGAAAGCTCTTCGACGACGACCAAGGCCCGAAGTACCTCAACACCCCCGAGACGCCGCTCTATCGCAAATCGCAGGTGCTCTACGGCCTGGACCTCGCCAAACGCGACATCTCCCGCAACCATCGGGTGGTCGTCGTCGAGGGCTACACCGACGTGATGGCGTGCCATCTCGCGGGGATCACGACCGCGATCGCCACCTGTGGGACGGCATTCGGTGCCGATCACATCTCGGTGCTCCGGCGGGTCATGGGAGACGACACCTCCTCCGGAGAAGTGGTCTTCACCTTCGATCCGGATGCAGCGGGCGAGAAGGCGGCGCTACGCGCCTTCGCCGATGAGAAGCGCTTCTCGGCACAGACCTACGTCGCCGTCGCACCGGAGGGACTGGACCCGTGCGACCTGCGTCTTGCGCGCGGCGATGCGGCGGTGCGGGCGTTGCTGGACACGAAGCTGCCGATGTTCGAGTTCGTCATCGACCGCCGTGTCGCGCAGTTCGACCTCGCGAGCGTCGAGGGGAGGGCAGCGGCCCTCCGCGCTGCCGCGCCCATCGTCGCCGACATCCGCGATCCCTCGCTCCGCCCGGGTTACGCGCGCGTGCTGGCGCGCCGCATCGGCCTGGATCTCGACGAGGTGACCCGGGCCATCGGCGGCTCGCGCGGACGCGGCGCAGCGCCGCGTCCGGTGCCGCCGCCCTCGGAGCCTCCGCCACCCGAACCGGCGATGCCCGCGGTCACGCTGGCCTCGCTCCCACGGACGCGGGAGGTCGTGCTCGAGCGCGATGCGCTGATGGGTGCGTTGCAGTTCGGGCACCGTATTGACGAGTCGACGCTGCGACGGGCACTGGGAGCACCTTTCCGGCATCCGGCACTGGATGCCATCCGTGTCGCCGTCGCCGACGTCGACGACTACCAATCACCCGGGTGGGCGGTGCGTGCCGTCGACCGCATCCGTGAACCCTTTCGGGGGTTGGGATCCGAGCTGTTGATGGGGTCCTTTCCCGCCTTGACCGACACCGATGCCGAGGCATCCGCCGCCGACCTCGCTCGACGGCTGATCATCCGCCGTATCGACGCGGAGAAGGCCGAGCTGCTGCGCGCGATCGGCCGCGTCGCCCCGGATTCCCCGGAGGGGCGTGACGTTCGCATGCAGCTGCGCACCCTCGATGAGGACCGCGTCCGATGGAGCGTGGAAGGAGCGCGGTGACCGGGTCGCTCCGGCGCCGGTGGCTGCGGGGTGGCGCCTGCCCGCGGGAGCGGGCAGGATGAATCCATGGCTCGTCGCATTTCCACGGACGCCGCGATCGTCTGCTCTGATCTGTCAATCAGTCATGTCGCGCGCGGCGAGACGACGAGACTCATCGACGGGATCACCTTCACGGTCGCCCGGGGGTCTGTGCTCTCCGTGATGGGACCGACAGGCGCGGGCAAGTCGAGTCTGCTCGCCGTGCTCGCCGGCCGCGCCGACAGCGGCATCGCCGTCACCGGGGGAGAGGCGCACGTCGACGGGATCTCGGTGCGCCGCCCTGGGCGGGCGCTGCGTGAGCTGACCTACTACACCGGGTACCTCGCCCAGTCCGCCGGTGCACACCTCCCTTCGCGGCTCACGGTGTCAGAGGTCATCGCCGAGCCGGTGACCAGCCGCGAACGTCGCGTGAACCAGAAGGCTTTGTCGATCCGCGTGGCAGGGTTGCTCGATGAGCTCATGCTCCCGTTGGGGCTGGCCGGGAAGTTCCCTTATGAGTTGAGCGCGGGCATGCGCCAGCGCGTGGCCCTCGCACGTGCGCTCGTGCTGGATCCTCGGATCCTGGTCGCCGACGAGCCGTTCGCGAACCTGGATGTCGATGTCCGAAAGGCCGCACGCGAGGCGATCACACGCCGCCGCGACGCCAGCGGTATGGCTGCGCTCATCTCCACGCACGAGCCCGAGGCGGTCCGCGAACTGGACGCCAACGTGCTGGTGCTGCGTGGCGGACACGTGGTGGCGTTCGGGCACGGCACCAAGGATCTGATCTGGACGCCGAGTGCCGAAGCCGATCACGGCATGGTCGTGTCCTGAGTCGTGAGCACGCCCGGAGCTTTGCTAAGATAGCGGAGTTGCCTGTTTCGGCGGGCATATTCCTCGGTAGCTCAATTGGCAGAGCAATCGGCTGTTAACCGATAGGTTCTTGGTTCGAGTCCAAGCCGGGGAGCTTTCTTTGTAGGGACTCATGCGGGCCTCGGGTCATCTGGCGTGACAGTCGGACGAGGAGGCCTGTGGTGTCGACGACCGCACGTGCTGCCGCGTGGGGATTCGTCTACCTGCTGATCGCGTTGGCGCCGCTGCTCCTGAGCCTCATCCAGCTCGATCCCGGACGTGGATTCTGGGTGAACGTCTCGGTCGCCGCCGGCTTCGTCGGTCTTTCTCTCATGGGGCTGCAGTTCGCCCTCGCAACGCACACCGTGCGCACCGCGCGCGTGTTCGGGCTCGACATCCTGTTGCGCTTCCACCGGCAGATCACCGTGCTCATCGCGGTGCTGATCTTCGCGCACCCGATCATTTTGTTCGTCTGGGACCCGCGTTTCCTCGAACTGCTCAACCCGGTGACCTCGCCGGTGCGCGCGAAGTTCGCGGTGCTGAGCGTTCTGCTGCTGATCCTCCTGATCGTGTCCTCGATCTGGCGCCGAAAGCTGCGGCTGCGCTACCCGGTCTGGCAGATCCTGCACAGCGTCCTTGCGGTGCTCATCGTGCTCACGGCCCTTCTCCACGTGCTGCTCATCGGCTACTACGTCAGCGAGACGTGGGAGCAGATCCTCTGGGCCGTGTACACGATGGCCTTCGTCGCACTCGGGGTCTGGGTGCGACTCATCCAGCCCCTCATCCGTTGGCGTCGCCGGTGGCGAGTGGTCGAGATCACAACGTTCGGGGACGGGGCCGCGACACTGATTCTCGAGCTGGTCAACCCCGCCTCATACGGTCCACGGGGCTTCCACTTCCAGGCGGGTCAGTACGCGTGGATCCGTACGGGCGGAAATCCGTTCGCCATCACGTACAACCCATTCTCCTTCGCGTCCAGCGCGGAGCACCCTGAGCGCGTCGCGTTCACGATCAAGCAGGAGCACGGGTTCACCACAACAATCCCCGATCTGCAGCCCGGCAGCACCGTCTATCTCGACGGTCCATGGGGACACATGACGATCGAGCGGCACAACGCCCCCGGGTTCGTCCTGGTGGCGGCCGGAGTGGGCATCACCCCGATGCTGAGCATGCTCACCACCATGGCGGACCGGGGCGACGCGCGACCCGTCATGCTGCTGCTCGGCAACCGGCACGAGGATGCGGTGATCGGTCGTGCGGCTCTCGATGACCTGCAGCGCCGGATGCCGAACCTGACGCTCGTGGAGATCATCAGCCGGCCGAGTGCGTCGTGGACGGGAGAGCGCGGGCGGATGAATGCCGCGTTCCTCGACCGGATGCTTCCGGCCGATCGCGGCGAGCGGCAGTACTTCATCTGCGCCGCCGAGCCCGTGATCGACGCCGTCTCCGCTGGACTCACCGAGCTCGGGGTCGCCGAGCAGCGCGTGTTCGCCGAACGATTCGCAATGGGATGATGATGGCGCTGAAGACTCTGCAGGGCGGTCACCGCGAGCGGCGGACGACCATCGCGGTCTGGGCCGCGTCACTTGTCATCCTCGCGGCGAGCGTCGGCTGGGCATTTCACGTCGAGTACGCGGTCCCCAACGCGTGCACCTACGATCCGCCGCCCGAGAACGCGCAGTACATCCACTGCGACTGAGTGCCAGCGTCGTGCCACTGAGGCGCAGCGGCTGTCGATCCTGTCTCAGGCGTCGATGTCGTCGACCCCCGGCATCCATGAGACGCCCGGGACGCCCCAGCCCTGTTTTCGGACGATCTTCTGCGCGATCCGCGCATCCCGCTCGCCGAGACGGTCGACATACAGGATGCCGTTGAGGTGGTCGAACTCGTGCTGCAGGATGCGCGCACGCCATCCCTCGACGTCGATCTCGACGGGTTCTCCGTCGAGATCGATGCCCGTGATCCGCGCGCGGTCTGCGCGGCGGAGCGCAAAGCGCTCACCCGGGAACGAGAGACAGCCCTCCGCCTCGTCGTCGGGATCGGGGACGCCGGGTTCGGGTGGGGTGAGCCACAGCTCGGGGTTGATGATCACACCGCGCCAGGGGAGACCCTCGTCGTCGGCGTAGCTGTAGGTGAAGATCCGCAAGCCCACGCCCACTTGCGGGGCGGCGAGCCCGACGCCCGGTGCGGCATCCATCGTCTCGTACATGTCGGCGACGAGGCGACGGATGTCGTCGGTGATCTCCGCGACGGGTGTTGCGGGCGCGTGGAGCACCGGGTCACCCGTGACACGGATGGGGAGCACTGTCATGCGACAAGCCTATGTACCAGCGGGGGATAGGCCGCGCGAGCGGATAGGGTCGGAGGGTGTTCTTCCTGATGTCGGCGGCGAGCGTCACCGACCAGTTCACCGATGCGTTCCGCGACCCGGCGATCCTCACGGGTATCCCGATGGCGGTGCTCGGCGCGATCTTCATGTCGCTCGGCGCGCAGTATCAGCACCGCGGCGTGCAGAAGGTGGAGCGTGTCACCGGGCGCTCCGGCGGTACCGGGCTGGATCTCCACCACCTGCTGAACCTGCTGAAGCGCCCGTCCTGGCTCAGCGGTACGCTCATGCTCGCACTGGCGATCGTCTGCCAGCTCGCCGCGCTCTCGGTGGCGCCGCTGATCCTGGTGCAACCGCTCGGCGCCATTTCCCTCGTGATCACCACGCTGCTGAACGCCCGCGTGAGCGGTCACGCGCCGACCAGACAGTCGATCCGCGCGATCGTCGCCGCTGTGGGTGGCATCTTCATCTTCGTGACGATCGCCGCATTCTTCGCCACGGAGCGTCCCGTCACCCAGACGCAGATCATCATCATCCTGGGGCTTCTGGGCGTGACGATCGTCGCGTTCGCGGTGCTGTGGGTGCTCCTGCGCTCCCGGTCGATGGCGCTGCTCTACATCGTCGCCTCGGGCGTGCTCTACGGATTCGTCGCGACCCTCGCCAAGGTCGTCCTCAGCCGCATCCGCGACAACAACTTCGACTGGCTCACGCTGCTCTCCATGGCGGCTCTCATCGCTGCGGTCCTCGTCGGTGCCTACTTCGTCCAGACGGCGTACTCGCTCGGGCCGCCCGACCTCGTGATTGCCGGTCTCACCGTCATCGACCCGATCATCGCGGTGGTCATCGGACTGACGGTGCTGCAGGAAGCGGAGAAAGCACCGTTCTGGGCCTTCATCGGGTTTGCGGCGGCCGGTGCCCTGGCGGTCTACGGCGTGATCAGTCTTGCGCGCAATCATCCTCAGATCATCAGCGACAGCCAGGAGCTGCCGATCGTGCGAGGAAGCGACGCAGAGGACGAGGACGGCGAAGAGAAGCCGTCCCAGTAGGCTTGATCCCGCAGGGGGCGGTGGCCAAGCTGGTCAAGGCAGCGGGCTCATAACCCGACGATCGTGGGTTCAAGTCCCACCCGCCCTACCGAGACGTTCTGGTCACAGGGTCCAGGGCTTCGCCTGGCGCTGGCGATTGCCGCGCAGGTACGCTCACGACCATGCTGACCTTTGCCATCGTGAGCATCACACTCGCCCTTGTCTTCTATTCGATCGGCGTCTGGGCTGAGCGCATCCAGCACACCCTGAAATGGTGGCACTCAGGATTCTTCGCCCTGGGTCTTGCAGCTGACACCACGGGAACGCTCCTGATGTCCTCGATCGCGGCGGATCGGCGTGCACAGGGCATCGAGGCAGGCCCGCTGGACACGGTGATGGCGGTGACAGGACTCATCGCCATCGTGCTCATGGCTGTGCATCTCGTGTGGGCGGTTGTCGTGCTCGTTCGCAATCGGACGAGGGAGAAGCAGGTCTTCCACCGCTTCAGCATCGCAGTGTGGGTGATCTGGCTCGTGCCCTACATCGCGGGCGCCGCCACCGCGATGATCGGGTAACGGCTACCGGTGGTGTCCCGGAACGACGATCCCCGCCTCATAGGACCAGACAACGAGCTGGGCCCGGTCACGGGCGCCGAGCTTGGTCATGATGCGGTTGACATGTGTCTTCGCCGTGGCGGGGGAAATCCAGAGATCCGCTGCGATCTCGTCGTTCGAGCGTCCCGTCGCCACGAGCGCAAGCACTTCAGCCTCGCGCGGCGTCAGCTGCGTGAGCAGAGAACGGTCCGCGCGGGTGCGGCCGGGCGGAGGGCTTGCGTCGAGGTAGCGTCCGATGAGTGAGCGTGTCGCGGTCGGTGAGAGAAGTGCATCGCCGCTGTGCGTGACCCGCACCGCGCGGACGATCTCGTCGGGTTCAGAACCTTTGCCGATGAAGCCGCTCGCGCCGGCGCGAAGCGCCGCCACGAGATAGTCGTCTTCCTCGAAAGTCGTGAGAATCAGCACGCGCGTTCCCGCCAGGGCCGGGTCGTCACAGATCGCGGTCGTCGCGGCGATTCCATCAAGGACAGGCATGCGAATGTCCATCACCACGACATCGACCGCGGCGGCCTGGACAGCAGCGACTGCTGCCGCACCGTCGTCCACGTCGGCGACGATCTCGAAGTCAGGTTGAGCTTCCAAGAGCGCTCGCACGGCCGAACGGATGAGCGATTGGTCATCCGCGATCACGATGCGGATCATGAAGGCTCCTCTTCCCGAGGCAGTCGCGCGTGGACGCGGAAGAGCTGATCGCGCAACGAAACCTCCAGTGTGCCGCCGACCTGTTCGACGCGCTCCCGCATGCCGACCAGACCGAGTGCGATGGATCCGTCGGGAGACGAGTGCTCGTGCGCGGGGTTGGTCACCACGATGTCGATCTCCCTGTCAGTGAAGTGCAGAGCCACATCGGCCTGGCCCGAAGTGCCGTGCTTGTGCGCGTTCGTGAGTGCCTCCTGCACGACGGTGTACGCGACCGGGCCGGCTGCCGCCTGCGAGGGCGGCACCCCCACGCTGCGCACCCGTACCGTCAGCCCCGCGGCGCGGAAGCGCTCGATGAGTGCGGGGATCTCATCGACGCCAGGCCGGATCGACTCGCCTTCCCGGAGGGATGTCAGGAGTTCGCCGATCTCGCTGAGCACCTGGCGCGATGCCGAGCGGATCGTGACCAGCGCCTCCCGCGCAAGCTGCGGGCGGGAGTCCAGCGCCGACGTGGCGACACCGGCGTTGAGGCTGATGACGGCGATCTGATGCGCGACGGCGTCGTGCAGATCGCGTGCGACCCGCAGACGGTCCTCTGCGACTCGCCGGGATGCCTCGGCCTCACGCGTGCGCTCGGCTCGTTCCGCGCGCGCGGTGACCGCCTCGACAAACACGCGCCGTGTGCGGACGGCGCTGCCGAGGGCCGCAGCGAATGCAAGGGTCGCCGCAAGTTGGAAGATCGCGAACCAGACGTACACGCCGCCGACGAAGGAGACCGGGACGATCATGACCCCGGTCGTGACTGCGGTCGCGAGGACCGTCATCCGTCGTTCGTTGGCGACCGCAACGGCGTAGATCGCGAATCCCGTGGGGATCGGCGCCAGCAGTGTCGCGGTGGAGGTGCCCACCAGGAGGACGTAGCACGCGGCGCTGACGCCGAGTACGACGAGCGGCGCGCGGCGCCGCGCGAGCATGAAGAGCGCGGGGAGGAGAGCGACGATCCACTCCCAGGGGGCTCGCTCGCTCACCTCGGTGCCGGGTCGCACCATCCCCGCGAGCGCGACGACGAGGACCACGACAACGTCCATCACCCACGCGGGCGTGTGGAGTCGCGGCGGCGGGGTGACGGTCACCCGTCCATCTTCTCTCGCGGGCGTGTGCTGCGCCCAGAAGCGACCGGGGTACGCGCATACCGCGGTCGCGGTATCTGTGAAGCGCGCTCAGGAGCTGACGACGTCGACATGCACGCAGCGAATGCTGGAAGCACGATACGGACACCGAAGGAGACACCCATGCAAGCGCCGGCACTCGCGGCTCGCGACCTCTCCCGCACCTACGGGCGCGGCTCCACACGTTTCGACGCTCTCCGGGGTGTCAGCCTGGACGTCGCCGACGGGGAGACTCTCGCCATCGTCGGGAAATCGGGATCCGGGAAGTCGACCCTCATGCACGTGCTCGCGCTCCTGGATCGACCCACCGCCGGCACCGTGGAGGTCGCGGGTATCGATACGGCACGGCTCAGTGGGCGTTCCCTCAACCGCACGCGCAATGAGGTGTTCGGCTTCGTGTTCCAGCAGTTCTTCCTCACCCCGAACCAGACGGTGCTCGAAAATGTGGCGCTTCCGCTGACGATCCGAGGGGTCGGTCGCAAGCAACGTCGTCAGCGCGCGATGGCGGCGCTGGACCAGCTCGACATGGCCGACAAGGCCGGAAACCGCGCGGTCGACCTGTCCGGCGGGCAGAAGCAGCGGGTCGCGATCGCTCGTGCACTCGTGAGTGAGCCGCGCATCCTCATGGCGGATGAGCCGACGGGCAACCTTGACTCCGCGACCGGGGCGACGGTCGAAGACATCCTGTTCGGTCTCAACCGCGATCGCGGGATCACGCTGATCGTCGTCACCCATGACGACGAACTCGCGTCTCGTTGTGATCGACGCGTGCGTATCCGCGACGGTGTTGTCGCCGATGAGGAGGTGGCGGCATGAGGGCGGTCGATCTCATCGTCACGGCGATCCGCAGCACCTTCCGTTCCATGACACGGACGATCCTGACGATCCTCGCTATCTTCGTCGGAGCGTTCACACTCACACTCACGACGGGGTTGGGGACCGGGATCAACGCCTATATCGACGACACGGTCGCCAGTCTCGGCGCGAATGACGTCATGTCGGTGACCAAACCCACAGAGGACGCCTCGCTCGGGACAGGGCCCCGCGAGTACGTCCCCGATGCGACGACGACCAACGGGCGCGGGAACAGCGTCACGACCATCGAGTACATGGACCAGAGCGACCTCGACACTCTCAGTGAAATCGACGGCGTCGTCGCGGTCGAAGGTGTTGCGCAGATCAGCGCCGACTTCATCGCCGTCGGTGAGGGCATCCCCTACGTCGTCGGAGTCACACCGCTCGTCGACGGACAATCCCTGCAACTTGCGGCGGGGGAGCAGCCCGATGACGCGAGCGAAGGGTTCGAGGTGGTCATTCCCGTCACCTACGTGGATCCGCTCGGGTTCGACGGTGCCGCCGGCGCCATCGGTGCGTCGGTTGACCTCGGCCTGACCGACGGCAACGGAGATCAACAGGTCATCTCTGCCACGGTGGTCGGCGTGGCCGAAGAGACGTTTTCGCTCTCCGGCACCGGCAACATCTCACCCAATGAGGCGCTCGAGCAAGCCCTCGTCGACGTGCAGTCGGTCGGAGTGCCCGACGAGGACCTCGGGACATTCGCACAGGTCAATCTGTGGGTTCCTGCGGACTGGTCGGACGATGAGATCGCTGCGTTGGAAGACGAACTCGCCGATCTCGGATACGAGGGAACGACGGTCGCTGAACAGCTCGGTGCGTTCACCGATGTGATCGATGGCATTGTGCTCATCCTGAACGGATTCGCGGTGATTGCATTGCTCGCTGCGGGCTTCGGGATCGTGAACACGCTGCTCATGTCCGTACAGGAACGTACCCGCGAGATCGGACTCATGAAAGCGATGGGAATGGGGTCGGGGCGCGTGTTCACCTTGTTCAGCCTTGAAGCCACGTTCATCGGGTTCCTCGGCAGTGCGATCGGAGTCCTGATCGGAATGGTCGCGGGCAGCATCGCCAGCCGGGTCCTGGGGCGTACCGTCCTGTCGGGGTTGCCTGGACTGCAGCTGATCGCGTTCGATCCTCTCGCGATCGCGACGATCATCGTCGTGGTGATGGTGATCGCATTCCTCGCTGGCACCATACCGGCGCTGCGCGCCGCGCGGCAGGACCCGGTGACCTCGTTGAGGTACGAGGGATGAGTGACACGGCCTCACCTCGCCGTCCTCATCGTGTCCCGCGGTGGATGATCGTGCTCGTCGTCGCTCTCGTCGCGCTCATCGCGGTTGCGACGGCGGCGGAGTTGGCGGTGCGCTCCCGATTCGCCGAACGGCTGCGAGACGTCGCACCGACGGGTGCGACGGTCGAGCTCGCCGGGTCGGTCGTGTGGGGATATCTCACGGGCGCAATCGCCGTGCGGGCCACCATCGATGAGGCGGCGCTGTCGGAGCAGATCGACATCCGTTCCGCGGGCGTCGTCCAAGATGTGTGGATCGAAGACGGGATCCACTTCTCGACGACGTACGACAGCCCCATCGGAGCGCTTCCGGTCGACATTCATATCCACCCCGCAATCGTGGATGGAGCTGTGACGATGGATGTCGTTGCCGTGACGGTGCAGGGTGTTCCCGTCGAGGTGGACTCGTGGGGCGCAGGATCACTTCCCGACAGTCTGGTCACGGACGTCACGCCCGCGTGTGTTGAGCTCGCATCGATCACGACGGTCGATGGGGAGCTGATCGTAACGGGCGAGATCCCTACTCGTCTCGCCGATGCACAGGGCTGCGGCGTCGGAGGTGGTCGACGCGGGTGAGCGCGGGTGCTCGATGTCAGCAGTGCGTTGGGGCACCGCCGCCGCCGGGCGGGGTGCCCTGGATCTCGCCCCAGGCATACCCGCTGACGGTCTTGCCGTCCAGTGTGCCGCTGTACTCGAACAACCCCTCGTACACGGCTCTCGTCTCGTGGTTCACGGTGAAGCAGAGTTCCTGATTCTGGGCGACGGCGGTGAAGGTGAGGTCCGCAGCGGGCTCTGTGGATGAGGCATCCAGTTGCACACTGTAGCTGAGCTCATAGACGTACCCGCTTGCCGGCGAGGTCCATGTGCTGGACGGGATGGCGGTGATGTGGATGGCGCCCTGCGGCCAGTTCGCCGTCGGCTCCAGAGTTCCATTCGTCGATTGCGTGGAACCTGCGCCCGCGCGCATCGCATAGTAGAGATCCCCGACGTCGTCCTGGTGTGTCCGGGCGATCAACATGCCCTCGGTGCTGTCGGGGAGCTGAACGGAGAATTCGGTCCAGCTGTACCCGTGCTCGAGGATGTATTTCGCCGACTCGTTGTAGGTCTCAGTGAGGTTGTCGAAGAAGAGGTTTCCTTCGGTGCCGTGTGCGACGTACGAAGAGCCGACAGTGATGGACCACTCCTCGACCTCGACGAGCGGCATCGAGTAGTAGTGCGAGCCCTGCCCGGTCATGGGAGCGTTCGTTGCGGCGAGGTAGGCGCCGATGTCGCCGCCATAGGTGGTCATGATCGGCGTCCGCTGGTCTGGCTTGTGAATGCCGTCGATCGACGATCCGTCGAACATCCAGAGCGGGAAGAATCCGTTGGGTCCGTAGCCCCACTGGATCATTCCGGTATGGTCCTTCGCGCGGATGGTGAGCTGCGCCGGCTGTGCTGTGCTGGAGCCCGGCACTTCGACCTTCACCGCAACGGTGAGCTCGTACTCGGCGCCCACGCCGCCGATCCTGCCCGACAGCACCTTCATCTCGATCGTCTGCGTCGGTGCGGTCGCAGAGTCCGCCACGTTGATGGCCCAGGGCTGGTAGTCGATCGAGACAGGGACGGTCACGCCGGCGACACCGTAGATGCCGCCGAACATCGGCCCTTCGCCTAGCGAGAGGCGGTTGAAGATCAAGCCGCCCTCTTCTGCCGTGAACGGCAGACGGATGTGGTCGTACTCGACGGGGTTGCCCTGCGACATCAGCGCGATCGAGTTGACGTTGCCGTCGTCGTCGGTGAGGTGTCCGAAGAACTCATACGACTGCGAGTCGTACTGCGGCAGGCCGGTGGACAGATAGGCGCGGAATCCCGTGCAGGTAGCTCCCTGCGCCAATGCCGTCTTGGAGTATGCCGCGATGGAGCCGAAGTCGGCGGCTGGGATGCCGGGATCGGTGTTGCTGGTCGTGCAGGCGGCCGGCACCACCGGTGTGGGTGTCGGGCTCGGCGTGGGGGTGCTGGTCGGCGTCGGGGTGGGAGTGTTGCCGCCCGAATTCGAGCCACCGCCGTTCGAGCCACCGCCGTTCGATCCGCCGCCATTGGTGCCCGGGGTTGTCGAGGTCGGCAGCGGCGTCGGCGTCGGCGACACCGTGGCCGTGGGTGTTGCTGTCGGGGAAGCGGTACGCGACGCAGACGGCTGCGGTGACACGCTGCTCGTCGGATCGGCCGTGGGCGCACCCGCCACGCATCCGGTGAGCGTGGCGGCGACGACCACGGCGAGAGCGGACACGGTCAACGGGCGGGACATCGGCACGTCAGAAGTCTTTCACAGCTGCAAACCACAGCCTTGTCATTCGGGTGTGCGCTGGGCGATAATAGCGGCGACAAGTTCAGAATCGCCATTGGGTGATCCGGTGAGGTCGTAGGGGAAGACGCACCTCACGAAACGGAGACGACCATGGCAGCAAGCATGACGCGCGGCGTGATTTTCATTCACTCCGCGCCGCGCGCGTTGTGCCCCCACCTCGAGTGGGCGGTGGGTCGCGCCCTCGGTCGAGGAGTGAACTTCGAGTGGGCCGACCAGCCGGTACTTCCTGGCAGCCGCCGCGCCGAATTCTACTGGACGGGTCCGGTCGGCACGGCGGCCGCGATCGCATCAGGACTGCATGGGTGGGACCATCTGCGGTTCGAAGTGACCGAGGATGCCACGGCCGGCTCCGACGGCGGCCGCTGGATGCATACGCCCGAGCTTGGCATCCATCATGCCCAGACCGACACAGCCGGTTCGATCGTCGTGAGCGAGCACCTTGTCCGCACCGCCCTGGAGCGCGGGGCACTGGATCCGGCAGAGATGCAGCGAGAGCTGGTACTCGCGCTGGGTGCGGCGTGGGATGACGAGCTGGAACCTTTCCGTCACGCGAGCGACGACGCCGCCGTGGTGTGGCTGCACAAGGTTGGCTGAGAGACCGGTCGGCTGAGAGATGTGGATGCGCGGCCGGCGTGCGTAACGGGGGCGGGATGATCATCCCCGACTCTGAGAGAGCGTAGGCTGCCCATCTGATACGAAGAGAGGCCCCGGAGTGATCCGGGGCCTCTCTTCTGTGCGCGGGATGAACTGCTCGGGATGTCAGACCGTGGTGAAGGCGGCGACGGCGTTGTGACCGCCGAAGCCGAACGAGTTGCTGATCGCGACCTGGTCACCGGCACCGAGCTGGATGGGGTCACCGGAGACACGCAGAGGGATCTCCGGGTCCTGGGTCGAGATGTTGATCGTGGGGGGAGCGAGCCGGTTGTGCAGCGCCTGGACCGTGAAGACCGCCTCCAGCGCACCCGTCCCGCCCAGGAGGTGTCCGGTGGAGGCCTTCGTCGCGGAGACAGGGATCTCGTGCACGCGATCGCCGAAGACCGACAGCAGGGCCTTGTACTCGGCGATGTCGCCCGTGGGAGTCGACGTCGCGTGGGCGTTGATGTGGGTGACGTCAGCGACCGAGACATCCGCCTGGGCAAGGGCATCGCGAACAGCGCGCGAGGCACCCAGGCCTTCGGGCTCGGGAGCGGTGATGTGGTACGAGTCCGCAGTGACGGCACCGCCGACGATCGCCGCGTAGATGCGCGCGCCGCGAGCGCGAGCGTGCTCCTCGGTCTCGAGGACGAGGGCTGCCGCGCCTTCGCCCATCACGAATCCGTCACGGTCGACGCTGTACGGGCGGGACGCGGTCGCAGGATCGTCGTTGCGGCGTGAGAGCGCCTGCATCGAAGCGAAGGCTGCGATCGTGATCGGGTGGATGACGGACTCGGTGCCACCGGCGATCACGACATCGGCGAGACCCAGGCGGATGTGCTCGACGGCGTTGACGATGGACTCCGTGCTCGAGGCGCAGGCCGACGCGACGGTGCGCGCGTAGGCGCGAGCCTCCAGATGCATTGAGATGGCAGCGGCGGGCGCGTTCGGCATGAGCATGGGGACCGACATCGGCATGACCCGGCGCGGGCCCTTCTCGCGCAGCGTGTCCCAGCCGTCGAGCAGCGTCCAGATGCCGCCGATGCCGGTGGCGAAATCGACGCCGAGGCGCTCGGGATCGACCTCGGGAGAGCCGGCATCCGCCCACGCCTCGCGTGCGGCGACCAGGGCGAACTGCGCCGAAGGGTCGAGTCGCTTGGCCTCGGGGCGCGCGAGCACGGTGTCGGGGCGGACAAGTCCCTGTGCGGCGAAGGTGACGGGCAGGTCGTACTTCTCGACCCACTCCTCCTCCAGCGCCCGCGTTCCGGACTGCCCGGCCAGCAGGGCGTCCCAGGTCTCGGAGGCCGTGCCGCCCAGCGGGGTGGAGGCGCCGATGCCGGTGACGACGATGCGTGAAGTGCTCATGTCTGGATCCTCAGTGTGAACCGGTGGGGGCTGAGCCCCCACCGGGAAGGGAGTTACTCCTGGTTCGACGTGATGAACGTGACCGCGTCGCCGACGGTCTTGAGGTTCTTGACCTCGTCGTCCGGGATCGTCACGCCGAACTTCTCCTCGGCGTTGACGACGATGGTCATCATCGAGATCGAGTCGATGTCGAGGTCGTCGGTGAACGACTTCTCGAGCGCGACCTCGTCGGCCGAGATGCCGGTCTCGTCGGTGATGAGCTCAGCCAGTCCAGCGAGGACTTCTTCGGTGGTCAGTGCCATGGTGTCTCCTTGTTCTCGTGACCGCGGCCGATCGGCCGTGTTCAGTCTAGGGTTGGGGTTCGTTCGTCTCAGGGAAGTACGACGACCTGCGCGCCGTACACGAGACCGGCGCCGAAGCCGATCTGCAGAGCGAGTCCGCCGCTGAGATCCGGGTGCTCGGTGAGCAGGCGGTGTGTGGCCAGCGGAATGGACGCGGCAGAGGTGTTGCCGGTCGTCTCGATGTCCCGACCGATCACGACAGATTCGGGGAGACCGAGCTGCTTGGCGAATTCGTCGATGATGCGCATGTTCGCCTGGTGCGGGATGAAGGCGGCGAGATCGGATGCCTCCACGCCGGCCTCTGCCAATGCCTGACGGGCGACCTTGACCATTTCCCAGACGGCCCAGCGGAACACGGTCGGGCCCTCCTGGCGGAGAGTGGGCCAGGGGGACGCGCCGTCGCGGAATTCCACGAGGGTGTGGTTCATGCCCACGGCGTCTGCCTTCGACCCATCCGAGCCCCAGACGGTCGGGCCGATGCCCGGCGTGTCCGATGGGCCGATGACGGCGGCGCCGGCGCCATCGCCGAGAAGGAACGAGATCGACCGGTCCGTGGGATCGACGATGTCGCTGAGCTTCTCGGTGCCGACGACGACGGCGTAGTGGGCGACACCGGCACGGATCAGCGCATCGGCTTGCGCGACGCCGTAGGCGAAGCCGGCGCAGGCGGCGTTGACGTCGTAGGCGGCGGCCGGGTTTGCGCCGATGCGGTCGGCGACGATCGCCGACACGGACGGTGTCTGTTTCGGATTGGAGATCGTTGCGACGATGACGGCGTCGATCAGGTCGGGGGTGATGCCAGACGTCGCGACGGCTTCGGCCGCGGCGTGTGCGGCGAGATCGACCGCCGTGGTGTCGGAGACGGCCCGCACACGTGTCACGATGCCGGTGCGTTGACGGATCCACTCATCGCTGGAGTCGATGGGACCGACCAGATCATCGTTCGGAACGACGTTCTCCCCGCGCGCCGCACCGTAGGCGTAGATGCGGGTGTGCGCGACTCCCTGCGTCTGGACGAGGGTCGGGCTCATGCTCGCTCTCCTGTCAGGAGGTGATCGGCTGCGGAAAAGTCGTCGGGCGTCTTGATCGCGACGCTCGGCACACCGCGGAGCGCGCGCTTGGCGAGTCCCACGAGCGTGCCGGCCGGGGCGAACTCGACGATCCCGGCCACACCGGCCTCGGCGAAGGCCGCCATGCACGAGTCCCACCGCACCGGCGACGCCACCTGATCGACAGCGAGATCGAGGGCACCAGAACCGGAGGTGACGACAGATCCATCGCGATTGGTCCAGAGCGTGCGCTGGGGGTCGGAAGCGGTACGGGTCGCGGCCGCCGTCCGGAGCGTCTCGACGGCGGGGGCCATGAAGCGGGTGTGGAACGCGCCGGCGACCGACAGCGGGATGACGCGGGTGCCCGCCGGGGGAGAGGCCGCGAAGGCGGCGATGTTCTCGGTGGCGCCGGCAGCGACGATCTGACCGCCGCCATTGAAGTTCGCGGGTGTGAGGTCGTGCTCGGCGAGCGCTGCCAGCACGAGGTCCTGATCTCCGCCGATGACAGCGCTCATGCCGGTCTGAACGGCGGCGGCGGCATCCGCCATCGCGCGGCCCCGGATGCCGACCAGACGGAGCGCGTCTTCCGTCGAGAGCACGCCCGCGGCGGCGAGGGCCGCGAATTCACCGACGGAGTGTCCTGCGACGCCGTCGATCACTCCGGTGCTGTGCCCGGCGAAGAGCTCCCAGGAAAGGAGGGAGGCGGCCACGATGAGCGGCTGAGCGATGCGCGTGTCGCGGATCGTGTCCGCATCCGACACGGTGCCCGCCTCGAGCAGGTCAACCTCTGACCACTCCGAGAACTGCGCGAGGCGCTCGCGCGCGCCGTCGATCTCAAGCCACGGCTCGAGGAATCCAGGTGTTTGCGAGCCCTGGCCGGGAAAGACGCCGATCATCACCGTTCCATCCTGCCAGTGTCGGGAAGGTGGTTTCTGGAGGATGTCGTCGAAGAATGCGGGGCGGGATTGTGCTGTTCGCGCAACGCGGCGTGTCGTCTCGTCAGCGCTCCGCGGAGTGTCGGCGCTGGAGGGCCGAGCGCCGACGCGTCGCCTCCGTTCCCATCGAGCCGAGGATGAGAGCCGTCTGCAGAATGAGGGCTTCGCGCGGGCCGGTCGCATCCCAGCCGATCACCTCGGAGACGCGCTTGAGGCGATAGCGGACCGTGTTGGGGTGGACGAAGAGTTCCCGGGCGGTGGCCTCGAGGGAACGGCCGTTGTCGAGATAGCTCCACAGTGTGGAGGTGAGGTCTGTGCTGTGCGCCTGCAGCGGCCGGTAGATCTTCTCCACGAGGGTCTGCTTGGCCAGCGGGTCGCCGGCCAGTGCGCGCTCAGGGAGCAGGTCGTCTGCTTCCACGGGACGGGGCGCGTTGCGCCACCCGCGGGCGACCGCGAAGCCCGCGAGGGCGGCGCGTGCACTCAGGCTCGCATCCACCAGTGCGGGGACGGCGGGACCGAGGACGAGATATCCCGTGCCGAAGGCGGGCTCCAGGCGGCGAGCGATTTCAGGGAAGGGCAGGTCGGTGGGGGTGTCGTCGGCGGTGGTGGGTGGCTCGGCGCGACCGAGGACGAGCACGAGTCGCGATCCCTGCACCCCGATGAGCACATCGACGCCGAGCTTGCGCGCGGTCCGTCGGAACTGGTCGACGTCCAGTTGCGGGGGAGTCGTGCCGACGAGGACGGCCACCTCGCCATGACCGTGCCACCCGAGCGCGGCAATACGGCTCGGAAGCTCCTCGTCCGTTTCGCCGGTGAGGATGGAGTCGACGACGAGGGCCTCCAGACGTGCGTCCCACAGTCCCCGCGCCTCCGCCGCGCGCGCGTACACATCCGCGGCGGCGAAGGCGACTTCGCGCGAGTAGAGCAGGATCGCCTCGCGCAGTTCCTCACTGCGGTTCGCGACGCGCTCCTCCGTGACCGTGACCGAGACGCGGATCAGCTGCAGTGTCTGCTGCAGGCTGACGCTACGCAACAGCTCTCGGGGAGCGGTCGCGAAGATGTCAGCGGCGATCCACGGGGTCGACTCGGGATCGTCGTACCACTGGATGAACGAGGTGATCCCGGCCTGCGCGACCAGACCCACTGCCGAGCGCCGCGCCGGAGGCATCTCCGAGTACCACGGCAGGCTCTGTTCGAGCCGCACCGTGGTCGCTGTCGCAAGGTCTCCCGAGATGCGTCGAAGCCACGCGAGCGTCTCCGCCTTCTCGGATCCGTGTGCCGCCATGTGCCGCGCGGTCAGCTCTCGCCGCCGGCGTTTCCGCTCGTTCCGGCCAGCACATCATGCAGGCGGTACTTGCGGATGGCCTGAACGACCAGATCGCGGTCGACCACGCCCTCGTCGGCGAGGGCCTGGAGTGCGCGGACGGCAACCGAAGGGCCGTCGATCTTGAAGTAGCGACGGGCTGCCGCGCGGGTGTCCGAGAAGCCGAAGCCATCCGCGCCGAGGGTGACGAACTGGTTCTTCACCCAGGGACGGATCTGGTCCTGCACCGCGTGCATGAAGTCGCTGACCGCGACGACGGGTCCCACAGCCTCAGCGAGCTTTTCCGTGATGTACGCCGTGCGGGGCGCCTCCTCGGGGTGGAGGAAGTTGTGCTCGTCCACAGCCAGGCCGTCGCGGCGGAGTTCAGTCCACGAGGTCACCGACCAGACATCCGCGTGCACGCCCCAGTCTTCGCGCAGCAGCTCCTGCGCCTCGAGCGCCCACGGGACACCGACGCCCGATGCGAGCAGCTGCGTGCGGGGGCCCTCACCGACAGCCGTCGAGATCCTGTGGATACCGCGCAGGATGCCGTCGACGTCCACGCCCTCGGGCTCGGCGGGCTGGATGATCGGCTCGTTGTAGACGGTGATGTAGTACATCACGTTCGGGTCGGGGTGGTGCCCGCCGTACATGCGCTCGAGGCCGTCGCGCACGATGTGGGCGATCTCGTACCCGTAGGCGGGGTCGTACGAGACCGTCGCGGGGTTCGTGGATGCCAACAGGTGCGAGTGCCCGTCGGCGTGCTGCAGGCCTTCGCCGGTCAACGTCGTGCGTCCTGCTGTCGCGCCGATCACGAAGCCCCGGGCCATCTGGTCGCCGGCTGCCCACTGGGCGTCACCGGTGCGCTGGAACCCGAACATCGAGTAGAACACGTACACCGGAATGAGCGGCTCGCCGTGCGTGGCGTACGAGGTTCCCGTGGCGGTGAAGGCCGCGAGAGCACCCGCCTCGTTGATGCCGACGTGCATGATCTGCCCCTGCGGGCTCTCCTTGTAGGCGAGCAGCAGGTCACGGTCGACCGAGGTGTAGTTCTGGCCGTGGGGGTTGTAGATCTTCTGCGTGGGGAAGAACGCGTCGATGCCGAAGGTGCGTGCCTCGTCCGGGATGATCGGCACGATCCGGTGACCGAAGCCCTTGGCGCGAAGGAGGTCCTTCAACAGGCGCACGAAGGCCATCGTCGTGGCGACCTCCTGCGTTCCCGACCCCTTCTTCGGCAGCGCGTAGACGTTGTCGGCGGGCAGGGACATCGGCACGTGGGTGGCGCGGCGCTGCGGGAGGAAGCCGCCCAGAGCGCGGCGACGCTCCTGCATGTATTGGATCGTCTCGTCCTGGGGCCCCGGGTTGTAGTACGGCGGCAGGTACGGGTTCTCCTCGAGTTGCGCGTCCGAGATCGGGATGCGCATCGAGTCCCGGAAGTGCTTGAGGTCCTCGAGGGTCATCTTCTTCATCTGGTGGGTCGCGTTGCGTCCCTCGAAGTGATGTCCGAGCCCGTAGCCCTTGATGGTCTTGGCGATGATGACGGTCGGCTGACCCTTGTGCTCGACGGCCGCCTTGTACGCCGCGTAGACCTTCGTGTAGTCCAGCCCACCGCGGCGGAGTTTGCCCCAGATGTCCGCATCCGACCAGTCCTTGACCAGAGCGGCTGTGCGCTCGTCGCGACCGAAGAAGTGCTCGCGGATGAATCCGCCGTCCTCCGCGCGGTAGGTCTGGAAGTCGCCGTCGGGAGTGGTGTTCATCAGGCGCACGAGTGCGCCGTCCTTGTCCTCGGCGAGCAGGTCATCCCAGCCGCGTCCCCAGACCACCTTGATGACGTTCCAGCCTGCTCCGCGGAAGAAGCTCTCCAGCTCCTGGATGATCTTGCCGTTGCCTCGGACGGGTCCGTCCAGACGCTGCAGGTTCGCATTGATGACGAAAGTCAGGTTGTCCAGGCCCTCGTTGGCTGCGGCCTGGAGTGCGCCGCGGCTCTCGACCTCATCCATCTCGCCATCGCCGAGGAACGCCCAGACGTGACCGTCCGACACGTCCTTGATGCCGCGGTTGGTCAGGTACTTGTTGGTCATCGCCTGGTAGATGGCGTTGATGGGACCGAGTCCCATCGACACCGTCGGGAACTGCCAGTAGTCCGGCATGAGGCGAGGGTGCGGGTAGGAGGGCAGACCGTTGGGTGCGTGCGACTTCTCCTGGCGGAATCCGTCGAGCTGCGTTTCGGTGAGGCGGCCCTCGAGGAACGAACGCGCGTAGATTCCGGGGGAGGCGTGGCCCTGGATGAAGATCTGGTCGCCGCCCGAGGGGTCGTCGAGACCCCGGAAGAAGTGGTTGAAACCGACTTCATAGAGCGATGCTGATGAGGCATAGGTGGAGATATGGCCACCGACACCGATCCCGGGACGCTGTGCGCGGTGCACGGTGACGGCGGCATTCCAGCGGATCCACCGGCGGTAGCGACGCTCGAGCTCTTCGTCGCCGGGGAAGGCGGGCTCGTTATCGGGAGCGATCGTGTTGATGTAGTCGGTCGTGGGGACCTGGGGCACGTTGAGGTGCAGATCACGAGACTTCTGCAGCAGGCTCAGCATGATCTCGCGACCGCGGCCGTGGCCCTTGGCGGCGACGAGTTGCTGGAGCGATTCCTGCCATTCGGCCGTCTCATCCGGGTCGCTGTCCAGCGGCTCCTGCGAATACGGATCCTGATCGTTGACGGTCACGTGAGGCCTTTCTGGGTCGGGCAGGTCGTGCCACGAACTCGCATCTCGCATGCGCGCGACGGTTGTCACCGTTCGATGACGCATTCCCGATAAGCCTAGCGATACGCACGGCACTGGGAACCGCGTAGAGCGGTCGCGCTCGCATAGACTGGCGACACGGGCCTTTAGCTCAGCTGGTAGAGCGCCACGTTTACACCGTGGATGTCGTCGGTTCGATCCCGGCAGGGCCCACATGCACGCCAGTCCCCACGATCAGCGCCGAGTCCTCGACCTCGTCGCGCTGGATCTGCGTCTGCGCACCGCGGAAGCGACGCGCGCCAACCCTCCGCAGGCAGCTCGCGTCAAGGAGCTTCTCGCCGAGCGCACCGAGATCGCGCAGTCGCTGACGAAGGCGCGCGGCGAGGTCGACGACGCGCGGGCAGAGCAGGGCCGGATCGAGTCGGATCTGAAAGTCGTCGAGGCTCGCATCGCGCGTGACAACGCGCGGGCGGCCGGTTCGACGCAGGCCAAAGAGGCACAGAGCCTGGAACACGAGATCGCCTCGCTGCTGCGGCGCAAGAGTGATCTCGAGGATGCCGAGCTGGCTCTGATGGAGCGGGTCGAGGAGGCGGAGGCGGTCGTCGCCGGCATTGAGCAGCATCTCGCGGCGACGAATGCCGAGGGAACTGCGCTCAGCGCGGCCGCCAAGGAGACGGTCGCGGCGGCCGAGTCCGACATCCAGGCCGCGTCCCGCGATCGCGCCGCAGTCGCGGACTCTCTCCCCGCGGACCTTGTCGCCCAGTATGACCGGCTGCGTGCACGTGGCGTGGGAGCAGGTCTGCTGCGCGGACGCACCTGCGAGGGATGCCGGATGGAACTTGCCGGGAGCGAACTGAGTGCGATGCGTCACATCGATTCAGATGTGGTCGCCCACTGTCCGGAATGCGGATGCATTCTGGTACGTACCGAGGTCTCCGCGCTGTAGACGAGAGCCTCGAGATCCCGCTCGCAGTCTCGGGCGGGTAGCATCGTGAGTTGCGAATGGGTCGGCTGGACGGTCGCGTCGCGGGAGACCGCGCCGAGGAACGTCCGGGCTCCACAGGGCAGGGCGGTGGGTAACACCCACCCGGAGCAATCCGCGAGACAGTGCCACAGAAAGCAGACCGCCGGGGAAACCCGGTAAGGGTGAAAGGGTGGTGTAAGAGACCACCGGAGCCGTGGTGACACGGCTCGCAGGGTAAACCTCGTCCGGAGCAAGGTCAGACAGGGGATGACGACGCGGCTCGCCGAGTCCCCGGGTAGACCGCTAGAGCGTCACGGCAACGTGATGCCGAGAGAGATGACCGTCGAAGGGGCCAGTCCCCGGAACAGAACCCGGCGTACAGGCCGACCCATTCGCACCCCGCGCAGCTGCGCGCCGCGTCTCAGCTCACAGCGAGTGCGGCGGCACCGATGATTCCGGCGTTGTTGCGGTGGACGGCCGGCACGATCGGCGTGCGCAGATCCAGCAGCGGGAGGAACTCGTCTGCGTGCTTGGACACTCCGCCGCCGACGATGAAGAGGTCGGGGGAGAAGAGGAACTCCAGGTGCGAGTAGTACCACTGGAGCCGCTTGGTCCACTTCTTCCACGAAAGACTCTCGCGCTCCATCGCAGAGTAGGCGGCGTAGTACTCGGCGTCGTGCTTGTGGTCCGAGCGCTGCAGGTGGCCGAGCTCGGTGTTCGGGATGAGGTTGCCGTCATTGATCATCGCGGTGCCGATGCCGGTGCCGAGCGTGGTGAGCAGCACGAGTCCATCCACGCCCTTGGCAGCGCCGTATCGCACTTCCGCCACACCGGCAACATCGGCATCGTTGGCGAAATGGATGCCGCGGCCCAGGCCGTCCTCGAAGAACTTCTCCGCCTCGAACCCGATCCACTTGTCCGAGACGTTCGCCGCTGACAGCGTCCGTCCGCCCTTTACGATCGCGGGGAACGCGACGCCCAGCGGCATCGCGTCATCGGTCACGCCCAGCGTGGAGAGCACCTCATGCACGGCCGCGAGCACCTGCTCGGGTTCTGCTCCCGGGGGTGTGGGGACTTTGATGCGGTCGGTGACGAGGTCGCCCGCTGCGAGGTCGACCACACCTCCCTTGATGCCCGTTCCACCGATGTCGATACCCACCGCACGAGTCAGGTCTGTTGCCATGCCTTCAGCCTACCCATGGCGGCGCCCTCCATCAGTAGGATCGAAGAAGCGGAACGCACCGAGGGAGCACGACGTGGCTGACAGCGCGGAGAAGTACTGGTACAACCTGACGACCGGTGAGGTCGAGAAGGGGTTCGAGTCGCCGGCGATCGATCGCGCCGGACCGTTCGACACCGCCGAGGAGGCGGCGAAAGCTCCTGACGTCCTTCGCGAACGCTCCCGTGCGTGGGCCGACGACGACACCCGGGAAGACTCCTGGGGCGCAACCGCCGGCGACGCCTGAGCCGCCCGGTTCACTGACTCGAAAGGACTCGCATGGACAAGCAGCGAGATTTCGTCCTCCGCACTATCGAGGAGCGCGGCGTCAAGTTCGTGCGCCTGTGGTTCACCGACGTCGTCGGCACGCTGAAATCCGTTGCGATCGCCCCGGCCGAAGTCGAGGGTGCCTTCGGTGAGGGTCTCGGGTTCGACGGGTCGGCGATCGAAGGATTGACACGCTCCTACGAGTCCGACCTGCTCGCACATCCCGATCCCACGACGTTCCAGACGTTGCCCTGGCGTGGAGAGATCGACCCGACCGCGCGGATGTTCTGCGACATCACCACCCCCGACGGTCAGCCCGCCGTCGCCGACCCTCGCAACGTTCTGAAGCGTGCACTCGCGAAAGCCGCGGACGCCGGCTTCACGTTCTACACGCACCCCGAGATCGAGTTCTATCTGCTGAAGTCCTCGAGCTACGGCCCGGACGGTCCTGTCCCAGTGGACTCCGCAGGCTACTTCGACAATGTGCCCGGTGGTACGGCGCATGACTTCCGACGCCGGTCGGTGCGCATGCTCGAGGATCTGGGGATCTCGGTCGAGTACAGCCACCACGAGAGTGGTCCCGGTCAGAACGAGATCGATCTGCGGTACGCGGACGCGCTGGCGACGGCCGACAACATCATGACCTTTCGCACGGTCATCAAGGAGGTTGCGATCGAGCAGGGCGTCTACGCGACGTTCATGCCGAAGCCGCTCAGCGGTCACCCCGGCAGCGGCATGCACACCCACATGTCGCTGTTCGAGGGAGACACCAACGCCTTCTACGAGGAGGGTGCGCAGTATCAGCTCTCGAAGATCGGACGGCAGTTCATCGCGGGTCTGCTGCGTCACGCGAACGAGATCTCGGCCGTCACGAACCAGTTCGTGAACTCCTACAAGCGTCTCTGGGGTGGCGATGAAGCCCCGAGCTTTATCTGTTGGGGCCACAACAACCGCTCTGCACTGGTGCGCGTGCCGATGTACAAGCCGAACAAGGGCCAGTCCACGCGTGTGGAATATCGTGCTCTCGACTCTGCGGCCAACCCCTATCTCGCATATGCGCTCATGCTCGCCGCTGGTCTGAAGGGCATTGAGGAAGGCTATGAGCTGCCTGCGGAGGCCGAGGACAATGTGTGGTCGCTGTCGGACTCCGAGCGTCGTGCACTCGGCTACGCGCCGTTGCCCCAGAGCCTGGACCACGCGCTCGGATACCTGGAGGATTCAGAGCTCGTGGCCGAGACGCTCGGCGAGCAGGTGTTCAACTACGTGCTGCTCAACAAGCGCCGTGACTGGCAGGAGTACCGTGCTCAGGTCACGCCCTACGAGCTGAAGAGCAACCTCGAGATGCTCTGATCCCCCGGCGGGGATTGCGATGAGTTCGAGTGACCGCTCCACGGGGCTGACCAGTCTTGCCCGCAGCGGGTTCGATGACCTCAGCGGTGCGGACGTCCTGCTCGACGAGCTCGCCGAGGCGCTCGGGGTCGCCCGCGAGGTCGTGGTGGCGCCCAGCGGCGAGGCGGCGGATCCGGATGCCGCGCTTCGTGCACTCGTGCGCGTGGCACGCCGCGCACCCGAGCCAGTGCGGGCGCTGATCGAGGATGCCGAGGCCTGGGAGAACGCGTGGCTGTTGCTGGGCGCATCGATGGGGTACGGCGAGTTCTACTCGCGCCATCCCGACCAGCTCGGGGCCCTCGCCGGGGCTGGGAGGGAGCTTCCGTCTGCCGCGACGATGACCGCGACTCTGCTGGCTGCGGTCGGCGCCGATGAGGGATTCGCATCGTCCGGGGATGAATCGGCCTGGGTGCGCCTGCGGGTCGCCTACCGCACGCAGGTCGCGCTCATCGCGGTGCATGACCTGCGCCAACGCCAGCCGGAAATCATCCTGCACGCGGTGGCGGCGGCACTGGCTGATGCCGCCGGCGCTGCGCTGGAGGCCTCGCTCGCCGTCGCGCGGACGCGGATCACGGACGGGGGACCTGGCGGCCAGTATTCGCGGGCACACGTTGCGGCGACCCGGTTCGCCATCATCGGCATGGGCAAGACCGGTGCTCGCGAACTCAACTACGTCTCCGATGTCGATGTGATCTTCGTGGGAGGGGCTCCCGAGGACCCCGACGTGGGGGTCAGTGAGGGTCGGGCGATCGACATCGGCACCCGGCTGGCGGTGCAGACGATGCGCGGGATCTCTGAGGTGGAGGTCGAGCCGCCGCTGTGGGAGGTTGACGCGAACCTTCGCCCTGAAGGCAAGCAGGGAGCATTGGTGCGCACGCTCCATTCCCATGTCTCGTATTACGAGCGCTGGGCCAAGAGCTGGGAGTTCCAAGCACTGCTCAAAGCGCGCCCCATCGCAGGCGACCGAGGCCTCGGCGACGACTATGTCGCCGCGGTGCGCCCCATGGTCTGGACGAGCGCTGCGCGCGAGAACTTTGTGGACAGTGTCCAACGGATGCGCGAGCGGGTGACGGACAACATTCCCGCCGACGAAGTTGCGAATCAGATCAAGCTCGGCCCCGGAGGGATTCGCGATGTCGAATTCACCGTGCAGCTGCTGCAGCTGGTGCACGGACTGAGTGATCCGTCTATCCACCAGGCGGGGACGCTTGTGGCCCTCGATGCTCTCGTCGCCGAGGGATACATCGGGCGCACCGACGCCGCCGCATTCGCGACGAACTACCGCATGCTGCGCGTCCTGGAACATCGGCTGCAGCTGCGCCGCCTCTCGCGAACCCACCTCATGCCGACCGATCGCACCGAGCTGCGGGTGCTTGCGCGCAGTTCCCGGCTGAGTGACACCGGCACCGCGTTGGTGCGGAGGTGGGAGTCGATCAAACGCGAGGTACGCGACATCCACGTGCGCCTGTTCTATCGCCCTCTGCTGTCGGCGGTCGCAGCGCTGCCCGCGGAGGAGCGCGTGCTCTCGTCGGCGCAGGCACACGACCGGCTGGCCGCGATCGGTTTTGTCGACCCGCGCGGCGCGCTGCGCACGATCGGGGCGCTGACGTCGGGGTTGAGCCGCAAGGCGACCATCCAACGACACTTGATGCCGATCATGATCCGTTGGTTCGCCGATGGCGTCGATCCCGACTACGGACTCTTGGCGTTTCGCCGCGTGAGTGAGCGACTGGGTGATACCCCGTGGTTCCTGCGGATGCTCCGGGACTCGACGGGCGCTGCCGAACGTCTGACCAAAGTCCTCTCCGGCTCCCGATATGTCGGTGAGCTCATGGAGTGGATACCGGAGTCCGCCGCGTGGTTGGATCGCGACGATCAGCTCCAGCCGCGGTCGGGAGTCGCGCTCCAGGAGGAGGCGCGGGCCATCCAAGAGCGCCATTCCACGATCGATGACGCGATGCGCGCGGTGCGCGCGCTGCGCCGGCGTGAGGTGCTGCGCACGGCGATCGGCGGAGTGTTGGGAATTCTCTCGATCGACCAGATCGCCGAGGCCCTGACAACGATCACCGAGACCACCATCCAGGCGACCCTTCGTGCCGTGCGGCGTGAGGTCGTACCGGCCGAGGACGATGGATTGGACTTCGCTGTCATAGCCGTCGGCAGGTTCGGTGGCGCGGAGCTGGGTTTCGGCTCTGACGCCGATGTGCTCTACGTTTTTCGTGCGAACGACGTGCCCGTCCATCGGGCGGGGGCGTTGGCCGCTCGGTTGGTCGCCGGGCTCCGCGAACACTCGGAGGATTTCCGACTGCCGCTGGACTTGGACGCCGACCTTCGTCCGGAGGGTCGGAAGGGTCCCCTCGCGCGATCCCTCGAGGCCTACGAGACGTACTATGCCCGGTGGTCACTGTCGTGGGAGGCTCAAGCGCTCCTCAGGGCGCGGGGGATCGCGGGGAGCGTGTCGCTCATCGCCGCGTTCACAGAGATGGCCGACGCTGTGCGCTACCGTCCCTCTCCCGACCCCAATGGGCTTCGGGAGATCAAGCGCATCAAGGCGCGTGTCGAGAACGAGCGGTTGCCTCAGGGCGCCGACCCCGCCCGTCACCTGAAACTCGGACGAGGATCACTGAGTGACGTCGAGTGGCTCGTGCAGCTGATGCAGCTCCAACACGCGGCGGCGATTCCGGATCTACGGACACCGTCCACGCTCGGTGCGCTGGAGGTGCTCGAGCGTGAGGGACTATTGCCGGGTCTTGCCGTTGCGCGGCTGCGTGAGGCGTGGGTGTTGGCCAGTCGTCTGCGTTCGGCGAACACGCTGTTGTCGGGGACGACCAGCGACGTCCTCCCGACGGATCGCGGCAGACTGGACGGGATCGCCCGCCTGCTGGAGTACCCGCCGCACTCGGCGACGGCGGTCGAGGAAGACTATCTGGCGGTGACCCGCAGGTCGCGTCGTGTGTTCGAGAAGTACTTCTACGGCTGAGGGATCAGCGGGCTTCGCCGGCACTCCACCGCTGCTCGACGCAGCCCCGCGCGCAAGAGGTGATGCCCCCATCCCGAAGAGGATGAGGGCATCACCGTGCTGGAGAGCGTCAGACGCCGAAGTACAGCTCGTACTCGAAGGGGTGAGGACGGGCGTTCATCGGCTGGATCTCGTTCTCGAACTTGTACGAGATCCAGGTCTCGACGAGCTCCTTCGTGAAAACGTTGCCGCGCAGGAGGAACTCGTGGTCGGCCTCGAGCGCGTCGAGCGAGTCGAGCAGCGAGTTCGGGACCTGCGGGATGTTCTTCGCCTCCTCGGGGGGAAGCTCGTAGAGGTCCTTGTCGACCGGCTCGTGCGGCTCGATGCGGTTGATGATGCCGTCGATGCCGGCCATCAGCTGCGCAGCGAACGCGAGGTACGGGTTGCCCGACGAGTCCGGGGCGCGGAACTCGAGGCGCTTGGCTTTCGGGTTCGAGCCCGTGATCGGGATACGGACGGCTGCCGAACGGTTACCGGCCGAGTAGACCAGGTTGACCGGAGCCTCATAGCCCTTGACCAGGCGCTTGTAGGAGTTGAGCGTCGGGTTGGTGAATGCGAGCACCGAGGGGGCGTGCGCGAGCAGGCCGCCGATGTACCAGCGTGCGACATCCGAGAGCTGCGCGTAGCCCTGCTCGTCGTAGAAGAGGGGCTTGCCCTCGAGCCACAGCGACTGGTGGGTGTGCATACCCGAGCCGTTGTCACCGAAGAGCGGCTTGGGCATGAAGGTTGCGACCTTGCCCCACTGCTCGGCGACGTTCTTGACGATGTACTTGAACTTCAAGATGTCGTCGGCGGCGTGCACCATCGTGTCGAACTTGTAGTTGATCTCCTGCTGGCCGCCGGTGCCCACCTCGTGGTGTGCGCGCTCGAGCTCGAGGCCCGACTCGATCAGCTTGAGGCTGATGTCATCGCGCAGGTCGGCCGTCTTGTCGACGGGGGAGACGGGGAAGTAGCCGCCCTTGTAAGGGGTCTTGTTCGAGAGGTTTCCGCCCTCTTCGACACGGCCGGTGTTCCAGGCGCCTTCTTCCGAGTCGACCGCGTAGAAGCTGCCGTTCTGGGTCACCTCGTAGCGCACGTCGTCGAAGATGTAGAACTCCGCCTCGGGTGCGAAGAACGCGGTGTCGGCGATGCCGGTGGAGGCGAGGAACTTCTCGGCCTTCTTGGCGACCTGGCGCGGGTCCTTGTGGTAGATCTCGCCGGTGCGCGGGTTGTAGATGTCGAAGACCATGATCAGGGTCTTCGCCTCGCGGAACGGGTCGAGGTAGGCGGTCGTGACATCAGGGATCAGCTGCATGTCGGACTCGTGGATGTTGGCGAATCCACGGATGGAGGACCCGTCGAACAACTGGCCGACCGTGAAGAAGTCCTCGTCAACGGTGGATGCCGGGATGTTGAAGTGCTGCTGCACACCGGGGAGATCCGTGAAACGGATGTCGAGGAACTTGACGTCCTCGTCCTTGATGAACTTCAGCACCTCGGATGAATCACTGAACATGCAGACTCTCCAGAGGTAGGCGTGACAATACCCGTTTCGGGTACGCAGTGAACGCTAGTGCCAAGGCGTTGCCCTCGGGTATCTCTATTGTTTCGGGCATGTTACAGAGCGTGCCACGGTAGGCTCGTGAGGTGACGACGGATGCATCGCAAGCCCCCGGAGAACGCCTCGGTCTTCCCGCGAGTGGGGCTCTCTCGATCGCCCGCATCTGGCGGCGCATCGGCGCACTGTTCATCGATTACACCGCGGCGACGGTGATCGCCATCGCGTTTCTGGGCTACGACCCCTACGCGTTGCCGGCCGAAGCCGGGTTGACGCTGTTCGCCCCGCTGATGGTGTTCGTGATCATCCAGGTACTGTTCATCCCGACCATCGGGGGCAGCCCCGGCCACCGCATCTGTGGTATGCGGGTGATCGCATTGTCCGGCGGTTGGGTCGGGCTGTGGCGCCCGGTCGTGCGATCGCTACTTCTCGTGCTCGTGATTCCCGCCGTCATCTGGGACGCCGATCTGCGGGGTCTGCACGACAAGATCGCGGGTACTGCGCTCGTGCGCAGTCGGTGAGGTCGAGCCGCCGGCGCTCAGCGGGGACGAGGCGCTCGGACCTTCGTCGGGTCCACGCCCTTCGGGATCGGCAGCGACGTGAGGTTCTGCGACACCGAGTCCACCCGCTTGATCACCGCGGCCATCGTGGCGCGGTCGATCTTGCGGGGGAGTTTCTTGATCGTGGGAGCGAGCTTCGCGATCGAGATCTCGTCGTCGCCGTGGCCCACGTAGAGAACCGTGAGCGGAACTCCGGACGCGACGCGCTGGATCTTCTGACGCTCGTCGTTGACGAGGCGGGTGAGGCGCCCGCGGGCGCCCTCGCCGATGATCACGACGCCGCCACGGCCGATGGCACGGTAGACAGCCTCCTGCGTCTTGGGGTTGACGCCGACAGGGTATTCGCTGGCCTGCCAGGCGCGGCCGAGCGAGGTGGAAATAACGTGCCCCGTGGCCCCGGGGACGCCGTCGATGCGGCGATACATTGCGCGGCTGGAGAGCCGGGTCGTGAGCGTGAGGCCGACGAGGATTCCGGCGAGAAGACCGGTCACGCCCCAGAGGATGACGCTCCACACCGCGACGGGCGGAATCAGGAACCCGACGCCGACGCCGGCCGCTGCACCGAGCAGCACCGATCCGATGAGCATCCAGGGGAGCCAGCTGTAGCTCTGCTGCGTGAAGGTGTAGAGGGTACGAAGCTGAGAGAAGAACCCGGGGTTGCGTGCGGGCTGTGACGCGCGTGCTGCCATTGTTCCAGCCTACCGTTGCCGGTCCGTCGCTCCTCCCCACGGCGCTGTTCGTCTGACTCATGCCCCGCGGGCTGGGTCCGGATCCGATCGCTCGGACTCGCGGTCACCGTGGGAGACATGACGACGGACGCTCGCGATCGAGTTGATGAAGCACGATCATCGCTGATGGTCGGGTACGCCCCGCTCCGACGTGTGCGGGCAGCCGAGTCTCCCTACCCTGGGGTGCTGGTCCGGGTCGGGACGGGAACCCGGCTGCTGATCGACCCCGACCAGCAGCCTCGCGCCGGAGTCTTCTGGGAGGTGGCGGAGGAATCCCATGTGCTGCGCGCACGGGAAGTCGTTCAGGGTGGTCGGCTCCCGGAGGGCGCGCCGCAGGCGCTAGTCGAGATATGTGCGGGCCCGCTGCGCGTCCAGCTGGGTTCACTCGGGCGACTCACGCCTTCCCAGCTTGCGACTGTCTTCGTCGCGCTGCTGCGCGGCAGTGCTGAGATGGCGCGCAGCGACGACGCGGAGGCCCCCGGCGAGTGGTGGATGACGGGCTCCGGTCGCCCGGTCTTCGCGCTCGGTGATACCGGGACAGCGTGTGCGGCGTCGGCGTGCGCGCTCATTGCCGAGCTGGACATCGACGACGCCGAGATGCGCGCGCTGGGCGACACGGTCGCCGGGGCCATCAGCACTGCTGCAAACGACTCGTCGCGGCTGCGGTGCGAGCAGCGGATCTTCGCCACGGTTGCACCGGCCGCCCTGATCCCGGTGACGGGGACGGCCTCAATGGCGCTCCGAACAGAGCCGCCGGTGCGGGACCTGCCCCCCTCGCTCGCAGGCGACGCAGAGCATATGCCCGAGGAGCGGCGCAATGGCCCGGCCGTAACGAGCGGAATGTGGGGTGCTGCGATGTCACGCGAAGTGCGCGATATGGCAGATGAGGTGCTCGCGCGGGTGCGCCGTCGGCGCCGGTCGGGCGGCACCGCGGCGCGCCCGCGAAGGCGCCGGGTGGTGCTCGGCGCGCTGGGCCTCGCCGCGGTGGTGGCAGTGGCCGCGCTTCTTCTGCTCGACGTCGCTCCCGAGGGCGCCGCTTCGTCCGGAGGGGCAGCAGCGGAGAACGAAACACCGGGTGCTGCCACAGGGACGCCGACGAGTGTGGATGGCGAGGGGGAGACCGCAGCAGACGGGATGAGTCATCAGCCTGCGACGCCGGAAGAGATCACCGCGATTGCTGCGGCGTTGCTGGATGCATGGACGACGTGCGGTGAAGATGTGTCCTGCAGATCGACGATCGCCGAGTCGCCGGATCTGGGCTCGCCCGGCGGTGCGGCTGTCGCCCCGGTGTCATCCCTTGACCTGACGCTGATCGACGACTTCGGTGATGTCGCGGTGGTGGGCGCCACGGAAGCGGGCGCAGAGACGACGCTGATCGTGGTGCTGGCCCGTCCAGACGGTGAGTGGCTGCTGCGCGACGTGTACGGCGTCGCGCAGCAGCCAGGATGATCAGATGCCGAGATCGGCGCTGAATTCCGCAGCCTCGAGGCGCTGCTTCACCGTGGCGAGGAAGCGCGCGGCATCGGCACCGTCGATGATGCGGTGGTCGTACGAAAGCGCGAGGTAGACGTACGAGCGCACCGAGATCGCTTCCTTGCCGTCCACCGTCACCACGCCGGGACGCTTCACCACGGTTCCGGTGCCGAGGATCGCGGACTGCGGGAGGAACACCACGGGCGTGTCGAACAGCGCGCCACGGGATCCGGTGTTGGTCAGCGTGAAGGTTCCGCCCGCCAGCTCATCCGGCTTGAGCTTGTTCTCGCGAGTGCGGGCGGCGAGGTCGGCGATCTCCTTGGCGATCTGGGCCAGATCCTTCGTTGCCGCGTCACGGAGCACCGGAGTCAGGAGGCCCCGCTCGGTGTCGACCGCGATGGAAAGGTTCTCCGCTGCCGGGTAGACAATCGATGCATCCTCAACCGTTGCGTTGATGACGGGGTAGGCCTGCAGGGCTTCCGCGGCGGCGAGGGCGAAGAAGGGCAGGAACGAGAGCTTGGCACCCGTCTTGGTCTGGAAATCGCCCTTGACCGCATCGCGGAAGTTCGCCAGCTTGGTCACGTCGACCTCGACGACGGTGGTCAGCTGAGCTGTCGATTGCATGGATGCCACGGCGCGCTCGGCCAGCACCTTGCGTAGGCGCGACATCGGCTGGGTGGTGCCACGCAGTGGCGAGACCTCGCGGACCACCGGGGCGGCCGCCGCCGGTGCGGGGGCGCTGGTTGCAGCGGCGAGGACGTCCTCCTTGCGGATGCGCCCACCGACGCCGGTTCCCGTGACGCTGTCCAGTGCCACACCGTGCTTCTCGGCGAGACGCCGCACCAGCGGAGTGGCGTAGGTCGAGGCCTCGGGCGCCGGTGCGGGCGCGGGGGCCGGTGCCGGTGCGGGCGCAGGTGCCGGTGCGGGCGCAGGTGCCGGTGCAGAAGCCTCAGCGACGGGCGCGGGCGCGGGCGCAGGTGCCGGTGCGGGCGCGGGTGCCTCAGCGACGGGCGCGGGTGCAGCCGGGGCTGCGCCGTCGCCGATGCGGGCAAGGACCGATCCGACCGCAACCGTCTCATCCTCGGCGACCAGGATCTCCTGGAGTGTGCCGGCGATGGGGGAGGGGATCTCGGTGTCGACCTTGTCGGTGGAGATCTCGAGAAGGGGCTCGTCGACCTCTACCGATTCGCCGACGGCCTTGAGCCAGCGGGTGACCGTACCTTCGGTGACGCTCTCGCCGAGTTCGGGGAGAAGGACATCCTTGCCGGCGCCGGCGGGCGCGGCCGCGGGTGCAGGCTCGGACGCCGGTGCGGGTTCCGGTGCCGGAGTCGGCGCTGCGGCTTCTGCCGGCGCTGCCGCGGCTTCCGTCGCCGGGGCCGCGGGCGCGGGAGCGGAACTGCCGTCACCGATCTTGGCGAGAATCGCGCCGACCTCGACGGTCTCGTCTTCGGCGACCAGGATCTCCTCGATCACGCCGGAGACGGGAGACGGGATCTCGGTGTCCACCTTGTCGGTGGAGATCTCGAGAAGCCCCTCATCGGCCTCGATGGTGTCTCCGACCTTCTTGAGCCAGCGGGTGACCGTTCCCTCGGTGACGCTCTCTCCGAGCGCGGGGAGGACCACGGAAGTGCTCATGCGTTTGTCTCCTTCAAAGTGCCGATGTGCGTTCCAGCTTAGTGATGTGTGGCGCGTGCCGGTCAGCGCGCGTGCAGGGGTTTGCCCGCGAGCATCAGCATCGCCTCGCCGAGGGCCTCGCCCTGGGTGGGGTGTGCATGCAGAAGTGGGGCGACGTCTTCGGGGTGTGCCTCCCACCCGACGATCGTCTGGGCTTCGCCGATGAGCTCGCCGACGCGCGCGCCGACCATATGCACGCCGATGACGGGACCACCGATGCGGCGGATGACCTTGACGAAGCCGCTTGTTCCGAGGATTTCGCTCTTGGCATTGGCTGCCAGGGAGAACTGCGCGGTGGCGATGGCGTCTGTTCCGTACCGCTCGGTGGCGGCAGCTTCGGTGAGTCCGATCGAGGCGACCTCGGGATTCGAGTAGGCGACTCGCGGCACAGCGTTGTCATCGAGTGGCGCGGGCGCCAAACCCGCAATCGTCTCTGCCACGAATATGCCGTGCGCGAATCCGCGGTGCGCGAGTTGAGGGCCAGGGACGACGTCGCCGACCGCCCACACATGAGGTGCGCTCGCGCGCAGCGCATCGTCGGTCATGACGAATCCGCGGTCCAGCTTCACGCCGGCTGCTTCGAGTCCGAGGTCGGATGTCGCCGGTTCGCGGCCGACGGCGAGCAGCAGTACGTCGGCGCTGAGCTCAGAACCGTCGGAGAGCGTGATCGTGACGCGGTCCTCGTGCTCGGTGGCTGCCGAGCAGCCCTGTCCGAGCGTGACGTCGATGCCGCGTTTGCGGAAAGCACGCAGGAGGGCCGCGCTGCTCGCTTCGTCCTCGGCCGGGAGGAGTCGGGACATGGGCTCGACGATGGTGACCTGGGCACCGAGCGAACGCCAGATGCTCGCGAATTCGACGCCGATGACACCGCCCCCCAGAACGACGACTGACTCGGGCACGCGGGCGAGATCGAGCGCCGTGTCACTGGTGAGGATGCGAGGGCCCGGCGTGATGCCCGGCAGCAGTTTCGTCCGGGCGCCGGTGGCGATCACCGTGTCCGTGGCGGTGATTCTCTGTTCGCCGACACGGACGGCGCCGTCCGGGTCGAGTACGCCGACGCCCTCGATCACCGTGATCCCGCGGGCCGCCAGCAGTCCGGTGAGGCCACTGAACTTCTTGGAGACGATCTGCGACCGGTGCGTGAGCGCAGCCGCCATGTCGATACCGGACAGGGTCGCGTCGACACCGTGGTGGTGCGCGCCCCGCACGGTGTCGACGATGTCGGCAGTGTGCAGCAGCGCCTTGGTCGGCACGCAGCCGCGGTGAAGACAGGTGCCACCGACGCGGTCCTTCTCGATGAGAGTGACTGTCATGCCGAGCTCGGCGGCTCGAAGTGCGGCGGCGTACCCACCGCTGCCACCGCCGAGGACGAGCAGATCGACGTCGCTCACGCGTCCGCCTCGCGAAGGGCGAGCTCGATGAGAGAGCGCACGGTCGCGGCGGTCGGCCCCTTGTCGGTGAATCCGTACCCCGCGCCCTTGTTCATGCCGACGCCCGCGATGTCGAGATGGACCCACGGAATGCGGTCGGATTGCGCGGCCTCATCGACCGGTGCCGCCGGACCGACAAACCGCTGGAGGAACAGGCCGGCGAACAGGGAGCCGCCCGCGGGATCGCCGACCTTCGCGTTTCGCATGTCGGCAACGGGGGAGTCGAGTTCCTCCACCATGTGGCGCGGCAGGGGAAGCTGCCACGCGAATTCATCGGCGGATGCGGCGGCGGCGAGGTAGCGCGAAACCGCGTCGTCGTCGCCCATGACGCCGACGTGGCGTGTGCCGAGCGCAACGGTGATGGCGCCGGTGAGGGTCGCGACGTCGACGAGCAGATCCGGATGCTCGCGGCTCGCGAGTACCAGTCCGTCAGCGAGCACCAACCGGCCTTCGGCGTCGGTGTTGAGAACCTCGACCGTGGTGCCGTCTGCCATCGTCAGCACGTCGCCGGGGCGCGTCGCGGACCCGGAAGGCATGTTCTCTGCGATGCAGAGCCACCCGGTGAGATGCACGGGCGCCTCCATGGCTGCGACTGCCCGGACGACGGCGAGCACCGTGGCGGCGCCGCACATGTCGTACTTCATGTCGACCATCCCGCCGGCGGGCTTGAGTGAGAGTCCGCCCGAGTCGAAGGTGATGCCCTTGCCCACGATGGCGACGTGGGTTTTCGCACCGACGGGGGAGTAATCCAGGCGGACCAGTCGCGGTGGACGCGGCGATCCCTGGCCCACTCCGAGGATGCCGCCACACCCGTCCGCGGCAAGTTCGACTTCATCCCAGATGCGCACATCGACGGGGAGGTCGGCGAGTTCCGCGAGCGCTCGCTGGGCGAGGTCATCCGGCCCGAGAAGGGCGGCGGGCGTCGTCACAAGCTCCTTGACCATCGCGACGGCCGCCACGGTCGCCCTCACTCGATCGAGCGCGACCGTGCCTGGTGCCGTGGCGCTGTGCACGATGACCCGCTGAGCGCGCGCGGGGGTGGAGCCCGACTTGAAGGTCACGTGGGTCGTCGCCCCGAGCCCGGCACCCTCGGCTGCCGCGGCGAGATCGATGTCGGTGAACGGAGACGCGATCGCGACGGACCCGAACCCGGTCAGGGTGCGGCATCCCACGCCTATCGCCGCGCGTACCTCGCCGGCACGGGGTTCTGTGCCCAGACCGACGACAGCGATCGGCTTATCGCCGATCTCGGGCGCATATACACGAGCGAAGCTGCTCGGGGCGCCGGTGAAACCGATGCGATCCAAATTCTGCTTGAGATCGCCCCACGCCGCCCACGACTCCTCGGGGATGTCGCTGATGGCGGGGATCGCCAGGAGGAGCGCATCTGCGTCGGACTGGCGGATGGGCTCGGTGCTGAAGTCCACGACGGGATGCGTCATGCATTCATCCTAGAGCGGCCCGAAGAGCGCCGGCGGTGTTCGCTGTGAGCGGTCGGGTGCGCGGAGCCCGGGATCGTCGCCGCCCGTAGCATGGACTCATGGCCCTGTCCGACCCCGTGTTCACAAGAGCAACCCCGGCACCGTCTGTGCCGTCGGGGCTGCCGCTGGTGATCGCGTTGACCGGATTCTCCGACGCCGGATCCGCGGTGAGTCGGCTTGTCACTCAGTTGCGGGAGGCGAATGAGACGGCGACGCTCGCGGCGTTCGAGAACGACGTGCTGCTCGACTACCGCGCCCGCCGTCCGATCATCTCCTTCGACAGCGACCATCTCACCGACTATCGGCCGCCGCGGCTGGACCTGACCGTCATGCACGATGCGCTTGGCCAGCCATTTCTCGCATTGACCGGCTACGAGCCCGACTTCGCCTGGGACGCCTTCAGCGCCGCCGTTCTGTCACTGGCGGCCGAATGTGAGGTCGCGACGGTGACGTGGGTGCATTCGATCCCGATGCCGGTGCCCCATACGCGTCCGCTCGGAGCGACGGTGAGCGGTACGCGCGACGAGCTCACGGCTGCGCACTCGGTGTGGCAGCCCCAGACCCAGGTCCCGGCGTCTGCGGGACACTTGTTGGAATACCGGTTCGCTCAGGCCGGCGCAGAGGTGGCGAGCTTCGTCCTGCTGGTACCGCACTATCTTGCTGAGACGGAATATCCCGCAGCGGTTCTGGCGGCGCTGGACAGCATCACGGTCGCGACCGGCCTCGTGTTCGACTCTGATGCGCTCCGCGAGGAGAACCGCGCCTACCTGGAGAAGGTGGAAGAACAGGTCGCGGGAAGTGACGAACTCGCGCGCATGGTCGGTGACCTGGAGCAACGCTACGACGCGTACATGGCCGGGTCGACGAACGCGTCGCCGCTGATCCACACCGGTGACCTGCCGTCGGCGGACGAGATCGCCGCGGAGTTGGAGCGGTACCTCGCCAGCCGGCCAGGGCCGGACGATGACAAGCCCTGAATCACAACCTGCGCCACTGCGAGGGAATACCCAGGGCACCGACGGTGTTGTTCTCGTGTGTCGGCGGAGGGCACGCTGAACCCGGACCGTCCGGCGGAGTATGAGACAATGGAGACCTGACCCGTTGTCGTCCCGGTCCTCCACAGGGCCATGTGGGACTTGACAAGGGTCTTACTAGGTTCCGAAACCAACTGCGCGGCGACCGCCCTGCCGTGCGCTGAGAGGGAAACGTGACCCCGAGCACGACGACGACCCGCACGCGTACCAAGAAGACCGCTGAGGCGTCCGGCGCGGCCGACGAGGCCGTCGATAACGAGGTCGAGGCCGACGCGGCCCCCACGACGAAGCGCGCCCCCCGCGCGGCGGCGAAGAAGAAGGCGCCCGCGAAGAAGAAGGCGACGAAAGCGGACAGCGACGAGGCCCCATCGGATGACGTCGAGGAAGAGGACGCCGACGAGGGTGCCGCCGACGCCGACGAGTCCGCGACTGACGCGTCCGACAGTAAGGACGCTTCCGATTCGTCCGAGGACGACGACTCGAAGGACAAGAAGCCCTTCCAGGAGCCGCTGCCCACGGGCGCGATGGTCATCACCTCGAGCGATGAGGATGACGTCCCCGTCTACTCGACGCAGATCACCGGTGCGACTGCTGATCCGGTCAAGGACTATTTGAAGCAGATCGGCAAGGTGCCGCTTCTGAACGCGGCCGAAGAGGTCGAGCTGGCCATGCGCATCGAGGCGGGTCTGTTCGCCGAGGAGAAGCTCGCGGCCATGACGCCGGCCGAGAAGTCCAGCCAGCTGGGGCTCGATCTGCAGTGGATTGCCCGCGATGGACAGCGCGCGAAGAGTCACCTGCTGGGTGCCAACCTTCGTCTGGTCGTCTCTCTCGCCAAGCGCTACACGGGCCGCGGCATGCAGTTCCTGGACCTCATCCAGGAGGGAAACCTCGGCCTCATCCGCGCCGTCGAGAAGTTCGACTACACCAAGGGCTTCAAGTTCTCGACCTACGCCACCTGGTGGATCCGTCAGGCGATCACGCGCGCGATGGCCGACCAGGCCCGCACCATCCGCATTCCGGTCCACATGGTCGAGGTCATCAACAAGCTGGCGCGGGTGCAGCGTCAGATGCTGCAGGATCTCGGTCGCGAGCCCACCCCCGAGGAGCTCAGTCGCGAGCTCGACATGACCCCCGAGAAGGTCATCGAGGTGCAGAAGTACGGTCGCGAGCCGATCTCACTGCACACCCCCCTCGGGGAGGACGGTGACAGCGAGTTCGGTGACCTCATCGAGGACACCGAGGCTGTCGTCCCGGCCGACGCGGTGGGCTTCACGATGCTGCAGCGTCAGCTCGAATCCCTGCTCGATTCCCTGTCGGAGCGCGAAGCGGGCGTGATCCGCATGCGCTTTGGTTTGGGTGACGGGCAGCCCAAGACGCTCGACCAGATTGGCGACACGTTCGGCGTCACACGCGAGCGTATTCGGCAGATCGAGTCCAAGACGATGGCGAAGCTTCGTCACCCGTCGCGGTCGCAGTCGCTGCGCGACTATCTGGAGTGAGTCATACGTCTTGTGGCGCCTCGAGGTGAGATGATGAGCCTCTGATGCCGTAAGGACCCGCATGGCGCTGAGCGGGGAAGTCAAAGAAAGGCCAACATCGTGGATCTGTCTGTTTTCAGTGAGATGGAATCCGAGGTACGTAGCTACATTCGGTCGTTCCCCACGCAGTTCACCACCGCCCGCGGGTCGCAGATCTGGGATGTCGACGGACGCTCATACATCGACTTCTTCTGTGGCGCGGGAACGTTGAACTACGGGCACAACAACCCGATCATCAAGCAGAAGGTGATCGACTACATTGCGGGTGACAACATCCAGCACGCGCTGGACATGGCAACCGTCGCCAAGCAGGAATTCCTCGAGGCCTTCCGGGACGTGATCCTGCGCCCGCGCCAGCTCGACTACAAGCTGCAGTTCACGGGTCCCACCGGGGCGAACGCGGTGGAGGCAGCGCTGAAGATCGCCCGTCAGGTCACGGGACGGCGATCGGTCATCGCCTTCACCCACGCCTTCCATGGTGTCTCCCTGGGGGCGCTGGCTGCTACGGCGAACAGCTGGTTCCGTGACGGAGCCGGCACGGCTCTTCCCGACGTGGTCTTCCAGCCCTACGACGGCTATTTCGGGCCTGATATCGACACCGTGTCGATGCTGCGCACCCTGTTGGACGACGCGTCGAGCGGCGTCGACCTGCCGGCAGCGGTCATCGTGGAGACGGTGCAGGGCGAGGGCGGTGTCAATGTCGCATCCACGCAGTGGCTACGCGACCTGGAACACGTGTGTCGCGAGCGCGGGATCCTGCTGATCGTCGACGACATCCAGATCGGTATCGGGCGGTCGGGTCAGTTCTTCAGCTTCGAGGAGTCGGGTGTGACGCCGGACCTCGTCACGCTCTCGAAGTCGTTGTCGGGGTACGGCTTTCCGATGTCATTGGTGCTCATCCGTCCCGAATTGGATGTCTGGAAGCCCGGCATGCATTCGGGAACGTTCCGTGGCAACAACGTGGCCTTCGTCGGAGCGACGGCCGCGATTCGAGAGTATTGGACGACGTCAGAATTCGAGTCGCACATCGGGCGCCGCTCCGTGCTCGTGGAAGAGCGGATCGCGGGGATCGCCGCGACAGCTCCGGAAATGTTCGCCACTCGTGGGCGCGGCCTGCTCCAGGGACTCGTGTGCGCCGATCCCGCCGTGGCGAAGGCGATCTCCCGCGGCTCTTTCGAGCGCGGCCTGATCGTCGAGACCAGCGGTGCGCAGGACGAGGTGGTCAAGCTCATGCCGACCCTTGTCGGCGAGGACGATCTTCTCATCGAAGGTCTCGAGATCATTGAGGCTGCAGCGGCTGCGGCGCTTGCCCGATGAATCGTCTGCGTCTGAGGGTTCGCTACCTGCTCCGGCGCGCCCGGGCGATCGAGGTGCCCCGTGTGTGGGGCATGGCACGCTCGATGGCCCCCGCCGCGCATCGGCCGACTCTGTGGGTCTTCCTCGACATGCTATGGGCTTCGGTGAGGCACGAGACCGGGTTCCAGGACTACCAGGACTGGGACTTCTACATGCTCACCTCAGCAGAGCGACGCACCTTCATCACCCATCCCGCGTCGGACCACCTTGTGCTGATGTTCAATCAGAAGGAGTTCCGCGGACAGTTCGCGGACAAGGCTCGGTTCAACCAGACCTTCCCCGACATGATCGGGCGTGAGTGGATCGATCTGCGCGTGGCGTCGTTCGAGACCGTGCGAGAGTTCGTCGCTGCGAATCCCGTGATGATCCTCAAACCCGCCGACAGCCTCGGCGGTAAGGACGTGCAAAAGGTCACTCGCGAGCAGATCTCCGACGTCGAGACGTTCGTCGCCGACGCTGTCGCCGCCAGACAGGTTCTGCTGGAACAGTTCCTGGTCCAGCATCCGGAAATGCAGCGGCTGAACCCGAGCAGCGTGAACACCCTGCGGATGGTGACCTTCGTCACGGATGACCAGGTCGACATCCTCGCGTGCGTGCTGAAGATCGGGAACGGGGGCGACGTCGACAACTTCAGCGACGGCGGGATGTACACCATGCTGGGAGATGACGGCATTGCGCTCTACCCGGCCTTCGACGGGCGCAACGACGTCTACAGCGTGCACCCGGGCAGCGGCGTGACGATTCCCGGGTTCGCCGTGCCGCTGTTCGATCAGGTGTGTGATCTTGTCCGTGCCGCCGCGCTGCGCGTCCCGCAACTGCGTTACGTCGGGTGGGACGTCGCGATCACCCCGGAGCGACCGGTGCTCATCGAAGGCAACTACAACACCGGTGTGTTCCAGGCCAAGCCGAGTGCGTCGGGGGTGCGGAGGGGCCTTCGGCCCCGCTACTACGAGGCGATGGGTCTGCCGGTCTCCAACCGCTGAATTTCGGCGGTCTCGTCTTCAGCGCGCTCGGATGATACCGAGCGGAGTGCTCTGGTGGCCCTGTCCGAGCGGATTGTCCTGGAGGATCAGGGGCAGCGTCTCGGTGACGGATTTCGAGGCCGTGGATCCGAGGATGTTCCCGCCGATGTCGTTGATGTCGACGACGAAGACGTCGACATTCTTTCCGTGTGCAGCGATCAGCTGCTTGATGTGTGCGGCAACGGCATCGGGCTTGTCGGGAACGAGGACGACGTGCTCGTTATAGGGCGGAAGGGTGCCCCGTGTCGGACCGTCGATGCCACGCGCGCGTTCGCCGGCGACGCGGTAGAAGTCGCCCGAGCGGCCGAAGAGCTTGGTCACAGCGGACACGCCCGCGGCGAAGACGATGCGGACCGTCCCGCACTCTCGGAGGGCCATCTCCATGGTCTCGGGCATACCGAGTCCGATGCCGTATGACGTCTTCGTCACGTAGCGCGAGAGGAATGTCGCCAGGCGTCTGGGGTGAATGCTGGACACAGGGTACGAACGTCCCTGGCTGATCGCCACGATTTTCTCGGTCACGAAGAGCCAGTCGCCAGTTTCAACGGCGGGGACGGCGTATGACTCGATGACGGGGTCGAGGTCATCCCCGACCGCGATCACGTGCGTCCGGATCGGGATCCGATCGAACTCGCGCCCCCCGACGGAGATCTCGAGTCTCTTGCCCTCGTTGGGAGCGCCGTCCATTGTCACCTCATCACGAACGAACGCTCGCGATGCGAGCGTGGACTCGATCGAGTCCCCTGAAAGACCTTAGTCGACGACGAGCGTCAGTCTTCGAGTCGGTGAGTCTCGTCGTGCCAGCTCGTGGCGACCGAGCGCAGCTTCTCTTCGTAGCGACGACCGTGGTGAGCGCAGAACAGCAACTCGCTGCCGTTGACCTCGGCGGCGATGTATGCCTGTGCGCCACACGAATCGCACCGATCGGCGGCGGTCAGGCGGGACTCGCGGAGCTCGGTTTCGTCGGGAATCGTCAGCGCTGTCATGGTCATGCCTCCTCGGTGCGTCACTTCTTCGGTGGGTCACTACATGCAACCACGACGATGTTTCGAGAATGCCGCGAATGCGTCACATTTCGCTGACCGCGTACCATCGGGCTGCGCTTCCGCGTCGCTCCCGGGGACGGGGTCGAGGGCAACGTAGTCTGGTCGATTGTGACAGCCGAGTATTCCGCCCACCATCTGCAGGTACTGGAGGGGCTGGAAGCCGTCCGTAAACGGCCGGGCATGTACATCGGTTCCACGGATTCGCGTGGGCTGATGCACTGTGTGTGGGAGATCATCGACAATTCCGTGGATGAGGCGCTGGCCGGTCACGGCTCCCACATCGAGATCATCCTCCATGCGGACGGCAGCGTGGAAGTCCGCGACCGTGCGCGCGGCATCCCGGTCGATGTCGAACCGCGTACGGGACTCTCGGGCGTCGAGGTCGTCTTCACCAAACTCCACGCCGGCGGCAAGTTCGGGTCGGGGTCGTACACGGCCTCGGGCGGACTCCATGGCGTCGGTGCCTCGGTCGTCAACGCACTCTCGGAGCGGCTGGACGTCGAGGTCGATCGTGGCGGAAAGACGTGGGCAATGTCCTTCCACCGCGGGGAGCCGGGGGAGTTCGCCGGCGGGTCGCCGGACTCGTCCTTCACCCCGTACGAGAACAGTTCACGCTTGCGCGTCGTGGGGAAAGCCGCCAAGGGTGTCACCGGTACGCGCATCCGCTACTGGGCGGACCGCCAGATCTTCACCCGCGACGCGGTCTTCGCCCTCGAGGACCTGCAGCAGCGCGCGCGCCAGACAGCCTTCCTCGTGCCCGGCATCGAGATCGTCATCCGTGACGAGCGCAGCAGCGCCGAGCCGGTGACCACCAGCTATCGCTATGACGGCGGCATCTCGGAATTCGCCGACTACCTCGCGCACGATCCGGGGGTCACCGACACGTGGCGATTGCAGGGCGAGGGGACCTTCACCGAGACGGTCCCGGTGTTGCAGAGCTCCGGCGCCATGGTTCCGACCGAGGTGGAGCGCACGTGCGAGGTGGATGTCGCCCTGAGATGGGGGACCGGCTATGACACGACGATGCGCTCGTTCGTCAACATCATCGCGACACCCAAGGGGGGCACCCACCAGCAGGGTTTCGAGGCGGGGCTGATGAAGGTGCTGCGCGCGCAGGTGGATCAGAACGCGCGGCGACTGAAGGTCGGCAACGACAAGATCGAGAAGGACGATATCCTCGCTGGCCTCACCGTCGTGCTGACGGTGCGCCTCCCAGAGCCCCAATTCGAAGGGCAGACGAAGGAAGTCCTCGGCACACCGGCGGTACGCCAGATCGTGGCCTCGGTGGTCGCGAAGCAACTCGCAGAGCGGTTCGCGTCGACCAAGCGTGACGACAAGGCCCAGACCGCGCTGCTGCTGGACAAGGTCGTTTCCGAGATGAAGGCGCGGCTCTCAGCACGCGCGCACAAGGAGACGCAACGCCGCAAGAATGCGCTGGAATCCTCATCGCTACCCGCGAAGCTCGTGGACTGCCGGTCGAACGACGTCGCGGACTCCGAGCTCTTCATCGTTGAGGGCGACTCCGCCCTCGGCACGGCCAAGCTCGCCCGCAACAGCGAGTTCCAGGCGCTCCTCCCGATCCGCGGAAAGATCCTCAACGTGCAGAAGGCATCGGTGGGGGACATGCTCTCGAACGCGGAGTGCGCGTCGATCATCCAGGTGATCGGGGCGGGTTCAGGGCGCTCGTTCGATCTGTCCGCGGCGCGCTACGGCAAGGTGATCCTGATGAGTGACGCGGACGTCGACGGGGCGCATATTCGCACGCTCCTCCTCACGCTCTTCTTCCGCTACATGCGACCACTCATCGAAGCCGGACGGGTGTTCGCGGCGGTGCCGCCGCTGCACCGCGTCATCGTCCAGCATCCGGGATCGAAGCCCAACGAGACGATCTACACATACAGTGAGGCCGAGCTCCACGCGCTCCTCTCGCGCCTCAAGAGGGCCGGCCGCAGCTGGCAGGAGCCCATTCAGCGCTACAAGGGCCTCGGCGAGATGGATGCCGAGCAGCTGGCAGGCACGACGATGGATCGAGCGGGACGTACGCTGCGTCGCGTGCAGGCGCCCGACGCGGAATCGGCGGCCGGGGTTTTCGAACTGTTGATGGGGAACGAAGTCGCGCCGCGCCGGGAGTTCCTGATCGACGCCTCCGGGCGCCTTGTGCGCGATCGCATCGACGCTTAGGTGGGCCGCGCGGCCGCTGCACCGCGCGGGGCGTCGTCAGCGGATCGCAGATCCCACTGCGGCGATCGTGGCCTCGAGCGGCGTGCCGGAGGCGTCACGCTTCGCGCCGGGCGCCGGGAGCGTACGCACGGTGCCATCGTGCGCGAGCGCGCGGGGGGCGGTCCCCACCCAGGCCAGAATGAGTCGGTCCTCGCCTTTCAGGAAGCGCTGAGCGCGCACACCCCCGGTGGCGCGGCCCTTGGCCGGAAACTCCTCATACGCTGAGACCTTGCCGCTGCCGGCATCCGTGCCCGTGATCACGCCATCCGCACCGGCCGCGGTGATGACCATCGTCTGGCCGGCGCGCGCATCCTCCTCGGACACGACGCAGAAGCAGATGGCCCGCGCGCCATCCGCGAGCCGGATCCCGGCCATACCGCCGGCCGCCCGTCCCTGTGGGCGGACAGCGTCGGCCGAGAACCGGAGGAGTTGCGCATCATCGGCGACGAAGACGAGTTCGGCGCCATCGGGGGCCGGGGAGGCACCGATGAGGTGGTCCCCGGCCTTGAGCGTGATGAGCTCGACCTCCTCACGTGCGCCGATGTCCGTGACGGTCGTGCGCTTGACGACGCCGGCCGCGGTGCCGAGTGCGAGCGGGGTCGGGTCGTCGAGGGAGACGAGGCCGATCACGTGCTCCTGCGCCGGGAGGCCAAGATACTGGTCCGCACGTGTCCCGGCTGCGAGCTGCACGGCGTTGGCGGGGACGGATGGCAGGTCGACCGGACTGAAACGCACCAGCCGTCCCCGGGTGGTGATGGCCCCGATCGAGCTCCGTGCGGTGGTGTCAACGCTGGCTCGCACCGCATCGTGCTTGGCGCGCCGCGTCGGTGCGACCACGCCGCCCTGCGGTGCCTCCGGGTCGATGTCCGCGCGCACCATTCGCCCGGTCGCCGACAGGTAGACGCGGCAGGGCGCGTCTGCGATCTGGAGGTCGACATCCTTCTTCTTGGCACTGCGAGCGGTGACCGCGCCTCCGTTGAGCAGGAGTGTGCGCCGCGGAGTACCGAAAGCCTCCGAGGCCGCCTCGAGCTCGCGCGCCACCTGTGCGCGCAGCAGACGGTCCGAGCCGAGCAGCTCCTCCAGCTGCGCAATCTCGGCTTTCAGTTCGTCACGTTCCGTTTCAAGATCGATCCGCGAGAACTTGGTGAGCCGGCGTAGCCGCAGTTCGAGGATGTAGTCGGCTTGTGCCTGAGACAGATCGAAAACATCCATCAGGCGGGAGCGCGCGGTCTCTGCATCATCAGAGGTGCGGATCACCTGGATCACCTCGTCGATGTCCAGGATGGCGATCAGGAGGCCCTCGACGAGATGCAGACGATCGCGTCGCTTCTGCAGCCGATAGCGGCTCCGGCGGGTGACCACTTCGATGCGGTGCTCCAGATAGACCTCGAGCATGCGCTTGAGGCCGAGTGTGTGGGGCTGTCCTCCGACGAGAGCGACGTTGTTGATGCCGAAGGAGTCCTCGAGGGGGGTCAGACGGTACAGCTGCTCGAGAACCGCCTGCGGATCGAAACCGGTCTTTATCGCGATCACCAGGTGCAGTCCGCGATGTCGGTCGGTGAGGTCGGTGACGTCGGCGATACCCTGCAGCTTTTTCGCCGTGACCGCGTCCTTGATCTTTTCGATGATGCGTTCGGGACCGACGAGGTAGGGGAGTTCGGTGACCACCAGACCTGTGCGGCGCGGTCCGAGCGACTCGACGCTCACCTTCGCGCGCGTTCTCACGGATCCGCGGCCGTTCGCATAGGCGTCACGCACGCCGTCGAGTCCGACGATGGTGCCACCCGAGGGGAAGTCGGGTCCCGGCACGAACTCCATGAGTTCTTCGAGCGATGCGCCCGGGTTCTCGAGGAGATGGATGGCCGCCGCGACGACCTCGACGAGGTTGTGGGGGGCCATGTTGGTCGCCATGCCCACGGCGATTCCCGATGCGCCGTTGACCAAGAGATTGGGGAAGGCCGCCGGGAGAACGTCGGGTTGCTGAAACTGGCCGTCGTAGTTAGGGATGAAATCCACGACGTCCTCGTCGAGATTCTCTGTCAGCGCGAGGGCCGGTGCTGCCAGGCGGGCCTCGGTGTAGCGCGGTGCTGCCGGTCCATCGTCGAGTGACCCGAAGTTGCCGTGTCCGTCGACCAGTGGCACACGCAGCGAGAAGGGCTGTGCCAGGCGCACGAGGGCGTCGTAGATGGCAGCGTCTCCGTGCGGGTGGAGCTTTCCCATGACCTCCCCGACGACGCGGGAGCTCTTCACATGGCCGCGGTCGGGACGTAGGCCCATGTCCGCCATCTGGAAGAGGATGCGACGCTGGACGGGCTTGAGACCGTCGCGCGCATCGGGAAGAGCGCGGGAGTAGATGACGGAATACGCGTACTCAAGGAAAGAACCTTGCATCTCCGTCGCGACATCGACGTCCTCGATGCGCTCCTCGGCCGGGGGCGGTGAAGCGGTGCGGGATGACGGCATGGGGAAACCTCGAGCGTTCGAACGGACACTGCTCGGCGACCAGGAGGAGGGCGCGTGGGAGACTGACGTGGATGCCGATCAGACTACCCGCGCACTCCGCGAGAACTCGGAGCCTCACCGCACTCGTGCCGGAGGTGTCGCGCGCCCTCACCGGAAACGGAACCTGGCTGCGCCCCGCACGGTCGGCGGTGGTGATCCTGATCGATGGACTCGGGATGGCGCAGCTACGCGCACGTGTGGGTCACGCGAGGTTCCTCTCGGCGGCGGCCGGTCCTCATGAGAGAGCGCGCACGGCTTTCCCCTCGACGACGGCGACCGCCTTGACCGGGCTGCTGACCGGAGCTCCAGCGGGCCGACATGGAATCGTCGGCTATCGCGTCAAGGTTCCGGGGACACGCGTCCTCGCAAACCAGTTGCGCGGGTGGGAGGATGGCGCGCTCGACTCCGACTGGCACCGTCTGCCCGCTTTGACCTCGACAATGGGCACCGCAGGCGTGCGCGCCGTGGTCGTTTCGAAGCCGGAGTACGCACGGACCGGGTTCACCCGAGCGACGACGACCGGGGCGGAGTTCGTCGGTGTGAGCGGGGTGGAAGAACGGGTCGCGCGTGCGATGGAGGAGGCGCGAACTCCGGGGACCTTCGTCTACCTCTATGTTCCGGAGCTGGACAGTCTCGGGCATCGCTTCGGCTGGGAATCAGATCGGTGGACGGCCATGCTCGAGCGTGTGGATGGCGCACTGCGTGGCAGCGTGCCCGATCATGCCGCCCAGATCGGTGTGATCGTGACCGCTGACCACGGCATGATCGACGTTCCGCCGGCTGGGCACGTACTCCTCACTGAGGGCGACGGGCTTCTCGAAGACGTTGTGGAGGTCGCAGGCGAGCCGCGCATGCTGCACCTGTACACCGCACCGGCACGTGCGGCTGCTGTGGCGAACGCCTGGCGCGAAAGCGAGGAGTCGCGCTCGTGGGTGTTCACCCGCGCCGAGGCGATCGAGGAGGGACTCTTCGGTGATGTGGATCCGGTTGTGCAAGACAGGATCGGCGACGTGCTCGTTGCCGCACGCTCCCGCGTCGCCTACTACGACGACCGGCTCACCGACAAAGCGGCGCAGCGGATGGTCGGACAGCACGGCTCGTTGACACTCGAGGAGACGCTGGTGCCGCTCCTGCGACTGGGCGCTTTCGCACCCTGATCACTCGTCGGTGCGGGCTCCGAACACGATCTCGTCCCATGACGGCAGGGAAGCGCGGCCGCGTCGACGGCTCGCAGACAGCTGGGTCGGTGCGAGATCGACAGGCTCATCGTCCACCGGGGGAGTGAGGTCTTCGTCGTAGCCGGGCTCCAACGCATCGAAGAGGGCGACAGGTGCCCGCTCGATCTCCTCGACGGCAGGGGTGTCCGACATGGCCGGGACGTCACGTTGGCCGCGCCGGCGACGGAGGGCCTCGAGGAGGTCCGCTGTTTCCGGGGAGGTGGTGACGACAGTCTCGGTAGCACGCTTGGTGGCTGCCTCCCGCGCGGCAGCGCTCGCGCGCTCATCTCCGGCCTCCGGCTCCGGGGCGTCTACGGCTTCCTTCTTGCGGGGTCCGAACGCGCCGCTGTCGAACCGGGAATCGTCCTTGGCGCCGGTGGGTTCCAGCGCGCGCAACCGCGGGATGAGACCTTCCGGCAGCGACCCCTGGCGAGAGAGCTGGGTGGCATCCGCGTTCGCCGGGGTCAACGTCGAACGACGTGGATCGAACTCCCACCGCGCATCCCGATCGACGTCACCGGCACGGAACTCGAGCTTCACAACCCATCCCGATGCGTCTTTCCAGCTCGTCCATCGTTCGCCGGACGCGTTCGCCTCGGCGAGTTTCGCCCGAACAGCAACCCCGAACGTGGCCTCGCTGTCGGGCTCGAGCTCGGCACCGACGAGCACCGGCACCGCCAGCGCCTGCGAGAGCACGTGCTCCCGTTCCGCGAGCACCGGGCCTTCGTAGCGACGGACGTCTTCCACGCTCGCGCCGAGTACCTCGGCCACCTCTTCGGCGGTGAGGCCCGCGCGGATGCGCGTCTGGATGTCTCGGGGGCTCGGTCGGGCGACCCGGCTCTCCGCTTCTCGTTCGCGCCGAGCGCGACGAAGTTGGAAGGCGAGCGCGTCATCCCAGGCGAGCGCGAACGTCTCTCCCGATTCAGTGGCGAGGACGAGTACGTCGTCCTCAGTACCGATGACTCTCAGCTGTTCCATTCCACGGTCCTTCCGATGCCTGATCGGCGCGTCCCGCCAATGCTGACATGGCGGGTGGACCGCACCCGGCATCTCGCGCGCGTGCCGCGGGAATCCTTTGCGGACATAAGGTGTTGTGCCGCGGTGCGAGGCGCACCGGGCAGAGTCCGGTGCGGGCATTTGCGAAAACGACGATGGTCGTGCAAACTATCGCCGCCCACCAGGGCACTTGCACCACGAAGACGGAAGTAGAGACCCGCAGGAATGGCCACCGACTACGACGCCCCCCGAAAGTCCGAAGACGACAGCGAGTCGATCGAGGCGCTCAAGGAGCGGGTACCTGACAAGATGTCGGGCTCGGTCGATTCCGAGGACGCCGACAACCCCTCGGGCTTCGAGCTGCCGGGAGCGGACCTGTCTGATCTCGAACTTGACGTGGTGGTGCTCCCTCCGCAGGAGGACGAGTTCACGTGCGCGAGTTGTTTCCTCGTGAAGCACCGCTCGCAGGTGCACCACGAGGAGAAGTTCGGCTACATCTGCAAGGAATGCGCCGCCTGACCTTCGCTCAGCGACTGTCGTTATTGCTGTGATGACGGCGCGGCAGCATTCAGTTGCGCCCGCCGTAGCGCTGCGACAAGTCGATCGGGAGTGCGGCTGGAGATGACCCAGAGGCGGGCCGGATCTTCGGGATCTGTGATCTCGATCTCCACGATCCCGTCTATCCCACCTCGGACGAGGTGCCAGGAGTGTCGCCCGAGTTCGGGTCCGCGGGCCCGACGGGCATCGTCACCGGTCTTGGCGACCGCGGTGCCGAGCTCGGTCACGGCGATCGACGCGCGTCCAGCCCGCAGCACGCCGTCCGCGAGCAGTACGACCGGTCCGGTGAGGGCCCAGGCGACGACGACAGCGGCTGCGACGATGACGCCCACGATGAGTGCGAGCGTGCCGTCGACCGGCGTCACGGTCAGCGCCGCCATCGGCGCGACGACGGCAGCCGAGACGAGGAACCACAGCGATGGGCTGAGCCGTTCGCGGTATCGCGGCGATGCTGATGTGCGAGTGGTCGATGACGTGTTCTGCATTACCCTCGTTGCGTGACGGATTCCGTGGACATACCCATTATCGCCGCGCACCGGCCTGTGTATGCACAGCCGGGCGACGCGGGCGCCGATCTGGTCGCGGCCGAGTCGGTGACACTCGGCCCGGGGGCGAGGGCGCTCGTGGCGACCGGGGTACGGATCGCTCTGCCCGACGGGTACGCCGCCTTCATCGTGCCCCGTAGCGGCCTGGCTGCCAAGCACGGCATCTCGATCGTCAACTCTCCCGGCACGATCGATGCGGGATACCGCGGGGAGATCAAGGTGGCGCTCCTGAACACCGACCTGAGCGCGACGTATCAGGTGACGCAAGGAGACCGGATCGCACAGATGATCGTGATGCCGGTCACGCGCGCGAACTTCATACCGGTGGACGAGCTGCCCGACAGCGCACGCGGCGATTCCGGGTTCGGATCGACCGGATATGTCGCCGACGCGGCAGAGCAGGAAGTGAAGTGATGAGCGAAGAGATTGAGTCGGTAGAGGCGCAGGCGGCGGACGGGACGTCCCCGAAGGACGCGAAGTCCGCCCCCGACGACCGGACCATCGCGGGCCCGTTCGATGATGCGGAGGCCCGCTCGGTACGCCCATACATCGATCTGGGCGCCATCAAGATCCTCCCTCGGGATGGGCTGAATCTGCGCCTCGAGGTTGAAGAGCAGTCCAAGCGCATCGTCGCCGTCGGCCTGGATTACGCAGATTCGACGTTGCAGGTCCAGGCGTTCGCCGCACCGCGGTCGACAGGGCTGTGGCACGAGACGCGGGCTCAGATCCACGGACAGATTCGTCAGCAGGGCGGTCGCGTCGAAGAGCGCGTCGGTCCGCTCGGGCCGGAACTGCTTGCGGAGGTCCCGGCCGCAGAGGCCGGCCAGGCGGCCGGAAAACGCCTTGCGCGGTTCGTCGGTGTCGACGGCCCGCGATGGTTCCTGCGCGGTGTTATCGGAGGCGCTGCCACCTCCGACCCCGACGTGGCGGCGCGCGTGGAGGACCTGTTTCGCTCGATCGTGGTCGTACGCGGTAGCAGTCCAATGCCGCCGCGCGACCTGATCCCGTTGAAGATGCCTGCGACGCCGGGGAGCGCATGAGCAGCGAACCCGAGGATCACTCGGACGACGCGTCCGCGGAGACCACCTCGGCGTCCGAGGTGTGGAGCGCGGCGCTCGGTGGCGCGGCCCGGCGCGCGGGGCTCGATCCGCAGCAGGACGTCTCCGCGGGGCGTGCCGTGTGGGGCGCGATCGGCGGCTGGCGCGGCATCCTGGAGTCGGTGCTCCCGGGGCTGCTGTTCATCGTGGTCTACACCGTCACGATCGATCCGGCCACGCAAGACGGTGATCTGTGGCTGTCGTTGGGTATCTCCGTCGGTGCGGCGGCGATCTTCACGATCGCTCGTCTGATCGCGCGGCAGACGGTCTCCGCCGCGGTGGGAGGCCTGATCGCGGCGCTGGTGGCGGCTGGCTTTGCACTGTTCACGGGGGAGGCATCCAACAACTTCGTGCCGGGATTGATCACCAATGCGGCCTACGGCGCCGCCTTTCTCGTGTCGGCGCTGATCGGGTGGTCGCTCGTCGGGCTCGCCGCCGGCTACCTCATGGGTGACGGCACCGCCTGGCGCCGCGACCGCCGCAAACGGCGAGTGTACTTCTGGCTCGCGATCGCCTGGGCGATGCTGTTCGGTCTGCGTCTCCTCGTTCAGCTTCCGCTGTATTTCGCCGGGGCCGTCACCGCGCTCGGCACGCTCAAGCTCGCGATGGGGATTCCTCTGTTCGCTCCGTTGGTCGCCGTCACCTGGCTGGTCGTGCGCGCGCTCTACCCGCGCGAGCCCCAGTGATAGCATTTATCTTGACGTCAAGATAGTTCGCGAAGCTCGTCTTGGTAAGGCTGACCTTGCTAGCCGGTGTCGCGACGGACGACGAATATTGGGGGCATCGCTCGCCCTGCCATGCCGACGAAGGAGCTATCCGTGTCCACTGTTGACAGCTTTGGTGCCAAGAGCACCCTGACGGTCGGTGGGTCCGACTACGAGATCTTCCGCGTCGATGCCGTTCCGGGTTTCGACAAGCTCCCGTTCAGCCTGAAGGTGCTGCTCGAGAACCTGCTGCGCACCGAGGACGGCGCCAACGTCACGAAGGAGCAGATCCTCGCGCTCGGGTCGTGGGATGCCGCTGCTGAGCCCGACACCGAGATCCAGTTCACGCCGGCGCGTGTCGTGATGCAGGACTTCACCGGTGTGCCCTGCATCGTGGACCTTGCCACCATGCGCGAGGCGGTCACGGCGCTCGGGGGAGACCCGGCGAAGATCAACCCCCTGTCGCCCGCTGAGCTTGTCATCGACCACTCCGTCATCGCCGATCTCTTCGGAAGTGACAATGCGCTGGAGCGCAACGTCGAGATCGAATACGAGCGCAACGGCGAGCGCTACCAGTTCCTCCGCTGGGGACAGACCGCCTTCCAGGACTTCAAGGTCGTCCCGCCGGGCACCGGAATCGTGCACCAGGTCAACATCGAGCACCTTGCGAAGGTCATCTACGATCGCTCGGTCGACGGCGTGCTGCGCGCCTACCCCGACACGTGTGTCGGTACCGACTCGCACACGACGATGGTCAACGGACTGGGTGTCCTCGGCTGGGGCGTCGGTGGTATCGAGGCGGAGGCCGCGATGCTCGGGCAGCCGGTCTCGATGCTCATCCCGCGCGTGGTCGGATTCAAGCTCACCGGTGCCATTCCCGCCGGTGTCACCGCGACTGATGTCGTGCTCACCATCACCGATATGCTCCGCAAGCACGGCGTCGTCGGCAAGTTCGTCGAGTTCTACGGTGAAGGCGTGGCATCCGTGCCGCTGGCAAACCGCGCCACAATCGGGAACATGTCGCCCGAGTTCGGCTCGACCGCGGCGATCTTCCCGATCGATGACGTGACGCTGGACTACCTGCGGCTGACCGGTCGTGACGAGCAGACCGTTGCACTCGTCGAGGCGTATGCCAAGGCTCAGACCCTGTGGCACGATGCGGCCAACGAGCCCACGTTCAGCGAGTACATGGAGCTCGACCTCTCGACGGTCGTCCCGTCGATCGCAGGTCCCAAGCGCCCCCAAGACCGCATCCTCCTCTCTGAGGCGAAGTCGCAGTTCGGGCAGGACATCCTCAACTACGCGGATGCCATCACCTCTGAATCCCTCGCTGATCTCGAGTCGCAGCAGTCCTTCCCGGCCTCCGACCCGGGCAACCCGCCGGGGGAGGAAACCGCTGACACGGCGCCCGTTGTCATCGCCAGCGGCGCGCCACATGTGGCGTCCAAGCCGGTGAAGGTCACGACCCCCGACGGTGAGGTCTATCTGCTCGACAATGGCGCAGTCACGCTCGCGGCGATCACGTCGTGCACGAACACGTCCAACCCCTCTGTCATGATCGCGGCCGGCATGCTCGCCAAGAAGGCCGTGGACAAGGGGCTGACCCGCAAGCCCTGGGTCAAAACGACGCTCGGGCCGGGGTCGAAGGTCGTCACCGACTATTACGAGAAGTCGGGACTCGACAAGGCTCTCGAGGGCCTCGACTTCTACACGGTGGGCTATGGCTGCACCATCTGTATCGGCAACTCGGGTCCGCTCATCGAGGAGGTCTCCACCGCGATCAACGAGAACGATCTGGCCGTCACCGCCGTCCTCTCGGGGAACCGCAACTTCGAGGGCCGTATCAGCCCCGACGTCAAGATGAACTATCTCGCGTCGCCGCCGCTGGTGGTCGCGTACGCGCTGGCCGGCACGATGAACTTCGACTTCGAGACCGATGCGCTCGGCAAGGACGTCGACGGCAACGATATCTTCCTCCGTGACATCTGGCCCTCGCCCGATGAGGTGCAGGAAGTCATGGATGCGTCGATCTCGCGTGAGCAGTTCATCAAGCAGTACGCGACCGTCTTCGACGGTGACGAGCGCTGGCAGAACCTGCCGACTCCGACCGGGCCGGTCTTTGAATGGGATGACGCGTCGACGTATGTGCGCAAGGCGCCGTACTTCGATGGCATGAGCATGGACCTCACTCCCGTCTCCGACATCCAGGGTGCCCGTGTCATGGCAACCCTCGGGGACTCGGTCACGACCGACCACATCAGCCCGGCGGGTTCGATCAAGGCTGGCACTCCTGCTGCTGAGTACCTCACGGCCAACGGCGTCGCGCAGAAGGATTTCAACTCGTACGGCTCCCGCCGCGGAAATCACGAGGTGATGATCCGCGGCACCTTCGCCAACATCCGTCTGAAGAACGAGCTGGTGTCCGCCGTGAACGACGGTCAGGTCGTCGAGGGCGGCTACACGCGCGACTTCACGAAGGCCGGCGGTCCGCAGTCCTACATCTATGACGCCTGCATGAACTATGAGGCGCAGGGCACCCCGCTGGTGGTCTTCGGCGGCAAGGAGTACGGCTCCGGATCCTCGCGCGACTGGGCGGCGAAGGGCACGCGTCTGCTCGGGGTGAAGGCCGTCATCACCGAGAGCTTCGAGCGCATCCACCGCTCCAACTTGATCGGCATGGGCGTTGTCCCGCTGCAGTTCCCGGCGGGAGAGAGCTGGAAGTCGCTCGGGCTGGATGGCACCGAGATCGTTTCGATCACCGGGCTGGAGCAGCTCAACGACGGCGTCACCCCGAAGACCGTGCGGGTCGTCGCCGAGCCGAGCGAGTTCTCGCCCGCGGGTAAGCAGACGGTCGAGTTCGACGCCGTCGTGCGCATCGACACGCCCGGTGAGGCCGACTACTACCGCAACGGCGGCATCCTGCAGTACGTGCTGCGTTCGCTGGTCTGATCGGCGTGCGGGGGCAGGAGGGGCGATCACGCTCCCGCTGCCCCCAGCTTCGGCTGGGTAGACTTGCTCAACGCCTCGGGCGCGACGTGGGAAGGAGCGAGATGCCACTGCTGCCGCAGATCGGGTCGCCTCGCGATCTAGAAGCGCTCTCTTCGGCGCAGCTGATCGAGCTGGCCGCGGAGATCCGCGAGTTCCTGGTCCAGAACGTTGCGCGCACGGGCGGCCATCTCGGGCCGAACCTCGGTGTCGTCGAACTGACGATTGCTTTGCACCGCGTGTTCGACTCGCCGAACGACCCCGTGATCTTCGACACAGGTCACCAGTCCTACGTCCACAAGCTGCTGACAGGGCGCCAGGACTTTTCCGCGCTCCGCTCACGCGGTGGATTGGCGGGCTACCCACAGCGCTCTGAGAGCGTTCACGACGTGGTCGAGTCCTCGCACGCCTCCAGCTCGCTGAGCTGGGCAGACGGCATCTCCCGGGCGTTCACCCGCACCGGACGCAACGACCGCCATGTCGTGGCTGTCGTCGGAGACGGTGCTCTGACCGGTGGTATGACCTGGGAAGCGCTCAACAACATCTCCGACGACAATGATCGCAACCTGGTGATCGTCGTCAACGACAACGGTCGTTCGTACGCTCCGACGATCGGCGGCATGGCGAGATATCTGAACCGCGTGCGCACGGCATCGAGCTACGAGTCCCTGCGTCGCAGTTCCGACTCGCTCTCGCGCCGGCTCGGTCCGGTGGCTCGCGCGGTGTACCGCGGCGTCAGGGGAGGCACGCGGGGCTTCCTCTCGCGCTTCACCAACAACGCCGAGCTCTACTCGAATCTCGACATCAAGTACCTGGGACCCGTCGACGGTCACGACCTCCCTTCGCTGATCGAAACGCTGCGGCTGGCGAAGAGCTTCGGCGCGCCGGTGATCGTGCACGCCATCACCGAGAAGGGGCGTGGGTATGAGCCCGCGCTTCGTGATGAGGCCGATCAATTCCATGCTGTCGGGCGGATCGATCCAGACTCCGGCGAGCCGGTGAGCAGTTCATCCGCGCTCGCCTGGACCGATGTCTTCGCCCAGGAGCTGTCGGCCGTCGGGGCCGAGCGCGACGATGTCATCGCGATCACTGCGGCGATGCTTCGTCCGACCGGACTCCAGCAATTCGCGGAGCAGTACCCGGGCAGGGTCTACGACGTCGGAATCGCGGAGCAACATGCGGCCGCCTCGGCAGCGGGTCTGGCGTTCGGCGGGCTGCACCCGGTCGTCGCTGTCTACGCGACGTTCATGAACCGCGCTTTTGACCAAGTGCTCATGGATGTCGCACTCCACCGCGCCGGCGTCACGTTCGTTCTGGATCGGGCCGGTGTGACCGGCCCCGACGGTCCGAGCCACCACGGCGTCTGGGATCTCGCGATGCTGCAGCTGGTCCCGCACATCCGCATTGCCGCGCCGCGGGATGCTGAGCGTCTCCGTGAGGAATTTCGGGAAGCGGTGGCCGTCGGCAACGGCCCGACGGTGCTGCGCTACCCGAAGGGCGCGGTGTTGCCCACGCTGCCGACCATTGAGCGACTGGACGACGGGGTTGATGTCCTGCAGCGCGGCACCGCTCAAGACGTGCTTCTCGTGGGGATCGGCCCGATGGCGCACGTTGCCATGGACGTTGCCGACCGCCTGCGCGCGCAGGGGATCGGCGCGACCGTCATCGATCCGCGGTGGGTGATCCCCGTTCCCTCATCCGTTGTGGAGTTGGCCGCTGCGCACCGCCTCGTGATCTCGATCGAAGACGGCATCCGGGTCGGGGGTGTGGGAACGCGGATCCGACAGGTGCTGCGCGAAGCCGGCGTGGACACCGCCGTCGACGAGCTCGGCCTCCCCGATGAGTTCCTGGATCACGCCACACGCGAGCAGATCCTGGAAGATGCAGGTCTGGTCGCCAGCAAGATCGCGCACGACGTTGTCGCGCAGGTGCTCGGCACCCGCATCCCGGTCGCCCGTCCGGCGGACTCGGAAGAGGATCTGATCTCCGAGTTCACCCGACGGACGAGCGGAGAAGCGTAGCGCTCCGGCTCAGACGGCGGCGACGCCGCGGATCGGCGGGGTGTGGAACGATCCGCCGAAGACCCGCTCCGATGCGCCCTCGCGATCAAGGTAGACCGAGGCACCGCCGTCGATGAACGGCCAGCCGGCGCCGAGGATGAGGCAGAGATCGATGTCCTCGACCTCAGGCACGACACCCTCGTCGAGCATGATGCGGATTTCGTGTGTCAGACCATCTTGCACACGGCGCAGGATCTCCGATGCGCTCGGCGGGGTGTTCCCGGCCGCGCGCGCCACGATCTTCTCGGCCGGCTTTGTCCAGCCGGTGACCTTGCCGGCCTTGTCCTTCTCGACGACGGCATCCAACGCGGCCAATTCGTGGAAGTTCTCGTTGGCGTAGAAACGCTCCGGGAAGGCACCGAACATGGTGTCCTGTACGTGCGCGGCGACCTTCCAGCCGACCAGGTCGATGAGCTGGAACGGGGACATCGGCAGACCCAGCGGAGCGAACGCCTCGTCCACCTTCGTGATCGGCGTTCCCTCGTAGACGGCGCGTGCGGCCTCACCCATGACCTTTGCCAGGAGGCGGTTCACGACGAAGCCCGGTGCATCCGCGGTCAGGACGGCGTTCTTTCCGAGGCCCTTGGCGACGGTGAATGCGGTCGACAGTGCCGCGTCTGTCGTGGTGCCGGTGCGGACGATCTCGATGAGAGGCATGACTGCGACCGGGTTGAAGAAGTGGAATCCGACGAGCCGTTCGGGGTGGGCGAGCTTCGAACCGATCTCGGCCACCGACAGCGACGAGGTGTTGGTCGCGAGGATGGCGTCCTCCGCGATGATCTTCTCGATCTCGCCGAACACCTGCTGCTTGACTCCTACCTCTTCGAACACGGCCTCGATGACGAAGTCGCAATCGGCATATTCCGTCTTGTCGGTCGTGCCCCGTACGAGGGCGCGCAAGCGATTGGCGGCGTCGGCATCGAGTCGTCCCTTGGCCTCGAGTTTTCCGATCTCTTCGTGGATGTAGGCGACACCCTTGTCCACGCGCGCCTGGTCGAGGTCGGTGATGAGGACCGGCACCTGGAGCTTGCGAACGAACAAGAGGGCGAATTGACTGGCCATGAGACCGGCGCCGATGATGCCGACCTTTGTGACCTTGCGTGCGAGCGATTTGTCGGGCGCGCCGACCGGTCGCTTCGCGCGCTTCTGCACCAGGTCGAACGCGTACATGGATGCCGCGAACTGGTCGCCCGTGATGAGATCGGCCAGCACGTCATCTTCGCGGGCGAAGCCCTCTGCTGCAGTACCTCCGCGCGCCTTGTCGAGGAGGTCGAGCGCGGCGTAGGGGGCACGAGGGACCGTCCCGATGCGGGACTCGAGCATGTTGCGGGCGACACGGATCGCGACGGGCCACTTCGTGAGTCGCTCGATTTTTCCCGGGGCATTCTTTCGCTCGACCTTTACGGTGCCCGACAGCACCCCATCGGCCCAGCGCAGCGAGTCCTCCAGGTAGTTTGCTGCGGGGAAGATCGCGTCCAAGATGCCGAGTTCGAACGCCTGGCGCGGTTTGAGTGTGCGGTTCTGTTTCAACGGATTGGAGATCACGACCTCGAGCGCGTTCTCGATGCCGATGAGATTCGGCAGGAGATAGGCACCGCCCCATCCCGGCACGATGCCGAGGAAGACCTCGGGCAGTGCAATGGCGGCCGCCGAGGCATCCACGGTCCGGTACGTCGAGTGAAGCGCGATCTCGAGACCTCCGCCGAGGGCTAGACCATTGACGAAGGTAAAAGAGGGCACGCCGAGGCTACTCAACTTGCCGAGCACGGCGTGGCCGCGCTGCGCCACGAGTTTTGCGATCTCCTGTGAGGGCACACGTGAGACGTCGCTGAGATCGGCGCCCGCAGCGAGGATGTACTGCTTCCCCGTCACGGCGACCGCGTCGATCTCGCCGGCCGCCGCACGCGCGGCGAGACCGTCGAGCGTGCGTCCGAGCTCGGCGAGCGTGGCCGGCCCGAGCGTGTTGGGTCGGGTGTGGTCACGCCCATTGTCGAGCGTGATCAGGGCGAGGGTCTTTCCGGAGGGAAGGTGCACATCGCGCGTCGGTGAGTGCGTGACGACCTCGCCTTCGGTCATCGCGTCGAGCGGGGAGAAGTCAATGGCGGCGTAGTCGGTCATTGTCGTCACTTCCTCTTGGATCCTGCGGCGCGGCCGTTGTAGTGCGGGTTCTCCCAGATCACCGAGCCCCCCTGGCCGAGGCCCACGCACATCGCGGTCAGCCCGTACTGCACGTCCGGGCGTTCGGCGAACTGCGCTGCGAGCTGGAGCATCAGGCGCACTCCGGACGCGGCCAGAGGGTGTCCGAGCGCGATCGCGCCGCCCCAGGGATTCACGCGTGGATCATCGTCGGCGATACCGAAGTGATCCAGGAAGGAGATGACCTGCACCGCGAACGCCTCGTTCAGCTCGAACAGTCCGATGTCTTCGATCGTGAGTCCCGCTCGGGCGAGCGCCTTCTCGGTCGAGGGAATGGGTCCGATACCCATGATTTCGGGCTGCACACCCGCGAAGCCGAAGGACACCATCCGCATCTTGGGGGCGAGACCGAGCTCACGCACAGCGGTGCCGCTGGCGAGCAGACTCATCGTCGCGCCGTCGGTGAGCGGAGAGGAGGTTCCCGCCGTGACACGTCCGTGGGGGCGGAAGGGCGTCTTCAAGCCCGCGAGCCCTTCCAGGTTGGTCTCGGGGCGGCGCCCCTCATCCTCCGTCGCGAGGCCCCAGGCGCCGTCGGGACCCTTGACAGCGACCGACACGAGGTCGGGTTGGATCTTCCCCGCACGATACGCGGCTTCGGCCTTCTGCTGGCTGAGCATTCCGAACACGTCGGAGCGTTCCTTGGTGAGATGCGGGAACCTGTCGTGGAGTCGCTCCGCGGTGACACCCATGTTCAACGCACCGGGATCGACCATGCGCTCGGCGACGAAGCGGGGGTTCGGGTCGGCGTTGGAGCCAATCGGATGGCGACCCATGTGCTCGACGCCGCCTGCGATCGCGAGGTCGTACATGCCCATGCCCACGGACGCGCCCATCGTCGTGACCGCCGTCATGGCGCCGGCGCACATTCGGTCGATGGCGAACCCGGGAACGCTCTGGGGGAGACCGGCGAGGATTGCGGCCGAGCGGCCAAGCGTGAGGCCCTGATCGCCCGTCTGCGAGGTCGCCGCAATCGCAACGTCATCGATCCGCTCCGGTGGGACCTCGGGGTTGCGCTCGGTCAGGGCGATGATCGTCTTGACCGCCAGATCATCCGCGCGCGTGTTCCAGTACATGCCCTTCTCGCCGGCGCGCCCGAACGGGGTGCGCACTCCATCGACGAAGTAGACGTCCGAGATCTCGGCCACACTGCCTCCTGGTTGTATCGGGATCAGCGCCAGCCTAGGAGCCGTGAAAATTCGACTCGGAATCGCTTGGACCGAATCTACGAAACGGGATCCGGCGGAGTCTCGGCCGCTTGCGTCGAATCCACAAAGCCCTGGGCGATTGCCTGTGCTGTTTGCGCAATCTGCCAGGGGCGGGCTCCGAGTGCCGCGAGGGCGTCAGCGATCTGACCTGGCCCCGCGGGCGTCGGTGGCGACCAGCAGACGCGGCGAAGGAAGTCGGGTGTGAGCAGGTTCTCGGTTGGCATTGAAAGCGAAACGGCCAGAGACTCGATCTTCGGTCGCACCGTCTTCAGCCGGAGGTCGGCCTCGGGGTTGCGGTCGGCCCAGGCGCGGGGTGGTGGTAGCGCGTCGGTGCTGCGTCCGCGTTCGGCCGGCGGCGCCTCGTCGTGGCGTCCCTCTTCGATCGCACGCCACCAACGGTCCAACTCGGTTCGGCTGGCGCGTCCGGTGAATTCCTTCGTGCCGGCGAGCTGTTGCTTGGATGCCGGGTTGGCCATCACCGCGGCGACCAGCGCACGATCCGGCACGAGCCGGCCGGGGGCGATATCCAAGCTCTGAGCAAGCTGTTCGCGCGCGGTCCACAGTGCGCGCGCAACGGCGAGGCCGCGCTTCCCCCTCACCGCGTGCAAGCCGCTCAGCCGACGCCAGGGCTCCTCCCGTGCCGGCTTGGGCTCGCGGGTCAGCACCGCCTGGAACTCTTGATGTGCGAAGGTGGATTTCCCCGCCGCCTCCAGCTCCGATGCGAGGACATCGCGCACATCGATGAGGTACTCGACGTCGTGCGCGGCGTACTCGAGCCACTCCTGCGGGAGCGGCCTGGTGGACCAGTCTGCGGCGGAGTGGGCCTTCGCGAGCGAGATACCGAGCGTGTTCTCCACCACTGCGCCCAGACCCACACGATCCTTGCCCAGGAGTCGGGACGCCAGCTCCGTGTCGAAGATCGTGGTCGGGTCCATGCCCAATTCCCGGAGCGAAGGGAGGTCCTGGCTGGCGGCGTGGAAGATCCATTCCTCCTGAGCGAGGACATTGTGCAGGGCGGAGAAGTCGGTGCCGATCGCCGGCGGATCCAGAAGGATGAGTCCGCTGCCGCTCCGGTAGATCTGGACGAGGTATGCCCGCTGCGAATATCGAAAGCCGGAAGCTCGTTCGACGTCGATCGCTATGGGTCCTGTCCCGGCGGCGAGCGACGCGGTCGCGTCGGCGAGCCCGGCGGGGGAGTCGTGGACGGTGTACGTGCGTTCAGCCACGCGTGAACCGCCGTCCCGTCATGGTCGCAATCTGCTCCGATCCCGGTGGGAGGCCTGCCAGCATGCACACGAGCTCTGCCCAGGCCTCCACGTGCGGACTGATCGGACCGGTCGGTGACCAGGAGGCGCGCAGTTCGATCTGGGATCCGTCGCCTTCAGCCGCGAGTGATCCGAAGCCGGTCGACAGCGTCTTGGTCGCGGTTCCGGCGGGGGAGTGGAAGTGCGCTCCGTGGGCGGACAACGCATCCATCAGCCACGACCAGGCCACGTCCGCCAGGAGCGGGTCGGCGCCGATCTCCGCCTCGAGCGGTGCCTGCGCGAAGCTGACGATGCGCCACGGCCCGCCCCACTGCGTGGGTTCGTCCGGATCGTGGAGAAGAACAAGTCGTCCCGTGCCGTACAGCGATTCCGCGCCGGGGGCATCCGGCCGCACGTCGGCTGCGAGCGCGAGCGCGTCGGGGGCGAGTCCGGTCGGCGCTGCGATCTCGCGGACGTGCAGGTCGTCGCGGAAGGACATGTCGCGGACCCGCGCAACGGCATGCGAGAACTCCACCACTGCCAGAGGGTCCTCACTCACGCGGACAGACTAGAGTGAACGGACGATGCTCCAGTACAGGCGCGCCGCCCCCTCCGCATTCGCCGCCGTCGTGCGCGCAGTCCTCGTTCTGTTGAGTGGCGCGCTGGCGTTCACCCTGGGTGCCATGGGCGTGGTCGCGATCCGCATGGCGCGCAAAGTCGTGCGCCCCGCCGCCCGTGAGAACGACACGCGAATCGTGGCGTTCGACACCCAAGCGCAGACCATCGGTTTGTCCCGCACTGCGGACACCGAGCTTCCCGGACGATACGGTCTGTTCACGACCGGCTCCGAGGATTACATCAAGCTGGGATCGGTGCTCTCGCAGTCCGACACCGAGGTGCGGCGCAAGCTCCTGACCCATGTCGGCCCCGACGCGCGCATCTGGCGGGACGCCGCTTTCAGCGGCTGGTATTTTTCGCGGCCCGAGGAGCTACACCTCCCGTTCACGCCGGAGCTGATCGGCTCTGCGCTCGGCCCCTGCCCGGCGTGGCTGTTCCCGGCGGGAGAGAGTACGACCTGGGTGGTTCAGGTCCACGGCCGGGGTGCGGCGCGCGCGGAGTGCCTTCGGGCGGTCCCGGTCTTCCACGCGGCCGGCATCACCAGTCTTGTGGTGTCGTACCGCAATGACGGAGAGGCTCCCCACAGTCGCTCGGGCACCTACTCGCTCGGCGCGACCGAGTGGCGGGATGTCGACGCGGCCGTCGGGTTCGCACGCCGTCACGGCGCACAGCGCATTGTGGTGATGGGCTGGTCTATGGGCGGCGCGATCGCGTTGCAGCTCGCGCTGAACTCGGCGCACCGGGATCTGATCGTCGGCGTCATTCTGGATTCACCCGTGGTCGACTGGCGCGTCGTGCTGGACTACCAGGCAGCGCAAGTCGGTCTGCCCGCACCCGTCACGAAGCTCGCGATCGCTGCGCTCGGGGCGGAGTGGGGGACAGTGTTGACCGGTGCCTCGGCGCCGATCCCGTTCCGCCGACTCGACATCGTCTCGCGCGCTGCGGAGCTGCGCCAGCCGGTTCTGATCCTTCACAGTGATCAGGATGGGTTCGTCCCGAGCGACGCGTCGCACGCGCTGCAGGCCGCGCGCCCCGATCTGGTGGAGCTCGAGGTGTTCACCGAGGCGCGTCATACGAAACTGTGGAATTACGACCAGGAGCGCTGGTCGCGGCGGATCCTGGCCTGGCTCCGAGAGCGCGGCCTCACCGACGAGCAGTGAGCCGGAGATAGGAGTAGCCGTCCTCATCGACGAGCATGCCCGTGAGGTGAGTGGGAACACGCTCCGTCACGGCGATGAACGCCGAGGACGCCGGCTCCAGAGCCGGTGCGATCGATACGCAGTACTCGTCGACGGCGTCGAGCTGTGCCAGCTGAGATGCCAGCGACGGCCCTCCCTCGCACACGATGCGGTTCAGCCCCATCTTCCGAAGGTGCGCGAGCGCAGCAGCAGGAGGAGCCGCGTCCGTACTCAGTGGCGCGAGCTCGACCGGGAGATCACCGATCTGTGTGCGCACAGCGGCGAAACGAGAGGCCGGGCAAAGGATGAGGGGCGCGTCAGCACTGTCATCCCCGGGAAGACGGAAACGGTGTCCGGCGAGATCGCCGGTAGCGGTCAGGACTGCCAGACGCGCGCGGCGGGGAAGGATGTAGCCTTCGGCGCGCACGCTGCGCGCCCCCACCAGGACCACATCGGCCGCAGCGCGCACCGCGCGAAGGATGGCACGATCCGCGCCTCCGGTGAGGGACTCACTGGTGCCGTCATGCCCGGACGCGGCGCCGGTCAGCGCCGTGATCATGTTGATGCGCACCGTGTCAGCGGGCTGCGCGTAGCGCGCGGCGAACCACGAGGCGGTGACATCGGGGGCGGTGTCCACATCGACGGCGTCGAGCGAGCGGGGGACGACCTCGGTGACGATCACGATGCCTCCTGTCGCGCGCTCTGCAGGGTGTAGACGGCCTGCAGGGTGTAGACGGCGTACAGTTGGACCGTCCCTCCGACTCTATGCGGCGCCGTCGCGCCCGGCATCCGCATAGCCGGCAATCCGCGCGCAGAAGCACCTATGACGACGGCCATCGCCCCCGGAATCGTCCATCTCGCGGAACGCGTTCCCGAGTTGACGGCAGCGCAGATGGTCGCGGCGCTCGTCCCACCGCCGCAGTTCGCACACGCGAGCTTCGAGTCCTACCGTGCTGATCCCGAGTACCCGTCCCAGGCCGACGCGAAGTCCCAACTCATGGGTTTCGCGGGCGGAGGACCCGCGGTGCCGAAAGCAGGGTTCTTCCGACGCGCACCGAAGATTGCCCCGACCAAACCTGGTGTCTATCTCGATGGCGGGTTCGGTGTCGGCAAGACCCACCTGCTCGCAGCGATCTACCACGAGATGCCGGTGCGCCGGAAGTATTTCGGGTCTTTCATCGAGTACACGGCGCTGGTGGGCGCCGTCGGCTTTCAAGGAGCGGTCGATCAGCTGCGCGGCGCCGATCTCATCTGCATCGACGAGTTCGAACTGGACGACCCCGGCGACACGATGGTGATGACACGCCTGCTGGGTCAGCTGGTCGCGTCGGGGACACGACTGGCCGCAACATCGAACACTCCGCCGAACGCGCTCGGCGAGGGAAGGTTCGCAGCTCAGGACTTCCTGCGCGAGATCCACGCGATGGCCGACAGCTTCCAGACAATTCGCATCGATGGCACCGACTATCGCCATCGTGCCGTCGATGGACATGCCGTGACACTGGATGAGTCGACCTATGCGGCAGAGATCTCCGCGGTCGCCGCATCCGCGGCCGTCAGTGACGACGCCTTCCACGATGTCGTCGCCCACCTCGCACACGTGCACCCGTCGCGGTACATCCGGCTGCTCGACGGAGTGGAGCTGATCGGCCTGCGCGATGTCACGGTCTTCGCGGACCAGTCCGCTGCGCTGAGATTCGTTGCTCTCGTCGACCGCATCTACGACGCCCAGATCCCGATTCGCGCCACGGGCCTGTCGTTGGATCGCGTGTTTCCGGATGAGATGCTCGCAGGTGGGTATCGAAAGAAGTACCTGCGCGCGATCTCGCGTCTGGTGGCTTCGACACTCGCCTGAGATTCCTAGCGACCTCCTGGTCCTGGGAAATCTGATGTTTACCTGAGTGTTGTCTGTGTAACAGACTGGAAACACGACGCCGATCCGGTCGAAACCGGTCGCCGAGAGACTAACCGAGCAAGTGTTCGGCTCACCCGCGTCGACATTTCCTGACAACACAGAAACGAATTGAGGATTCTCAATGGATGCTGGAACTCTCGCCTGGGGTATTACCTCATCGGCGCTAGTCCTTTTCATGACGCCCGGCGTCGCGTTCTTCTACGGCGGCCTCGTCAAGGCGAAGAGCGTCGTCAGCATGATGATGATGAGCTTCGGCTCGATGGCACTGATCGGCGTGCTCTGGATCCTGTACGGATTCAACATGGCTGCTGTCGCCAACCCCTGGGACTTCTCCGGAAACCCGTTCGCGAACTTCGCGCTGTCCTCGCCTGAGCTCACGGGTTCGGACTACGTGCTCGCACTGTTCGGCTCCACCTTCGCGATCATCACCGTTGCGCTGATCTCGGGCGCTATCGCTGACCGCGCCCGCTTCGGCTCGTGGATGATCTTCGCCGGCGTGTGGGCGACGGTCGTCTACTTCCCCGTGGCCGCATGGGTCTGGGGTGGCGGCTGGATCATGAACCTCGGTTCCATGATGTTCGGCGACGACTCGGGTATCGCAGTCCTCGACTACGCCGGTGGTACCGCGGTCCACATCAACGCGGGTGCCGCAGCCCTTGCCCTTGCACTGGTGCTGGGCAAGCGCATCGGCTTCCAGAAGGGCATCCAGAAGCCGCACAACGTGCCGCTGGTCATGCTCGGCGCGTCGATCCTGTGGTTCGGCTGGTTCGGCTTCAACGCGGGTGCTGAGGCCAACTGGCTGAACGGTGACGGCTCGTACGGCGCCATGGGCCCCGACAGCTGGGCCGGCATCATCGTGATCAACACGCTGGGTGCCACCGCCGCCGCCATCATCGGTTGGCTCATCGTCGAGAAGTTCAAGGACGGCAAGGCCACCTCGGTCGGCGCTGCGTCCGGTGCTGTTGCCGGTCTGGTTGCGATCACCCCGGCCTGTGCCTTCCTGTCGCCCGGCTGGGCTCTGCTCCTCGGTCTCGTCACCGGTGCGATCTGTGCCTTCGCCATCGAGCTCAAGTGGAAGCTCGGCTACGACGACTCGCTCGACGTTGTCGGCATCCACCTCGTCGGCGGCATCATCGGTACCCTGTACCTCGGCTTCTTCGCTACGGGCACCGGCCTGTTCCTCGGCGGTGGCTGGGAGCAGCTCACCGTTCAGGCGATCGCCGCATTCGCCGTCCTCATCTACTCCTTCGTCATCGCCTGGGTCCTGGGCTTCGCGATCGAGAAGACGATCGGCTTCCGTATCAAGAACGAGGACGAGGTCGCTGGTGTCGACACCGTCGTCCACGGCGAAGAGGGCTACTCGCTCGCCGAGCAGGCCTGATCTGCCAACACCTCTCGAGCAGGGCGTTCCGACTTCGGTCGGGGCGCCCTGCTCCGTTGTGCGGGTTCCCGGGGTGTGGCGTCGCCCGCTTCGGTAGTGTGGCGCCATGGGCGGCGCTTCGGGGTTGATGGGTTCGGCCGCGCGGCTGTGGAGCCGCCTGACGCGTCGCACCGAGGACAGTGCAGCCTCGGCGCATGTGGTGCGGACGTCATCGTCTCCGGGCGCGACAGGGCTGTCGCAGACCGTCCAGATCACTCCGCCGCGAGCTGACGGCCTGCTTTTGAGCTACCGACCCGACTGGGATGGTGATCCCGACGCCGGCGAGGTCGTCTGGACGTGGGTTCCCTACGCGGAGTACGACGGCCGAGGAAAAGACCGTCCGGTGCTGGTGATCGGTCGGGAAGACCAGGACAGGGTCTACGCGGTGCGCATGACATCCACGGCTCATCCTGGCGATCCGGATTACGTGTCGCTCGGTTCAGGGGAGTGGGACTCCCGCGGACGCGCATCGTGGGTGGACGTGTCGCGGATCTACAGCGTCCACCGCGACGGAATGCGTCGCGAGGCCGCGGCGCTCGACCTCGACAGATTCGTCGCTGTCGCGAACACACTGAGAAAGAGGTACGGGTGGGATGCCGCCAGAGCCTGAGATGGTGGGCGATACCAGACTCGAACTGATGACCTCTTCCGTGTGAAGGAAGCGCGCTACCAACTGCGCCAATCGCCCGCGATCCGTGAGGACCGAGTCTCGATCCTACCCGATGTGGGGAGCGGGGAACGACACCATGTATGTGACACGCGCGGGTGTGTCTCAGTTTGGTGCAGCGTCGATCGTCGGCTAAAGTCGATCAAGCGCCAGGCAGCTGGCGCAACGCGGATGTAGCGCAGTTGGTAGCGCATCACCTTGCCAAGGTGAGGGTCGCGAGTTCGAGTCTCGTCATCCGCTCGAGTGCGGGGCTTTCTATGGAAAGCACGACACGTGGGTCGAACCACACGGTGGCGTGGCCGAGCGGCTAGGCACCGGCCTGCAAAGCCGTTTACACGGGTTCGAATCCCGTCGCCACCTCGCATGACAACTTAACAGCCCACTCGGGCGCGATTGGCGCAGCGGTAGCGCGCTTCCCTGACACGGAAGAGGTCACTGGTTCGATCCCAGTATCGCGCACCACACGAGAAAGCCCCCGGTTCGCCGGGGGCTTTCGTGGTTTCGATCGAGCTACGAGTATGCAGGTGGCCCGCCGAGCGCGGTCTGAGCCGAAGAGGATCGCGTTCATGACCACCATCCTGATGACCGCCCACGTGAAGACCGGGGAGGTGAAGAAGCGCAGGTCGATGAGGGACGGAGATCACGACGCCGCCACTGTCGCGGGCGTGGCACACGACGCAGGTCCAGTGCGAGTTGGAGCTCAGCGCAGTAGCGTTGCCGCCACGCACCAGGTTCACGAGACGACGCTCGCCGACACCGGAGGCCGTGATGACGACCACGCCAGCAGTATCCGAGTACACCATCGAACATCAGCGAGGACGCGCGCGCGTCATGCTCTATGTCGTTCTGCTGGCCGGTGTCCTGGTGCTCAACGTGGCGCTGTTCGCCTTCGGGCTGTTCCTGGGCTGGTGGAATCCCCATGCGCCGAGCCTGCAGGTGATCGCTGCGATCGGTCAGGCGAACCTCGTGATCTCGTCGGTGCCGCGCCAGCAATGGGTCGTGAACGTTGCGTCGTGGCTTGCGACGCGACCCTCGACGTCATGGCCGTTGCGCATCCGCATGCTGCTTGCCAAGTACTACCACGTGGGTGGGATTCACGTCGGTGCCGCGCTTTCGGGAACAGCCTGGTACGTGCTGTACATCGTGCTCCTCGCGCCTGCCTGGGCAGACGGCGAGCCGGGTATCGACGACATCAGCCTCGGTTTCGCGGTCGGCATCGTGTCGATACTGCTCCTGATGGTCGTGTGCGCGATGCCCGTCGTGAGGTCCAAGAAGCACAATCTGTTCGAGGCCACGCATCGCGGTGGTGCGTGGGCGGTGCTGATCCTCGCGTGGGTGAACGTCTTCCTGCTGGCACGGCTGCAGCCGGAGATCCCCCTGGGTCAGGTCTTGATGACGTCGCCGATCTTCTGGATGGTGCTCGCCTCGACGGCTATGGCGATCTGGCCCTGGGCGCTGCTGCGCAAGGTGCCGATCAGTGTCGAGACGCCGTCATCTCATGTGGCGATCGTGAAGGTGCATCAGAAGTACCAACCACCCGTGGGAACGACTCGCGCTGTTGCCCTGCATCCTCTGCAGAGCTGGCATCCCTTCGCGTGCGTGCCCGCCATCCCCGGTGAGGGCGGCTACCGCATGGTGGTGTCTCGGGCGGGGGACTGGACCTCTCGCTTCATCGAGAACCCGCCGGCACATGTCTGGGTGCGCGGCCTGCCCACCGTCGGGGTCGCGAACGCCAAGAAGCTCTTCAACCGCGTGCTGTATGTGACGACGGGCAGCGGCATCGGACCCGCCCTCGGGCATCTGCTGTCCGACACCCAGGGCTCCCGACTCGTATGGGTCACACGGAACCCGCGCGCCACCTACGGTGACGGTCTCGTGGACGAGGTCATGCGTGCACAGCCCGAGGCAGTGATCTGGGATACCGGTGCGAGCGGGAAGCCCGATGTCTTCGATGTGTCATACGACGCGTACCGGTCCACGGGCGCGGATGCGGTCATCTGCGTGTCCAATCGTCCCGTGACCGCTCGCGTGGTGGGAGAGTTCGAGCGTCGCGGCATTCCGGCTTTCGGCCCGATCTGGGACTCCTGAGCCGCGAGACGCCAGAAGCGAGTGTCGCCCCTGTTCCCGAAGGAGCAGGGGCGACACGGGGCGTCGGGAGATCAGGCCTCGCTCATGGCGAGCTTCGCCTTCTGACCCTTCTCGGCGTAGTACGCGGCGCGGGCGGCATCGCGGCGAGCCTGCTCGGCCTGCCCCGCCTCGCGCACCTCCTCCGACACGGGGTAGTACTCCGTGGTCGATCGCCCGTTGTACTTCTCGATGTAGGCGTCGAGCTCGGGGCACGAGGTCCAGGAGGTGATGAGGCAGTAGCGGGGCTCGTCGCCCTGGTGGTGGACGGCGTGCCACAGCCGCTGCGTGTCGACGATCAGCTGCGCTCCGGCGGGCAGCGCGATGCGGTACTCGATGCTCGGATCGGTCCGGTTCTCGCGCAGCACGAAGTAGCTGTCCTTGTCATCGGTGAGGTTGAAGAATCCGCGCACGACCCAGCCCGTGCCGTCGGGGTTCAGGCGGTTGTTGTCGTCTTGGTGCAGGTTGTAGAGGCAGTCGGCGTAGGAGTTCGGCTGCAGCTCGATGATGCGGCAGCGACCGACGTTGGCACCCGGCTCCTGGGCGCGTGCGGTCAGCGTGGGGGCAAGCTCGGTCTGCGCGTCGATCCAGACGCCGTCCTTGTCGGTGCGCGGAGGCTCGTGATTCCAGAAGCCGTTGCACTCGATCTCACCCTTCGCGGATGCGAGCGGTGCGAAGCGGGTGTCGCCAGAGGACTTCCAATCCACGTACTCGATGTCGAGCCACTCCTTGGGGTCCACCGGCTTGTCGTACGAGTCGAGGACGACGAAGCCGGTTTCCTCGAGAGCGGCGCTCTTGATGTAGCCCATACGGGGGTTGCCTTTCGTCAGAGGGCCAGCGCGTTTTTACAGGCCCAACTTAGGCAAGCCTACCTGCGGGGTCTGGGAGACCCCAGGGGGTGGGCCGTACTTATTAGACTCGACCGCGGTGTCTGCACGTCCGGGAGGAGCGAGCCGCATGATCAGTGCGACGAACATCGAGGCCACGGCCGTCAACACGGTCGGGTGGCTCTCCACGGCGGATGCCACCATCGTGGTGCCGATCTACCAGCGCCAATACCGGTGGGACATCGGAGCGTGCGAACAGCTGCTCGCCGACATCCGGGCCGTCGCCGATCTCGACGACACGCGGATGCACTTCATCGGTTCCATTCTGAGCGCTGAATCCCGCGGAGCCGGCCCCACCGAGTGGGTGCTGATCGACGGGCAGCAGCGCATCACGACGCTGATGCTGTTGGTCGCGGCCCTTGCCCATACGGCGGGCACCCAGGACGCCGAGCTGTCCGCGGACCTTCTTCGGGTGCTGGTGCATCCGGGCACCACCGAGACGAAGCTTCGGCCGCATCGCGCCTGGGCGCAGGTCTTCCAGGATGTCGTGCTCGGCGTGGATCGGCCGGCGGCGGTGCGTGACTCGCGATTCGCCGACAACTACGCGTTCTTCCGCAGCCAGATCCGACCCGACGAGGTTGCGCACCTTTGGCGTGGCCTGCGCAAGCTCGAACACGTCGCGATCACTCTTGGTCAGGGTGCCAACGCCCAGCAGATTTTCGAAAGCCTGAACTCCACGGGTGAGCCGCTGCAGGACCACGAACTGATCCACAACTACGTGCTGATGGGGCTCACGCACGCCGAGCAGACCCAGAACGAAGATGAGTTCTGGGCCCCCATCGAGGCACACACAGGCGAGCACATCGCGACGTTCTGGAACCACTTCCTGGTGATGGTCGGCGGCCGAGAAGTGGCGGTCACCGCCGGCGGACGCGGCGTGTACGAGGCCTTCCGCGCGCAGTATCCACGCCTGGACTCCGCGTCGCTGCGTGCGCACGCCGCGCGGTGGCGCGACGCAGCACAGGTCTACGGCACACTGCTTCAGCCGGAGCGGGCCGCAGACCGCGCTCTCACCGAACAGCTCGTGCACCTCAACACCTTCGGCAGGTCGATGTACCCGCTCACGATGCGCCTGTACGGGATGCACCTGGCGGGGGATCTCGATCGGGAGACGCTGGTCGCGCTCCTCGACCAACTGCAGTCTCTGCTGCTGCGTCGCGCCGTCGTTTCCATCACGACCGATCGGCTGGTCGCGCGTCTGCTGCGAAGCCTGGAAGCCGGCGTCGACGCCCTGGCGCTCGGAATGTCGCGTGTGACGCCCTCTGACGACCGGGTGCGCGTGGCGCTCAAGCACAGTCCGCTGCCGCACCCGCACTACGTCCTTACCCGGCTCAGCGGCGCGGCGACGGATGGGGCGTTCGATGTGGACCATGTGGTGCCCGCGGCGCCCGGAGACGAGTGGACCGGGGACGGTGTGCGTTCCTGGTCGGAATTCAGTGAAGACGAGCAGAACAGCCTGCGCGCGCTCTCGGGTACGCTCGGCAACCTGGTTCTGCTGGAAGAGCCGCTCGCTGAGCAGGCGTTCGACCGGTCGTTCCCGGCCAAGCAGCGCGTCTATTCGCGCAGCAGCCTCGCCGTGACTACCGCGGTCGCCACTGTGCCGGAGTGGAACACGTCTCGCATCTCCGAGCGCTCCGGCTCGCTCGCGTCGCGCTTCATGGAAGTGTGGTCGCGCCCCGGACCTCTCGTCATCGACGACGACGGGCTGACACCGATTCTGGATGCGATCCCGCGACGAGGATGGCCGCGCGGGTGGCAGCGCGAGTTCGCCTACGTCGAGTACGTCGGCGAACACTGGGAAGTCCCCGACATCAAGTACCTGTTCAATCGGATCTTCAAGCGACTGTGGGCGGACGACCGCGGCGCGGTGGAGGCATTCTGCGCCCGACGCGGGGGGCCGGTGTATCCGACCCAGGCCTGGAACGGGCAGTGGGACACCCTCGATGACACGCACTTCCTTTACATGGGATGGGACTCCCGTTACATGCTGGCTGCCGTGCAGGGAGTGCTGCTGTCGGCGGGCATCGCCCCCGAGGTCTTCGTCAAGTACTCCTACATCGGCGAGGTCATGTAGCTCGCCGTTCGGCAACGCCCGCCAAGCTGAGTAGCCTGGAAGCGCACAATTTCAGGAGTTCGCCCGTGTCACACGCCCCCGCCCCCGCCGACGTCGCCCTTCCGGCCGACGGGTTCGCCCTCTTCCCCGACCGTTCTGTGGTCGCGCTCCGCGTCAACGGCGCACTGCGTGATCTGGCCACCGTCGTGACGACCGGCGACGAGGTGGACGCTGTCACGATCGACAGCGCCGACGGGCTCGACATCCTGCGGCACTCGACCGCGCACGTGCTCGCTCAGGCCGTGCAGCGCATCCGCCCGCAGGCGAATCTGGGGATCGGACCGCCGATCACCGACGGCTTCTACTACGACTTCGGTGTCGACGACCCCTTCACTCCCGAGGATCTGAAGGCGATCAAGAAGGAGATGGAGCGCATCGTCCGCGAGGGTCAGCGCTTCGTCCGCCGCGTGGTGACCGACGACGAGGCCCGTGCGGAGCTGGCGGGCGAACCGTTCAAGCTGGAGCTCATCGGGCTCAAGGGCGGCTCCGCCGAGGCTGCGGAAGGCGCCAGCGTCGAGGTCGGTGCCGGGGAGCTCACGATCTACGACAACGTGACCCGTGACGGCGAGACCGCGTGGAAGGATCTCTGCCGCGGGCCCCACGTCCCCGGCACGCGCATGGTCGGCAATGGCTGGGACCTCACCCGGGTTGCCGGGGCGTACTGGCGTGGAAGCGAGAAGAACCCGCAGCTGCAGCGCATCTACGGCACGGCATGGCCGACCAAGGACGAGCTGCGGGCCTATCAGCAGCGCCTTGAGGAGGCGGCGCGCCGCGACCACCGCAAGCTCGGCGCAGAGCTCGACCTCTTCTCGTTCCCCGACGAGATCGGTCCGGGCCTGTCGGTGTTCCACCCCAAGGGCGGCATCATCCGCTACGAGATCGAGCAGTACATGCGCGAGCGGCTTCTCGCGGGCGGCTATGAGGTCGTGAACTCGCCCCACATCACCAAGGGCGACCTGTTCATGACCAGCGGCCATCTGCAGTGGTACGCCGACGGCATGTACCCGCCGATGGAACTCGACGAGATCGTGGATGGCGAGGGCAACGTCACGCGGCAGGGGCAGGAGTACTACCTCAAGCCCATGAACTGCCCGTTCCACAACCTCATCTTCCGTGCGCGCGGTCGCAGCTACCGAGAGCTGCCGCTGCGGCTGGCGGAGTTCGGCACGGTCTACCGCTATGAGAAGAGCGGGACGCTGGCGGGGCTCACGCGTGTGCGCGGCATGACCCAGGACGACGCGCACATCTACGTCACGCCCGATCAGGTACGGGACGAGCTCACGCGCAACCTCGAGTTCGTGCTCTCGGTGCTGCGGGACTACGGTCTCGACGACTTCTACCTCGAGCTGTCGACGAAGGAAGAGGGCAATCCGAAGTTCATCGGCGCCGACCACCTCTGGGCAGAGGCGACCGACACCCTGCGGGAGGTCGCAGAGGCCTCGGGGCTGGAGCTGGTGCCGGATCCGGGAGGTGCGGCCTTCTACGGCCCGAAGATCTCGGTGCAGGCTCGCGACGCAATCGGCCGCACCTGGCAGATGTCGACGATCCAGCTCGACTTCAATCAGCCCGAGCGGTTCGCGCTCGAGTACACCGGCAGTGACGGCGCCAAGCACCGTCCGGTGATGATCCACCGCGCGCTGTTCGGTTCGATCGAGCGCTTCTTCGCGATCCTGCTTGAGCACTACGCGGGCGCCTTCCCGGTGTGGCTGTCGCCTGTGCAGGTGGTGGGCATCCCCGTCGCCGAGGAGTACGCCGACTACCTGTCGGATGTGATCGGCCAGCTGCGGGCTGCCGGTGTCCGGGCGCAGCTGGACGACAGCGACGATCGCATGCAGAAGAAGATTCGCACTCACACGACCCAGAAGGTGCCGCTCATGTTGATCGCGGGCGAGCAGGATCGCGCCGGCGGCACCGTGTCGTTTCGCTTCCGCGACGGAACCCAGCTCAACGCCGTCCCCATCGCCGATGCCGTCGCCCGCGTTCGCGCTGCGGTGACCGCGAAGTCGTTGGTGAACACCGCTGATGACCTCGGCTGACCGGAGCGTGCGGTGACGGGCGACGTGGAGGACGCGGCCCGGCTCGCGGGCGTACCGGACGAGTTCCAGCGCCTGTGGACGCCGCATCGCATGGCCTACATCCAGGCGGGTCCCGAGCCGCTGCGCGAGGAGTGCCCGTTCTGCGCGGCGCCGGCGAAGTCGGATGCGGACGGGCTGATCGTCGCCCGCGGGGATTTCGCGTATGTCCTGTTGAACCTGTTCCCGTACAACTCGGGCCACCTGCTGGTGTGCCCGTACCGACACATCGCGACCTACGACCAGGCGACGGCCGAGGAGGTTGCAGAGATCGGCGCCCTCACGCAGCGCGCGATGCAGGTGTTACGAACTGTGTCCCGCTGCGATGGATTCAACATCGGTATGAACCAGGGGGCCGTGGCCGGTGCGGGCGTCGACGGGCATCTGCACCAGCACATTGTTCCCCGATGGGCCACCGACGCGAATTTCTTCCCGATCATCGCGAAAACCAAGGCGCTTCCACAGCTGCTCGAAGAGGTGCGCACAGCGGTCGCCGCCGGCTGGAACGCCTGAGCACGCCCCGGGCATCGTGGACCCCGCGTGCGACCTGTGCGCGAGCGTGAGTTCGCCGCCCCGTAGAATCGAGAGCTATGACTGAAAGCACCGGACAGGTCGGTTCCAGCCGCGTCAAGCGCGGCCTCGCAGAGATGCTCAAGGGCGGCGTCATCATGGATGTCGTCACGGCCGACCAGGCGAAGATCGCCGAAGACGCGGGTGCCGTTGCCGTGATGGCGCTCGAGCGTGTCCCCGCAGATATCCGCGCTCAGGGCGGCGTCGCGCGCATGAGCGATCCCGACCTCATCGACGGCATCATCGAAGCCGTCTCGATCCCCGTGATGGCCAAGGCCCGCATCGGGCACTTCGTCGAGGCGCAGGTGCTGCAGGAGCTCGGCGTGGACTACATCGACGAGTCCGAGGTCCTCTCGCCCGCGGACTACGTCAACCACATCGACAAATGGGGCTACACGGTGCCCTTCGTGTGCGGTGCCACCAACCTGGGCGAGGCGCTGCGTCGCATCAACGAGGGTGCGGCGATGATCCGCTCCAAGGGAGAGGCCGGCACCGGCGACGTCTCCGAAGCGACAAAGCACATCCGCAAGATCACGAGCGAGATCAACCTGCTGCGATCGATGACCAAGGACGAGCTGTACGTGGCCGCGAAGGAGCTGCAGGCACCCTACGAGCTCGTGGCCGAGGTCGCCGAGACCGGCGCGCTGCCGGTCGTCCTGTTCACCGCCGGTGGCGTGGCGACCCCCGCGGACGCCGCGATGATGATGCAGCTGGGTGCCGACGGCGTGTTCGTCGGCTCCGGGATCTTCAAGTCCGGAAACCCCGCGGAGCGAGCAGCCGCCATCGTGAAGGCGACCACGTTCTACGACGACCCGAAGGTCATCGCCGAGGTCTCTCGCGGTCTCGGCGAGGCGATGGTGGGCATCAACGTCGCGGATGTCCCCGCACCACACCGTCTGGCAGAGCGCGGCTGGTGACCCTACGATGACCGCACACCCCCGTGTGGGCGTGCTGGCGCTTCAGGGTGACGTCCGCGAGCACGTTCGTGTGCTCGAGCACCTCGGTGCCGATGCCACGCTCGTGCGGCGCCCGGAGGAGCTGGCTCGTGTCGACGGGCTGGTGCTGCCGGGTGGCGAATCGAGTGTCATCGACAAGTTGGCGCGGATCTTCGAGCTGCGCGAGCCCCTCGTGGCGGCGATCGCGTCCGGGCTGCCGGTGTACGGGACCTGTGCGGGCCTGATCCTCTTGGCCGATCGGATCGCCGATGGCATCGACGGACAGCAAACGCTCGGCGGTCTCGATGTACTGGTGCGGCGCAACGCCTTCGGCAGTCAGGTGGATTCCTTCGAGACCGATCTGGATGTCCCGCTGCTCGGTTCGCCCGATGTGCACGCGGTGTTCATCCGCGCGCCGCTGGTCGAGGAGGTGGGCTCTGCCGTCGAGCCCATCGCCCGTCTCGCCGACGGTCGGATCGTGGCGGTTCGGCAGGGAAACCTGCTGGGGACGTCCTTCCATCCGGAGGTGACCGGGGAACACCGCTTCCACCGGCACTTCCTGTCGCTCGTGAAGGCTGCGTGAGCGCCCGATAGAATCTTCTGCATGTCCGGTCACTCCAAATGGGCGACGACCAAGCACAAGAAAGCCGTCATCGACGCGCGTCGTGCGAAGTCGTTCGCCAAGCTCATCAAGAACATCGAAGTCGCCGCCAAGCTCGGCGGAGCAGACCTCACGGGAAACCCGACCCTCTACGACGCCGTCCAGAAGGCCAAGAAGACCTCGGTCCCGAACGACAACATCGATCGCGCGATCAAGCGCGGCGCGGGGATCTCCGGTGATGCCGTCGAGTACCAGACGATTCTTTACGAAGGCTACGGCCCGAACGGCGTCGCTCTGATGATCGAGTGCTTGACCGACAACAAGAACCGGGCCGCCGCCGAGGTGCGCACGGCCCTTTCTCGCAACGGTGGCACGCTGGCCGATCCCGGTTCGGTCGCCTACAACTTCTCGCGCAAGGGCGTCATCGTCGTCGCGGGCGAAGGTGCTGACGAGGATGACGTGATGATGGCGGCCCTCGAGGCCGGCGCAGAGGAGATCGAGCCGCACGTCCAGGGATTCGAAGTGCTGACCGAGGCATCCGATCTCGTGAGCGTGCGTGCCGCGCTGCAGGCCGCGGGCCTGGACTACGAATCCGCCGATGTCGAGTTCGTACCCTCGTTGAAGGTCGAGGTCGACGCCGACACCGCACGCAAGGTCTTCCGCCTCATCGACGCCCTCGAAGACAGCGACGACGTCCAGAACGTCTACAGCAACTTCGATCTCACCGCCGATGTGCAGGCCGAACTCGAGAACGACGAGTAGGGCGCGCCTGGAACCCGCGCCGAGCTCGCGCGCCTAACCTCGGAGGATGGCGACTCTGCGCGTGCTCGGGGTGGACCCGGGACTGACCCGCTGCGGCGTGGGCGTGGTGGATGTCGCGGCCGACCGCTCTGCTGTACTCGTTCACGTCGGTGTCGTGCGGACGGCCTCCGATGCGCCGATCGAGCAGCGGCTCGTCGACGTCGCGCGCGGACTGCGTGAGGTGATGGAGGTTCACGCTCCCGATGTCGTGGCGGTGGAGCGTGTGTTCGCACAGCAGAATCGCAACACGGTCATGGGCACTGCGCAGGCCAGCGGCATCGCGCTGATGCTCGCGGGGGAGCGTGGTCTTCCGACGGCCACACACACGCCCACCGAGGTGAAGGCCGCGATCACCGGCTATGGCGCGGCGGACAAGCGTCAGGTGCAGACGATGGTCGCCCGCGTGTTGCGGCTGCGCGAGCTCCCCCAGCCTGCCGACGCCGCAGACGCGCTGGCGCTCGCACTGTGCCACGCGTGGCGCGCCCCCGCGGCGCGGAGCGAGACCTCCGGCGTCCTCACGCCCGCGCAGCGTGCGTGGCGCGAGGCTGAACGCCGCATGCGCGTCTGACATCACAGAGGCGTGTCGCTCGAACGAATGTACGAGGGTGACCGTAGGGTCGTAGCCATATCCGCCCGAGCCCGAGGAGGCCCTCGATGATCTCATCCGTGAGAGGTGTCGTCGCGCACGCCGACCTGGAGAGCGTTGTCGTCGAGGTCGGCGGGGTGGGCCTGGCAGTGTCCGTCGTCCCCGCGGTCGCTCGCAGTGCGCGCGTGGGGGAGCAGCTTTTCCTGCACACCTCGCTCATCGTGCGTGAGGACGCTCTGTCGCTCGTCGGTTTCGGCACGCGCGACGAACTCTCCGCGTTCCTCCTTCTCGTCGGTGTCACCGGGGTCGGGCCGAAGTCCGCCCTCGGCGTCCTCAGCGCGATGTCGGTCGACCAGATCGCCGCGGCGGTGGCGGATGAGGACGATGCACCGTTCCGGCGCGTGTCGGGAATCGGGCCGAAGACGGCCAAGTTGATCGTGCTCCACCTGGCCGGAAAGATCCACGCCTCCACACCCGGCGTGCCGCGTGCGGCATCGGGCGAACGAGACGCACGGGTCGTCGAGGCCCTCGTCGGCCTCGGCTGGCCCGAGAAGGCGGCGGCGGGCGCGGTCGCCGAGATCTCGGAAAGCGCACCCGAGCAGGCACAGGTTCCGGACGTCCTCAGACTCGCACTGGCGCAGCTCGGGCCGCGGCGCGCGGAGACCGTCCGTGGCTGAGCGTTCCGATCCGGCTGTGTCCACCGACGAATCGGAGCGCGCGCTCGAGGGTGCGCTGCGCCCCGGATCCCTGGCTGAGTTCGTCGGTCAGCCCAAGGTACGCGGCCAGCTGCAACTCTTGCTGGATGCTGCGCGCCTGCAGGAGCGTCCCGCAGATCACATCCTTCTCGCCGGCCCGCCGGGGCTGGGGAAGACGACGCTGGCAATGATCATCGCCTACGAAAGTGAGCGCCCGCTGCGCATGTCCAGCGGTCCCGCGATTCAGCATGCCGGCGATCTCGCCGCGCTGCTCTCGAGCCTCACGCCCGGCGAGGTGCTTTTCATCGATGAGATCCATCGCATGGCGCGATCCGCCGAGGAGATGCTCTACCTCGCGATGGAGGACTTCCGGATCGACATCATGGTCGGCAAAGGTGCCGGCGCCACAAGCATTCCGCTCGATCTCGCACCGTTCACGCTGGTGGGTGCGACAACCCGTTCAGGGATGCTCCCCAACCCGCTGCGTGACAGATTCGGGTTCACCGCGCACCTGGAGTACTACGAGGTCGATGAGCTGGAGCGCGTGGTTCGTCGCTCCGCCGACATGCTCGGACTCGAGGTTCCCCCTTCGTCGCGCGAGGAGATCGCGCGTCGGTCCCGAGGCACGCCCCGCATCGCGAATCGGCTCCTTCGTCGTGTGCGCGACTATGTCGTCGTGAACGGCGGGGGTGCGACCCACACGGCCGTCGATGCCGCGCTCGAGCTGTACGACGTGGATCAGATCGGTCTCGACCGCCTCGATCGCGCGGTGCTCGACATCCTGATCCGACGTTTCGGCGGCGGACCGGTGGGACTGAACACCCTCGCGGTCACGGTGGGAGAGGAGGCGGACACGATCGAGTCCGTCATCGAGCCCTATCTCGTACGCATCGGGTTCATGGGGCGCACTCCGCGGGGGAGGATCGCCACGCCCGCCGCCTACACGCATCTCGGTCTGCGGAGCGCGCAGCAGGCCCTCGAAGTGGATGGCCTATAATTCCTGGAGGCTCTCGCCCCCGACCCCGCACGCCGTGAATCCTCCGGCGGCATCGAAAGGCTTACTCCCTTCATGAACATCCAGGACTTCTTCCTCAACTACGGCCTGATCATCCTGCTGGGTGCGCTCCTGGTCTTCATGTTCTGGAACTCCAGCCGCCGCATGAAGAAGCAGCGCGAGGAGCAGGCCAAGAAGCAGCGCGAGACCGTCGCGGGCGCGGAGGTACTCCTCCAGGGCGGCCTGTACGGCACGATCGTCTCTTTCGACCCCGACAACCTCGACGAGCCCGCCATCGTCGAAATCGCTCCCGGTGTGGACATCCGTGTCCACAGCCAGGCCATCCTGCGTGTGATCACTCCCGCCGATGACGTCGAGGTCGACGACGAGGGCGATGAGGAGCACGGTGACGACAAGTTCGAGCAGATCGTGGACGGCTTCCACGAGACGTCTCCGGAAGAGGCCGCACCGGCCGAGGGTGAGACCGAGTCGCGCGACGGCGACAACAAGCCCAGCGCCTGAGCCGCACCTCACCGAAAGGCTCCTTCGTGGCCACCTCTACGCCCGTTCGTCATGCCGTCCGGGCCCTCACGGGCCTGCTCGCGATCACCGCGGTGCTCTTCGGCATCAATGCGCTCGGCGTCTACGTGTTCCAGCAGAGCTCGTGGGTGCCCGAGCTCGCCCTCGACCTGCAGGGCGGTACGCAGATCATCCTCGAGGCGCAGACCGCAGATGGAGCGGACCCGTCGGCGGAGCAGCTCAATCAGGCGGTCACGATCATCCGTCAGCGCGTCGACGCCTCGGGCGTCGGCGAAGCGGAGGTGACGACCGAGGGCGGCAAGAACATCGTCGTCCAGATTCCTGGTGACGCCGACGAGCAGACCCGTCAGCGGATCGAGGCCTCCGCGCAGCTTCAGCTGCGCGCGGTCCTCTACGCGGGCTCGCCCGCGACGTCATATGTGGGCGACGATGGTCTCGCGACACCGTATCCGACGCCCGACCCCACCCTCGAGGCCACTCCGACGGTGGAACCGACCAACGGCAGCGATCTGAATTGGCTCACCCCTGCACTTCAGGCGGAGTACCTGGCGTACGACTGCACCAACCCCGACAACGACCCGGCCAACGCACCGACGGATGAGCCGCTAATCACCTGTGACGCTACGGGCACGGTGAAGTACATCCTCGGACCGGTAGAGCTCGACGGCTCGTCGATCACCGACGCGACGAGCGGTCTCGAGCAGACGACGGGCCAGTGGGTCGTGAACCTCACCTTCGACTCCGAGGGAACGACGATCTTCGCCGACATCAGCCAGCGGCTGTACGGTGCGACGTCTCCGCTGAACCAATTCGCGTTCGTGCTCGACGGATACGTGCTGTCGGCGCCGGCCATGAACGGCATCATCCTGGACGGTAAGCCCAGTATCAGCGGCAGTTTCACGCAGGAGACCGCCCAGGCTCTCGCGGACCAGCTCAAGTACGGAGCGCTTCCGCTGAGCTTCGAGGTCGTCAGCTCCGACACCGTCTCGGCGACGCTGGGTTCGCAGCAACTGCAGATCGGCCTGATCGCGGGGCTCATCGGGCTCGCGCTGGTCGCGGTCTATTCGCTCGTCGTCTACCGCGCGCTCGGGTTCGTGATCATCGCCTCGCTCGTCGTGATGGGGGTGCTGACCTATATCGCGCTGTGCATTCTGGCATGGCGCATGGGCTTCCGGCTCTCGTTGGCCGGCGTCGCGGGCTTGATCGTGTCGATCGGATTCACGGCCGACTCGTTCATCGTCTACTTCGAGCGCATCCGAGACGAACTCCGTGATGGGAAGTCCATCACCGGCGCCGTCGAGGACGGCTGGAGTCGCGCAAAGCGGACGATCTACATCTCCAAGTCGATCAACATCCTCGCCGCGGTCGTGCTGTACATCCTCGCCGATGCCACGGTGAAGGGATTCGCCTTCACCCTCGGACTCACGACGGCGATCGACATCTTGATCTTCATCATGTTCACCCACCCGGTGATGCAGCTGCTCTCGCGCACCCGGTTCTTCTCGTCCGGTCATCCGCTCTCGGGGCTGGATCCTGACGCTCTGGGCGCCGTGTATCGGGGCCGTGCCCAGTTCCGCGCGCCCGCAGCCGCCTCGCCGCGTACGGCGGCCGAGAAGCGTGCCTCGCGCTCGCGGGGCGAGGCGGCCAAGCGGCAGACGATCGCCGAGCGCAAACTCGCCGAGTCGCGGGCCGTCAAGACCGGTGGTGTCGACGAGTCGCAAACCGACCGCACGTCAGGGTCCTCGACGAAGGGGGAGGGCGCCTGATGCGTTCGCTCAATCAGCTCGGCAACGACCTCTACTCGGGCAAGACGTCGTTCCCGTTCGTCGGACGGCGCCGCGCATGGTTCATCGTTGCGGCCATCCTCGTGATCGGATCCGCACTCGTTCCCCTGGTGCGACCGATGCAGTTCTCGATCGAGTTCACCGGCGGCTCGCAGTTCACCGTCTCCGGCGTCGCGACGACAGACCAGCTCCTGGCGACAGACGCGGTGCAGAGCGTCGTCCCGGATGCGACGACCAAGGTCGTCACGGTCGGTTCCGACACCGTGCGCGTGCAGACCGACCAGCTCACCGACGCCCAGACGCGTGAGGTGTCGACCGCACTGGCAACGGCGTATGACGTGCCCGAAAGTGAAGTCACCACCTCGTTCATCGGTCCCAGCTGGGGGCAGGATGTCACGCGGCAGTCATTGTGGGGTCTGGCGATCTTCCTGGCGCTCACCTTCGTGATCCTGGCGCTGTACTTCCGCACCTGGAAGATGTCGGCGGCCGCGATCGTCGGATTGGCCGACGTGCTCGTGGTGACGGTCGGGATCTACGCGCTGTTCGGGTTCGAGATCTCTCCGGCCGCCGTGATCGGGTTCCTGACGATCTTGGCGTACTCCTTGTACGACACGACGGTGGTCTTCGACAAGATCCGCGAGAACACGCGCGAAGACGGCGAGATTTCGGGGCGCACATTCGGTGAGTCGGTCAACCTCGCCGTCAACCAGACGCTCGTGCGATCGATCAACACGACGGTGGTGGCGATTCTTCCCGTCGGTGCCATTCTGTTCATCGGTGCGATCTGGCTCGGTGCAGAGACGCTGAGTGACATCTCGTTGGCGATCTTCGTCGGCATCATCGTCGCGGCGTATTCGACCCTGTTCGTCGCGGCCCCGCTCTACTCTCTCTTCCGCGAGAGCGAGGAACCGATCCGTAAGCGCGATGCCCGCGTCATCGGCGCACGCGAGAAGGCTGTCGCGGCATCCTGAGTGTGCGGCGACCGGCGTAGGATGGGGTGCTCCAGCACAGGGGGGAGTCCGCGGTGACCGAGACTGTTCCTCCCGCCTCGAACGCGGCGCCGTCGCTGTTCCGCCTGGTGCCGCGCATCTTCTCGCGCGCTGCGCGGCGAGATGACGTCGAACAGCTCGTCCGTGTCGTGCGCACGCATCATCCGCGGGGCGATGTCTCGATCATCGAACGGGCCTACGCCGTGGCTGCGCGGGCACACGCCGGGCAGAAGCGGCAGAGCGGCGAGCCGTACATCACCCACCCGCTCGCGGTCGCTCAGATCCTCGCGGAACTGGGTCTCGGTCCGAAGGCGATTGCTGCGGCGCTCCTTCATGACACCGTTGAGGACACCGGATACGGGCTCGACACGCTGACGGCGGAGTTCGGTGACGAGGTCGCCATGCTGGTGGACGGCGTCACCAAGCTCGACAAGGTCAAATACGGCGAGAGCGCACAGGCCGAAACCGTACGCAAAATGATCGTCGCGATGTCCCGCGACATCCGCGTCCTGCTCATCAAACTCGCCGACCGCCTCCACAATGCTCGGACGTGGGGATTCGTCCCCCCGGAGAAGGCACGCAAGAAGGCCACCGAGACGCTCGAGATCTATGCGCCGCTGGCCCACAGACTGGGTATCCAGACGATCAAGGCAGAACTCGAGGACCTCTCGTTCGCGGTACTGCATCCCAAGCTGTACGCCGAAATCGAGAGCCTGGTTCGCCAGCGCACGCCGCAGCGCGACAAGTACCTGCAGAACGTCATCGCCGCCGTCGAATCGGACCTGCGAGAGCTGCGGGTGCGCGGACAGGTCGTCGGTCGGCCCAAGCAGCTCTATTCCGTGTACCAGAAGATGATCGTCCGCGGCCGTGAGTTCGACGACATATACGACCTCATCGGAATCCGCGTGCTCGTGACGAGCGTTCGTGACTGCTACGCCGTCCTCGGTGCGATCCACGCGCGGTGGACGCCGTTGCCGGGTCGTTTCAAGGACTACATCGCGACGCCGAAGTTCAACCTGTACCAGTCGCTGCACACGACCGTCATCGGGCCCGAGGGCCGTACGGTCGAGCTGCAGATCCGCACGCACGAGATGCACCAGCAGGCGGAGTACGGTGTCGCCGCCCACTGGAAGTACAAGGAGCAGATGGCGGGCGGCAAGGTCGACGACCGAACCGTCGACGCCGACATGGCCTGGCTCGCGCGAATTTCGGATTGGCAGGCCGAAACGGCGGATCCGGGTGAGTTCCTCGATTCCCTGCGCTTTGAGATCGGCGCCAAAGAGGTCTATGTCTTCACACCGAAGGGTCGCGTGATCGGGCTGCCCGCCGGAGCAACACCCGTCGACTTCGCGTACGCGGTGCACACCGAAGTCGGTCACCGGACCATGGGTGCGAAGGTCAATGGCCGCCTCGTGCCGCTGGAATCGGAACTGGTCAGCGGTGACGTCGTCGAGGTGTTCACGTCGAAGAATCCGGATGCCGGCCCCAGCCAGGACTGGCTGTCGTTCGTCAAGAGCACCCGCGCGCGCAACAAGATCCGTGGTTGGTTCACGAAGGAACGCCGCGAGGAGGCTATCGAACAGGGCAAGGAGTCGATCGCGCGGGCGATGCGCCGCCAGAACCTGCCATTGCAGCGCCTCATGACGCAAGAGTCGCTCTCCGAGGTCGCCCACCTTCTGCGCTACGAGGACGTGTCCGCGCTGTATGCCGCTGTGGGCGAGGGGCACGTCTCCACCCAGTCGGTGATCGAGAAGGTGACGGCGCTGGTGAGTGCGTCGACCGATACGGCCACCGGCCCGATCGATCTGCCGCACGTCGGCCGTTCGCGTCAGCCGCGGGCCGGCGACTCGGGCGTTCTGGTGCGCGGGGCACCCGACATCCTCGTGAAGCTCGCCAAGTGCTGTACGCCCGTTCCCGGGGACGAGATCATCGGCTTTGTGACGCGCGGATCGGGCGTCTCGGTGCACCGCGCTGACTGCACCAATGCGGATTCGTTGCGAGCCGATCCCGAGCGCCTGATCGAGGTCGAGTGGGCGCCGACCACGAAGAGCATCTTCCTCGTTCAGATCCAGGTCGAGGCCTTGGACCGGTCGGGGCTCCTCAGCGATGTGACGCGCGTGCTCAGTGAGCACCACGTCAACATCCTCTCAGCGACGGTGTCGACGGGCAACGACCGTCTGGCGATCAGCCGCTTCGTGTTCGAGATGGGCGACATCGTGCACTTGGACCGCGTGCTGAACGCGGTCCGTCGGATCGATGCGGTCTATGACGTATACCGCGTGACGTCGTCCTGAGCGGGCGACGGCGGTGCGCGGCGTTCGAGTCGCCGGAGGCGGGCCACCCCGACGCGCTTGAACGGCACGGCACCCGCGGCGATCAACCAGATGCGGGCGCGGAGCGGCAGTCCGCGGTCGCGGTCTGCCATGGCGAGCGCCGCGGTCTGGTGCTCGTCATCATCGATGCGGATGAGATCGGCAAGCGTACGTTCGGGCGTCGTGACCATCTGTTCCGCGATCCGGCGCAGATCGCGCGGCGGTACTTCCACATCCCGATAGTGGAGACGTCGGTGGATCACCGCGTGGAGACGGTAGGGCACCGCCCGCTGCACCGTGTGCCGCAACGGCGGGGTGGGGAGGGCGCCATGGATCCAGGCGGCCGTCAGGTGCGTCGCTGCGAGGACCCCGCGCAGGAGGTGAGCGACGGATGCTGCGCGGACGGCGGCGGTCTCATACAGATCGGCGGGAACGTAGACCTCGTCGCTGGCGGCGAGATGGCCGTCCAAGCAGGCTGCCGTCGCCTCGGCAAGGGAGAGGCCCTCGCCCGCGACGTAGATGAAGGACCGAGCACTTGAGCGGACGGAATCTGTCACACCGGCAGTGTGGCGCGTCCCGGGAACGGCGTCTCGCCAGCAGCCCGAATCTGTGGAGAACTCGCGCGTTCAGCCGCCGAGTGCACGCAACCAGGCGCGTCGGGCCTCGAGGGCTTCGTTGGCCTGGCGGATCGCACCGGCATCCTTGCGGGCGGTTGCTGCCGACAGATCGGCCTCAAGCTTCTCGATGGCGGCGTGGAGCTGGCGCGTCATGTCGTCGGCGCGCGCAGTGGTCTCGGGATTGGTCCGCGTCCATTCCGCGGACTCTCGATCGCGGACGAGGATCTCGATCTTGCGCAACTCGTCGTCCAGTGACCGCTCCTGCTCGCGCGGGAAGACGCGACCGATGTCGTCCCACGCGCGTTGGATCTTGGTGAGAGCCGCACGCGCCTTCGCGACATCCTTCTCGTCGCGGATCGCGCCGGCGTCGGTGAGCAGAGCGCGCTTCGCGTCGATCTTCTCTTTGGATGCCTCGACCTCAGCGGCCTCGCGCGCCGAACGTGCGCCGTACAGGGCGTCACCGGCGGCCTTGAACCGCGCCCAGAGGGCGTCGTCGACCTTCTTGCCCGCACGACCGACGGTCTTCCACTGGGTCAGCAGATCGCGGTAGGCCGTAATGCCGTCCTCACCACGGGCGGCCAGGGCCTCCGCGCGCTCGATCAGTCGTTCCTTCTGGCTGCGCACGCTCCTGTGGGCTTCGTCCAGTTCGGCGAAGAACTCTCGGCGATGCTTGTCCACTGTGGCACGCGCGTCGCGGAATCGCTTCCAGAGCTGCTGCGAGGCGGACTTCGGTAGACGGGGCCCCGTCTGCTGGTGACGCTGCCACTGGTCGAAGAGCGCCGACATCTCAGCAGATGCGGTCTTCCACTGCACCGACTTCGGGTCCTTGGCCGCCCATGCCTCCGCCTGTTCGACGAGCGCCGTTCGCTCGGCAACGGCGGCGTCAACGGCCTCTCGGGCCTGGGCCGCTTCGGCGGCGGTGGCCTCTGTGAGAGTCGATGCCAGCGCCTCGACGCGCGCCTCCAGAGCACCGAGATCGCCGACCGCGGCGGCACCGCTGATCTTGACACTCACGCTGGCGGCAGCGGAGCGGAGATCTGCGGCGGATGCCCCGCCGCGACGAGCGCGCACCTCGAGCAGCGTCACCTCCGACGCCAGGTCGGAGAATTTGCGCTCGTAGTAGGCGAGCGCCTCCTCCGCGGTCCCATCGGGGTACTGCCCGACGACGCGCCAACCGGCGCCTTCGCGCACCGAGACGGTGCCGTCTTCTTCGACGCGCCCCCAGGGCTCGTCGGGGGTGGCGGGGGCGGGGGATGTGTCAGACACTGGGGCACCTCAATGCGGCCGGGCCGCCTGCGGGGGATGGACGCGACCAGCCTAGTACGGTCGATCTCGCCGCCGGAGAGGTCGGTGGCGCGGGATAGCCTGGGCGGGTGACCAGTCAGACCGCGCTGTTCTCGGCGCGCGCACCGCTTCCGGTGCGCATGCGCCCGACGAGTCTCGAGGAGGTTGCAGGGCAGAGTCACCTTCTGCGCGCGGGGTCAGCACTCGTGGTCCTGGCAGATCCCGGCGCAGGCGAACGGGCTGCCGCATCCGTCATCCTCTGGGGTCCGCCGGGCACCGGCAAGACCACGCTCGCCCAGGCGATCGCACGTTCGTCGGGCAGGAGATTCGTCGAGCTGTCCGCGATCACCGCCGGCGTCAAGGACGTGCGCGAGGTGATGCAGGAGGCACTGACCCAGCGTGATCTCTACGGTCAGTCCACGATCCTTTTCCTCGATGAGATCCACCGCTTCACCAAAGCCCAGCAGGATGCGCTGCTTCCCGGCGTCGAGAACGGCTGGGTCGTCCTCATCGCCGCGACGACGGAGAACCCGTCGTTCTCGGTCATCGCGCCGCTGCTCTCGCGGTCGCTGCTGCTGACGCTGCGCCCGCTCTCCGACGACGATCTGGGAACGCTGATCGACCGAGCTCTTGCGGATGCGCGTGGTCTCGATGGCGCCGTGACGATCACCGAGCAGGCTCGGGGCGCGCTGGTGCAGCTCTCATCGGGGGACGCGCGACGTGCGCTGACGGCGTTGGAGGCGGCTGCATCACTCGCGAGTGACGGCATGGACGGCGAAGAACCGCCCGAGATCACCGAAGAGCACGTCGGGCAGGCCGTGGATCGCGCGCTGCTACGGTACGACAGGCAGGGCGATGAGCACTATGACGTCATCAGCGCTTTCATCAAGTCGATCCGCGGCTCGGACCCCGACGCCGCGCTGCACTACCTTGCGCGCATGATCGAGGCGGGGGAGGATCCTCGTTTCATCGCCCGCCGTCTCATCATTTCGGCATCCGAGGACATCGGTCTCGCCGATCCCCAAGCACTGCCGCTGGCGGTGGCTGCGGCAGAGGCCGTCCAGCTGATCGGACTGCCCGAAGGTCGGATCCCGCTCGCTGAAGCGACGGTGTACCTGGCGACGACGGCGAAGTCCAATTCGGCGTACGTCGCCATCGACGAGGCGATCGCCGATGTGCGCGCCGGCCGCTTCGGCCCGGTGCCGCCGCACCTGCGCGACGCGCACTACGCCGGGGCGAAGCGGCTGGGGCACGGCGCGGGGTACCGGTACCCGCACGACGAGGAGGTCGGGGTGGTGCGCCAGCAGTACCTTCCCGACGAACTGCGCGACACGACATACTTCCGTCCCGTCGCACGCGGGGCTGAACGTGATCTGCAGGTGAGGTGGGAGCGTATCCAGCGCATCCTCGGACGCCGACCCAACCAGCAGGACTGAGCACGTCTGGTAGACTTGTTCGGTTCGGAACCGAGTTTTCGAATATCCCACACCCCTCACATCGCTTCGGCACGCCCCGACGTGTGCGCCGGAGAGGGGGTGCATCGGATACGTCCATGAGCCGTGAAAGACACGGCCATGTCCTCGGAAGGAAATCTTCGTGCCCACGAAGTCACAGGACCGCCGCAAGGTCCGCATGTCGCGCGCGCTCGGCGTCGCGCTGACCCCCAAGGCTGCTCGCTACCTCGAGAAGCGTCCCTACGCTCCCGGCGAGCACGGCCGCACCAAGCGCAAGGCCGACAGCGACTACGCCGTCCGGCTCCGCGAGAAGCAGCGTCTGCGCGAGCAGTACGGCATCCGTGAAAAGCAGCTGCGCATCGCGTTCAACGAGGCCCGCCGCAAGGACGGCCTGACCGGTGAGAACCTGGTCGAGCAGCTCGAGATGCGTCTGGACGCCCTCGTCCTGCGTGCCGGCTTTGCCCGCACGACCGCGCAGGCCCGCCAGATGGTCGTCCACCGCCACATCCTCGTGGACGGCAAGACCGTCGACCGCCCGTCGTTCCGCGTCGCCCCCGGCCAGCTCATCCACGTCAAGGAGAAGAGTGAGGGTACCGAGCCCTTCCAGGTCGCGGCCGCGGGCGGACACGCCGAAGTCCTGCCCCCCGTTCCGGGCTACCTCGAGGTTGAGCTCGACAAGCTGCACGCCCGTCTCGTGCGCCGTCCCAAGCGCGCCGAGGTTCCGGTCGTCTGTGACGTCCAGCTCGTCGTCGAGTACTACGCAGCTCGCTGATCATCGAGATCGCACTTCGAAGGGCGCCGGTCACCCGGCGCCCTTCGTCGTTCTCGCCTAACATGGGGGAAACGTCACCCCGCGGGGAGGAAGTGAGCGCATGAAAAACCTGCTGTGGTTTGCACTGGGTCTGGTCGGCGGATTCGTCGCGGCCCACTTCGTCAACAAGGACCCGCGTGGTCACGAGGTGCTCGCCGAGGTGGATGCGCGCATCACGCAGTTCACGGACAGGATCGCTGACGCCTACCACGAGCAGGAGTCTCGGATATCCGGCCTGGTCAGCGACGCGCGGGAAGCTGCCGCCGACGTCGCCGCGGCCATCGCGGAGGAAGCCAAGAGCGCCGATTCCGCAGGCGCGGCGGACGAGAAGAACTGACCCGCACGGATACCCCACCGTCGTCGCCCATCGGCGACGATGTCGCACGCCCTGAGGACCACCGATGAAGACTGCTGAGATCGCGCAGCGCTACCTCGACTACTTCGAGAAGAACGATCACGTGATCGTCCCCTCCGCCTCCCTCGTCACCGACGACCCGTCACTGCTGTTCACCGTCGCGGGGATGGTGCCGTTCATCCCCTATCTGACCGGGGTGGTCCCCGCCCCCTACGCGCGGGCGGCGGACGTCCAGAAGTGCATCCGGACCAACGACATCGAGGAAGTCGGAAAGACCGCCCGACACGGCACCTTCTTCCAGATGCTCGGTAACTGGTCCTTCGGCGACTACTTCAAGGAAGGCGCCATCTCGTACGCATGGGAACTGCTCACCAGTTCCGAAGCAGACGGCGGTCTCGGTTTCGACGAGCGCGACCTGTGGGTGACCGTCTACGAAGACGATGACGATGCCGCGGCTCTCTGGCGCCGCATCGCGGGCCTGCCCGAGGAGCGCATCCAGCGCTTTGGCAAGGAGGACAACTACTGGTCCACCGGCCAGCCGGGTCCTGCGGGTCCCTGCTCGGAGATCTACTTCGATCGCGGCCCCGCCTATGGCCGTGAGGGTGGCCCGGCCGTCGACGACAGCCGCTTCACCGAGATCTGGAATCTCGTCTTCATGCAGTACTCGATCAACAACGTGCGTTCGAAGACCGATTTCGACGTCGTCGGCGAGCTGCCCAACAAAAACATCGACACCGGCATGGGCCTCGAGCGCGTCGCGTTCATCAAGCAGGGTGTCGACAACATGTACGAGACCGACCAGGTCCGTCCGGTGCTCGACCGTGCTGTCGACCTGTCCGGTCGTCGCTACGGTGCCTCGCACGAGGACGACGTCCGCTTCCGTGTCATCGCCGACCACGTGCGCTCCTCGCTCATGCTCCTCTCGGACGGCGTGACGCCCTCGAATGAGGGCCGTGGCTACATCCTGCGCCGTCTGATGCGCCGCACGATCCGCGCGATGCGTCTGCTCGGTGTCGATGTGCCGACCTTCCCCGAGCTGTTCGCCGCCTCGCGTGATGCGATGGCACCCGCCTACCCCGAGTTGGCACGGGACTATGACCGCCTGTCGTCCTACGCGATCGCCGAGGAGGAGACGTTCCTGCGGACGCTGGCCTCGGGATCCACGATTCTCGACACTGCTGTGGCCGATACCAAGCGTTCTGGCGGCGCGAGCCTTGCCGGCGCGGAGGCCTTCCTGCTGCATGACACCTACGGCTTCCCGATCGACCTCACGGTCGAGATCGCCGAAGAAGCAGGTCTGAGCGTCGACCGCGATGCCTTCGACACGCTCATGCAGGAACAGCGCTCCCGGGCCAAGGCGGATGCGAAGGCGCGCAAGCGCGCCATCGCCGACCACTCGGTTTACCGCGAGTTCCGCGCTCTGGGCGAGACCACATTCACGGGCTACACCGATTTCGAGACGGAGACGCGGGTGCTCGGCGTCCTGGTGGACGGTGTATCCGTCGACCGTGCGACAGCCGGCCAGACCGCAGAGGTGATTCTCGCCGACACCTCTCTGTATGCCGAGTCCGGCGGACAGATCGCCGACAAGGGCATCATCGTCGGCGCGGGCTTCGAACTGGATGTGCTCGACGTTCAGAAGCCCGTTCCGGGGCTGGTCAGCCACACCGTCGAGGTGAAGGCCGGCGAGGTCGCGGTCGGTCACGCAGCCACGACCATCGTGGATGCCGCCAACCGCCGTGCGGCGGCACAGGCCCATTCGGCGACCCATCTCGTGCATGCAGCCCTGCGCGACACACTGGGCAAGACCGCGACCCAGGCGGGATCGCTGAACCGTGCCGGGTATCTCCGATTCGACTTCTCGTGGTCGCAGGCGCTGTCAGCCGAGACCAAGACCGAGATCGAAGAGATCGCCAACACCGCAGTGCGTGACAACCTCGAAGTCACCACCCGCGTGCTCGCACTGGATGAGGCGCGGGATCTCGGCGCGATGGCGCTCTTCGGCGAGAAGTACGGCGACACCGTGCGGATGGTGGACATCGGAGGCCCGTGGTCGCGCGAGCTCTGCGCGGGCACCCACGTGCGCACGAGCGCAGAGATCGGCCTGATCTCGCTGGTCGGCGAGGCCTCGGTGGGTGCCGCCAATCGTCGCGTCGAAGCGCTCGTCGGTATGGATGCCTTCCGCAGCCTGGCCGCCGAACGCGCCCTCGTCGCTGAGCTCACATCCGCGCTCAAGACCCCGCGCGAGCAGCTTCCCGCGCGCATCGCCGAGCTGTCGTCCAGCCTCAAGGCGGCCGAGAAGAAGATCGCCGCGCTCGAGGCGAGGGCGCTCGGCGAGAAGATCCCCGACCTGGTCGCGCGGGCGACCCGGGAGGGGAACGTCCGCGCCGTGGTACAGAATGTCGCGGGTGCCGCATCGGCCGACGATGTGCGCGCCGTCGCTCTGCAGGTCCGCGAGCGGCTCGGGGCCGAGGCGGCCGTCGTGGCACTGGCATCCGTTGTCGCAGATCGCCCCGTCATCATCGTCGCCACCAATGACGCGGCACGCGCGCAGGGGCTGAAGGCCGGCGCACTCGCCAAGGCCGCCGCCGGCGTACTGGGTGGTGGCGGCGGCGGTCGTGACGATCTGGCTCAGGGCGGCGGAACCGACGCCGGCGCCGTCGATGCGGCGCTGGATGCCGTGACTCGAGCGCTGCGGAACGCGTGAGCGGCTTTCGTCGCGGTCTGCGCCTCGGCATCGACGTCGGGAAAGCCCGGGTCGGTGTCGCACGGTGCGATCCGGACGGGCTCCTCGCCACGCCTGTGGAGACGGTGCGACGCGATGATGGGGCCGTGGCCCGGATCGCGGCGCTCGTGGGCGAGTGGGAGCCGATGGAGATCGTCGTCGGCCTGCCGGTCAATCTCCGGGGCGAGCACACTGCTTCGACCGAGGATGCGATCTCTTTCGCAGGCGAGATCCAGGCGGCGAGCGGTGTCGCTGTGCGCCTTGTAGATGAGCGATTGAGCACCGTCTCGGCGCAGCACGCGCTCCACGCCTCCGGGAAAACCACGAAGTCGTCTCGTAGCATGATTGATCAGGCCGCCGCCGTCGTCCTGCTCCAGCATGCAGTCGACATCGAGAAGAGCACCGGGCGTCCTGCTGGAAGCGTGCTCCCGCCCCCCGAGGAGACTGTCTGACCATGTCCGACGAGCCGTCGCCGAGCGACACCCCCGCCGCTGACGGGGCACAGCAGTCGCCCGTTCCCGGATCTCGCCGCGCCGCGCGTGAGGCGCGCCAGGAGCCCGCGCCCCCGGCCCCGCCCGCCGAGGCCGGCCGCCCGGCAACCCCGGACGCGTCGTTCGAGGGTTTCCTGGCTTCGGCTCAGGCTCCCGCATCCGCGCGCGACACGACCACGACACGCACGCACGACGGTGCGGGATCGCCGGGGGGCTCATCCTCTCTCGATGACCTGTTCTCTGGCGAGCGCACCACGAATGACATCGGCATGACACCGTCCACGAAGCGGAAGAAGCGCTCGCGCAAGGGGCCGATCATCGCGCTGATCATCATCCTTGCTCTGGTGGGTGGGGCTGCCGGCGCGGGCTGGTGGGCGTGGAGCACCTACGAGGACAAGATCCGCGAGGTCATGGGCTGGGAAGAGCCGAAGGACTACGAGGACGGGATGGCCACGGGCGAGGCCTACGTCACGATCGTCGAGGGGGACACGGGAGAGTCCATCTCTGTGAGCCTTGCCGCTGCTGGGGTCACCAAGACGCCGGAGGCGTTCTACGACTATCTGATCGAGACCGAGCAGAGCCCCGATTTCTTCCCCGGTGTGTATCGCTTGCAGTTGCAGATGACCTCCGCAGCCGCTCTCGCCGCGCTCGAGGACCCCGCCAACAAGATGGAGAACACCGCGCTCGTGCGCGAGGGTCTGACAGTCGATCAGACGATTGAGATCCTTTCCACGGATCTCGGCATTCCGCTCGCCGACTTCCAGGCGGCCGTCGCCGATCCCGCCGTGTACGGGGTATCGGCGACGACTCTCGAGGGCTGGTTGTTCCCCGCGACCTACACCTTCGACGCCGGCGTTGCCGCTACCGACATCATCGCCCGAATGGTGTCGAGGGCCGTCGAGTCACTGGATGCCGCCGGGGTCCCTGTCGACGATCGCGAGCGCATCCTCACGATCGCCTCGATCATCCAGCGTGAGGCGCGGTTCGAGCAGGACTTCTACAACGTCTCGCGCGTGATCTACAACCGGCTCGACATCGGCATGAAGCTCCAGATGGACTCGACGGCACAGTACGGCTACGGAGAGATGCACGACGGCACAGTGAGCACCTCGGGCGCCGCGCTCTCGGACGACAACCCGTGGAACACCTACGTCATCGACGGACTCCCCGCCACCCCGATCGCCAACCCCGGCGATCTGGCGATCGACGCGGCGATGCATCCGGCGGATGGACCGTGGCTGTACTTCGTCACGGTCAACCTCGACACCGGCGAGACCGTCTTCACGACGACCTACGACGACCATCTCGCCGCCGTCGAGCAGTGGCAGCAGTGGTGCGCGGCGAACCCGGACTCGGGCTGCTGACGTGACCGATCGTCGGGCCCTCGAGGTCTGGGGCGACCCGATCGCCCACAGTCTCTCGCCACAGCTCCACCTCGCCGCGTACGAGGTGCTGGGGGTGGACTGGTCCTACGAGCGGCGAGAGGTGGGCGAGCGCGAGTTCGCCCGCGTACTGGCATCCCTGGACTCGACTTTCCGCGGACTGTCCGTGACCGCACCGCTCAAGCCCTCCGCCTTCGGCGCCGCGACGTGGCGCGATCGGCGCGCCGAGCTGACCGGCGCCGTCAACACGCTGCTGCTCGAGGATGCCGGGACGCGGGGGTTCAACACCGATGTCGGCGGCATCACGGCCTCTCTTGCGGAGAACGGCATCACCTCGGTGGCGGATGTCCGCATCATCGGCGCCGGTGCCACCGCGACATCGGCGCTCGTCGCGGCCGCCGAACTCGGGGCTTCCTACGTTGAGGTCGTCGCCCGCCGTCCGCCCGCGGTCGCTGCGCTGCAGGACCTGGGAGACAGCCTCGGTGTCAGCGTCATGCCGCTGTTGTTCGAGACGCCCGCGTACTCGCCCGTGGATCTCACCATTGCGACGCTGCCCGGAGGGGCCCGGATCCCTCCGGATGTTGCCGACATCATTGCGGAGCCCGGTGGACCGCTTCTGGATGTGGTCTACGGTCGCGGTCCGACGCGAATCTCCGAGGCATGGGATCGTGCCGGCGCACCGGTGATCACGGGGGAGGGGATGCTCCTGCACCAGGCCCTGCTGCAGGTCCGGATCTTCGCGGCGGGCACGGCCGACGAGCCTCTCGACCGGGAAGAGGTCGTTCTCGCCGCGATGCGCCGCGCGCTCGTGGGAGGATAGACGAATGCTCCGCGTGCTCACGGCCGGCGAATCACACGGCCCCGAACTCGTCGCCGTCATGGAGGGCCTGCCCTCCGGCGTCCCCGTCTCCCGTCCGGCCATCCAGGCTGACCTGGCCCGCCGAAAGCTCGGCTACGGCCGTGGCTCACGGATGAAGTTCGAAGAGGACGAGCTCACGATCTCGACCGGCGTCGTTCACGGGCTGACACTCGGCAGCCCGATCGCGCTGCGGATCGGCAACACCGAGTGGCCCAAGTGGTCGGAAGTGATGAGCGCCGATCCCGTGGAGGTGACGGAGCGCTCACGCGGTCGGAGTGCCGCGCTCACGCGCCCTCGCCCCGGCCATGCCGACCTGGTCGGGATGCAGAAGTACGACTTCGACAGCTCACGGCCGATCCTCGAGCGTGCCAGCGCGCGCGAGACGGCCGCCCGCGTCGCCCTCGGGGCGATCGCTCGGTCGTTCCTCGGCGAACTCGGTATCCGTCTGGTGTCCCACACCCTCTCGATCGGACCCGTGCAGGCACCCGCCGACGCTGCCCTTCCGACACCCGATGACGTCGCGGCGCTGGACGTTGATCCGCTGCGCTGCTTCGATGCGGCCACCTCCGCGCTGATGGTGGCCGAGGTGGATGCCGCCCGCAAGGAGGGCGATACGCTCGGCGGCATCGTCGAGGTGCTCGCCTACGGACTCCCGCCGGGACTCGGAAGCCACGTGCAGTGGGACCGTCGCCTCGACGGCAAGCTTGCGCAGGCACTTATGAGCATCCAGGCCATCAAGGGCGTCGAGGTCGGCGACGGCTTCGAAACATCGCGGCGTCGCGGGTCGCGCGCCCACGACGAGCTCTTTGCCACCGCCGCCGGGATCACCCGTGCCAGCGACCGCGCGGGAGGAACCGAAGGCGGCATGTCGACGGGTACCGTCCTGCGCGTGCGGGCCGCAATGAAACCGATCGCGACCGTTCCGCATGCGCTGCGAACCGTGGACGTCGCCACGGGTGAGACCGCCTCGGCGCATCACCAGCGTTCGGATGTCTGTGCTGTTCCGGCCGCGGGCGTCGTCGCAGAGGCCATGACGGCGATCGTCCTGGCAGAGACGGTGCTCGAGAAGTTCGGTGGCGACAGCATCGGGGAGACCCGTCGGAATCTTGAGAGCTACCTCGCAGCGATCCCGGAAACGTTGCGTTCGACCGCCATGAGCGACGGCTCTCTCCTGGGCGACGATGCCGGTCTCTAGACCCCTCGTGCTGGTCGGCCCCATGGGTGCGGGCAAGACGAGCGTGGGACGTCGGGTGGCCCGGCGGCTCGGGGTCGAATTCGTCGACACCGACGCGAGCGTCCAGCGCGTGCACGGGCCGATCGAGCAGATCTTCGCCGATCAGGGCGAGGACGTGTTCCGCGGCTACGAACGCGACGCCGTGCGCGATGCCCTCTCTGCGCCGCGTGTCGTGTCTCTGGGTGGCGGGGCGGTGCTGGATGCCGACACGCAGGCGGACCTGGAACGATGCGACGTCGTCCTGCTGACCGTCGCGCCACGCGTGGTCGCCACGCGCGTGCAGGGTTCCACACGTCCGCTGCTCCGCGGGGATGATGCACTGGCCGAGTGGTCACGCATCTTCGCAGAGCGGCGTCCCGTCTACGAAAGGGTCGCCTCGCTTCGGCTGGACACCTCGGACGGGCCGCTGCAGCACACCGTCGATGAGATCGTGCACTGGGTGCACGCGCAGGAGGAGACCGCATGACCGCAACGACGATCACCGTCGCGGGTGACAATCCGTACGACATCATGATCGGCCGCGGGATCCGCTCTCAGCTGGGAGACGTGCTCCCGCCATCCGCGGAGCGCGTGCTGATCGTGCATCCTCCGACCCTCGCCGCCGAGGCCGAAGCCCTGCGCGCAGTGATCTCCGCTGACAGGCAGGTGCTTCTCGCCGAGGTACCGGATGCCGAGCAGGGTAAGCGCGTCGAGGTCGCTGCGTTCTGCTGGCAGGTGATGGGGCAAGCCAACTTCACCCGCACCGATGCCGTTGTCGGGTTCGGTGGCGGAGCGGTCACCGATCTGGCGGGCTTCGTTGCTGCGACCTGGCTGCGCGGCGTCGCTGTCGTGCAGGTGCCCACGACCGTGCTCGGCATGGTCGATGCCGCCGTGGGCGGCAAGACCGGCATCAACACCGCTGAGGGGAAGAACCTGGTCGGCGCGTTCTGGCCGCCGGCGGCCGTGCTGTGCGATCTGGAGCTGCTCGAGACGCTTTCACGCAACGAACGGGTGGCCGGATTCGCCGAGGTCGTGAAAGCCGGGTTCATCTGGCACCCCGAGATCTTGGAGCTCATCGAGGCGGACCCGGACATGGCGGTCGATCCGTCATCGGCACCCTTCCGCCGGTGCATCGAGCTGGCGATCGGAATGAAGGCGCACGTCGTCGGCGAGGACCTCCGCGAGGCGGGCCTGCGCGAAATCCTGAACTACGGGCACACGCTCGGGCACGCGATCGAGCACGCGGAGCGATACCAGTGGCGCCACGGGGCAGCGATCTCGATCGGGATGGTCTACGCCGCGGAGTTGTCGCGTCTGGCAGGTCGACTCTCCGACGAGGCGGTGGATCGCCACCGGGACATCCTCACGTCCCTCGGGCTGCCGACGACCTACCGCGCCGGCGCCTGGTCGCAGCTGCTGGCGACGATGCAGCGCGACAAGAAAGCCCGCGGCAGCATGCTGCGCTTCATCGTCCTCGACGACATCGCGCGACCGACGGTTCTGCAGGCACCCGACGAGTCGTTGCTCTTCGCCGCGTACCAGGAGGTGGGGGCATGAGCACCGCGCGCCGCCTGCTGCTGCTCAACGGCCCCAATCTCAACCTGCTCGGCACACGGGAGCCGGCGATCTACGGTAGCCAGACCCTCTCCGATGTGGAAACCCTCGTCGCCCGCGCCGCCGCTGATCGTGACTTCGAGGTGCGCTCTCTGCAGTCCAATCACGAGGGCGTGCTCATCGATGCGATCCACGCTGCCCGCGAGGACTGCGCGGGGATCGTGATCAACCCTGGTGGGCTGACCCACACCTCTGTGGCGTTGCGCGACGCGCTATCGGGTGTTGCTCTGCCCGTTGCTGAGGTTCACATCTCAGACGTCCTGTCGCGGGAGCCGTTCCGCCACCACTCGTACGTGCGCGATGTCGCCGCGGTGCATGTCGTCGGGGAGGGCGTGGCGGGCTACGTGCGCGCCACGGACGAGCTCATCGACCTGATCGAATCCCCGGCCGAAAGCCTCTGACGGCGATCGAGCGGGTCGCGGCTAGAATAGGCGGTCGGGTCGCACGGACTCCGCCCAGACGAACGGACACTCACACACTCATGGCATCGACTGCAGACATCAAGAACGGCGTCGTCCTCAACATCGACGGACAGCTCTGGAGCGTCGTGGAATTCCAGCACGTCAAGCCCGGCAAGGGTGGCGCGTTCGTGCGCACCAAGCTCAAGAACATCCTCACCGCGAAGGTCGTCGACAAGACGTTCAACGCCGGCGCCAAGGTCGAGATCGAAAACGTCGATCGTCGCGACTACACGTACCTGTACAACGACGGCGACAGCTTCGTGTTCATGGACATGAGCGACTACGACCAGATCAACGTGCCGGCGGCCACCGTCGGCGATGCGAAGCACTTCCTGCTCGAGAACCAGCAGGTCACGATCGCGATGAACAACGGGACGCCGCTGTACCTCGAGATGCCCGCATCCGTTGTGCTGGAAATCACCTACACGGAGCCCGGTCTGCAGGGTGACCGGTCCTCCGCGGGCACGAAGCCCGCGACGGTCGAGACGGGCTATGAGATCCAGGTGCCGCTGTTCCTCGAGACCGGAACGAAGGTCAAGGTCGACACGCGCTCCGGTGACTACCTCGGCCGCGTCAACTGACCAGGCGGTCCTCGTTTCATGAGTGCCCGCACGAAGGCGCGCAAGCGCGCGCTTGACATGCTCTTCCAGTCCGATGTCCGGGGGGAGGAGCTCTCGCTTGTGCTCGCCGCAGAGGCGCAGCGCGCTGCGACCGAGCCCGCACGCGAGGCCTCTTGGCTCTACGCCCGAGAGATCATCGATGGCGTGATCGACAATCGCGACGCCATCGATGCGCGGATCGTCGACACCGCGAAAGACTGGTCGCTCGCCCGCATGCCTGCCGTCGACCGCGCCCTCCTGCGGATCGGGACATGGGAGATCGTCTACAACGACGACATCCCCGCCGCGGTCGCGATTGATGAGGCCGTCGAGCTCGCGAAGGAGTATTCGACCGACGAGTCGGCGCCCTTCGTGCACGGCGTGCTCGCGCGCATCGCACGCGGCGACTGACCGGCTTCACGCTTCTCATCGGCCCCTTTGTCACGGCGATCCGTCCGGATCGCGGCCGGGTCGTTCGCGTAGCATCACTGTGACGGACGGAAGGACGGGCATGCGCATCACAGGCCTCGGACACGCGGGAATGTTCATTGAGACCGCAGGCGGAAGCATCCTGTGCGACCCGGTCGTCGGTCCTACCTTCTTCGGCTCCTGGTTCCCATTTCCCGACAACCGGGGACTTGATTGGGAGCGATTCGGCAGGGCGGACTTCCTTTACATCTCCCACCGCCACCGCGACCATTTCGATCCCGCGCTCATGGAGCGTGTCGTCCCCAAGGACATCAAGGTCCTCCTCCCGGAGTATCCGACGGATGATCTCGAGGTCGACCTGCGCGCCGCGGGATACGACAACATCATCCACACCGAAGCAGGTGTGCCCATCCAGTTCGGCCCGCTCACGATCATGGTCACGCCATTGCGGGCACCCAGCGACGGACCGATCGGCGACTCGTCACTGTCGGTCGACGACGGCACCGCGAGCATCCTCAACCAGAACGATTCTCACCCGCTCGATCTGGAGAAGATCCTCACCTTCTCGAAGCCCGATGCGTACTTCACGCAGGTATCCGGCGCCATCTGGTGGCCTATGGTGTATGACCTCCCTCAGGACGCGAAGCAGAATTTCGCCCGACTCAAGCGCGACGCCCAGAACAAGCGCGCGCTGTACTACATCGAGAAGGTCGACGCCGAGCACGTGTTCCCGATGGCGGGCCCACCGATGTTCCTGCGCGAGGATCTCTTCCGTTACAACGGCTACGGCCTCGAGGACGATTCGATCTTCACGGACCAGCGCCAGTTCCTCGCGCACATGAAGGACGTGCGTCCCGAGCAGAAGGGGTACGAGTTTCTGCCGGGGACGGTCCTCGACCTGAATCACGGCGAGGTACGCGTCACGCAGACGCTCTACTCGGATGCCGAGATCGACCGGGTCTTCGACGACAAGTGGGCCTACCTCGCCGAGCAGCGGGACAGCCGGCAGGACGAAGTCCGCGCAGAAGAAGGGTCGCGTGCCGCGATTCTTCCGCCGCAGGAGATGCTCGCCGCGATCAAGGAGTGGTGGGAGCCACTGCTGCGCCGGGCCCGCACGATCCGCAACGGTGTCGGAGGCAACGTGCGCTTCCGCATCGGGGAGCTGGACATGGTCGTCGACTTCGCCAAGGCGAAGGTGCGGGAGTACGCGGGGGAGGAGTGCATCTACTGGTACACGATCCCCGCGGACCTCGTCTCGACGAACATCCGTGACCATGAGATCGACTGGTCGAACTCGATCTTCCTGTCGATGCAGTTCGACGTGGGCCGTAGCGGCAAGTTCAACGAGTTCCTCACGACATTTCTCAAGTGCCTCTCGCGCGACCGCATCGAGTACGTCGAGAACTGGTACGCGGAGCAGACCGATCAGACCGAGGATGCCGAGATCGGGGACTGGGTCGTGCAGCGTCGCTGCCCACATCTGCGAGCAGATCTCACGAAGACCGGCAAGATCGAGGACGGTGTTCTCACCTGCTCGCTGCATGACTGGAAGTGGGATCTCGCCTCCGGGCGGTGTCTGACCAGTCAGGGCCATCCGATCCGCGCGCGTGGCGCGGCGGACGCGCCGCAGCTACCCGAGAGCGTGCCGGCAGGGTCCTGATCCGCGTAGACTGTGGCGAGCACAGCAACCTTTAACACCGTCCTGTGAGGCGGAGAAGGGAGCGGCGGATGAGCACGAGAACCGTGCTGAACGAAGCCGACGTCGCGCGCGCTTTGACGCGTATCGCCCACGAGATCCTCGAATCCAACCGTGGCGCGGACGGACTCGTCCTTCTGGGAATCCCGACCCGCGGTGTGACTCTCGCCCATCGCCTCGCCGCTCTGCTCCGGGAGTTCTCCGGCACCGACGTCGAAGTCGGCGCCCTCGACGTCACGATGTACCGTGACGATCTGCACCGCCAGCCCACGCGCGCTCCGCAGCCGACGTCGATCCCCGCGTCCGGCCTCGAGGGCGCAACGGTTGTGCTCATCGACGACGTGCTCTTCTCCGGCCGAACGATCGGTGCCGCGCTGGACGCGATCAAGGACATCGGCCGTCCGGACGCGGTACGCCTGGCGATCCTCGTTGATCGTGGCCACCGCGAACTCCCCATCCGTCCCGACTTCATCGGAAAGAACCTGCCGAGCGCCCGCACCGAGCACGTGACCGTGCGCCTGAGGGAGATGGACGGCGTCGACGAGGTGGCGATCGAGTCATGAGGAATCTGCTCGGTACCGCGCACCTCTCGAAGGCAGACGCTCTGCTCATCCTCGACACCGCTGAAGACATGGCGGCAACGCAGCAGCGCGAGGTGAAGAAGCTTCCGACGCTGCGCGGGAAGACGGTGGTCAACCTCTTCTTCGAGGACTCGACGCGCACCAGAATCTCCTTCGAGGCGGCTGCCAAACGCCTGTCGGCGGATGTCATCAACTTCGCCGCGAAGGGATCCAGCGTCTCCAAGGGCGAGTCGCTGCAGGACACCGCCCAGACGCTGCAAGCCATGGGCGCGGATGCCGTCGTCATCCGTCATCCGGCCTCGGGCGCCCCGCACACGCTCGCCACGAGTGGTTGGATCAGTGCGGGCGTGATCAACGCGGGCGACGGCACCCACGAGCACCCCACCCAGGCGCTGCTGGATGCCTTCACGATCCGCAAGCGCGCATACGGCGTCGACAGCCGAGGACGGGATCTCGCGGGCCTGCGCGTGGCGATCGTGGGGGACATCCTCCACTCGCGCGTCGCGCGCTCGAACCTCTGGCTGCTGTCGACCCTCGGAGCCGACGTGACCCTGGTCGCACCGCCCACTCTCGTACCGCAGGATGTCTCGCGCTGGCCGGCCCGCGTCGTGTACGACCTCGACGATGCCATCGCACAGGGACCCGACGTCCTCATGATGCTGCGCATCCAGCTGGAGCGGATGAACGCGGCCTACTTCCCGAGCGAGCGCGAATACGCACGGCGCTGGGGCCTGGATGCGCAGCGGCTGGCGGCACTGGGCGCGGATAGCATTGTCATGCACCCGGGGCCGATGAACCGCGGCCTGGAGATCTCCGCTGCCGCAGCCGATTCGGCGCAGGCGACGGTACTCGAACAAGTGTCCAATGGGGTCTCGGTGCGCATGGCGGCGCTGTACCTGCTCTTGGCCGGACACACCGACACGACGAAGGAGGAACAGCGATGACCGACGTCCTCCTGCTCCGCAGCGCGACGCTCGCGGACGGAACGACGACAGATCTGCTCGTGGACGACGGGGCGATCGTCGACATGGGCGCGGGGCTCACTCGCGCCGGTGCGCGAGTTGTCGACGCCGACGGTCTGATCGCGCTCCCGGGGCTGGTCGATTTGCACACGCATCTGCGTGAGCCCGGCTATGAGGCCTCCGAGACGATCCTCACCGGGTCCGGTGCCGCGGCGGCCGGTGGCTACACCACGGTGTTCGCCATGCCGAACACCTCGCCGGTGGCCGACACCGCGGGCGTCGTCGAGCAGGAACTGGCACTGGGAGAGTCTGCCGGTTACGTGACCGTGCAGCCGATCGGCGCCGTCACGATCGGGCAGAAGGGGGAGCGTCTGGCCGAGCTCGGTGCCATGGCGACGTCCCGCGCGCAGGTGCGCGTGTTCAGCGACGACGGGTTCTGTGTATGGGACCCGGTGATCATGCGCCGCGCTCTCGAGTACGTGAAGTCCTTCGACGGCGTCATCGCACAGCACGCGCAGGATCCCCGACTCACCGAGGGCGCCCAGATGAACGAGGGCGCCGTGTCTGCCGAGCTCGGCCTCGCGGGTTGGCCCGCCGTCGCCGAGGAATCGATCATCGCGCGCGACGTGCTACTCGCCGAGCACGTCGGCTCACGTCTGCACGTCTGCCATCTCTCGACCGCCGGCTCGGTCGAGATCATCCGCTGGGCCAAGAGCCGTGGCATCAACGTGACCGCCGAGGTCACCCCTCACCACCTGTTGCTGACCGACGATCTGGTCCGCGGGTACGACCCGCGCTACAAGGTCAACCCACCGCTGCGCACCGCCGAGGACGTCCACGCCGTCCGCGAAGGCCTGGCCGACGGCACCATCGACATCGTTGCGACTGACCACGCGCCGCACCCCGCCGAAGCGAAGGCGTGTGAGTGGCAGGCGGCCGCCAACGGCATGGTGGGCCTCGAGAGCGCGCTTCGCATCGTGCACCAGACCATGGTGGAGACGGGGATGATGTCGTGGTCGGACGTTGCCCGCACCATGTCCGCCACCCCGGCACAGATCGGCCGTTTGCCGGGACTCGGCACCCTCACGATTGGGGCCACCGCATCCCTCACCCTGTACGATCCCTCGCCCGGGCGCCCCTTCACGTCCGACGACCTGCAGGGGCGGAGCGTCAATTCGCCCTACCTCGGACGCGAGCTGCCGGGTGAAGTCCGCTGGACGATCTTCCGCGGCGTCCCGACGGTCGCCGAGGGCGCTCTCCTCGACCACCCGGGGGTGCTCGCATGAGCCGTGAAGGCGCCGCGCTGATCATGATGGCCGTGGCAGCCATCGTCCTTGCCCTCATCGCGTGGGGCTGGTGGCGGCGTGTCCGACGAGACGCGCGGATGCAGGCCCCGACCGACGATCTGCCGGCAGACGCCGCGGTCCTTGGCCGATTCGACATCCTGCACGTCGCGACCACGCGCGTCGACGAGCCCCTCGAGCGCCTCACGATCGCGGGGCTACGGTTCCGCGCGACGGGAACGGCGACCATCACCACCGCCGGCGTGGTGTTCGATCTGGCCGCGACACCGCGCATTTCCCTCCGGCGCGAACGGCTCGACTCGATCGCACAGTCGACCGTCGCCATCGACCGGGTCGTGGAGAAGGATGGACTCGTGCGCGTGCGGTGGCACCTGGACGCCGCGACCGACGTCGACACCTACCTCCGCCCCCGAGACATCTCCGCACGCGAGCTGGCCGAAGCCCTCCGCGCCGCCCTCCCGACAGGAACCACCGCATGAATTCGTTCTCCACAGAACCCGCTGTCCTCGTCCTCGAAGACGGCTCACGCTTTCCCGGCTACGCCTACGGCGCCCGAGGGGTCACTCTCGGCGAAGTCGTGTTCGCGACCGGCATGACCGGCTACCAGGAGACCCTGACCGACCCGTCCTACGCCGGGCAGATCGTTCTCCAGACCGCGCCCCACATCGGCAACACCGGCATGAACGCCGAAGACCCCGAGTCGCGTCGCATCTGGGTCGCGGGCTATGTCGTGCGCGACCCGTCCCGGATCGTGTCCAACTGGCGGGCGGACGAGTCGCTTGCGACGTCCCTCGAGCGCGACGGGATCGTCGGCATCAGCGGAATCGACACACGCGCGGTCACCCGCCACATCCGCTCGGCCGGTTCCCTGCGCGGCGGTGTCTTCTCCGGTGCGGCGGTCGATCTCGCTGCGGAGGAGCAGTTGCGGCTGGTGACCGAGGCACCGCAGATGGCGGGTCAGAACCTCTCCGCGTCGGTGTCTGTCGCCGCGGTGGAGGTCACCCCGGCCACCGGCGAGCGGCTGGGCACGCTCGCCGTGCTCGACCTCGGCGTGAAGCAGGCAACGGTCGACAACCTGGCCGCGCGAGGCTTCGATGTGCACGTCCTTCCGCAGGACACGACGATCGATGCGCTCCTCGCCCTGGATCCGGTTGCCGTCTTCTATTCGAACGGGCCGGGCGACCCCGCGGCCTCCGAGGCCCACGTGGAGCTCCTGCGCGCGGTCCTGGCCGAGAAGCTGCCGTTCTTCGGCATCTGCTTCGGCAACCAGTTGCTGGGGCGTGCTCTCGGCCTCGGAACCTACAAGCTCCCCTTCGGGCATCGCGGCATCAACCAGCCCGTGCTCGACAAGCAGACCGGGCGTGTGGAGATCACCGCCCACAACCACGGCTTCGCCGTCGACGCTCCGCTCGATGGGCCCTTCGAAAGTCCGCAGGGCTTCGGACCCGTCGAGGTCAGCCACATCGGCCTCAACGACAACGTCGTGGAGGGGCTGCGGGCACTCGACATCCCGGCCTTCTCGGTGCAGTACCACCCAGAAGCCGCCGCCGGTCCCCACGACGCCAACTACCTCTTCGACCGCTTCCGCGACATGGTGGCCTCGAACCTGAGCAAGAAAGACAGCAATGCCTAAGCGCGACGACATCCGCAGTGTCCTGGTGATCGGGTCGGGCCCGATCGTGATCGGTCAGGCATGCGAGTTCGACTACTCGGGCACACAGGCCTGCCGTGTGCTGCGCGAAGAGGGGGTGCGCGTCATTCTCGTCAATTCCAATCCCGCGACGATCATGACCGATCCCGACTTCGCGGACGCGACCTACATCGAGCCGATCACCCCCGAGGTGATCGAGACGATCATCCAGAAGGAAGAGCCGGACGCGATCCTGCCGACCCTCGGTGGGCAGACGGCCCTCAACGCCGCCATGGCGCTGCACGACCGCGGGATCCTGGACAAGTACGGGGTCGAGCTCATCGGCGCGAAGGTCGACGCCATCCGCAAGGGCGAAGACCGCCAGATCTTCAAGGAACTCGTGATCGAGGCCGGCGCCGATGTCGCCGACTCCGTCATCTGTCACTCGATGGAGGAGCTTCTCGCCGGGGCGGACAAGCTCGGCTACCCCCTCGTCGTGCGCCCCTCCTTCACGATGGGCGGACTCGGCTCCGGCTTCGCCTTCGACGAGGCGGACCTGCGGCGCATCGGCGGCGCGGGCCTCCACGACTCGCCGACGAACGAGGTCCTCCTCGAGGAGTCGATCCTCGGCTGGAAGGAATATGAGCTCGAGCTGATGCGCGACACGGCCGACAACACGGTCGTCGTCTGCTCCATCGAGAACGTCGATCCCGTGGGTGTCCACACCGGCGATTCGATCACCGTTGCGCCCTCGCTCACGCTCACGGACCGCGAATACCAGCGCCTGCGCGACATCGGCATCGATATCATCCGCGCCGTCGGCGTGGACACCGGCGGCTGCAACATCCAGTTCGCGGTGAACCCCGACAACGGGCGCATCATCGTCATCGAAATGAACCCTCGTGTCTCGCGGTCCTCGGCGCTGGCCTCGAAGGCCACCGGCTTCCCGATCGCCAAGATCGCGGCCAAGCTCGCCATCGGCTACCGCCTGGACGAGATCCCCAACGACATCACGCAGGTGACGCCCGCAAGCTTCGAGCCGACGCTCGACTACATCGTCGTGAAGGTGCCGCGCTTCAACTTCGAGAAGTTCCCCGCGGCCGACGTGACGCTCACCACGACCATGAAGTCGGTCGGCGAGGCGATGGCGATCGGCCGGAACTTCAGCACGGCCCTGCAGAAGGCGCTCCGCTCGCTCGAGAAGCGAGGTTCGAGTTTCCACTGGGGGACCGAGCCGCGTTCCGTCGACGAACTGCTCGAGATCGCCAAGGTCCCCACGGATGGCCGGATCGTGGTCGTGCAGCAGGCTCTCCGTGCCGGAGCTACGCCCGAGCAGGTCTTCGACGCCACGGCCATCGACCCGTGGTTCGTCGACCAGATCGTGCTGATCAACGAAGTGGCCCAGTTCATCGCCGATGCCTCCGAACTCACGTTCGAGGTGCTGCGCGTGGCCAAGGACCACGGATTCAGCGATGCCCAGATCGCGCAGCTGCGCGCACTGACCGAGGCCGAGGTGCGGGGCATCCGGCATGGGCTCGACCTTCGCCCGGTCTACAAGACCGTGGACACGTGCGCGGGGGAATTCCCGGCACTGACTCCGTACCACTACTCGAGCTACGACACCGAGACCGAGGTCACGCCTTCGGAACGCACCAAGGTCGTCATCATCGGTTCCGGCCCGAACCGCATCGGCCAGGGCGTCGAATTCGACTACTCGTGTGTCCATGCGTCGTTCGCACTCTCGGATGCCGGCTACGAGACCGTCATGGTCAACTGCAACCCCGAGACCGTGTCCACCGACTACGACACGTCCGATCGCCTCTACTTCGAACCGCTCACGCTGGAAGACGTCCTCGAGGTGCTGCACGCCGAATCGCGCTCGGGCACGATCCTCGGCGTCGTGTGCCAGCTCGGCGGTCAGACGCCGCTGGGGCTCGCCAAGGGCATCGAGGCCGCCGGCTACACGATCCTCGGCACGAGCCCCGCCGCGATCGACCTTGCCGAGGAGCGCGCGCTGTTTAGCGGCATCCTCTCGGAGGCCGGCCTCGTCGCCCCACGGCACGGCACTGCGACGGATGTCGAGGGTGCGGTCGTGGTCGCCGAGGACATCGGCTACCCCGTCCTGGTGCGTCCGAGCTTCGTGCTGGGCGGGCGCGGCATGGAGATCGTCTACGACACCGCGAGCCTGCGCGACTACTTCGTGCGGGTCGCCGACCAGGCGATCATCGGTCCGGGTATGCCGTTGCTGGTCGACCGGTTCCTCGACGATGCCATCGAGATCGATGTCGACGCCTTGTTCGACGGTGATGAGCTGTACATCGGCGGAGTGATGGAGCACCTCGAAGAGGCCGGCATCCACTCCGGTGATTCGAGCTGCACGCTTCCGCCGGTCTCGCTCGGCCGCGCCGACATCGACCGCGTGCGCGAGGCGACCCTCGCGATTGCGAGCGGTGTCGGCGTGCGGGGCCTGCTGAACGTACAGTTCGCGATCAGCGCCGGTGTGCTCTACGTCATCGAGGCCAACCCCCGCGCCAGCCGTACGGTGCCCTTCGTATCCAAGGCCCTCGGCATCCCGCTGGCCAAGGCGGCCAGCCGCATCATGGCAGGAGACTCGATCGCCGCGCTGAAGGCGGAGGCGCTTCTCCCCGCCACAGACGGTTCGCGCGTGCCGCTGGACGCTCCTGTCGCGGTGAAGGAGGCGGTGCTGCCGTTCAAGCGGTTCCGCACCGCCGAGGGTCACATTGTGGATTCGGTGCTCGGCCCCGAAATGCGGTCGACGGGTGAGGTCATGGGGATCGACCGCGACTTCCCGACCGCGTTCGCCAAGAGCCAGTCCGCGGCGTACGGCGGCCTTCCCCAGACCGGCACGGTGTTCATCTCGGTCGCCGACTCGGACAAGCGGGCCGTGATCCTGCCCGCTCACCGCTTGGCCGAGCTCGGCTTCACCCTCACGGCGACGGAGGGCACCGCCGAGATCCTCGCCCGCAACGGCATCGCGGTCGAGGTCGTGCAGAAGTACTCGCTCACGCAGGAGACGGGGGAGACGAACATCGTCGACCTGATCAATGCGGGGGAGATCGACATGATCGTGAACACCCCCGGGGGTGGGACGGCTCGTGCCGATGGCTATGAGATCCGTGCGGCAGCGGTCGCCGCCGACAAGGCTCTGGTCACCACGATGGCTGTTCTCGGGGCAGCCGTGAGCGCGATTCCGGTGCTGCGAACCGGCTTCGACGTCAAGAGCCTGCAAGACTACGCACGCGACCGGGCGGAGCACGCATGACGACATTCGGGGAGCGACTTGCCGCCGGACTGGCCGAGCGCGGTCCACTGTGTGTCGGGATCGATCCGCACGGTGGACTGCTCCGGTCATGGGGTCTGGACGAGTCATCCGCGGGCGTGCGTGAGTTCGGGCTTCGGGTCGTGGAGGCCGCGGTCGATCGCGTGGCCGTCGTCAAGCCGCAGGTCGCCTTCTTCGAGCGCTTCGGATCGGCCGGCTTCGCTGCCCTGGAGGAGGTCATGGCCGCCGCACGCGCGGCGGGCCTCCTCGTCATCGCGGACGCGAAGCGCGGGGACATCGGATCGACGATGGACGGGTACGCCGCCGCCTGGCTCGAGCCGGGCTCGCCCTTGGAAGCGGATGCCGTCACGCTCAGCCCGTACCTCGGGCCGGACTCGCTCCACACCACGATGAACACCGCGCTTCGCGCCGACAAGGGCGTGTTCGTCCTCGCGGCGACGAGCAACCCCGAGGCTCTCGCCGTACAGACGGCGCTCACCGTCGACCCGGGCTCCGGTGACGATGAGTCGGTGGCGGCGCGCATCGCTCGAGAGATCGGCGCCCGCAATGTCGGGATGCCGGGACCGCTGGGTTCACTCGGGCTCGTCGTGGGCGCGACCGTCGAACGCCGGGCGTGTGGCTTGTCCGACGTCGTCCTCGCCGGGACACCCCTCCTTGCCCCCGGGTTCGGGGCCCAAGGTGCGGAGCCTCGCGACCTTCGCACCCTGTTCGGCTATGTCAGTAGCGCGGTGATCGCCAGCGAGAGTCGCAGCATCCTGGCTGCCGGTCCGGCCGCCATCGCTGATCGGATCGATGAGCGCACCGCCCTGTACCGGGAGGCGCTGGGTGCCTGAGTCTCGTCCGCCCGAGGTCGATCGACAGGCCGCATCGGAGCGCGCGGTCGCGGCGCGCCGTGAGCGCGCTGGTCTGAAAATGGATGTGGCGACCCGCGTGCTCACACCGCAGGGACTCCTTCGACGTGCGCTTGCGGATCCCGAATCCGCTGCCGGTGCGATGCGCGTCACGGAGTTTCTCACCGCCATCCCTGCCGTCGGCACGACCAAGCGTGATCGCATTCTGGCTGAACTCGGGATCTCGCCGGTCAAGCGACTGGGCGGGCTCGGTTCGCGCCAGCGTGCGGTGCTCGCGGGCTACCTCGATGCACACTGGCCGGAGCCGACGCCGCGTGGCAACCGGTCGCGGCTGCTCGTCCTGGCAGGTCCGACTGCCGTGGGGAAGGGCACTGTCGCCACCTATATCCGCCAGAACAATCCCGAAATACATCTGTCGATCTCGGCCACGACGCGCCCGCCGAGGCCTGGCGAGGTCGACGGTGAGCACTACTACTTCGTCGACGACGCCGAGTTCGACCGCCTCATTGCCGACGGCGAACTGCTGGAGTGGGCTCTGGTGCACAACCGCTACCGCTATGGGACGCCGCGCGGCCCCATCCAGGCAGCGCTCGATCGCGGCGAAGCCGTCCTTCTTGAAATCGACCTCCAGGGCGCCCGCCAGGTGCGCGCGGCGCAACCGGATGCCGCGCTGATCTTCCTCGCGCCGCCGAGCTGGGCTGAACTCGTCAACCGGTTGGTGGGACGGGGGACCGAGGACGACGAGGAGCGCGCGCGTCGGTTGCGCACCGCTCGGACCGAGCTCCGCGCGCAGGACGAGTTCGACTACCTCATCGTCAACGCCGATGTCGCGGAGGCCGCGCGCGCCGTCGTCGAGGTGCTCCGCGGCGACCACAGATGACGAGATGCGTCGCGCTCTGGCACGGGTGACGGCACGGGCGCCATTCGTCCCGTAAAATGGACGGCTACGGGCTCACCCCGTCACGCACGCGCCTCGGCGCTGCGACTCTCACTCTCCGCCAGCCACCAAGGAGGTCCTCCATGGCCGGGAACAACCAGGGCATTATCGAGCCCCCCATCGACAGCCTGCTCGAGAAGGTCGACTCGAAGTACCAGCTCGTCATCTACGCCGCCAAGCGCGCGCGCCAGATCAATGACTACTACTCCGACCTTCACGAGGGAAACCTCTTCGACAACGTCGGCCCGCTCGTGGACTCGACCGTCGAGGACAAGCCTCTCACCATCGCGCTGCACGAGATCCACGAGGACAAGCTGCGCCTGCGCGCCGCCGAGTGATCACCGGCCGGTGACCGCCGCTGTCGGCGGCCACCGGCATACTCTGCGACGACCATCACGACGGGAGCCTCACATGACCGCACTCCGGCTGTTCACCTCCGAATCGGTCACCGAGGGACATCCCGACAAGATCTGCGATCAGATCTCGGACAGCATCCTCGACGCCCTGCTGACGGTCGACCCGCACAGCCGTGTCGCGGTGGAGACGCTCGTCACCACCGGTCTCGTGCATGTCGCCGGCGAGGTACGCACCGACGGTTACGTGGACATCCCCGGTATCGTGCGCGGGGTCGTCAACAGGATCGGCTACACGTCCAGCGACACCGGTTTCGACGGGGACTCCTGCGGCGTCAGCGTTTCGATCGGCGAGCAGTCCGGCGACATCGCCCACGGCGTCGACTCAGCCCTCGAACACCGTGAGGACGGTTCCTCCGACCCCGATGACGCGCTCGGCGCGGGGGATCAGGGCATCATGTTCGGCTACGCGACGAACGAGACGCCCCAGCTCATGCCGATGGCGATCTGGACGGCACACCGCATCGCGGAGCGACTCACCGAGGCGCGTCGTGAAGCCCACCTGCCGTTCCTGCGTCCCGACGGCAAGACGCAGGTCACGCTGGGTTATGAGGGCAGCGTGCCGAAGACGGTCGAGGCGGTCGTCCTCTCGACCCAGCATCATCCCGACATCTCGCAGACCGCGCTCCGCGCGGCCGTGCAGGCGGAAGTGATCGATCCTGTCCTGTCCACCACCGGGTTGGATGTCTCGAACGTGAAGTACTTCATCAATCCCGCAGGTCCCTTTGTCACCGGCGGTCCGAAGGGCGATGCCGGCCTCACCGGACGCAAGATCATCATCGATACCTATGGCGGCGCGGCACGGCACGGCGGGGGAGCGTTCAGCGGCAAGGACCCGTCAAAGGTCGACCGGTCCGCGGCGTACGCGATGCGCTGGGTCGCGAAGAATGCGGTGGCCGCAGGCCTTGCAGACAGACTCGAGGTGCAGGTCGCCTACGCGATCGGACGCGCCACCCCGGTGGGACTGTACGTCGAGACATTCGGCACCGGCCATGTGTCGGACGAGAAGATCGTCGGGGCGATCCGCAGCGTCTTCGACCTGCGACCGCAGGCGATCATCGATGATCTCGACCTGCTGCGTCCGATCTACGCGCAGACCGCCGCCTACGGACACTTTGGTCGCGAACTCCCCGACTTCACCTGGGAGCGCACCGATCGCGCGGTTGACCTGCGCGCCGCCGCCGGGCTCTGAGCGTGGTCGGCCGGCGCATTGCGCGGGTCGTGCTCGATTCTCCGCTGCCCCAGCTGGATCGACTCTTCGACTACGCCATCCCCGACGCGCTGGCGGCTGACGCAATCCCGGGTGTCCGTGCCCGCGTACCGCTGCGTGCCGCGCGGCGCATCGTGGACGCCTTCATCGTCGACGTGGACACCGAGGACGCCCCTGATCGCGAGCTGTCAGAGCTGGATTCGGTCGTGTCCGCGGTGCCGGTGCTGTCCCCAGCGCTCTACCGACTCGCGCGCCGATTGGCAGACCGTGCCGCCGGCAGCGTGAACGACATCCTGCGGGTGGCGATCCCGAGGCGGATGGTGCGCGCCGAAAAGGCGTGGCTCGCGAACCGAGAAGATTCCGCACCGCCCGCCACGGTGAGCGAATCCACCGCGTCCTGGGCGCAGTCCGTCCTCGCGGACTACCGCGGGTTTCGGGAGCACCTCCACGAGCATGCCCGTGTGGCGCTCTCCGTACGGCCGGCTCCCGCTGCCAGCGGTGCGCGCGGGGTGTGGGCAGACGTCGTCGCCGCTGCGGCTGTGGCCGCGTATGCGCGGGGGGAGAGTGCGGTCCTCGTCGTGCCGGACCACCGCGACCTCGAGCAGCTCGCCGGCGCACTCGCCGACCGGGTCGAGGAGGAGGACGTCGTTCGACTGGACGCCGCCCAGCCCGCTCCCGCGCGCTACCGGGCCTACCTGCGCGCATCGGAGCCGCGCCCGGTGATCGTCCTCGGCAACCGATCGAGCGTGTACGCCCCGGCACACCGCCTCGGTCTCATCCTGGTGTGGGACGACGGTGATCCCCTCTTGGCGGAACCGCATGCCCCGGGCGTGCATGCCCGGGACGCCGCCCTGGTAAGACAGGAGACCGAGTCGTGTGCTCTTGTATTCGCGGGTCACACGCGCACGACCGATGTGCAGCGCCTGCGGGCGATGGGCTGGCTCCATGAGGTGGTCGAGACGCCCCGCAGGACACCACGGGTGCTTCTCACACCGATGCGCGAAGGGGAGTCGATGGCCGCGCGCATACCGTCGGCGGCGTTCTCGGCAGCACGCGAAGCGCTCACGTCCGGTCCGGTCCTCGTCCAAGTGGCCCGCCCGGGCTACGCCCCGGTCCTGGCCTGCGCCGGCTGTCGGGAGCCGGCACGCTGCCGGCGATGCGGTGGCCCGCTGCGAGCTGCCCGCCGTGGTGCGGTGCCCGAGTGCGCGTGGTGCGGAGCGCGGGCGGACGCCTGGCGCTGCAGCACGTGTGAGTCGAGCGCATTCCGTCTGGTGGGAAGCGGTTCGGAGCGCACCGCTGAGGAACTGGGGCGGGCATTCCCGGGAACGCGGATCATCGTCTCCGACGGTGAGCACCCCGTCACCGAGGTGGATAGCAACCCCGCTCTCGTGATCGCGACACGGGGAGCGGAGCCCCTCGCGGTCGGGGGGTTCCGTGCGGTGCTGCTGCTGGACGGCGAACGGATGCTGATGGCAGAGGATCTGCGCATCGCCGAACACTGCCTGAGGTGGTGGTCGAATGCCGCAGCCCTCGCCGCACCGGGGGCGCCCGTGCACCTCGTGGGCGTCGCAGGGGACGTGGGGCGAGCGCTGGCGACGTGGTCCCAGCCGCAGTTTGCGCAGCGCGAGCTCGTCGATCGCGCGGCGCTCCACATGCCGCCGGCGGTCCGCAGCGCTCGCATCGACGGCTCTCGCCGGGAGGTGGAGGACACGCTCGCCGCCGTGCGTGCCGATGTGTCTGCACTTCCCACCTGGTCCGTCCTCGGGCCGGTGCCCGACCGCGACGGCTGGCGCGCGGTGCTGCGTTTCGACTATCACGACGGCGCCGCCATCACCGAGGCACTGCGTGCCGCGGTGATCCGTGAGGCGAGTCGTAGCCGCCGCAGACAACCGGGTGCCGATACGCCCGCCCGGGGAGGAAGTACACTGCGTGTCCGGCTGGATCTGCTCGACATCGATATCGAAGGTGCCCCATGAGACTCGTGTTCGCCGGAACCCCCGACGCGGCTGTTCCGTCGCTGTGTGCGCTGGCGGCCGCCGGTCACGACATCCCGCTCGTCCTCACCCGCACGGATGCACCCGTCGGACGAAAGCGCACCCTCACGCCCTCGCCCGTGGCGCAGGCGGCGGAAACACTGGGGCTGCGCGTCCACCGCACCGATCGCCTCGATGCCGCCACGACGGCGCTCGTGGCGGAGACCGCCCCCGATCTCGGTGTCATCGTCGCGTACGGCGGACTCGTGCGCGAGCCCCTGCTGTCGCTTCCCGTGCACGGGTGGATCAATCTGCACTTCTCGCTGCTGCCGCGCTGGCGCGGTGCCGCGCCCGTACAGCACGCCGTCCTCGCGGCGGACAACGAGATCGGCGCCGGTGTGTTCCAGCTGGGGCCGGGGCTCGACGATGGGCCGGTGTTCGACGAGATCCGCATGCGCCTGGAGGAGTCCGCCACGGCCGGCGGGCTGCTGTCGAGATTAAGCGAGGACGGCGCCGTGCTCCTCCGCGAGGTCATCGATGCCATCGGGGCCGGATCTGCCCGGTCGGTGGCCCAGCGCGGTGAGCCGACGTTCGCCCCGAAGCTCTCCGATGCTGACGGCGCGGTCGATTGGGATCAGGAGCGTCGCCTGGTCCAGGCCCGCATCAACGCGATGACGCCGACCCCCGGCGCCCACACCACCTTCGACGGTGCACGCCTGAAGGTGCTCGAGGTGCGCACCGTGGACCCTGCCACTCCGCCACTTCCCCCAGGGCACCTGCGTGCGCTCGGCCGGGGCGTCATCGTCGGGACCGGATCCGCGCCGTTGGAGCTCGTGCGCGTCCAGCCCGCCGGGAAACAGGCGATGGCGGCGGCCGACTGGTGGCGCGGGCTGCGGGTCGACACCGCGGTGGTCGGCGGATGAGCGCGCGAGTCAGCGCTCGCGATGTCGCGTTCGAGGTGCTTCGCGCGGTCGACGAGTCCGACGCCTACTCAAACCTGGCACTGCCACAGGCGATCTCACGCGCGCAGCTGACCGGACCCGACGCGGCGCTGGCGACAGAGCTGACCTATGGCACGCTGCGGCAGCGCGGCACATGGGATGCCGTCATCGTGATCGCCGCGGCGCGGGGGACCGACAAGATCGATCCGGCGGTGCTCGACATCCTGCGCGTGGGCGTGCACCAGATCCTGGGGATGCGCGTGCCCGCGCATGCCGCGGTCAACGAGGCCGTGACCCTGACACGCCGAGTGGCGAGTGCCCGCGCGGCGGGCTTTGTGAACGCCGTGCTGCGTCAGGTCGCCGCCTCCGACGCGGTGTCGTGGCTCGAGCGCGCTGAGGCCTCAGCGCGCTCGGATGACGAGCGACTCGCCGTGCGCTTCTCCCACCCCGTCTGGGTGATCCGCGCGCTGCGGCGCGCGCTGGATGCGGAGGGACGGGCAGGAGAGCTGGTGACACTGCTCGAATCCGACAATGCCGCGCCGACGGTGACCCTCGCGGCCCTCCCCGGGCTCGCGGAGATCCCCGAAACTGCCGAGCACACACTCTTCTCTCCGTACGGCTTCCGCTCACCGGGCGGTGATCCTGCGGGGCTGGTCCAAGGATCGGGGAACGCGGTGCGCGTCCAGGACGAGGGCTCACAGCTCGCAGCGCTCGCCCTCGTCGGGGCGCGCACGCCGATGCCAGGGGAGAAATGGCTCGATCTGTGTGCCGGGCCGGGCGGCAAGACCGCTCTGCTCGCCGCGGAAGCCCACCGGGCGTCGGTTTCGGGAACGCGAGTGGCACTCGAGGCCAACGAACTCGTCCCCGCCCGAGCGGGGCTCGTGCGTCGCTCGATCGCCGCTGTCCCCGTGGAAATCCCCGTGTCCGAGGAGGACGGTCGCATGCGCGCCCGCCGGGGGCGCTACGACCGCATCCTCGTCGACGCGCCCTGCACGGGACTCGGTGCGCTGCGCCGTCGACCGGAGGCGCGGTGGCGCAAGAGCCCGGCGGACGTCGGTCAGCTCGTCTCCCTGCAGCAGGAGCTCCTGAGTGCCGCGATCGACGGCCTCGCACCCGGGGGAGTGGTCGCCTACGTGACCTGCTCACCGCACCTCGCGGAGACGCGCGACGTCGTCCGTGACGTGCTCGCCGATCGCGAGGGTGTCGAGGAGATGGACGCGCGTGCAGTCCTACGCGAGGTCGCGCAGGCACCGATCGACCTTCCCGCACAGCAGGATGACTCCGGTCGTGCACAGCTGTGGCCCCACCGTCACGGCACCGACGCCATGTCGATCTCTCTTCTGCGCCGCCGTTAGCGCTCGTCGCCGGATGCCGCCATCCATAATGGTTCGGTGACATCACCCGACGCCGCCGTACGGATCAACCCCAGCATCCTCGCCGCCGATTTCGCCAATATGGCCGCCGAGCTCGCGCGCATCGCCTCGGCGGATTTCGTCCACGTGGACGTCATGGACAACCACTTCGTGCCGAATCTCACCTTCGGGCCGCAGATGGTCGAGCGCATCCAGCAAACGAGCCCCGTGCCGCTGGACGTCCACCTGATGATCGACGACGTGGATCGCTGGGCCCCCGGGTACGCCGAGCTCGGGGCTGCGTCGGTGACCTTCCACGCCGAGGCGACCACGCAGCCGGTGGCTCTGGCGCGCCGGCTGCGTGAGATCGGCGCCCGTGCCGGCGTCGCCCTCAAACCCGGTACCGGAATCGAGCCGTTCCTCGAGCACATCGACGAGTTCGACCAGGTCCTCATCATGACCGTGGAGCCCGGCTTCGGCGGGCAGTCCTTCATGCCCGACATGATGCCCAAGCTCGCTCTCGTGGCAGAGCACGCCCGCCGTCGGGGCTCGGATGTCTGGCTCCAGGTCGATGGCGGTATTTCCGCATCCACCATTGCGCAGGCGGCAGAAGCCGGTGCCGACACCTTCGTCGCAGGCTCGGCCGTGTTCGGCTCCACCGACCCTACGGAGGCGATCGCCTCCCTGCGTGAACGGGCGCTGCTGGCGCACCGCCACTGAACTGTTCGATACCCTGGAACCGTGAAGACGTTCGAGGAGCTGTTCGGCGAGCTCAGCGCGAAGGCCGTCGAGCGCCCCGAAGGCTCGGGAACAGTGGCGCAGCTGGATGCCGGTGTGCACGCGATCGGCAAGAAGATCGTCGAAGAGGCGGCCGAAGTCTGGATGGCTGCGGAATACGAGTCGCATGAGGCTACGGCCGAGGAGATTTCACAGCTGCTGTACCACCTGCAGGTGCTGATGATCGCCAAGGGGATGCGTCTCGAAGACGTCTATCGACATCTTTGAGCCCGCGCCCATCCGCCGCCCGCTCCTTTCGAAAGACATCTGATGTTGCGAATCGCCGTGCCCAACAAGGGCTCGCTGGCAGACACGTCCGCCGCCATGCTCGCCGAGGCCGGCTACACCGGCCGTCGGGACTCGAAGGACCTGCACGTCATCGATCCGGCCAATGACGTCGAGTTCTTCTATCTGCGCCCCAAGGACATCGCCACCTACGTGGGATCGGGAGCGCTCGACGTCGGAATCACGGGCCGTGACCTGCTGCTGGACGCACGGGTGCCCGCGCGTGAGATCGAGGCGCTCGGATTCGCCGGCTCCACCTTCCGCTTCGCGGGCCCTCCCGGGCGATTCTCCGACCTCGCCGACCTGAACGGATTGCGTGTTGCGACCGCCTATCCAGGTCTGGTCGATGCCTTCCTGGATGAGCGCGGGATCGGGGTGGATCTTGTGCCGCTCGACGGCGCCGTCGAGTCCGCGGTGGGCCTCGGCGTGGCCGACGCGGTCGCGGACGTGGTCTCGACGGGAACGACCCTCCGTCAGGCGGGGCTGGAGATCTTCGGTCCGGTCCTCCTCGAGTCTGAGGCGGTCCTGATCCAGGGCGCATCGGACGCCGACGGTATCGACACCCTGCTGCGCCGGCTTCGAGGCGTGATGGTCGCCCGGCGCTATGTCCTCATCGACTACGACCTCCCCGTGACCCTCGTTGACGCGGCGGTGGCCATCGCCCCCGGAATCGAGTCGCCCACGATCTCGCCGTTGCGCGACCCCGAGTGGGTCGCGGTGCGCGTCATGAGCCCCCGCGCCGGCGTCAACCAGGTGATGGACGCGCTGTATGGTCTCGGCGCACGCGCCATCCTCGTGACCGAGATCCACGCAGCGAGGCTCTGACGTGTCCGTGATCACCCGCATCATCCCGTGCCTGGATGTCGCGGCAGGGCGCGTCGTCAAGGGCGTGAACTTCGAGAACCTCCGCGACATGGGAGACCCCGTTGCGCTGGCGGAGGAGTACTTCCGCCAGGGCGCCGATGAGCTCACCTTCCTCGACGTGACCGCCACTGTCGACGACCGCGCCACGACATATGAGGTCGTGCAGCGCACTGCGGAGAACGTCTTCATCCCGCTGACGGTCGGAGGAGGGGTGCGGACGGCTGAAGATGTCGCGCGCCTCCTCGGCGTGGGCGCGGACAAGGTCGGTGTGAACTCCGCCGCCATCGCCCGGCCCGAGCTCGTCGACGACATCGCCGACAGGTTCGGCGCCCAAGTACTGGTGCTCTCCCTCGATGTGAAGCGGTCCAGCGCTACCGCGTCGGGATTCGTCGTCACCACGCACGGTGGGCGCACCGAAACGGCGCTCGACGCCCTCGTCTGGGCACGGGAGGCCATCGAGCGGGGAGCCGGCGAGTTGCTGGTCAACTCGATCGATGCCGACGGCACGCGCGACGGCTTCGACCTGGAGCTGACGGCCCTCATGCGCGAGATCTCGTCGGTGCCCGTCATCGCCTCCGGCGGCGCGGGATCCGCTGCCGACTTCGCGCCCGCCGTGAAAGCCGGGGCCGACGCCGTTCTCGCAGCCAGCGTCTTCCACTCCGGCCAGCTCACCGTCGGCGACGTGAAGGCTACCCTGGCGGCAAAGGGGATCGAGGTGCGGCAATGAGCACCGTCGAGGAGCGCATCGCCGGTGTCGTCTTCAACGACGACGGTCTTGCCCCCGCGATCATCCAGCAGTGGGATACGGGTGAAGTCCTGATGCTCGGGTGGATGGATGCCGAGGCACTACGCAGAACCCTGACCACCGGTCGCGTCACCTTCTGGTCGCGCTCGCGCCAGGAGTACTGGCGAAAAGGCGACACGTCCGGACATGTGCAGTACATCCGCGGCGCCCGCCTCGACTGCGACGGTGACGCCCTCCTCATCAGCGTCGAACAGATCGGTGTGGCGTGCCACACGGGCACCCGCACCTGCTTCGACGCCGTCGACCTGGAGCCCGCGCAGGGGACTGTCGCACCGTGATGGCCCGAGCGCGGGTCATCGTCATCCTGGGTCTGCTCACGACCGGGACACTCGGCGTGATCGCAGCGACCCAGACGTGGGTAACGGTGACACTCGATGACGGGTCGCTCGAGCAGCTTGCAATACCCGGCAGCTCCGCGATCCCCCTGCTGACACCGCTCAGCCTCGCGGTACTCGCGATCGGCGCGGCGATGTCGCTGGCCGGACGCGTGCTGCGCCACATCCTCTCTGCGCTCGCTCTGCTCATCGGTGTCACACTCGGGATGCTGGTGATCCCGCTCGCCCTCACGCCGCCGCTGTCAGCGGTCGCCGCGGACGTCGCCGCCGCAACCGGGATCGCCGGTGAGGCCGCCCTCGCTTCGCTGGTGATCGCGCTCACCGCGACACCGTGGCCGTGGATCACCGCAGTCTCCGCGATCGCGCTCACCGTGGTGGCGATCTGGGCGCTGATCACCGCGACGCGCTGGGGCGAGTCCGGCCGCAAATACCGGTCTGGCAGCACCATCTCGACCACGACCGACGGTCCCCTCGATGCGATTGACTCGTGGGACGACCTGTCGCGCGGCACGGATCCCACCCGACCGATAGACTGACCGACGACCCGCGCACCAACCGAGGAGAATCATGAGCAACCCGATCGCAGACCCCGGCCACGGACACTCCCCGGCCGCGTGGACCGCCGTGGTCATCATGCTGCTGGCCGTCGCGCTCGGCACCGTCTTCTTCTGCTTCAACATGCCCATCCTCGTGTGGGCATGCGTCGGCCTCCTTGTGGTGGGTGCTCTCGTCGGCTGGATCATGGCCAAGGCCGGTTACGGCGTCAACGGGCCCAAGTACACGCCGAAAGCGCACTGATCGTGCTCGCCGACCTCACGGCCGGCTCCGTCGCCGACTCGCGGGAACGCCAGTCGGAGCGTCCCCTCGCCGACGTTGAGCGTGAGGCTCTCGCCAAGGCTCCCGCACTCGATGTGCTGGCGGCGCTCGCTCCGGCCGACCGCGTGAAGATCATCGCCGAGGTGAAGCGCGCGAGCCCCTCACGCGGCGCACTGGCTGAGATCCCCGACCCCGCAGCACTCGCCGCTCTCTACGAGCGGGGCGGCGCGAGCGCGATCTCGGTGCTCACCGAGGAACGCCGTTTCAAGGGGTCATTGGCAGACCTCGTCGCAGTGCGCGAAGCAGTCGAGCTTCCGGTGCTGCGCAAGGACTTCATCGCGACCGAGTACCAGGTGTTCGAAGCGAGGGCTGCCGGCGCGGATCTGGTGCTGCTCATCGTCGCCGCGCTGGACCAGAACACGCTGATCCGCCTTCATCGGCTGATCACCGAACTCGGCATGACCGCCCTCGTCGAGGCCCACTCCGCTGACGAGGTGCGCCGCGCGGTTGACGCGGGCGCGTCCCTCATCGGTGTGAACGCCCGCGATCTTTCGACGTTCGAGCTGGACCGCGACCTGTTCGGGCGCGTCTCGACCTTGATCCCCGCCGGGGCGATCAAGGTCGCCGAGTCCGCGGTGCTCGCGCCCGCGGATGTCGCGCATTACCGCGCCTCGGGTGCCGATGTCGTCCTGATCGGCGAGGCGCTGGTCACGGGGGACCCCGTGGCGACCCTGGCGAGTTTTCTGGAGGCGGGCTCATGACCCTGCGTGACGTGACCGGACCGTTCTTCGGCGAGTACGGCGGGCGCTACATGCCCGAGTCGCTCATCGCCGCGATCGACGAGCTCACCGCCGTGTACGAAGAGGCTCGGGTCGATCCGGAGTTCCTCGCCGAGTTCTCCACGCTCCTCACTTCGTACGCCGGACGGCCCTCGGCGCTCACCGAGGTGCCGCGCTTCGCGCAACACGCCGGTGGCGGACGAGTGTTCCTCAAGCGCGAGGACCTCAACCACACCGGCTCCCACAAGATCAACAATGTGCTCGGTCAGGCCCTTCTCACGAAGCGCCTCGGCAAGACCCGTGTCATCGCCGAGACCGGCGCGGGGCAGCACGGTGTCGCAACGGCGACCGCTGCGGCGCTGTTCGGACTCGAATGCTCCATCTACATGGGAGAAGTCGACACCCAGCGCCAGGCGCTGAACGTCGCCCGCATGCGGCTGCTGGGCGCAGAGGTCATTCCGGTCACGACGGGCTCCCGCACCCTCAAGGACGCCATCAATGAGGCCTATCGCGACTGGGTCGCCAGCGTCGAGACGACCAACTACATCTTCGGAACCGCCGCAGGTCCTCATCCGTTCCCCTCGATGGTGCGCGATTTCCAGAAGGTGATCGGCGAAGAGGCGCGGGAGCAGATGCTCGCCGAGACGGGCGCGCTTCCCGATGCGGTGTTCGCATGCGTGGGGGGCGGCTCCAACGCGATCGGCATGTTCGACGCTTTCCTCGACGACGAGAGTGTCGCGCTCTACGGTGTCGAGGCCGCCGGCGACGGCGTGGACACACCGCTGCACGCAGCCTCCATCGAGCGGGGACGGCCCGGCGTCCTGCACGGCGCGCGCACCTACGTCCTCCAGGACGAGGACGGTCAGACGATCGAATCGCACTCCATCTCCGCCGGTCTGGACTACCCCGGGGTCGGTCCCGCACACTCCTGGCTGTCGGACATCGGTCGCGCGAACTACATCCCCGCGACCGACACGGAGGCGATGGACGCTCTCCTGCTGCTCTCGCGCACCGAGGGCATCATCCCTGCGGTCGAATCGGCCCACGCCCTCGCGGGCGCGCTGCGCGTCGGTCAGCAGCTCGGTCCCGACGCCGTGCTGCTGATATCGCTGTCCGGACGCGGCGACAAGGACATGGATACCGCCGCCCGGTGGTTCGGACTCTACGACGAGGGAGCGACCCCGTGACCTCCCGTGTAGCGGAGACGATCGCCGCTGCCCGCGCCGAAGGGCGCGGCGTCCTCGTCGGCTATCTGCCGATCGGCTATCCCGATCTCGAGACGAGTATCGAGGCGGCCGTCGTCCTCGCGGAATCTGGTGTCGACATCCTCGAGCTCGGACCGCCCTACTCCGACCCGGTCATGGATGGGCCGGTCATCCAGGAGGCCACACAGGCGGCTCTGGCCGCCGGTTTCCGTTTCCGTGACACGTTCACCGCTGTGCAGCGCATCAGAGAACGGGTCGAGATCCCCGTCCTCGTCATGACCTACTGGAACCCGGTCGTGCAGTACGGCGTCGATCGCTTCGCCGACGCCCTCGCGGCCGCCGGAGGCGACGGGCTCATCACGCCCGACATCACTCCCGATGCGGCCGCGGAGTGGATCGCCGCGAGCGAGCGGACCGGCCTCGATCGTGTCTTCCTCGCTGCCCCGACCTCAACCGACGAGCGACTGAGTCTGATCGCCGACTCCAGCACCGGATTCGTATATTCGGTCTCGACCATGGGGATCACGGGGGAGCGGGCCTCTCTTGATGCGGCGGCCCGCGCGCTGGTGGCGCGCCTACGCCTCCACGATGTGGAGTACGCCTGCGTCGGCATCGGCATTTCGAATGCCGACCATGTCCGCGGCGTTCTCGAGTACGCCGACGGTGCCATCGTCGGCACGGCGCTGGTCAAGGCGCTTCGTGACGGCGGGCTGGAAGGCCTGGCCTCCACCGCTCGGGAGCTCGCGGCCGGCACCGCCCGGGCGTGAGGCCGCAGCCCGCGAACTAGACTTCCCGTTGTCGGCCGATCGGTCGGCGACACGACCTGCAAGGACGACTGCGCATGACGACCGCCGCTCCCACTCTTCTCGGCACCGTGCTCACGAGCATCCCCAGCCCGTCGATCAGCTACATCGATCTCGGACCCATTCGCATCCACTTCTACGCGCTGTGCATCATCGCGGGAATCATCGTGGCGGTCCTGCTGACCAACCACCGACTCACTAGGCGCGGCGGCGAGCCGTGGATCGTGATCGACATCGCGCTCATCGCGGTGCCCCTCGCAATCATCGTCGCGCGGTTCTACCACGTGTTCACGCACCCGAACGACTACTTCTACGCGGGCCACGAATGGTGGAACCCGTTCGTGCAGAATGCCATCTGGAACGTCTGGGACGGCGGGATCGCCATCTACGGTGCGCTCATCGGCGGCGGTGTCGGCGCGTGGCTCGGCTGCCGCTGGACCGGCATCCGCTTCTGGACTTTCGCCGATGCGTTGGCGCCAGGCCTCCTGCTCGCGCAGGCAATGGGGCGCCTGGGCAACTGGTTCAACCACGAGCTGTTCGGCCTGCCCACCGACCTCCCGTGGGGTCTGGAGATCGAGTCCACGAACCCCGCCTTCCCGCCGGGTCTGGCCGAGGGCACGCTCTTCCACCCCACGTTCCTCTACGAGATGCTGTGGAACCTGCTCGGTGTTGTCGTGCTGCTGTGGGCAGGACGCAAGGCCTCGATGCAGTGGGGGAAGCTCTTCGGTCTCTATCTCGTCTGGTACAGCGCGGGCCGCATCGTGTGGGAGTCGATCCGCATCGACCCCAGCGAGATCTTCCTCGGCATCCGTGTGAACGTGTGGGCCGCGATCTTCGGCGTCCTCATCGGCCTCGGCATCATGATCGTCCAGACCAAGCGTCACACGGGCCTCGAACCCTCGCCATACATGCCGGGTCGGGAGCGCACGGTCGACGGGACTGTACAATCGCAAGACACTCCCGACTTCGTCGACGTCAGCGCACCACCGACCGACGATGTTGCAGAAGACACCGCCACAAGCAGCGTCGCCGCGAAGTGAACCAACCGTAGTCGGGCCGATGACGTCCCATCTTTGATCAGTACTGTGAGGACGGTAGGAATGGGACTGAGCCCCCGTCGCAGCACCGCCAGCCCGGCCGGACTTCCGCCGAAGCAGGGGATGTACAACCCCGATTTCGAGCGCGACGCCTGTGGTCTGGCGATGGTCGCCACCCTTCGCGGCGAAGCCGGACACGACATCATCGATCTGGCGCTCACGGCGCTGCGCAACCTCGAGCACCGTGGCGCGATCGGGTCGGATGCCGGAACCGGAGACGGCGCGGGCATCCTGACGCAGATGCCGGACGCGTTCCTGCGCGCAGTGGTCGACTTCGACCTGCCGCCGGTCGGGGAGTACGCCGCGGGCATGGTCTTCCTTCCACTCGATCACGAGGCGCGCGCCGCGCAAAAGGCCGGCATCGAGAAGATCGCCGCGAGCGAGAACCTCGTCGTGCTCGGCTGGCGCGAGGTTCCCACCGAAGAGGAGCACCTCGGCAAGCTCGCCTTCGACGCGCGTCCCGCGTTTGAGCAGCTGTTCGTGTCGCGACCGGCAGTGGGGGAGACGCCCGCACTGTCGGGAATCGCCCTGGACCGTCGATCGTTTCGCCTTCGCAAGCGCAGCCGCACCGAGCTCGGCGCCTATTTCGTATCGCTGTCGGCGCGCACGCTCGGCTACAAGGGCATGGTCACCACGCTCCAGCTGGAGCCGTTCTACCCCGACCTGCAGGACGAGCGCTTCGCCTCGGAGCTCGCGGTCGTGCACTCGCGCTACTCCACGAACACCTTCCCGTCGTGGCCGCTCGCCCAGCCGCTGCGGATGCTCGCCCACAACGGTGAGATCAACACGGTCAACGGCAACCGCAACTGGATGCGCGCGCGTCAGTCGCAGCTCGAGTCGGCGCTCATCGGCGACATCCGTCCGATCCTTCCCATCTGCACGGAAGGCGCCAGCGACTCGGCGTCGTTCGACGAGGTGCTGGAGCTGCTGAACCTCTCCGGTCGAAGCCTCCCGCACGCCATGCTCATGATGGTTCCCGAGGCGTACGAGAAGCAGGCGGGTCTGGACCCGAAGCTTCGTGCGTTCTACGAGTATCACGCGGTGCAGATGGAGCCCTGGGACGGCCCGGCTGCGCTCATCTTCACCGACGGTACGCTCGTCGGTTCGACCCTCGATCGCAACGGACTGCGCCCCGGGCGCTGGACCGAGACGACGGACGGCCTGGTCGTCATCGGATCGGAAACCGGTGTCCTGGACATCGCACCCGAGCGCATCAAGCGCCGGGGCCGCCTGAGGCCCGGCCGTATGTTCGTCGTCGACACCGCGCAGGGACGCATCATCGAGGATGACGAGATCAAGAGCGACCTCGCGAACCTCCATCCGTGGCAGGAGTGGCTCGACGCCGGCCGTGTCCGGCTCTCCGAGCTTCCGGAGCGCGAGCACATCGTCCACCCGATCGCGTCCATCACCCGCCGCCAGCGCACGTTCGGGTACACCGAGGAGGAAGTCAAGATCCTCCTGACCCCGATGGGTCAGAACGGCGCGGAGCCGCTGGGGGCCATGGGAAGCGACACTCCTGTCGCCGTGCTCAGCGACCGTCCGCGGTTGCTCTTCGACTACTTCACGCAGCAGTTCGCGCAGGTGACCAACCCGCCGCTGGACTCGATCCGCGAGGAGGTCGTGACCTCGCTGTCGCTCGGGCTCGGCCCCGAGCGGAATCTGCTGGCCTGGGGCCCCGATCACGCGAAGACCGTCACGCTCGACTTCCCGGTGCTCGACAACGACGAGCTCGCGAAGATCCAGCACATCGACACCGCTGTCCCGGGGCGCTCATCCGTCACCATCCGCGGTCTGTACCGCGCCGAAGCCGGCCACAAGGGCATGCAGAAGCGCATCGCGCAGATGTGCAGCGAGGCGGACCAGGCCATCGAGGACGGTGCGGAGTACATCGTGCTCAGCGATCGCGACTCGAACAAGGATCTCGCGCCCATTCCGTCGCTGCTGATGGTCGCTGCCATCCACCACCACCTCATCCGCCAGGAGACGCGCATGAACGTGGGGCTCGTGGTCGAGGCCGGCGACGTCCGCGAGGTGCACCACGTGGCGACCCTTCTCGGTTTCGGCGCCTCGGCGGTCAACCCGTACCTGGCTATGGAGACGGTCGAGTACCTCGTGCGCGCCGGATTCATCACGGGCATCACCCCGCAGAAGGCGGTCAAGAACCTCATCTACGCGCTCGGCAAGGGCGTGCTGAAGATCATGTCCAAGATGGGTATCTCCACCGTCTCGTCCTACGCCGGCGCGCAGGTGTTCGAGGCCGTCGGACTGTCGCAGGAGTTCGTCGACACCTACTTCACGGGGGTCGAGACAAAGCTCGGTGGCGTCGGTCTCGATGTCATTGCGGCCGAGACTCTCGCCCGTCACAACTACGCGTACCCCGAGGACGAGGCCGAGCGCGCGCACGAGCGCCTGTGGACCGGTGGCGAGTACCAGTGGCGCCGCGACGGTGCCCCGCACTTGTTCAACCCCGAGACGGTGTTCCGTCTGCAGCACTCCACGCGCAACCGCCGCTTCGACATCTTCCGCGAGTACACCAAGCTCGTTGATGACCAGGCAGACCAGCTCAAGACGCTGCGCGGCATGTTCCGACTGCGCACGGGCGTGCGCAAGCCCGTTCCGATCGACGAGGTGGAACCGATCTCCGCGATCGTCAAGCGCTTCTCGACGGGGGCGATGAGCTACGGCTCCATCTCCAAGGAGGCGCACGAGACTCTCGCGATCGCGATGAACCGCCTCGGCGGCAAGTCGAACACCGGTGAGGGCGGGGAGGATGTCGAGCGCTTGCTCGACCCCGAGCGCCGCAGCGCGATCAAGCAGGTGGCTTCGGGCCGATTCGGCGTGACGAGCCTGTACCTCACGGAGGCCGACGACATCCAGATCAAGCTCGCGCAGGGTGCCAAGCCCGGCGAGGGCGGTCAGTTGCCGCCGACCAAGGTCTACCCGTGGGTCGCACGTACGCGCCACGCCACGGCCGGCGTGGGCCTCATCTCGCCCCCGCCGCACCACGACATCTATTCGATCGAAGACCTCAAGCAGTTGATCTTCGACCTCAAGCGCGCCAACCCCACCGCCCGCGTCCACGTCAAACTGGTCAGTCAGTCGGGCATCGGCGCGGTCGCGGCGGGAACCGCGAAGGCCCTCGCCGACGTCATCCTCGTCTCCGGGCACGATGGTGGCACCGGCGCGAGCCCGCTGAACTCTCTCAAGCATGCGGGTACACCCTGGGAGCTCGGACTCGCCGAGACCCAGCAGACGCTCATGCTCAACGGCATGCGCGACCGCGTCGTGGTCCAGGTCGACGGCCAGATGAAGACCGGTCGAGACGTCATCATCGGCGCGCTGCTCGGCGCGGAGGAGTTCGGCTTCGCCACCGCCCCCTTGGTGGTGTCTGGCTGCATCATGATGCGCGTCTGCCACCTCGACACCTGCCCCGTAGGCGTCGCGACGCAGAACCCCGTCCTGCGTTCGCGCTTCACCGGCAAGCCGGAGTTCGTCGAGACCTTCATGGAGTACATCGCCGAGGAGGTGCGCGAGTACCTCGCTGAGCTCGGCTTCCGCAGCCTCGACGAGGCGATCGGACACCACGAGATGCTCGACACCAACCGTGCGATCGAGCACTGGAAGGCCAGCGGCATGGACCTGAGCCCCGTGCTCGAGGGACCGGTGTTCTCGGACGAGGAGCCTCGCCGGAATCTGCGCGCTCAGGACCACGAGCTGCACGAGCACTTCGATGTCCCCATCATCGAGCGCGCACAGGATGTCATCGCCGGTGGCGGAGAGATCACGATCGACATGCCGGTGCGCAACACGGCGCGTGCCGTCGGCACGCTGCTCGGACATCACGTCACGGTCGCGCAGGGCCAGCATGGCCTCCCTGCCGGGTCCATCACGATCAATCTGACCGGGTCGGCCGGACAGTCCTTCGGAGCATTCCTGCCCGCCGGCATCACCCTGCGTCTCGAGGGCGACTCGAACGACTATGTCGGCAAGGGTCTCTCGGGCGGCCGTATTGTCGTCCGACCGCCGCGCAGCGCCAGCTTCGACGCATCGCAGAACGTCATCGCCGGCAATGTCATCGGCTACGGCGCCACACAGGGCAGTCTGTTCCTGCGCGGCACCGTGGGGGAGAGGTTCCTGGTGCGCAACTCCGGCGCGACCGCGGTCGTCGAGGGAGTCGGCGACCACGCGCTCGAGTACATGACAGGCGGATTGGCTGTGATCCTCGGCGCCACTGGCCGCAACCTCGGCGCCGGTATGTCGGGGGGAACGGCCTACGTCTACAAGCTCGAGAGCGAACTCGTCAACCGCGAGTCACTCGCCTCCGGCGAACTCGTGCTCGGCGCGATGGGCTCCGCGGACGCGGAGATCCTGCGCGACCTGCTCACCCAGCACGCCGAGGAGACCGGCTCCGAGCTGGCCGCCGGGTTCGTGGCGAACTTCGAGGATGAGCTCGCGAACTTCGTGCGTGTCGTCCCGCGTGACTACGCCGCCGTGCTTCGCACCCGGCAGGAAGCCGTCGAGGAGGGCCTCGATCCCGACGGAGACATCGTGTGGGGCCGGATTCTGGAGGTGACAGGTGGCTGATCCCAAGGGCTTTTTGAAGGTGACCGAGCGGGAGCTGCCCGCTCGCCGTCCGGTGCCGGTGCGCATCATGGACTGGCGTGAGGTCTACGAGCCCGCCGACGGAGCGACGGTGCGTCGCCAGGCCGGGCGCTGCATGGATTGCGGCATCCCGTTCTGCCACCAGGGCTGCCCGCTGGGCAACCTCATCCCGGAGTGGAACGACCTCACCTGGCGGGGGGAGGGTCGTGCGGCGATCGACCGGCTGCACGCGACCAACAACTTCCCGGAGTTCACCGGTCGCCTGTGCCCTGCGCCCTGCGAGAGCGCGTGCGTGCTGGGCATCAACCAGCCTGCCGTCACGATCAAGCAGGTCGAGGTCTCGATCATCGACGACGCCTTCGGGAAGGGCTGGGTCGAGCCCAAGCCCCCGGCACGGCTCACCGGCAAGACGGTGGCCGTCGTGGGCTCCGGTCCCGCAGGCCTCGCCGCGGCGCAACAGCTCACCCGCGCCGGCCACACCGTCGCCGTCTACGAGCGCGACGACCGGATCGGCGGATTGCTGCGCTACGGCATCCCGGACTTCAAGATGGAAAAGCGCCACCTCGAGGCGCGGCTGCGCCAGATGCAGGACGAGGGAACGCGATTCCGCGCGGGGGTGACCATCGGAACCGATATCTCTTGGGACGCGCTTCGCGCGCGCTACGACGCGGTCGTGGTCGCCACCGGTTCCACCGTGCCCCGCGACCTGGCGATTCCGGGCCGTGACCTTGACGGTGTGCACTTCGCGATGGAGTACCTCGTCGAGTCGAACCACGTGGTCGCCGGTGACAAGGTCCCCAACCAGATCAGCGCCGAGGGCAAGCACGTCATCGTCATCGGCGGTGGTGACACCGGGGCGGACTGCATCGGTACCGCCCACCGTCAGGGTGCGCTGAGCGTGACCAACCTTGCGATCGGCAAGCAGCCTCCCGCGGTCCGTCCTGACGGACAGCCCTGGCCGATGATGCCGACGGTGTTCGAAGTGTCCTCGGCTCACGAGGAAGGTGGCGAGCGGCTGTACCTCGCGTCCACCGTCGAGTTCCTCGCCAACGAGGCGGGGGAGGTGCGTGCGCTGCGCGTCGCCGAGACCGAGTTTGTCGACGGACGCCGCATCCCGAAGAGCGGCACCGAGCGTGAGATTCCAGCGGACCTTGTGCTGATCGCGATGGGCTTCACGGGCCCCGAGCGTGACCTGCTCGAGGACCAGTTGGGCACGCAGTTCACCGACCGCGGCAATGTCGCGCGCGGTGATGACTACGAGGCCACCCACCAGGGCGTGTTCGTGGCCGGTGACGCCGGTCGTGGGCAGTCGCTCATCGTCTGGGCGATCGCCGAGGGCCGCGCGGCCGCAGCGAGCGTGGACCGCTACCTCATGGGAGACACCGAGTTGCCGTCTCCTGTTCGCCCGACGGATGTCGCGATCGGTCTCGCACGCGCGTAGGCTGGCCGCGGCAGCGTTGCCGGTTCCTTGCAGACACCCTTCTGCTGATTCACTACCACGGAGCACATACGGATGAGACGCGCGAAGATCGTCGCTACTCTGGGCCCGGCAACCTCGACGTACGAGATGGTTCGCGCCATCATCGACGCCGGTGTGGACGTCGCCCGGTTCAACCTCTCGCACGGGGACTACTCGGTCCACGAGAACAATTTCGCCAACGTGCGCAAGGCCGCCGATGACGCCCAGCGCGCGGTCGCGGTGCTCGTTGACCTGCAGGGACCGAAGATCCGCCTCGGCAAGTTCGCCGACGGACCTCACGAACTCGCCGCCGGCGACATCTTCAAGATCACCGTCGAGGACATTCCCGGCACCAAGGAGATGTGCTCCACGACGTTCAAGGGCCTCCCCGCCGATGTCAAGCCGGGCGACTTCCTGCTGATCGACGATGGCAAGGTGCGCGTCGAGGTCGTCGAAACCGACGGCACCGTGGTCACCACGAAGGTGATCGTGGGTGGCCCGGTCTCGAACAACAAGGGCATCAACCTGCCTGGCGTTGCCGTGAACGTCCCCGCGCTCTCGGAGAAGGACGAGGAGGATCTGCGCTGGGGCCTTCGGACTGGCGCCGATCTGATCGCACTCTCTTTCGTGCGCGATGCGAAGGATGTGCAGCGCGTGCACGTCATCATGGCGGAAGAGGGGCGCAAGATCCCCGTCATCGCCAAGATCGAGAAGCCGCAGGCGGTCGACAACCTCGAGGAGATCATCAACGCCTTCGACGGCATCATGGTCGCTCGCGGCGACCTCGGCGTCGAGCTGCCCCTGGAGGCCGTTCCGATCGTCCAGAAGCGCGCCGTCGAACTCTGCCGCGCCATGGCCAAGCCGGTCATCGTCGCCACCCAGATGCTCGAGTCGATGATCAACAACCCCGTCCCCACGCGCGCCGAGACCTCGGATGTCGCCAACGCGGTGCTCGACGGTGCCGACGCGGTGATGCTCTCGGGAGAGACGAGTGTCGGCGACTACCCGGTCATCGTCGTCCAGACCATGGCGCGCATCGTCCAGTCCACCGAGGAGCACGGGCTGGACCGCATCCTGCCGCTCCAGACGACTCCACGCACGCAGGGCGGGATCATCACCCTCGCGGCGAACGAGGTCGCCGACTTCGTCGATGCCAAGTACCTGTGCGTGTTCACTGAGTCCGGCAACTCCGCCCGTCGTCTCTCGCGTCTGCGGCCGAGCATCCCCATGATCGCCTTTGCCCCGGACCCGTCGATCCGCCGGCGAATGGCCGTCACGTGGGGTATCCAGTCGACCCTCGTGGAGCACGTGCCCCACACGGACCGGATGTTCATCCAGGTCGACGACTACCTGCTCTCCAACGATCTGGCTGAGGTCGGCGACAAGGTCGTCGTCATCTCGGGTTCCCCTCCCGGAATCGAGGGCACGACCAACGACATCCGCATCCACAACGTGGGAGATGCCGTCAACGGCAAAGCGCCCGCATACCAGGCCGCGCGCTGAGCCCATCAGACGAGATGAGGGGCCCCTCCGAACGGAGGAGCCCCTCATGCATGGGGTGCCGGTGGTGGGATTCGAACCCACACGCCCTCACGGACAACCGATTTTGAGTCGGTCGCGTCTGCCATTCCGCCACACCGGCTGGGCAGCCCGCATCGACGATACCGTAGGATTCTAGAGTGACTGAGCAAGACCAGGCCGCAGCCCCCGCCCCCCACGCACCCCGACGCGTCGTCGTCGCCGAGGATGAGTCGCTCATCCGTCTCGACATCGTCGAGATCCTGCGCGACAACGGGTTCGACGTCGTCGGTGAGGCCGGCGACGGCGAGACCGCCGTCCAGCTGGCGACCGAGCTGCGTCCCGACCTCGTGATCATGGACGTCAAGATGCCGCAGCTCGACGGCATCTCGGCCGCGGAGAAGCTCTACAAGAACCACGTCGCCCCGGTCGTCCTCCTGACCGCCTTCAGCCAGAAGGAGCTCGTGGAGCGCGCGAGCGAGGCCGGTGCGCTTGCCTACGTGGTCAAGCCGTTCACGCCCAACGACCTCCTCCCCGCTATCGAGATCGCGCTGGCTCGTCACGAACAGATCCTGACGCTCGAGGCCGAGGTGACCGATATGGTCGAGCGCTTTGAGACGCGCAAGCTGGTCGACCGTGCCAAGGGCCTGCTCAACGAGAAGATGGGCCTGTCCGAGCCCGAGGCCTTCCGATGGATTCAGAAGGCCTCGATGGATCGCCGCCTGACGATGCAGGATGTCGCGAAGGCGATCATCGAGCAGCTTGCTCCCAAGAAGGCCTGAGGGCGCTCCCGGAGCTAGACCGTCGGGGCCTGCGCCGGCAGGTCGCGGAGCATGTTCGTGATGCGCACCGTCGAGCAGCGGCGGCCCTGATCGTCCGAGATGACGATCTCGTGCACCGTCATGCTGCGCCCGAGGTGAATCGGGGTGCAGACGCCGGTCACGGTCCCGGCTGTTGCCGAGCGGGTGTGGGTGGCGTTGATGTCCACGCCGACCGCCAGACGTCCCGGGCCCGCGTAGAGATTGGCGGCCATCGAGCCGAGCGACTCGCCGAGCACCACATATGCCCCGCCGTGCATGAGGCCGACGGGCTGGGTGTTCCCCTCGACCGGCAGCGTCGCGACGGCGCGCTCGACGGTGAACTCGACGAACTCCATGCCCATCCTTTCGGCGAGGGCACCGATCGATCGCTGCTGGACCCAGTCGAGTCCATTGATCGGCGTCGTCTCGGCCTCGGTCATGCGTACTCCTCGTCTGGGGCGGTGTCTGCACCCGCGACTAGGCTGACATGGTGACAGACTCCACGAAGCCTACCCTTCTGGTCGTCGACGGCCATTCGCTCGCATTCCGGGCGTTCTTCGCACTTCCCGTCGAGAATTTCACCACCAAGGACGGCCAGCACACGAACGGGATCTACGGATTCCTGTCCATGTTCGTGAACCTCCTCAAGGCGGAGCAGCCCACGCACGTGGCCGTCGCCTTCGACACCTCGCGGGTGTCGTTCCGCACGCGCCAGTACCCCGACTACAAGGCCACCCGGGCCGAGACCCCGCAGGAGTTCCAGGGGCAGATCCCGTTGCTCCAGGATTGCCTGCGGGCCATGAACGTCACGGTTCTCCAGAAAGAAGACATCGAGGCCGACGACATCCTCGCAACCCTCGCGACACAGGGTGCCGACAGCGGCTACTCGGTGCTGGTGTGCTCGGGTGACCGCGACACGATCCAGCTCGTCGACGACCGGGTGACCCTGCTCTACCCGAGTGTGCAGGGAGTGTCGCAGCTGAAGCGCTACGACCCCGGCGCCGTGCAGGAGCGGTATGGGGTCCCGCCCGAGCAGTATCCCGACATCGCAGCTCTCGTCGGCGAGACCAGTGACAATCTCCCCGGCGTTCCGAAGGTGGGGGAGAAGACCGCGGTGAAGTGGCTGACACAGTTCGGGTCGCTCGATGCGATCATCGAGAACGCAGAATCGATCAAGGGTGTCGTCGGCAACAACCTGCGCGAGCACATCGACGACGTCCGTCGCAACCGGTCGCTGAATCGTCTGCTGCGTGATGTCGAGTTACCCGTCACCGTCACCGACCTCACGCGCGGCCCCGTCGACGCCGAAGCCCTGCGCGACATCTTCGCGCGGCTCGAATTCCGCACCCTGCTCCCGCGCGTCTACGACGCCTTCGGCGCGCCGGCGCCCGAAGAGCAGGCGCCGCAGGTGGCGGTCCCCGCCGCCAGAGAGCTGGATGCCGCCGCCCTCGCGGCGTGGGCCGAGTCCCAGAACGGCGAGGTTGGCGTGACGGTCGTGACAACGACGGGGGCCACGGGCGGCGCTCCGGTTCCGACGAGGATCGGTCTGGCGACGCACGAGGAGGCAGTGGAGGCGAACTGGACGCCCCAGCTCGGTGTGGCGCTCGGGCCGTGGCTGGCATCCGATCGGCCCAAGGTGTTCGCATCCGCCAAACCTCAGCTGAAGAGTCTGCGCCGCATCGGTGTCGCGGTGACCGGCGTCGTCTTCGACACCGAACTGGCCGGATGGCTCATCCGTCCGAGCTTTCCCGACAAGACGCTTGCCGATCTGGTCGCACGCTACCTGGGGGAGAAGCTGCCCGAGGCCGACCCGACGCAGCTGGTTCCCGAGACAGAGGGCGCGACCCCCGCCCAGCTGTCCTGGTTCACGCTGCGGGTCGCGGATGCCCTGGCCGCAGACCTCCCGGCAGCATTGCGGACGGTCCTCGACGACATCGAGCTGCCCACGATGATGGCACTCATCGACATGGAGCTGGCGGGAGTCGCGGTTTCGCATGCGGCACTGTCCTCGTTCTCGGCAGAACTCGGCGCCCGCGCCGAAGCGATCGCATCGGCCGCCTACGCCACGATCGAGCGGGAGGTGAACCTCGGCTCACCCAAGCAGTTGCAGGAGGTCCTGTTCGATCAGCTCGGTCTGCCGAAGACGCGCAAGACGAAGACCGGATACTCCACCGACGCCGCCGTCCTCGCCGACCTGCAGGAGACGAACCCCCACCCGTTCCTCGGTCAGTTGCTCGAGCACCGTGAGGTCACCAAGCTGCGACAGATCGTCGAGTCCCTCGACGCGGCGATCGGCCCTGACGCCCGGATCCACACGACGTACCTGCAGACAGGAAGCCAGACAGGGCGCCTGTCGAGCATCGACCCGAACCTGCAGAACATCCCCGTCCGTACGGAGGACAGTCGACGTATCCGCGCCGCCTTCACCGTCGGGGACGGCTACGAGACGCTACTGACCGCGGACTACTCCCAGATCGAGATGCGCATCATGGCGCACCTGTCGGAGGACCCGGGCCTCATCGAAGCTTTCCGGTCGGGGGAAGACCTGCATCGCTTCGTCGGCGCTCGCGTGTTCGGCGTCGATCCGAGCGCGGTCACGCCCGCCATGCGCACCAAGGTGAAGGCGATGTCGTACGGGCTGGTCTACGGGCTCTCCGCCTTCGGTCTGTCCAAGCAGCTGCGCATCGATCAGTCCGAGGCCAAAGCACTCATGCAGGAGTACTTCGCGCGTTTCGGTGCCGTGCGGGATTATCTCCGCGGGTCCGTCGAACAGGCGCGGATCGATGGCTACACGACGACGATCTTCGGACGCCGTCGACCCTTCCCCGACCTCGGAAGCCCGAACCGCGTCCTGCGGGAGAACGCGCAGCGGGCAGCCCTCAACGCCCCTATTCAGGGCAGCGCCGCCGACATCATGAAGATCGCACTCGTGCGCATCCATGACGAGTTGCGTGCCCGCAGCCTCTCGTCTCGTGTGCTCCTCCAGATCCACGATGAACTCGTGGTGGAGGTGGCGCCGGGGGAGTGGGATGCCGTCGAGGCGGTCGTCACGGCGCGCATGGGGGATGCCGCTGAACTGTCGGTGCCTCTGGACGTCCAGATCGGACGCGGTCACGATTGGAACGCAGCCGGCCACTGATCGGTGCAGGAGAATGTCGAGGAAGGCACAGCATGACGTCGAATGAGCGCGAAGCGACCGAGATCGATGCGATCGCGGACGGCTGGGTGGACACGATCTCGGCGGTGCTTCCCACCGTCGCGACCTATATCGGGCGCGCCGAGTTCAACGACCGCTTCGGCGACTACTCGCCCGCGGGCGCCGAGGCGCTGCCCGAAGCGGCCAAGAGTGCGCTTGCGGCACTGGCGGTGGCCACGCCCGTCGACGAGGTTGATCGCGTCACCCAGCTCGATCTGACGCGCGAACTCGAACTCGAACTCGAGCTGTACGACGCGAAATGGCATCTGCGCGACCTGAACGTCATCGCGTCGCCGGCGCAGGACATCCGCTCCGTTTTCGACCTCATGCCCACCGCGACCACAGAGGACTGGAGTGTCATCGCCCGCCGGCTGGCAGCGCTGCCGGAAGCGATCGGCGGCTATGTCGAGACTCTCAGGCAGGGCATGGCGGAGGGTGTGGTGCCCGCCCGACGTCAGGTGCTCGAAGTCATGGGGCAGATCGAGCGTTACACCGCGGAGAACGGCTACTTCGCCCAGTTCGCCGCAGAAGCCACGCCCGAGACAGGAAACCTTCCCGCATCCCTCGCCCGCGACCTGGCCGATGCCGCAAACGGTGCGCGCGTGGCCTACGACGCGCTCGGTGCGTTCCTCGGTTCCGAACTCGCGAGGGTGTCATCGGAGGCCGACGGTGTCGGTCGTGAGCTGTACGCGCTCCACTCGCGCCGTTTTCTCGGCGCGGCCGTCGACCTCGATGAGACGTACGAGTGGGGTGTCGAGGAATTGGCGCGTATGGTCGCCGAGCAGGAAGAGATCGCGAACGAGATCGCTCCCGGCGCGAGCGTTGAAGAGGCCGTCGCCCTGCTCGAGCAGGACCCGGCGCGAAAGCTGGTCGGAACGACCGCGCTGCAGCAGTGGATGCAGCGCGTCAGCGATGAGGCTGTTGCGCAGCTCGGCGCGTCACACTTCGACATCCCCGACCCCATCCGCCGTCTCGAGTGCATGATCGCTCCCACGAACGAAGGCGGGATCTACTACACCGGCCCGACGGACGACTTCTCGCGGCCCGGCCGCATGTGGTGGTCGGTTCCCGAGGGGGTCACCGAGTTCGACACGTGGCGTGAGCTCACCACCGTGTATCACGAGGGCGTGCCGGGACATCACCTGCAGATCGCTCAGGCCGTGTACAACCGGGGTCAGCTCAACTCCTGGCGAAGACTGCTCGCCGGCACGTCGGGCCACGCGGAAGGGTGGGCGCTGTACGCCGAGCGACTCATGCAGCAGCTCGGCTACCTGAATGATCCCGCCGACCGCCTGGGAATGCTCGACGGTCAGCGGATGCGGGCTGCCCGTGTCGTGCTGGATATCGGCGTACACCTGGGCAAGCCCCGCCCCGATGGTTCGGGCACCTGGGACGCCGACTACGCGCTGGCCTTCATGCGTCGGAACGTGAGCATGTCAGACGAATTCGTGCAGTTTGAGGTGAACCGCTACCTCGGCTGGCCGGGACAGGCTCCTTCCTACAAGGTCGGCCAGCGTATCTGGGAGCAGCTCCGGGACGACGCTGCGGACGCGCAGGGGTCGGCCTTCGACATCAAGGACTTCCACAAGCGTGCGCTCGACATCGGCGGCGTCGGCCTCGACACCCTGCGCTCGGCGCTCCTTCCCTGACGCCTATCGCGTGCACGCGTTGCGGGAATAGTCCGGCCAGTTCTCGCTGTTCTATTCACTTGGATGGATAGGAGTTCCGCATGGTGGAGTTCGGCCTCGACACGTTCGGTGATGTCACGGCGGATGACGACGGCGTGCGCCTGAGCGACGCCCAGACGATCCGCAACACGGTCGAGCAGGCTGTGCTCGCCGATCAGCTCGGCATCGACTTCTTCGGGGTGGGGGAGCATCACCGCCCGGACTTCGCGGTCTCCAGCCCCGAGATCGTGCTCGCGGCGATCGCCGCCCGCACCTCGCGCATCCGACTGGGCACGGCCGTCACCGTGCTGTCCTCAGACGATCCCGTGCGCGTCTACGAACGGTTCGCGACGTTGGATGCCGTGTCGAACGGCCGCGCCGAGGTCGTGATCGGACGGGGCTCGTTCATCGAGTCGTTCCCACTGTTCGGCTACGACCTCTCGGACTACGAGACGCTCTTCGAAGAGAAGCTCGAGCTCTTTTCGCGCCTCGTGAAGGAGAAGGCTGTCACCTGGTCCGGGACGACACGGGCAGCTCTGAGCTCGGCCGATGTCTTCCCGAAGACCGCCGGGGGCCTGACAGCCTGGGTCGGCGTCGGCGGCTCACCGGAGTCCGTGGTGCGCGCGGCTCGCTACGGATTCGGGCTCATGCTCGCGATCATCGGGGGAGGGGCGGAGCGTTTCGTCCCTTTGGTGGACCTCTACCGCCGCGCCCTGACGGAGTTCGCACACGAGCCCACCCCGATCGCCGTGCACTCGCCGGGACACATCGCCGACACCGACGAGCACGCCTGGGAAGACGCGTATCCGTCGTTCGCCGCCCTCAACAACACCATCGGCGCAGAGCGTGGCTGGCCGGCCTACAGCCGCGCCCGTTTCCAGCACGAGGTCGGCTCGGGCGCCGTCTATGCGGGCTCCCCGGAGCGGGTAGCGCAGAAGATCACCCAGACTGTGCGCACGCTCGGCGTCACCCGGTTCGACCTCAAGTTTTCGAACGGACCGCTCTCGCACGCGAAGATGATGCGCTCGATCGAGCTGTACGGCACCGTTGTGATCCCGCGCGTCCGCGAACTTCTGGCCCCGTAGGGTGGGGGAGTGAGCGGTATCCGGTACGTCGCCATCGGCGACTCGTTCTCCGAAGGCGTCGGCGACGAGCTCGCGGACGGCACCGTGCGCGGGTGGGCCGATCTTGTCGCTCAGGGCTGGGCGCAGTCAGTCGGGGAGCCGGTCGAGTATGCCAACCTCGCCATCCGCGGCAAGCTCGCCTGGCCCATTGTCCAGGAGCAGCTGGAGCCGGCCCTTGCCCTTCGCCCCACGCATCTGTCTTTCAACGGGGGAGGCAACGACATGCTGCGCCCGCGCACGACGATTGCAAGCATCGCGGATGCCTTCAGCACGGTGCTTCGCCGCTGCGACGAGGAGGGCGTACGACTGATTCTGCTGTCAGGCGCAAACCCGTCGGCACACCTGCCCATGAGCTCGCTCATCCAGAAGCGCGGAGACGAGCTGTCCACCGCCGTCGTCGGACGAATCTCCGACAGACCCGATGTCATCCAGGCGCTCAACTGGCCCGACGCCGAACTCTCGCAGATCGGCTACTGGAGTGCAGACAGGCTCCACATGAACGCGCGGGGACACCATCGCGTCGCCGCACGCGTTCTCGCAGCGCTCGGCCAGGACGTTCCTGAAGGATGGTGGTCGCTGGCGGAGGGCGACACCGCCGGGCGACCGCGCGGCCTGTCGTACTACCGGGAACATGTCGGGCCCTGGGTCAAGCGTCGTCTCACCGGACGGTCGTCAGGAGATGGGCGTCCGCCGAAGTTCGGTGAGTGGACGCAGATCACACCTGCTCGCTGAGGCAGCGATCAGCCGTGTGCGAGCTCACGCGGATGCGTCAGACGCCACCATTCCGTCGGCGGATGGACGCCGCCGTCGACGATGAGGTCGACGCTCACGGATCCGGTCCCGGACGTCCAGGTGATCGTCCCCACGACCTCGCCTTCCGCATAGGACGGGTCATCGCGTAGCTGCACCTTAGGTGTCACGGGAGTGTCCGACCATGTGAAGAGCGCCGCATCCGCGCTCGCGACGATAGCCCCCGCCGATCCCCACGGTGTGGTGAACTCACCGATGCGGTCGCCCTCTGCGATCAGCGGCAGGTCGTGGAACCCTGCGCGGATACTCCGCAGAAGCGCAATGACGTCGGCGTTCACGGATTCTCGTGTCGCCCCTCCCAGCACCACTCCGGTGAGCTCCACCGGGGCGGGAAGCCCGACATCCATGCTCGCCGTATAGAGCAGCGCGTAGGTGCCGTACCCGAGGTTGCCGGTCTTCAGTCCGGAGATCCCCTCCACGCCCAGCAGCTGATTGGTGTTGGACATGAAGCCAGGGGAGGGGAAAGTGAGAGAGCGGGTGGAGGCGATCGCGGCCACCGTGGGATTGGCCGCCGCGAGCTTTCCGATCGTGACCATGTCCGTTGGCGTACTGGTGTTGCCGGGGTTCAGGCCGGTCGGTTCGAGAATGGTCGTTCCTGACAGCCCATGTGTGGCGAGCCAATCACGCGTGGCTGCACGGAACCCGCTGTGGGAGCCGAATGCCCACGAAGCAAGAGCATCGGCGTAGTTGCTCGCCGAGGGGATCAGCATGGTCGCCAACGCGTCGTGGAGGGACATCGTGCTGCCGGTTGGCATCGGCGCGATCGTCGCACCCTGCACGTAGTACTGGTCGTAGAGCGCGTTGTCCTCACTGCTGAACGTGATCGTGGGGCCTGGATCGTCGGCATCGACCAGGGGATAGGCATCCAAAATCACCAGCGCGGTGATGATCTTGCTGACGCTCCCGATCGATTGGGGGGCACCGGACCCGCCCGAGAGCCAGATCCCGTGTGCGTCAGGTCCGAGATAGTCCTCTGCGCCGGAGACGCTGAGGGCGGAAGCTCCAAAGTCAGGCACCGCCAGCACGGCGGGCTCCGCGCTGACGCCGCCCGGGTCATCCCAGCTCACGGTCGGCGCGGGAAGTGCCGCAGACAACGCCCAGACGCAGTATCCACCCATCGAGGCAGCCAGCGCGACGACGATCACGCCCGCGACGATCAGTGCGATCCGCGCACCTCGGCGCGGCCCGCGGGTGACGGGCGCGCTGGTGTCATCTGTCGGCGCGGTGTCGACCAGTGCGGCCAACTCGCCATACGCCTGCGAATCCTCCAGCGAACCCGTCATTGTCCTCACATGACAAGCACTGTCGCGCTCGCCATTCCCCCGAATCCTCGTCGCTGCAGCCAGGCTACTCACTCAGCGCCGTCTGTGGTGAGGGAGGGGGGCATATTCGTTCCACGTGAATGGACTGACATAATGTGCATTATCGGCGTTATTGGTCGTGAGTGATTCCAGGATGCTCCAATGTGACCGGGTGCCCTTTGCCCGCGTGAATCCGCGCTTTGTCTGGGACGAGGTCATCTCCAGGTCGACACGAGTTCCTTTCCCGCCGTACGTCTGATCCGTTATGTAAGAACCGACGTCGCTGATTCGTTCGACGCGCTGGAGGTTCTGCGCCGCTTCGGAGGCGTGCCCGCCGCACGCCTCGACCGATTGGCGCCAGCGTCGAGTGATCTGCGCCGCAACAGCATCGGATGAAGCGCCAGCGTTCGGGAGCACGACGAGCGGGTGCATGTGCGGGTGCCAACCGTTGTCACCGATGTTGATTTCCAGTGCGCGTACGAATCGAATATCGCCGCCGGCGGAGTCCACGATGTCTCGCCAGCCGCGCCCTTGCGTCATGCGACGCCACGCCGCACGGAGTGTGTCGAGCGATGTCGAGAGCGCGTCGGTAGGACCGTGCTGGACAGTCAGTGCCCCGAAGTACATGCCCAGCCCCTCCGCGTGAGCCCACTCGGTGACGGCAGCGACTTCCAGGGCGCGGTGGGCGGCAATCTTCGCGTTGCAGACAGCGCACAGCCAGACGGAGCCGCAGGTCACTAGACCGCCGTACGAGGCGCGGTCATCCCCCATTCGCAGCTCAACGAAGGTGCGAATCCTGACGCGGCCGCACTTCCTCAGGTTGGAGCGGTGCGTGAGGCGTTGCGCGGCTTCGCGGGCGTTCCAGCGCTGCTGGCGAAGGGTGAGATGAGACGGCTCAGAAAAGTGCTCCTGACCTGGGCTGGAAACATTAACCGCGTATTTGTCTAGGCGACCCCGTTCCGGGGTCGCTCTGGTAGCGTCAGCCACGACAGACCTCCCAGGCCAGGGATATGTCATCTCCAGGAAGCCGGGGCGGTGCGAACGCCCCGGCTTCTGCATTCTGTGAAGTCATCGCTTGTGGGCTCCGATATCGAACGCCGCGAGCGTTTGGGCTTGAAGACGCCGAACGTCCGGCATCATGTTCTTCTCTGCCGCCTCGACCGCCGCCAGCATCGCTGCCTTGCTCTCTTCGTTGGCGGACTGGAACTCTTCGGCCGCCTTGATGATCGCTTCAAGGTACGGACGGGCCGCTTCGACGATCTCGGTCACGATGCGCGCTTTCGGCGTGCCGTCGAGCTCGTGCATGCGCGAGATAAGTGCATACGTATACGGGTCAAAGGTGACGTTCAACCGGGGTTTGTCGGTTGGCATTGCCCTACCTCTCCTAGGTGGCACACCGTTTGCTCTGTGTGCCTCTAGTTTCCAAGTGTGGCACTCCCCCGCAGAAAAGCAAGCACCTATCGCGCACCCAGCGTGTGGGTTTGCGCGCGCGAGTTGCGTTTGCGGGTAGTTCGCTCCCGGCGCCGCCTCAAGTCCATCCAGCCCCAGCCCTCCCGCGTGATGATGCTCCGCACCTTGCGCTGCGCTCTCGCAGGTCGGGACTTGACCCGTCGCCGTCCACTTACTGGGCGGCAAGGGTGCCGAATGGCCAAGGCCATCCGGCACGGATCGAACGCGAGAGGCTCCCACAGATGAACGCGCGAGTTGCGCAGGGCTAGCGGCGAGCATGCCCGAGGTCGTCATCACCATTGATCTGCGCCCCAGCTGGTCGCAGCGGATGATGCACGCCTTGGACTCCGACGAAGTCACTCGCCGCATGGAAGACCTCGCGACCAGCGCACTAAAGCAATTCGTCCGTCAGACGTACGTCACCGTCACCGCCACGAGCAATGGGCTATCCCGGAGCCTGCTCCGCGATCGCTGGGACGTGATCGGCAACCCAATGCTCGAGGAGCTGCGCGCCAAGGTGATCGAACTCCAGCACCGCAGCCTCCTCCTCGAGGAGCTCCTGCGCCAGGCGGGCATCTCGGTGCCGTAGACGGCGCCGGTCGGGAGGCGGCCGGAGCGCTCGGCGGCCCCGCTGGGGCCCCGCCTGCGCTCTCCGGTCCCCCTGCCCGGCCGACGCAAACCTTCGACCCGTCGCTCTTCGGCCGTGGAGATAGGCTCTCTCACATGAGGAAGCAGTCGTCGCTGGTCTTGCTCGTTCTCGGTCTCGCCCTAGCTGGTTGCGCTTCGGGTTCTCCCGCAGCTTCGTCTCCGACTACCTCCGACGCATCCGCCTGGGCAGCTCCCTCACCTTCCGCCAGTGCAACACCCACCCAGCAGCCGCTAGAAGTCGGAGCTGTCGTGTTCACGGCCGAATCGATCGACTTCCTGAACGCGGACGGTGACGAGATTGATTCACTGACGTACTTCGACTCCACATCGGCGGCAGTTGCTTGGCTCACCGATGCACTCGGGGCACCATCTGTCAGTTCGTATGAGGGAGGCGCCGAGGCGTGGCCGGGAACTCTCTACGACTGGAACGGTCTCGAGTTGCTCGACCCAGATTCGAATGCTGAGTGGCCGTGGAGGCCCGAATACTGGGTGGCTGTCACGACCGCATCAGTGAACGGTGTCTCGATTCTCACAGTAGATGGTGTGCGGGTGGGCGACAGTGCGCCAGAACTGGAAGCACGCTTCCCGGACAATTCCTCAAGGATTACCGTCTCCGGCTATCCGGAACGTCTCGACATTCGTATCGGCGAGGTGCCCGCCGATCCAGACGATCCCGCGTATGACGGAATGAACTACGCCGTCTGGTTGATCGCGCCAGATCCCGCCACCTTGATCACCGAGTTTCGGACACCGTCACCTAACTTCGGCGTGTAGCTCAGACGCGCGAGACGCTAGTCGTGCAACGCGTGTTCAATGCCTCGCTCCTCCCACAGCGTAGAGACGGCCTCCCACCCCGCACGCTCGAGCATTTCAAGCGACACCAGCCCGAGGCGCTGAGTTCTTATCTGCTCCCATCCCACCGGAGTGAGCAACGCGAGGATCCGACCTTCCGCCGCTGACGCAACTTCTTCGTCCGTACGCTCGGTCACGATGCCCGCCGCCGCACGGATCGAACGCGACCAGGACATCTGCCGCTTCCTGAAGGTGTGCTTTTCCAGATGGCGATACTGCGCTACTGACACTTCATGTGCATTATCGGCGTTCACAGCGACGCGCCGTGAGAGCGCGACAGCAACAGTCCACACCGTCACCGCTACCGTTACACCAGCGAAACGTCGAACTTCTAGGCTCTCGGTCACTCGGTCTGGCAACGGCGCCCGACCTCTGTGCACCGACGGAAGGCTCACGCAGTGTCCGAGGAACATCTCTCACCCGAAGAACTTGAGTCACCCGCCGGTGAGTCGCGGCCCTCCGAGGCCGGGTATGCCGCCGAGCAATCCGGCTTCCACAAGTCATTGTCCTCGCGCCAGCTGCAGATGATCGCCATCGGCGGCGCGATCGGGACCGGCCTGTTCATGGGCACCGGCGACCGACTACATCAGGCTGGCCCGTCCGTCGCCTTGATCTTCCTCGTCTGCGGATTCTTCGCGTTCCTGATCCTGAGGGCGCTGGGTGAGCTCGTGCTGCACCGCCCATCGTCGGGCTCGTTCGTGTCCTACGCGCGGGAGTTCCTCGGCGAGAAGGCCGCGTTCGTCGCCGGCTGGCTGTACTTCATGAACTGGGCGATGACCGGCATCGTGGATGCCACCGCCGCGGCCCTCTACGTGCAGTACTGGAGTGCCTTCACGACGGTGCCACAGTGGCTGCTCGCGCTCATCGCCCTGGGCATCGTCGTGACAGTCAACCTGCTGTCGGTGAAGGTGTTCGGCGAACTCGAGTTCTGGTTCGCCCTCATCAAGGTGACTGCGCTCATCGCGTTCCTCGTCATCGGCACCGTATTCCTCGTGGCGGGGTGGCCCACCGACGCCGGGCAGACCGGCATCGCGATGATCGCCGACAACGGCGGATTCTTCCCCAACGGCATCCTGCCGGCGATCATCATGACCCAAGGCGTCGTGTTCGCCTACGCCGGCATCGAGCTGGTCGGTACCGCGGCGGGTGAGACGAAGAATCCCGAGAAGGTCATGCCGAAGGCGATCAATTCGGTGATCTTCCGCGTCGCCGTGTTCTACGTCGGCTCGGTCCTTCTGCTGTCGCTACTGCTCCCCTACACGGTCTACAGCGGAGGCCAGAGCCCGTTCGTGACGTTCTTCTCGCACATCGGCTCTCCCGAGGCGGGCCAGATCGCCGGCTCGCTCATGAACATGGTCGTCCTCACCGCCGCCCTCTCCAGCCTCAACGCGGGTCTGTACTCGACAGGTCGTGTGCTGCACTCCATGTCCATGAACGGCGCCGCGCCCAAGTTCACGTCACGGATGAGCAAGCAAGGCGTGCCCTACGGCGGCGTGCTCGTCACGACGTGCTTCGCTCTGGTGGGCGTGGGTTTGAACGCCATCGTGCCGCAGGCAGCCTTCGAGATCGTCCTGAACATGGCCTCGCTGGGAATCCTCGCCAGCTGGGCGACGATCATGCTCAGCCAGATCCAACTCGTCCGCTGGTCCAAGCGCGGCCGTGTCACGCGCCCCGCATTCCGACTGTTCGGCGCGCCCTACACGTCCTACGCGACGCTGATCTTCCTGGCGGTCGTGCTCGTGCTGATGGCGTTCGACTACCCCGTCGGCACCTTCACGGTGGGGTCTCTCGTGATCATCATTCCGTTGCTGATCGTCGGCTGGTTCTTCTTCCGCGGGCGCATTCTGGAGGCCGCCCGCGCCCGGGAAAGCATCACGGGTGAGTACCCTGTCGCCGCGCCGGTTCCGCATCCGGGCAGCCACGACACGGGTCCCTCGGACGAGCGGTGAGATCCCGGTAGCGTGGCGGGGTGAGGTACTCCCCCGATGCTTGACGCGGTCACCGGCTTCGCCGTGGTCGGGGTGGCGATCGTCGTCGGCTACGTCATCGGTAGGATCAATCTGCTCGGAGAGACCGGCGGTGCTGTGCTCGGCCGCCTCGTCTACTTCGTGCTCTCCCCCGTGCTGCTGTTCGTGGTGCTCGCCGACGCGGACGTGCACACCCTCTTCTCAGCGCTCCTGCCCGTGTCGGCCATAACCGCGACGGTCATTATTCTCGGCTACGCCGCCATCGCGCGCTTCGTGTGGCGCCGTTCGACCGCCGACACCCTCATCGGAGCGCTCGCGGCAGGCCAGGTCAACTCCAACAACATCGGCATCCCGCTGTCGCTGTACATTCTCGGCTCCGCCGCGTACCCCGCGCCGGTCATCCTCTTCCAGCTGCTTTTCCTCACCCCGATCTCGATGGCGATCTTCGAAGCGACAACCGCCGGGGGCGCCTCGGCACGACGCATCGCGGTACGCACCATCACCAACCCGATCGTGGTGGGGTCGCTGCTGGGAGTGCTAGCATCCGTCTCGGACATCGAGCTGCCCGCCGTCGTTTCCGAACCACTCGGCTTCCTGGCCGCGGCGTGTGTGCCGCTCCTCCTCATCCGCTACGGCATGTCGCTGCACGGTCAACGCGTACTCGGCGCCGCCGAGAGCCGTCCCGACATCATCCTGGGAACAGCCCTCAAGCTCGTCGCGATGCCACTGCTCGCGTGGGTCCTGGCAGAGTTCGTCTTCGGCCTCGGTGCCCACGATGTGCTCATCGTGGTGGTCCTCGCCAGCCTGCCGTCGGCGCAGAACGTCTACAACTACGCCCAGCGCTTCGGGGTGGGTCAGATCATCGCGCGCGACACCATCCTGCTGACCACGATCCTGTGCATCCCACTGCTTCTCATCGTCACAGTTCTCCTCGGCTGAGCGCTTCTCCCCCACAACGGATGCACGCAGCGCTACGCTGGCGGTGAATCGTTCTCAGCAGACTCCCAGAAAGGGAATCATGTCTACGGAAAGCTCCGTCACCAAGGAGGCCGTCAACGGCGTCCGCACCGCACTCGGCATCGCCGGTGTCCTCTCGCTCATCGTCGGCATCCTCATCTTGGTGTGGCCCGGCCGCACCGCGATGGTCGTCACCGCGATCATCGCCATCTACGCCATCGTGGGCGGTCTCGTCTACGGCGGCCTCGGCATCTTCTCCAAGTCGATGGGAGGGTGGGCCCGCGTCGGTCACATCGTCCTGGGCGTGATCTTCATCGCGGCGGGTATCTTCGCCTTCTTCAACCTTGCCGACACCACCGGCTGGTTCGCGATCTTCCTGGGCATCCTGGTCGGTGTCATGTGGATCGTCGAGGGCATCGTCTCACTCACGACCGTCGGTGATTCCGCGTCCAAGGGATGGACGATCTTCTTCGCCATCCTGAGCCTGGTCGCAGGTATCATCCTGCTCTTCTCGCCGTTGTGGGGAGCCATCGTGCTCTGGTGGCTGCTGGGCATCTCGCTCGTTGTGCTCGGGCTCATCCAGGTCATCCGCGCCTTCACCTTCGGCAAGGGCATCGCCTGACACCAACCACGGAAGTGAGGGGCACCGCGATCAGTTCGCGATGCCCCTCACTTCGTGTGCGGTGGGAGTCTCAGGCCTCCGGAGCGAACGAGCTGATATCGCCGACGAGGCGCGTGTTGTCGGCGGGGACCGGGTCTACGGCCGCCTGCGCGACCTCGGCGGCGAATTCCGACACGTTGTAGAGCTTGCCGGCCGACTCGCGGCGAGAGGCGATCGCGCCAGGGTTCGCGCGCTCGAGGAGAGTCGCGGTGATCGTGCCCTCGATCATGTCCCCCGAGACCACGACGAAACCGATACCGCGCTCGGCGAGGGCGGGAATCCGCTCACGCAGCGCGTCTTCGCCGGCACGCTTGGACAGTGCGACCGGCTCGTATTCCGGCATCGTCGCCGTCGTGCGGATGAAGTGGGCCTGGTGGCTCGTCACGAACACGACGCGGGCATCACCCCGCAGCAGCGGGAGCGCGGTCTCGAGGACGCGGACCTGGGCATCGCGGTTCAACTGCAGGGCATAGTCCGCTGCCATGCCGCCCTCCATCCCGCCCGAGGCGTTGAGGACGAGGATGTCGAGGCCACCGAAGGCGTCGCTCACCGCGTCGAACATGGCTGCAACAGAGTCGCCGTCGGTGAGGTCTGCGCCGACCACGAGTGCCTCCACGCCGAGCTCGCGGACTTCAGCGGCGAGCTTTTCCGCGCGGGGAGCCTTGTTGCGGAAGTTGATGACGACGTTCGCGCCGGCGGCAGCGAGATAGCGCACGGTGTCGGCGCCGATACCCCGCGAAGAGCCGGTGACGAGTGCGGTCTTTCCGGTCAGGGTACCGGGGGCGATCGGGGGGGAGATATCGGTCACGGAAGTGCTCCTGAAACTGCTGCGGCCACGGCCGCACGGGTATGGCGCCCATCCGGGCGGACCCTACGACACTATCAACCTGCCCAGCCGGGCCCGACGTTGGTAGATTCAACTCAAGAGCCGGCGGAAAGGAGCCGCGATGCTGCCTGATCTCACGCAGTACCTGTGGATCCTCTGGCTGGCATTGGTGTTCGTGTTCGTCATCATCGAGCTGCTGACCCTCGAGTTCACCTTCCTGATGCTCGCTGCGGGGACCCTCATCGGCGGCCTCGGGGCGAACCTGCTCGGTGGACCGTGGTGGTTGCAGATCGGTCTGGCCGCAGCGATCAGCGCACTGTTGCTCTTCACGATCCGCCCACTTCTGCTGCGCGCACTCAAGCGCTCCTCCCCCGTGACGCTCACGAACGTCGATGCGATCGTCGGGATGCCGGGCCGCGCCGTCGTGGTCTTCGTCGACGGCGCGGGCGAGGTCAAGCTCGACAACGGCGAAACCTGGAGCGCGCGTGTGCGACCTGGCCTCGGCGACCTCGCCGTCGGCGCCGCAGTCACCGTTGTCGCCGTCCGTGGCGCGTCGGTGGACGTGGAGCCGGCCGCATCGGCACCTCCTCCCCCTGGAAAGGACTCCTGACGGTGATTGACATCGGGCCCTTCGTCGGCCAGATCTTCGTCCTCATCCTGCTGCTGGTCCTCGCGATCTTCGTGGTCGTGGTGGTCTTCCGCTCGATTCGCATCATCCCGCAGGCCAACTCGGGCATCGTCGAGCGGCTGGGGCGGTACCACAAGACCCTCTCGCCCGGATTGAACGTCCTCGTGCCCTTCATCGACCGCGTGCTCCCACTCCTCGACATGCGCGAGCAAGTGGTGTCTTTCCCGCCGCAGCCGGTGATCACCGAGGACAATCTGGTCGTCTCGATCGACACCGTCGTGTACTTCCAGGTCACCGACGCCCGCGCCGCCACCTACGAGATTTCTAACTACCTCGGTGCGGTCGAACAGCTCACCACCACCACGCTGCGCAACGTCGTGGGCGGCCTCAATCTCGAGGAGGCACTGACCAGCCGCGACGAGATCAACAGCAAGCTGAGGGTGGTCTTGGACGAAGCAACGGGCAAGTGGGGCATCCGTGTCTCACGCGTGGAGCTGAAGGCCATCGATCCGCCCGCATCGATTCAGGACTCGATGGAGAAGCAGATGCGTGCCGAGCGCGACCGGCGTGCCGCGATCCTGACGGCAGAGGGCACCAAGCAGTCCGCCATCCTTCAGGCTGAGGGCGCGCGACAGGCAGAGATCCTGCGCGCAGAAGGCGAGAAACAGGGCCAGATCCTGCGGGCGGAAGGTGAGGCCGAGGCGATCCAGACCGTCTTCAACGCCATCCACGCCGGTGATCCGGACGAGAAGCTACTGGCGTACCAGTACTTGCAGACACTGCCGAAGATCAGTGAGAGTCCGTCATCAAAGCTGTGGATCATCCCGAGCGAGCTGACCGAGGCGCTGAAGACCGTCTCGAACGCCTTCGGCCCCAAGCCACCGCAGAACCCCACAGAGTGACGCATCCGTACTTCCAGGACGCGCCCTCCCCGCGCATCCTGGCGCACCGCGGCCTGTCTGTTGGGCAGGAGATCCTCGAGAACTCCTACGCCGCAGTGGCGGCCGCTCGCGATGCCGGGGCACTGTACGTGGAGTCCGACTGTCATCTGACAGTCGATGGTGAGGTGGTCCTCTTTCACGACAGCGATCTGCGGCGGGTCACGGGCGACCCGCGCGCCGTTGCTGAGGTCACGGCCGCCGAGCTCGCCCGGCTCATGGCGGGTCGCGGTGAACTCATCACGCTGCGCGATGCCCTGCGCGACTTTCCGCGAACGCGCTTCAATCTTGACGTCAAGGCCCCCGCCGCGGCGGTTCCCGTCGGAACCCTCGTCGCGCCCCATGCCGAGCGCGTCCTGCTCACCAGCTTCTCCGATGCCCGTCGGCACGCGGCGCTGGCCGCCGCCCACAAGGCCGGAGGCTCCCCCGCGACCTCCGGCGGACGGGAGACGATCGTGAAGCTGCTGGCGGGGATCGCGGTGCGTTCGGACCGGCTGGTGCGGTCCGCCCTGGCAGGCATCGATGCGCTCCAGCTTCCCGAACGCCGTGGGGCGGTCCGGATCGTGACCCCGCGACTGCTGCACGTGGCGCGCATGCTCTCGGTGGAAGTCCACGTCTGGACGGTCAATGATGCCGCCGAGATGCGACGGCTGGTCGCCCTCGGTGTCGCGGGGATCGTCACGGATCGTGCCGACCTGGCGTTGGCCACTTTCGCCTCACCTACGAGAGGCTGAGGATCCGCTGGGAGTTCGAGCTCGCGCGCTCCCGTTCGGATGATCTGCACAGGTACGCGCGTTATACCTGAGCGAGCGACGAGAGGACCACACAATGGCAGACCGCAGCCTCCGCGGCATGCGTCTCGGCGCCTCCAGCCTACAGAGCGAGGACGGCGTCGTTTTTCATGAGCGGGCACAATTCATCTACAACTGCACGTCCTGTGGACGTGACACCGCGCTGACGTTCGCGGCCGACGCCGACGTCCCTGACACGTGGGAGTGCCGCAGCTGCGGCGCCGAGGCACTGTTGCGCACCGGCGACACCGTCGCCACCCCGGATCACTCGAACGAGAAGGCGCCGCGTTCCCACTGGGACATGCTGCTGGAGCGCCGCACGATCCCCGAGCTCGAGGCTCTGCTCGAAGAGCGCCTCGCCTACGTTCGTGCGCGTCGCGGCGACGCCGCCACCACTGACAAGATCAGCGCCTGATCATCCCGACGAAGCGCCGACCTCCCCTCCCGAGGCCGGCGCTTCGTCGCGTCTGGATGTGGCCCGTGCAAAGATTCCGGCGGCGATCAGCCCAACCAGGCCCGCCAGCACGATGACGTTGGTGATGACCGTGCCGACCAGCATGGCCGGTGTCAGACCGGTGCGCAGCGGAACCTCGGTGAGCATCGCGCCGGCGGTATCCGCCGGAAGCGCATCGATCGTCGTCCCATCGGGGGCGATGACCTGACTCGTGCCGACCGTGGAGATGTTCACGACCGACCGCCCCGTCTCGATCGCACGCATCCGCGCGAACGCCAGCTGCTGGAGGTTCTCGTCCGTGCCGCGGAAATCCGCGTTGTTCGTCTGGAACATGTACACCTGCGCCCCGTCCCGGGCACCGGCCTCGATGACGTCGTCGTAGATCACATCGAAACAGATCGCGAGCCCGATGCCGACGCCATCGACCTCGACGTAGGGCTGGTTGGTACCCGGCGCATACTCACGCTGGATGAGCCCGACGAGGTCGGGAACCAGCAGCTCGTAGAACCATCGATCTGGCACATATTCCCCGAACGGCACAGGATGGGCCTTGTCGTGGTACTGCTGCACCCCTTCCCCACCGATCCAGAGCATCGAAGTGTTGAAAATGAGGCCGTCGCGCTCGGTGGCCGCGTTGACGAGAAGCGGCGCACCAGCGGCGTCTGACACCGCATCCAGCACCTGCGCCGTCGTGGAATTCGCAGTGGGATCCGAATCGATGCCGCCCTCAGGCCACAGCATCAGATCCATTTCGTCGCCGAAGAGTTCGCTGCTGGCCAGCACCTGAGCGTTGAGCACGTCATTGCGCGCCCGCGGATCGAAGTAGCCCGAAGGACCGTTGCCCTGCACACTGCCCACGGTGAACGTGCCTGCTGGAGTCGTCGGAAACTGCGGCACGAGCAGGAGGATGACCCCGAGTGCGGCGAACGGCGCCGCCGTGCGGAGGTCGCGCCAGCCTCGCGCACGGAGCCACTCGATCAGCATGGCTGTGAAGGCCACCATGAGAAACGACAGACCTGAGATTCCGACCCACGAGGTCAGGTGGGCCAACGGGCTTTCGGACTGGCTCATCGCGACGCGGGCCCAGGGGAAGCCGCTATAGGGCCAGGATCCGGTCACGAACTCGCGCAACGTCCAGAGTGCCGCGATCAGAAGTGGCGTGGCGATCAGCTGCGGCCACCGTCCCGGCCATGCGCGCGGCATCCAACGGTAGGCGAGCGTGATCAGCACCGATCCGAGTGTGACGTAGATCGTGGCGGCGCCGGCAAGAGCGAACCAGGGGATCACACCCAGATAGCGGTTGAGCCACACGATGTGGATCAGGTAGAAGGTGATCCCGAAGACAAACCCGACCAGCGCGGATCCCCAGAGGGATCGCCCGACGAGCGCGACCAGCGAGAGCCCGACGCCGAGGAAAGCGAGCGGCCACCATCCCACCGACGGATAGGCGAGATCCAGGATGAAGCCCGCCGCGACGGCGACGAGCACGGCGGCCCACAGCGGAAGAATCGGGCGGACCTGTCGAACTCCTGGCACGCTCTCCACCCTAAGTTGCGTTCGTCAGACGGCGGCGTAGGCGACGATGCCGCGGCGCACCGCGTCCAGAGCCCGACGCGCCGTGGCGGCCAACTGAGGCTCGGCGACGAGCGAAATCTGATCGAGCAGGTCGATCGTCTGCTTGGCCCAACGCACGAAGTCACCGGCGGCCATGTCTGCCTCACGCAGGACGCGGTCTAACGGCAGACCCCGTGCCCACGAATACATCGCCTGCGCGAGCCCGGGCGCAAGCGGCGCCGAGCCCGGAAGCCGCGCCTCGCGCTCCAGATCATCCAACTGCTGCCAGAGGTCCTGCGTCTGGGCGAGCGCCGCGCGGAATTTGCCCCGCGGATGGTCCCTCTCCCCCGCTCCTGCCTCGTCCCTGCGAGGTTCGTAGACCAGGCAACATGCCAAGGATGCCAGGGATGCGGCATCCAACTCGTCCCACAAGCGCTGTCGCAGCGACTCGGCCACCAGCAGGTCGCGTTCGCCGTAGATGCGCCGCATCGTGCGGCCCGCCGCTGTCAGCTGCACGGCGCCGGCCTCATCGACGGATAGGTAGTCGAGGCTCTCCAGCACCCGGACGATCCGGTCGAAGATGCGCGCGACGGTGCCGGTGCGGCTCTCGATCTGCTGGCGAAGTCGCTCCGCGGTGCGCGAGAGTTTCCAGTAGCGCTCGCCCCACCGCGCGTGGTGCTCGCGGTCGGGGCACGTGTGGCACGCGTGCCGCTGCATGCGCCGACGCAGATCCTGGATCCGCTTCTGCCGAGCATCGCGGGTCTGACGGGATGCGTTCGCGTCCTTGCGGTTGAGTTTTTCGAGATCGCTCAGCTCGCGGCGGATCGAGGCGTAGCCCGCGAAGTCCCCGCGATCGCACTGCATCGCGTTCTTGTATCCGTCAAGGGACTCCTCGGCGTCCTTCACCTGCCTCGCGAGTCCGACGACCGCACGGTCGGCCTGGAACTGCGCGAAAGACGACTCGAGGATCTCCCGCGCGCGCGGACGGCCGAACTGGTCGATGAGGTTGACGGCCATGTTGTACGTGGGCCGGAAGCTGGAGTTAAGAGGGTAGGTGCGCCGCGATGCCAGCGCCGCGACCGCCTGCGGATCCATCGCTTCGGTCCACTGCACGACGGCATGACCCTCGACGTCGATGCCCCGACGTCCCGCCCGACCGGTGAGCTGCGTGTACTCCCCCGAGGTAATCGCCACACGGGCCTCGCCGTTGAACTTCTCGAGCTTTTCCAGAACCACTGTGCGTGCGGGCATGTTGATCCCCAGTGCCAGCGTCTCGGTCGCGAACACCACGCGCACGAGCTTGCGCTGGAAAAGCTCCTCCACGACCTCTTTGAACGCCGGCAGGAGCCCCGCATGATGGGCGGCGACGCCACGCTCGAGGTTCTCCCGCCACTCCCAATACCCGAGCACGGCGAGATCTTCATCGAGGAGAGTGCGCGTGCGCTGCTCGACGATCCGACGGATCTCGACCCGCTCCTCCGTCGTCGTGAGGCGGATGCCGGATCGTCGGACCTGCTGGACCGCAGCGTCGCAGCCGGCGCGGCTGAAGATGAAGAAGATCGCGGGGAGCAGATTGGCCCGACCCAGGAGCTGGATCACCTCAGGGCGGTCGATCCGCTCCAGTCGCGGGATGCCTCCCGGGCGATGTCCTCCGCGTCCGGGCCGACGCCCGCCTCCGCTGCGATAGCCGTCCCGGCCCCGGTTGGTGGCGCGCTCCACGTTCCCGCCCTTGAAAGAGCGGATGCGCATGAGCTCTTGGTTCACCTGCGCGGCGGCGGCGCCCGCACGGTCGTCGAACAGCGGCAGCAGATCACCGCGCACCAGCACGTGCTGTTCGAGGGGGACGGGCCGGGTTTCGGAGACGATCACCTCGGTGTCACCGCGCACCGTGTCGAGCCAGTCGCCGAACTCTTCCGCGTTGGACACTGTCGCCGACAGCGACACCAGGTGCACACTCTGCGGCAGGTGGATGATGACCTCTTCCCACACTGCTCCGCGAAAGCGGTCCGCCAGGTAGTGGACCTCATCCATCACGACGAACCGCAGCCCGCGAAGTGCGGGCGAATCGGCGTACAGCATGTTGCGCAGCACTTCCGTGGTCATCACCACGATCCGCGCATTGCCGTTGATGTTGGTGTCACCGGTGAGAAGACCCACGTCGTCGGGACCGTAGACATCGACGAGCTCACGGAACTTCTGGTTCGACAGTGCCTTCATCGGCGTCGTGTAGAACGCCTTGTCGGCCGGCGTCTGCATCGCAAGGTGGATCGCGAACTCGCCGACGATCGTCTTTCCCGCGCCGGTGGGCGCCGCCACCAGGACGCTCCGACCGGCCTCCAGCGCCTCGCACCCCGCGATCTGGAACGGGTCCAGCTCGAACCGCTGTGACGCGGCGAAGGCGGCGGTCACCGGGGAGGCGCGCGCTTCACGTGCCCGCGCGTACCGGTCCGCCGGGCTCAGATCCGTCACGATGCCGGCTCCGGGGGCAGAATGGCGGACTCTCGGCGCCGTCGTCGTCGATCGAACAACATCGACACTCCTGCGGCCGCGAAGAAGAGCACGACGAGGATGCCTGCCAGCAGCAGCATCGATACCGCGTCGGCCGCGGGCGTGGCCACCGCCGCGAAGATCGTGGCCACAAGAACCGCGATCCGCCACCCTTTCAGGATGTCGCGGCCGGAGATGACCCCGGCGACATTGAGGGCGACGAGGAACACGGGGAGCACGAAGGCAATGCCGATCACGAGGAAGAATTTGAACACGAAGTCGTAGTACGTGACGGCGTCGTAGTACAGCGCCGTCTGATCGGGCGCAAAGGTGGCCATGATCTCGACGATGTGGGGCAGCACGAACCACCCCACGACTGTGCCGGCAAAAAACAGCGGGACGGCGGCGCCGACGAAGCCGACCGTATAGCCGATCTCCTTGCGCGTCAGACCCGGCATGATGAACGCCCACACCTGCCACAGCCACACGGGAGCCGACAACAACAGACCGATCGCGAGCGCGATCCTGATCCTCAGATCAAAAGGACTGGTCACCGTTGTGAACATGACCTGCACGTCCACGGTGTCTCCGCGCAGCGCGGCGACATCGATGATCGGAATCGTGATGAGCCGGATGACGGGCTCCGTGACGATGAACGCGATCACCATCCCCACGACGAGGCCGATCGCTGCGATCATGAGCCGCTTTCGCAGCTCGACCAGGTGCTCGCCGAGCGACATCCGACGATCAGGTCGGGGCCGGCGGGGTTCCTTCACACGCGGCTGTGTACTCTTCGCCACGCGCGGGGGTCAGGATGTCGTACTGGTACTGCCGCCGCCGGACGAAGATGTCGACGTGCCGCTGGCGGTCCCAGAATCCGCCGACTCCGATGCGGCGACGTCGGGCTTCGCGGCATCTGTCGCGTCGTCGTCCTTCATGGCCTTCATCTCACCCTTGAAGACGCGGGCCGACTGGCCCAGGCTCTTGGCCAGCGCGGGCAGCTTCGCCGCCCCGAAAAGCAGCAGAATCACCGCGAGAATGATCAGTAGGTGCGGCCACCCGAACGCGTTCCCCATGGGGTCTCCTCACAATTGCGGTACCGCCAGTCTACCCCGCTCCCTCGTGCCGGTGACGAGGAACACTCACGGATGCGTCGTGTCCGCCGCGTACTGCGCGAGTCCCGCCTCGGCCCACGCGCGCGCCGCGGCCCGGGCCGACACGGGGGCGACAAGCTCGACCTGGCCGCCCCGGCGAACCACCGGCCGTCTCAGGCTCAGCTCATCACCGATCGGCATGTGCGCCTCGCTCGTGTTCGCGTCGATCTCACGTACCTGGGCGCGTTCAAGGTAATCGCCGAGTAGCGGCGCGACCGACGTCGGGAACCGCAGTACCGCGATCAGGGTCCCGCTCGCATCGTCGAACCACGCGGGGCTCGTCTCGCGGGCATGGGTGATCGGGATGTCGGTGAGCGCGACGCCACTCACCCGTTCCAGATGGAAGGTGCGCATCGCCTGCCGCAGATGACACCAGCCCTGCAGATACCACTGCCCGTTCGTCATCATCACCGTCGCGGGGTCGACCGTGCGTGTGGTGGCCGCGGCGTCCGGAGCCTTGTAGGTGAAGCTCACTGCGACGCCCGCGCCGAGCGCCGCGGCAACAGCGCGGCGCGCATCGTCGATGGGTCCTGCCGCGATCGAGACCTCCAGCGGCGCGCTCGCGGCGCCCCGGGCGAGCTTCGCGAGCAGTCCCGCATAGACCTCGGATTCGGCGACCCCAGGGATCGCCGCCGCGACCTGAAGTCCTGCCAGCAACGCGGCCGCCTCTCGTGCGGTCAGTCGAGGAGCGCGTTCGAGCCCGACCGAGGAGGTCAGCGAGATGACATCCTCGCTCTCGAGCAGATCCCAGTCGATGTCGTACAGGTCGTTGTGCATTCCGCCGGGAAGCCCCATCACGGTGAGGGACTCGACCATGGCGCGCATCTGATCCGCGCTCACGCCGAATTCGGCCGCGGCTTCGGCGACCGAGACCTCCGCCTGGCCCACCAGGTAGGGCACCAGCTGGAGCAGGATCGCCGCTCGGTCGGAGGCCGAGGTCAGTGTCGGCTTGCTCATGCGCCCCCCTCGGTGTCCGTGTGCGCGGCGATGGCTCGGGTCAGCCGGTCGATGACCTGCTCTCGCAGCGACGCCGGCTCGACGACGCGCACCTCCGGCCCGTAGGACGCCAGCTCATCGGCGAAGATGTGAACGTCGACGTACGGCACCCAATGGCCCTGAGCCGCAGGATCGGCCCGCCGGGCGAGCCGCAGCGCCGCCTCTGTTCCCGGTGTGATCTCGACCAGCGCGCGCTGTTGCGCAGCAAGCTGTTCGAGCTGCGCCAGCGCACGCGTCCCCGCCCCGCTCGCACGGGGATCGGGATCGACGGCGGCGCCGAGCTCGACCTCCCCCGCAATGCGAGAGAGCAGGAAAGTGCGCTCCTCGCCGAGGTCCAGGTCGTGCCCGTAGACATGCCAGCGTGCTTCGTATTCGACGAGGGCATACGGCTGCATCCGACGTCGTCTGGCCTCACTACCACCGGGACGCAGGTAGGTGAACACCACCGTGCGCGACTGGTCGATCGCGGTCTGCAACGGTACGAACGCCGCCTCGCGGACATTGACGCGCGGTGCGTACCCCACGATCGGGCTGTCGACCTCGATACCGAGCGCCCGGATCTTGCGCAGCCCCGTGCGCGCGTCCTCGGACATCGAGCTCTCACTCCACACTCCCCCGGCCAGATTCAGCAGCGCCAGCTCGGCGGGCGAGAATTCGATGTCTGCGGGCAGCTGATACTCCGACACCGGCACTCGGTATCGCGCTTCGCGCAGATCGTCGGGATCCGCGGGATCCCCGATCGTCTCGATCGGCACGCCGAGTCCGCGCAGAGTTTCCTTGTCGCGCTCGAACATCTTCTCGAGGGCGACCTTGGCGACACCCGACTCGGACTGCTCACGGTAACCCGCGACGGTTGCGAGGATCGTGTCCTTGCGCAGGCCGATCTCGGTGCCCGCGAGCGCGACCACAAGGTTCACCAGCCGCTGTTCGGGCGGCGTCTTCGAAGAGGCTCTGGTCGACACGCCCTCATCCTAGGGGCGGGGGGACGCCGGTCCGGTCAGGACGCGACGCCGTCGATGCCCAGGATGTCGATCACGAACACGAGCGTGGATCCGGCGGGAATCGAGCCGGATGCCGTGTCGCCGTAGCCGAGTTCGGGCGGGATCACGACGAGGATCTGCGACCCCACGGTCTGCCCGTCCAGCGCCTGCGCGAAGCCGTCGATCACACCGTCGAGCGTCATCGATACCGGGTCTCCGTCCCAGCTCGTATCGAACACCTCGCCGGTGTCCCACAGCAGTCCCGTGTAGTGCACACGCACCGCGTCATCGGCGGTGACCACGGCGCCGTCGCCCTTCTTGATGACCTGGACGACGAGGTCGGTGGGGGCGGCGATGTCCGGGATGACCACCCCGGGACGCCCGTCGGGTGCCCGGACCACGGAGGGCAGGCCGTTGCTGTCGGTGAACTGATCCGCCCCGTTGGCCTTGGACAGATACACCTTCTGGATGTCGACGACCAGCACCGCGGACTCATCCGCGCCCAGTCCCACGGTGGCCGCGTAGTCCGGGTCGATCTCGCCGGCCGGGAGACCGACGACGATACGCGTGCCGGGGGTCGCGCAGGCCAAGGCATCCTCCAGACCCGGCATCGCATTGATCCACGTCTGCCATGAGTACACCGAGGAGTACGAGCCGTCGTACGCGCTGGTGGCGAGCTGTTCACCGGTGCTGCCGGCGTACATGGTCGCGTCGAGCACGAGCAGCTGTGCGGGGGTGACGAGGCCTTCACCCTCCCCATCGGAGACATCGACCCACGAGGTCTCATCGATGTGGAAGGGCGCGAACACGGATGCCCCGGGCATCGTTCCGAACTCGCCGTCCACCGTGACGATCGAACTCATGTCGACGCCCGCGGCCTCGACACGGTCGCACGAATCGAGGCCGGCCGACGCACAGCCGGTCAGCGCGAGAGCGGACAGTCCGAGGACGGCGAGGAGGGCAGGAGTCTTTCGCACCGGATCAGTCTAGGTGCTCTCCCCTCGGCCTCCCCGCTCGGGGCGTGGCGCCCGTGTGGGTCAGGCAGGACCATCCGCATCGTCGCCACCGCGACCTTCGGCGGCCAGTCGAGCCCCGTCCGCGGCGCGCTGCGCCTCCCGCACCCGCTTGCGGAGGTTCTTGTCGGAGATCTCGCGGTCGCCGACCGCCCCCGGAGTCCACAGTTCGACATCCTCGTCGCCGTAGCTGCTCTTCGAGGCGCGCCGCTTCTGCTCGGGTGGGATCGCCCCGGGTGCGAGGCGCCGCGCCCAGATGAGGAAACCGGTGTGCGCGACCATGCGGTGATCGGGACGCACCGCGAGACCTTCGACGTGCCAGCCGCGCACCATCGTCTCGTTCGCATCCGGCTCGGTGAACAGGCCCGTCCCGCGGATGTACTCCGCGACGCGGCTCAGCTGCGTCGCGGTGGCCACATAACACAGCACGACGCCGCCCGGAGTGAGCGCGTCCGCAACGACATCGACGCACTCCCAGGGCGCGAGCATGTCCAGGACGACGCGATCGACCGACGCGGGCGCAAGGGCGCTCGGCAGTTCCTCGGCGAGGTCCCCGACTCTCACGTCCCAGTTGGCGGGGCGTTTCCCGAGGAACGTTTCGACATTGGCCTGAGCGACCTCTGCGAAATCCTCGCGGCGCTCAAAAGAGACCAGTCGTCCGTTCTCCCCGATCGCCCGCAGCAGCCACAGCGACAGCGCCCCCGAACCGACGCCGGCTTCGACGACGACGGCTCCCGGGAAGACATCCGCCTCGGCGAGAATCTGCGCGGCATCCTTCGGGTAGACGATCGCCGCCCCCCGCGGCATCGACATGACGAAATCGCGCAGCAGCGGGCGCAGCGCGAGGTATTCATGGCCGGCGCTGTTTGTCACCACGGATCCGTCGGGCCGGCCGATCAGCTCGCCATGGCGCAGCACGCCGTGGTGGGTGTGCAACTCACCGTCGGCACGCAGCGTGATCGTGTGCAGCTTGCCCTTGGGACCGGTGAGCTGGACGCGATCGCCTTCGCGGAAGGGCCCGGTTGGTCGGTCGATGCTCATGTGCGTCTCTTCTCGCTCTGCACACGGTGCAGTTCTGACAGGTCGGATGCCGTGACCCCGGACAGCGTCGGCCACACCGCGTGCGCGCCGGTGCCCTCGAGCGACACGATGGACGTCACACCGATCGCGACGGAGCCGGCAGCCACCGCCGAGCGAAGACCGTTCGGGGAGTCCTCGATGGCCACGGTCTCGGTGGGCTCGACATCCAGCAGCTCGCAGGCGCGCAGGTACGGGTCCGGGTACGGCTTCGGGCGTGTCACGTCGTCACCTGCAACAACGACGTTGAAGGCTTCGAAGTCGATCATCTCCACGACGTGGGTCGCCATCCGTCGCAGCGACATCGTCACCAGGGCGGTCTTGGTGCCGCTGGCCTTGAGATCGGCGAGCAGCTCACGTGCACCCGGTCGAAACGGCACGCCGTCTTCCGCGATGCGGCGCATCACCTCGCTCGTGAGGTGATCGACGATGTCGTGGACCGCCATGCGCACGCCCGCCTCCTGCAGCACTCGTGCCGCGTCATCGAGCCCGAGCCCGACGAGAGCGAGCGACTTCTCGTGGTTCCACACGCCGCCGAAGCTCTCGACGAGCGGGGTCTCTGCCGCCATCCAGTAGGGGTCGGTGTCGACGAGGGTGCCGTCCATATCCCAGAGAACGGCGGCCAGCGATGGTGCACTCACTGCACCAGCCTAACGACGCACCGGCTGCGCGACCGGCCCCGAATGTCACGGGCACGCCTATCCTGGGAGGACTCACCCCCGATGAGGAGGTCATGTGGAGGCTCTGGGACGACGCGTTCTGGTCGCAGCATTCGACGGATGGAACGACGCGGGCGAGGCAGCGACCTCGGCGCTCGGCCACGTGCGCGAATCGAGGAGCTACGAGCCGGTCTACTCGGTGGACCCGGAACTCTACTTCGACTACCAGTACACGAGGCCCCAGCTGAAAACGACCGCCGACGGGCGCCGCGAGCTGGAGTGGCCCGAGGCGACGATCCTTCGTCCCGCCAGGCCCACTCGCGGCACCCAGCTTTGGCTGCTGACCGGCGTCGAGCCCGCGCGCGCGTGGCAGGCTTTCGCCGCCGAGCTCGTGGATGTCGCGCTTCGCGAAGACATCACAGGGCTCGTCGTCATGGGCTCGATGATGTCCGATGTCCCTCACACTCGCCCCATCTCGGTGTTCGCCGGAAGCGACAACGACAGGGTCCGGGCGGGGCTGGAACTGGAGCGCAGCACCTACGAGGGGCCTGTCGGCATCCTGAGCGTCCTGTCCCATGTGGCGGATGCCGCGGGTATCCCCTCCGCCCAGATGTGGGCGAGCGTCCCGCACTATGTCGCCGGCCACACCCCCTCGCCGAAGGCGAGCCTCGCGTTGCTGGACCGGCTGGAGGACCTCACCGGAGCGAAGGTCGATCGCGGTGACCTCGCGACCCAGGCGCAGGTGTGGGAAGCATCCATCGACGCGGCCGCCGCCGACGACGAGGAGATGACGGACTATATCCGCCAGCTCGAGAAGACCCGAGACACGTGGGACTCCCCCGAGGCCTCGGGCGATGCGATCGCGCAGGAGTTCGAGAAGTACCTGCGACGCGGCGGTGACGGCAAGCCCGGCCGCGACGACCCGCGTCGGTCCTGATCAGGGTCACCGCTGGGAGGCGTCAATACGGCTGGATGACACCCATGCTCAGCAGCACGAGGACGGTTGAGCCCAGCGCCACGCGGTAGATCACGAAGGGCAGGAAGCTGCGCTTGGAGATCCAGTTCATGAAGAACGCGATCACGCCCAGCGCCACCAGGAATGCGACGATCGTGGCCGCGCCGGTCTCGAGGGGAGTGAACGGCCCCTGCTCGTCGAAGCTCTTGAAGAGTTGATAGAAGCCACTGCCGAAGACCGCCGGAATTGCGAGCAGGAATGCGTAGCGGGCAGCCGCGGCACGCTCGTATCCCATGAAGAGCCCGGCAGTGATCGTGCCGCCCGAGCGCGATACTCCGGGGATCAACGCCAGTGCTTGCGCGAAACCGTAGATCACGCCGTTGCCGACGGTCATGTCCTTGAGTTTGCGGCGTTTGGCGCCCACCATGTCGGCGATACCCAGGAGCACTCCGAAGAAGATGAGCATCCCGGCCACCAGCCACAGTGACCGCAAGGTCGTCTCGATCTCATCCTGGAAGAGGAGGCCCAGGACGACGATGGGAATGGAGCCGATGATGATGAGCCATCCCAGACGTGCGTCGGGGTCGTTGGCGGGGATCCGGCGGAACAGGGCCTGGAACCATCGCGTGACGATGCGCACGATGTCGCGCCAGAAGAAGACGACCACAGCCGCCTCGGTGCCGATCTGGGTGATGGCGGTGAATGCCGCGCCCGGGTCACCCGCGCTGGGCAGAAACTCGCCCAGGATGCGCAGGTGGGCGCTCGAAGAGACGGGGAGGAACTCGGTGAGCCCCTGGACCAGCCCGAGAATCAGTGCTTCCAGCAGCAAGGCGAACCTTTCGATCAGTAGGTGCGCAGCAGGTCACCGAGGACCCGCTGCCCGAAGTCGAGGGCATCCAGGGGGACACGCTCGTCCACACCGTGGAACATCGCAGTGAAATCCAGGTCGCCGGTGAGCTTGAGCGGCGCGAAGCCGTACCCGCTGATACCGAGCGCGGCCAGGGACTTGTTGTCGGTCCCGCCGCTCATCAGATAGGGCAGCACCGGAACGCCCGGATCGTGGCGACCGAGCGCGTCGACCATCGCGGTGACGAGGTCCCCCTCGAAGGGGACCTCGAGCCCGATGTCGCGGTGGACGATCTGGATTTCGATGTCCTCCCCCACGAGCTCTTGGATCTGTTCGAGCGCCCGCTCCTCGCCGCCGGGAAGCGTGCGCACATCGATCAGCGCCTCGGCGGCGTCGGGGATGACGTTGTGTTTGTAGCCCGCACCGAAGCCGGTGGGGTTGGCCGTCGTTCGGATCGTCGACCGCAGGAAGCGTGAGGCGGGACCGGCGGCCGCCGTCACCGCATCCGGATCGGTGTCGGAGGTTCCGCAGAGTTCCGCGATGCGCTGTGTGAGCGCGGTGGTCGTCGCCGTCATCTCGACGGGCCAGGTGGTGCGGCCGAGCGTCGCCACCGCCTCAGCCAGGCGCGTCACCGCATTGTCGCGGTGGAACGCACTCCCGTGAGCGGCGACCCCGCGCGCCACCAGGCGAATCCACACGAGTGCCTTCTCGCCGACCTGGAGCAGGTAGGCGCGGCGACCCGCGAGGTCGATCGAGTAGCCGCCGACCTCGCTGATGGCCTCGGTTGCGCCCTCGAACCACTCCGGATGATCCCGCACGACGAGGGCGGAGCCTTCGACTCCCCCGTTCTCCTCGTCGGCGAAGAAGGTGAGGATGAGGTCGCGCTCAGGCTGATCACCGCCGCGCAGAATGTCCGCCACGGCCGCGAGGATCATGGCATCCATGTCTTTCATGTCCACGGCGCCCCGCCCCCAGAGCATGCCGTCGCGCACCTCACCGGCGAAGGGATCGACGCTCCAGTCCGCAGCGACGGCAGGGACGACATCGAGGTGGCCGTGCACCACCAGCGCCGGCTTGTCGCGATTCTTCCCCGGTACCCGGGCGCAGACGTTGGTGCGCCGCTCGATGGGCTCGTAGAACTGCGGGCGCAGACCGAGGTCGCTCAGATACGCCCCGACGTACTCTGCCGCCTCGCGCTCGCCGCGAGCCTTGCCGCCACCCCAATTGGTCGTGTCGAACCGGATGAGATCGCGCGCGAGCGATGCCACCTCGGAGAGTTCGCGGTTCGGGTCGAGCACGCCGACCAACCTACTCGCATCCGATGGCGTGGATGTTTCCAGCGCCTCCGGACCGATTATCCAGAGGCCCCCGGACGTGATAGTGTCGATCCTCGGTTGCGAAACCGAAACCACTTTGCGCGGGTGGCGGAATAGGTAGACGCGCTAGCTTGAGGTGCTAGTGCCCGTATTAGGGCGTGGGGGTTCAAGTCCCCCCTCGCGCACAGAACGAAACTGGGTCCCGAAAGGGGCCCTTTTTCGTTTTGTCCGTGGCGTTGTCACCGCGACGCCTCCACGTGCGGGTAGGAGATATCGGGAGAGTAGGACCACGTACGGCGTGTCCGTCCTACCTCGGCGATTTCTCCTACTTCGGCGACGTGCACGGCCAACGCTGCGGCGGGTGCTGCGGCGGGTGCCGCCCCGGGGTCAGCCGAGGGAGATGCCGAAGGCGAGCCCAAGACCGTAGGTGACGGCGGCGGCACCGAAGCCGATCGCGAGCTGACGCAGCGCCCGCCGCAGCGGCGGCCCCCCCGAGAGCAGCCCCACCATGGCTCCGGTGCTCATCAGTGCGATACCGACGAGAACGAGCGCCGTGACGATGGCGGCAACGCCCGACAGGCCGAGAATCCACGGCAGCACCGGAATGATCGCACCAGAGGCGAAGAACAGGAAGCTCGACCCGGCCGCCCCCCAGGCCCCGCCGACGACCTCATGATCACCGATGGCCTCGGGTGCGCGGCGATACGGCACCGAGCGATCCGCGGCCTGCGCCGTGGCGATGATCGCCCGCGCGCGCTCGAGAGCCTCGGCATGCGGAATCCCTCGCGTGCGATAGACGAGCGCCAGCTCGTTCGCGTCCAGGTCGAGATCGCCAAGCACCTCGTCCGCGTAGTTGTTGGGCTGCGTGGCATCCAGGAGCTCTCGTTGGGAACGCACCGAGACGAACTCCCCCGCCCCCATCGACAACGCGCCCGCCAGCAGGCCGGCAAGCCCACTGAAGAGCACGAACTGCGGTGCGACACCGGTCGCGCCGATGCCCATGACCAGCGCCAGGTTGGAGACGAGCCCGTCGTTCGCGCCGAAGACGGCGGCGCGGAACGTCCCCGACAATCGTCGTCGACCTCGCGCGGCGAGTCCGCGCACCACCTCGTGGTGCACCTTCTCGTCGGCGACCATCTGCGGGGTCGCCGACGGGTCCGAGTCGTACGGTGAGCGGCCCTCCGCATTTTGGGCGAGTGCGAGCACGAAGATCGAGCCGAAGTGACGGGCCATCCATGCCAGAAGTCGTGTGGAGGCCTTCGGGTGTGGCAGCTTCTCTGGCTCTCCGCCCAGCAGGGCGAGCCAGTGCGCTTCGTGGCGGCGCTCGGCTTCGGCCAAGGCCAGCAGGATCTCCCGCTCCTCGCCCGCGCGGCGAGCCGCGAGTTCACGGTAGACCTGCGCTTCCGCACGCTCGTCGACGAGGTACTGCGCCCACGCGCGGCGGTCGCGCGCGCTCGGCTGCGTGGTCATTGGCTCTCCCTCGTCGTGTGCGCCAACACCCTTGTCAACGACTCGTCCTCGTCGTCGGCAACGCTAGGCGATTCGGCGTTCCGAAAGCCGCCGGAAGACCGCATTTGCCAGCTTTTCGGGTCTCCGAACCCCGCCCTAAGCCCGGACGCGCGCGCGCAGCAGCTCGATGCGTGCCTGCAACTGGGCCACCGTGGCGTGCGAGACCGCGGGGCCTCCGCAAAGTCGCCGCAGCTCCGCATGCACGAGACCGTGCGCTTCGCCGGACTGACGCGCATACAAGCCGACAAGGCTGTTCAGCAGCTGACGCTGCTCCTTCAACGTACGGTGCAGCGGAGCGGGGGGCGCATTGGCCGCCGCGACATCTGTGGATTGCCCGTCCCGGGCCTCGCGCGCCTCACGATGTCGTCCCTGGCGCGCCTGACGCTGCATCAGGAGCTCATGGACGTGCTCAGGCTCGAGCAGTCCCGGAAGGCCGAGGAACTCTTCTTCTTCGGGAGTGCCGGGCGTAGCGAGCTGACCGAACTCTTTGCCGTCGTACAGGACGCGGTCGAAGTGGGCGACAGCCCCGAGCGCCGCGTACTCGAACTCGTCGGTGAGCTCGTCCGATCCCGACTCCTCGCGGTTCGCGGCGGTCAGGAGATCTTCCTCGGCGTTCCAGTCGTCGTCCTCGCTGCTGCGGTCCAGCGCGTGGTCGCGCTGGCGCTCGAGTTCTCCGGCGAGACCCATGAGCTGCGGAACATGCGGCAGGAAGATGCTCGCGGTCTCTCCCCGCCGACGCGCACGCACGAAGCGCCCGATCGCCTGCGCGAAGAACAGCGGGGTCGAGGCGGACGTCGCGTAGACACCCACCGACAGTCGCGGCACATCGACCCCCTCGGAGACCATGCGCACGGCGACCATCCAGCGTCTCGTGGATGCCGAGAATTCCTCGATACGCGCGGATGCCGCGGCCTCATCCGAGAGGACGACAGTGGGTTCTTCCCCCGTGACGGCCTGGAGGATCTCGGCATAGGCGCGCGCCGCTGTCTGATCCGTCGCGATGACAAGTCCACCGGCGTCGGGGATATGCTCACGCACCTCGCTCAGGCGCCGATCGGCCGAGCGCAGCACCGCCGGAATCCACTCACCCGAGGGGTCGAGGGCCGTGCGCCACGCCTGTGCCGTGATGTCCTTGGTGTTGTCCTGCCCGAGCTGAGCCTCCATCTCGTCACCGGCGCGCGTGCGCCAGCGCATCTGTCCGGCGTAGACCAGGAACATGACCGGGCGCACGACGCCGTCTTCGAGGGCGCGGCGATATCCGTAGTCGTAGTCGGTGCGTGAGATCCGGATGCCTTCGACCGTCGGGTGGTACTCGACGAACGGGATCGGGGCGATGTCGCTGCGGAACGGGGTCCCCGACAGCAGCAGACGCCGCGTCGCGCGGCCGTACGCCTCACGCAGTGCGTCTCCCCAGCTCAGCGCGTCGCCGCCGTGGTGCACCTCATCGAGGATGACGAGGGTGCGCGCTGTCTCGGTCACGTCCTTGTGGACGGATGCCTTCGTGGCGACCTGCGCGTAGGTCACGGCGACGCCCTGGTAGTGCCGAGCCGGACGCCCGTGACGGTTCGAGAAGTGCGGGTCCAGTCGCAGCGAGACGCGTGCCGCGGCATCCGCCCACTGGGTCTTCAGGTGCTCGGTGGGCGCGACCACCACGATCCGGTCCACCACGTCGCGCCGCAGCAGCTCGGTGGCCAGCCGGAGCGCGAAGGTCGTCTTCCCGGCACCGGGCGTCGCCGCGGCGAGGAAGTCGCGGGGTCCTGATCCCGGACCATCGGGCCCATCGGCCTCGAAGTACTGGTCGAGAGCCTCGGCCTGCCACGCCCGCAGCCGCTGCGCCGTACCCCAGGGGGCACGCTGCGGGTAGGAGGGCGAGAGGTGCTCGGCGGCGAAACTGCCCCGATGCGGCTCCGCCGTCCCTGCCGATTCCTGCACGTCACCCCGCCTCGTCGTTCCGCGCCCGTCACCGACCGCCCGACTACGATAGACGACGAGAAGGAGTGCCAATGTCAACGCGCGATAGCCACCGCAGTCCTTTCATCGAGAACACGCAGCCCCACCCATGGCGCCGCTTCGTCGCGCTGGGCGATTCCTTCACCGAGGGCATCGGCGACCCCGATCCGGCGAACCCGGGCTATCACCGCGGGTGGGCAGATCGCGTCGCAGAGGTGCTCGGTGAGAGCGCGCCCGACTTCGCGTACGCGAACCTCGCGGTGCGCGGAAAGCTCATCGACCAGATCATCGCCGACCAGATCGAACCCGCGCTCGCGCTCCAACCCGACCTCATCACCTTCTGCGCCGGTGGCAATGATGTGATCCGCCCGGGCACCGATCCCGACGAGATCGCGCTGGCGTTCGAGGACGCCGTCGTGCGCTTGAGCAGCACGGGTGCCACTGTCGTGGTCTTCACCGGGATCGACACGAGTTTCGCGCCGGTCCTGCGCACCTTCCGAGGCAAGGTGGCCATCTACAACGAGAACATCCGCGCGATCGCCGACCGTTACGACTGCATCGTCGCCGATCAGTGGGCCCTCAAGGAGATCCAGGACTCCCGCTTCTTCGACGACGACCGCCTGCATCTGAACGCGCTCGGACACCATGAGGTCGCGCGCATGGTGCTGCGCTCACTCAATGTGCCGAACACCCTCGTTCCGATGCAGCCCGCGCCGTATCCTGCGCGAACGTGGCGGAAAGCTCGGACCGGCGACCTGGTGTGGGCGCGCGAACACCTCGTCCCTTGGGTGCTGCGACGCTTGCGTCACCAGTCCTCCGGCGACAACGTGACCGCGAAGCGACCGGCGCCGACCCCCATCCGCGACCAGACCACCTCTGCCGGCGGCTGATCACCCGGCAGCGGAGCGGAGCGCCCAGAGCGCGACGGCGCTCGCCGCAGCGACATTGAGCGAGTCGACACCGCCGTCCATAGGGATGGTCACGACGGTGTCCGCGGCACTCAGCGCCGCCGCCGACAGGCCGTCGCCCTCAGCGCCGAGGACCAGTGCCACCTTGGATGCCGGCGCGAACCTCTCCAGGGGCACCGCTTCCTCGCTCAGCGCGAGGGCGGCAATCTGGTATCCGTACGCGTGCAGCAACTCTCGCGCTTGTGACCACTCCGGCAGCCGGGTCCACGGCACCTGGAACACGGTTCCCATGCTGACCCTGACACTGCGGCGGTACAGCGGATCTGCGCAGCGCGGTGTGATCAGCACCGCATCGGCACCCAGCCCCGCGCATGCGCGGAAGATCGCCCCGACGTTGGTGTGGTCGACGATGTCTTCGAGGATGACGACGCGCGAAGCCGCTGCGAGTACGGCGGCGGGGTCGACCATTTCGGGTCGCTGCATGGCAGCCAGCGCGCCCCTGTGCACGGCATAGCCGGTGAGCGTCTCGGCGAGCTCGGCACTGACCAGGTAGACGATCGCATCGGGATGGTCGACCAGCAGTGCGGCGACATCCGCCCGCCACTTGTCCTGGATCAGCACCGACCGCGGCTCGTGACCGGCGCGGAGCGCCCGGGAGATGACCTTGGCCGACTCAGCGATGTAGAGGCCCCGCTCGGGCTCGGCCCGACGACGCAGCGCGACATCTGTGAGGTCTCGGTAGTCCGCGAGTCGAGGGTCGGCGGGGTCCGTGATCTCGACCAGGTTCATGTCTCGATCCTCGCACTCCCGGCGGGCGCCCCGCTGTCCGTAACATCCCCGAAAACGCGCCCGCCTACAATCGGGAACACGGCCGCCGCGCGGCACGCTCGTCCGAAAGGGGCGTACGGATGTCTCTCGTTGACTCGACCAACGTGTCTTCCGACGAGGCCCTGGCGCGCGCTATTTCGGTTCTCGAAGGTCGTCAGATGGCCATCCTCACCGGCGCCGGTGTCTCGACCGATTCCGGCATACCCGACTACCGAGGACAGGGGGCGCCGACGCGCAAGCCGATGACGGTCGAGCAGTTCCTCGGGTCCGACCTCGCGCGCCGACGCTACTGGATCGGCAGCCACCTCGGATGGAAGACCTTCGCCGGAGCGCAGCCCAACGCCGGCCACACCGCTCTGGCGACGTGGGAAGCGCACGGCCTGGCTTCGGGTGTGATCACCCAGAATGTCGACGGGCTCCACGTGCGTGCCGGCAGTCGCCGCGTCGTCGAGCTGCACGGCACGATGCGGCGGGTGTCGTGCCTTCACTGCGGACAGGTGTTCGATCGCCGCGATCTGGCCGAGCGAGTCGAGCGCGAGAATCCCTGGCTGGCTGTGCCCGCGGAGATCCCGCTCGGCCCCGACGGTGATGTCGCGCCGGAGAGCAGCGACGGTTTCGTGGTTCCCACCTGCACCGTGTGCCAGGGAACGCTCAAGCCGGATGTCGTGTTCTTCGGGGAGTACATCCCCGCCGAGAAGTTCCGCGAGGCTGAGCAGCTGGTCATGAGTAGCGAGGCGCTCGTGATCGCCGGATCCTCCCTCGTCGTCAACTCTGGGATTCGTCTGCTGGAGCGCGCGCGACGCCGCAAGCTGCCGGTCGTCATCATCAACCGCGGTGCGACGCGCGCGGACGGCCGTGCCACCGTCAAGATCGACGGCGGTGCATCTGAGGCGCTCGTCGCCATCGCCGATGCGCTTGTGCCCCGCACCGACTCCCGGGAATTGGCAAGTAGTCTCGAGAGGTGACTCTTCTGACCCTCATCCGGCACGGACAGACCGACTGGAACAGGGATCGCAGGATCCAGGGCACCACTGACATCGCGCTCAATGAGGTCGGGCGACTGCAGGCCCGCGATGCCGCCGAGCGTCTCTCAGCCGAACTCGGAGACCTCAGCGGCGCCCACATCGTATGCAGCGATCTCTCGCGCGCGCGTGAGACCGCACAGATCCTCTCCGCGGTGTGGGGCGCAGAAGCACCCATGGTCCACTCCGGGATCCGCGAGCGCTCATACGGCCAGGCCGAGGGACTCTCGATCGATGAGTTCACCGCCCGCTGGAGCCACGACGACGAGGCCGTTCCCGGGGCCGAGTCCCGCGCCGAGCTGCGGGCACGAGCGTTCGCTGCGTTCGACCAGATCATCGCGCAGGCACCGGACCGGGGGCGGATCTTCGCCGTCTCGCACGGCGCGCTGATTCGCGCCGTGCTCGAGCACGCCAGCGAAGGGACGGTGCCCGCACCGGGCGAGCGGCTGGAGAATGGGTCCGCCCACACCCTGGAAGCACAGTTGGATGGCTGGCGCGTCGTGGACTACGCGGCATCGGGTCTGCCCCGCTGAGCGTCTCCGTCCAGATGTGGCAACTCGCACAGGATGCTCACGTCTTATTGCGCAATGTGGAAGGGCGCCGGCGTCGAATCTGCTAGCGTCGCGCATGATGACAGCTCTCGACCCCCAAGATCTCGACCTCATCTCCGCTCTGGCACGCGACGGTCGCGCGACCGTGGTGTCGCTCTCCGAGGAGCTCGGTCTCTCGCGCAATACGGTGCAGACGCGCATGGCGAAGCTTGAGCGTGCCGGCGCGCTGCCTGCGTACGAGCGGGCGCTGTCGCCCCGTACACTGGGGTTCCCGATCGAGGCGTACCTCGCAGTGACCGTGCACCAACAGCAGCTTCCGGGCATCACCGAGAGTCTTCTCACCATCCCTGAGATCGTGCAGGTGCACGGCCTCAGCGGACCCGTCGACCTGTTGGTCCGTGTCGCCTGCCGGGATGCCGCACACCTGTTCGAAGTCGACGCACGCATCCTCTCGGTGGAGGGCGTCGAGCGCACCGAGACCTCGATCGTGATGGGTGAGGTGATCGGATACCGCACCCGTCCCCTCATGGAACTGGCACGATCGGATCGCTAGCGGTCAAGAAACTCCCTGATCGCCGCCGCCGCGGGCTCCGGGGTCTCGTAGTGGATGAGATGCCCGACATCCGGAATCTCCACCAGCCGCGCGTCGGGCAACAGTGCCGCGAGCTCGCGCTCTCGCTCGATCGGAGTGATGTCATCACGGTCGGCGGCGATCAACAGCGTCGGCTGTGAGATCTGCGGGGCGAACTCGCGCACATCGTGCGAGACGGATGCCACAAAGGCATCGTGCAGCACGTCCCGATCGGCGAACCGCGAGAAGTACGTGTCGTGCTGGTCGTGGATGAATGCGCGCAGCTCTCGGTCCCGAGTCTTCGCCATCGACACGCTCATGACCCTCACGATGAGACCGTTGCGCAGCAGCGCCGTGCCGACACGCTGCGGCAGCCGAGCCCCCGCCCAGTAGTAGAACACCGCGAGGCGGGTCAGGATGCCGCGCGGGCCCTCCAGCGCCGGCGCGCCGATCGGGTTGACCAGGATCACGCGCGGCGTCGACAGCCCCTCCGCCACGGCCGCCGCGACAACAATCGATCCGAACGAGTGCCCCAGGATGATCGCTCCCGGCGCCACAGCGGCCACGAACTCCCTCAGCCAGCGCGCGTAGGTCTCCAGGTCGTGTCTGCGCCCGGGAACGGGCGGGGTTTCACCGAACCCCGGAAGGTCGGGGGAAATCACCCGATAGTCAGGGAGATACGCCAGCACCGGCTCGAGGCCATGATGCTCGCCGCGGAAACCATGGACGGCAACGATCGTCGTCGTCGCCGTCGGTTCACCGTATTCCCAATAGGCGGTGACGCCGCCGCCCACGGCGACCTCTCGCCGGGCGGTGCGAATCGTCGAGAGGCGCTCAGCGTAGGGGTGCGGGGCGCTCACTCGAGGAAGATTACTTGCTCGAGCCGCCGAAGCCCTTGAATCGCTTGTTGAACTTCTCGACACGGCCGGCCGAGTCCATGATGCGCTGCTTGCCCGTGTAGAAGGGGTGCGATGCCGACGAGATCTCGACGTCGATGACGGGGTACTCGACGCCGTCGAGCTCGATCGTCTTGTCGCTGGAGACCGTCGAACGGGTCAGGAAGGTCTCACCGGAACCGAGGTCGCGGAAAACAACGGCGCGGTACTCGGGGTGGATGTCAGTCTTCATGGGGATTCCTCGCGAAGGGTGAAAAGTCGTGGGCGCGTTGGCACCAAGGGTCAATCTTATCAGGTGGGAGCAGAAACGCCGATCAGGCGGTCCGCGCGCGTGCCGCGTAACGACCGTCGGACTCGGACAGCGAGATCGGCATGCCGAAAGCGGTCGAGAGCGACCCTTCCGTCAACGCCGTGGAAAGCGGTCCCGCGGCGACAACGGCCCCGTCCCGCAGCAGCAGCACATGGGTGAAACCGATCGGGATCTCCTCCACGTGGTGGGTCACCATGATCATCGCCGGCGTGGTCGGCTCCTGGGCGTAGCTGCCGAGCAGGCCCAGAAGCTCTTCGCGGGAGCCGAGATCCAGGCTTGCGGTCGGCTCGTCCAGCAGCAGGAGTTCGGGGTCTGTCATCACCGAGCGCGCGATCTGCACGCGCTTCTGCTCGCCGTCCGAGAGCGTCCCGAAGGTGCGCGAGGCCAGACCGTCGAGCTTCCACTCGGTGAGCACACGCATGGCCCGGCGGACATCGATCTGGTCGTACTCTTCGCGCCACCGTCCCATGACGGCGTAGGCGGCCGTCATGACGACATCCAGCACCGTCTCCTCGGGCGGAATGCGACGTGCCATCGAGGTGGAGGCGAAGCCGACGCGCGGACGTAGCTCGAAGACATCCGTACGTCCCAGCCGCTCCCCCAGCACCGTGACCCGACCCGACGTCGGGTGAAGCAGCGAGGCGGCAAGCTCCAGCATCGTGGTCTTGCCCGCGCCGTTCGGCCCGAGCACCACCCAGCGCTCGTCCTCCGCGACGGTCCAGTCGACGTGATCGACGATGTCCCGAGCGCTTCGGCGGACAACGACATCGGAGAACTCGAGCACGTGACCCATGTGCTCCAGCCTATCGGGACGCGCCGCCGAGCTCGGCGTACAACGCGGCGGTCTGCTCGGCGATCCGCGCCCAGCTGAATTCCGTTGCCGCCCGTTCCCGGCCGGCGTCGCCGTACGCCCGCGCGCGGCCCGGATCCCGGACGACCTCGTTGAGGGTCGCAGCCAGATCCGAGACGAATCGGTCGGGGTCCAACGGCGTGCCGGTGCCGTCCTGAACCTGCTCGATCGGCACCAGTCGGCCGGTGGTACCGTCGACGACCACCTCGGGGATGCCGCCCGTCGCCGTACCGACGACAGCGGCGCCGCACGCCATCGCCTCGAGGTTCACGATTCCCAGCGGCTCGTAGATCGAGGGGCACACGAACGTCGTCGCCGCCGTCAGCGCCACGCGCAGCTCGTGCCGGGAGAGATGGCGGTCGATCCACACGACACCCTCGCGCGTCGCCTGCAGGCCTGCGACGAGCCCGCGCACCTCTTCGAGGATCTGCGGGGTGTCGGGCGCGCCCGCGCAGAGGATCAGCTGCACACCGGGATCCAACAGTTGGGCTGCCCGCAGCAGGTACGGCAGACCCTTCTGGCGTGTGATCCTGCCGACGAACACGACCGCGGGCAGCGCCGGATCGATGCCGAGGTCAGCCAATGTCTCGGGGTTCTCCTCGGGATACCACTGGTCGACGTCGATCCCGTTGTAGATGACCCGCACCTTGCCGGGATCGAGGCTCGGGTAGCTGCGCAGGATGTCCGCCCGCATGCCCTCGCTCACCGCCACGATCGCGGCCGCCGCCTCGTAGGCCGTCTTCTCGATGAAGCTCGAGACGGCATACCCGCCGCCGAGTTGCTCCGCCTTCCACGGCCGTAGGGGCTCCAGACTGTGGGCGGTGATCACGTGAGAGACACCGTGGAGCAGGCTCGCAAGATGACCGGCGAAATTGGCGTACCAGGTGTGGGAATGAACGACATCCGCGCCCGCGACATCCCCCACGATCGCCAGATCGACACCGAGCGTCTGGATGGCCGCGTTCGCGTCGACGAGGCCCGCCGGCGTCGAATACGACTCGGTGTCGTGCGCGTCACGGTGCGCCCCGAAAGCGTGCACTTTGACCGTCATCCGAAGACCGTCCGGGGCATCCTGCGGCGCCAGTTCGCGCAACGCCGAGACGATCTCGGCGACGTGTACTCCCGCCCCGCCGTAGATCTCGGGCGGGTACTCCTTGGTGACGATGTCGACGCGCATGATTCGAACGCTAGTACAGGGTGCCGGAGCGTCATAGTGTGGGGGTATGCGCACCCCGCCCAAGGTCTTCGGAATCGTCCTCGCCGGTGGCGAGGGCAAGCGTTTGATGCCGCTCACGGCGGATCGAGCGAAGCCCGCGGTGCCCTTCGGTGGGCAGTACCGCCTGATCGACTTCGCGATCTCGAATCTCATCAACTCGGACCTGCACCAGATCGTGGTGTTGACCCAGTACAAGTCACACAGCCTGGACCGCCACATCACGCGCACGTGGCGCATGTCACCGATGCTCGACTCGTACGTGACCTCGGTGCCGGCGCAGCAGCGCCTCGGCAAACGGTGGTTCACAGGATCCGCCGACGCCATCCTCCAGTCGATGAACCTCATCCTGGATGAGCAGCCCGACATCGTCGTGGTCATCGGCGCCGATCACGTCTACCGCATGGACTTCCGGCAGATGATCGACGCGCATATCGCCTCGGGTGCACGGGCGACCGTCGCGGGCATTCGCCAGCCCATCGGACTGGCCAACCAGTTCGGCGTCATCGACGTCGAGTCGGATGGAGTGCGGATCAAAGACTTCCTCGAAAAGCCCCAGAACCCTGCCGGCCTTCCCGACGCGCCGCACGAAGTGCTCGCCTCGATGGGCAACTACGTGTTCGACGCGGACGCTCTGATCGAAGCGGTCGAGGCCGACGGCGAGCTGCCCACCTCCAATCACGACATGGGCGGCGACATCGTCCCCTACTTCGTGGGTCGCGGTGAGGCCGCCGTCTACGACATGAAGCTCAACGAGGTCCCCGGCGCCACGGCGCGCGACCGCGCCTACTGGCGCGATGTCGGAACGATCGACTCGTTCTTCGACGCGCACATGGACCTGATCTCGACGCTGCCCGTGTTCAACCTGTACAACACCGACTGGCCGATTCACTCGCAGACCGTGAACTCGCCGCCCGCGAAGTTCGTGCGGGATGCCGCAGGGCGCATCGGCCCGGCCATCGACTCGATCGTTTCGCTCGGGTCGGTGCTCTCCGGCACCCATCTCGAGCGCAGCGTCGTCGGTCCCTGGACCCTGGCAGCGGGTGGCTCCATGATTTCGGATGCCGTCCTCTTCGACTATGTGCGGGTGGGACCGGGTGCGCGCATCAGGCGGGCGATCATCGACAAGAACGTCGTCCTCGCCGAGGGCGCGACAGTGGGCATCGACCGGGAGCGCGACCTCGAACGCGGTTTCACTGTCACCGACTCGGGCATCACCGTCGTCGGCAAGAACACCGTCGTCGAGGCGTGATCAGCGCGCTCGTCCTCTGCCGGTAGCGTGGTCGCGTGCCACAACCGCGCTTCCTCGTCGTCCTCGACGCCGACTCGACCCTGCTCCGCAACGAAGTCATTGAGCTGATCGCCGACGAGGCGGGACGCGGCGCCGAAGTGGCTGCGGCGACCGAGGCGGCGATGCGTGGGGAGGTGGACTTCGCCACGAGTCTGCGCACACGCGTGGCCGCACTTGAAGGCGTGCCCCTCGAGGCATTCGAACGGGTGCGTGCGCGCGTGGAGCCGACGCCCGGTGCGGCCGAGTTCCTTGCCGGGGTCCACGCCCGCGGCGGCGTGGCCGGTGTCGTCTCAGGCGGTTTTCACGAGGTGCTCGACCATGTGGCTCCCCCGCTCGGGGTCGACCGGTGGCGCGCCAACCGCCTGCAGGTCGCGGACGGTCGCCTGACCGGCGTCGTGGACGGTCCCATCGTGGATGCCGCGACCAAAGCGGCCACGCTCGAGGAGTGGTCCGCGCAGCTGGGGGTACCCCCCACCCGAACGATCGCCGTCGGGGACGGCGCGAACGACCTGGTGATGATGCGCGCGGCCGGCCTCGGGGTCGCATTCAATGCGAAACCGACGGTTCGCGCGCAGGCGAACATCGTCGTCGGCCCCGTCGATCTCAGACAGCTTCTGCCGCTGCTCCCCTGATGCTCGAGCGCCTGACCTGTTCGGTCAGTGCCCCATCCCGAGGCCGCCGTCGACGGGGATCACCGCGCCCGAGATGTAAGCCGCATCGTCGGATGCCAGCCATGTGACGACACCCGCGACCTCGTCCGGCGAAGCGAAGCGCCCAGCGGGGATCGTCGATTTGTACTGGGCCTGCGTCTCCTCCGGCAGTTCTGCCGTCATGTCCGTCTCGATGAAGCCCGGCGCCACGACGTTCGCGGTGATCGCCCGTCCGCCGAGCTCGCGGGTGAGGGAGCGCGCAAAGCCGACGAGCCCGCTCTTGGACGAGGCGTAGTTGATCTGTCCGGGCGAGCCGTAGAGCCCGACGACACTCGAGATGAGGATGACACGCCCCCACTTCGCGCGCAGCATGCCCTTGGAGGCGCGCTTGACCACCCGGAAAGCGCCGCCCAGGTTCGTGGCGACCACGCTGTCGAAGTCGTCCTCCGTCATACGCAGCAACAGCGTGTCCTTGGTGATGCCGGCGTTCGCGACAAGGACGGTCACCGGTCCGAGCTGCTGCTCGACCTCGGTGAAGGCCGCGTCGACGGAGGCTGCGTCCGTGACATCGGCGCGCACCGTGAGCGTGCCCTCGGGGCCTTCGCCGGAGCGGGCGGTGACTGCCACACGATAGCCCTCCGCAACGAAGCGTTCGGCGATGGCGCGGCCGATGCCGCGGTTTCCGCCGGTGACGAGGACGACGTGATCGGTGGACATAGCTGTGCTCCCTCCGTGCGCCCGAAGGAGACGGGCGTGTGCGCGGACCGAATCAGCCTACCGGCCGCGTTGACACCTTCCCGTGGCGGCTGGGACCCTGGTGTCAGCGACCGAAGGAAGGCCCTGCCGTGACCGATCCGAACCAGCCCGCATCACCCGCGGCGAACGTTCCGCCCGCACCCACTCCCCCCGCCGCTCCTCCGGCGTACGGCGCAGCGCCCACGGCGCCGCCGGTGTACCCGGCGGCCGCTCCCGGCGGCTACCCGCCCGCACCTTCCACCAATACGCTCGCGATCGTCTCGCTGATCTCGTCGCTGGTGGGGGTGTTCATCATCCCGGTGATCGGTCAGATCGTCGGTGTCATCACCGGACACATTTCGCTGGGACAGATCAAGCACACCGGTGAGGGTGGACGCGGACTGGCACTCGCGGGGGTCATCGTGGGCTGGGTGTCGATGGGCCTGTGGATCATCGGCATCGTGCTGTTCGTGATGTTCTTCATCACCCTCGCCTCCGCGTCGTACACCTTCACGTGAACGCCGCCGCCGCGCGCGGTCGACGCGCGCGGCGCTGAGGTGACGTGATCGGCGTACGCTGGAGGAATCGTGAAAGCGTCCTCCAAGCCACAGCCGGCGACCTCGCTCCCCCGCGCACCGCGTGAGGATGCGGGCAAGCGCTCGACGACGTATCTCGTGATGATGGGCATCCGCGTCGCGTGCTTCGCCCTCGTGCTGTTCGTGACCCCGTACGGCTGGTACACCTGGGTCTTCGCGTTGGCCGCGATCTTCCTCCCCTACGTTGCGGTCGTCATCGCCAATGTGAGCGCGGATGTGCGCGCACCCCGCGCCGACACTCCCGACCGCGCGATCGCTGCCGCCCCCGAGGTGGCACCGCAGACTCCCGAACCGCCGACGCGCGTCATCCGCCTGCACGAGCGCACTCTGCCGACCTACGACCAGCCTCCCCCTCGGGAGGACCGGTGAACGAGGGAATCTGCTCGCGCGCGGGCTGCCGCTCGGATGCCACGTGGCAGATCGTCTGGCGCAATCCCCGCATCCACGTCGACGGTCGCACGAAGACCTGGCTGGCGTGCGCTGATCACCTGGAGTTCCTTCGCGAATTCCTCGCCGCGCGCGACTTCCCGCTGACGGTGTCGGCGTTCACGGTGCCCGCCTCGTGAACACGAACGCGCGCACCGTGTGGCGATGGACCGGATACGTGGCCGTCGCGATCGTGTTCGCGATCGTGTGCGCGTTCCTCTCGAACTGGCAGTTCAGCCGCAATGCCGAACGCTCGGCACAGCTCGCCCTGGTCGCGGCCAACTACGACGCCGAGCCCGGGTCGCTCGCCGACCTCCTGCCAAGCGACGACGAGCTTCCCGTCGACAGTGAGTGGCATCCCGTCGCCCTCACCGGCACGTACCTGGCAGACGAGACGATACTGGTGCGCAATCGCCCTCGCGGCGGCACCTCGGCGTTCGAGGTGCTTGTCCCCTTCCGCACCGACGACGGGCGGGTGCTCCTCATCGACCGCGGCTGGATCCCCCCGGGCGAGGACAGCGAACCGAGCGCCGTGCCCGCCGTCCCGGACGGCACGGTGACCGTGATCGCGCGGTTGCGGCCCTCGGAATCCCTCCCCGCTTCCGGCCGCACAGACGCCCCCGACGGGCAGGTCCCGACGATCTACCTCCCCCTGGTCGCGGAGAAGGTCGACAGCGACCTCATCACCGGCGCATACGGCCTGATGGTCAGCGAAGACCCGGCACCCCCCACGGCACCCAACGCGCTGGATGATCCCTCCGAGGATCCCGGACCGTACCTGTCCTATGCGATCCAGTGGATCCTGTTCGCGGCCATGGGTTTCGGCTTCATCGGCTACGTCATCCGTACCGAGATCCGAGCGCGCCGCGAGGACGCCGAGGACGACCCCGATGCGGGGTACGACCGGGACAAGGACAGCGCTCCCCCGCCGTCTGCGCCGCGCTCCGGCCGCAAGCGCGACCGCGACATGGACGAGGAGGACGCGATCCTCGACAGCCTCTCGCGCTGAGCGCTACGCGAGGGTGATGAGGTCGATGTAGTCCCGACCCCAGATGTCTTCCACACCGTCGGGAAGGATCAGCACCCGCTCGGGGTTGAGTGCTTCCACGGCGCCCTCATCGTGCGAGACGAGGATGACCGCTCCCTCGTAGTGCGAGAGGGCACCCAGGATCTCGTCTCGCGAGGCGGGGTCGAGGTTGTTGGTCGGCTCATCCAGCAGCAGCACGTTGGCGCTGGAGACCACGAGGGTCGCGAGCGACAGGCGCGTCTTCTCGCCGCCCGAGAGCACCCCTGCCGGCTTGAGCACGTCATCACCGGTGAAGAGGAACGATCCGAGCACCTTGCGCGCCTCTGTGGCGGTGATGTCGGGTGCGGCGGACATCATGTTCTCGAGGACCGAGCGCGAGACATCCAGGTTCTCGTGCTCCTGCGCGTAGTAGCCGATCTTCAGACCGTGTCCGGGCTCCACCTCACCGGTGTCGGGCGCGTCGACGCCGGCGAGAATCCGCAGCAGCGTCGTCTTTCCCGCGCCGTTGAGCCCCAGGACCACGACTTTGGATCCGCGGTCGATCGCGAGATCGACATCGGTGAAGATCTCCAGCGACCCGTAGGACTTGGACAGGTTGGATGCCGTGATCGGGGTCTTGCCGCACGGCGAGGGCTTCGGGAAGCGGAGTTTGGCGACCCGGTCGTCCTGCCGCACCTCTTCGAGGCCGGCGAGCAGCTTGTCGGCGCGCGCGAGCATCTGGTGCGCTGCGGCGGCCTTGGTCGCTTTGGCACCGAACTTCGCCGCCTGCTGCTGGAGCGCGGTCGCCTTCTTTTCGGCGTTGGCGCGCTCCTTCTTCCGGCGGTCCTCGTCGGCCACGCGCTGGCGGAGGTAGTTCTTCCAGTTCATGTTGTAGACGTCGATGACCTGACGGTTCGCGTCAAGGTAGAACACGCGGTTGACGGTCTCCCCCACGAGCTCCACGTCGTGGGAAATGACGATGAGGCCACCCTTGTAGCCCTTGAGGAACTCGCGCAGCCATACGACGCTGTCGGCGTCGAGGTGGTTGGTCGGCTCGTCGAGGATCATGGTGGAGGCATCCGAGAACAGGATGCGCGCCAACTCGATGCGGCGCCGCTGACCGCCCGAGAGCGTGCTCAAGGGCTGATCGAGGATGCGGTCGGGAAGCGACAGGTTGTGGGCGATCGAGGCGGCCTCGGCCTCAGCCGCATAGCCCCCGAGCGCCTCGAAGCGTTCGAGCATGGAGCCGTAGCGCTTCATGGCGCGAGCGGCGACATCCGGGTCCTCGTCGGCCATGTGGAGGCTCGCCTCCTGCATGCCGATCGTGAGCCGGCCGAGCCCGCGGGCGTCCAGGATGCGGGTGCGCGCAAGGTCTGCGGGATCGCCGGAGCGGGGATCCTGCGGAAGGTAGCCGAGCTCGCCGGTGCGTTCGACGCGACCGTCCGAGGGGAGCAGGTCGCCGGCCAGCACCTTGGTGAGAGTCGTCTTGCCGGCGCCGTTGCGCCCGACCAGTCCCACCTTGTCGCCGTCGCCCACCCGGAATGAGACCTCCGACATCAGGACGCGGGCGCCCACCCGGATCTCGAGGTCATGCACGGCGAGCACAGCAGACGTCCGTTTCGTTCAGAGGCGGGGTACAAAGGGCGGCAGAGAGCCAGCCCCCTAGTATAGGTCGCAACGCTCCGAGCCCTGCTGTGCAGACGACCGAAGGATCCCTATGACGACTGCGGCCGCATCCGCCCCGACCTCCCGTGTTCTCGCGGATCTCATCGCCCGTCCCTCCTCCCGCACCCGCGCATTCGCGATCGACGCGTCGCTCGTGCTCGCAGGTGTCGCGGTCGTCGCACTGCTGGCGAAGGTCTCGTTCTACATCGGCCCGATCCCCATCACGGGGCAGACCCTGGGCGTCATCCTGGTCGGCACCGCTCTCGGCGCCGCCCGTGGTGCGGCGGCGCTCACCAGCTACGCGGTGCTGGGCGTGGCTGGCCTTCCGGTCTTCGCCGGTCCCGTCGCGGGGCCCGCGTACGTCCTCTCGCCGTCGTTCGGCTTCATCCTCGGCTTCATCCCCGCCGCGTTCGTCGCCGGCTGGTTCGCGCAGCGTGCGTGGGACCGGCGCCCGGTGCTCGCGTTCGTCGGCTTCGTCGCCGCCAGCGCGATCCCGTTCCTGATCGGCGTGCCCTACCTCGCGGTCGTGCTCTCAGCGGTCATGGGCGTCGACATCACCGTCGCCTCGGTGCTGGACGCGGGCCTGTGGCCCTTCATCGTCCCGGGTCTCATCAAGGCCGGCGTGGCGGCCCTCCTCATCCCCGGCGCCTGGGCGCTGGTGCGCGCCGTGGACGCCCGCAAGAACTGACCTCAGCCCGCCAGGGCGCCGATCCTGGTGATCGCCTCGGTGAGCACCTCCGGTGAGCAGCCGAAGTTCAGGCGTACATACCCTGAGCCGCCCTCCCCGAAGGCGGATCCGTGGTGCAGCGCAACCTTGGTCTCCCGAAGGATCTTGTCGGCCGGGTCATCGCCCCAGCCGCAGGCGGAGAGATCGATCCAGGCGAGGTAACCGGCATCGGGGATGCGGTAGCGCGCCTTCGGCAGGTGCGTAGCGAGGAGATCTGCCAGCAGTCGGCGATTCTGATCGAGCGTCGCCTTCATGGCATCCAGCCAGTCGTCGCTCTGCGGGTCGAAGGCCGCGACCCCGGCGAGGGCACCGAACAGGCCGGTGCGCCACTCCACCTCGGCGGGCATGGCCTTCACGACCTCGGTCGTTTCGGGTGAGGCGGTCAGCATGAGGGCACACTTGAGGCCCGCGAGGTTGTAGGCCTTGCTCGCGCTCGTGACGGCGTAGCCGACGGCCGCGGCGACCTTCGACGCCGACAGGAAGGGCGTGAACACCGTCGGCGCGTGCACAAGTGGCGCGTGGATCTCGTCACTGATGATCACAGCGCCGAAGCCGGCCGCGATGTCGGCGAGCTCGGCGAGGGTCTCACGCGAATGCACCGTTCCGGTCGGGTTGTGCGGATTGCACAGCAGCATCGCGCGCGCTCCCCCGGCGAAGGCCGCCTCGATCCCCAGGAGGTCGAGAGACCAGCCCTCCTCGGTCTCAACGAGAGGGACGGTCTCGACCTCGCCGCCGGCTTCGGGGATGCAGTCGTAGAAGGGCGGGTACACCGGTGGGGTGATGAGGACACGGTCGCCCGGGCTGATCGTGTGGCGCAGCAGCTCGACGACGCCCATGATCACGTCCCCCGTGCTGCGGATGCCGGACTGCTCGATCTGCCAGCCGAAGCGGCGCTCGGCGAAGCCCGAGTAGGCGGCTCGCAGACCGGGCTCCGGAGGGGTGTAGCCGGTGTCGCCGAGCTCGACGGCGGTGCGCAGACGCTCGGTGATCGCGGGCGCGAGCGGGAAGTCAGTCTCGGCGACGAACAGGGGCAGGACGTCATCGGGGAACGCCCGCCACTTGGTGCTGGAGCGGCGACGCAGCTCCTCGATCGGCAGTGCTTCGAGCGGGGGTACGGTCACCCATCGAGCCTATCTGTGCGCTCGCATGGCCGCCCGGGACGCAGGTCCCGTGTCACCCGAAGAGCAGATACTTCGTCGGGTTGTCGGGGAGGACCCAGTTGAATCCCTCCTCGGCGAAGACCACCACCATGTTGATCGCGATGGTGGCGACGAACGCCCACACCACGACCCACGCGACGATACGCAGCCAGGGCGTCGACGGCGCCACCGGCACGAGGTCCTGCGCGAAGACGGCGACCAGCCCGGCGAAGATGATCACGACCACGAAGGTCACGAGCGCCCAGGTGTACAGGTGCAGGCCCATCACCGCCTCGCCGTAGCCGGGGTCACCGGGCTCGATGTGCAGCAGAATCTGGCGGATCGACATCGCGGCACCCGCAACCGCGCCGAGAATCGCCAACCCGAGCCCCATCGCCAGGTCGCGCAGCGCCAGATCTCCCCGCAGCGCACGGACGACGACGTACAGCGCCCCCATACTCGCGAGCATCATCCCCATGCGCTGCAGGATGCACAGCGGACACGGCAGCTCGTCGAATCCGAACTGGAAGACGAACATCGCCATCGAGAGGATGCCGACGTAGGCCACGAGGAACGCGATGAACGCCCAGAACGACAGCTTGCGGATCACGAGTTCCCGACCCATCAGAAGCTCAGATCCAGGACATCGTTCGCGTGGTAGGCGAACAGGCCGAGGGTCGCGATGGCGCCGACGGCCCACGATCCGAGCACGAGCCATCGGCTCTTCGAGAAGATGATCAGCAGTGAGACGGCGAGCAGAATGCCGAAGATGAGGGTGTCCACGCCCTCAAACTAGCGCGATGTCGCCAGCTCCCGCCGAACGATCTCGGCCCCGGCTGTGAGCGCGGCGAGCTTGCCACGCGCGACGTCGCGTGCGAGCGGCGCCATACCGCAGTTGGTCGCGGGGATCAGATTCTCGGCATCCACGAACTGCAGCGCCGTGCGCAATGTGTCCGCGACCTCCTCCGGCGACTCGATGTCGGCGGATGCCACATCGATCGCCCCGACCATGACCTTCTTCCCCCGGATGAGCTCGATGAGCTCCATCGGCACGTGCGAGTGGTGGCATTCCAGCGACACGATGTCGAGACTCGACTGCTGGATCTTGGGGAAGATCTGCTCGTACTGGCGCCACTCCGATCCGAGCGTCTTCTTCCAGTCGGTGTTCGCCTTGATGCCATAGCCGTAGCAGACGTGCACGGCGGTCTGACAGGTCAGCCCCTCGGTGGCGCGCTCGAGTGCCGCGATCCCCCAGTCGTTCACGTCGTCGAAGAAGACGTTGAACGCCGGTTCGTCGAACTGGATGATGTCCACACCCGCGGCCTGGAGCTCCTTGGCCTCTTCGTTCAGGATGCCGGCGAACTCCCACGCCAGCTTCTCCCGGCTGCCGTAGTGCGCGTCGTAGAGGGTGTCGATCATCGTCATGGGGCCCGGGAGCGCCCACTTGATGGGCTGGTCGGTCTGCGCGCGCAGGAATCCGGCATCCGCGACGAACACCGGCTTGTCCCGCGTGACGGCACCGACCACCGTCGGGACCGACGCGTCGTAGCGATCGCGGATTCTGACGGTCTCGCGCTTGTCGAAGTCCACACCGTCGAGGTGTTCGATGAACGTGGTGACGAAGTGTTGGCGCGTCTGCTCGCCGTCGCTGACGATGTCGATGCCCGCGCGCTGCTGCTCCGCCAAGGAGAGCGTCAGCGCGTCCTTCTTGCCCTCGGTGAGCTCGGCGTCCTGCAGCTTCCAGGGCGACCACAGTTTCTCGGATTCGGCGAGCCACAACGGCTTGGGGAGGCTTCCGGCGGAGGTGGTGGGAAAAAGCGTCGTCATCGGCCGGCCCCCTCGAGCTCCACGGTCTGCGCCGAGTAGTCGGCGGACCACGCGGCGAGAGCCTCCCGGTGCGGTTCGATGAAGGTCTCCTGGGCGAACGTCCCCTGCTCGACAGCCAGACGGCTGCGCTCCTCGCGGTCGTAGACGACCCGCGTCGTCGAGTAGTCCGCGTGCGTCAGGCTCGGGCGGTAGATCGCACCGGCCGCGGCATTCGCGTTGTAGATCTCGGGCCGGTAGATCCTCTGGAACGACTCCATCGTGCTGATTGTGGAGATGAGCTGCAGGTTCGTGTAGTCCGCGAGCAGGTCACCCAGGTGGTAGAACGCCAGCGGTGCAGCGCTTCCCTCGGGCAGGAAATAGCGCACCTTCATGCCCATCTTCGCGAAGTACTCATCGGTGAGCGAGTACTCGTCCTGCCGGTACTCGACACCGAGAACGGGGTGCTGGTTGTGTGTGCGTCGGTACGTCTGGCTGCTCGAGACGCTCAGGCAGATCACCGGCTGGGTTGAGAAGAGCTGCGCGTAGGCATCCGACCGCAGGAAGCTCTGGAAGAGGTTGCCGTGGAGCACTCCGAAGTCCTCGGGGATGCCCGCCCCGCCGTGTGCACGCTTGTGCGCGGGCAGCACGACGCTGAAGTCGTAGTCGCGGACGTAGGACGAGAAATTGTTCCCGACAATGCCCTCCAGGCGCGCGCCGGAACGGCGATCGAGGATGCTGGTCTGCAGCATCTCGATGAGCGGAAAGGGCTCGCTGCTGGCCTGACCGTCGATCCGTGCGCTCACCGAGACGATGGAAAGCTCGACCGCGTAGCGATCCGCGTCCTCGTTGTCCCAGTGCGCGAGCTGGTTGCAGCGGTTGTCGATCATCGCGAACGTGTTGCGCAGGTTCTCCCGGCGGCTCTCGCCGCGCGCGAGATTGGCGAAGTTCGTGGTGATACGCGTGTTGCCGAGGGGCGCGTAGTCCTCGTCGAAGCGCGTGCGCTCTATCGAGAACGCGAGAACGGAGGGGGATGTCAGACGCATGACGGACCGATCTTTCGGAGCGAGCCAAGGCGGCCCGCTGAGGGAATCAGGGAGCCGCAGCGCGTGCCCGGGGAGAGAAGGTCCGAGCGCGAGGCTTCGCGTCATGCTGCGATCCGTCGAGCATCCCCGATCGGCGTCACGTCCGCAACCGCGTCCGTAACATTGGGACGCCGCGCGACACGCGCATCGTCTCCGATCCACGCGAGTGCCCAGGCACTGCCCAGTCCCGCCCGATACGGTGATGTCGGGTCCGCAACCGGATCCCCGGACGAAGGATCAGTACCCGGTGTGCGACAAGACTGGCCAGGAGCACAGTCATGTCGTGGGTCATCCTTGTTCTGTCCGGCATCCTCGAAGCGGTCTGGGCGACCGCACTCGGCAAGTCCGAGGGTTTCACCAGGCTCTGGCCGAGCATCATCTTCGCCGTGGGCCTGGTCGCGAGCATGGGCGGACTGTCGTGGGCGATGCGGGACATCTCGATCGGCACCGCCTATGCCGTGTGGGTGGGCATCGGCGTGGCGCTGACCGTCGGCTACGCGATGATCACCGGTGCGGAGCCATTCTCGATCGTCCGCCTCCTGCTACTCCTCGGGCTCGTGGGGTGCGTCGTCGGTCTGAAACTCGCCGGGCACGACTAACGCGGTGCCACCCAGGCGTACTCAGTCGCGCGAGGTGGCATTCACGCTGCCCGAGCGCTCCTGCCCGCTGAGGCCGGCGATGGCGGCCATCATGCGTTCGGTGATCTCCCGGCGCGCCTTCCCGTCGGGGACGCCTTCCAGATCGGAGAGGTCCAGTGGTGCGCCGAAGTGCACCTCGACGCGCGGGCGGCCGGGAAGGAGGTGCGTCAGCGGCTTCACCGTCCCCGTGCCGATGAGTCCGACGGGGACGACCGCAGACCCGGTGTCACGCGCCATCCACGCCGCTCCGCCGTGGCCGTCGTGGAGCTTGCCGTCACGAGATCGCGTGCCTTCCGGGAACACCGCGAACACGCTCCCGGCGCGCAGGATGCTGCTGCCGGCATCCAGCGCCGCGCGGGCGTCGCGACCGGTTGCCCGGTGCACGGGCACGCCGCCGATCGACGTGAAGAACCACTTCTTGCATCGTCCGACGATCCCCGAGCCGGTGAAATACGACGCCTTGATGAGGAACTGCACGGGGCGGGTCGCCGATGTCGGGATGATCACCGTGTCGAGCGAGGCCAGGTGATTGCTCGCGAGGAGCACGGGTCCCCATGCCGGGATGTTGTCTCGCCCGATGATGCGCGGCCGGTACATGACCCAGAACAGCGGGCGCAGGACGACTCGGCCGAGAAAGTAGATGAAGCCCGGTCTCGTGACCTGGGTGGGGCTCGTCGAGGCAGGCGCATTCACCTGGCCACCCTATCTTTCGACACCCGCGCGCGTGCGCCCGCGCCCCCAGTAGGCCTCAAGACGCGCGAGTCATGGGGAGGTGCGGAATCCCGTCCTCCTCGAACTGCGCACCGGAAACGTCGAAACCGAACCGTCCGTACCAAGGCGCGAGGTGGGCCTGCGCGTCGAGGTGGATCGCGCGATCCGGCCACAGCTCGGTGGATGTCGCGATGGCCTGACGCATGAGGTGACCCGCCAGACCGGAACCCCGTGATGATGGCGCCGTCGCGACACGGCCGATGCGTGCGGAATCCCCGTCGTCCAGCAGTCGCAGCGTCGCGAGCACGTCACCGGTGTCGCCCGCCGCCCAGAAGTGCAGGGTGCCCGGCTCGAGGTCGCGCCCATCGAGTTCCGGGTAGGCGGCAGCCTGCTCCACGACGAAGACGCTCACGCGCAGCCACATGATCCGGTAGAGCGTCTCGGCATCGATGTCCCGCAACAGGGCGTGGTGGAGGTCGGGCATCCGGCAACGATACCGAGTCGCGGCCGATGTCTGACCCCCCTCGTAGTGTGTGGCTATGGAAGCATTCGGGGGCGCGAGGAGGGGCGACGAGCCTGGTGCTCGCGACGCTGACGCGTGGGATGCCGATGTGTGGGTTGATGATGCGCGGTGGGAGAGCGAACTCGTCGACGCGGACGGAGTTCCGGCGCCGCCGGACACCGCCGACCTCGTGCGTGAGGTGTTCGACATGGAAGCGGTGTTCGCGGCGCAGCGGTTCGTGCGCGTCGAGTGGATGCGCAGCGAAGCGCTCGCTGATGTGACCCGGTACGGCGGCGGGTCGCGGGAGCTGATCGAACGATCAGTGCGGTTGGAGCTCGCGTCGTTGCTGCGGATCACGGAAAACGCTGCCGGCATGCTGCTCACGCGTGCGGAAGCGCTTGTGCACCGATTCCCGGATGCCTTGGATGCTCTTTCCCACGCGCAGATCACTGAACGTCACGCACACGTGCTCGTGGACGCGCTCGGGGTTCTCGACGCTTCGCTGGCGTCGAGGTTGGAAGCGCCCGCCCTACAGCTGGCGGAATCGCTCCCGGTCGGGTCATTCCGGCGCGCGCTGCAACGACTGATCGACCGCGAGCAGGCCCCGACGTTGACCGCGCGTCACGAGTCCGCGGTACGGGAACGTCGGGTCGCTATCGAACCGGCGGCAGACGGGATGTCCTGGCTATACGCGCTGCTTCCCTCGGTCGAAGCCCACGCGATCCACGGACGTCTCACCGCGATCGCCACTGTGATCCGGGATGACGAACGGGGCACTACTCGTGGTGGGACGGCGGATCATGGTGGCGCCCGCGTCGACACGGAGCGGTCTGTGGATGAGATCCGTGCCGATGTGCTCTGCGATCTCCTGATCGACGGCACCGTGTCCGAGCATCCCACCGCTGCCCGGGGTATCCGCCCCACCGTCGTCGTGACCGTCCCCGCCCTATCCCTCCTCGAGGCCGATGCCGGCGCGCAGGGAGATCCGGCGGAAGTCGAGGGGGTGGGGCCGATCCCCATCGATCGGGCCCGCGAGCTGTGCGGTCAGGCCGACGGGTGGATGCGGGTGCTCACCCACCCCGAGACGGGGATCGTCCTCTCGGTGGGTCGCACCCGGTACCGGCCACCACCCGAACTGGTGAAGCTCGTGAAAGGGCGAGCCGACCGGTGTATGGCACCCGGATGCGGGATCCCCGCCTCGCGGTGCCAGGTCGACCACACGATCGCGTGGGAACATGGCGGCGACACCTCGCTCACCAACACCGCGCCACTGTGCCAAGGCCACCACACCGTCAAACACCACGGCGGATGGACCATCCGACAAACCGGCGACGGCTCACTGGAATGGACATCCCCGAACGGACGCCGCTACATCGTGGCGCCCGAACGACGCCTGCCCGTATTCCGACCCGCCGCCGCCTGACGCGCATCGCTCCCTGACTCCGTGTCGTGGAGGAGGACGTGAGGTCGTGGCTATGACATCGGGGCGTGGCGCGGCAACATCGGGGCGCGGCGCGGCGAGGTCGCGCAGTGAGACACTCGTGTCGTGGGTGTCGACGTCCTGATCGCAATCGCCGCAGTCCTCGCGGCGACGGCTATCGTGCTCGCATTCGTTCCGCTCATCCGCCGCGACACGCGTCGCCGTTGGGCGAACGGCATGGGCGGCGGCGGGATGGGTGCCGCCCTCGATGCCGTCTGGCGGCCCTCAGCGCAAGACGCGCACGCCGAGTGGAATGCTCAGAGTGAGATGCCCGCTCCCGCGCCAAGCCCCGGTGACAAGGGCCTCGACGAAGGAGTCGTTGTCATCCACGTGCGGTGACCCGTCGCGAGCCGCTCCACGTCACGCCAACCACCTCTACCCGGAGGCCTTCTTCACCAGAGCGCGCAGCTTCTTCTCGACGGCATCAGTGACCGCGACCACAGCGAAGACCGTCGGCCACATGTCGCCGTCATCGAGCGCGGCCGCGTCTTGGAATCCGACCGTCCCGTATCGGGTGTCGAACTTCGACGCCGGCTGATAGAACACGATGACCTTCCCGTCCTTCGCGTAAGTCGGGAAGCCGTACCAGGTCTTCGGATCGAGGTGCGCGGCCTCTTCGGTCACCACGCGGTGCAGCAGTGTCGCCACCTCGCTGTCGACCCCCTCCAGGGCATCGATCGCTGCGATACAGGCCTCATACTCCTGCGCCTTCTTGGCCGCTCCTTTCAGCCCCTTCGTCGCGCGGATCTCGTCCGCGCGCTGCCTCATCGCGGCGCGCTCGTCCGCGCTGAATCCTGTGGTTCCCATGTCCGTCCCCAACCTTGCCCAGTGGCGCAACGGTGTTGCGCACACCGGAATGATCCCACGGGCGCCGGAGGCACCGCACCACTCAGGGCGAAGAGCCCGCCGCACCGTCCGTGCCGAAGTGCCGAAGTGCCGAAGTGTCGTCAGAGCGCCCCGACAACGGGGGCGTCACGTGCGTCCGGAATCATCGCCACGAGCAGCGTGACGGCAACGAGCACCAGCAGGTTGAGGACGACCGTCACCCAGAACATGCGCCGGAACGAACGCTTGCGGGTCTTGTGACGGAAGACCTGTTGCGCGATCAGGGCACCGGGCCACCCGCACAGCACGCCGAGAGTGAGGAGGGTCTTCTCCGATATGCGCCGCCGGTCAGCCGCTGCGGCTGCCTTGTCCAGGCCGTATGCCGCGAAGGCCACGACGCTCATCACAAGATAAACAGCGGCGAGCCACAGCGGCAGCCCCACGACGAGTGACGCCAGAACGAACACGCCCGCGAACACACCGAGGACCGTCCAGCTCAGCGCCGCAGGAAGCGGTGTCGACAGATCACGTGAGCGATCAGTGCCGGCGCCACTACGCGCAGCGCTGCCGGACCCGGTGCTCACGTGCCTGCCTCCGGGAGATCTCAGATGGCGAAGCCGAGAGCGCGCATCATGTCGCGACCGTCATCGGTGATCCGCTCCGGACCCCACGGCGGCATCCACACCCAGTTGATGCGGAAGCGCTCCACGACGTCATCCAGCGCCTGCGCCGTCTGCTCTTCGAGCACGTCCGTCAGCGGGCAGCCAGCCGAGGTGAGCGTCATGTGGATGACGAGGGCGTCGTTCTCGTCATCCCAGGCCAGATCATAGATCAGGCCCAGGTCGACGACGTTGATCCCCAGCTCGGGGTCCATGACGTCTTTGAGGGCCTCGGTGACCTCGTCGTACTTCTCGGGCGTGAGAGTCGCGGTCATAGCGCGATCTTAGGCCTCGACGCCGGCGACAGCGCCATCCGCCGGAGCGAGGTAGCGGTCGTAGCCCTCGTCCTCGAGACGGTCGGCGAGCTCGGGGCCGCCCTCCTCGACGATGCGCCCACCGACGACGACGTGCACGTGGTCGGGGCGGATGTAGCGGAGGATGCGGGTGTAGTGCGTGATGAGCAGCACACCCAGGTCGGTAGCCTCCTTGGCGCGGTTCACGCCCTCGGAGACGATCTTGAGCGCGTCGACATCCAGACCCGAGTCCGTCTCGTCGAGGACAGCGATCTTCGGCTGGAGCAGCTCGAGCTGGAGGATCTCGTGGCGCTTCTTCTCGCCACCCGAGAAACCCTCGTTGACGTTGCGCTGGGCGAACTTCGGATCCATCCGCAGGTTCGACATTGCCTGCTTGACGTCCTTGGTCCAGGCGCGCAGCGACGGTGCTTCACCGTCGATCGCCGACTTGGCGGTGCGCAGGAAGTTGGTGACCGTCACGCCGGGAATCTCGACCGGGTACTGCATCGCGAGGAACAGGCCAGCGCGTGCACGCTCGTCCACCGACATCTCGAGCACGTCCTCACCGTCGAGGGTGATGGAGCCGCTCGTGACGGTGTACTTGGGGTGCCCGGCGATCGTGTACGCCAGGGTCGACTTGCCCGAGCCGTTGGGGCCCATGATCGCGTGGGTCTGACCCGTCTTGATGGTGAGGGTCATGCCGTTGAGGATGGGCGTTTCGCCGGCTTCGGTCTCGACCGTCACGTGGAGGTCGCGGATCTCAAGAACTGACATGGAATTTCCTTCTTCAGTTGACGTCTTTGGTGACGGCGGGGTCGATGAGGACGTCATCGCCGTCGATGGTGACCGCGAACACCGGGACCGGTTCGTACGCGGGAAGGTTCAGGGGCTTGCCGGTGAGCAGTGAAAAGGCGGAGCCGTGGGCCCAGCACTCCAGGGTCTCGCCCTCGACGAAACCCTCGGCCAGCGAGATGTCGCCGTGCGTGCACGTGTCACCGATCGCGTGCACCTCACCCTCGCTGTCTTTGACGACGGCGATGGCGGTGCCGTCCACGACCACACGCAGCGCGGTGTCCTGCTCGAGCTCGCTGAGCGAGCACACCCGGGTGGCGCTCACGCAGCGGCTCCCTGCTCGAGCTCGGCGACGACCGCGGCCGTCAGCTCGGCCTCGAGATCGGGAACTCCCAGGCGCTGGATGATGTCGCTCAGGAACCCGAGGACGACGAGGCGGCGGGCCTCTTCCTCGGGGATGCCACGAGCCTGCAGGTAGAACAGCTGCTCATCGTCGAAACGCCCCGTCGCACTGGCGTGCCCGGCTCCCGCGATGTCACCGGTTTCGATCTCCAGGTTCGGGATCGAGTCCGCGCGAGCACCGTCGGTGAGGACGAGGTTGCGGTTGGCCTCGTATGAGTCGGTGCCGACGGCCTCGCGACCGATGAGCACATCACCGATCCAGACCGAACGGGCACTCTCCCCCTGCAGCGCACCCTTGTAGAGCACGTCTGCGGTGGTGTGCGGCCCGCGGTGGTGCACGTACACCTGGCTCTCGAGGTGCTGACCGCTGTCGGCGAACGAGAGCCCGAAGACCTTGCCCTGCGCACCGCTGCCGGCCAGGTCGATCGAGGGGTTCACGCGGACGACCCCTCCGCCGAGGCTGACGACGACGTGCGTGAGCACGGCGTCGCGGTCAACGCGAGCCTGGTGCGCAGCGACGTGGGCGGCCGAGTCCTCCCAGCGTTGCAGCGACACGACGGTGAGCTGTGCACCGTCTCGGACGATGATCTCGACGTTCTGGCCGAGGTTGGCGGCGCCCTCGTGGCGCAGCACGATCGTCGCCTTCGAGTGGGGCTTCGCCTCGATGACGATGTGCTGGTGGGCCGTGAGTGCCTCGTCGGAGCCGGAAACCGTGACGACCGTCGGCTCGTCGAGCTCGGCGTTCGCCGGCACGATCAGAGCGAGCGCCTCGGGCGAACGCTGCCATGAGATGGCCGCGGGCAGGTCCTCGGGAATGAAGACATCACCGCGGGGCGCCTGACCGACGGCGAGCATGGATGCCGCAACGGGGCCGCTCACGGTGGTCGATACCGCTGTTGCGCTCCCGTCGACGTCCTGCAGGAGCGAGGCGATCCGGGAAAGCGGGGTGTGCTTCCAGTTCACCTCGCGACCCGTGGGGGCGCCGAACGAGGCAGGTTCGTAGGAGCGAGGACGCTCGGAGCGGGTCTGGACGGGAACGCCGTCCCACGCCCCATCGGTGTGCGCGGTCGATCCGGGCACCGTCACCGGCGCCTGCGTGGTCGTCGTCATCTCAGCCGACACTGCCTTCCATGCTCATCTCGATGAGCTTGTTGAGTTCGAGTGCGTATTCCATCGGCAGCTCACGCGCGATGGGTTCGATGAACCCCCGCACGATCATCGCCATCGCCTCGTCCTCGGGAAGACCGCGGGACTGCAGGTAGAACAGCTGCTCTTCGCTGACGCGCGAGACCGTGGCCTCGTGCCCAAGCTGCACATCGTCGACACGGATGTCGATGGCCGGATACGTGTCCGAGCGCGAGACGGTGTCGACCAGGAGCGCGTCGCAGCGCACGGTGTTGGCCGCGTGGTGCGCGTTGGCATCCACCTTCACCTCGCCGCGGTAGCCGGCTCGGCCGCCGCCGCGGGCGATCGACTTCGAGACGATCGACGAGGTCGTGTGCGGCGCCATGTGGATCATCTTCGCGCCCGCATCCTGGTGCTGACCGGGTCCGGCGAAAGCGACCGAAAGGGTCTCGCCCTTGGCGTGCTCGCCCATGAGGAAGATCGAGGGGTACTTCATCGTCACCTTGGAGCCGATGTTGCCGTCGATCCATTCCATCGTCGCTCCCTCGTGCGCGACAGCACGCTTCGTGACGAGGTTGTAGACGTTGTTCGACCAGTTCTGGATCGTGGTGTAGCGCACGCGGGCGTTCTTCTTCACGATGATCTCGACGACGGCCGAGTGCAGCGAGTCGCTCTTGTAGATCGGTGCGGTGCAGCCCTCGATGTAGTGGACGTAGGAGTCCTCGTCGGCGATGATCAGCGTCCGCTCGAACTGACCCATGTTCTCGGTGTTGATGCGGAAGTACGCCTGCAGCGGGATCTCGACGTGCACGCCCTTGGGGACGTAGACGAACGAGCCGCCCGACCAGACAGCGGTGTTGAGAGCCGCGAACTTGTTGTCGCCGGCGGGGATGACGGTGCCGAAGTACTCCTCGAAGAACTCGGGGTGCTCGCGCAGCGCCGTGTCGGTGTCCATGAAGATGACACCCTGCTCTTCGAGGTCCTCACGGATCTGGTGATAGACCACCTCGGACTCGTACTGCGCCGCGACGCCCGCGACCAGGCGCTGACGCTCGGCCTCGGGGATGCCCAGACGCTCGTAGGTGGTGCGGATGTCCTCGGGCAGGTCCTCCCAGCTCTGGGCCTGCTTCTCGGTAGAGCGCACGAAGTACTTGATGTTGTCGAAGTCGATCGCGCTGAGATCAGCACCCCAGGTGGGCATGGGCTTGCGATCGAACAGCTGCAGACCCTTGAGGCGCGCCTTGAGCATCCACTCGGGCTCGGCTTTGAGCGCCGAGATGTCGCGGACGACAGCGTCGCTCAAGCCGCGCTTGGCGCTGGCGCCCGCGGCGTCCGGGTCATGCCACCCGAACTCGTAGACGCCCAGACCTTCAAGCTCGGGACGATCGATCAGAACATCAGACAACGATCACACTCTCCTTCGGCCATTGCGGTGTCATCCGCACCGACATCCCAGGCTCTCCGGCGGAGCACCGGAGAAGGACGTCGCTCAGGGGCCTCTCATGCGGCGCGGGATCTCGCGCCTAGACTGAACCTCGACCCGAAGCGCGGTGCGCGCCCGGATCAGTGCTTCGATTCTACAGGTTCCGCCCCTTCGTCGGGCCGACGGAACCCCGTCTGCACTCGCAGACCTCACCCAGGAGGAAATTCGCGTGTCCGCGGCATCCCCCATCCCGAAACGTCCCTCACTCCCCCGCCGGATGTGGCGACTGCTCCCCGACTCGATCGACCGGCGCGTGATCGCCGCGGCCTGGGCGACCCTCGTCGTCCAGATCGGGATCGTCGCCACGGGCGGGCTGGTGCGCCTGACGGGATCGGGCCTGGGATGCCCCACCTGGCCGCGCTGCACCGACGGCTCTTTCGTCGCGACCCCCGAAATGGGCATCCACGGTGTCATCGAATTCGGCAATCGACTGCTCACCTTCGTGCTGGTGATCGTCGCGATCGTGACGTTCCTGTTCGTGGTCCGGATGCGACGGACGCGGCGCGACCTGTTCTGGCTCGCGCTCATCATCGGTCTCTACGTGCCGGTGCAGGCGATCATCGGTGGGATCACCGTGCTCACCAACCTCAACCCCTATGTCGTGGGTCTGCACTACCTGGCTTCCGCGATCCTCGTGGCTCTGGCAGCGGTGTTCGTCGCGCGGGTCTACGCCGCGCCCGGCCCTCGCGCGCGCGCCGTGCCCAGCTGGTACGCGATCACCACGCACGTAACGAGCCTGTTCGTCGCGATCACCGTGATCGTCGGCATCCTCGTCACCGGCTCCGGCCCGCACGCCGGCGACGGCGGTGCCGCTCGCAACGGCCTGGATGCCGAATTCATGCAGCACGTGCACTCGTGGCCCGCGTACATCCTGTTGTCGCTGACCCTCGTGTTGCTGGTGGGCGCGTTCCGGATGCCGCGGACGCTGCGACTGCCACTGTGGACGGGTCTGCTGCTGGCGGTGGAGGTCGCGCAGACGCTGATCGGGCTCTGGCAGGCGCGCACGGGTCTTCCGATCGTGCTCGTCAACATCCACATGACGCTCGCGGTGCTGCTGGTCGCAGCGATGGCAGCAGTCGTGATGCATCTGAAGGCGCCGGTTGCCGCGAGCGAGGACGCTCTCCTCGCAACGAGGACACACAGGTAATCCATAGGCCGCTCATCGACAGACTGCGCGTGAACGCACCAGACTGAATGCGCCGACCGTATCGGCACGCCCTTTCCGTCATCTTGTCTGGAGCTTCCATGCCCAACCGTCTTGTCCGCAGCCTGCCTTTCTGGGTGCTCATCGTCGCCTCGGTGGTGAGCCTCGGCATCGGCCTCTGGCTCGTGCTGAGCAAGAGCGCCGAACTCAGCACCACCCTCGCCGACGGCTCCGCCGGCTACGAGCAGGTCTACGTCAACCCCACCTGGATCGGCTTCGGCGGCATCCTCACCGGCGTCGGTGTGCTCGGCGTGCTGCTCGCCCTCGTGCTGGCCGCGCTCGCGTCCGCCCTCCCCCAGCCCGTTGTCATCGAAGAGATGATCACCGAGGTGGAAGGCGACCTCGTCGAGGTCGAGGAGAACGTCGCGATCATCGCCGCCCCCGATGACCTTCCCGATGCCCCGGTGGCTGAGGAAGCCGCGGAAGAGGTCGCCGAAGAGACCTCTGAAGAGGCTCCGAGCGAGGAGACGCCCGAGAAGGCGTGATCTCCAGCTCTGACTGCGAACGGGCCCGGATGCGCGATGCATCCGGGCCCGTTCTGCGTCGCCGTTCTACGTCCGGAACGACCTCGTCAGAGCACGGGCGTCAGAAAGGCAGCACGAGCGTCAGAAAGGCAGGAGGGGGTCGATCGCGATCGCCACGAACAGCAGCGTCAAATAGGTGATCGAGGCGTGGAAGACGCGCATGGGCCGGGGCTCGGTGCCGCGAACCGCACGGTTGTAGAGCACGTGCGACTCGTAGATGAACCAGCCGCCGAACACGACGGCCGAGGCCGTGTACACGATGCCCATGGAGGCCACCGGGATCAGCAGCAACGAGGTGACGACGGTCGCCCAGGCGTAGAGAATGACCTGCAGGCCGACCTGAGAGCCCGAGCGGGTGGCGCCGAGCATGGGGACGTCGGCCTCGTCGTAGTCGTCTTTGTACTTCATGGACAACGGCCAGTAGTGCGGCGGCGTCCACAGGAACACGAGGACGAAGAGGATCACCGGCGTCCACGTCAACGAGCCGGTGACAGCGCTCCAACCGATGAGCACCGGGAAGCAGCCCGCGATACCGCCCCACACGATGTTCTGCTCGGTGCGGCGCTTGAGCAGCATCGTGTAGATGACGACATAGAAGAAGATGGCGGCGGCCGACAGCGCCGCGGCGAGCCAGTTGGTCGTGAGCGCAAGCCAGATCGTCGATCCGAACGCCAATGTCCAGGCGAAGATGAGGGCGCCGCGCGGCGAGACCTCGCCCGTGACGAGCGGCCGGTTCTCAGTGCGCTGCATGTGCGCGTCGATGTCACGGTCGATGTACATGTTGAACGCCGCCGCCGACCCCGCGCTCGCGGAGCCGCCGATCACCGTGGCGAGAACGAGCCACAGGTTGGGCAGTCCCCCCTGGGCGAGGATCATCACCGGGACGGTCGTCACCAGAAGCAGTTCGAGGACGCGAGGCTTCGTCAAAGCGACGTAGGCGCGGATCGTGCGGCCGATCGAGCGGTCAGTCCGCCCCATCGTCGTCGTCGAGATGTCCATCGCCCCCACAATCAGCCGTCACACAGGCGCCTGCCAGTCTACGTCACACCGCACCGCCGACCGCCGAAGCCCGAGGCCCTCGGGCCGGTCCGCTTCGCTATGCTGAGACCACACGCGCGCTCTGCGCCGGCTGCTCTTCCCGTGGTGACGCGGTCTGCGGACCGGCACTTGTTGGCGCACACCCTCACGAACGGAAGGCGGTCCGGTGACGGATTTGCGTTGGGATGAGATCGACTCGCGCGCGGTGGACACCGTGCGCGTCCTCGCGGCGGATGCCGTGGAAAAGGTCGGCAACGGTCACCCCGGTACGGCGATGAGCCTGGCCCCGGCGGCATACCTGCTCTACCAGAAGGTCATGAACCACGACCCGGCCGACACCCACTGGCCCGGTCGCGACCGTTTCATTCTCTCGGTCGGACACTCCTCGCTGACCCAGTACATCCAGCTGTACTTGGGCGGCTTCGGTCTCGAGCTCGACGACCTGAAGAGCCTGCGCACGTGGGGCTCGCTGACCCCGGGTCACCCGGAGTACGGCCACACGAAGGGCGTGGAGATCACCACCGGTCCCCTCGGCCAGGGCCTGGCATCGTCCGTCGGCTTCGCCTACGCCGCCCGCTACGAGCGCGGCCTGTTCGACCCGGAGACCCCCGCCGGCCAGTCGCCGTTCGACCATTTCGTGTACGTCGTCGCCGGTGACGGCGACCTGCAGGAAGGTGTCACGAGCGAAGCATCCTCGCTCGCCGGCCACCAGCAGCTGGGCAACCTCATCGCGATCTACGACTCGAACCAGATCTCGATCGAGGACGACACGAACGTCGCCTTCACCGAGGACATCACCGAGCGTTACACCTCCTACGGATGGCACGTGCAGACCGTCGACTGGAAAAAGACCGGTCAGTACGTCGAAGACACCGCCGAGCTGTACGCGGCGATCGAGGCGGCCAAGGGTGTCACCGACAAGCCGTCGCTCATCATCCTCAAGACGATCATCGGCTGGCCTTCGCCCGGCAAGCAGAACTCCGGCAAGATCCACGGTGCCGCCCTCGGCGCCGACGAGCTGGCCGCCACCAAGAAGGTGCTCGGCTGGGATCCCGAGGAGACCTTCCAGGTTCCGGACGAGGTCATCGAGCGTACGCGCGAACTCGTCGAGCGGGGCGCAGCTAGCCACGCCGCGTGGCAGGAGAAGTTCGACGCGTGGGCCACAGCGAACCCCGAGCGGAAGGCCCTGTGGGACCGCGTGAGCGCCCACGAACTGCCCGCAGACATCTCCGCCGCCCTACCGGTGTTCCCCGCCGGCAAGGATGTCTCCACCCGCGCCGCCTCGGGCCAGGTCATCAACGCGCTGGCCGCCGAGCTCCCCGAGCTCTGGGGCGGATCGGCAGACCTGGCCGAGTCGAACCTCACCACGATCAAGGGTGCCGCCTCCTTCATCCCCGAGGAGTGGTCGACGCACGAGTGGACGGGCTCCCCGTACGGCCGTGTGCTGCACTTCGGCATCCGTGAGCACGCCATGGCCGCGATCCTCAACGGCATCGTGCTGCACGGCCCGACCCGTGCGTTCGGCGGCACGTTCCTCATCTTCAGCGACTACATGCGCCCCGCGGTGCGTCTGGCCGCGCTGATGAACGTCCCCTCGATCTTCGTCTGGACCCACGACTCGGTGGCACTCGGCGAAGACGGCCCGACCCACCAGCCGATCGAGCAGCTCGCGTCGCTGCGCGCCATCCCGAACCTGGCCGTGCTGCGTCCCGCCGACGCGAACGAGACCTCGGTTGTGTGGCTCGAGACGCTGCGTCGTCACGCCGGCCCGGCCGGCATCGCCCTCACCCGCCAGAACCTCCCGGTGTTCGAACGCGGCGAGGGTGCGGCATCCGGCGAGGTCTTCGCCTCCGCCGAGGGCGCGGCCAAGGGCGCGTACGTCCTGGCCGAGTCCCCCACCGGGACCGTCGACGTGCTGCTGATCGCCACCGGCTCCGAGGTGCAGCTGGCCGTCGAGGCCCGCGCGCAGCTAGCCGCAGAGGGCGTGGGCGCCCGCGTCGTCTCGGTCCCCTCCCTCGAATGGTTCGAGGAGCAGGACGCCGAGTACCGCGAGAGCGTGCTCCCCGCCGCCGTCACCGCACGTGTGTCCGTCGAGGCGGGCCTGGCCCTCACCTGGCAGGGCATTGTCGGATCCACCGGCCGTTCGGTCTCGATCGAGCACTTCGGCGCCTCGGCTGACTACAAGACCCTGTTCCAGAAGTTCGGAATCACCACTGAGGCGGTCGTCGCCGCCGCGCACGAAACCCTCAAGGAGAACGCATGACCACCCCCACTGAGCAGCTCGCAGCCGCCGGCGTCAGCATCTGGCTGGACGACCTCTCGCGCGACCGCATCTCCAGCGGAAACCTCGCGGATCTGATCCAGTCCCGCACGGTCTCCGGTGTCACCACCAACCCGACGATCTTCGCGGGGGCGCTCGCCAAGGGCACGACCTACGGCGAGTCGGTTGCGGCTCTCAAGGCCGCGGGTGCCGACACGGATGCGGCGATTTTCGCGATCACCACCACCGACGTGCGCGACGCCGCAGACATCTTCCGCCCCGTGTTCGAGGCGACGGACGGCGTCGACGGTCGCGTCTCGATCGAGGTCTCGCCCGAGCTCGCGCACGACACCGAGGGCACGATCGCCCAGGCCAAGGAGCTGTGGGCCACGGTCGACCGCCCGAACGCCCTGATCAAGATCCCTGCCACCAAGGCCGGTCTCCCCGCGATCACCGCTGTGCTCGCCGAGGGCATCTCGGTCAACGTGACCCTGATCTTCAGCCTCGAGCGCTACGCCGCCGTCATCGACGCGTACCTCTCGGGCATCGAGCAGGCGAAGGCGAACGGTCACGACGTCGCCTCGATCCACTCGGTGGCGTCGTTCTTCGTGTCGCGCGTGGATACCGAGGTCGACAACCGCCTCACCGCGATCGGCACCGAGGATGCCCTGGCCCTCAAGTCGAAGGCCGGCCTGGCGAATGCGCGACTGGCGTACGAGCTGTTCGAGAAGGAGTTCGCCACCGAGCGCGCCGCCGCCCTCGTCGCGGCCGGCGCCACCGTGCAGCGTCCGCTCTGGGCCTCGACCGGTGTCAAGGACCCGGCGCTTCCCGACACGTTGTACGTGACCGAACTGGTCGCCGCCGGCACCGTCAACACGATGCCGGAGAAGACCCTCGAGGCCACCTTCGACCACGGTGTCGTCACCGGTGACACCATCACCGGTGCGTACGCCGACGCCCACGGTGTGTTCGATGCCCTGGCCGCGGTCGGCGTGGACTTCGCCGATGTCACCCAGGTGCTCGAGGACGAGGGTGTGTCGAAGTTCATCACCTCGTGGCACGAGCTGCAGGACACCGTCGCCACGGCGCTCGCGAACGCCTGAGCCGAGATGGCCTTCGACATCCACCTGACCGGCCGCCCCAAAGCGGTCGTCCAGGAGACGCTTCCATCCCTCATCGGGGATATGGTCGCCTCGGGCATTTCCGCGGGCGACGCCTGGCTGTGGGGTGAGGCCGCGCAAGATGAGGCCTCGCGCCGCCTCGGCTGGGTGCAGGCCGTCACGGTCTCGCAGGCCCTCGTGCCGCAGATCATCGCCCTGCGCGACGAGTTCCGCGCGCAGGGCCTGACCCGCATCGTGCTGGCGGGCATGGGGGGCTCCTCGCTCGCCCCCGAGGTGATCGCGCGCACGGCCGGCGTTCCGCTCGTCATCCTGGATTCGACGGCGCCCGGCCAGGTGCTTGCGGCGCTCGATGGCGACACTGAGTCCGGTGGCCTCGCCCAGACCGTCCTGGTCGTCTCGTCGAAGTCCGGCTCGACCGTCGAGACGGACTCCGCGCTGCGGACCTTCGAGGCGGCCTTCCGTGACCTCGGCATCGATCCCGCGGAGCGGATCGTCGTGGTCACCGACCCGGCTTCACCGTTGGATGCCGCTTCCCGCGCATCCGGCTACCGCGTATTCAACGCCGACCCCACCGTCGGTGGCCGCTACTCGGCGCTGACCGCGTTCGGGCTGGTCCCGGCGGGACTTGCCGGCGCAGATATCGAAGAGCTCCTGGCTGAAGCGGATGCCACCGTCCTCGAGGTCGCGATCGACAGCCCCGACAACCCGGCGCTGGTGCTCGCCGCCGCGATCGCCGGTGGCGACCCGCGGCGGGACAAGCTCGCGCTGATCGCCGACGGCACCCATCTCATCGGTCTCCCCGACTGGATCGAGCAGCTGCTGGCAGAGTCCACCGGCAAGGACGGCACCGGCATCCTGCCCGTGGTCATGCTGCCCGTCTCCCCCGAGCTCGAGTCGGCCCCCGCCGACCTGCAGGTGGTGCGCCTGGTCGACGAGGCCAACGAGTTCCACCTGTTCGAACACCACCACGGCGAGATCCTCATCAGCGGATCGCTCGGCGCGCAGTTCGTCGTCTGGGAGCACGCCACCGCGATCGCTGGACGCATGCTCGGAATCAACCCGTTCGACCAGCCTGACGTCGAGTCCGCGAAGGCCGCGACCCGCGGTCTTCTCGAAGCGCGCCCTGCACCCGCCGCCCCGGCCTTCACGGTCGACGGTGTCGAGGTTCGCGTCAGCGATCCGGAGCTGGCTGCATCGGGAACGATCGCCGGCGTGCTGGATGCGCTGTGGGCTCGGGTTCCGGCAGATGGGTATGTGTCGGTTCAGGCATATGTCGATCGTCTCGAGCTGTCCCAGCTCTCGGGGCTTCGCGAGATGATCGCGGCCGACTCGGGCCGTCCCACCACGTTCGGGTGGGGACCACGGTTCCTCCACTCGACCGGTCAGTATCACAAGGGCGGGCCCGCCAACGGCGTGTTCCTGCAGATCTCCGAGGGCACCGATGTGGATGTCGAGATCCCCGGCCGTCCCTTCACCTTCGGGCAGCTCATTCAGGCTCAGGCCGCGGGCGACGCGAGCGTGCTCGCCGCCCACGGTCGTCCCGTCGTGACTCTCACCCTCACCGACCCTCGGGTCGAAGTCCTGTCGCTGTTCGAAGCGGCACAGTAAGGCTCATCCCCAATGACAGTAGAGATCTCGCACGGACATAACCCGCTGCGTGACCCCGATGACGCTCGCCTGAGCCGGATCGCCGGTCCCAGCGCCCTCGTCATCTTCGGCGTCACCGGCGACCTGTCCCGCAAGAAGCTCATGCCCGCCGTCTACGACCTGGCCAATCGCGGCCTGCTTCCCCCCGGTTTCGGTCTGGTCGGCTTCGCCCGACGCGACTGGGCGGACGAGGACTTCGCGCAGGTCGTGCACGACGCGGTCAGACAGCACGCGCGCACCGAGTTCCGCGAAGAGACCTGGCAGCAGCTGCTGCAGGGCATCCGCTTCGTCTCGGGCGAGTTCGACGACGACGAGGCCTTCGCACGTCTGCGCGAGACGGTGGAGCGTCTCGACACTGAGCGCGGCACCATGGGCAACCACGCGTTCTACCTCTCGATCCCGCCGAAGGCCTTCCCCGTCGTCGCTACGAAGCTGCGCACCTCGGGTCTCGTGGATGACACCGCCGACCGCGCCGAGCGCTGGCGCCGCGTGGTGATCGAGAAGCCGTTCGGCCACGACCAGGCATCCGCCCGCGAGCTCAACGACTCGCTGCGGGCGACGTTCCCGACCGACTCGATCTTCCGCATCGACCACTACCTCGGGAAGGAGACGGTGCAGAACATCCTCGCGCTGCGTTTTGCCAACGAGCTGTTCGAGCCGATCTGGAACCGCAACTACGTCGACCACGTGCAGATCACGATGGCCGAGGACATCGGCGTCGGCGGGCGAGCCGGCTACTACGACGGCATCGGTGCGGCCCGGGATGTCATCCAGAACCACCTGCTGCAGCTGCTGGCGCTCACGGCGATGGAGGAGCCCATCTCGTTCGACGCGAAAGACCTGCGCGCCGAGAAGGAGAAGGTGCTCGCCGCCGTCACCCTTCCGCAGGACCTGTCGCAGGCGACCGCGCGCGGACAGTACGCGGGCGGCTGGCAGGGCGGCGAGAACGTCACCGGCTTCCTTGACGAGGACGGCATGGCGGCCGACTCCACGACCGAGACCTACGCGGCGATCAAGCTCGAGATCAACACGCGCCGCTGGGCCGACGTGCCCTTCTACCTGCGCACCGGCAAACGCCTCGGCCGACGTGTCACCGAGATCGCCGTCGTCTTCAAGCGCGCGCCCGAGCACCTGTTCACGCGGTCGCAGACCTCCGGTCTGGGCGAGAACGCGCTGGTCATCCGCGTGCAGCCCGACGAGGGCGTCACGATCCGGTTCGGGTCGAAGGTTCCCGGCGCGGGCACGTACGTGCGCGACGTCACAATGGACTTCGGCTATGGTCACGCGTTCACCGAGGCCAGCCCTGAGGCCTACGAGCGCCTGATCCTCGACGTGCTGCTCGGTGATCCTCCGCTCTTCCCCCGCCACGAGGAAGTCGAGCTCTCGTGGAAGATCCTCGACCCCGTCGAGGAGTACTGGAGCGCCCAGGGCGGGCCGCTGGAGCAGTATGAGCCCGGCTCATGGGGCCCGAAGTCCGCCGACGAGATGATGGCCCGCGACGGCCGGAGCTGGAGGCGTCCATGATCGTCGATCTTCCCGACACCACCGTCAGCACGATCTCCCGCGCCCTGGTCACGGTGCGCGAAGAGGGCGGCGCAGTCGCGCTCGGCCGCGTCCTGACCCTCATCATCGTGACGACCGAAGACGCGAGCGAGGATGTCATCGAGGCGGCCAACGACGCCTCCCGCGAGCATCCGATGCGCGTCATCAGTCTGATGCTCGCACCCGGCGGCGAGCCGCGGTTGGATGCCGAGATCCGCGTGGGCGGTGACGCCGGCGCGAGCGAGGTCGTCGTCCTGCGCGCCTTCGGTGACGCAGCCTCGAACGTGGAGAGCCTCGTCACGGGTCTGCTGCTGCCGGATGCCCCGGTTGTGGTGTGGTGGCCGGACTCGCCGCCCGCGGTGCCGTCCGCCTCTCCCCTGGGTCGCATCGCGCAGCGCCGCATCACGGACGCCTCCACCGGTCCGTACGACGCCGCGCGGGTCGCCGGCCTTAGCGAATGCTCCGTTCCCGGCGACACCGACCTCGCCTGGACACGCCTGACACACTGGCGCGAGCAACTGGCCGCCGTCCTGGACCAGCCGCCGTACGAGCCGATCGTCGAAGTCGAGGTGCAGGGCGCCGAGACCTCGCCATCGACCGCGCTGCTGGCAGCCTGGCTGCGCCTGGCCCTCGATGTGCCCGTGACCTGGACCTATCTCACGCCCGACGAGTGGGATCACGGCATCAAGTCCGTGCGCCTCACCCGCCGCAGTGGCGACATCCTGCTCGAGCGCTCTTCCGACACCGTCGCCTGCCTGACCCAGCCCGGCCAACCGCAGCACGACCTCGTGCTGCCGCGGCGGACGCTGCGCGAGTGCCTCGCCGAGGAGCTGCGCCGCCTGGATGCCGACCTCCTGTATGGTCGGGTGATCACCGAGGGCCTGGATCTGCTCGGCCCCGCGCGAACCCGAGAGACACATGCCTGAGATCACCAACGCGAAGCGCGTTCACGTCAGCGCGACCCCGGCCGACCTGACCGATTACGTCTCGGACCGCTTCCTGCGCCGCCTCGAGATCGAGTCCGCCTCCCGCCCGATCCACATCTCGCTGACCGGCGGCAGCATGGGGATCGGCACACTCGCGGCGGCCGCACGCAACCCGCGGATCGCTGCCGTGAACTGGGCGAACGTCCACTTCTGGTGGAGCGACGAGCGCTTCGTCGAGCGAGACAGTGACGAGCGCAACGAGAAGCAGGCGCGCGACGCGCTGCTAGCCCAGCTCGACATCCCGGCCGAGAACATCCACGTGCCGGCATCCACCGACGACGGCATCGATCTGGATGCGGCTGCCGCCCGCTACGCCGCCGAACTGGCCCGCTTCGCGGCCTCTCCCGACCAGGCCTGGCCGCACTTCGACATCTGCTTCCTCGGCGTGGGTCCCGACGCACACATCGCGTCGCTGTTCCCCGACCGCTCGGAGATCACGGTGACGGATGCCACGGTGCTGCCGGTGCGCAACTCTCCCAAGCCGCCGCCCGAGCGCGTGACGTTCACCCGTCCCGTGATCAACAGCTCGGAGCGGATCTGGCTCGTGATGGCCGGCACTGACAAGGCCGCCGCCCTCGGCCTGGCCCTCGCGGGCGCCAACTACGCGAGTGTCCCCGCCGCCGGCGCACACGGCACCCGTCGGACCGTGTTCTTCGTCGACGAAGCCGCAGCCGCGCAGGTGCCGGCCGAGCTCATCGACCCGGAGTATTGAACCGGCGCACCGACCAACGAGAAACGCCCCGGGACTCCCGGGGCGTTTCCTCGTGCGTTGTGCGGAAGACGGAGGTGCGTCAGAGGCCGCGACGCTCGCGCAGCTGAGCGAGGGCGTCATCGAGAAGGGTCTCCGCCTCTTCTTCGGTGCGCCGCTCCTTCACGTACGCGAGGTGCGTCTTGTAGGGCTCGGTCTTGGCCATCTGCGGCGGGTTGTTCTTGTCGCGCCCAGCGGGAAGACCGGAGTGCGGGGAGTCGATCTGCTCGGGGATCTCCTCGTCGGGGATGCCGGCCGCGAAATAGCGGACGGTCTCGTTGCCCATCGCGTCCCAGTACGAGACCGCGACGCGGTCCGCGTGGTAGCCGTGATCCTGCTCACCCATCGGGCCCGCGCCGACGCGGGTTCCCCGGATTGCGTTGCCGCCCGTTGCCATCAGATCCCCTGGAACTTGGTGATCAGACCCAGCGCGACGATGGCGACGAACCAGACGAGCGCGAGGATGATCGTGAATCGGTTGAGGTTGCGTTCTGCCAGTCCGGACGAGCCCAGCGCGGAGGTCATACCGCCGCCGAACATGTCGGACAGGCCGCCGCCGCGGCCCTTGTGGAGCAGGATGAGGAGGGTCAGCAGGAGGCTCGTGATGCCGAGGATCACCTGGAGAACGAACTCGAGAATCTGCACGATGCAAAGGCCTTTCGTGGCGACCACGTCGGGTCGCACAAGGGTCCAGTATACGGAAAGGCCGTGGAGCGGATGCCGCACCCACGGCCTTTCGCCGTATCAACGGTCAGACGCCGACGTGCTTCTGGAAGCGGATGATCGAAGCGAACTCGTCCACGACGAGACTCGCACCTCCCACCAGGGCACCGTCCACGTCGGGCTCGCGCATGAAGCTCGCGATGTTCGCGGCCTTCACCGACCCGCCGTAGAGCACGCGCGTGCGTGCCGCTGCGTCCTCGCCCATGGCGGCGCCGATGACACCGCGGAGCTTGGCACAGACATCCTGAGCCTGCTCGGGTGTGGCGGCCTGGCCCGAACCGATCGCCCAGACCGGCTCGTACGCGACGACGATCTCGGTGTCGGCCGGGACGCCTTCGAGCGCCTTCTCGAGCTGTCCGACCGGAACGGCGCTCGCGCCGAACTTCTCGAGATCCTCGGCGGTCTCGCCGACGCAGATCACCGGAGTGAGGCCGTGGCGGAGGGCCGCCTGCACCTTGGCCGCGATCACGTCATCGGACTCGTTGTGGTACTCGCGACGCTCGGAGTGGCCGATGATCACGTACCGCGCGTCGAGCTTGGCCAGGAACGCTCCCGAGATCTCACCGGTGTAGGCGCCGGCATCCTTCGTCGAGAGGTCCTGCGCACCGAGCGCGAAGGCGATCTTGTCGGCATCCAGCAGCGTCTGCACCGAGCGCAGGTCGGTGAAGGGCGGGAAGACCGCCACCTCGACGCTCCCGTCCTCGTGCTTGGCGTCCTTCAGCGTCCAGTGCAGCTTCTGGACGAACGCGACCGCCTGCAGGTGGTCGAGGTTCATCTTCCAGTTGCCGGCGATGAGCGGGGTTCTCACTGCTCCCATCCGAGCACCTCCAGTCCGGGCAGCTTCTTGCCCTCAAGGAATTCCAGGCTCGCGCCGCCACCGGTCGAGATGTGACCGAACTGGTCGTCGGCGAAGCCGAGCTGACGAACGGCCGCGGCGGAGTCGCCACCGCCGACGACACTCAGGCCGTCGACCTCGGTGAGCGCTTCGGCGACCGTCTTGGTGCCGGCGGCGAACGCGGCCATCTCGAACACGCCCATCGGCCCGTTCCAGAACACGGTCTTGGACGAGCGGATCACGTCGGCGAAGATCTTCGCCGTCTCGGGTCCGATGTCCAGGCCCATGCCGGTCTCACCGAAGGGCGTCTCCTCCAGGGCGTTGGCCGAGGCGACGACGTGCTCGGCATCCGCACCGAAGGATGCCGCCATGACGGCATCCACGGGGAGCACCAGGTCGACGCCGGTGGCCTCGGCGGTCTCCATATAGCGGGTGACCGTGGGGATCTGGTCTTCCTCGAGCAGGCTCTTGCCCACCGGGAAGCCCTTGGCCGCGAAGAACGTGAACAGCATGCCGCCGCCGACGAGGATGCGATCCACGCGCGGGAGCAGGTGCTCGATGACCCCGAGCTTGTCGCTGACTTTCGAGCCGCCGAGCACGACCGTGTAGGGACGCTCGGGCTTCTCCGTCAGGCGGTCGAGGACGTCGACCTCCTTCTCGATCAGGAACCCGGCAGCCGAGGGCACGATCTCAGCGAGGTCGTAGACACTCGCCTGCTTACGGTGCACGACACCGAAGCCGTCCGAGACCAGCACGTCGCCGAGTGCGGCGAGCTGGGCCGCGAAGGCACCGCGCTCGTCGGCATCCTTCGAGGTCTCTCCCGGGTTGAACCGCAGGTTCTCGATGACGGCGACATCCCCGTCCTCGAGCGAGGCGACGGCCTCCTGCGCGGACTCGCCCACGGTGTCGCGCGCGAACGCGACGGGCTTGCCGAGCAGCTCGGACAGCCGCTGGGCGACCGGCTCGAGGCTGTACTTGGGGTTGGGCTCACCGTCGGGTCGACCCAGGTGCGAGCACACGACGAGGCGTGCTCCCTGATCGATGAGGGCGTTGAGCGTGGGAACCGAGGCCCGCACACGGCCATCGTCCGTTATGACGCCGTCCTTGAGAGGAACGTTCAGGTCACAACGGACGATGACGCGCTTGCCGGCCAGCGAACCCAGTGAATCCAGGGTGCGCAGAGCCATGTCTACCTACCGGTTCAGAGCTTCGAAGCGACGAGCTCGGTGAGGTCGACGAGGCGGTTGGAGTAGCCCCACTCGTTGTCGTACCAGGCCGAGACCTTGACCAGGTTGCCGCTGACGTTCGTCTGACCGGCGTCGAAGATCGACGAGTGCGGGTCATGGACGATGTCGGTGGAGACGATCGGGTCGGTGTTGTACTTCAGGTAGCCGACGAGCTCACCCTCGGCGGCAGCCTTCTCGTACGCCGCGTTGATGACCTCCTTGGTGAGGCCCTCCGTGGGGGTGATGATCGTGAGGTCGACGATCGAACCGGTGGGGATCGGAACGCGGTACGACGAGCCCGAGAGCTTGCCGTTGAGCTCGGGAAGGACCAGGCCGATGGCCTTGGCGGCACCGGTGGCGGCCGGAACGATGTTCAGGGCCGCGGCGCGGGCGCGGTGCAGGTCGCCGTGGGGGCCATCCTGCAGGTTCTGGTCGGCCGTGTAGGCGTGGGCGGTCATCATGAAGCCGCGCTCGATGCCGAAGTTGTCGTTGAAGACCTTGGCCAGGGGCGCGAGGCAGTTCGTGGTGCACGACGCGTTGGAGATGATGTCCATCGTCGCCGAGTCGTACTCACCGTCGTTGACACCGACGACGAAGGTGCCGTCGACATCCGTGCCGGGAGCCGAGATGAGGACCTTCTTGGCCCCGCCTTCGAGGTGCTTCTTGGCGTCTGCTGCCTTGGTGAAGCGGCCGGTCGACTCGATGACGATGTCGACGCCCAGCTCGCCCCAGGGGAGGTTGGCGGGGTCGCGCTCTGCGAACACCTTGATGGTCATGTCACCGACGGTGATCGAGTCCTCGGTGTACGAGACCTCTTCGTTCAGGCGGCCACCGACCGAGTCGTACTTCAGCAGGTGAGCGAGCGTCTTGTTGTCGGTGAGGTCGTTGACCGCAACGATCTCGAGGTCTGCGCCCTGCTCGAGCGCTGCGCGCAGGTAGTTGCGTCCAATGCGGCCGAAGCCGTTGATGCCGATCTTGACAGACACTGAGTCTCCCGTTTCTCGTCGCGCCGAAGCGCCAGTTGACTCCGGATCGACGACCCGGAGAGGGTGTCATTTTTACGGTGGGGTTCCACCAGAAAGACAAGGGTGCCGGGGCCCCCGCGTGAGCGAGGGCCCCAAGGCTCCCTCACCTGATCATGACCCTAGCAGGAGACCCGAGGTCTTCTCGCGGGCCGTGACAAAGCGCGACTGAACATTGCCCCAATCGACGATGTTCCAGAACGCCTTCACGTAGTCGGCGCGGACGTTCTTGTAGTCCAGGTAGTACGCGTGCTCCCAGACATCCAGCATGAGCAGCGGGACGGTGGATGCCGCGATCTGCGACTGCTGGTCGAACATCTGCTGGATGACCAGCTGCTCGCCGATCGAGTCCCAGAACAGCGCGGCCCAGCCCGAGCCCTGAACGCCGAGGGCTGCAGCGGTGAAGTGCGCCTGGAACTTGTCGAAGCCGCCGAAGAACTCATCGACCGCGGACTCGAGCTCGCCGGTGGGCTTGTCGCCACCGTCCGGAGACATGTTCGTCCAGAAGATGGAGTGGTTCGTGTGACCGCCGAGGTTGAACGACAGGTCCTTCTCAAGCTTGTTGATGGCGGCGAAGTTGCCCGTCTCGCGAGCCTCAGCGAGCTGCTCGAGAGCGGTGTTGGCGCCGGCGACGTAGGCCGCGTGGTGCTTGTCGTGGTGCAGCTGCATGATCGTCGCGCTGATGCTCGGCTCAAGCGCCGCGTAGTCATACGGGAGGTCGGGCAGGGTGTACTTTGCCATTTACTCTTCTCTTCCTGTCGGCACTGCGCACAGGGACCCCGGCGCAGCGAGGGTGACGCTTGTCATCCTAGTGAGAGCGCACCCCGCAGAGGGCCGTTCAGAGTCAATCCAAAGCGCTTGCAGGGACGGCCGACTCGGTGCCGGGGATGCCGTCCTTCGAAGCCTTCTTGTCGGCCATGGCGAGCAGGCGCCGGATACGACCCGCGACAGCGTCCTTGGTCAGCGGCGGGTCGGCGTGATGACCCAGTTCATCCAGGCTCGCGTCGCGGTGCGCCAGGCGCAGTTCTCCGGCCTCGCGCAGGTGATCGGGGATCTCCTCCCCGAGGATCTCCATCGCGCGCTCCACACGGGCGCACGCGGCGACGGCGGCCTGAGCCGATCGGCGGAGGTTGGCGTCATCGAAGTTGACGAGACGATTCACGCCCGCGCGCACCTCACGGCGTTGCCGGATCTCATCCCAGTGGGCGGCGGCTCGCGCGGCCCCCATGGCCGCGAGGGCTGCGCGGATGGCATCCCCCTCACGCACGACGACGCGGGGCGCACCGCGCACCTCGCGCGCCTTGGCCGGAATATCCAGCCGATGGGCAGCGCCGACCAGAGCCATGGATGCCTCCGACGACGGGCACAGGATGTCGAGCGAGGCCGAACGACCCGGGTCACTGAGCGCGCCCGCTCCGAGGAACGCACCGCGCCACACGCCGGCGAGGTCGGCACGCGAACCGGTCGTGAGCCGGTTCGGCAGCCCCCGGACGGGGCGGCGGCGCGGGTCGAGCAAGCCCGTCTGCCGGGCGAGGGTTTCGCCGCCGTCGATCACCCGCACGGCGAACAGGGCGCCGGCGCGGGAGCCGGATGCCTGCGTCTGCGCGATCTCGGGTCGGACTCCGTACAGCTCCATGAGCTCACGGGCGACGCGGCGTGCGAGCGCCTCAGAGTCGACTTCGGCTTCGACCGCGACGCGGTTGGCGATCGAGTGCAGACCCCCGGCGAACCGCAGCAGAGAGGTGAGCTCTGCGGCACGGACCTGCGGCAGCGGGTCTCGCACCGCGATCAGTTCAGCTTTGACATCCGCCGTCAGCGACACGGAACTCCTTTCGACACAGCGCCGGCTTGTGACCAGCGCGACGCTCCAGCCTACTCGCGCCCCAGGTCGCGATGCATGACCCGCACGGCGACCCCGGGCTCGTCGGACAGACGCCGGGCAAGCTCCTCCGCCGTGGCCACGGAACGGTGCTTTCCCCCGGTGCAGCCCACCGCCACGACGGCGTGGCGCTTGTTCTCGCGTTGGTAGCCCTGCAGCACGGGCCGCAGTGCGGCGGCGTAGGCATCCACGAATTCGGGAGCACCCTCCTGGGACAGCACGTACTCGCTCACGCGCTCGTCTTGACCGGTCAGGCCGCGCAGCTCCTCGTTCCAGAACGGGTTCGGCAAGAAGCGCATATCGGCCACCATGTCGACATCCGTGGGGAGGCCGTACTTGAAGCCGAAACTCATGATGGTCAGCGTGTGGCGAGCGGCGCGCTCGTCGCTGAAGAGTTCGAACACGCGCGTTGCGAGCTGATGGATGTTCAGCGAAGAGGTGTCGATGACGATGTCGGCGGACTCGCGGATCTCGGCCAGCCGCTCGCGCTCCTTGCGGATGCCGTCGACCAGCGTGCCCGCGCCCTGCAGCGGATGGGGGCGACGGACGGCCTCGAAGCGTCGCACGAGCACCTCATTCGAGGCATCCAGGAAGACGATGCGGGCGTTGCTGTGGGAACGCAGGCCCCGGATCTCGTGGGGCAACTGGTCGAAGAGGTCGCGGCCGCGCACGTCGACGACGGCGGCCACCTTCGGGAGGGTGGCGGCGGCGTGCTCGGTGAGCTCGAGCAGCGGCCCCAGCATCTGGGGCGGCAGGTTGTCGACGACATACCAGCCGAGATCTTCGAGCGCGTTGGCGGCGGTGGAGCGTCCCGCGCCGGACATGCCCGTGACGATGAGCACATCGCCGGCGGTGTGGGTCGTCTCGTCCATCGTCACTCCGCTGTCGGGTCGGGCCGTCATTCCGCTGTCGGATCGGGCCCGCCTGCTGTCGGTTCGGACCTGCGCGGCCAGCCTAGCGGGATGCCAGATGACTGTGGACGGCGTTCGCGAGCGTCGGCCCGATGCCGGGGAGCTCCGCGATCTGCTCGGGCGTCGCGTCCTTGAGGGCGGTGACCGACCCGAAGTGACGCAGGAGTGCCTTGATGCGCGCCTCGCCCAGGCCAGGCACTTCCGAGAGGACCGTCTGGATGTCGCGCTTTCGGCGCTTGCGCTGGTGGGTGATCGCGAAGCGGTGGGCCTCGTCACGCAGTCGCTGCAGCAGGTACAGGGCCTCGCTGGTGCGCGGCAGGATCACCGGGTAGTCCTCCCCCGGCAGCCAGATCTCCTCGAGGCGCTTCGCGATGCCGCACAGAGCGATGTCGCTGTGCCCGGCATCCTCGAGCGCACGGGCGGCAGCGGCGACCTGCGGGGCACCGCCGTCGACGACGAGAAGCTGCGGCGGGTAGGCGAAGCGGGGGCGGGATCGCTCGGTGACGACGGCGCCCTCGGCCGTCGGCTCGGAGCTGACGACTGCGACCCCACCATCCGCTGCTGGCGCGGTTTCGTCCGGTTCGGTGTCGAGGTAGCGCAGGCGGCGAGTGAGCACCTGGTACATCGAGTCGGTGTCGTCGGTCGTCTCTGCGATCGAGAAGGTGCGGTACTGATCCTTGCGGGGCAGGCCGTCTTCGAAGACGACCATCGAGGCGACGACGTTCGTGCCCGACAGGTGCGAGATGTCGTAGCACTCGATGCGCAGCGGCGCCTCGCTCAGATCGAGTGCCTGCTGCAGGTCGGTGAGGGCCTGCGTGCGCGCGACATAGTCGTTGGTGCGCCGCGTCTTGTGCAGCACGAGGGCCTGCTGCGCATTGATCGTGGCGTTGCGCAGCAGATCGGCCTTGGCGCCGCGCTGAGCGACCTGGATCGTGACGTTCGTTCCGCGACGCTCCCGCAGCCAGGTCTCGAGCTCGGTCGCGTCGTCGGGCAGCTCGGGAACGAGCACCTGTTTGGGGATGTCGTCGCGCGCGGCGTTGCCGTAGGTGCGCTGCAGGATCTGGTCGACGAGCTCTCCCCCCGAGATGTCGAGCTCCTTCTCGATCGTCGTCGCCCGCACGCCGCGGACGCGCCCACCGCGGATCACGAAGTGCTGCACAGTGGCTGCCAGCTCGTCCTCCGCGATGCCGAACAGGTCGGCATCCGTGTCATCCGGCAAGACGAGCGCACTCTTGTTCAGCACCGCCTCGATCGCCTGCAGCTGATCGCGGTAGACGGCGGCCGATTCGAAGTCCAGGGCGGCGGATGCCTCGCGCATGCGCGCGCCGATCTGCTTGGCGAAGCGTTGGTCACTGCCGGAGAGGAACGCGATGAAGTCGTCGACGATCGCCCGGTGTTCCTCGATCGTGACCTTCCCGGAGCACGGCCCGCCGCAGCGTCCGATCTGGCCGGGAAAGCACGGTCGCCCGGTGGCCATCGCCCGCTTGTACGAGGAGTCGCTGCACGTGCGGATCGGGAAGATCTTGATCATGAGGTCGATGACCTCGTGCACCGCCCAGACCTTGGGGTAGGGCCCGAAATACTTCGCCCCCCGGATCTTGCGGTTGCGGGTGACGATCACCCGTGGCGCCTCGTCGGCCAGGGTGACAGCCAGGAACGGGTAGGACTTGTCGTCCTTGTACCGCACGTTGAACGGCGGACTATATTCCTGGATCCACATGTACTCGAGCTGGAGCGCCTCGACGTCGCTGCCGACCACGGTCCATTCGACGGAGGTGGCCGTGGTGACCATCCGGCGGGTGCGCTCGTGGAGCGTGTGGAGCGGCGCGAAGTAGTTCGAGAGGCGGGCGCGCAGGTTCTTGGCCTTGCCGACGTAGAGCACCCGGCCGTTCGCGTCGCGGAACCGATATACGCCCGGATCGGTCGGGATCTCCCCGGGCTTCGGGCGGTACGACAGCTGCGGGTGGGTGGCGCGCGCCACGGTCAGCCCGCCTTGCGCGCCGGGGATGTCGAGCGACTGCGGGACGTGGAGGCGACGCCCCGACCGGTCATCGCGGCGGCGGTGAAGATCTCGGCGAGGAACCGGCCGGTGTGGCTTTCGGTGACCTTGGCGACCTGCTCGGGTGTGCCCGTCGCCACGATCTGCCCTCCGCCGGAGCCGCCCTCGGGCCCGAGGTCGATGATCCAGTCGGCGGATTTGATGACGTCCAGATTGTGCTCGATGACGATGACGGTGTTGCCCTTGTCGACGAGCCCCCCGAGCACTTCGAGGAGCTTGCGAACATCTTCGAAGTGCAGACCGGTGGTCGGTTCGTCGAGCACGTAGATCGAGCGACCGTTGCTGCGGCGCTGGAGCTCGGTGGCGAGCTTGACGCGTTGCGCCTCCCCACCAGACAGAGTGGTCGCGGACTGCCCCAGGCGGACGTACCCAAGTCCGACATCCACGAGGGTCTTCAGGTACCGGTGGATGGCCTGGATCGGCTCGAAGAACTCCGCCGCCTCGGCGATCGGCATCTCGAGCACCTCGGCGATGTTCTTGCCTTTGTAGTGCACGGCCAGGGTGTCGCGGTTGTAGCGCTTGCCGTGGCACACCTCGCAGTCGACGTAGACGTCGGGGAGGAAGTTCATCTCGATCTTGATCGTGCCGTCGCCCGCGCACGCCTCGCAGCGGCCACCCTTCACGTTGAAGCTGAAGCGACCCGGCTGGTAGCCGCGGACCTTCGCCTCCGGCGTCTCGCTGAACAGGGTGCGGATGCGGTCGAAGACGCCGGTGTAGGTGGCGGGATTCGAGCGCGGGGTGCGGCCGATCGGAGCCTGGTCGACGTGGACGACCTTGTCGAGGTTGTCGAGCCCCGTCACGCGCGTGTGCTTGCCGGGGACCGTGCGCGCCCCGTTGAGCCGCGCGGCGAGCACCTGGTACAGGATGTCGTTCACGAGCGAGGATTTGCCCGACCCGCTCACGCCGGTGACAGCGGTGAGGACACCGAGCGGGAAAGCGGCCGAGACGTTCTGCAGGTTATTCTCCCGCGCACCGATGACCTCGAGCATGCGCTTCTTGTCGATCTTGCGGCGCTTCGCGGGAGCCTCGATCGCACGGCGTCCGGCCAGGTAGTCACCCGTGATCGAGGCGCGGTCGGCCAGGAGCTGGTCGAGCGGACCGGAATGGATGACGTTGCCGCCGTCCACACCCGCGCGCGGGCCGATGTCGACGATCCAGTCGGCGGCGCCGATCGTCTCCTCGTCGTGCTCGACGACGATCAGCGTGTTCCCGAGATCGCGGAGCTTGACGAGCGTCTCGATGAGGCGCCGGTTGTCGCGCTGGTGCAGGCCGATCGAGGGCTCGTCGAGCACGTAGAGAACGCCCGTCAGGCCCGAGCCGATCTGGGTGGCCAGGCGGATGCGCTGCGCCTCGCCGCCGGAGAGCGAGCCTGCCGAGCGGCTGAGGTTGAGGTAGTTCAGACCCACCTGGATGAGGAAGTCCAGGCGCGCGCGAATCTCCCGGAGCACGGCCGCACCGATCATCGCCTCACGCTCGGTGAGTTCGAGCTCAGCGAAGTAGGCCTGGGCTTCGGCGAGGCTCAGCCGCGAGGCATCCGCGATCGAGTGCCCGTGGACGAGCACAGACAGCACCTCGGGCTTCAGGCGATCTCCGTCGCAGGCCGCGCACGGCACCTCGCGCAGATACTCCGACCAGCGCTGACGCTGCGTGTCGGACTCGGCCTGCGTGTATTGGCGCTCGATATAGGGCACGACCCCCTCGAAGCCGGAGGTGTAGCGCATCTCGCGGCCGTAGCGGTTCTTCCACTTCACGTTGACCTTGAAGTTCTCGCCGTGGAGCACCGCGTTCTGAACCTCGACCGGGAGCTCACGCCACGCGGTGTCCAGCGAGAACCCGAGATCCGCCGAGAGGCCCTCGAGCAGCCGGTCGTAATATTGGTAGAGGCCCTTGCCCTGTGTCGTCCAGGGGATGATGACGCCATCACGGATCGAGAGGTCGGGATCGCCGAGCATGAGTTCGACATCCACCGACATCCGGGTGCCCAGGCCCGAGCAGGTGGGGCACGCGCCGAAAGGGGCGTTGAACGAGAAGGTGCGCGGCTCGATCTCGGTCAGCTGCAGCGGGTGGCCGTTAGGGCACGACAGCTTCTCGCTGAATGACTGCCAGGCGGCATCCCCCTCTTCGTCGACGAAGTTGACCTGCATGATGCCACCGGCAAGGCCGAGGGCCGTCTCGACGGAGTCGGTGATGCGCCCCAGGATGTCGGGACCGGCGACCAGACGGTCGACCACCACGGCGATGTCGTGCTTGTAGCTCTTCTTCAGCGTCGGCGGCTCGGCGAGCTGGATGAGGTCGCCGTCCACCACCGCACGGGCGTAGCCCTTGGCGGTGAGCTCTTTGAAGAGGTCGACGAACTCCCCCTTCTTCTGTGTGACGATCGGCGCGACGATCTGGTACCGCGTGCGCTCGGGGAGATCGGCGAGCTGGTCGGCGATCTGCTGCACCGTCTGGCGCTGGATCTGCGCCCCGCACTCGGGGCAGTGGGGCACACCGATGCGCGCCCAGAGCAGGCGCATGTAGTCGTGGATCTCGGTGATGGTGCCGACGGTGGAACGCGGGTTGCGGTTGGTCGACTTCTGGTCGATCGACACGGCCGGGCTGAGGCCCTCAATGAAATCGACATCCGGACGGTCGACCTGGCCGAGGAACTGGCGGGCATACGAACTCAGCGACTCGATGTAGCGCCGCTGTCCCTCGGCGAAGATCGTGTCGAACGCCAGGCTGGACTTACCCGAGCCGGACAGGCCCGTGAAGACCACGAGCGAGTCGCGAGGGATGTCGAGATCGACATCCTGCAGATTGTGGACGCGCGCGCCACGGACGCTGAGCGTTCCGCTCGAGTGGGCAGAGGAGGACACGGGCACGATAGGCACCCGTCAAGTGTAGGAGCGCCCACCGACACCGGCTCCGCTCCCACCTCACCCACCTCCCCCACCTCTCCCACCCCTTCCCTTTCGCCGAACCCACCACTTCCTTGCGAACCCACCAGTTCAGCGCGCAACGAAGGTGTGGATTCGCAACAAGGTGGTGGGTTCGGCGAAGGCACGGTCTAGCGGGGCGGGTGGATGCCGGACTCGGCGAGGCGTGTGCGCAGCGCCTGGGGCGAGCTGAGTTGCGGCATCCCCCACCGGACGACCGGGCGTCCTGTGGTGGCGCGAATCCAGTCTTCGCGCTCCTTCTCTGCCAGCAGCACCTCTCGCCCGCTCCGGCCGGCAAGCATGCCCGGATCGGTGTACTTGCCTACGCCGTCGAACTCGCCCCACGCGTGGACATCGTCGAGCCCGAAGTCGACGTAGTACGTGGTTCCCGCCCGCGTAGGAACGGGCACCTGGAGACGCGGGGCATCAAACCCCAACTCACGCAGGTAGAGACGACTCACGCTCTCTCCTGGAAGCTGCGCACGACCGTCGGCGAATCCCGCGACCACTCGCGCCTGTCTGATGCCGCGAGCACCTGGATGCCGAGCAATGCGCCGCCATAGCCCGAGACGCCACGCCTCGGCACGGTCGGCCTGATAGCCGCCGTGCGTCGGGTCCGCCCCGGCGAGGCGCAGTGCGGCATCCGCCACCGTCACCGCCGTCTCGAGCCGCGTCGTCCGAATGACGTCATAGACGGTCCGTTCGAGATTCGTGCAGGGCACATGGGCGACCTCGGCGCGGTCTCTTGCGTCCAGGTCGACATCGTGCCGCGCGATCCCACGGAACCGCCCGTGAGCGACGCCGTCAGAGCCGACGCCGGCAAGATGGACCGCGCGCGCCGGGTGCCTGAACAACGGCAGCCCCCAGAGCACCGCCGCGGAGACGTGCGAGAACGCGAAGCTCGAACCGAACATGCGCATCGACGCTGCGACGACTTCAAGCCGATGGCGAGCCTCACCGTACAGCTCTGCCCACACCGTCTCGAGCACATACGTCCCGCGACCAAGCACGTGCAATTCACCCGTCGCGACGGCTCGCGCGATCGCGCGTCCAGAGAGGCCGCTCTGCATCAGGTGTGACGTGGTGAGGATGTCACCCCTCGCCTGGAGCACGGCCTCAATCGCATCGCGCGGCGGCTCTTCATCCATTCGCCGATCATGAGCCAGCCGCCGCGACCACACTCATGCGCGTCACGCGCCTGTCGAATCTCCCCACGGGCCTCCCCCCAGTGGAGGAATCGCGCACCCACGCCAGCTCGCGCCTTCTCCGGCGCCGAGCCCACCTGTTGATTGCGAACCCACCAGTTGATCGCGCCACAAACGTGTGGGTTCGCAACAAAGTGGTGGGTTCGGCGAGGTGGGGTGGAGTGGGGTGGGTGGGGTGGGTGGGGTGGTCAGCCGACGCGGGCGAAGGTGCCCCAGCCCTGGGTGTCGAAGTAGGCCATGGTGACGCTGGTCACGGCGCCATCGGTGCGGGCGAAAACGGCGGATGACAGCGACCCCTCGGGGGCGGACTCACCGGTCGGGATGAAGGCGAACTCGTCGCCGTCCCATTCCTCCAACGGGAACGTGTACCCGCCGCCGGGACCCATCGCGCCGATCAGGATGCCGCCCTCGATGCTGACGACCAGATCACCGAAGTACTCGTTCGTGTACGTACCGACGTAGTCGGTGAGCGATGCGGAGCTCGCTGCCCCGGTCGGGCGGGTCGCATCGACGAGGTCACCGGCCGGGATGAAGTAGGGCGCGAAGACCGCCTCGTAGCCGGGTGCCCAGTCACGGGTGAGGTATCCGTACTGCACGAGATCCAGGAACTCGTCGGTGAGCGATTCCGCGATCCCCACCGGCGATCCGTTGGTGAGCACCACGATGCCGAGGTCGAGGTCGGGAACGAGCTGGTAGTTCGTGCCGGTGCCGAGCACGAACGCGCCGGAGTGGCTGATCCGCACACGCCCGCTCGCGCCGCTGCCGATGTTGAACCCGTATCCGTACGATCCGACCCGCACCTCGGGCGAAGACGGATAACTGGAGATGACCTCCCGCGAGGTCGCCGCGAGCAGCGCCTCCGGGGCGATGTACGCCTCACCGTCGAGCTCGCCCTGGGCAAGGACGAGGTTCATCCAGGCCGCCAGGTCGATGACGTTGGACGACACGGATCCTGCCGGTGCCTCCGCATCGGGGTTTCGCTCGTACAGCGGCTGATACCCGTCCTGTGTGAGGGCGTGGATCGTGGCGCGGTCGGTCTGTGCCACGAAGTCGGCGTAGCGCGACGACGTGGATGTCATCCCCAACGGCTCATAGAGCAGCTGCTCGGCCGCATCCTCCCAGCTCATCCCGACGCTGGCGGCCACCGCCTCGCCGCCGACCGTGAAGCCGAAGTTCGAGTACTGGTAGGTGGTGCGGAACGGCGCCAGCGGCAGCAGCTGCAGGCGGGCGAGGATGTACTCCCGGTCGTAGCCGAGGTCTTCGAGGATGTCTCCTGAGCCCGTCGCCAGGCCGGAGCGGTGCGAGAAGTAGTCGCCGATCGTCGCGTTCTCGGTGACGTAGGGGTCACTCATCGTGAACTCCGGCAGCTCCTCGATCACCGGGGTGTCCCACGTGATCGCGCCGTCCGTGACAGCTTTGGCCGCCGTGGTCGCGGCGAGGGACTTGGACAGCGATGCGATCTGGAACACCGTCTCGGCGTCGACCATCTCACCCGAGCCGACGAGTTTCTCCCCGAAGCCCTCGGCGAAGATCGTCACACCGCCGTGGACGACGGCCACGGCCATCCCCGGCACACCCGAGTCATCGAGCAGTGTCTGTGCCAGCTCGGGCACCTGCGCCAGCGCGTTCTCTATCGCGGTGTCGAGGTCGGTGGGCAGCGCGACGACGTCCTGCCCGGGCTGCGCCCCCACCACCAGCGGCACGGTGCCAGATGTCTCGGCCGCGCATCCGACGGTGAGCGCCGCCACGGCGATGAGAGCGGATGCTGCGAGCAGGGTACGACGGCGGGAGGGCATGCGAGCTCCTTGCGGGAGATGCGGGGCAGGGGGTGCGGGTGGGAGCGCCGTGTGCTGTGGGCTCCGCATTCCAGCCAACCAGACGGGTCGGCCCTCCCCGGCCGGGGGAGGTAACGTCTCCACATCGATGCGCTGTGCGCGCGCTGGGCGGAGCTCAGGCGTGGCCGGCGCGCTCCATGGCGCGCAGCTCCTTCTTCAGGTCCTGCACCTCGTCGCGCAGGCGCGCAGCGAGCTCGAACTTCAGCTCGGATGCGGCAGCCAACATCTGGTCCGACAGATCGGCGATCGTCGCCTCCAGCTGCTGCGCGCCCTCGGCGGCGATCCCTTCGCGCCGGAGGTTCGGCGTCGGGCTCTTGCCCTTGCCGTTCTTCGACGCCGCGGCATCCTTGCGGTTCAGCATCGCCGTGGTGTCGGCACCCTCGCGGATCAGCGCGTCGGTGATGTCGGCGATCTTCTTGCGCAGCGGCTGCGGATCGATGCCGTGTTCGAGGTTGTAGGCGACCTGCTTCTCGCGACGACGGTTGGTCTCGTCGATCGCCGACCGCATCGAGTCGGTGATCGTGTCGGCGTACATGTGCACCTCGCCCGACACGTTTCGGGCGGCGCGACCGATCGTCTGGATGAGAGAGGTCCCCGAGCGCAGGAATCCCTCTTTGTCGGCATCCAGGATCGACACGAGCGACACCTCGGGCAGGTCGAGGCCTTCGCGCAGCAGGTTGATGCCGACGAGCACGTCGTAGACGCCGGCCCGGAGCTCTGTCAGCAGCTCGACGCGGCGGAGGGTGTCGACGTCGGAGTGCAGGTAACGCACGCGCACACCGTGCTCGCTGAGGAAGTCGGTGAGCTCTTCGGCCATCTTCTTGGTGAGGGTGGTCACCAAGACACGCTCGTCGCGCTCGACGCGCAGGCGGATCTGCTCGAGCAGGTCGTCGATCTGGCCCTTGGAGGGCTTCACGACGATCTCGGGGTCGACGAGGCCGGTCGGGCGGATGATCTGTTCGACGACGCCGTCGGCGATGCCCATTTCGTAGCGGCCCGGTGTCGCCGAGAGGTAGACGGTCTGCCCGACCCGGTTCTTGAACTCGTCCCAGCGCAGCGGGCGGTTGTCGAGCGCGGATGGCAGGCGGAAGCCGTGGTCGACGAGGGTGCGCTTGCGGGAGGCATCCCCCTCGTACATTGCGCCGATCTGCGGCACGGTCACGTGGGACTCGTCGATGACGAGCAGGAAGTCGTCGGGGAAGAAGTCCAGCAGCGTGTGGGGCGGCTCCCCCGGCTGACGCCCGTCGAGATGCCGCGAATAGTTCTCGATACCCGAGCAGAACCCGAGCTGGCCGAGCATCTCGAGGTCGAAGGAGGTGCGCATCCGCAGGCGCTGCGCCTCGAGCAGCTTGTTCTGCGATTCGAGTTCTTTCAGCCGCAGCGTCAGCTCGTCCTCGATCGTGCCGATCGCCCGCTGCACGGTGTCGGTGCCGGCGACATAGTGGGATGCCGGGAAGATCGGCACCGAATCCATCTTCTGGATGACATCGCCGGTGAGCGGATGCAGCAGATACAGCGCCTCGATCTCATCCCCGAACAGCTCGATGCGGATCGCGTACTCCTCGTACACCGGGATGATCTCGATCGTGTCGCCGCGCACGCGGAAGTTGCCGCGCGAGAAGTCGAGGTCGTTGCGGTTGTACTGCATCGCGATGAACTTGCGGATGAGGGCGTCGCGGTCGTAGCGCTCCCCCACCTGCAGCGCGACCATCGCGCGCAGGTACTCCTCGGGCGCGCCGAGGCCGTAGATGCACGAGACGGTGGAGACCACGACGACGTCGCGGCGTGAGAGCAGCGAGTTCGTCGTGGAGTGGCGCAGGCGCTCCACCTCGGCGTTGATCGACGAGTCCTTCTCGATGAAGGTGTCGGTCTGCGGGACATACGCCTCGGGTTGGTAGTAGTCGTAGTACGAGACGAAGTACTCGACGGCGTTGTTCGGCATCAGCTCGCGGAACTCGTTCGCCAGCTGCGCGGCGAGGGTCTTGTTGTGCGCGAGGATCAGCGTCGGGCGCTGCACCGCCTCGACCAGCCACGCGGTGGTCGCGGACTTTCCGGTTCCGGTGGCACCGAGGAGCACGACATCGGTCTCACCGGCTGTGATGCGCGCGGCAAGCTCGGCGATCGCCTGGGGCTGATCACCGGAGGGCTCGTACTCGCTGACGACCTCGAACGGGCGGACGGAACGCGTGGGCTGCACCCCTCCAGCGTAGGCACCCCCTCGGACAACCGGACCATGCGTGCGTACCCTGGGAGGGTGATCGAGTTCTTCGTCGGTGCGGGACTGGCGGCGGCCGCGGGGCTGAATGCCTGGATGCCGCTGCTGACACTCGGCCTGGCGGCCCGCTTCTTCGACGCAGTGCAGCTGCCGCAGGCGTGGTCGTGGCTCTCGAGCGACCTCGCGCTGTGGATCATCGGGATCCTGTTGGTGCTCGAGCTCGTCGCCGACAAGATCCCGGTCGTCGACACCGTCAACGACGCCATCCAGACCGTCATCCGCCCGGCATCCGGCGGCATCGTCTTCGGCGCGGGCGCGGCATCGGAAACCATCCGCGTGGATGACCCGGCGACGTTCTTCGAGAACGTCAACTGGGTCCCGATCGCCTTCGGAGTCGTGATCGCCCTGGCGGTCCACATCTTCAAGGCGACCTTCCGCCCCTTCGCGAACGCCGCCACCGGCGGGGTCGCCGCCCCGGTGGTGAGCACCGCGGAGGATGCCACGAGCCTCGGTCTTTCGATCTTCGCCATCGTGCTGCCGATCGTCGGCATCATCCTGCTCGTGGGTGCGATCGTGACCGCGGCGATCCTGATCCCGCGCGTGAAACGTCAGCGGGATGCGCGGGCAGCGATCCGGGCCGCCAACGCGTCCCAGAGCTCGTCGACCTGAGCGATCGTCTCGGCCAACGTGCCGGAGGTGTCCACGACGACATCCGCGACCGCCAGACGCGCATCGTCGGAGACCTGCGATGCGATGCGCGCGGATGCCTCCTCGGCCGTCATCCCCCGCAGTTCGACGAGCCGCTCGGCACGCACCTCGGCGGGAGCGTGCGCCACGATGATCAGCTCCCAGGGATCCGTGACCCGCGCCTCGACGAGAAGCGGCACGTCGTAGACGACGACCGCGCCGGGGTCGTTCGCGAACGCCGAGGCGAAGCGCCGGGCCGACTCGGCCCGCACCGCCGGATGCACGATGCCGTTGAGCACCTCGAGCTTCTCCGCATCCCCGAACACCACCGCCCCGAGCGCCGCGCGATTGAGCGATCCGTCGGCAGAGAGGATGTCGTCGCCGAACGCCGCCGCGATCTCGTCGAGCACGGGCGACCCGGGCCGCTGCACGTCGCGGACGACCCGATCGGCATCCACGATCACGGCGCCGTGCTCTGCGAGACGGCCGGCGATGGTCGACTTTCCCGAAGCGATCCCCCCGGTGAGAGCAATGAGGGGCACGTCAGCCCTCCGTCACCGTCGGGTCGATCAACGGCTGCCCCGCATCGATGGGAAGAACGGTGGTGCGGCTGGCATCGGTCGTCGCCACCTGCACCGACGAATCCGCGCGCGCCGTGGATGCCGCTGCCGCCGTATCGGCCGCCGCGATGAGCGCCTGCGCGTCGTATCCGAAGTCTGCGCTGACCGCGACACCGACCCCCACGATCGGCATCACCGCGTTCTGGGCCCGACCGAGCGCGTCGAGCACCGCGGCAGCGAGCCGCTTGGCCTTCTGCCGCGCGTCGCCGGCGACGGTGAAGGTGGAACAGACCCGCAGCGATGACCCGCCGTCTTCGCCGACGACTGCGAGCGGGGTCACGGTGGAACGCACGGCTCCTCGCGCGGCCAGCGCCACCCGTCGCGCCGTGTCGCCGCCGAAAGCCGCTGCGATGTTCTCGAGGTCATCGAGGCGAATCGTGACCACACCGACGATGAGTCCGGTCTCTTCCGAGCGTTCCGCCACATCGGCCACGGTCGAGGCGAAGTGTCGAGCCGAGAGCACGCGGTCGAATCCGTCAGCCGAGCCGATGTGGGCGTAGCCGCGGGCCGCGGCCCGGCCGGCACGGAGCACCGAGGTGATGATGGCGCTGATGATCACGAGCGTGATCGTGACGAAGCTGGAGGGGATGGTGGAGAACCACTGGTCGAAGACGGGGTCACCGGGACCCAGCGTCAGAAAGGTAATCAGTCGAATCAGCGTGTAGAGAGCCGCGACGATGAGCACCACGGCCAGAGCGACGGTGGTGCGAAGACGTGCCATGTCGCCGGTAAGAGCCTCGAACGCACCCGCGCTCAGCACGATGATCAGCGCCGCATAGAGCCACGCCGCTCCTGCCCACCCGCCGTCGATGTCCCCCGACAGGGGGACGGCTGCGAACACGATCACGGCGAGGACGGTCAGGACCATGTAGGCCGATGCCATGGGTCGCTCGTTGAACTTACGCGATCCCAACCAGACGAAGCCGACCGAGGCGAGGAAGGCCACGTTGCCGATGGCGATCGTGATCCAGGTGTGGTCGCCCGCAGCCCAGAGCGCGTAGGCCAGTGTCGTGATGATCCCCGCCAAGAATCCCAGAGACCAGTGGCGACCGGAAGACTCGTCACGGCGGACGAGGGTGTCCACCACATAGACGATGCCCGTCACGATCACCACCGTGGCCGTCATCACCGAGACGGAGAACAGATCGAGCTGCATCGTCACACGCCCTCGGAGGCTTCGTCCGGGGTCTGTGCGCCGCGCATCGCCAGCGCATCGGCTGCCGTGATCGGAGGAAGGATCACGTCGACGCGGGCCGGCAGTCGCAGGATGAACGCCGAGCCTTGCCCGACCGTGCTGCCCAGGTAGATCTCCCCGCCGTGGGCGCGTGCGATGTCGCGGCTGATCGCCAGGCCGAGGCCTGTTCCACCCACCTCTGTGTTGGCGCGAACGAACCGCCCGAACAGCCGCTGCTGGTCTTCCTCGGCGATTCCCATGCCGTTGTCACGCACGGCCACCCAGCTCTCGATCTCGTCGCCGTAGACGTCCAGCCAGATCGCACCGCCGTCGCGGCCGTACTTGATCGCGTTGCTGATGAGGTTGTCGATCACCTGCCGGATGCGCGGGGCATCCATGTAGGCGCGGATCTGCCAGTCGACACCCGTCGTGATGATCTGGATATGGCGGGCCGACGCGGCCGGCTCCCACGCCTGCGCTGCCTCGAGCACCAGGATGCCGAGATCGGCGTCGCTGCGGGAGATCGTCACATCCATCGTCGCGTTCGACGACGACGACGCGGCGAGGATCTCGGAGATGATCGACGTCATCCGCTCGGCACTGTCGGAGGCGATCTGCAAGTCGTCGCTGACACCGCTCGGCAGATCGTCTCGTTCCAGCGCGAGGTCGATGTAGCCGAGGATCGCGGTGAGAGGCGAACGCAGCTCGTGCGAAATGGATGCCACGACGTTGTCGCGCGCTTGCAGCGCGGTGCGCTCGGCCGTCACATCCCGGCCGACGACGACGGCGCCGGCATCCACGCCCCGACTGTCGACGAGTCGCCGCGCGCTGACGCTGATCGAGCGCTGGGGAGAGCCGGGTGCGCCGACGACGATGATGCTGTCATCGAACACTTCTCCGTCTTGCGCGCGCTGCAGCGGAAGATCGGCGTCAGCGACGGGAGTACGGCCATCGGCGGCGAAGATCGGCAGTCGCTCGCCCTGAGCATCGCGCAGACTCCGGTCCACGCGGTCGTGAGCCTCGTTGGTGACCTCAATGGTGCCGTCGATACCGATGAGCATGACGCCGAAATCGACGGAGTCGAGCACCTGTGTGACCAGACGCTCTTGATGCTGCGTGCGCTCCAGGGTGCGACTGAGCAGCGTGGCCTGCTTGTCGAGCAACTGTCGCTGTGCGTGATAGCGGCGGAAGCTGAAGTACGTCGAGGTCGAGACCGCGATCACCATGATCGGCAGGATGATGTTGCCCAAGACGCTCGGGGTGGCGCCCGTGTATCGAATCGCGAACCAGTACATGCCCGAGATCCCGAACGACGCCAGCAGGTACCCCAGCACGCCGAACGAGGATGAGAGCCAGATCGCCGGGAACACCCAGAGCATCGCGACGCCCGAGGTCGGCTCCGCCACACGCATGGCCAGCACACCGAGAGCATCGAGCGCGGGAAGGGCGATGCTGACCCATACCGGGTAGCGATTCCACGGCACCGCGAACGCGACGAACGTCAGGAGCAGGATGCCGAATGCGCCGGTGAGAAAAAGCGGATCGCTCAGGTGCTGCTCGAGAAGCATGCCGATCAGAAACAGCACGACGACCGCGCCGCTGAGCATCAGTTGCTGAAGCACCACAGTCCGCGCGCGGGTCTCATCTTCGCGGGCGGGGCTCCCGCTCTTGAGGATCACCCAGATTCGAGCGAGGACGCCGCGTGCGTCGGACAGACGCGTTGCACGCTCAGACGCCGAAGACTCCATGCACTGACGGTATCGCGCCGCGCGGGCTCCGCGGCGCGGACAGGCCATGACGGCGGCCCCGGCGACCACAATTCGTCGCGGGACGTCGTGTCACCGCCGATACGGGCGCCGCTAGAAGCCGAAGTCCCCGAAATCTCCGCCGAAGTCACCGAAGCCGGAATCCGCGGAGAAGTCCCCGCCGGCGTCGGCGGATGCGTCGGTGGTGGCATCCGTCGCGCCCGCGTCGGAGGCGTATACGGGGGCCATGAACGCCGACACGATCGCGGAGCCGATGACGTAGCCGGCAACGGTGCCGAGAAGTGACGACCCGACCATCGAACCGAACGACGGGCCCTGGCGCTGGGAGCCGAGTGTGCGCTCCATCGTGCCGGGGTTCATGTACTCGGCGCGGGTGGCGGCGCGGGCCATCTCGTCGGGGTCCGCGGAGCGGGGCTGCTCGGATGCCGGGAGGGTCGCGGCCATCTCGGTGAGCACCTGCTGGCGCTGCGCGTCGGTGAGCTTGCCGAAAGCCTCGGCGTGCACCTGCTCCACGGTCTCCGGAGGTGCGGTGCGAAGGAGGTACCGATAGCGCTCGATCGCGATCTCGTCCTCGGTGCGTGTCGATGCCGCAGAACGCGGGGCGTAGCTCTGCTGGTCGTAGGTGCGGCCGGCCGGTGCGGCCTGGGGCTCGGTGCCGAACAGGCGGTCAAGGAATCCCATGGTCTCCTCCGTGGGTCAGGTGGGGACTGTTCACGCTAAGCGCGAGACCTTTAGGGATGCTGGGAGATACCGTTCTGTCATGTCTGAATCGACGCCCACCGCCGACACGCACGACGTCATCCGTGTGCACGGGGCCCGCGAGAACAACCTCCAGAACGTGGATGTCGAGCTTCCCAAGCGCCGCCTCACCGTCTTCACGGGCGTCTCGGGGTCGGGGAAAAGCTCGCTGGTCTTCGGCACGATCGCGGCCGAGTCGCAACGGATGATCAACGAGACCTACCCGAGCTTCGTGCAGTCGTTCATGCAGACCCTGCCCCGCCCCGACGTCGACGTGCTCGAGGGGCTGACCACCGCGATCATCGTCGACCAGGAGCGGATGGGCACGAACTCCCGCTCCACCGTCGGTACCGCCACCGACGCGAACGCGCTGCTGCGCATCCTCTTCAGCCGCGTCGGCCAGCCGTTCGTCGGCGGTCCGCAGGCGTTCTCGTTCAACGTGGCATCCGTCAGCGGCAAGGGCGCGGTGACGATGCAGACCTCTTCCGGCAAGAAGGTCGAGCGCAAGGCCTTCCAGGTGACCGGCGGCATGTGCCCGCACTGCGACGGCATGGGTCAGGTCAGCGACATCGCGCTGGATCAGCTCTTCGATGAGACGAAGTCGCTCGAAGGCGGAGCCCTCACGGTTCCCGGCTACACCGCCGACGGGTGGTACGTCCGCATCTTCGGCGCGGTCGTGCCGATGGATGTCCCGATCGTCGACTTCACCGACGAGCAGCGCCAGGACTTCCTCTACGGCGAACCCCGCAAGGTCAAGATGGAGAACATCAACATGACCTACGAGGGGCTGGTTCCGAAGATCCAGAAGTCGTTCCTCTCCAAGGATGTCGAGTCGATGCAGCCCCACATCCGGGCCTTCGTCGAGCGTGCCGTGGCGTTCATGCCGTGTCCGGAATGCGGCGGCACGCGCCTGAACGCGGGCGCACGCAGCGCGAAGATCTCAGGACTGAGCATCGCGGATGCCTGCGCGATGCAGATCTCCGATCTCGCCGCCTGGGTGAAGGGGCTGGACGAACCCACTGTGGCTCCCCTGCTGAAGAACCTCACGCACCTGCTCGACGCGTTCGTCGGAATCGGCCTCGGCTACCTCTCGCTCGACCGGGCCTCGGGCAGCCTCTCGGGCGGGGAGTCGCAGCGGACGAAGATGATCCGGCACCTGGGATCGGCCCTCACCGATGTCACCTACGTCTTCGATGAACCGACCGTGGGACTGCACCCCCACGACATCCAGCGGATGAACACGCTGCTCGAGCAGCTGCGCGACAAGGGCAACACGGTGCTGGTGGTCGAGCACAAGCCGGAGACGATCGAGATCGCCGACCACGTGGTTGACCTCGGGCCCGGCGCGGGCACGAACGGCGGACAGATCGTGTTCGAAGGCACCGTCGATGAGCTGCGGGAGGCCGACACGCTCACCGGCCGCCACCTGGGCGATCGCGCGCAGCTCAAGACCACCGTGCGCGAGGCATCCGGTGCGATCGAGGTGCGCGGCGCGGACGCCCACAACCTCACGGGCGTGGATGTCGACATCCCTCTGGGCGTGCTCGTCGCCATCACGGGTGTGGCCGGCTCGGGCAAGAGCTCACTCATCCACGGCTCCGTGGCCGGCCGCGAAGGCGTCGTGTCGATCGACCAGGGTGCGATCAAGGGGTCGCGCCGCTCGAGTCCCGCGACCTACACCGGGATGCTCGAACCGATCCGTAAGGCCTTCGCGAAGGCGAACGGCGTGAAGCCGGCCCTGTTCAGCGCGAACTCCGAGGGCGCCTGCCCGGTCTGCAACGGGTCGGGCGTGATCGTGACCCAGCTCGGACCGCTCGAGACCGCGGAGACGCCGTGCGACGTGTGCGATGCGAAGGGCTTCGCCGACACCGTGCTGGAATACACCCTCGGCGGCAAGAACATCGTCGAGGTACTCGACATGTCCGTCGCCGAAGCATCCGCGTTCTTCGGCGAGGGCGAGGGGAAGGTGCCCGCTGCCCACAAGATCCTGCAGCGGATGGAGGATGTCGGGCTCGGCTACATCCGACTCGGCCAGCCCCTGCCGACCCTCTCCGGCGGTGAGCGGCAACGGCTGAAGCTCGCCGTGCACATGGGCGAGAAGGGCAGCGTCTACATCCTCGACGAGCCGACGACCGGTCTCCACCTTGCGGATGTCGACAACCTGCTCGGACTGCTGGATCGCCTCGTCGACTCGGGGATCTCGGTGATCGTCATCGAGCACCACCAGGCCGTGATGGCCCACGCGGATTGGATCATCGACCTCGGCCCGGGCGCCGGCCACGACGGCGGCACCATCGTGTTCGAGGGCACGCCGTCAGCGTTGGTGGAGGACCGCTCGACCCTCACCGGCGAGCACCTCGCCGCCTACGTCGGGGCGTAGCGCGCACAGCGGTGGTGGCGCCCGCGCTGCGGCGCCTCAGACGCCCGCGTCGGCCTTCTCATAGGCCTGGATGAGCTCAAGCTCCTTGGAGTGCTTCGGGAGGAAGATCCCCACCACGAGCGCCCCGCCGAAGATCGCGACCGCACCCACCGCGTAGGCGGCGATCGATCCGGACACCAGGCTCTCGCTGGCCCCCTGCAGGATCTGGTCTTTGTACTGCGGGTACTGATCGGCCACGTGCAGCGCCGAGGCGTACGATGCCTGCAGCGCCGTGGTCACCTGCGCGCTGATCGAGGATGCCTCGCTGGATGCCGCGATGAGCTTGCCGAACGCGTGCGCGAAGCCGGCGGCGAGGATCGCGCCGAGGACGGCCTGCATGATCGATCCGCCGAGGTCTCGCTGCAGGTCAGCGGTAGCGGATGCCATCCCCACCTTCTTGACGGGAGTGGACTGCGTGATCGATCGCGACGCCGGTGTCATCGCGAACCCGGCGCCACAGCCGATGAAGAAGTAGCCGAGCGCCACGTACCAGAACGGTGTGTTCTCACCCCAAAAGAGCATCGTCACGAACCCGAGCAGCACGAGGCTGTAGCCGAGAAGCATCGTGAAGCGGGATCCGCGCGAGAGGACGAGCCGGGCGGAGAATTGCGCGACGAGCAGCAGGCCCACGGCGGAGGGCACGGCCGCAAGAGCAGCCTGCAGGGTCGAGTAGCCGAGGATGTTCTGCTGGAACTGCTGCCCGACGAACATCGCTCCCATCAGCGAGCCGAAGACGATCAGGCCGCCGGTGGCCGGCGCCCAGAACAGGCGACGCTTGGCGATCGTGAGGTCGTACAGCGGGAAGCGGGTCTTCACCTGTCGCCAGCCGAACAGCACGAGCATCACGACGAAGGTGCTGAGCAGGATCGCGCCGAGCACGAAAGTCTCGGGCAGGAACACCGTCGACAGACCGACGACCAGGGACGCGACCATCAGCACCGAGATGACACCGCCGACGTGGTCGACGGGGCGGTCGTCTTCGGCGACGTGGGAGGGGACGAAGAACCAGACGAGCAGCAGCGCGATGAGCGCGATCGGGGCTGCCACCAGGAACGCACTCCCCCACCAGAACCACAGCAGCAGCACGCCGGCGGTGATCGAGCCGAGCACCGTGGCGGTCGCCGAGATCGAGGACCACAGCGCGATCGCGAGGGTGCGTTTGGCGCCGGGCTTCCAGAGTGCGTTGATGAGCGACAGCGTCGTCGGGTAGGCCATACCGGCCGAGATGCCGGTGAACAGACGCGCGGCCATGAGCATCTCGACCGACACCGAAAAGGCGGCCAAGAAGCTCGCGATCACGGTGAGCGAGAGGCCGAGCAGCAGGATCTGCTTGCGGCCGTAGCGGTCGGCGACAGCGCCGAGGTACATCACCGACATCGCAAGGCCGAGCGCACAGCCGACCGCGACGAGGTTCAGCTGCGTCTGCGTGGCCCCGAATGCATCGCCGATGTCGGGGAGGGCGATGTTGGCCGAGGCGAGGTTGATGTTGCACACGAGCGCCGAGAGGATCAGCGCGGTGAGGATCAACGGCGCCTTCGCCGGCGCTTCCCCTGCGGGTGCGGACGGTGTGGATGCTGCGGCAGCTGTCACTCGCACACTCTAGCGATCACGCGTTTCGTCTCGTCGCCTCGCTCCTCCCCCGATACGATCCCCAAGACAGCAAGAGCCAAGACACCGATCGTCACCCCACGAAGACGGGAGTCCCGATGACCGCGTACGCCAGCCCCGCCCCGACTCCGCCCGAACCGGGGAAGGCCCTCGGCATCGTCGCGCTGGTCGCGGTGTTCTTCTTCTCGGTCGTGGGACTCATCCTCGGGATCGTCGCCCAGTCGATGAGCAAGAAGAACGGCGTCACCAACACCCCGGCGAAGATCGCTGTGATCCTCGGCGTGATCTTCCTCGCCATCCAGGTCGCGGTGCTCATCTTCGTCGTGCCGTTCCTGCAGTTCGCGTTCGTCTCCTAGGCCGGTTCTGCCAGATGGCCCCCTCGCCCCGCACCGTCGTCAAGCTCTTCCTCGTCGCGATCATCGCGGCGCTGCCGTTCATCGTGGTGTCCCTCACGCCATGGGCGGCGCTGTCGGGTGTCGTGTTGCTGGGGCTCATGCCGCTGCTCGGCATCGCCACCGCCGGCGTGCGCGCCATGGCGACCACCGGCGCCGTTGCTGCCGTCGTGTCGATGCTCGCGGTACTCCTCACCGGAACGGGCGCGCTTCTCCCCTGGCTCGGGACCGCGCTCGTCCTCGTGCTGGCGCTTCTTGCCTCGCCCCTGGTGAAGATCGGCCGCGCCAGCACCGGAGCGATCATCATCGTGCTGGCGGTGTACATCATGGCCGCACCCTCGGGGCCGGTATCCGCCGTCATCGACGGCCCTCTCGCGATGGATGCGGTAGTCCTGGGACTGCTGGTGGCGGCATCCTGCGCGTGGACGATCGCCGTGGTCGGTGTGATCCTTCGCAGGTCCGAGATCCCGAAGCACCACGCCGCCCAACCGACGATGCCCTACACGACGCTGCTGGCCGTGCTCGCCGGAATCTTCACGTTCGTGACGTTGACGTGGTTTCCGGGCACGAACGCGTGGTGGTCAGTGCTCACAGTCGCCGTGATTCTGCAGCCGACCGGCGCCCACATGCGCGAGAAGCTCTTCGCCCGGGTCGCAGGGACCGTGCTCGGCGGCGCCGTCGCGCTCGCGGCCGTGCTCTGGCTGCCACCCATGTTGGTCACGGTGCTCGGCGCCGCGGCGGGCCTTGCGACCGTGATCACGATGCTCATGGGCATCGCGTACTGGATCTACGCGAGTGCGCTGACCGTGACGATCGTGCTCACCAGCTTCACCCCGCAGGATGCCGTTGCCGGCGACATCCTGCGCGTGGGCATCACCCTCGGCACAGCCGTGGTGACCGCCGTCGCCGCGGTGATCGCGGCCCGCTTCATGCGCACGCCCTCGTCTGGTCGTTGAGCGAGCGCAGCGAGACGAAACGCCCCGAACACACTGAAAGGCCGGGACCCCGTGAGGGATCCCGGCCTTTCGTTGCTGTGTGGTGCTACCGGCTGTGACGCAGGTGGTGCCGGGTCTTAGCGGCCGGCGAGCTTCTCGCGGAGAGCCGCGAGTGCCTCGTCGTCAGCCAGGGTGCCGCCGTTGGACTCGGAGGAGTACGACGACGACCCGCGCTCGGCGCCGGGGGCGGCGTTGGCTGCAGCCTCTGCCTCGGCCTCGGCGGCCTTGGCGACAGCGGCCTTGTGGGCTTCCCAGCGCGCCTGGGCAGCAGCGTATTCCTGCTCCCACTTCTCGCGCTGCTCGTCGAAGCCTTCCTTCCACTGGTTGGTCTCGGGGTCGAAGCCCTCGGGGTACTTGTACTCCCCGTTCTCGTCGTACTCCGTGACCATGCCGTAGAGGGCCGGGTCGAACTCGACACCGAAGGGGTCGATGGACTCGTTGGCCTGCTTAAGCGACAGCGAGATGCGGCGACGCTCGAGGTCGATGTCGATGACCTTGACGAAGACCTCTTCGCCGACCGAGACGACCTGCTCGGCGAGCTCGACGTGCTTGCCCGAGAGCTCCGAGATGTGCACGAGGCCCTCGATGCCGTCTGCGACGCGAACGAACGCACCGAACGGAACGAGCTTGGTGACCTTACCCGGTGCGATCTGGCCGATCGCGTGGGTGCGGGCGAACACCTGCCACGGGTCTTCCTGGGTGGCCTTGAGCGAGAGCGACACGCGCTCGCGGTCGAGGTCGACCTCGAGGATCTCGACGGTGACTTCCTGACCGACCTCGACGACCTCAGAAGCGTGCTCGATGTGCTTCCACGAGAGCTCCGAGACGTGGACGAGACCGTCGACGCCACCGAGGTCGACGAACGCACCGAAGTTGACGATCGACGAGACGGTGCCCTTGCGGACCTGGCCCTTGTGCAGGTTGTTGAGGAAGTTCGAGCGCGACTCCGACTGGGTCTGCTCGAGCAGCGCACGACGCGAGAGCACGACGTTGTTGCGGTTCTTGTCGAGCTCGAGGATCTTCGCCTCGATCTCCTGGCCCAGGTACGGGGTCAGGTCGCGGACGCGGCGCAGCTCGATGAGCGATGCGGGGAGGAATCCACGCAGGCCGATGTCAACGATCAGACCACCCTTGACGACCTCGATCACAGAACCGGTGACAACACCGTCGTTCTCCTTGATCTTCTCTACGTCGCCCCAGGCGCGCTCGTACTGTGCGCGCTTCTTGGACAGGATGAGACGGCCTTCCTTGTCCTCCTTCTGGAGAACGAGGGCCTCGACAGCATCGCCGACGTTGACGACCTCGTTGGGGTCAACGTCGTGCTTGATGGAAAGTTCGCGCGAGGGGATGACACCCTCAGTCTTGTACCCGACGTCGAGGAGAACCTCGTCGCGGTCGATCTTCACCACGGTGCCTTCGATGAGGTCGCCGTCGTTGAAGAACTTCAGAGTCTTTTCGACCGCGGCCAGAAAGTCCTCAGCAGATCCGATGTCGTTGATCGCAACCTGCTTAGTGGCCGGGGCGGTCGTTGCAGTAGTCATGTAGTGGGTTGTCCTTGGATGGATTGTGTTCGGGGTCTGCGGCAGGCAAACGGATGCCTCACCAAGACCAGATGGATTGGGTTTTGCGATGTCACTCGATGCGTTCCGGTGCGCAGGCACGCAGAACCACGCCACGAATGACACTTCAGGATATCAGAGTTGAAGGGCTGGTTCAGGGCCGCGCGCATGGCGGGAACCACCTATCCCGCGAAGTGCGGGGGCGCCTACGTCGGAACGCTGCAGATTGCATAGAAACTGGCAACGTGGGCGAATACCTTCCGAGCCTAATCGCGGTCGTGGGCACGCTCCTTGGCGCATGTCTGGGATTCCTCTTCCAAGGGCGACTAATCACACGCCAGATGAACGAAACTCGGTTGGATAAGCGGCGCGAGGACTATATCGACGCGGCAACAGCACTCGCTTCAGCCATCTCCACACTTATCCAGGCCGAGTACAACCGCGCAAAACTTCGCATCGATCGAATCGAGGGCGAGCAGCGAAACACTGCTCGCCAATATATCTACGACATGAGGACCGCCGCCCGGGCGGCGGCGTATCGACTGCAGATCGTCGGAAGTCCAATTGAGGATCGCGAGCTTCCCGCGACGCTCGATTCACTCATCGAGCTCTGTCGCCGAATCTCGGCCCACTCGACGACGATCGAAGAGACCGACAAACGAAGCGCCGCAGCCAAGGCGGCACTCGCAACTCTGGTGAGCGATGCAAACAAGCGCGCTCGCGAGATCTGAGCTCGTAGCGATGGACGTCAAGATTGTCACAACGAAATCCGAGGCGTCGCCTATCGACGTATTGACGCACGCTGAACCGGCGGCGATCAAACACCGTCGCATACTTCCGCAAGATCAGCCAGCACCTCGATAGGTTCGGTATATGCGAGAAACCGAGGCGATCCGACGGCTCCGCACCTTCGTCGCCGAGCGCGAATGGGCGCAATTCCACTCACCTGAGAACCTCGCGAAGAGCATCGCGATAGAGGCAGGCGAACTTCTCGAATGTTTCCAGTGGTCCGGAGATGACGCGGACGACGAACACGTGCGTGAGGAACTCGCAGATGTCCTGACGTATTGCTTGCTCCTAGCGGACAAGATCGGCGCGGACCCAATCCAACTCGTTCTCGACAAGCTCGAACTAACAACACAGAAGTATCCGGTCGAGAAGTCCCGCGGTCGAAGCGAGAAGTATGACCGGCTTTAGGGTCGAACGCTTCGCGTTCTCACGAGACGCAGCGAAGACATGGGGGCAAGTCGATCCGGCCCACATGAACTGGCCGGTCGTCTACGTTCTCGACTCTGGAGCGACTCGAGGGCGGCGTTCGGCCGCGGTGTATGTCGGGGAAACGCGTAGCGCTGCGACACGTGTCAGACAGCATCTCTCCTCACCTAGCAAGAGAGGTGCTGGCCTCGACACGGTGAGGGTCGTGATCGATGACAGCTTCAACACCTCGGTGTGCCTTGATCTTGAGTCGCACCTAATCCGTTGGATCGACGGTGACGGCCGATTCTCGCTCCTGAACAGCAATGGCGGAATCGTCGACGCCGACTACTACGATCGCGAACGCTACCGCGAGTCATTCCGCGAGATTTTCGAGGAGCTCCGACGCGAGGGAATCTTCTCTAGGAGCATCCCGGAGATCGAAAACTCTGATCTCTTCAAGCTGTCACCGTACAAAGCGCTGACCGAGGATCAAGCGGTGGCGGTCGATCAGATCGTCGAGGACCTGCTGAACGATCGGCTCGACGCGCGCCCAATGGAGCATCCTCTGCGGGTCGTCGAAGGGCATCCCGGAACTGGCAAGACGGTCGTTGCGATCTACATCATGAAGTTGCTTGCCGACATCCGCGCGAGCACGGATCTCAGCGATGTCAATCCGGACACGATGTTCGCTGACCTCTTCACGGCGGAGAACCGCGACGCGCTCGCTGGCCTCCGAATGGGCCTCGTCGTGCCGCAACAGTCTCTACGACTCTCGATCAAGCGTGTGTTCGCCAGAACTCGAGGGCTCTCGGCAGACATGGTTCTCACACCCTTCGAGGTCGCGACGACCCCAGAGCCCTTTGATCTCTTGCTCGTGGACGAAGCGCACCGTCTGAGTCAGCGCGCCAACCAGTCTTCGGGACCGATGAACAAGAAGTTCATCGACATCAACGTCACCCTGTTTGGTGAAGACGACTATTCGAAGACGCACCTTAACTGGATTCTTGCCCGCAGCCGGAACCAGATTCTCTTTCTCGACGCTGATCAGACAGTGAGACCGGCGGATCTGCCACCCGAGGTGACAAAGCAACTGGTAGCCGACTCACGACGTCATCACCGTCACTACCCGCTGCATTCGCAGATGCGCGTCATCGGCGGTCAGGACTACATCACGTTTGCCCGCCGCCTGACACGCGGCGAGATTGGTCTCGACGACAACTTCTCCTTCCCCGAGTACGACCTGCGCGTATTCGACGACGTCGGCGCCATGCGTGACGCGATCTTCGCGCGGGATGACGAGGAAGGCCTTGCGCGCCTGGTGGCGGGCTACGCCTGGGAATGGGCGAGCCGCAAAGACGCGTCGACCCACGACATCGAACTCGACGGCGTCAAGATGACGTGGAACCGCACGATCAAGGACTGGATTAGCTCACCCGGTTCACTCTCCGAAGTGGGATCGATCCACACCGTGCAGGGGTACGACCTCAACTATGCCGGCGTCATCATTGGACCCGATCTGCGCTTCGATCCCGAAACACGCTCTGTCTACGTTGACCGTGACGCATACAAAGATGCCCGCGGCAAAGAGAACAATAAGATGTTGAAGCGGGTCTACTCGGACGAGGAGATCACGACCTACATCAGCAACATCTACGCCGTGCTTCTCACTCGAGGTATCCGCGGGACGTATGTCTATGTCTGCGATCCCGAGCTCCGTGAATATGTGAGGCACGTGTTCGCCCGGACCGTCGCGCTAGTTGAGCACTGAGCGATTGGGCTACGTAGGCATCTGGTGCGAGAGCAGATCGTCGGTGTAGCGCCAGCGTCTCCGAATCCATCTCATCGGGCGATCGCAACTCGACAGGCAGGGATCCCATGTCGAGATGACGCACCCGCTAGGCTCACCCTCACGTCGAAGGTGATAGCGGGGAGTGACGATGGAGTTCGAAGAGCGCGTTGGAGCACTGGCAACCAAGGTCAAGAATCAGGCCGACGCGATCGGCACGGAAGAGGCGACGAAGAACGCCTTCGTGATGCCGTTCATTTCAACGATCCTCGGCTACGACGTATTTGACCCGCTCGAAGTGGTTCCTGAATTCATCGCTGATGTCGGCACGAAGCGTGGCGAGAAGGTCGACTACGCGATCATTCGTGACGGCGAGGTGCAGATTCTCATCGAGTGCAAGGTTTCGAAGGGCAGTCTGAAGATTGAGCATGCATCCCAGCTCTTCCGCTACTTCGCGACAACGAACGCGCGCATCGCTGCATTGACCAACGGGATCGTCTGGCAGTTCTACACCGACCTGGATGCGCCGAATCGAATGGATGAGAAGCCTTTCCTTGTCCTCGACTTGAGCGACATCGACGACACTCTCATCCCTGAGATCAAGAAGCTCAGCAAAGCCAACTTTGACCTTGACTCGATCATTAGCGCGGCCGAAGAGCTCAAGTATGTCGGGGCTCTCAAGCGGGAGATCGCCGCGCAGTTTCGGGAGCCGTCTGACGAGTGGATCAAGTTCTTCACCCAGCGTGTGTACGAAGGCGCGTTCACTGCGCGAGTGCGCGAGCAGTTCAAGGGCATCGTGGCCAAGGCGTCTGCTCAGTTCCTCAATGAACGAATCAACGACCGGCTCAAGCTCGCGCTGGGCGCGGGACGAGTGATCGATGAGGCGAACGAACCTGGCCATTCTGTGACGAGCGAACCCGTCGTCGCGGATGATCTCTCGCGCGATACAGAGATTGAGACGACGCTTGAGGAGCTTGAGGGATACCAGATCGTCAAGGCAATCGCGTGTGGCGTGGTGAAGCCTCAGCGGATCACTCAGCGCGATGCGAAGAGCTACTTCGCGGTGCTGCTCGATGACAATAATCGCAAGCCGGTTGCACGACTCCATTTCAACGGGCGGCAGAAGTATCTCGGTTTGCTCGACGAGAACAAGGATGAGACTCGTCACCCGATCGACACCCTCGACGAGATCTACAGCCATGCAGACGGCATTCGAGAGGCGGTCGCGCGCTACGCCTAAGCAGGCTCACCCAGCCGAATGCGCTGCGCGTGATACTGAATAATCGGCGGGATGTACGGAGAACGAGTCGCCCGTTGGGAGCGCGCCGTGGAGTGGCCGCTCATGATCGCCGCCATCCTGTTCTTGCTCGCCTATGCGGTCAAGATCATCTACCAGCCGACCGGGGCAGTGGATGCTGCGTCTGAAGTCGTACTTTGGGCGACCTGGGCACTGTTCGCCCTTGACTACATCGTCCGACTGACGATCACCGAACAGCGTTGGCGTTGGTTCTACCGGCATCTTCTCGATCTCGCGATCGTCGTTCTCCCCATGCTGCGACCTCTGCGGCTCATGCGCTTCTTGACCGTTCTCGCCCTGCTGAACCGTGGCGCCGGTAATCGTCTCCGGGGCAAGGTGACCATTTACACGATCGGCGGCACCATCGTTCTGATCCTGATGGCCGGGCTTGCTGTGCTCGATGCAGAGCGCGGCGGGCCTGGACCCATCGAAGACATCGGTGACGCCGTATGGTGGGCCTTCGTCACGATCACGACCGTCGGTTATGGCGACTACGTGCCGGTGACGGATATCGGTCGTATCGTGGCCGTCGCGTTGATGATCGGTGGGATCGCACTGATCGGTGTCGTAACCGCCACCGTCGCGTCGTGGATCGTCGAGCGCGTCGCCGATGAAGAGCACAAGAAGGCTGCCGCAACCGAGGATCAGGTCGAGCGCCTTCGCGATGAAATCGCGGAACTCAAGTCGATGATCCGGGAGTTAAAGCCCGCTGCATAGTCGCTGCCGCTAGCTGTTCGTGATCCAGCCGCCGCTGCCGGATTGGATGCACGACATAGCCATGCCGGACTCTGCGTCCGCCACGGTCAGGAACGCCGTCCCCTCGGGGGCGCTCGAGACGTAGGACAGCCGCATGTAGGCGGGCAGCACCGCAGTCAATTGCGTGTCGCTGGCAACGACGTGCCCGTCGCTGACTACGCTCAACGTCTCGGGGAATGCACCGTTCGCCGCGCGATACGCATTAAGCCCAACGCAGATCTCATACGCCGTGGCGCCCAGGTTCGTCTGTAGTTGGTACTGCGGCTCCACTTGCTTCGCGTTGGGAACTGCTGGCACGACCCGACCAGCGCGCAGCTCGTATGAGTGGTCATTCTCAGCCGGAACCTCATCGACGACCGTCGGCACGACCGGCGTGAGAGCGTCGGACATTGCGGCCGAACCATCGGGGGCGAATGCGCCGGTGTAGGTCAACTGGGGTGGCGAAGGCACGCCGGACACGTTCGACGACAGGACAGCCCATGCCAATAGCACCGTCGCTGTCGCACCAGTCACAATGCCGAGCATGGCGAGGAACCTGCCACGCGCATACCCGCGGCGAACTCGCGAGATGTGCGCTGCGCCGAAGAAGATTGCCGTGAGCCCCACTGTCGTCCACAACAGATGTGTTGTCGACTCCGACCACAAGGGTGCGAGCGTTGCGGCGAGAGTGCCGCAACCAAGCAGCGAAGACAAAACAGCGGATCCGCGCCAATGGTCGGTTCTCGGCTTTGTGGCTGTGGCCGTCGGTTGATTCGACGAATAGCCGCGAGGTGCGGGCTTGTCCTCCCAATACCCCGGCGGGCTCCAATCGCGCGGTCCCTCGCCCATCCCCTACCCCTTGCTTGAGGACCCAATCCAGCTGAGTTCTCGCAGGCTATCGACCCGCGAAGACCCGATCAGTGCGACCAGATCAGGGTTGAGTCAGGGTTTCATCAGCTCTACTCAGAAGCACTCCTGTTGGCACAATGACCGCATGGATCGCTACGAGATCAGCCGCATTGCGCACAGCGATCACCCCATCGCCGCGCCGGTGTCGACATCCGCGGCACGGAGGCTGCTCAGCCACCTCAAGCCGACGCCGTCGGGTCGCGTTCTCGACCTGGGCTGCGGGGCTGGCGCGTGGCTGTTCGAGCTTCTGATCGACCGCGCGGATCTCACCGCCACCGGAGTGGACATCTCCCTCCACCCCGACCGCGGTGACCTCGCCCGCGCGCGCGACCTGAGTGACCGCATCACCTGGATCGAAGCGGATGCCGCGGCGTGGGCATCCATCGACGATGAGCGGTACGACACGATCCTCTCCATCGGCGCGACCCACGCGTTCGACGGACTCGACGGCACGCTCGACGCGATCCGCGACCGACTGCACCCCGGCGGGCGAGTCCTGGTCGGAGACGCCATCTGGGAGCATCCACCGACGCCAGCGGCGCTGGAGGCGCTCGGTGCGGAACCGGGCGACTATCCGACGCTCGCGGAATTCCTGGCGACGGCCGAGCGCCATGGCTTCGAGGTCGGGTACGCGCATCTCAGCACCGCCGCGGAGTGGGACGAGTACGAGTGGTCGTGGACGGGATCGCTCGTCGCGTGGGCGCAGGGCGACGTATCCGCAGCCCATCGTGAGCAGGCGCTTGAGGCAGCCCGCGCACATCGCACCGCGTGGCTCGAGGGCTATCGCGGACAGCTCGGGTTCGTGACGGCGGTGCTGCACGACATTCGCTGAGGGGCGGCATCCACTCGAGGCCGTGTGTCCGACGCGGTCAATAGCGTGAGGGGGTGAGTCAGTTCCGGGCGTTCATCGACGAGTCGTCGGCGCGTCAGGACTGAAAAGCGAAAGACCCTAGATCCAGTCGTCCGGCTGGGGTTCTAAGGTCTTCTTCCCGTTCCGTCGTAACGGTGGGCAGTCACAAGGATACACGCGAACCTCTCGGTGGAGCAGGTGAGGGGCGGCATCCAACCACGGCCGTGAGAGGCTCGCTGATGTGAAGACCATCGGTGTGCTGGGCGGAATGAGCTGGGAGTCCTCCCTCGAGTGGTATCGGCGCGCGAACGAGGCGGTGCGCGACCGGCTCGGTGGATACCACTCGGCGCGCATCCTGCTCGATTCGCTCGACTTCGCCGAGATCGAGCAGCTGCAGGCGGCGGGCGATTGGCCGGCGACCGCGCGGATCCTCGCCGCACACGCGGCAGCGCTCGAGACGGCCGGCGCGGACGTCATCGTCCTGTGCACCAACACGATGCACATCGTCGCCGATGACATCGAGGCCGCGATCGGCATCCCGTTCCTGCATATCGCCGACACCACCGCGACCGCGATCACCGCGGCCGGCATCCAGACGGTGGGGATGCTCGGCACCGCGTTCACGATGGAGCAGGACTTCTATCGCGATCGGCTGGCCACCCACGGCATCCAGACCCTCGTGCCGGATGCCGACGACCGCCGCACCGTGCACGAGATCATCTATGGCGAGCTCGTCCACGGGGTGGTGAACCCGGCCTCGCGCGAGCGATACCGCGAGGTGATGGCGCGGCTCGTGGATGGCGGGGCCGAGGGCATCATCCTCGGGTGCACCGAGATCGAGCTGCTGGTCTCGCAGGAGGATGCTTCGGTGCCGGTGTTCCCGACGACCGCGCTGCATGTGGAGGGGGCGGTGGGGTTCGCGCTGGGCGCGGCCGAGGCCGCTGATGTCGGAGGGGCGTGATGGACTTGCGCCATGACATTCCCCTCCCGCCATATCTCGCAAGCGATACAACGCTCACCGCGTGAGGTCATCGCGTTCGCCGGCGATCCGCGGAATCTGCCAGTGTGGGCGGCCGGGCTGAGCGCCGAGATCCGCCAGCAGGACGGCCGATGGATCACCGACTCGCCGATGGGTGAGGTCGAGGTGCGGTTCACCGGGGAGGTCGAGCTCGGCATCCTCGACCACGATGTCGTGCTGCCGGACGGCACGACGGTGCACAACCCGCTGCGGGTGCTGGCCAACGGCGACGGCAGCGAGGTGGTCTTCACGCTCTATCGACTGCCGGATGCCACGGACGCAGCGTACGAGCGCGATGCCGCGATGGTGCGCGATGACCTGAACCGGCTGCGGGGTCTTCTCGAGGACGACCGGTGAGACCCGCCCGGCCTAGTCGAGCGGCCCGGTGACCGCGAAGCCCGCACCCTGGGGGTCGGTTGCGATGGCGATGTAGGCGCCGCCGGGAACCTCGATCGGACCGAGGGTGACCTCTCCCCCGCCCGCCGCGATGAGTTCGATGGCCGCCGTCACGCTCGCGACGTTGAAGTAGCTCAGCCATGACGGAACGGGGGCATCGCGCAGGGGCTGGACGGCGCCGATATCGGTGCCCTTCGCAGCGAAGATCTGATAGGTGTCGCCGTCCTCCATCGGCATCGCCACCCCCGGCGTCCAGCCGACGAGCTCGCGGTAGAAGTCGAAGCCGGCGACCGGGTCGGAGGTGCGCAGTTCGTGCCACGAGCCGTGGCCTGTGGTGGGTTGGTCGAAGGCTCCGATCGCGGGCGCCTCACCCTCCATCGGGTTCGGCTGCAGCATCCCGAACACCGCGCCCTGCGGGTCGGTGGCGATCGCGAACCGGCCGGTTCCGGGGATGTCGGCGGGGGCGGTGAGGATGCTGCCGCCCAGGCTCTCCACCTGCGCCGCGGCTGCGTCACACTCAGCGACCTCAAGGTAGAAGATCCATGCCGCGGGTTGCCCCGGCTCCGTACCGCCCAGACCCGCGACGCTCGAGCCGTTCGGGTCGCTGGCGAGGCGGTAGTCGAAGTCCGGCATCCCGGCCGAGACGACGTTCCATCCGAGGACGGCACTGTAGAAGGCGCTCGCAGCATCGACATCCGTCGTCATCAGCTCGTACCAGCACGGGAAGCCGCTGGTCGTCGGTTCGTAGCCCATGGATGCTCCCCCGTCGGTCGCGTAAATGCGGACAGCGCCAAGGTAGCCCAGCGGAGGCAGTGCCACTAGCCCTCTGCGCCGGGTTGCGCGACGATGGACGAAGACCACGTGCACACCGTCTCCCGGAAGAACCGCATGACGACGATCCTGTTCTGTCCCGTGACCTTCAACCTCGCCGAAACGACGCGCATGATTCAGGTCGCTCGTGCCCTGGATGCCGGGTATGACGCCGTCTTCATGGGGTACGAGCACGACTTCGTTCACCTCATCACCGACGCCGGTTTCCGCTACATCGCATGCGAACCCGCATGGACGGATGCCGAACGTGACCAGGCGATGGCGTATGACCAGGGGAAGACCCTGAAGAGCCCGTTCACCGAAGAGCTCGTGACGGCGCGGGTATCGCGGGAGCGCGAACTGATCCGCGAGCTCGGCGCGCGGGCCGTGGTCACCGGGTCGAACCTGACCTCATTCATCGCCGCCCGGGCAGAGGGCGTTCCGCTCTTCTTTCCGGTGCCGTTCGCCCTCACCCAGCCGCAGGTTGCGCAGACCCCGCACCTGTGGATGGTGCAGGGCCGGAGCCGACTCGCGCGCGCCGCGGACCGAGTCGCGACCAGCCTCTTCCGCTGGTTCTACAACACGGCACCGATCGCTCCAAAAGCCTTCGCGACCGTCGCGCGGGCCAACGGCGTGGCACCTCTGAAGACGATCGGCTCGCTCATCACCGCCGACTACAACCTGCTCACCGAGATGCCCTGGGAGTTGGACGGCTTCACGCTGCCGTCGACCTTCCACCGGGTCGGCCCGATCTTCGCCAACATCGACGCCCCGCTCCCGCCGATCGTCGAAGAGCTCGCCGCGCGCGACATCCCGCTGGTGTACCTCGCCCTCGGGTCATCGGGCAACCGCGACCTCGCGCTGCGGTGCGCGCGGGCGCTCGGCACGCTGCCGGTGAACGTCATCGCCCCGATCCGCCAGTACGTGACCGATGCGGATGACCTCCCCGCGAACGTGCACGTCACCGACCTGCTCCCCGCGCCGAAGCTCGGCGGGTACGTCGACGCGGCCGTCATCCACGGCGGACAGGGTACCGTGCAGACTGCCTGTGCCACCGGCATCCCCTTCGTCGGCATGGGACTTCAACCCGAGCAGACGTGGCACGTGCGGCTGTGTGAACAGCGCGGCAATGCGATCTCCCTCCCGCCCAAAGCCGCCGGCTCGGCCGAGTTCCTCGACGCCGTGAACCGCGTGCTCACCGATCCCGGCATCCGTCGCGCTGCTGCCGAAGTGAAGGATGCCTACGTCGGCGAAGACGGCGCGCGTGCGTCCGCCCGGTTCATCGAGGACACGATCAGCCAGGCCTAGTGGGACCGCAGAGCACGCTAGGGTTCCGAAGAGCGTTGTCCGGAAGTGCACCCGGGGTCACAGTCGTCGAGAAGCGTCATGGACCGGCTGAGACCCACGACCCAGGAGCATCCTGTGCCGAAGTCTGCTGTCTCCCGCCATGTACGCCGAGCAACCGCCGTCGGCGTGGTCACGCTCGCGCTCATGCTGTCAGGATGCGGGATCCTCTTCCCCTGGCCGCCCGCAGACGAGCAGTCAGCAGCGCAGAGCGAGGGCGACGCAACCACACCCTCCCCGACGCCGTCCTCGACATCCGCCACCCCCGACGCCGATGCGTCGCCGACGCCCGCACCCACGCCCGAGCCTTCGCCGGCGACGACGACCGATGCGACGCTGCCGCCGCCACCGCCCGCACCGCCCGCCGCACCGTCGCCAACTCCGCTCCCCGTCTCGGCGCCGACCCCCTCGCCGACATCGGACGACGTGGATGACCTCGCACTCCCGGGCGATCTCGGGACCGTCTTGACGGAGCTCGAAGTCGATATCAGCTTCGAGTACGCGACATACGGCGGCGTCGCGTTCGTCGAGAACACCGAGTTCGCCATCACCGACGGGCAGCAATACACAACACCGGTGTGGACCTACGACGCAGATGCGAGCGTCATGTCGATCACCCTGTCGGCCAGCCTGGCGCCGAGCCGGGAGGTCACAACCACGCTCGGCACCTGGACCGGGGATGCCACTCCAGAGGTCTACGGCGTGGCATCCGATCTCGCCCTCACCGAGTCGACGGAACTGTACCTCGCGTTCTGCGGGGTCATCTCGCCCGCCGATCTTGAGGGCAACATCACGTTCGAAGACCTGAATCCCCAGATGGAGCTCTGCCTGGGGATGGGGGACATCGACGGGGTCGAGGCGTGGTTCTTCTCCTGGGCGATTCCCACCGCGCGCGACGCGACAATCGTGAACCAGTGCTACAGCGACCCGTCGTACACGACCTACTACGAGTCACCGCTCTACGCGTGCGCATGGCCGGGGACATCCGACAGTCTCATCCCCACCTTCAGCGTGCGACTGCTGGAAGTGAACGACGCCGAGCCTGTCGAGGTGTTGATCCAGTTCCAGAACCTGCCCGGGAACGTGGTGTTTGCGCCAAACGATCGCTTCTCGATTCCGGAAGGTGCCCGGCACACGACACCGGTGGGGTCATACAACGAATCCTCTGCAGTGCTCACCATCTCGTTCGAAGCGGCGCGATCATCAGGCAGCGCGTACGTGGCACAACGGCAGGCGGTGTTCAGTGACTTCGACACCTGGACCGCGTCGCCGGCGCGGCTGCTCATCCCGTCCACGAATACAAGCAGCACAGACCTCACGGAGTTGTCCGTCGCGTTCTGCGGCAATCTCTCCATAGACGCGTACACCGCAGGCCTGATCGGCACGCCCGCATCGCCGGAAGTGTGCATCGGGCTCGGCGATGACGGAGAGTCGTGGATCGGCTGGGCCACGCCGATCGCCGACGGCGGATCGATCGTCGCCGACTGCTACAGCAACGAGTACTTCACCGACGCATCCGAATGGGCGATATCGACATGCGCCTACCCGGGTGATAACGACGGCGCGCTCCCCGGCGTCACGTTCGTGCTGCTCTTCACCATTCCCTCATCCGGGGGGTAGGGTCACGGGGCGAGGCGCTGGGCCTGGGGCCGTGGGGTGCCCTCACCAGGGTGCGGAGCGGTCGGTGTCACGCTCGGCGTCATCCGGCATGTGCGCGATGCGACCGCCGCCGGCACGGATGCACAGCCATCGCAACTGACCGGGGCTGTCGGGCATGCTGCGCCACGTGCGCCAGACGCCCTGGCCGACGCGGATGACGGAGCCCGCGGCGACATCCACGACCTCATCGTCGAGCCCCATCTGTCCGGTGCCCTCGAGGAAGACGTAGAGCTCTTCGATCTGGGAGTGCGTGTGCCAGTATCCGGCTTCCTCTCCCGGCTCGTAGGCGTTGGCGGTCATGCCGATGAACTCGGTGTCGATCTCGTGGTCGACCACGCGGCGGCCATCGCGGGAGCGGTCGGGCGTGAACCCGCCGAAGTGGGAGTACCAGCTGTCGAGGGGACCGATGTCGAGGATGTCATAGTCGCTCATGGGGGTCAGGGTAGTGGCGTTTCGGGGGGTGTGGGGGTGGTGGCGGCGGCTTGTTCTGCGGCTTTCCGGGACGTTCGCTCCTCCCCAGGGTTGTGGACAAAGACCCTGTCCACAGGTGGATTTTCGGGCGGACCCGGCCGGGCCGGAATGTCTGAGGTTGGTGCGACACTTCAGGCATGAACATCCTCACGGCAATGCGCGAGCGGCTCGACCGCCTCGCGGTGTTTGCCGAGTTGGATGTCGAACCCGACGGCCTCGCGATGAGCGCCGCGGGCCTGAGCGATGCGTCGGTGGTCGAAGTGCTGCGGGAGATGACCGCGATCGTGAACGAGGGCACGAAGGTGCAGGCGGTCATCGCCGGGATCGCGGCACGTCGATCGTCGCGTGAGGCGGGGCACTCGGGAGTGGCCGCCGTGCATGGGCACGCCTCGCCCGTGGCGTTCGTGCAGGCGATCACGGGAGCGTCGCGATCCGAAACGATACGGCAGCTGCGGGTCGGGGCGGCGTTGTTGGAGGAGGATGCACCGGGTCCGGTGGGGGCGGCGGGTCCGGTGGGGGCGGCGGGTCCGGTGGGGGCGGCGGATCCGGTGGGTTCAGCGGGCGCGGGCGACGGCGCGGGGCCAGGCGGTGGTGGCGAAATGCCGGCCGCTCCCCCACGGCCGCCGTGGCACGCGCCGCTGCGCACCGCGCTGCTGCACAGCGCCCTCAGCCTTGCGCAGCACGATGCGATCCGGATGGGGCTCGGCGAACCGGCGATCGATGGCGTGGATGCAGAGTCCGCCGCACTCGCGTGGAGCGTCGCCGCCGAGACTCTCGTCGATGAGGCCGCTGCGGGCGCGAACGTCGAAGAACTGCGCGCTCGCGCGCGGGCGATGCGCGACATCCTCGACCCCGTGGGCGCGGAAAGCCGATTCCAGCAGCGGTTCGAGAAGCGGTCGCTGCGGATGTGGATCGACGAGCACGGCCAGCACCACGGACACATCACCTTCGACGACGAGATGGCACTGTTCGTGAAGTCCATGTTGTCGGCGGCGATGCGGCCGCGACGGGGTGGTCCGCGGTTTGTCGCGGTGGATGAGCGCGATGCGGCGGCGGAGCTGACCGACGATCCGCGCACCAACGAGCAGCTCGAGTACGACCTCTTCGTCGACACGCTGCGGGCCGGGGCTCTCGCCAGCGCCGAGGATGTGTTCGGCGCCCGTCAGCCGGGCGTGCGGGTGGTCGTCGTCGCCGATGCGATCGGCGCGCGGGATCCGCTCGGGCGGATGGTGGGGGTGGGCCACGCGGAAGACGGCGGCGACGCACTCCCGGGCTCGATCATCGATCGGACGCTCTGCCAGCACGGACGCACCGACATCACCATCGATTCGTGCGGGAATCCCTTGGATGTCGGCCACGAACAGCGCCTCTTCACCCCGAAGCAGCGGATTGCGCTCGCGGTGCGCGACGGCGGGTGCCTGTGGCCTGGATGCCGCCGACCCGCGTCGTACTGCGAAGCGCACCACATCGATCATGTCGCGGCAGATAACGGACGAACCGATATCGATCGCAGGGTACTCCTCTGCCGTTTTCACCACATGCAGCTGCACAATAACGGGTGGAAGATCCTGCGGGATGGGCATGGAGCGTTTATGCTGCGCAGCCCGGTGGGCCGCGATCCGGGTCGAGGAGATCCGGGTGGAGGCAATCCGGGTGGGTCGCATCCGGGCGGGCGGTATGCAGGTGCGCGCGATCCCGGTGGAGGAGATCCAGGTGGAGGAGATTCAGGCGGGCGCGATCCGGGTGGAGGAGATTCAGGCGAGCGCGATCCGGGCGGGCGGTATGCGGGTGCCCGCGACCCGGGTGGAGGAGATCCAGGTGGAGGAGCTACAGGCGGGCGCGATCCGGGTGGGTCGCAGCACACGCATCGGCTGACATCGCTGCGGACGAAGTCGCCCTGGGCGTGGGCCTGGAAGTCAGCACCTCCGGAGCGACGGCCCTGGCGCGAGTCTCCGGCGCCGGGCATCACGTCCCGGGCGGCATCCGCGCAGCATCCGGGCGTCACTTCCTGGCGGCATCCGGGCATCACTTCACGGGCAGCATCCGATCATCGATCACCTGACGCATGACGAGGGTGGTGTTCAACCGCTGCACCCCGGGCAGCGCGCTCAGATGCTCGTCGTACACCTGCTGGAAGTGCGGCAGGTCGCGCGTGACAACGCGAAGCAAGTAATCCGGCTCACCGAACAGACGCTGTGCATCGATCACCGCCTCGATCTCGGTGACCGCTTCCTCGAACGCCGAGATCACCTCGCGGGTCGCGGCGTGCATCGTCACGAACACGAGCGTCTGAAACCCGAGCGAGACAGCCCCCGGGTCGATCACGGCACGGTAGCCGGCGATCACCCCAGACTGCTCCAGATCCTTCAGCCGACGGTGGCACGGGGAGACCGTCAACCCCACGCGGTCGGCCAGATCAGTGAGGGTCATCCGTCCATCGCGCTGCAGCTCCGCAAGGATTTTTCGATCCAGGGCATCCATGCAGACATTCTTACCCCAACACGCGGCGTAGCGCGCGGAAAGAGGAAAGCACTTTGCGCTCAATCTTCCCTAGCCTTCTCGCTATCCGACAGAACCGGGTCAGACGAGCACGAAGGGAGCACAGCGATGGGTCTCAGCGCACTGCTGGCATTCTGGGGAGTCTCGGCGCTCTTCGTCCTCACCCCCGGTGCGGACTGGGCATACGCCATTTCCGGCGGCATGAACCGACGCGCGGTCCCCGCGGTTGCCGGCATGCTCACCGGTCATCTGTTGGCCACCCTCGTGGTCGCGGCAGGAGTGGGGATGCTCGTCCTGCAGATTCCGTTCGCGCTCGCCGTGCTGACCCTTGCCGGCGCGAGCTACCTCGTCTGGCTCGGGGTCGGCTCGCTGCGACATCCAGCCGTGGTGACGGCGGCCGACGGGGTCGCACACGGATCCTGGGGACGCTGGTACGGCGGCGGATTCGGCGTGAGCGGACTGAACCCGAAGGTGTTCCTCCTGTTCTTGGCGGTCCTCCCTCCGTTCGTCGACCAGGCGTCGACCTGGCCGCCCGCGCTGCAGATCACGACGCTCGGTCTCGTCCACATCGCCACGACCGCGGTGGTGTATCTGATGGTGGGGGTCGCGGCATCCGTGCTGCTGCGCTCGCGACCGACCGCGGCCCGCATCGTGAGTCGCGTCTCGGGAGTCGCGATGATCGGGATCGGGCTGGCGCTCGCCGCCGAGTGGATGCTGCACCACCTCTGAGCGGAACGCGTGCCGTCGCGGAGTGCGCGCACTCGGGCGGCACCGCAGAGTGGCGGCGCGGCGGCGTGGCAACGCGGCAACGCGGCAACGCGGCGACGCAGCGGCGAGGCGACGCAGCAGCGAGGCGACGCAGCAGCGAGGCGACGCAGCAGCGAGGCGACGCAGCGGCGTGCCAGCGCAGCAGCGCAACGGGGTATCGGCGTCGCAGCGCTGGGACTCACACCTCGCGAGCGTCGAACTCCCGGCGGAGATACTGCGGCGCCTGAACGCGCCAGGATTCGGTGACGAGCTCGGCGAGATGATCCGGGTCGACAGCGTTCAACCGCAGCGCAATCTTGGGCTTCGGTGAATCAGAAGTGCGGAAAAACACCTGCGGCGCCATCTCCATGAGCGCGAGCGCATCGATCGGATCCGCGAGGGTCACGCCCAGCACGGGTTCAGCGGCGATGATCGCGCGGGCAGGCTCGAGCGTGCTCGGCCACGGATAGCACTCCCACGCGAACAGGCTCCGGCGCACGAACCAGGCCGCGCCGTGCGTCATCGCTCGCTCCTCGCTGCCCGGAAGCGTCCGGGCCAACGCCCGGACATCCGCGAGGGTGGCTGCCATCTGAGACCCTCACTCCCCGCCGACCGCCACGGGGCGGTCGGGGTGGTTCGACCACTGGCTCCACGAACCCGCGTACAGGGCCGGGGTGAAGCCCGCCAACGTGAGGGCCAGCGCAGCATGGGCGGCCGAGACACCCGACCCGCAGTAGACGCCGAGTGGCACCTCCTCGCTCACGCCGAGCGCTTCGAAGCGCTCCCGGAGAAGGTCCGGGGCCAGAAAACGGCCGTCGGTCGTGGCGTTCTGCGTTGTCGGTGCGTTGCCGGCGCCGGGGATGTGACCCGCCCTCGGATCCATCGGCTCCACGTCGCCGCGATAGCGCTCGGGGGCTCGCACGTCGAAGAGCAGTCCGTGCTGTGGGAGCGCGGCGGCCTCGTCCATCGAAAGCTGCCGCATCTGCCCGGGTTCCAGGCGGGCACGTCCCGGTTCGGGCCGGGGTGTGTCACCCGTCTCCAGCGCGCCGCCGACCGACCGCCACGCCGCAAGACCGCCATCGAGCACGCGGGCACGGATGCCGGCATCGGCCAGCATCCACCAGGCGCGGGCGGCGCCGAAGGTGAGCCAGTCGTCGTAGACGATCACCTCGTCGCCGTCGTCGATGCCCCAACGATGCACGGCCTCAGCGAATGCCTCGGCGCTCGGCAACGGATGACGCCCATCGGTCGGTGCGCCGTGTGCGGCGAGCTCATCGTCCAGGCTCACGTAGTGCGCACCGGGGATGTGGCCGGCCAGATACGCGTCCCTCCCGTCCGGGGCATCCAGCCGCCACCGCACATCGAGGATGATCGGCGCGTCCCGGCCGATCCGGGTGCGCAGTTCTTCGGCGGTGATCAGGGGCGTGGTCATGGTTCGACCGTACGGCAGCTCCCGCGGACGATCGAGACGCAGGTCGTCGGCATTCGGAGACGCCTGCCTGCCTAGAACAGCAGACTGATGCCGATGGCGATCATCACGGCGGCGATGACGGCATCCAGAATGCGCCACGCGGTGGGGGTGCCGAGCCAGCGCCCGAGATAGCGTGCGCCGAAGCCGAGAGCGAAGAACCAGATGACGCTGGCGACCGCCGCGCCGAGGGCGAACCACCAACGCTGGTCGCCGTAGGTGCCGGCGACGCTTCCCAGAAGGAACACGGTGTCGAGGTAGACGTGCGGGTTGAGCCAGGTCAGGGCCAGACAGGTCAACGCGACCGTGAGCAGGCGCGGACGGGTCGCGATCGCGGCGATCGGCGCCGTCGCTTCGGCAGACGCCGGCGCTGCTCCCTCAGCGCGGGCCGGAGACCCCACCTCACCGCGGCCCGGCGACTCCGCCTGGACGAACGCCGGACCGGCGACCTCAGCCGAGCCCGAACCAGGGGCAGGGATAGTGCTCGGCGCCGCGTCGTCGGCGAGGGTCAGCGCGTCCCCGGACGGCCGCCACGCCCGCTTCGCGGCGAGCAGCCCGTAGCCCACGAGGAAGATGCATCCGGCGATCCGGACGACCGCGACGAGCACCGGCACCGCCTGCAGGACCAACCCGACGCCGGACACCCCCAACACGATCAGCACCGCGTCTGAGAGCGCGCAGATCGCCGCCACCGCGAACACGTACTCACGGCGGACCCCCTGCCGCAGCACGAACAGGTTTTGCGCACCGATCGCCACGATGAGGGAAAGACCAAGGCCGAGGCCGGCGAACAGAGTCGAGATCACACCTCGACGGTAGGAGGGGCTCTCTCTGAATGCCAGCGAAGCATTCTTCAGAACCTGTAGCGTGGCTAAAGATGCGTCTTCCTGCCGACCTTGTCGAGACCCTTGCCGCCGCCGTCGACGCGGGCACGATGGATGCCGCCGCCCGGCGGCTGCAGATCACCCCCTCGGCGGTGAGTCAGCGCATCAAGTCGCTGGAAGCGCAGGTGGGACGCGTGCTGTTGGTGCGCTCGAAACCGGTGCGGGCGACCGAGGCCGGCAACGCGGTGGTGCGCATGGCACGCCAGCTGGCACTCATCGAGCACGATGCGCTGGCCGACATCGGTGTGGAGACCACCGCGACCGTGACGGTGCCGCTGGCCGTGAACGCGGACTCCCTCGCGACGTGGTTTCTGGATCCGCTCGCCCGCCTGGCGCGAGAGCACTCCGTCGTGTTCGACATCCATCGCGATGACCAGGACTTCACCGCGGGCCTGTTGGAGGCGGGGACCGTGATGGGCGCCGTGACCTCCCGCCACACGCCGGTCGCGGGATGCCGCGTCCATCCGCTCGGCATCCTGCGCTACGAGGCGGTCGCCACGGCGGGCTTCATCGCCCGTCATCTCCCAGACGGGCCGACGCCGGCGGCGCTCGCGACCGCACCCGTCATCGACTTCGATCGCCGCGACGACCTGCAACGCCGATGGCTCGAGGCAGCGGGGGTGTCACCCGATGCCCCACCGCGCCACTACGTCCCCTCGTCGGCGGACTTCGCCACGGCCGTGCATCTGGGGCTGGGGTGGGCGCTGCTCCCCCGCATCCAGTCGCAGGCATGGCTCGATGACGGCTCCCTCCTCCTGCTCGGGGGGCCTGCGGTGGATGTCCCCCTGTTCTGGCAGCAGTGGGATCTGCGCTCGCCCCTGCTGGAAACGATCGCTGACGCGGTGCTCGATGCCGGACGCCGGATCCTCGCCGTGCCGGTTCCCTAGCGCGCCGTGACCACATCCCACGCGCCGAATCGCTGGAAGCCGGCAGACGCGGCGAGGCGGACCGATGCGAGGTTGTCCAGCTGGCAGCGGTACTGCGGTTCGTAGCGGCGGCGGCGAGCCTCGGCCGCGATGGCGAGAACGACCCGTCGCGCGTGGCCCTGCCCGCGGTGCGCCGGAAGGGTCAGCACGCCGACATCCGCCAACCGTGACCCCTGCCACGGGTACATGCTCGCAACGGAAACCAAGCCGCGCTCGGTGAATGCCCCGCACACCAACCAGTGATCGAGCTCGACGAACGCGTCCTCGAGATCGTCTTCGGGGGCCTCTTCGCACAGGCGCGCGAAGGCCTCCGCATCGGACGAGGAGAGCATCCGGATGTCCGCAGCCGGGCTGGCACTGGGGAGGATCTCGCGCTCCGGGAGGTAGAAGAGGTGGTCGGCGCCGTGGAAATCGCAGCCCGCCCGCGCCACGCGGGAGCGGAGGTCGTCGACGCCGATACACGTCGAGTGGGAGACCCCCAGACCAGCCGCGAACGCCGGGGTCACCGCGGCGATGCGAGGTCCACCCGCAACCGACAGCAGCGAGAGGGACAGGTCCTCGCGAAGCGACGGGTCCACGACGACGAGACACTCATCCGATGCGGCCTCGAAGACGCCATCGATGCCCCAGAACTCCGTGACGATCTGCGAGAAGGCCGAAGGAGTCACGGTCTCGAGTCTGCCGGATCCCCGCACGGAATGCCCCCTGACGGACGATCTCCCCGTCATCCGGCGCCCCACGGGACCGGCGCAGCGGGCATGTGCGGAGGACGGCCGTGTTGGGGTGCTGTCCGAGATCGGACGTGCGGGGGTGCTGTCCGGGATCGTCCGGACTTCGCAGAAGACCTCTCTTGTCACCACGATCGTCATCTGCGCTCCGTATCTTCCATCACAGGGAAGGTCGCGCATTCGGGTACGCGACCGATGCACCGGGGGGTGCTCCCTCAGTGCGGGTGGTCGAAGACTGGGAGCGTCGACGACCGCCCGCACTTCTTCGTCGAAGAGGCATCGATCGGCCCAGGGATGTCGACCGATCCCGCGACATCGACCGAGCCCGCGACATCGACCGACCCCGCGACATCGATGCGAGAGCGTCACCGTCCACGGGGAGGCAGGTGGATTACGCTGTGTGGTGCCACAGGGCATGTCGACGGGGGCAAGACGTGCAGGACCACGATCAACCGGCGGTCACTCGGGGACCGGAACAGTTCACCGAGGACTTCCAACTGCTGCGCATGCGCGCGGGCGGCGTGAGCTACTCCCAGATCGCGGTTCGTCTGCAAGCCCTCCGAGAGCAGCGCGGACTCAATCCCGGAGCGGCATATATCGCGCGCTCCACCGTGTACGACGTCTTCCGCCCCGGACGTCGCCGCATCAACCCCGATCTGGTCGCCGACATCGCCACCGTGCTGGGCGAGGACGATGAGCGTGTGGAGTACTGGCGGGACTACAGCATCCGTTCCCGCACCGAACGGGCCGGGACACCCGCGTCGTCGGGTGCCGAGGCGTCCCCCGCGACCCGGGACACGTCTGCGCCTGCCACTCCCCGCCCCGCCGGCCCCGACGATGCCACCGCCGCGCACAGCTCCGCCGACACCGTGGCAGCGCACGCCAGTCCCTGGCAACGCACGCTCACGATCCTGGCGGTGCTGCTCATCGGGGTGCTGGTGAACGTGCTCGGCACCCAGATCGTGCTCGTACTTTCGCTCCCCCTCTTCCTCGACATGATCGGCACAGCGGTCGTGGCGATCGCGCTGGGGCCGTGGTTCGGGGTCATGGTGGCGTTGCTGACCCACCTCGCCGTCGCGCTCTCCCTCTGGTCGCTCGAAGGTATCCCGTTCACCATCGTCAACGTCGCCGGCGCCCTCGTGTGGGGCTACGGCGTGCGCGCGTGGCGGCTGGGGACGTCATCCGTCCGTTTCTTCGTGCTCAACGTGATCGTTGCGGTGACGTGCACGCTCATCGCCGTGCCGATCATCCTGTTCGCGATGGGGGGTTTCAGTGAGCACATCGCGACCAACTCGTTCACGCAGAGCATGCTCGTCCTCGGGCAGCAGCTGTGGGGTGCCGCGTTCTCGGCGAACATGATCACCTCGCTCATCGACAAGCTCATCACCGGGTTCATCGCGATGGGGATGATCCCGCTCGTGTTCGCGATCCTCGACCGCGGTGCCCCCGGGATGCCGCGCCCCGACCTGTTCCTGCGTCAGTCATCGCTGGTCGGCGCGAAGGCACGGATCACGGTCTGACGCGGGACCCGCCGCGCGAACGGGCGACTCTCACCAGACGATCGGCAGCTCGCGCGCGGTGTCCCACGGCTCGGTCCAGCCGAGGCGATCGAACAGACCGTCGAGGACCATCGCGGTGAATCCCCACACGAGGTGCTCCCCGGTGCCGTCCTGCACGAGAAAGCCCGGACCGCGCCACTCGCGGCCCCCGCGCCGGATCGTCGTCGTGCCGCGGCGGTCGGGATCGAGCAGATCCGCGACCGGGGCGCGAAAGACCGCGGCGGATTCGGCGGCATCCACCGCACGCACCGGCGACGGAGCGCGCCACCACCCCAGCACCGGGGTCACGAGATGACGGGAGAACGCGAGGGGAATCTGCTCGAGCTCGCCCAGCACCTCCACCCCGGACGTGTCCAGACCGGTCTCCTCACGTGCCTCCCGCAGCGCGGCCGCGACAGCCCCGGCATCGGCGGCTTCCAGCCGCCCACCCGGGAAGGCCACCTGTCCGGGGTGCGAGCGCAGGGTCGTCGCACGCGCCAACAGCAGCACATCGAGGTCGCGCGACACAGCCTCATCCTGCGCCGCGCGAGCGCTGACCAGGGCATCCAGCACGCCGAAGAGGATCAGCACCGCTGCCGGGCGCGCGTCAGGACCTGCGGACGCGGGACCCGCCCCGATGGCACGACGGTCGGCATCCACCTGCGCACCCCCGGGGCGCGCCCCCGCGGCCACGAGCGCCGCAAGCTGCGCGCGCGCAGCCGGGGCATCGGAGCGGGACATCACCCTCTCAACCTATGATCCGCGCTCCCATGCCGCGCGGATCCTTGTCGGATGCCGACAGTCTGGCGCGGCAATCGTTGATTGCGCGTCCGGCGGGCTCGACCCGCCGGACGGACTTCCCGTGCTCCGGTACCTTCGAATCACAGATCGGATGCCGGAAGGAGAGACGTGGCGCGCACGCTTACGCGGACACAGTTCGCGATCGCGGCGTCCCTGGCCGCCCTCGCCGGCTATGTCGATGGCATCGGCTTCCTCGCCCTGGGCGGCTACTTCGTCTCCTTCATGAGCGGGAACACCACCCGCGCGGGCGTGGAGCTCGTCGGCATGGATCTCGGTGCCGCCGGTCTCGGGCTGCTGGTCATCATGTCGTTCGTCGCCGGCGTCATCGCCGGGACGGTCATCTCCTCCGACACCCACGACCGCGGGCCGATGGTCCTCGTCGCGGTCGCCGTGTTCATCGCCGCAGCCGCCCTGCTGTCGAACCTCGACGTGCGCTGGCCGATGGCGATCCTGCTGGCAGCCGGAATGGGCGCCGTGAACACCGTGTTCAGCGGCCGGGCCGAAGCATCCTTCGGCATCACCTACATGACCGGCGCGCTCGTGAAGATCGGCCAGGGCATCGTCGCGGCCCTCCGCGGTGGCGACCGCACCGGCTGGCTGCGCTACCTCGTGCTGTGGCTCGCGATCGCTCTCGGTGCGATCGGCGGAGCTGCCGTCTATGGCGGCATCGGCCACTGGGGTCTGTGGGGCGGGGCCGCTACAGCGATCCTGATCGCCGGGGTGCTCCGCCTCCGCGCCCGCACCCTGTCAGCGCGTACCTGACTCGTCGCGGGGGCGCACGGGTTGACGCAGCACCGTGCGGAGCCTCTCCCGCGCGACCCGGCGCGGATCGCCTAGGTAGATCTCGTGGTGGCGGCCGTTCCACGTGAGCCCGAGCGAGGGCATCACCTCATGGTGCAGGCGTGCGAGGGTCGGCCCCTCAGCGTCATATGCTCCGATGTGCATGATCTGAAGACTGTCCCCCTCATCGATCACGAGTGGGGTGACCGCGGCGATCGGGAGGTCCGGCTTCTTACGGGCGGCCGTCTTCAGACCGGCCCGCACATCCACCTCGGCCACGAGCGGGGGCAGCGGAATGAGCATCGTCCAGTCCCAGGCATCCTTGCGACGCTCCGCGAAGCTCGCGGGGTCATCGGCCGACCACAGCCCCTCGAGCGGACCGACGACGAAGTCATCGCCCGTGCGCGCTCGGAACGCGAACTTGATCGCGTAGCCCGTGGCATACAGCGCGCTCACCGCCTGGACATACTCCGGCGCCGTGTTCGGATCGCCGTGACCGTCGATCGCAAGATAGGTGATCGGCGGTACGACAACGCGCACGAACTCGCGCGCACCGGGCGCGTAGAGGTCTGCGCGATCCTTCTTGAGGTCGTACTTCACGCCGCTCCCCTTCCGCCCACTCCCCCGAGACCTCGCTACGCGGTGCGGAGGATCTTCTCCATCGTCTTGCCCTTCGCGAGCTCGTCCACGAGCTTGTCGAGATAGCGGATCTTCTGCATCAGCGGATCCTCGATCTCCTGCACCTTCACGCCACACACCACACCCGTGATCAGACCCGCGTTCGGGTTGAGCCGCGCGGCGTCGAAGAACTGCTCGAAGGTCGTCTCGGCATCCAGCTGCTGCTGCAGCGCGGCCGGGCCGAAGCCGGTGAGCCACTCGATGATCTCGTCGACCTCAGCCTGGGTGCGGCCCTTGCGCTCAGCCTTGGCGACGTAGAGCGGATAGACCGACGCGAACGTCATGCGGTAGATGCGGTGCACGAGGCCAGCGTACGTCGAGGATCGCATGGCAACGACCCCCGACCTACCGAGATTCAGCGGTTTCGGGGGCGTGCCGTCAGTTCGGGGACCCTGCGGTTACCCCGGGAGCACGTCTTCGTGGGAGAGCGACCGTAGCACCCGGGGTTATGAGATGGCAAGCAGAATCAGACGGCGCCGCCGGCGGCGGGCGGGGCATCGGCATCCACGGTCGTGGCCTCGGAGGTCTCGCGCGCGACGAAGTTCTCGATGTCGAAGAGGTTCTCGGTGCGCTCGGCGACATTGACGAGGGTCTGCATCGAAGCGACCTCCTCGACCTGCTCCTTGAGGAACCAGAGCATCGCCTGCTCGCCCAGCCCATCGTTCTCGGCGCGGGCCGCAGCGAACAGCGCCTGGATCTGCTCGGACACCGTCTTCTCTTGAGCCAGCGCGAGTTTCAGGGGCACCCGCATGTGTTCGAAGTCGTTCACGACCTCGGGGATCGGCGGGATCACGACCGTCATGCCGCGGTCCAGGCGGTACTGCACCAGCATCATCGCGTGGTTGCGCTCTTCCAACGCCTGGCGGTAGAAGTACTTCGCCAGCTGGGGAAGGTCCTCGTTGTCGAACCACACGGCGATCGCGACGTACTGGTGCGAAGCGGCGAACTCGTGTCCGATCTGCTCGGCGAGCAGCTGGTCGAAGGTGGACATGGCGGGATCCTCTCCATCGGCGGTCACCGTCATCCTCCCGCAGATCGCTCTCGGCGCGCGCGCCACCACGCCCAGAAGCGGTCGAGCATCCGCTTGGCCCAACGCGCCAACCGCCTGGCCCAGTGGAACTCCGTGCCGAGCACCGCGAGGCCGAGGAAGACCGTGAGCCAGCCGGGACCGGGAAGCGGAACGAGCACCAGGCCGACGAGCGTGAGGATGCCACCGAAGATCGCGACCGCCACGCGGTAGAAGATCTGCAGGCGCGGATGGTCGGCGATCCACGCGCGGCTCCGCTGCAGCGTCTGGTGCAGTGCATGGCGGCGGGGGTGCGCGCCGGGCGCCCGGACGGGCTCGATATCGCCGCCATCCGCGCGCACCACGAGGTCGGCATCCCCCGCGGTGGTGGGTGAGTGAGCCGACCGTGTCGTCATGGCCGTGACGCTAACACCGGATGTCGGACATCGCCTGTGTGTGGCGGGACGTGACCTCGCGACGCCCACCTCAGGACGTTGACATCAGTAGGAGCCGGCGGATCCCGTTCCCTCGACAACGGCGCGCGTACCCGACAGTCCCAGGCGCGTGGCGCCGGCCGCGATCATTGCCTCGGCGTCATCGCGGGTGCGCACCCCTCCCGAGGCCTTCACCTCGAGACGGTCGCCGACGGTCTGCTTCATGAGCTCGACCGCGTGCACCGACGCTCCTCCGGCGGGATGGAAGCCGGTCGAGGTCTTCACGAAGTCCGCTCCCGCGGCCTCGGCGGCGGTGCAGACGGCGACGATCGCGTCATCCGACAGGGCTGCCGATTCGATGATGACCTTGAGCACGACGGGTGCGGGCGCGGCCTCGCGCACGGCACGGATATCTGCCTCGACGGCGTCGTAGCGCCCCGCGATCGCCGCGCCCACGTCGATCACCATGTCGATCTCGTCCGCCCCCTGCGACACCGCGAGGGCGGCCTCGGCCGCCTTGATGACGGAATGGTGCTTGCCGCTCGGGAACCCGGTGACCACCGCGAGCTTGAGACCCGCGGGCAGCTCGACGGGGAGCATCGAGGGCGACAGGCAGACGCTGTAGGTGCCGAGCTCAGCCGCCTCGGCGATGGTCGCGGCGACATCGGCGGCCGTCGCCTCGGGCTTGAGCAGGGTGTGGTCGACGTAGCGGGCGATGTTCTCGGTCATGGTGTCCTTCGCGTCATGGGGCAAGACCATTTCACCAGGTCGCACCGCCCGCCGAAACCAGCCGCATCGTCCAAGACCATTCCGAAACGCGCCAGCAGCCACTGGTTTCGCGAGGCGAGGCCGGTTTCGGCGAACGCTGCAAGGATCGAACCGTGAGCGAGAAGGACACCGGAACCACCACGAGCGCTGCGCGGCTGCGCGACGCGCTCTCGCAGGAATCCTCGGCCGGGCGCCTGCAAGCGGCGCTCACGGCAGGCTCCCGCCCCGATCCGTCCTACGTCGAGGTCCTGATCGACAGGTGCGCGATCGAGCCGGATTTCTCGGTGCGTGACACCCTCACCTGGGCGATCATGCGGCACGACCCGGATCTGACGGTGCCGCGGCTGATCCAGGATGCCGCCACCGGCGTCACGCAGGCGCGGAGCCAGGCGCTCCACACCCTGTCGAAGGTGCGGGATCCCCGCGGCTGGGCCGCCATCACACCGGAGGTCCTCGCCGATCCGGACGACGCCGTCGCGCGCACCTCATGGCGCGCGGCCGCGATCCTCGCCCCGGAAGCGGAGCGCCCCGCGCTCGCGGAGGCGCTGTGCGCGCAGCTGGGACGCGGAGACCGCGACGTGCACCTGAGCCTCAGTCGGGCGCTCGCCGCGCTGGGCCCCGAGCTGGCCGAACCACCGCTGGGCGCGGCGGCCGCGTCGTCCGACGAGGGTGTACGTGCGCACGCACTCGCGACGCTGCGGCTGCTCGAGGATCCCGAGGAGAGCTTCGAGGAGGCGATCTTCGAGGCGCGCCGCACGGTCGCTCTGCGCGACGCGCCCATCCCGCCCGGCGAGACTCTCCCGCCGGGCTGAGAACCTCAGCGGCCGGTGTAGCCCGCGTCCACGTGCAGCGTCGTGCCGGTCACGTACGACGACAGATCGGATGCCAGCCACAGGCTCGCCTGGGCGATCTCGCGAGCTTCGCCGAACCGGTTGAGGAGACTCAGCACCGGGGCGAACTCCTCGGCGGTCGTCCCCACCTGCTCGAGCGCTCCGCGCAGCATCGGCGTGTCGATCGCGCCCGGCGCGACGGAGTTCACACGGATGTTGAACGCCCCGTTCTCGACCGCGGCGACCTTGGTCATGCCGACCACTCCGTGCTTGGCGGCGACATACGCGACGTTGTTGGGCTGCGGACGGAAGCCCGAGACCGAGGAGATGTTGACGATCGAGCCGCCCTCACCCTGAGCCTGGAGCTGACGCAGTTCGTACTTCATGCACAGCGCGGTGCCCTTGAGATCGACGCTCAGCAGCCGGTCCCAGTAGTTCTCGTCCAGCTCCGTGACGGGGGCGTTGTCGGGGGTGAGGGCTGCGTTGTTGATCGCAACGTCGAGACGACCGTACTTCTCGACGGTCTGCGCGACCATCGACTCGACCTGCGCGCCATCGGAGATGTCGACCTTCACGAAGAACGCCTCACCGCCGGCCGCGGTGATCGCGTCGACGACGGCGCGGCCCTTCTCTTCGTTGAAGTCCGCGACGACGACCTTCGCGCCGGCCTCGGCGAACAGCACCGCCGTGGCCTCGTCGCACACATCGAGCACTACGACGCTGTCTATCGCCGCGAGCTCTCCCTCGACACCGCGGGCGACTCGCTCTCCCCCATGCTGCGCCGCCAGTTCGCCTCCTCCGCACGACTGCTGGTGGAGACACTCGACCTCACCCCACCGCTGCGCAGCCGGCACGACCCACACGCCGTGAGCGCGATCGTGATCGCCGGCGTCGCCGCGAGCGCCGTCGGTCAGCTCGCCGCGTGGGTGGCCCTCGACCCGCCGCGCGATCGCGGCCTGATCATGGAGCTCAACGCGCTCCTGCTCCCCGAATGGTGGACGCGTCCCGACTGACCGACCCCAGACTGACCGACCCCGGTCACCCGGTGAAAGGGGCGACCTCCACCGGCGCGGCAAGACCGACGAAGACGACGAGCTGGTGGCCACCGGGGTTCGACTGGATGGGCACCTCTTCCCAGTTGTTCGCGACCCACACGTTGCCCGAAGGATCCACGATCAGACCCGTGTTGCGCACCAGCCCGTTGAAGCCGTATCCGGTGTCATCCGGGGAGATCGCATCTCCCGTCGACAGGTCGCCCGGGCAGGTCTCGGGGTTCGTGCCGCAGAAGGCCGAGACCCGCTGGTCGGCGAAGTTGGCGACCCAGACGTTTCCGTCACCGTCGGTGGTGATGCCCCACGGCCGGGTCACGCCCCCTCCGCTGAAGGGACCGGAGACCGTCGTGCCATCGGCCGAGATCAGGGCGACCGAGCCTGTCGGCCCCGACGAGATCGGCCGTTCCGGGCACGGCAGTGTCGTGGAGCCCGAGTTGGCGACCCAGACATTCCCTTCCGGGTCGGATGCCACCCCCATCGGCAGCACGAACTCATCGCCGGTCAGCGGTGCCCCACCGACCAAGGTTCCGTCGTAGTCGAATACGGCGACAGAACTGGAAGCGATGCCGCTGACGAAGACGTGGCGGCCGTTGTCGACCACACCGAAGGCCTGGTCGAGTCCCGCCGAAAGGGTCATCGCCTGCTCGGGATCGCCTCCCGGGTAGACGGTGACGGTACCCGTCTGGCAGTTGGCCGTCCAGACCGAACCGTCGGCGGTGACATCCACGCCCTGCGGCCACGCCAGCTCGCCGGCGGTGAAGCCGGTGTCGGCGGGCGAGAGCGGAGTGCCGTCGGTCGTGAACAGCGACAGGCTGTTGTGCGGGGGCTGCTCGTCGCATCCCTCGCCCGCGAACCCGAAGTTGCTCAACCACAGCTGTCCGGAGGGATCGAACGCGATGCCGAAACCCGAGCCGCTGAGCCCGCCACCGGCGTAGGTGCCGATCATCTCGCCGGCCGGCGAGAACTCCAGCACGAGATCGCTCGCGCACACCGGCTCGGTCGGATCGGCGCCGTACTCGTAGTTGTTGTTGACCCAGACGTTGCCCTCGGGGTCCACGGCGAAGGTGCCGGGACCATCGAGCGTCTCGCCGTCGCCGTCGAAGCGGAGCGCAAGGGTCCACGCCGACGGCTCCTCGGTGAGCCCGGGACGATCACCCGCCACCGCGAGGGAGAGATCGTAGAGCTCGGAAACCTCGGCACCGGGGTCGCGGGCGATCGCGGCGAAGGCCTGGAACGTGTCGGCCGGCGCCTCGTCGAAACGCGAGCCCGCGGCATCCATCAGCACCGCGCACGCGTCGGTGTCGAGCGTGCACGCGGTGAGCATATTCGCCAGCGATGTGAACGAGGCCAGCGCCGTCGTCTCGTTGCCGTTGGGCGAGGAGGTCAGAACCGCCCCGTAATCACCGGTGGTGAGATCGACGAAGTTCGGGATCATGGATGCCGCGTTCGGCAGTCCCGGAGAGACACCCGAGACGCCGTCGGTGCCCGTGAACTGCGCGAGCGAATACGCGGTCGCGACCGTCGTCCGCTCGTTGAGGGTGATCGCCGAGCCGTCTGCCGGCACGACCGTCGCAAAAGTCGCGGCGTCATCGCCTGCCTGCGTCGCAAGCACGTAGACGAGTGACGTGGCCAGATCGACGTCCCCGAGCGAGACCGAGAACGCGCCGTCCTCCGCGGAGGTGGCCGTTCCGAGCTGCTCCGCGGTGTTCTCGCCATCGCCGGCGACCCACGCGCTGACGCTCCAGTCCCCCGCTGCGACCTCCGCCACGACCGGGACCACGACACCGTCCACGTGGTTCGCGGATGACGGCCCGGATGCCGCGCACCCCGCCAGGACGAGACCGACCGCGGCGAGCATCCCCGCCGCTCCGACACCACTGTTGACCACTCCGCGCATAGGTACGTCACTCCGTTGCTGCTGTGCATGCTGCTGTGCATCTGCGTCCAGACCCGGAGGGCAGTACGCATCCGGCGCCACGATACCGGCCCGCCCCGCCCCCGCGCGCACGCCCCACCCACCACCGAATCCACACGATTCTTGCGAACCCACACGCTTGTGTCGTCAGCGACGTGTGGGTTCGCAACGAACCTGTGGATTCGGCGAGGGGGCGGGGGGTTTTCACGGCCGTGCGGGCACAACGACGGTTGCGGCGGCCGCCGTTCTGAGTAGCGTGTGGCTCAGGAGCCCGCCCCAGGTGGCGGCCCGCTCCTGGCGGTCCCGCCAGGAGCGGTGCAGCGACGCACGAAACCGGAGGATACGAGATGTCCGAGAACACCCCACCGGCCGGCGGTGACACACCCACGCCGCTCCCGCAGACTCCCGCTCAGCCCACTGCGCCGACGGCGGCGTATCCCCCACCACCCGCCGGCTACCCGCCCGCCGGACAGCCCCCGCAGTATGGCGCACCGACACCGCCCCCGGCAGCGCCCGACTCGCGACCGAAGACCCTCGCGATGGTCGCCCTGATCATCGCGATCGTCGGGATCGTGATGGCCGTGATCCCGTTCGTCACGTGGATCTCCGGCCTCGTGCTGCTGGCGGCGTTCATCATCAGCCTCATCGCACTGATCAGCAAGAAGCACGGCGGAAAGGGCATGAGCATCGCCGCGCTGATCATCTCGGTCGTCGGGTGGATCGTGAGCATCGTCATGACGTTCGTCTCGATCGCCCTCATCAGCGGAGCCGCCCTCAACCAGGCTCTCGAAGAGGAGTTCGGCACGATCACCGAACAGCCGATGGATGAGGACGACGAGGTGGTCGTCCCTGAATCGGGCGCACTCGAACTCGAAGTGACCGAGGTCGCGTTCGGACCGACCAGCTACGACGAGAACGCCTGGTGGTTCGTGGTGCTGTTCGAGAACCCGAATGAGGACTACATCTTCGACTACGCCGACATCGACATCGAAGCCGTCGATGCGAACGGCGTCATCCTCGACAGCTACGGTGAGTACCGCACGGTTCTGTCGGGCACGGCGGCGATCGTCGGCACGTTCTACGAGATCGGAACGGCCGAGATCGCGAATCTGGACATCTATGGTCCGACCGCCGACGAAGCCCTCTACTCGCCCTTCGCCGAGACCGGAGAGTTCTGGACCGAGGACCTCGCGGCCACGACCGATGACTTCTCGTCGGTGGTCACGGGCGTGCTGTACGGCGATTTCGACGCAGATCAGGAGCTCGTCGAGGTCGAGGCCGTCGTCCGCGACGCGAGCGGCCAGATCATCGGCGGAGACTGGACCTTCGTCGACCGGCTCCCCGCCGGTGGCGGCGCTCAGTTCGAGATCGATTTCTGGGAGATCATGCCCGCGGATGCCACGTTCGAGGTGTACGCGAGCCTGTAGCGCCGGCAGAGACCCGGCACGGCCCGAGGTGCGGGTGGGAGCGTCCACATCCGGCCCGCACCGCTCGGGTCACTGCTTGGTGACCCGAGCGATCGACATCACCAGAACGACACGGTCGGCGGCATCCGGCGGCGGCGCGGCACTCGCGCCCGTGTACCGGACCTGCAGCCGCTGGAAGAACGCGCCCTCCGGGTCAGGGACGACCTCGACGAGAGCGCCGGCGACCTCGAGGTAGTGCGAGGGATTGTCGGGGTCGACGATCGAGAGCGCCATTGCGGGATTGTGACGGAGGTTGCGGTATTTCTGGCGCTTCGTCGTGTGGGTGAACCGCACGAACTCGCCGTCGAACTCGTACCACATCGGGGTGACCTGGACGGTGTCGTCGGGCCTGATCGTGGCGAGGTGACCGTAGAGCGGTCGCTCGAGCAGGGGCAGGAAGGCGGGAGGAATGAGCTCGTTCACTGACACGCCTTCCATTCTCGGCGATCCTGCACGCCCGGGACCCGGATGCGGCCGATCCGCCCGCGCCGAGATCAGCAGCCCTCCAGCACCTGTCGGATGGTCTCCGCCTCCGCCGTGCTCACGCCGAGCCCGTAGGTCTCGACGATGCCCACCCACGCGATCGTGAATCGACACGCGAAATCGAGATCCCCCGGCAGCCATTCCGCGGGACTCTCGTCGCTCTTGGCCTGGTTGGTTGCGGCGGAGGCCGCCACGAGATTGCCGGGGTCGTTCGCGAACGCGATGCGCTGCTCGTCGCTCCAGGCATCCGCCCCGTGCCGCCACGCCCACGCCAGGGCCACGACATGGTCGATCTGCACCGCGGGCGACGTGTCGGGGCCGGCGACGAAGTCGGTGACAGATCCGTCGTACGGGTCGATGAGCGTGCCGGTCGCGACCCGACAGCCGTCCTCGCGCAAGGTCACCTCGAGCAGATCCCGCGCCAGGATGTCGTTGCGGGTGCTGCATCCGTTGCCGTCGAGGTCGAACCACGCCTCACCGAACGCATCCCGGTCGTAGTCGGCCGGTGACCACCCCGACACGATCGACAGGCCCGCGAGCTGATCCCGCGCCGACTGCGCGTCGCCGATGGCGAAGGGGTGCTCCGCGGCGACGGCCACCGCGCCCGCTCCCGGCGACGGCTCGGAGGGGATGAGCACCGGCACCGCCGGTCCCCACAGCACGAGTGCGCCGAGCGCGACGGCGATGGCGCCCGCCACCAGGATGCTGCGCCGCATCCATCTCCGCGCGCGGGCACTCGCGGAAGCGGTCCGTCGACGAGCGATCTCAGTCCCCCAGCCCGACCACGGGGACGCCGAGCCAGCCGCCGAGGTCTCGGATCTCGGCGTGCACCATCTCGAGCTCCTCCGGCTCGAACTGCTCCAGTTCGTGGAGCGCGTTCACCCGCAGCACTTCGCGCTTACGATCATGCTCGGCATCCAGCAGGCCCATGAACCGGTCGCCCACGAGGACCGGGTGGGCGAAATACCCGTACACGCGTTGGGCCTTGGGGACGAACTGCTCGACCTTGTACTCGAAGCCGAAGAGGTCGCGGAGGCGGCGCCGGTCGTACAGCGAGACGTCGTAGGGGTTGAGGATGGCGACGCGGCCTCCCTCGTCCTCATCCAGCGCTGCCAGCGCCTCAGAATCGACCCGGTACGTCCCGGGAAGTCCCTCGATCGTCACAGGTTCGCCCGCAGTGCCGACCGGACTCATCGCCGACTTCTTCGCGATACCGAGCCCCTGCAGGCGCCGCTCGGCCAGCAGCCGCTCGGCCTCATCGAGGGGAAGGTCGGGCACGCCGTCCGGATAGGCCCGCTCGACGACATCCCACACCCGCAGGCGACCCTGCCGCCCGACGACGGCGACCTCCCCGAGACGCGAGAGCACCTCCAGCATGCGGGGCACCTGGTTGGCGCCGTACCAACCGGACTCGGAGGACCGCTGCACCTGGCTCGTGTCGGGGATCGCGCTGGCCGGCATCGGCCCCTCGGCGCGCAGTCGAGAGATCACGTCACGACCGAACCGCTCATTGGCCGCGAGCCACGTGCCGGTATCAGCGTAGAGCCGACGATGTCGACTGACCGTCAGGAGCGGACCGAGCACGCTCATCGGCCGGAGAGTGCCGTCGAACTCGAAGAGCTGACGATCGACCTCGACGGCCTTCTGCAGCTGGCCGGGCTCGTACCCCCACCCGATCCGCGCCCACAGGATCGCGTGCTCACTGGTGGTGATCGCCGCGGTCGGATCGATCTTGATCCATCCGAGCTGCTCGGCGACCTCGACGACGTCCCCCGGCCGCTGGGCATCCAGCAACTGCGCGCGCACGGCGATGCGTCGCGCCTCGTCGCGGCTGAGGTGGTGCGTCATGGGCTCGACTCTAGTGAGCGGCTCTGACAGGTCTTGTCCCACTCAGCCGAGCTCGAACGTGGAGATGCCGAAGACCTCGCCGATCGGGAGGTCCAAGGCAGGGCCGCGGTACATTCGCGCTGTTTCGAAGACCGGATCCATGCCCAGCTCCGCCACGAGGGCCAGCGCTTCGGGGTTGGTCGTCGGCGGATCGAGGAACACCGTCTCGCTGTCGGGAACCTCTGCCACCAGGTCGGCGAGCAGCGCGCGGGCGGCGCCGGCATCCTCGGCAAAGAGCGGACCGACCTTCAAACCCTCACCGCAGGGACGGAGCACACCGAAGCCGCGCACGGCGTCAGCATCCACCGCCACCCGGGCGCGATGCCCGGGGAGCGTGATCCAGTCGTGCACGAAGCCCGGGCGCGGTGTGCCGAAATGAGCGGCGTCGTAGGCGACGAGATCATCGAAAGACACGCCTTCGGCATCCCGGATCGTTCCCGACTCGGATGCCGGGGCCAGCGCGAACGGCGCGTGGCCGGCGTATCGCCCATTGCGGTGCGCGAGGACGAAGCCCGAGGCCCGATAGTTGTCCTGCTGGTCGACCACCCCGTCCAGGCCCACCGTGCGCACCCCGTCCAGGTGCGCGAGCGCCGCGTTCCACAGCCGCAGGCCGAGGCCCTGCCCGCGATGGTCGGGGTCGACGATGTAGAACCCGACGAAGCCGTACCCCGCGTCGTAGCGGATCGCGGAGATGACCGCGACCAGTTCACCCCCGAGGAAACCGCCGAAGAATCCGCCCGGATCCACCGCGGCGAACGCGTCCGCATCCGCGAGACCGGGGTTCCATCCCTCACGCGCCGCCCAGGCGACTGCGTGCTCGACCTCCCCGCGCTCGAGCACGCGGATCTCGTATTCCGACTGCTTTCCCATCTCGCCTCCCGACCGTGGATGCCTCGCGGCTCACGATAGCGAGACGGCTGCCTCCCGGTAGGTCGCCCCGAGCGACCCCACACCGGGAGGCATCCGTGGTCCTCCCACCTCAGGCGACAGGGTTGGCGGCGGCGAACACGTCTCGGGGGTCGTACTGGCGCTTGAGTTCCGCCAGGCGTTGAGCGGACTCCCCGAACCCGGGTGCACGGTCGACCTCGCCGTCCATGAACGTGAGTGCGCGCGAGGGCGCGGCCCACGGTTCCATGGTGGCCATCAGACTGTGTGTCAGCATCCGTGCGGTCGGCGCCATCTCGGGCACGGGCACCATGCCGATGCCGGCCACGAGATACTCGGCGTCGACGGCTCCGACCGCTCCCGCACCCTCGGGACGCGTGGCCGCGGCACCGCCGAGGTGTCGCATCTCGGCCATCATCGGGCTCGGCACACTGCCGGCCGCGACGAACGCGTCCAACGCCTCGACCGGAAGGTCAGCGAGCATCGTGTGTGCCGCGAGTGCCGGCGAAGGCTCGGGCGGATCCATGTGCACGTGCACGAGGCCGGCCGCCGGCATCCGTCCGAAGGTGTCCATCTCGGGCGTGAGGGCGCGGAGCGGAGCCAGGAGCGCCGCGGCATCCTCGTCGGACTCGAGCACAACCCCGTCGATCACCGTCACCGATCGGCCGCTCAGGAAGGGCGGAAGCTCCGGAACCGGCGGGAAGTGCAGCACACGGAAGGTCGTGGTCGCGGACACCGGAGCGGTGAGCGTCCATTCGCGCCATGCGCGGCCGACCTCGGATGCGTGCGAGGCGTCCCAGAGAAGCATCCCGGCGTAGATCTCCGCGTAAGGAAGCAGATCGATCTCGAGCGAGACGACGACACCGAACGCGCCCGAACCACCGCGCACCGCCCAGAACAGCTCGGGGTTCTCGGTCGTGCTCGCGGTACGCAGAACCCCGTCCGCGGTGACGATCGTGATCGAGCGCACGGCGTTCACGGCCATGCCATGCTGGCGCGCGTAGAAGGAGAGTCCGCCGTTCAGGCTGTAGCCGGCGACAGAGACATCCCCGGCGCTGCCGTGAAGGGCGGTCAGACCGTGCGGAGCGGCGGCTTCGAGCACGTCGAGCCAGAGGCTTCCTCCCAAGACCCGCGCGGTCCGCTCGGCGGGGTTCACGGTCACGCCGCGCAGCAGCGCGAGCGAGACCAGGACGGTGCGCGACAGGTCCGTATCGGCCAAGCCGGCGGCCCCGTGGCCGGTCGACTGCGGGGCGACACGCAGGTCGGCGGCGACAGCCGCGCGCACGATGTCGACGACATCCTCCGCGGAGGTGGGGTGCGCGACGGCGAAGGGGCGCTGGTCGATCGCGAGGTTCCATGCGCGGCGCATGCTGTCGTACGCCGGCTCGGCCGGCAGCACGATGCGATCCCCGAGCGCGTCGCGCAGCGAGAGCGCGGCGTCCGGGTCAGTAAGGGTCTGGAATGTCATTTCTGTAGTCCTTGTCAGAGGTTGGTGAGGACCTCAGCATGAAGCGGTGTGCAGCTTCGGTCTATCCCAGATCTGGGGGGATTTCTGGCCCGCGAGCCTGGGAGAGCGGCACTCCCCAGAAGTCTGGGATAGACCGCGACACGCCCGGGGCGTCACACTGTTCACATGCTGACCGCACTTGCGCGCGGACGCGCCCTGAGCGACCTGGATGTCGTCTCGCGCGCGGGGCTGACCGTGACGCAGTTCATGGATGAGGCCACCGAAGCCCTACAGCGGGCTGTGCCCTTTGTCGCCGCGTGCTCTTCGACCCTGGACCCCGCCACGGCGATGGTCTCGAGCACCCGGAAGTACGCCGGTCTCGCGGGCAACAACGGGGACGACATCCGTTGGGCCCAGATCGAGTACGGCGAAGACGATCCGACCTCGATCGCGCAGATGGTCGTGGACGGCAAGGTAGCCGTCGGGGTGCATCACGAGTTCGATGGCAACCTCGATGCCTCGATCCGCATGGCCGAGTTCCTGCAGCCGCGCTTCGACTACGTCGACGAAGCGCGCGTCGTCTTCACTGATCGCAGCGGCGCCTGGGGGGCGATCTCACTGTTCCGCACGTCGGAGGACGGGCCGTTCACGCGCGACGAACTCGAACTGCTCGCGAAGATGGCGCCCTCCTTCTCCCGCGGCATCCGCACCGGCCTGCTCGCACAGGTCAACCGCATCGACGGCGTCACCGACTCGGGCCCGGCCGTCGTGATCGTCGACGCGCACGACCGCCTCGCGCAGGTGAGCCCGGGGGCGGCGTCCCAGCTGGCGCGCATCGCGAGCGTGCCGAACGCGGGCGATCCTTTCTCCGTCGTGCAAGCCCTCGTCAGCGGCGCTCGCCGGTTCGCACGCGGAGAGATCTCGACCACCCCGCGAGTGCGACTGCGCACCGAGGACGGGGTCTGGTTGGTCGTGCACGCAGCGCCTCTGGGCGGACGCGACGAGCGGGCAGGTGATGTCGTCGTCACGATCGAAGAGGCGCGTCCGCAGGAGGTCATCGACATCGTCGCAGCAGCCTTCGGCCTGACCTCGCGCGAACGAGAGGTCGTCGCTCTGGTTCTGCGCGGCTCGGACACGAAGGACATCGCCGCCACGATGCACGTCTCCCCGTACACCGTGCAGGACCACTTGAAGTCGGTGTTCGAGAAGGCGGGCGTGACGAGCAGGCGCGAGCTGGTGTCCCGCGTGTACTTCGACCAGTACGTCCCGCGCTGGGGCGGCGAACTCGGCGCGACCGGCTGGTTCGTCGGAGCCGAGCGCTCGCTCGGCGGCTGAACCGCGGCGGTTGCGGTCACGGATAGTCTGACGGGGGATCCTCACGGCATCCATTCACGGGAATACTTTCTGCCCTTCCGAAGGTTGGAACCGACATGCAGCGATTCGGCACACTCTCGTTCGGCCACTACGGGCCCCTGGGCGGCGGGCACATCCTCACCGCCCGCGACTCGATGCACCAGGCCATCGATCTGGCACAGGGTATGGATGAGCTCGGCGCGAACGGCATCTACTTCCGTGTGCACCACTTCGCGCGCCAGCAGTCCTCGCCCATGCCGCTGCTGGCCGCGATCGCGGCAAAGACCGAGCGCATCGAGATGGGCACCGGGGTCATCGACATGCGCTACGAGAACCCCCTCTATCTCGCAGAGGAGGCCGCCGCGGTGGACCTCATCAGCGACGGCAGGCTCGCGCTCGGCGTCAGCCGCGGGTCGCCCGAGACCGTCGTCCGGGGATACGAGGCGTTCGGGTACACCGGCGCGAAGGATGAGCGGGGCGCGGACCTCGCGCGCGAGCACTTCGATCGCTTCCTGGACGCCATCGACGGCAAGGGCCTCGCGCAGCGCGACGCGTCCAGCCCGTTCGGCGGCGGGAGCGGCATGCAGCAGATCGAGCCGCACTCCCCTGGTCTGCGCTCCCGCGTCTGGTGGGGAGCCGGCAATCGCGACAGCGCCGAGTGGGCCGGGCGGGCGGGCGTGAATCTCATGTCCTCGACCCTGCTCACCGAGGCGGACGGCACGCCCTTCGACATCCTGCAGGCCCGCCAGATCGATGCGTTCCGCTCCGCGTGGAAGGATGCCGGGCACGCCGGCGAGCCTCGCGTCTCGGTCAGCCGCAGCGTCTTCCCGCTCGTCACAGCGGAGGACCACATGTACTTCGGCGGACGGCAAGAGGGTGACGGCATCGGCTATATCGACGGGTTCCGCTCGACCTTCGGCAAGACCTATGCAGCAGAGCCCGATGCCCTCATCGAGCAGCTACAGGCGGACGCCGCCGTCATGTCGGCCGACACGCTGATGCTCACGATCCCCAGCCAGTTGGGGGTGGAGTTCAATCTGCGCGTCGTGGAGTCGTTCGCGACGCACGTGGCGCCAGCCCTCGGATGGAAGTCGAATCGTGAGGTCAAGGGCGGGTCTTTGCCCTAGACAGGGCCAGCAGCGCACGTTCGCGGGAATCTCGGCGAGTTGTGAAAAAGTGGGGTTCATGTACCGATCAGCCTCGTGATCGCCCCCGGATCACCGCCCGACCCCGAATCGCCGCTCCCATGACACCGTCCGTACCCGCCTCCCTTCGAGGGTCCCGCCCCGCCCTTCGTCGACTCCCCCCGTGGTGGGTGTGGCTCGTCGCCGCGGTGACTCTGTTCTTCACAGCGTCGGCAAGCATCGTTCTCACGCCACCGGGAGGGACGATTGCGGTGTGGTGGCCGGCGGCGGGGCTGTCCGCTCTCTTCGCGCTCTTTGCACCGCGCAGAGCACGCTGGGGAATCTTCGTCGTCGTGGTGGTGGTCCTCACCGCAGCGAATGCGGCGGGAGGTCGTGACCTGCCCTCCTCCTTTGCGTTCGGAGTGGCAAACGCGGTGGAGGTCTGGGTCTTCATCGCTATCGTCGACGGTCGCGATCGTTCGGATAACCGCTTCCTCCTCAGCTCGGTTCGGCATGCGGTGCGCTTCGCTCTGGCGGTCGTCGCGGGCTCGACGACCCTTGGGTTCGTGATCAGCGGGACAGTCGCTATCGGCGGCGGGAGCTTCACAGAGACCTTCATTCACGTCGCGCCATCACACGCGGCGGCGATACTGATGATCGCGCCCTTCGCCGCGCTGCCGCCCAACATCATGAAGCGGATCCCGTGGGGCGAAATGGTGATCCAAGCGATCATTCTGTTCACGACACTCGGATTCCTCGCCGTGGCCGGAGCACGAGTCCCCCTCTCGTTCCTTCCCGTCGGATTGCTCGCGTGGGGGTCATACCGCCTCCCGATCCGCGGCGCCTACACAGAGACGCTCATCGTCGGCGTAGCGGTGCTGGGGATGACGATGAGCGGCTACGGTCCGTTCAGCGAGCCCTCGCTGTCGCCGAGCGTGCAGACGGCGTTCGCGACATTGTTCCTGTTCATCATCGCGGCATCCAACCTGTTCCTCTCCACGGCGAGCTACGAGATTCGCGACGCGAATCGCGCGGCGACCACCTATTCAGGCCTGTTCACGCGAGGCCTGCTCAACTCACGAGTGGCAGTGATCATCGCAGAACGCCTGGACGATCGGTGGCACATCGTGCTGTCGAACACCGCCGCGGACGAGCTTCTGCAAGACCCGGTCATGTCCGAACAGTGGAGACAGGGCGGCCTTCGCCAACGCGTCGGGGAATCCCTCGCCTCGGGGATGCCCTTCACCTTCGAGACCCCGGATGGACGATCACTGACGATACATGCGTCACCGGTTGACGACGACGATGTGCGCGTCACCGTGCAGATCATCGACATCACCGGCACGGTTCGGGCCACTCGCGCGCAACTCGTCGCCGAGAAGGAGCACAACCTCGCACTGACCGAGAGGCTTGAGCTCGACAGGCGTCAGCAGGACTTCGTCGCCACCGCCAGCCACGAGTTGCGGACGCCCATCACGAGCATCTCGGGGTACCTCGAGCTGCTCGAAGAAGAGGAACTTCCCGCCGAGGCCCGGACGTGGACGGCGGTGATCCGCAACAACACACAAAGACTGGCCGCGCTGGTGGAGGACCTTCTCGCTCTGAGCCGCGCAACACATCGATCGGCGCACGAGCACGACGTCGCTCGTCTGTCCGCAAGAGAGCTGGCCGAGGAAGTCCGGACGACATTCCTCTGCGCCGCCAACGATCGCGGGGTGGACCTCGTCATCACCGGGCAGGACGGTGTCGTGACCGGGGTGCGAAGCGAGATCACCCGCGCGCTGAACAACCTCGTCTCCAACGCGGTGAAGTTCACGCCCCGCGATGGTCGGGTCGAGATCGCGACACGCCCGGGTGTCGACACGCTCACCCAACCCGGCGGTGGTCGGGTCGCGGGAACGGCTGTGGTCGTGACCGACACCGGCCCCGGAATCGACACTCTCGAACTCGACCACGTGTTCGAACGGTTCTACAGAACCCCTGCTGCCCAGCGCGAGAACACTCCGGGGACGGGACTCGGTCTCGCGATCGCTCGGGAACTAGCACATGCAAACGGAGGGTCGCTCTCCGTGGAGTCTCCTGACGGGAAAGGAGTGGTCGCGACACTGCTGTTGCCCGCTGATCCTGTGCCGTCTCACCGACACACCCCACGGCAGGAAGACCAGCAGCGGGCTCTCCCCTAACTCCGTTCAGCGCCTAGCTCCGTAGAGCGCGCAGACGTGCCTCGACGCCGGTGTCAGCGCCCTCAGGCGATGAGCTTCTCGACGCGCTCGACCAGTGCCCGCGGCGAGAACGGCTTGGTGACGAAGTCATCGGCACCCGCGGCCATCGCACGATCGATGTCCTCCTGGGTGGTGCGGGCCGTCAGCATCATGATCTTGGTCGCCGAGAAGTCCTCGCTGGCACGCAGCTCCGTACACACCTCGAGCCCGTTCTTGAGGGGCATCATCCAGTCCAGGATGACGAGATCCGGGTGTCCGGCACGCGCTGCCGTCAGGCCGGCCGCACCGTCGGCAGCCAGCGACACATCGTGCCCGCCGCGGGTGAGACGCACGTTGAGAAGGTGCGCCACATCAGAGTCGTCTTCGACGACGAGAATCTCGGCCATCGGTTCCCCTTCCACACCTCGCGCTCACCGATCACACACAACCTACCCGTGATCCCGCGCAACCCATCGACTGCCGCTACGTTCGCATGTATGAGCACGGGCCAGCTCTCTTACCTGCGCGCGACCACGGCGCCGGTGCGACGTGCCTCGCCCTGGTGGATGTGGCTCGTCGTGATCATCGCGATCTTCGTCGCCTCACGTGCCGGCATCGCGTTCACACCTCCCGAGAGCCCCGTCGCAGCGTGGTGGCCGGCTGCGGGCATCGCGGCGTGGTTCGCGCTCATGAATCCGCGCTCACGCCTGTGGGCGGTCACGGTGATGGTCGTGATCGTCACGGCCGCCGCCAACGCCGTGGGCGGCCGCGACCCGATCACCTCCGTCGCGTTCGGATTCGCGAATGCGCTCGAGATCGTTGTCTTCGCTCTCATGCTCGCCCGCCGCGGGGACCGACGATTCCTCCTGCGGACGATTCCGCACGCGTGGCGGTTCGCGCTGGCGACGCTGGCAGCATCCACCGTGCTGGGCCTGCTCGTCGGTCTCATCGTCGTGATCGGCGGCGGCGACTTCGCGGAGGTGACCATCCACGTCACCGCCTCTCACGCGGCCGCCATTGCGATGATCGCGCCGTTCGCCGCCCTCGCACCGCGCCTGAAGATGTCGGCGCCACGAGTCGAGGTCGTCGCCCAAATCGTCGTTCTCTGCGGCACGCTCACGCTGCTGGCCGTGAGTGAACCCGGCCTCCCGCTGGCGTTCGTGGTGGTCGGGCTCCTCGCCTGGGGCTCCTACCGCCTGCCGATGTGGGGGGCGATCAGCGAAACCCTGCTCACCGGCATCGCCATGCTTGCCTTCACAGTGGGCGGCGTGGGCCCGTTCAGCTCCTCGGCACTCAGCCCGGTCGCGCAAACAACGGTCCTCGCCTTCTTCCTTCTCATCACGGGGTTGTACAACCTCTTCCTGTCGACATCGAGCTATGAACTGCTCGACGCCAACCGTGCTTCTCGCAACTACGCCGAGCTGCTCACGGGCGGCTTCCTCGACTCTCGGGTGGGTCTGGTGATCGTCGAGCGGGCAGGGCGAACCTGGCATGTGCTCCTCGCCAACCCCGCCGCACAGAAGATGCTGCAGCGCGAGGTCGATGGCCATCGACGCTGGCTCTCCGGCCCCATCCGCGCGCGCGCCGAAGCGAGTCTGCGCAACGAGCGCTTCGCGACCTTCGAGACCCCGGATGGTCTCGTGCTGAACCTCGATGTCTCGCCTGTCACCGGCGACCCCTCCCGTGTCGCCGTCCAGATCTTCGACATCACCGCAAGCGTGCAGGCGACACAGGCGCAGCTGATCATCGAGCGCGAGCGCTCGGCAACGATGGCGGCCCGGCTCGAGCTTGACCGCCGCCAGGAGGACTTCGTCGCCACCGCCAGCCACGAACTGCGCACCCCGATCACGAGCATCTCCGGCTACATCGAGCTCCTCGAGGAAGAACCCGACCTCACCGACCAGGCTCGCGAGTGGATCCAGGTCATCGACCGCAACACGGTCAGGCTCCGCGGCCTCGTCGAAGACCTGCTGGCACTGAGTCGCGCGACCGACCGGAGTGAACTCACCCGCGCCGTGGAACGCATCTCCGGCCACGATCTGATCGATGAGGTCGTGTGCATCCTGAACCCCGTGGCTGCGGAACGGGGCGTGACGCTCACGGTCGGCGATTGCGCCGGCGAGGTGATGGGAGTTCGCGCCGAGATCGTGCGAGCCCTCGGAAATCTCGCATCCAACGCCGTGAAGTTCACCCCCCGCGGCGGAGAAGTCACTCTCGAATCCGCCAGCGACGAGATCCTCCAGGGCGCGGATGCGGCACCCCGGGCGGGGACACGACTGACGGTGACTGATACGGGTCCGGGCATCGACACCGATGTGCTCGAGCACGTGTTCGAGCGCTTCTATCGTGCTCCCGAGGCCGAGAAGGAGAGCACACCCGGCACCGGCCTCGGCCTCGCGATCGCGCGAGAGCTCGCCCTCAACAACGGCGGCACGGTCGAGCTCGCTTCCAAGCCGGGCCACGGGGTCAGGGCGACACTGCTGCTCCCGGCTCCCACGTCGGAACCGGCCCCGGCTTCAGACCCTGAGATCTAGAGGCGTACGACCTCGGTCACCCGCACCACGGCGGTGCCACTCTCGACCGATGCCTCCAGGTCCACCTCGGCGCGGATGCGCCAATCGTGGTGACCTGCCGGATCGTCGATCGTCTGCTCCACCCGCCAGATGCCAGATCCCGCATCCGATTCGTCGATATCGACGAGTCCCGCGGAGCGGGCCGGGCCGCCCGTGAGGATCTCGTCGTGCTCATCGAAGTACGCATCCAGCGCCGCCGGCCAGTCGACGTCGGGATCCAACGCGACCAGCTCGTCATCGCGCTGGAGTGCAGCCAGCTGCACGCGTCGGAACAGTTCGTTGCGCACCAGCACGGTGAAGGCGCGCCGGTTGGTGAGCACCGAGGGCGGCGCAGGAGGCACGAGCGGCGCCGTCGGGTCGTCGGGCGGGGATATGAGCGCCTCCCATTCGTCGACGAGACTCGAATCGACCTGGCGCACGAGCTCGCCGAGCCACTCGATCAGATCCCGCAGCTCCGTCGTCTGCGCATCGGAGGGCACCGTCTGGCGGATCGCCCGGTAGGCATCGCTGAGGTATCGCAGCACGAGACCCTCGCTACGGGCCAGCTGGTACTCCGCGATGAACTCGCCGAACGCCAGCGCGCGCTCGAACATGTCGCGCACGACGGACTTCGGCGACAGATCGAAGTCACGCACCCAGGGTTGGCTGGTCGCGAACACCTCGTACGACTGGGCGAGCAGCTCTTCCAGGGGCTTGGGCCAGGTGATCTCCTCCAGGGCATCCATGCGCTCGTCGTAGTCGAGTCCCTCGCGCTTCATCGCCGCGACAGCCTCGCCGCGGGCGCGGAACTGCTGCTGGGAGAGGACGGGTCGGGGATCATCCAGCGTCGATTCGATGACGCTCACGACGTCCAGGGCGTAATGTCCCGTCCCGGCCGCCCCGGGGGTGTCGTCGGGGTCGAGCACCTCGATCACGGCGAGGGCGAACGGCGAGAGCGGCTGATTGAGGGCGAAGTTCGGCTGCAGGTCGACGGTCAGTCGGATGCCGCCCGCGTCGTCGACCTCGACGATCTGGGCATCGCGGAGTGTCCGGAAGATCCCGAGCGCCCGGCGGGCCAGCGCGTACTTCCTGGCCTGCGACTCATGGTTGTCGAACACGAGAGACCGGATGTCGGCGAACACGTCTCCACCTCGAGCGATGACGTTGATGATCATCGCAGCGCTCAGCTGCAGCTGGGGGACGAGCGGCTCGGCTTCGGCCTCGATCAGTCGTTCGTAGGAGGTCTCGCTCCAGTTGACGAACCCCTGCGGCGCCTTCTTGCGCACGATCTTCTTGAGCTTCTTGGGGTCATCCCCCGCCTTGGCGATCGCCGCGGCGTTCTCGATCTCGTGATCGGGCGCCATCACGACGACGGTGCCCGCGGTGTCGAAGCCGGCACGTCCCGCGCGACCCGCGATCTGGTGGAACTCGCGGGCGGTCAACTGCCGCATCCGCTGCCCGTCGTACTTGGCGAGCGCCGTGATCAGCACCGTGCGGATCGGCACATTGATCCCGACCCCGAGCGTGTCCGTGCCGCAGATCACGCGCAGCAGCCCGCGCTGGGCGAGCGTCTCGACCAGGCGTCGATAGCGGGGAAGCATCCCGGCGTGATGCACCCCGATGCCGGCCCGCACCAGGCGCGAGAGGGTCTTCCCGAATGCGGTGGTGAAGCGGAACCCGCCGATCGCCTCGGCGATCTCGTCGCGCTGTTCGCGGGTGACGATCTTGATGCTCGCCAGCGCCTGGGCGCGCTCCATGGCCGCCGCTTGGGAGAAGTGCACGATGTAGATCGGCGCCTGGCGGGTCTGGAGCAGCTCTTCGACGGTCTCGTGCACGGGCGCGCGCACGTACGAGAAGTGCAACGGCACGGGTCGCTCGACGCCCGTGACCTGCGCGACCTCCCGCCCGGTCCGCCGTGTCAGGTCCTCGGCCAGGAAAGTCACGTCGCCGAGGGTTGCCGACATCAGCAGGAACTGGGCTCGCGAGAGCAGCAACAGGGGTACCTGCCAGGCCCACCCGCGATCGGGATCGCCGTAGAAGTGGAACTCGTCCATGACGACCTGGTCCACCGGGGCATCCGCGCCGTGGCGGAGTGCGATATTGGCGAGGATCTCCGCCGTGCAGCACACGATCGGCGCATCCGGGTTCACCGATGAGTCACCGGTGACCATGCCGACGTTGTCGGCGCCGAAGATGTCGACGAGCGCGAAGAACTTCTCACTGACGAGGGCCTTGATCGGGGCCGTGTAGTACGTGCGACCGCCGCGGGCCAGGCAGGCGGCGTGCGCGGCGATCGCCACCAGGCTCTTGCCGGTGCCGGTCGGGGTGGACAGGATCACGTTCGCGCCGGAGACCAGCTCGATGACGGCCTCGTCCTGCGCCGGGTACAGCTGGATGCCGCGGGACTCTGCCCACGAGACGAACCCGAGGTACTGATCGTCAGGCTCCGCGCCCTGCCGGACGAGGTCGAGGATCGAGGCGGACATCTCCCCCACTCTCCCACGCCCGCGGCCTCCCACGCGCGGCGTCTCACACACGCGGGACCTCTCACGCGGGCGCGCGGCGATCAGCTCGCGCAGGAGTACACGGCGGCGTCGGTGACGTCGACGTGGAGCCTGGCATGCCCGGCGAATTCGTGGGCGGTGTCGAGGTCGGTCCCCTCCGCGAGGGTCAGAGTCGCCCAGCCGACGACGCGCTGCGGGTGGCTGGCGAGCTGTGGCATGGTGTTCCCGGCCGGCGACCACGCCGCCAGAACCTCGTCGAACTCATCCCAGCGCGCCTGCGGATCCTGCCACGACCCACCGAGCACGTCGCGTTCGACGCAGGCGTTCACGTACTCCTGGGCCAGCCCCGGTGCGCCGGTCTCGCCGGGAAGGAGCCCCTCCCCGTTCTCCCCCGAGACCGTGCCGTCGCCGTCCGCGTCGCCATACAGCGCGTTGTCGGGGCCCACCACGAGGTTGCGCGCCGCCTCGGCTGCACGCAGAGCGTCGGGGAGGTCCATCGCCTGCTGCCACTGCGTCACCGCGTCATCGAGGGCGACAAGACGCTCTTCGAGCGCGGCGGGCACCGGATCATCAGCTGACGTCGAGGTGCGAGCGGATGCGCACCCCGCAGCGATCAGCGTGATCAGCGCGAGACCGGCCAGGGTCATCGCGCGGCGCAGGCGCACGGGAGTCGTCACGCGAACAGGCTAACCCGCGCGCCGCGCGGTGGTCAGCGGCCCGGTCGATCGGCCGCGCTCTTGGGCGGGTCGACCGTGACATCCAGCAGCTCGAGTCCCCGCAGCGAGGTCCACGTCAGCTCCTCACCCTTCGCCGCGTGCTGCGAGGCGCGCACGGCGCGCTCATCGGCCCAGCTGTTGAGGCGATGTCCGCTGTGTCCGCGCACGTGCTCGAGCACGACATCCGGCATCCCGGCGGCACGGCGGGAGTCGCGGGCGGCGATCAGGCGCTCGAGGATGTCGCGATTGGCGACGGGCTTTTTCGCGCTGGTCACCCACCCGCGGCGGCGGTGTCCGTCCATCCACGACGAGTAGGTGTCGATCGCGTACTTGGAGTCTGCCTGGATGACCAGTTCCCGCACGTCGGAGTGATCAGCGATCGCATACAACAGCCCGAGCAGCTCGCCGATGTTGTTCGTGCCGTTCGGGAGGGAGCCGGCGGCCCAGTTGCCGTCCTCGCCCACCCACGCCCACCCGGCGGGACCGGGATTTCCCTTGCACGCCCCGTCCGTCGCGACGATGTAGTGGTCGGTCGGATGCGGCTGCAACGGTTCTGGCACGTGCTCCATCCTCCCACCCGCCGAGTTGCACATCCCCGCGCCGAGTTGCACACCGCCGGGCCGAGTTGCACACCGCCGGGCCCGCATAGCCTGGGTGGATGACGATCGAACCGGGACGCTACCGACACTTCAAGGGAGCGGAGTACGAGGTGATCGGCACTGCCCGCCACAGCGAGACCGAGGAGGAGTTCGTCGTCTACCGACCATGCGACGGCGAGGGCGGGATGTGGGTGAGGCCGGCCTCGATGTGGAGCGAAGAGGTCGACCGCGACGGCTACCGCGGTCCGCGGTTCGCGCCCATCACGACGTCCTGACGCGAGCCTCCCCGCAGCGACGCTACTTGCCGCCGCAGGCGCGCAATCGCTCGCGGTCGCAGTCACGGGATCGGCCGCACCTGCGGATGCCGGCGCACGCGCGGGCGCCGCGAATGCGAGCACGGTGTACTCGAGCGATGCCTCGGTGCGAGTGCCGGCAAGGTCTACGGCGAAGGCGCTCACCGCATCGGTCCCCGGGATTTCCCGACCCCGCGAGCGTCAGGGTCAGACCAGCCAGAACCGGCATCCCCTGCTGAATCCGTACGACGACGGCATCGAGCCGGGTCGTAGTGCCCGCAGCATCCACCGCATAGACCGTCAGGGCGTACTCACCGGACCGATTCGTCGGCGGCGTTCAGCTGCGCGGTGATCACCTGCACGAGGAACCTTTCGAAGAGGGGACTCTTCGAGGATCCGTGTGAGGGCACGTCGGTGACCATCCCAGCGGACCGGGGAGACTTCGACCCCACACTTCTGGGATCTGCACTCCTCGCGAGCGTAGGAAAAATCGCGAGAACAGGACGACACGCCCCGGCGCTGGCCTACCCCCGGGATATCTCCAACCTCCGCGAGGTCGGTCGGCACAGCGCCCTACGAACGATGTGCCGCGTAGTACTCCAGAAGGCCCCGGGTCGACGCATCCTGCGCGGCCAGCGCCTCGGCATCACCTTCGATCGCCGGGGCGATCTGCAGAGCCAGCTGCTTGCCCAGCTCGACGCCCCACTGGTCGAAGGAGTTGATACCCCAGATCGCACCCTGCGTGAAGGTGATGTGCTCGTAGAGGGCGATGAGCTGACCCAGCACCGACGGGGTGAGCGCGGGCGCGAAGATGGATGTCGTCGGGCGGTTGCCCGGGAAGGTGCGCGCGGCCACCAGCGCGCCGGTGGTGCCCTCGGCCTCCACCTCTTCGGCGGTCTTCCCGAAGGCGAGGGCCTTGGTCTGGGCCAGGAAGTTCGCCAGGAACAGCCCGTGCACGTCGCGGCCGCCGTCCTCGAGCGGGTAGGCGGGGTTCACGAAGGCGATGAAATCGGCCGGGATCAGGCGCGTGCCCTGGTGGATCAGCTGGTAGAACGCGTGCTGCCCATTCGTGCCGGGCTCACCCCAGAAGACCTCACCGGTGTCAGTGGTGACGGGGCTGCCGTCCCAGCGCACCGACTTACCGTTGGACTCCATCGTCAGCTGCTGCAGATACGCCGGGAAGCGGTGCAGCTGCTGGGCGTAGGGCAGCACGGCGTGGGACTGCGCGCCGAGGAAGTTCGAGTACCAGACGTTCAGAAGACCCATCAGCACCGGAACGTTCTCGGCCAGCGGTGTCGTGGCAACGTGGACGTCGACGGCGTGGAAGCCGGCGAGCAGGTCGCGGAAGACATCCGGCCCGAGGGAGATCACGAGCGAGAGGCCGATGGCGGAATCGACGGAGTAGCGACCGCCCACCCAGTCCCAGAATCCGAAGGCGTTGTCGGTGTCGATGCCGAAGGCCGCGACCTTGTCGAGCGCGGTCGATACGGCGACGAAGTGGTGGGCGACAGCATCCGTCTTGGCCGCATCAGTGCCGTCGATCGCACCGGCGGCGATGAGCCCGGCCCACAGCCAGTCCCGCGCGAGGCGGGCGTTGGTGAGCGTCTCGAGCGTCGTGAACGTCTTGGATGCCACGATGAACAGCGTCGTCTCGGGGTCGAGATCGGCTGTCTTCTGCGCCATGTCGGTGGGATCGATGTTCGAGACGAAGCGCGCCTCGATCCCGGCCGTCGCGTACGGCTTCAGCGCTTCGAACACCATGACGGGGCCGAGATCGGAGCCGCCGATGCCGATGTTGACCACGTGCGTGACCTTCTTGCCGGTGATCCCGGTCCACTCCCCCGAGCGGACGCGCTCGGCGAAGGCGCTCATCGCGTCGATGACGGCGTGGACATCGGTGTCGACATCCTGGCCGTCTACGACCAGCGCCGGGCTGACACCCGCGGGACGACGAAGGGCCGTGTGGAGCACGGCGCGATCCTCGGTGGTGTTGATGTGGACACCTTCCAGCATCTGCGCGAACCGCTCGCCGACACCGGTCTGCTCGGCTAGCGCCACGAGCTGGCCGAGGATCTCGTCGTTCACGAGGTTCTTCGAGAGGTCGACGTGCAGGTCGGCAAGGGTGTGGGTGAAGCGCTCAACCCGTCCCGAGTCGGTGGCGAACCACTCGCGCAAGTTCGGCTGCAGCGTGGCTGCGGCAGCGGTCAGCTCGGTCCAGGCGGGGGTGGTCGTCGCGTCGACAGGCGTGCTCATACCCTCACGCTAGCCGAGCACACGCCGGCGCCGCAGGTCACCCCAGCGCCGCGAGGAAGCGGTTCGTGTAATCCAGCGGCGCGGTGCCGTCGGTGATGGAGTTGCACACCGGCGAGGCCCATGCGTCGTCGCACGGGGTGTCCCGGTCCAGCGACCAGGTGTGGACCCCCGCGAGGCCGTTCGTGAGGGCGTACGCCATGACCGTGTCGACGTCGTCAAGGGTGAAGATCTCGTCCGCGACGTTGTTGCGCCCGGTCATCGGTGTCAGCTCGATCTTCGACAGCGGGATGCCGTACGTGGCGTGGAGGTTCTTCGCCGCCTGCACGGCCGATGCGCCCATGTCGCATCCGCCGGCACCGTCCACCACACAGAAGCCGGCGCCCGCAGTGCCGTAATTCATGACCATGAGATTGATGGTGTAGTTCTCGAGTCCGGAATCCCGCACCGCGTGAACCGTGGCATCCCCCGTCGCATTCACGCCACCCAGGCTGCCGTCGCTGGCAGCGAGCGTCGCGATCGTGAACGAGAACCGCAGGCCGGGGTAGCTGTCCTCGATCGCCGCTGCCGCCTCGGCGAGCGCCTGAATGTCGGCCACCGCCTGGCCCGCTTCGATGTCGAAGTCAACTCCAGTGAGGTTGTCCGAGGCATAGCGGTCGATGAATGCCGCCAGACCGGCACCGCTATCGCAGTGGAAGCCGCCATTGGCGCCACCCGTCGAGATGACGTAGTCGACATCCGCGGCATCCAGGATCGGCACGTTCGCGGCGGCGAAGTCCGCGCCGGCCACCCCTCCCCAGTTCTCACTTCCGCACTGGCCCGTCGCGAAGGCGAGGGTCACGGCATCCAACGCGGTGAGGTCACTGTCGAGCAGTCCGCCGTCACCGACGAGCGCGAGGCGCTCCCCCGTGACGAGGGTGTTCATCTCCAGCGTGTTCCAGTCCATGTTGATCGTGACGTCCTTGTACGCGCTGAAGACGAAGTCCGGGGAGACACCCGTTTCCCCGGGCTCGCTCGGCTCGGGTGTCGGCAGCACGGTCGAGGACGGCTCAGGCGTCGGCTCGGCGGTCACGGTCGGCTCCGGAGTCGGATCGGAAGCCTCGCAGCCAGTGACGACGGTCCACGGCTGACCGCTGCCGGCTGCGCCGCTGCTGGTCTCGGGATCGCTGCCGAGAGTCCACCAGTTCGCGCGATACGTGACGCTCCCGATCGAGGCGAGGTCGCCTCCCCAGTACACGGTCGAGTCCTTCCATGCCGCTGCTGTGCAGGTCGCCGTCGGCGTCGGGGACGGCGTGCTGGTCGGGGTGGCGGAGGGAGCTGCCGACGCGGTCGGCGACGGGGCGGGAGTGGACGACGGTGTCACTGTCGGCGTCGGCGTCGGATCCGCGTCGCCGCACGCGCCGACGATCGTCCACGGCTGTCCGGTGCCTGCCACACCGTTGTGGGTCACGGGGCTGTCCCCGCGGGACCACCAATTGGCCCGGTAGTTCACCCCCTCCGCGCTCGCGGTATCGCCGCCCCAGTAGACGGTCGAGGCGCTCCATTCGGGCGCACACTCCGCCACGGCGGCATCGGCCTGGGCGGGCAGGGCGGCCACGAGTCCCGCAGCCAGCAGCGCCAACGTCGCAACGGTCGCGGGCAGGAACGGGGAGCGAACGGACATGCACGGAACCTCTCGGCAGGTCGCCTGATGCGACGGGGTGCTGCGGATCAACAGCGCGTCAGTGTCACACACGCGCGTTACACATCCGCGCCCCGACTGCCACCACATGTGGATAACCCTGAGAAGATGGGCGCATGACCACGATCGGCGCCAGCTCCCTTGATGTCTTCCCGCTCTGCCTCGGCGGCAACGTGTTCGGCTGGACGGCCGACAAGGAGACGACCTTCGGCATCCTCGACGCATTCACCGCAGGCGGCGGGAACCTCATCGACACCGCGGATGCCTACTCCAAGTGGGTTCCCGGGCACACCGGAGGCGAGAGCGAGAGGATGATCGGCGAGTGGCTGGCCGCACGCCCGGGCACCGAGGTGATGATCGCGACGAAGGTCGCCCGACACCCCGAGTTCCCGGGTCTCGGAAATGTGCGCGGAGCGGCCGAGGCTTCGCTGCAGCGCCTGGGAGTCGAGGTCATCGACCTGTACTACGCGCACTACGACGACCCGGACACTCCTCTGGAGCAGGCGGTGACCGCGTTCGCAGAACTGCAGGATGCCGGCCTCATCCGCGCGATCGGCCTGTCGAACTTCACACCCGATCGCCTGCGGGCATGGATGTCGACGGCGGCTGACCTCGGGGTGGCGGCACCCGTTGCGCTGCAGCCGGAGTACAACCTCGTCCACCGCAACGATGTCGAGGCCGATGTCGCCCCGATCGCCGCGGATTTCGGTCTCGGGATGCTCCCGTACTACGGCCTGGCATCGGGCTTTCTCACGGGCAAGTACCGCTCGACCGAGATCGCCGAGGGTGCGTCACCGCGCGCGAAGATGGCATCGGCGTACGCGACGCCGCAGGGGCTGCAGATCCTGGACGTCATGGAACGCATCGCCGGCGCGCACGACACGACGATGGCATCCGTCGCGCTGGCCTGGCTGCGTGAACAGCCCTACGTCGTCGCCCCCATCGCGAGCGCATCACGGCTCGAGCAGGTCGAGGGTCTTCTCGCCGGCGCGACGCTCTCGCTCACAGCGGGCGAGCTGGAGGAGCTCACCGTCGTGTCGGACTGGACACCGGTCGACATCTGAGGCGGCCGCCCGGGCGCCCCGGGCGGCGAACACTCACTGGGCCGCGGGACGCTGGCCCTGACCGCCACGGCCGCGCGAACCGCGACGGCGGCGACGTGCGGCGCCATCGGCGGCGTGACCGGATGCGGCGTGTTCGGCGGCACCATGACGAGGGTTGTGCGCGTGGGTGGGCTTTCCGGGGTGCGCCTGGGGGTTCGCCTTCGCGCCGGTGCTCTGGCCACCGCGCGAGGCCTGTCCGCGGCCGCCCTGGCCCTGTCCACCCTGGCCGCGGGAGCCCTGTCCCTGGCCACGACCGCCCTGACCGTTCCCGCGCCCACCGGCACCGCGACCGGCCGAGCCGCGACCGCCCGACTGCGGGCGCGCCGCCGAGGCGACAGGAGAGTCTGCGGGCAGCATCCGGTGCGGGGCTCGCGGTCCGACGAGCACATCCACGGCGGGGGATGCCGCCGTCACCGTCTCGAACGCCACCTGGATCCCGGCCTTCTTCAGCAGCTGCGCGACCTCGCCGCGCTGGGCCACGAGCCCGACCGTGACGACGGTGCCCTCCGCTCCCGCGCGAGCTGTGCGGCCGGAGCGGTGCAGGTATGCCTTGTGCTCGACGGGCGGGTCGACGTGGACCACGAGCTCAACCTGGTCGACGTGCACGCCGCGCGCGGCGACATCCGTGGCCACGAGCACGCGGACGCCACCCTCGGCGGGGTCGGCGGAGAAGGCGGCGAGGTTGCGGTCGCGCGCGTTCTGCGACAGGTTGCCGTGCAGATCCACAGACGGGATCCCGGCGGCCGTGAGCTGCTTGGCGAGCTTCTTGGCCTGGTGCTTGGTGCGGGTGAAGAGGATCCGGCGGCCCTGGCCCGAGGCGAGCTCGCGCACGAGAGCGGTCTTGGATTCGGGGCTCTCGGCGAGGAACACGCGGTGTGTCATCACTCCGGCGGGAACACTGGCCTCGTCGACCTCGTGCAGCACGGGCTGCGAGAGGAAGCGCTTGGCGATGACGTCGATGCCGCCATCCAGGGTCGCGCTGAAGAGCAGTCGCTGACCTCCCGCCGGGGTGGCGGCAAGGATGCGGGTGACGCCCGGAAGGAACCCGAGGTCGGCCATGTGGTCGGCCTCGTCCAGCACGCTCACCTCGATGGCATCCAGCTTCGCGATGCCCTGCTTCATGAGGTCTTCCAGACGCCCGGGGCAGGCGACGACGATGTCGACGCCGGTGCGGAGGGCATCCTCCTGGCGGCGCTGGCTGACACCGCCGAAGATCGTGGTGACGTTCAGTCCCGCGACCGCGGCGAGCGGCTCGATGGTCGCAGCGATCTGGGTCGCGAGCTCGCGCGTGGGAGCGAGGACGAGACCACGGGGACGGCGACCGGCACGGCCGGGCGCACCGGTCGTCAGACGCGCGACGAGCGGAAGCGAGAAGGCGATGGTCTTGCCGCTCCCGGTGCGCCCGCGGCCGAGGACATCGCGCCCGGCGAGCGAGTCGGGCAGCGTGTCGCGCTGGATGGCGAAGGGCTCGGTCTTACCCGAGGCGGACAGGACGGATGCCAGGGGTGCCGGCACGCCGAGATCAAGGAAAGTAGGCATGGTGGTGCTTTCGGTGAGGCCGCAGGCAGAGACTGCCGCGGGAAGAGGCGACGGTGCGGGTTCGCACATCGGTTCGCCGTTCGAGAAGAGAGCCGGCGCAGATGGCCGGGATGCGTATCGACGACGCAAGCCGCGGCGCATTGCCGCAAAGCTTCTCCTAGCCTACCGGCTGCGCCTGGGAATGGCGTGCGCAGTGCGTGAGCCCCGCCTGTCCGCAGGATTCGCACTGCACGGCCCGCACGCGGCAGTCCTCGTCGGCGCAGTTGACCATGCGCGAGGTCGCGGCCCCGCAGTCGACGCACTGGCCGATGGTCGCGGCATCCGAGCCGAAGCTCACCGACTCACGCCCGTCGAAGACGTACAGCGAACCCTCCCAGAGGCCGGTGTTGCCAAAGCTCTCGCCGTAGCGGACGATGCCGCCATCCATTTGGTAGACCTCGCTGAACCCTCGCGAGACCATGAGACTCGAGAGCACCTCGCAACGGATGCCGCCGGTGCAATAGGTGACGACCGGCTTGTCCTTCAGGTGGTCGTAGCGGCCCGAGTCGAGCTCGGCGACGAAGTCGCGGGTGGTGGCGACATCCGGCACCACCGCGTTCTTGAATCGGCCGATCTCCGCCTCGAACGCGTTGCGGCCGTCGAAGAAGGTGACGTCGTCACCCCGCTCGGCGACGAGCTTGTGCAGGGCGCCGGGGCTCAGGTGCGTGCCACCGCCGACCACTCCCGCCCCGTCAACGCGCAGTTCGTCGGGCGCGCCGAAACTCACGATCTCGTCGCGGACCTTCACCGACAGCCTCGGGAAGTCCAGGCTCTTGCCGCTCTCGTCCAGCCCGGAGCCCTCCGACCACTTGAAGTCGATGTCTCCGAAGCCCGGGTACTCACGGGTCTTGCGCCAGTACGTCTTCATCGCACCGAGCTCGCCGCCCACCGTGCCGTTGATGCCGTCCTTCGAGATCAGGATGCGCCCACGCAACCCCAGCAGCTCACAGAGGTCGCGCTGCCACAGCCGCACCGCGTCGGGGTCGGTGATCGGCGTGAAGCGGTAGTAGAGCAGGATCTTCGAAAGCGCCACCAGGCAAGCGTACGCGGCCCGACGTCCCCCGCGAGGGGTCGCAACATGTCGCCCCTGCGCGCGCTCGTGCGGCGTGTTGTGACCTCTCGCGTCACACTGGAGTCATGCCGACGCCTCACCCGACTCCCGCGCCCCGCACGATCTGGTTGTCGCTGCTGGCAGATGTCGTGCTCGTCATCCTGTTCGCGGCGATCGGACGGGCGAGCCACGACGAAGGCATCCTGGGCGAGAACGGCCTCGGACTGTTGCAGACCAGCTGGCCGTTCGTGGTGTCGCTGTTGATCGGCTGGGCTGCGATGCGGCTCTGGCGCTTCCCGACGGCGATCCTGAACGCGGGTATCTCCGTCTGGCTCTACACGGTGATCGGCGGGATGCTGCTGCGCGGCGTCAGCGGGCAGGGCGTGCAGATGGCGTTCGCGATCGTGACGGCGATCGTGCTCGGCCTGTTCCTGGTCGGCTGGCGGATCGTCGTCGCCCTCCTCGCGCGCCGTCGCCCCCGCACCGACCCCTGAGCCCGACAGCCACCTAGTCCGGCATGTCCCACTCCTGACGCACGCATGTCCCACTTTCGGCCCGAAACTCGCTCGCGGTCTTGGGGCAGAAAGTGGGACATGCAGTGGGGGCACGAGGATGCCTCGAGCGCGGCGGTGGGCTCGAGGCGCTGTCCCGGCTTACTCCTCGGTGACGTCGACCGTGAAGGTCACGTCTTCGATGCCGCCGTCCGAGTTGGACAGGACGACCTCGGTCGAGCCGACAGAGAGGGCGGTCACACCGGGGTTGAAGGTGGCGGTGTCGTCGGTGTGGCCGGGGACGAACTCCGCGACAGCGGGGTCGGCGACCTCTCCCGAGTAGCTGTCGACAGCGAGGTCGCCGGTGTTGATGTTGAGCACCTGTCCGACGATGAGGTCGACGGTGGCACCCTGCAGATCACCGGCATCCATCGTGACGGGGGTGATGACGTTTCCGGTCTCGCCTGACGAGCAACCGGTCAGGGTCAGCGCGGCGGCAAAGGCAACGGCGGCGATGGCGCCAAAAGCACGTGTTCTCATGTCGCGAGTCTGGCAGTTCCCCCCGCTCGCACGCAGGCGTGCGGCGCAGACGTATGGGAATCGTGACCAAATCGCGCTAGAACTGAATGGTGTGGGAGGGGGTCCCGCACGGCAAGGGGGAACCGCAGTGGGACCGAGTGACACGTTGCCGATCCGGGGGCTCGTGGGGCTGGCAAAGGCAGAGGCCAAGCGCTGGGGTGCGCTGCGGGCGACCACCACCCACGCTGCGGCGGCGTTCGCTCAGAGCTGGCCCGCCGAGTTCACCCAGGCGTTCGGGCCCGACGGCTCACTGCAGGTCGCGCGTCTACTCGCCGCAGACAAGGCCACCGGAAGCGAAGCGGAGATCCGCAACATGATCACCGCCTCGCCGGATGCCACCGACCTGGCCCTGCGCCTTCACTCGGCGCTGCGCCCCGACCTGCTGGTGGCCGATCTGCTGACGATGCCAGACGGCTTCGACGGCACGCCCGTCGCTCCGCCCGCATCCACGGCCACACCATCCTCTACGCCCGCCCCGCCCAGTTTGCTGCGACGAGAGGAAGCCCTGAACCTTGCGGCGCGTCTGCTCAGTGCCGAACCCCTCATCCCGGCGATCATCGGTCCACGAGGCGGCGGGAAGACGAGCCTCGCCGCCGAGGTGGCGACGCTCCTGCACGAGCTTCCCACGCCGCTCCCGGTCATCTTCTTCGACCCGGGCAGCGCCACCGATGACGAGCCGGCCATGCTCCTGGGCGAGACGCTCGCTGCGCTCACCCAGCGGACCGTCGTCGTCGTCGAAGACGTCGACGACCTTGCGCGTCTGGGCACGAGCGAGCCGGACGTGTCGATCCTGCGCGAGATCTGGCGCGCCGAGCGCTTCCCCCTTGCGCGCCTGCTGGTGACCTTCACCGCACCGCATCACGAACGCCTCACGGAGCTGTACCGCGCACTCGATGACAAACTCGCCCTCGCGCCGCTCGCACCGTGGGATCCCGAGATACTGCGCGAGCTCGTCACCATGGAAGCGCGCTCGCTGACGGAGCGTCACGGCGTCGCCATCGATCGTGCGGCCGTGGATTCCGCGCTCGCGGCGCCCACGCCGTCCGACCGACTGGGGCATCCGGCTCTCGCCCTGTCACGGCTCGATGTCGCGTGCGCCCGCGCCGTCCTCACCGGCGCCGGCGGCATCTCCGGCGCCGACGTCGAGAACCCATGATGTGCTCCGCCCGCGCCATTTTCACGCCCGCAGCACCCCCGTTCGTCGCGGCGACGCAGTAGCGTCGACGTGGAGGTCGACGATGCTCCACGATGACACCATCGAAGCCCTGCAGGGGCTGCGCGGCGAACTGTTGCGGCTGCGGACCGCTGCCGTCACCGCAGAGCAGGCCACCGCTCCCGCGCTGGCGCATGTGCATCCCGTCCATGCGCGCGGAGCCGCCAATCTCGTCCACTACACGGCGCTGCGACGCCATGATCTGCGCGACCTGCAGAGTCGACTGACAGCACAGGGGCTCTCCTCGCTCGGCCGCATGGAATCAGACGTCCTGGGAAATCTCGATGCCGTGCTCGCGATGATCGCCGCGACTCTGGATGCGTCGCCCCACCGCACGCCGCCCCCGCTGACGCCCGCCGACCCGAGTTCACTCGCGCACCACACGTCCGCGCTGCTCGGGGGTGCGCCCGAGGACCGGCTCACGCGCATCATGGTGACGATGCCCACGGAGGCGGCCGAGGATCCGCAACTGGTGGCCCGTTTCGCGGCGGCAGGCATGGATGTCGCCCGGATCAACTGCGCGCACGATGATCCTGCGGCGTGGGCGCAGATGGCGGCGCACGTCCGCGCCTCGGGACGCGCCCGGATCGCCACCGACCTTGCGGGGCCGAAGGTGCGGACGGGTCCGATCGCGCCGGGACCCCGTGTGCGCAAGATCCGCCCTACCCGTGACGCACTCGGCCGCGTCACCGCCCACGCCGAAGCGTGGCTGGTCGCCGCCGGAGCGGAGGCACCCCCGGGAGCCGCCGCCATCCCCGTGCGCGATGCCCGCTGGTTGGAGGCGCTGACCGTCTGCGACACCGTCGAGTTCACCGACACCCGCGGCCGCACGCGCTACATGATCGTGTGCGAGGTGCACGAGGGCGCGGCGCGGATCGAGGGCGATCACACCGCGTACGTCGCGCCGGGCATCGTGCTCGACCATGCCGGCTACGAGACCGTGGTGACCGACATCCCCCCGATAGAGCAGCCCCTGCGCGTGGCACCCGGGGACATCCTCACGCTCACCGCCTCGCTCGAGCCGGGTTCCAGCCACGAAGGCCGCCATCGCCTCGGCTGCACTCTCCCCCAGGCGCTCCAAACGATCCGGGTCGGCGATCGGGTGCTCTTCGACGACGGCAAGATCGAGGGGCGCGTGCGCGCCGTCGAGGGCGAGAGCACCGCCCGGGGCGCCGAGATCGAGATCACGCACGCGTCTCCCCGCGGCACGAAGCTGCGGGCCGAGAAGGGGATCAACCTGCCCGACACCGATCTGCCGGTGGCAGCCCTCACCGAGGACGATCGCGCAGCGCTGGATGCGGTCGTCGCGTTCGCCGACATCGTGCAGCTCTCGTTCGTCCGCTCCCCCGCCGATGTGACCGATCTGTTCGACGCGCTGGATGCACGCGGCGCGGGTGAGATGGGCATCATCGTCAAGATCGAGACCGTGCGCGGCTTCCGCTCCCTCCCCGAGATCCTCCTCACGCTGATGCAGCGTCCGCTGGTCGGGGTCATGATCGCCCGCGGCGACCTCGGCGTCGAGGCGGGCTGGGAGCGCCTGGCCGAGGTGCAGGAGGAGATCCTGTGGCTGTGTGAGGCGGCGCACGTGCCGGTCGTGTGGGCCACGCAGGTGCTGGACTCCCTCGCCGACAGCGGCGTACCCACCCGCGCCGAAGTCACGGATGCCGCCGCCGGCGACCGTGCCGAATGCGTCATGCTCAACAAGGGCCCCCACATCGAGCAGGCGATCACCGCGCTCGATGACATCCTGCGACGCATGCACGGCCACATGGACAAGAAGAGGCCCCTGCTGCGACGCCTTCGCGCCTGGTCCCACGAGAGCTGAGGCCACCGAGGTGGCGCGCGGGACGATCGCCGCGCGTTCCCGGCGTTCGTGAGGCGCGAGTAGCCTCGTCCCGATGGGGATCTGGGACAGCACCGCACGCGCGTCGGCACGCGTGCGCTCCAGCGTTTCGGGTGCTGTCTGGGCCCGCCAACGCACGCCGCTGATCCAAGTGGTCAAGTCCGCGCTCGCGGCATCCGCGACCTGGATGCTCGGCGTCTGGCTGTTTCCGCAGCATCCGCCGATCTTCGGCGCGATCGCGGCGCTCCTGGTCGTGCAACCGAGTCTGAACCAGACGTTCACACGCGCGATCGAGCGAACCACGGGCGTGGTGGTCGGCGTCCTCGTCGCGACAGGACTGGCCCTCGCGTTCGGTTCCCCCGGCTGGGTTGTGGTCGTGGGGATCGTCCTCGGTCTGCTGATCGGCTGGATCATGCGGATGACGCCGGGAAGCGCCAACCAGATCGCCATCAGCGCGCTTCTGGTCCTCGCGATCGGGACGACCACGCCCGACTATGCGCTCGACCGGGTGCTGGAGACCCTGATGGGCGCGGCGATCGGATTCGTCGTGAACCTCGCCATCGTTCCGCCGGTCGCCGTCGCCCCGGCGCGGGAGAAGCTCGACCTGCTGGGTGAGCAGCTCGCGCAGGACATGAAGCGCCTCGCGGACGTGCTCGAGACTCCGCCGGGACCCGGCGAGCTGCCCGAGCTGCTCGTGACCGCCCGGCTGTTGCGTCCCATGCGCGACGGAGTGGCGGCCGCGATCGTGAAGGCCGAGGAGTCGCTGGCCTTCCACCCGCGCGGGCGGACATACAAGGCGCAGCTGGTAGAGCTGCAGAGCCTGCTGGATCTGTTCACCCCGATGACCACGCAGGTCGCGGGCATGACGCGCACCGTCGTGGACGGCTACGACCCGTCGCTGGCGACGGAGCCGTTCACCGCCGAGATCGTGGATGAGCTCCGCCGCGCAGCCCACGACACCAGGCGCCGCCTCCGTCGCGAAACGGCCTCTGCGCGCGAGGGGGACCCTGCCCTCACCCGGCCATTGCAGGTGATGCGTCCAGCGACAGCCAACTGGATCCTCATCGGCGCGCTGCTCGAAGATCTCCGCCGCATCCACGAACGTCTCGCCGAAGAAGGCTGACGATGCGGGAATGCCCGGCGCGGCATCCAAGTTGTATGCGCATGGATGCGTAATGAGCGCTCTCGCCACGACCGTACGGAGGACATCGTGACCACGGATCACACACTGGACGCCGCGACCGGCATGGATGCCGTGACGCTGCGCGTCGGTGACCTCGAGAACATGTCGGGGTACTACTCCGCAGCGCTCGGCCTGGCCCCGATCGAGGAGCGCACCCGCGGCGGCGAGGTGCACCGCGTGCTGGGCCGCGGCGAGATCCCCCTCGTGCGCCTGGTCCACACCCCCGATCTGCCTCCCGTGAACCCGCGGGATGCCGGGCTGTTTCACACCGCGTTCCTGTTCGACACAGCAGCTGACCTGGCCGCGACGGTCTACACCGCCGCCCAGGACTCCCGCACGCGCTTCACGGGGTCTGCCGACCACGTCGTCAGCGAGGCGTTCTACTTCACCGACCCCGAGGGCAACGGCATCGAGCTCTACACCGACCGGCCCCGCGAAACCTGGCAGAAGGTCAACGGCCAGCTGCATATGGACACCCTCCCGCTGGATCCGAACACGTACCTGCGCACGCACCTCACCGAGCAGCACCTCAACAATCTGGCCTCGACCCCCGGCAGAGTGGGACATGTCCACCTCCAGGTCGGCGACATCCCGCGCGCGCAGGACTACTACGTGAATGTGCTCGGATTCGAGGCGACCCTCAGCGGGTATCCCGGGGCGCTGTTCGCCTCGGCGGGCGGCTACCACCACCACGTCGGGATGAACACCTGGCAGAGTCGCGGTGCCGGCCCACGCGCCGCGCGCCTCGGCCTCGGTGATCTCGCGATCACCGTCCCGACCCGCGACGACCTCGACGCCCTGATCGCGCGGATGCACACCCGCGGCATCCAGGCACAGGACCTGGGCTGGGCGGTGCGCTCTCGCGACCCCTGGGGCACCGAGGTGACCGTCGCCGTCGCCGGATCCACGACCGAGCAGCTCCTCGGCGCCTAACCCCACGCCCACGCCGACCTGCACCTCCCCACGCCGAGTTGCACCTCCCCGCGTCGAGTTGCACCTCCCCGCCCCGACCTGCACCTCGCGGCGACGTCTCGCGGCGGTAGGTGACGTCATATGACGCCGCTTCCTGTCATATGACGCCACACAGCGTCACGCAATGTCGCACTCGGTCATACACGGGCGCGCGAGCGCTGCACCTCCGTAGCGTGTGAACGACAGACGTTCTCACCTACCAAGGAGCACCATGCCCGTCCTTTCCGAGGTCCTCGCCGCCAATGAGGCGTACGCCGCCGCCTTCGACAAGGGCGACCTGGCTCTTCCCCCCGCGCGCGGGTTCGCCATCCTCACCTGCATGGACGCACGCTTGGACCCTGCCAAGTACGCAGGGCTCTCCGAGGGCGACGCGCACGTCATCCGCAACGCCGGCGGCCGCGCGTCCGATGACGCCATCCGGTCGCTCGTCATCTCGTACAAGCTGCTCGGCACGAAGGAGTGGTTTGTCATCCACCACACCGACTGCGGCATGGAATTCTTCACCGACGAGGTGATCCGGGGCCTGCTGGCATCCTCGCTCGAGACCGCCGAGCTCGGTGCCGACGGCTTCCGCGACGTGGGCGAGGGGCCAGGCTCGGCCGAGGCCGCCTACATCGACTGGCTCACGATCAGCGACCAGGCCCAGGCCGTGGTCGACGATGTCGCCCGCATCAAGGCGCACCCGCTCGTCCCCTCCCGTATCCCGGTCTATGGCTACGTCTACGACGTGAGCACCGGCCGCCTCATCGAGATCCCGGCGGCCACTGCTGCCGGCGCCGCGGGCTGACACCCCACACCCTCCGGGTCTGATCATCGTCCCGAGGCGCAACTCGGCGCTGCGACCTGCAACTCGGCCCTGCGAGGTGCAACTCGGCCCTGCGAAGTGCAACTCGGCCCTGCGACGTGCAACTCGGCGCGGGGTGGTACCTCTACGCCTGGGATTCGGCGTCGAGGTACCACCAGCGGCCGGCGGCGAAGGCGAAACGGCTGCGCTCATGCTGCTCGCCGCGGTCGGCACCGTGGCGCCAGCGCGCACGGAACTCGACGATGCCCGCCTTCGCCCCACTGGCATCCGGCGCGTCAAGGATCTCCAACCCCAGCCATCGGGTGTCAGCGTCCACCCGCAGATCGTCGGGTCGGGTACGCGGATGCCACGACTCGGCGAGATACCGCGCGTCTCCGATCGCGAACGCGGTGTACCGCGAGCGCATCAGCGCCTCGGGCGATCCTGCCGGTTCGCCACGGTGGGGCGGCCCGCAACAGGCCCCGTAGATCGCCCCGGATCCGCACGGGCACGCGGCAGAATCGGCCGGGCGAGCGGGCGGAATCTGCGCCGCCGATCCAAAACTCATATGAGAAGTCTATGAACGTGGGCGCACGGGCCATTCCTTAGAGCCGTCTCAGAATCGGGCCCCGAGCATGGGGGCATGACCACCGCAACCCCGTCCCCGACGGTGACCTCCCCCGTCACCCCCGGCGTCCGCGCCGCGCCGCAGACCCGCGCGGCGGCGGCAGCGATCGGACAGGGACGCGGCGCACGCCGCGCGTGGAATCTCGCCGCCACGACCGTGATCTGGCTGACGAGCCTGTTCGTCGCCGGTCTCTGGGTCGCCGGGGGCGGCATCCAGGCACTCTTCGCCTTCGACTACGCGTCCCTGAACAGCCTGGGGCGCCTCACCGGCCTCGTCGCCTCGAACCTGCTGCTGTATCAAGTCATCCTCATGGCGCGGATCCCGTTGTTCGAGAAGGGCTTCGGCAAGGACGGCATCACCCGGATGCATCGCCTCGTCGGCTTCTGGTCGTTCTCGCTCATGATCGCCCACATTGCGCTGCTGGTCTGGGGCTACGCCGCGCAGGTCGGGATCAACCCGCTTGTCCAGCTGTGGGAGTTCGTGTGGGACTACCCCGGCATGCTGCTGGCGACCGTCGGCACCGCACTGATCGTCATAGTCGCCTTCACCTCGATGCGCACGGCCCGCAAGAAGCTGCGCTACGAGTCGTGGCACCTGCTGCATCTGTACGCCTACATCGGCGTCGGCCTCGCCCTTCCCCACCAGCTGTGGACCGGCGCCGATTTCCTCTCCTCGCCACTGGCGACCGCCTACTGGTGGACGCTGTGGGCGGTGGCCGCGGCGGCGATCCTGGTGTTCCGCATCGGGGTCCCCCTCGCCCGCACCCTCCGCCACCGCGTGAAGGTCGCCCGCGTCGAGCCCGACGGCACCGGCGGCGTCGCGGTCACCATGACCGGCCGCCACCTGGCGAGTCTGAAGGCGCGGTCCGGACAATTCTTCCTCTGGCGCTTCCTCGACGGTCCGGGAGCCTCCCGCGCCAACCCGTTCTCGCTGGCAGCGGCACCCGACGGCCGCACGATGACCATCTCGGCGCGCATCGTCGGCGACGGCACCGCGCGTCTGGCCACGCTCCGTCCCGGCACACCGGTGATGATCGAGGGCCCCTACGGCGTCATGACGGGCGCCGCCCGCACCGGGCGCAAACTCCTCATGTTCGGCGCCGGCGCCGGGGTCGCCCCGCTGGTGGCGCTCCTCGAATCCGAGCCGTACGACCGCGGAGAGGCGACGCTCATCACCCGCGACCACGCCCCGGATGCCGCTCTCCGTCAGGATGCGATCGCCGAGCTCGTACGCACCCGCGGCGTGCGCCACGTCGCCCTCCACGGCACGCGCGCCCGGACCGGCTCGTCGTGGCTGCCGAACTCGCATGCCCGCTGGCAGGGCAGCGACGCCATCCGGCACCTTGCGCCCGACCTCGACCAGTACGACGTCTTCCTCTGCGGCCCCGAACCCTGGATGGCCGCGGTGAAGACCGACCTGCGCCGCGCAGGGGTCGCCGCCGACCGCATCCATTCCGAATCCTTCACGATCTGATCGGGAGTTTCCGATGAAACGCATCCTCTTCGTGGCCCTCTCCACGATCAGCGGGCTGGTGCTGCTGTTCAGCTACCGCACCTCACTCGAGGCCGTGACGCCCTACGTCGACACCGGAGCGGCAACCACCACCGACTCGACCACGAGCACCGACTCCACCTCCACGACGACGACCGACGAGACCACGACGACCGACGAGACCACGACAGACGACGAGACCACGACAGACGACGACACCTCGAGCGCCGCCGACTCGACGACCACCACGACGTCGGGACTGGCTGACGGCACCTACACGGGGTCGGCCGTCAACACCCGCTACGGCAACGTGCAGGTCGAGATCACAGTCTCGGGCGGCGTCATCACGAGTGTCACTGTGCCCCAACATCCGAGCAACGACTCGCGCGACCGTCAGATCAACGAGAGCGCTCTGCCGATCCTCATCTCCGAGACCACCGACGCCCAGAGCAGCGACATCAGCATGGTGTCGGGGGCGACGTACACGAGCCAGGGCTACATCCAGTCGCTGCAGAGCGCGATCGATCAGGCACAGCAATGAGCGTCGCCATGAACCCCGCATCAGGAACCGACATCCGCCGCGTCTGGGTCGAGACGATCATGGGCACGGAGGTCTCCGTCCACGCCCGCGGCACCGAGGTCTTCGCTACGCTCCCCGCACTGGATGCCGCTGTCGAGGCGACCTTCGCAGAGCTCCACCGCGCCGACGCCGTCTTCTCGACCTACCGCCCCGACTCCGACATCTCGCAGATCCGCACAGGAGCCTTCGCGATCGAGGATGCCGACCCCGACGTCGCGGAGGTCGCGGACGCCTGCGCCCTCGCCGAGGAGCGGACGAACGGCCTGTTCCGCGCGAACTGGCGCGGCTGGTTCGATCCGACCGGCTACGTCAAGGGCTGGGCGGTCGAGCGTGCCGCCCGTCGCCACCTCGCCCGTGTTCTGTCCTTCCCGGGCGCGAGCGCGGTGGGCATCAATGCCGGCGGCGACATGCGGCTGTTCACCGCGGACGACAGTGACTGGGTGTGGCGCGTCGGCATCGCCGACCCACACCACCCCGGTGCGCTCGTCGCGACCGTCGAGGTGCGAAACGGCGCCGTTGCGACATCCGGCACCGCCGAACGCGGCAGCCACATCGTGGACCCCCGCACCGGCGGCAAGGCGACCCGCATCGCCAGCGCCACGGTCGTCGCCGACAGTCTCACCGAGGCCGACCTCTGGGCGACGGTCGCTGCCGTCTCCGGTGACGACCTCTCCTGGATCTCCCACGCCGACACCCGGTCGGGCGTCCTGGTGGCATCCGACGGCGGCGTCCGTCGCTGGCTCGGCGCCACCGAGATCAGCGTTCAGCCCGCGAACTCCTTCCTCGCGGCCTGACCCGCGCGACTGTCCGCCGCGCTCCCCGGCGGGCAGTCGCGCACCTTCTCTTGCGCGTCAGCGAGCCCTCTTGCGCGTCAGCGAGCCCCTGTACGCGTCAGCGAGCCGACGGGAGCGTGATCGCGAAGGTCGTGCCCGCCGGCGACGTGGAGGCCACCTCGATGCGTCCGCCGTAGCGGGCCAGGATGTCGCGCACCAGCGCGAGCCCCAGACCGAAGCCGCGCCGCTTCCCGCTCTCCCGGGCACGGGCGAACCTCTCGAAGATCCGCTCGACGTCGCCGGCATCCACCCCCGGCCCCTGGTCCGAGATGCGGAGCACGAGCGCTCCGCGCTCCGAGGCCGCACTCACCGACACAGTGCCGTCGGCGGGGCTGTGCTGGATCGCGTTGTCGAGCACCGCGACGAGCACCCGCGTGAAGGTCGCCTCCGGCATCCGCACCGCCACTGATTCGGCCGACGAGGTGATCGTGACACCGGCGCCGTCCGCCAGGGGCTGCAGCGCCGTGACCGCGGCGGCGACACCGGCCGCGACATCCGTCACCGCGGACGTGTCGTGCGCGCCCTCGGCCGCCAGCAGGAGGTCGGTGAGCACATCGTTCATGGTGGCGGCATCCGTGCGCAGCCGTTCGAGGGCCTCGGCCACGTCCCCGCCGCGCTCCAGGCGCAGCTGCGCGACCTGGATGCGGCTGGTGAGGGTCGTCAGCGGCGTCCGCAGTTCGTGGCTGGCGTCGGCGACGAAGTTGCGCTGCAGCCGCAGGGCGTCACTCAGTGGACGCACCGACCGGCGCGCGGCGTACCAGGCCACCAGCGACAGGACGATCACCCCGATCAGGCCGAGGCCGATCACCCAGGGCAGGACGTTGTCGACATCCACCACGAGCACATCGCCGTCACCGCCGTGGTGGCCGCCGGATCCGGGAGCTTCGTCGCTTTCGACGCGGGCCCGAGCCAGGATCAGCGCGACGAGGATGCCGACCCCGATCGTGATCACGAGGGCCGAGGCCGCCGCCACCCACGCGCCGACGGCGAGCGCGGCGCGCTGCACGCGGCGACGATCCCCCTCCTCTCCGGTGGGCGGGGGGTTCTTCGCGGCTCGTTGCGCGCTCATGCGGGTGCTCCCACTCGATAGCCGCGAGCGCGCACGGTCTCGACCATCTCGGGAACCGTCTTGCGGCGAAGGTAGTGGACGTAGGTGTCGACCGAGCCCGGGCCATCCCCCTCGTGGAAGACCGCCCGCAGGATCTCCTCGCGGCTGAAGACGTGCTCGGGGCTGGCGCTCAGCAGCTCCAGCAGCGCCGACTCGGTGTTGGTGAGGGCCACCCGTCCGCCGAAGGGCGAATACAGCGCCTGCGACGACGGGATGAAGGTCCAGTCGCCGAGCTGGCGCCGATCGGTCTCGGCCCGGTATCCGCGCACCAGGGCACGCAGTCGCGCGAGCAACTCGCCGTAGTCGAAGGGCTTGACGAGGTAGTCGTTGGCGCCGGCATCCAGTCCGCCGATGCGATCGTCGACCCCGCCGAGCGCCGTCAGGAGCAGGATCGGGGTCGTGATGCGCGCCTGTCGGATGGACTGGACGAGGTCGATGCCGTCGCCCCCAGGGAGCCGCCGGTCGATCACCATCACATCGAAACGCTCCTGCAGGGCGCGCGTGCGCGCCGACTCGACGTCCGCCGCGTGCGCGACCTCGTAGGACTCGCCCAGCATCTCGACGGTCATCTGGGCGATATCGGCGTCGTCCTCGACGTAGAGCACGACCGGCCGAGCACCGGATGTCTGTGGCATGGACTCCTCCTGCACGCAACGCTAGCGCGCACGCCTGTGGACAAGATCGCGCATTCGGGTGGGCGGGTTCGTACGGTGTCGGGGTGATGGTCTCTCCAGTGATACGCCGGACCCGGCCGGCGGTGTGGCTCGCGGGTGTCGTGCTGGCGGCGAGCGCGCTGGCCGGCTGCGCGTCAGAGGGGGCGGAGCCCGAGCCGTCCGCGACGGGGTTCGCGTCCGAGGCGGAGGCCTTCGCTGCCGCCGAGGCGACCTACCGGGCGTACGTCGACGCGCTGAACCAGGTGGACCTGAGCGACCCCACCACGTTCGAGGAGGTCTACCGCTGGACGACCGGGGACGCGAATGCCGCTGCTCGAGAAAGCCTGTCTCAGATGCACGCGAAAGGGTGGATCAAGACCGGCGAAAACGAGATCCGAGACGTCTTCGAACTGAACAACAGGACCGGTGTGACGGCGGGGGTGTCGATCGTCGCATGCACGGAAGTCGCGACGGTGGCGCTAACCGATTCAGACGGTAATTCGGTGGTTTCTGCCGATCGTCTCGACATACAAGCCTGGGAAGTCTCCCTCGTCCCCGATCCAGATAGTGCGACAAGACTCCTCATCACTGACTTCTACTCCTGGTCCGGTGCCCCGGCATGCTGAGCCTCCGAATCTACCTCGGACTTCTCGTCGCGATCGCTTTCGTTGTGGGGACTGGTACTGCAGCGCGCGCAAGCTCGGAGGAGTGCTGGGGAGACGGCTGGACAGGGAATTGCACCACATCCAACTCCGGGACCCAGGTCGACGTCGGCGCGAACGCCGGTCTCCCCGGGGGATCGACGGGCAACGGGTCGGGCAGCGAAGGCGCGGAGACCTCCGGCGCGGGCTACTCCGGCGGATCAGGCTCAGGCGAGCCGGATTCCGGGGGTGGCAACTCCCCCGGCTCCACATCCGACACGGCATCCGCGAGCGAGGACTGTCCCGATATCGGGTGCCGCGGCAACTACACCGTCGTGACGATCCCCGATGTCACCATCTCCGACCTGGCCAGCTTCATCCCCCACCGACCCTCCGTGACCGGCGAACCGCTCGGCTACGGCATCGCGGGCGCTCCCGCCAACCTCATCGGTGCCGCATCCACGCACGTCCTGTCCGGACCGCTCCTCGGCTGGGACGTGACCGTGCGGTTCGTCCCGGTCGGCTACGTCTTCGACCACGGCGACGGCACCTCGGCCCGCACAACGACGGGCGGGACCAGCTGGGCATCCCTCGGACTGCCACAGCTCAGCCCCACCGCCACAAGCCACGTCTACGGCTCACCGGGCCGGTATACCGTGACGCTGCGAGTGGAGTACGCGGCATCCGTCGACTTCGGCACCGGCAGATGGCGCCCCGTCTCGGGGGTCGTCACCTCCCGCCCGGCCACCTACGACCTGACGGTGCTCACCCTGCGCACAGCCCTCGTCGAGCGCACCTGCCTCGAGTCCCCCGCCGGTCCCGGGTGCTGAGAAGGCGCGGCATCACACCTCGCATCGCCCAAGCGCACACGGAGTCTCGCGCAGACGGCGCGCCTATCCGGCTTCGACCAGCGGCCAACAGATCTCGGTGAACCACGCCCACTGCGCGGGCGCCGAGAGGTCCACACCCGACGACGTCTCATCGGCCGATGCCGACGAATTCGCGACGCCGTACACCGCGTCGAGCAGAGACTCGGCGCAGAGCTCCTCGACCGTCCTGGTGCTGCCGATGCCGTAGATCGTCACGAACAGATCGCGCTGTTCATCTGTCAGCTCGACGGTGGCGGAGGTGACGTCCTCCATCGGCGCCTCGGTCACCGTCACGGTTTCGGTCACCGTAACGGTGGGGGCGGGGTCCGCGGCGGTGCATCCCGCCAGCGCTGCGACGAGCGCGACGACAGAAATACCCATGATTGTTGCTCGTAGCTGTGCATTCATGCGCGGCAACGTAACGCTGGAGCTGCCAACGCGTCGATAGACCTGGGTCTAGTGGATGCCAAACTGTGACCATGTCCACGCACTCCGATCGACTAATGCTCCTCGATTCGGCGAGTCTCTACTTTCGCGCCTTCTACGGCGTCCCGGACACGGTCCACGCGCCCGACGGGACGCCGGTCAACGCCGTGCGCGGCTTCCTCGACATGATCGCCAAGCTCGTCACCCGGTACGAACCGACGCACCTCGTCGCGTGCTGGGACGACGACTGGCGTCCGCAGTGGCGCGTCGATCTCATCCCCTCGTACAAGACGCACCGCGTCGTCGAGGCGGTTGCGGCGGGTCCGGATGTCGAGGAGGTGCCCGATCCGCTGCAGATCCAGGTGCCGATCATCCTCGAGGCCCTCGCCGCGCTCGGAATCGCCGTCATCGGTGCGCCCGAGCACGAGGCCGACGACGTCATCGGCACCCTCGCGACGACCGCCACCGGCGCCGTCGACATCGTCACCGGCGACCGTGATCTCTTCCAGCTCGTGGATGACGCCCGCGATGTCCGAGTGATCTACACCGCCCGCGGCATGAGCAATCTCGAGGACGTCACCGACGCGACGGTCGTCGCCAAGTACGGCGTGCTTCCGAGCCAGTACGCCGACTTCGCGACGCTGCGCGGCGACTCCTCCGACGGTTTGCCCGGGGTCGTCGGTATCGGCGAGAAGACCGCTGCCACCCTCTTGGCGGCGCACGGCGATCTCGCCGGCATCCGCGCCGCAGCCGCGGCGGGCGACGGGATGTCTGCAGGCGTGCGCAACAAGGTGCTCGCCGGCGGCGACTACCTGGATGTCGCCCCCGCCGTCGTGCAGGTCGTCACAGACCTCGACCTGCCCACTCCCGACACGGCCCTGCGCCCCCTGGATGCCGCTGCGCGCGCATCCGCAATCGCCCTCGCCGAGCGCTGGTCGCTCGGCATATCGGTCAGTCGGGTCATCGACGCGCTCGACCGCACCTGACCGCGACCCTGACCCCGACCACGCCCGACGGATCCGGAGCCGTACCCCGCGCCGCGGTCAGCGCGAGCGGGAGACCGCCGCGACGGCGACCAGGAGCAGCACATAGTAGAGGGCCGCCACGGCGAGCGAGAGCCACAGCACGAGATCCCATCCGCCCGTCGCCTCGTGGATCGCGCCCATGATCGGTGCCGCGAAGGCTGCCGTGCCGAATCCGCCACCCTGAACGAGGGCCGAGATCCCCGCCGCCTCGGCATCCGAGCGGGCGGCCACCACGACAGTGCTGAAGATCACGACGAACCCGCCGGCATGCCCGATCGCGCCGAAGCACAGCCACAGCGGTGCCCACTCCGGAGCGACGATCATGCCGATCACCAGCAGCAACCACGTCGCGCCGATCACGATCGCCGGCACGAAGCGGCGGGTGTAGCGGGTCAGCAGCGGCACGATGAATGCGCCCGCGATGGCCACGCCGTGATAGATCGCGGTGATGCCGCCCGCGGTCACCGCATCCAGCCCGAGTTCATCGGCCAAGAGCGTCGGCAGCCACGTCGTGAACCCGAAATACACCGCCGCCTGACTCGCATACGCCGCTGTCAGCAGCCACGGCACCGGACGACGGAAGATCGAGCGGGCCTGACGTGAGGGCACCGGAACCGGCCCGGTCAGCCCGTCGGCGTCGGCATCTCTCGTCTCTTGCGCGCCCGCCACGCGCGCGGATGCGGCCACCGACGCACGTTCGCCGGAGAAGCGCTCGCCACCCAGCTCGCGCGCTCGCGCGACGCGGCGCAGGTGGACGCCCCACAACAGCATCCCCGCGAGGGTGATGAACGACCACGAGAGCAGGGCGAGATTCCACCCGATCATCTCGGCGATCGGCACCGTCAGCATCGTGGTCAGCAAGGACCCGCCGTTGAGCATGGAGACGAAGCCGGCGGTGACGAGTGCGACACGTTCCGGGGGAACCTCGCGGCGGATGATCACCGGGATCACGACGTTTCCGACCGTGATGGAGGCACCCATCACGATCATCCCGGCGAGCATCCACCCGAACCCCGGCGCCGCGCGGATGAAGGTGCCGATGAGCACGCCGGTCAACGAGATCAAGAGCGCGAGCTCCGCACCGGCGCGACGGATGATGATCGCAGCCAGCGGCGTCAGCACCGCGAACATGAGCACGGGTGCGGTGGTCAGCAGACCCGCCGCGGCCGCGCCGATCCCGAAGTCGGCCTCGATCTCGCGCAGAACGGGTGTGGGTGAGACGATGGGGCCGCGCAGGCTGAGGGCTGCGACCAGGATCCCCGCCACCACGAGCACGCCGCCGGCGGAGCGGGCAGCGCGGGCGGAATTCACTCCACGAGTCTAGGTCTGCAGCGCGACCCGACTTGCGCGAGGTATACCCCTAGGGGTATCCTGGGGTCATCATTCAGACATCCACGGAAGGATCCCCCTATGTGCTCTCAGATCCGTTGCTCCTCGTGCGGCAAGATCACCTGGACCGGCTGCGGCATGCACGTCGAGCAGGCGCTCGCGGGTGTTCCCGAAGAGCAGCTCTGCACCTGCTGATCCCGCGGTGACGACGGCAACAGTGTCGACTTCAACGACATTGCCGGCTCTCCCCCTGCTCGAGCGCGTCGAGGCTGCCCGCGAGGTCGCTCTCGACGCGCTCACGCACGCGACCGGCACCCAGTCGCTGTGCACCCTCGGCCGCGAGCGACTGCGTGCCGCGAAGTATCACGAAGGCGCCGTGGTCGCCCTCGGCGATCTGCGTCGCGCCCTCCGCCGCGGCGAACCCGCCCCGACACCCGAAACCTGGGGGCTCGGGATCGTCGAGAAGTACGCCGCGACCAGCCCCGACTGGCGCGCCTACCTCATCGGCGGACGTGAGGCCCTCAGCGGCGTGCGCGCTTCCACGCCCGTACCCGCTCCAGCGGCCACGTCGTGAGGATCCGCTCGGCCGGCACGCCGAGCTTCTCCGCCCGCTCGGCACCGTAGTCCAGCAGTGACAGGTGACCGGGTGCGTGCGCGTCCGAATCGATCGAGAAGACGCACCCCCGCTCCAGCGCGACCTCGATCAGCTCGTCGGGCGGGTCCTCGCGCTCCGGCCGGGAGTTGATCTCCACGGCGACGCCATGCTCGGCGCAGGCCGAGAACACCCGCACCGCGTCGAAGTCCGACGGCGGCCGCGTCCCCCGCTCGCCACGCACGAGACGGCCCGTCGCGTGTCCCAGCACGTCGACGGCCGGGTTGCTCACCGCTCGCACCATCCGCCGGGTCATCGCCCCGGCATCCATGCGCAGCTTCGAGTGCACCGAGGCGACGACGACGTCCAGTTCGGCCAGTAGCTCCGGCTCCTGATCCAGTCCCCCGCCGTCGAGGATGTCGACCTCGATGCCGGTCAACAGCGTGAAGCCCTCGTCACTGAACCCGGGCGCGAGCGCCATCTGCTCGCGCAGCCGCTCGGGGCTCAGCCCGTTCGCGACCCGCAGCCGCGGAGAGTGATCGGTCAGCGCGATGTACTCGCGCCCGAGCGCTCGCGCGGCATCCACCATCGCGCGGATCGGCGTCGTGCCGTCGGACCAGTCACTGTGGGTGTGGAGGTCGCCACGCAGGAGCGAGCGCAGCGCCGAGGGTCTCACGCCGGCTCGCTCGCGCAGCTCGGCGAGGTAGTCGGGCACCGCGCCGTCGCGCGCCTGCACGATCACCGCGAAGCTCGAGTCGCCGATCCCTTTCCGTCGCCGCAGACCCGCGGTGTCGGCCAACTGCTCGGGAGTGAGCGAGGCGACCACCGCCGCCGCAGCGCGGAACGCCTTCGCTTTGTAGCGCAGCGCGCGTTCGCGCTCGAGCAGCAGGGCGATCTCCAGAAGCGCCTCGTGCGGATCCATCACCACCCCGTTTCCTCGTCCGCCCCATTCTCACGCCACCGGCCCGACATCCGCGAGGGATGACGGGCCGGTGGGGTGCGACGGGCGTCAGGAGACGAGCGTCGAGCGCTTCACGATGACGGGTGCGCTCGCGAGGCGGTGGATCGCATATCCGAACAGGATCGACAGCACGCCGATCCCCATCGCGAAGGCGGCCACGCCGAAGCTCACGACCGAGGTGAACAGCGATGCCCGCAGGAACGACGCGTTCATCATGGTCGCCCGCACCGGGTCGTCCTGGGCGAGCTCGGCGTACGTGGAGCCGCCGGAGATCCCGAGCGCGTGGTGCTGGATGATGTCGGCCTGCACGAAGGCGGTGAAGGGACCGGCGACGACCTGACCCTGGAAGGCCACCGCGTCGTCGGGGACGATGATGTTCTCTGCGCGCAGCTGCGCCGACACGGTCGCCCAGACGATGACGCCGACGATGATGAGCAGGGCACCGCCGACGATCCCGAGGATGCCGACGATCTTGACGAGGCCCATGCTGCGGGCGGGGGCTTCCACCGTGTCTGCGACGGCGACGGATTCTGACATGACGGACTCCTTGTGGGGTGCGGTGACGCATCTGAGGGATGTGAGGAGGCTGGATGTGGCCTCTTGTCGGCAACGCTAGTCCGGCTGTGAGTTACCTGTCAGGGGCCTTTGGTCATATGACGAAGGTCCCTCAGGCCGTCAGTGCGCCAGTGCGGTCGTCGCCGCAACCCACGCGTCCAACGTTGCGGCAGCAGCGCCGGAGTCGATTGCGTCTGCCGCCTGCTCCAGACCCTCCGACAGACGCTCCAGCATCGGACGACCCCGCTCGCTCGCATCCTGACTGAGTCGGTAGGCGACGATGCCGGCCGCGGTGTTGAGCAGCACGATGTCGCGTACCGGCCCGGTCTCCCCCGCCAGGACCCGGCGGACCACGGCGGCGTTGTGCTGCGGATCTCCACCGCGCAGCTCATCGAGACCCGCGAGCGGGAGGCCGAGGTCGCGGGGATCGAGGTCGTGCTCGTGCACGACGCCGCGCGAGACCTCCCAGAGCCGACTGTGACCGGTCGTGGTCAGCTCATCCAAGCCGTCGTCGCCGCGGAACACGAGCGCCGTCGCCCCGCGCGTGCGGAACACGCCCGTGATGAGCGGAACGCGGTCGAGGTGCGCGACACCCACGGCGTTCGCCTCTGCGCGCGCCGGGTTGCACAGCGGGCCGAGGAAGTTGAACACCGTCGGAACGCCCAGCTCGGCGCGCGTGGCCGCAGCGTGCCGGAACCCCGGATGGAAGGCGGAGGCGAACGCGAAGGTGATTCCGGCCCGGTTCAGCGTCTCTGCGACGGCGTCGGGACTCAGGGTCAGATCGATCCCGAGCGCCGAGAGCACATCGGAGGACCCGGATGCCGAACTCGCCGCCTTGTTGCCGTGCTTGACGACGGGGATCCCGGCGGCGGCCGCGACGATGGATGCCATCGACGAGATGTTCACGGTTCGATGACGATCCCCGCCCGTGCCGACGATGTCGAGCACCTGCGCACTCACCGGGAGCGGGAGCGCCGCCTCGAGGATCGCGTCGCGGAAGCCGACGAGCTCATCGACGGTCTCGCCCTTGGCCCGCAGGGCGATGAGGAAACCCGCCAGCTGCGAGCGCGTCGCATCCCCCGACATGATCTGGCGCATCGACCACGTGGACTCGGCCACCGACAGGTCGTTCCCACCCAGCAAAGCCGTGAGAATCTCGGGCCACGAGTACGTCTGCGTCATGCTGACGAGCGTAGCGGGCACCCCCAAGTGAGGGTCGCCTAACTATCCCGGACCCGAAAATCGGGGGTGTCTCGTGCCAAACTCATGGTCAATCTTCAGCCATAATGAAGAACGTGACCACGACTTCAGCGACGTATTCCCAGGCCATGCGGTCGGTCAAACGACCCGATCCGGTCGCCGTCGGCACGATCGTGTGGCTCGGCAGCGAGGTCATGTTCTTCGCCGGCCTGTTCGCGATCTACTTCACACTGCGCAGCACCTCCCCCGAGTTGTGGGCGCAGGAGACGCAGCTGCTGAACGTGCCGTTCGCCGCGATCAACACCACGATCCTGGTGCTGTCCTCGGTGACGTGCCAGATGGGTGTCTTCGCGGCCGAGCGATTCCAGCCCTACACGGTGCGCAAGGCCAACGGGCGGCGCAGCTGGGGAATGGTCGAGTGGTTCTGGCTGACCTTCGCCCTGGGCGCGATCTTCGTGTCGGGTCAGGTGTGGGAGTACGCCCAGCTGGTCACCGAGGGCATGCCGATCCAGGCCAACGCCTACGCCTCGGCCTTCTACCTCACGACGGGCTTCCACGCGTTGCACGTCACCGGCGGCCTCATTGCCTTCCTCCTCGTGATCGGTCGCGCGTTCGCCGTCAAGAACTTCGGACGCAAGGAAATGACCTCCTCGATCGTCGTGTCGTACTACTGGCACTTCGTCGACGTGGTCTGGATCGCCCTGTTCTTCGTCATCTACTTCCTGAAATAAACGAGCGGAGCTGACTACCTTCATGGCACGCAACACCAAGCGCCGCTCGAACGGCCGCCGGAGCCCCTGGGCGGCGACCGCACTCATCGGACTGGGCCTGCTGATCACCGGCGGCATCTACGCCGGCGCATCCGCTGCCGTCGCCGCCACCACCCCGGAGACCGCGACCGCTTCGACTCTTTCGGTCGACGACGGAGAGGTGCTGTTCAACGCGAACTGCGCCACCTGTCACGGTCTGGACCTGGCCGGCACCGAGAACGGCCCGTCGCTCTACGGCGTCGGTGAGCTCGCGGTCGAGTTCCAGATGGGCACCGGACGCATGCCGCTGCAGATGCAGGGCCCGCAGGCCCCACAGAAGCCGGTGCAGTTCACCGATGACCAGATCCTCGCCATCGCCGAGTACGTCCAGACGATGGCCCCTGGGCCGACCTTCCCGTCCGAGGAGATCCTCGACGGTGAGGGCGACATCGCCCGCGGCGCAGAGCTCTTCCGCATCAACTGCGCCATGTGCCACAACGTCGCCGGTGCCGGCGGTGCGCTCACCGAGGGCAAGTACGCCCCCGCGCTCACCGAGACCAGCGCCCTGCACATCTACGCGGCCATGGTCACCGGCCCGCAGAACATGCCGGTCTTCAACAACATGTACCTGACCGAAGAGGACAAGCGCGACATCATCTCGTCGCTGCTGTACATGCAGGAGACCGCCTCCCCCGGTGGCGAGAAGCTCGGCTCGCTCGGCCCCGTGGCCGAGGGCCTGTTCATCTGGATCTTCGGCATCAGCGCCCTGATCGCGATCACGGTGTGGATCACCGCGAAGTCCAACTGACACGACCCGCAAGACGTACGAACGCTAAGAGGAGCACCATGACACACGAGGACGACCCGTACGGGCACGACAGGGCTTCCTGGAAGCCCTCGTCGGGCACCGCCGTCGCGGTCACCGACCCCGTGAAGAATCCGGAGCTTCCGCCGCACCGCGAGCGGATGACGGACAAGGACCCCGCAGCGATGAAGCGGGCGGTCCGCACCGTCTACACGCTGTTCTACCTCTCGGTGGCCGGGTCGCTGTGGGCTGTGGCCGCGTACATGATCTTCCCGATCGAAAGCGGCGAGATCCCCGCGATCCGCGACAACAACCTCTTCATCGGCCTGGGCATCGCCTTCGCGCTGCTGGCGATCGGCGTCGGCGCCATCCACTGGTCGAAGGCCATCATGGCCGACAAGGAGTACATCGAGCCGCGTCACGCCACCCGCGGATCGGACACGACCCGCGCCGGTGCCGTCGCTGTGTTCTCCGAGGCGAACGAGGAGTCCGGCTTCGGTCGCCGCACCGTCATCCGCGGCGGGCTGTTCGCGGCGCTGGCGGCCTCGATCCTCCCCGCGATCACGCTGTTCCGCGGCCTTGCCCCCGAGAACTCTCCGGAGGACCCGCACGCGGGAGACCCCGTGTACCTGCTCAGCCACACCATGTGGAAGAAGGGCATGCGCCTGGCGACTGACCCCGAGGGTCTGCCCGTCAAGGCCTCCGAGATCACCCTCGGATCGGCGCTGCACATCATCCCCGAAGAGCTCGCGCACCTGAGCCACGAAGAGGGCTACCTCGACGCCAAGGCGAAGGCGATCGTTCTGCTCGTGCGCATGCTCCCCGAGCAGCTGCACGAGACGCCGGAACGTGCGAGTTGGTCGTATGACGGCATCGTCGCCTACTCGAAGGTCTGCACCCACGTCGGCTGCCCCGTGGCGCTGTACGAACAGCAGACCCACCACCTGCTGTGCCCCTGCCACCAGTCGCAGTTCGACATCTCGGACGAGGCGAAGGTCATCTTCGGCCCCGCCGCCCGTCCGCTGCCGCAGCTGCCTATCGCCGTGGATGACGAGGGCTACCTCGTCGCACAGAGCGACTTCACCGAACCCGTCGGACCGAGCTTCTGGGAGCGTCATTGAGTACCGCCACCGCAACTGACGCGCCGACCGAGGCCGCCAAGGACGAGAAGCCGCTCGGCGGTCGCTTCGTCGCCGGGGCCGCGAACTACATCGACGAGCGCACCAGCCTCTCGGGTCTGGTCAAAGAGCTCGGACGCAAGATCTTCCCCGACCACTGGTCATTCATGCTGGGTGAGATCGCGCTGTGGAGCTTCGTCGTCGTCCTCCTCTCGGGGACCTTCCTGACGTTCTTCTTCCAGGCGTCGATGGTTCCCACCCACTACGACGGCGCGTACGTGCCCATGCGCGGCATCGAGATGTCCGCGGCACTGGATTCGACCCTGCGGATCTCGTTCGACATCCGCGGTGGTCTGCTGGTGCGCCAGATCCACCACTGGGCCGCCCTCGTCTTCGTCGCCGGTATCGGCGTGCACATGCTGCGCGTGTTCTTCACCGGCGCGTTCCGCAAGCCGCGCGAGCTGAACTGGGTGATCGGCTTCGTGCTGTTCGTCCTGGCCATGGGTGAGGGCTTCACCGGCTACTCGCTCCCCGACGACCTGCTCTCGGGCAACGGTCTTCGCATCATCGACGGCATGATCAAGGGCTTCCCGATCATCGGCACATGGACCTCGTTCCTGCTGTTCGGCGGCGAGTTCCCCGGCGATCAGATCGTGGGGCGCCTCTACACACTCCACATCCTGCTGCTGCCGGCCATTCTGGTGGCGCTTCTGGCCGCCCACCTGGTGCTGATGATCGTCAACAAGCACACGCAGTTCGCCGGGCCCGCCCGGACGAACACGAATGTCGTGGGCTACCCGATGCTCCCGGTCTACGCCTCGAAGATGGGTGGATTCTTCTTCCTGGTCTTCGGTGTGATCGTGCTGATCGCCTCGCTGTTCACGATCAACCCGATCTGGAACTACGGCCCCTACGACCCCTCCCCAGTCTCGGCGGGTACCCAGCCCGACTGGTACATCGGCTTCGCCGACGGCGCACTGCGTCTGGTGCCGCCGCACCTGGAGTCGGTGTTCTGGGATCGTACCTGGTCGTGGAACATCATCATCCCCGTCGCGGTCCTGGTGGTCTTCATCATCATCGTCGCGATCTACCCCTTCATCGAGGCGTGGATCTCGGGCGACAAGCGCGAGCACCACATCGCCCAGCGTCCGCGCAACGCGGCGACCCGCACCGCCATCGGCGCGGCAGGTGTCACGTTCTACGCGGTGTTGTGGGCTGCGGCATCCTCCGACATCATCGCCACCCACTTCTGGGTGACGATGGAGGGCGTCATCCATACACTCCAGGCGCTGCTGTTCGTGGGTCCGGTCATCGCGTACTTCGTCACGAAGCGCATCGCGATCGCCCTGCAGAAGAAGGATCGCGAGATCGCGCTGCACGGCTACGAATCCGGACGCATCGTACGCCTCCCCGGCGGCGAGTTCATCGAGGTGCACCAGCCGGTCGACGAGTACGAGCGCTGGAAGCTCGTGGACTACGAGACCAACGAGCCGCTGGTGGTCCGCCCGAACTCGCGTGGTCAGATCCCGTGGCACGAGAACTTCCGTGCGGCGCTGTCGCGCTGGTTCTTCGAGGACCGTCTCGCACCTGTCACCCAGGCCGAGCTCGACGAGGCCGTGGCGCACCAGCACCACGCGCTCGAAGAGATGGACCACGCCGAGGATGAAGAGATCCAGGGCATGCACGAGCGTGCCGGTGTCCCGGATGCCCCGCACCACCCGATCGCGGACGACAAGCGTCAGTCCGAGACCGGCGTGCGCCCGACCAATGTCATCGTCCCGGAAGAGGACGACGACAAGAAGTAGGCATCCGCTGAACTCGAGAGAGGTCCCGGCTCCGTTCAGGAGTCGGGACCTCTCTCGAGTTCATGATGAAGCTGCACCCAGCGCGAGCGATGCCGTCGCCTGATCGCGCGATGGCGTCACTGGGCTCTGGCAGAAAACGGCAGATTTATGACACCCCTGCCACTCCTCCAGCGCGCGGCTTCCCCCTACGCTCAAGGCATGACAGCCGCTGACTATTTCCGTGCCCGCCTCGCCCATGAGACGGACGCCTCCGACGTCTATGCCGCCCAGAAGGCCGGCGACGCGTTCGTCCTGGTCGATGTCCGCGGCGACGAGGCGTGGCAGCAGGGTCGGATCAGTGGCGCCATCCACATGCCCTACCGGGAAATTGCCTCCCGAGCGCCGCAGGAGATCCCCCAGGACACACGTGTCGTCGTCTATTGCTGGAGCCCCGGATGCAATGCCGGGGTGAAGGGCGCGCTGCAGTTCGCACAGCTCGGCTACGACGTGAAGGAGATGCTCGGCGGCTACGAGTACTGGGTGCGTGAGGGACAGCCCACCGCGAATGACGAGGGCCCTCTCCCCCGCGTCTTCGACCCGCAGGTGATGGTCGTGAGGGCACGTGCCGCGTCGGAATCCCGCGAGCACAGTGTCCCAGGCACCGCGTAGCGTTCGTCTGGTGACATCGCCCTCTTCCCGCACCTCCGCACAGAATGTCCGAACACGCGGGGCTGTGCCGGTGCCTGTCGTCTTCGGTGCGCTCGCCCTCGTCTGGGGCGCCAGTTTCCTCTTCATGAAGCTGGCCGTGATCGGGCTCAGTCCCGCCCAGGTGGCACTCGGACGCATCATCCTCGGCGCGCTCACGCTCGCCGCGATCATGGCCTTCACACGTCGTCATTGGCCGCGGGAGCGAGCGCTGTGGCTGCATATGGTCGTGGTGGCGATCTTCTTCTGCGTCGCGCCGTTTCTGTTGTTCGCCTGGGCGGCCGAGCAGCTGCCGTCCGGTCTGTCGGCGATCCTGAACGCGACGACGCCGCTGTGGACCACCCTCGTCGCGGTCGTCGCCCTGCGGGGCGAGCGTATGACACTGTGGCGGGCAGTCGGCGTCCTGATCGGCGCTGTCGGGGTGGCCGTCGTCATCGGGATCGGCGATGTGCTCACCTCGGCGGAATTCGCCGCGTCGCTGCCGGCGCAGCTGGCATGCCTCGGTGCGACGGCCTCGTACGGTATTGCCCTCGGCTGGATGCGTCGCTTCGTCACTGGACGCTACCGCCATGATCCGGTGACCCTCGCCGCGACGCAGATGGCGGTCGCAGGTGTCATCGCGCTGCTGCTCGTCCCGTTCATCGCACTCACGCCGGTTGCGCCGGATGTCGCCTCTGTCTTGTCGCTGCTGGCACTGGGGTGCCTCGGCACGGGCGTGGTGTACGTCTGGAACATGCGCGTCATCGCGGCGTGGGGCGCCGTCGGCGCTTCGACGGTCACATACGTCATCCCTGTCGTGGGGGTTGCCCTCGGCATCCTCGTACTCGGTGAGAGCTTCGCGCTGCACGAGCTCGTCGGTGCCCTCATCGTCGTCGGCGGCGTCGTCCTCGTCCAGTGGAAGCGCTGACAGCCGCAACGACGAAGGCCCCGACCTCAAGCGGTCGGGGCCTTCGTTTAGAAGGTATTCAGCGGGCGAAGTAGCCGCGGTAATACTCGTACACCCAGCCGACGATGGCGACGAGGAAGATCCCGAAGCCGATCGGCACCATCCAAGTCCCGACCGAGAGGCCGATCATGGCGATCGCCGCCGAGAAGGCGAGAACCAGCGGCCACCAGGACCACGGGCTGAATTCCCCGAGCTCGGGGTCACCGTCGTCGATGTCGGCTGTCAGCACGTCCTCGGGCAGCTCGCCTCCCTGGGCGCGGTGCACCGCACCGGTGTAGAAGGCGATGAACGCCGCCATCAGCGCGGTGAAGAAGATCGCGATCGTCCCGACCCACTCGACGTGGCCGTACCAGATGAGGCTCCAGGTGGTGTAGGCGATGCCGACGAGGGCGAAGAAGCCCCCGAGGATCCACCACAGTGAAATATTGGTGCGCATTGCCTTACTTCACCTTTCCGTCCGCGAGATCGACGACAGGTGCATCGGGCGCGTCCTTTGCGGGGCCGACACCGACCGTCACCTCCGCGGCCTCGGGGTGGTTGAGATCGAACGCGGGCCGCTCGCTGCGGATGCGCGGGATCGACGTGAAGTTGTGACGCGGCGGCGGGCACGAGGTGGCCCACTCGAGGGAGGCGCCGTAGCCCCACGGGTCGTTCACGGTGACCTTCGGCGCCTTGCGGGCGGTCAGCCACACGTTGAGCAAGAACGGGATCATCGACACACCGAGGATCACCGCACCGACCGTGGAGACCTGGTTCTGCCAGGTCCAGCCGTCCTGGGCGGAGTAGTCCGCATAGCGTCGCGGCATGCCGTCCACACCCAGCCAGTGCTGGATGAGGAAGGTCATGTGGAAGCCGATGAAGAGCAGCCAGAAGTGCACGTAACCGAGGCGCTCGTTGAGCATGCGCCCGGTCCACTTCGGCCACCAGAAGTAGAAGCCGGCGAACATCGCGAACACGACGGTTCCGAAGATGACGTAGTGGAAGTGCGCGACCACGAAGTACGAGTCGGACAGTGCGAAATCGAGCGGCGGCGAGGCGAGGATGACGCCGGTCAGACCACCGAACACGAACGAGACGAGGAAGCCGAGCGAGAACACCATCGGTGTCTCGAAAGTCACCGATCCTCGCCACATGGTGCCGATCCAGTTGAAGATCTTCACACCCGTCGGCACCGCGATGAGCATCGTCATCAGGGCGAAGAAGGGCAGCAGCACGCCGCCGGTCACGTACATGTGGTGAGCCCACACCGCGACCGAGAGCGCTGCGATCGAGACCGTCGCGTAGACCAGGGTCTTGTATCCGAAGATCGGCTTGCGGCTGAAGGCCGGGAAGATCTCCGAGACGATGCCGAAGAACGGCAGCGCGATGATGTACACCTCGGGGTGCCCGAAGAACCAGAACAGATGCTGCCACAGCAGCACACCGCCGTTGGCGGGGTTGTAGATCTGCGCGCCGAGAACGCGGTCGGCGGCCGCGGCCAGGATCGCCGCGGCGAGCACCGGGAAGGCCATCAGGATCAGGATGCTGGTGACCAGCGTGTTCCACGAGAAGATCGGCATGCGCCACATCGTCATTCCGGGCGCTCGCATGGTGACGATCGTGGTGATGAAGTTCACGGCGCCGAGGATCGTGCCGAATCCGCTCATGCCGAGACCGAGCATCCAGAGATTGCCACCCACGCCCGGCGAGAAGCTCGCATTCGCCAGCGGCTGATAGGCGAACCAGCCGAACGCAGCCGCACCCTGCGGGGTGAGGAAGCCCGAGACGGCGATGATCGAGCCGAACAGGAACAGCCAGAAGGCGAACGCGTTCAAACGCGGGAAGGCGACATCCGGTGCACCGATCTGCAGGGGCAGCAGCGCGTTGGCGAAGCCGGCGAACAGCGGCGTCGCGAACATGAGCAGCATGATCGTGCCGTGCATCGTGAACAGCTGGTTGTACTGCTCCTTGGTGGGCAGCACCTGCATGCCGGGCTCGAACAGCTCCGCGCGGATGATCAGCGCCATCACACCGCCGAGCAGGAAGAACAGGAACGACGCGATCAGGTACATGTACCCGATGGTCTTGTGGTCAGTGGAGGTGATCCACTTGACGATGATGTTGCCCTTCTGTTCGACGCGCGTCGTCGACATCAGAGCCGCCTGACGCGGGGGCAGAGTGCGGGGACCGCTGGTCCCGGTCTCTTCGAACGGCAGCGTGGTTGCCATCACTCGTCTCCCTCTGCGGCGGTCGGATCGTTCGGCGTGTTCTGCAGGCGGTCGTACGCTTCGCCGATGTCACCGGTCTGTCCGGCGGCCTCGAGCGAGGCGAGGTAGGCGTCGTACTCCTCCGCGCTGACGACCTTGACGTTGAAGAGCATCATCGAGTGGTACTCACCACACAGCTCGGCGCACTTTCCGGCGTACGTGCCCTCTCGGGTCGGCGTGAAGGACCAGTAGTTGTCCTTGCCGATGTACATGTCCTTCTTGTAGAGGAAGTCGATGATCCAGAAGGAGTGGATGACATCGCGCGACTGCAGCTTGATCTGCACGGTCTCGTTCACCGGCAGGTACAGCGTCGGAAGCGTGTCCTGATCGATGTTGCCGTTCTCGTCGGGCTGGGCCTGGATGCCCATCGTCCAGACGGTGTCGGATCCGTCCTCGGCGTCGCCGTTGTACTGGAAGTCCCAAGCCCACTGCTTGCCGATCGCCGTGATCGAGACATCCGGGTCGTCGTACTGGGTCTCGAGGATCGTCTGGTCGCGCGCGGTCAGGGCGAAGAATCCGATCACCAGGATCAGCGGCACGACCGTGTAGAAGATCTCGATCGGCATGTTGTACCGCAGCTGCACGGGCAGTCCGGTCTGACCCTTGCGGCGGCGGTAGGCGATCGCCGCCCAGCCCATGAGAGCCCAGGTGATCAGGCCCACCACGAGCAGGACGATCCAGGAGTTGACCCAGAGTCCGGACACCATCTCGGTGTGGTTGGTGGCCTGGGTGCCGTCCTCGGTGAAACCGGGCAGATACCCGTTCAGCTCAGTCGGCGTGCACCCTGCGAGGGCGACGGCCGCAGCGGCGCCCACCGGTAGAAGAACCCAGCGGAGTCGGCGATTGGACGGCACGGCGCACCTTTCCACGTTGCGAAGTGTGACCTCGCCAGTCTAGGGCAAGCTCACACCTTGTTGAGGCCTGCCACTCAGGTTCGCCGTCTTTCGGGGGTACTGAAGGTCAGGCATTCAGACATGCTGAAGCAGCGGCGCCCCGAGGGACGCCGCTGCCGTGGTGCGAGAAGTCTCAGTGGAAGCTGTCACCGCAGGCACACGAGCCCTGCGCATTGGGGTTGTCGATCGTGAATCCCTGCTCCGAGATCGTGTCCTTGAAGTCGATCGTGGCGCCGTCCAGGTACGGCACGCTCATGTCGTCGACCACGACCTCGACGCCGCCGAAGTCCACGGCCTTGTCGCCCTCGAGGTAGCGCTCGTCGAAGTAGAGCTGGTAGATCAGGCCGCTGCATCCGCCGGGCTGGACGGCGACGCGCAGGCGCAGGTCGTCGCGGCCTTCCTGCGAGAGGAGGCTCTTGACCTTGTCCGCCGCAGCGTCGGTCAGCGCCACGCCGTGCTCACGGGCGGTCTGGTCGGTGGTCAGTGCGGTGTCGGTCATGACTCTCTCCTTGTCGGCGGTGCCGTCGGTTCAGGATGCAGCGATTCTACGCCGCGTGGGACGCGTCGGGTCCGTGAACCCACGACGCGCCGTATCCGGGTCCGCGCGGCGGCAGATCAGATCGTGCGCTCGTCGAGCTTTCCGAGCAGCAGCGCCTCCGAGACGACCGCACGGCGAAAGGTGTCCAGGTGCAGTGACTCGTTGGGGCTGTGTGCGCGCGAGTGCGGGTCCTCGACGCCGGTGACCAGGATCTGCGCGCCCGGGAACTCGCGCACGAGATCGGCGATGAAGGGGATCGATCCGCCGACGCCGATGTCGATCGGCGCGACGCCGTATCCCTCGGTGAGGGCGGCACGCACGTCGGCGACGGCCCAGCCGGAGGTGTCGACCAGGAACGGGTTCCCGAGGTCGACATCCCGGAATTCCAGCTGCGCACCGTAGGGCGCGTGGGCGCGCAGATGCGCCTCCATCGCGGCGTAGGCGTCGGCGGCGCTCTGCCCGGGCGCGACGCGGGCGCTGATGACCACGCTCACCTCGGGGGTGAGGGTGTTGGATGCGGAGGCCACGCTCGTGGCGTCGATGCCGATGACGGTGATCGAGGGCTTGTTCCAGATGCGGCCGATGATGGCATCCGTGCCGGCGGGACTCACCCCGTCGAGCAGCCCGGTCTCGGTGCGCAGGGTCTCTTCCGAGTACTCGGGCGTCTCGGCATCCCGCGACTCGAGTCCCGCGACGGCGACCGAGCCGCCAGCGTCCCACATCGTCGACAGCAGCTGGATGGCCGCCATCATCGCGTCGGGCACCGCTCCCCCGAACATGCCGGAGTGGGAGGCGTGGTCGAGTGTGCGCACCGACATCGTGAAGCGGGCGTTTCCGCGCAGCGACACGGTGAGCCCCGGGGTGACCTGGTCCCAATTGCCGGAGTCGGCGACGACGATGACATCCGATCGGAGCGCGTCGGCGTTGTCACTGAGGAACTGGGCGAACGAGCGCGAGCCGTACTCCTCTTCCCCCTCGATGAACAGCGCGATGCCGAGGTCGAAGTCTTCGCCCCGCGCCTCGGTGAGGGCCCGGATCGCGGCGACGTGGGCCATGACGCCGGCCTTGTCGTCGGCTGCTCCGCGCCCATAGAGACGGCCGTCGCGGACCGTCGGCTCGAAGGGCGGGGTCTCCCACAGCGCCTCGTCGCCGATCGGCTGCACGTCGTGGTGGGCGTACAGCAGCACGGTCGGGCGCCCGTTGCGCGGCGCCCGGGTGGCCAGCACCGCCGGCTGTCCGAGCTCGTCGGTGCCGGGGATCACCGAGCGGGTGACCGTGACCGCATCGAACACGCCGGTGCCCTCGACGAGCGCCGCCACGGCCTCGGCACTGCGCACGAGTTGGGACTGATCCATGCTCGGCCAGGCGATCGAGGGGATGCGCACGAGGTCGCCCAGATCGGCGAGCGCCTGCGGGATGCCTCCCTCGGCGGCCTCGCGAATGGACTCGGTCCGGGAAAGCTCAGCACTCATGCGGGTAATCTTAAGGACTCACCCGCACGAACACACTGAGGACCATCGTGGCCAAGACTCCCGCACCCGAAGCCCCCAAGGACGAATCGGCAGCGTCGCCGGCGGTCGGCAAGGGCCGTGCGACCCCGAGCCGCGCCGAGCAGGAGGCCGCCCGCAAGCGCCCGCTCGTCGCCGACACCAAGGAAGCGAAGGCGCAGCGCAAGGCCGAGCTGTCGGCCGCCCGCGAGAAGGCGCGCGTCGGCATGGCCAACGGCGAGCAGAAGTACCTCCCCGCCCGCGACCAGGGCCCGCAGCGCAAATTCGTGCGCGACTTCGTGGATGCCGGTTGGCACCTCGGCGAGGCGGTCATGCCCGCGATGGTCGTCGTCATCGTCGCGACCTTCATCCCGCTGGAGTTCATCCAGTTCTGGTCATTCGTGGCCCTGTGGATCTTCATCCTGTTCGTCATCGGCGACATGATCATCACCTCGATGCGCGCGAAGAAGGGCGTCGCCGAGAAGTTCGGCGCCAGCAAGGTCGAGAAGGGCCTGGGATGGTACGCCGCGATGCGCAGCGTCCAGATGCGCTTCATGCGCCTCCCCAAGCCGCAGGTCAAGCGCGGCGGCTACCCCGTCTGAGCGTCACCCCAGCGCAGCCACCCGCCGAACCCACAGGTTGCTTGCGAACCCACACGTTGATTGCGCAAGGAACGTGTGGGTTCGCACCGAAAGTGTGGGTTCGGCGCGGGGATGGCGGACGAGACGCTCAGCGGCGGGTGAGGCCGCGAGTGATCTGGCGGGCCCAGAGGGGGCCGCGGTAGAGGAACCCCGTGTAGCCCTGGACGAGGGTCGCTCCGGCATCCAGGCGCTCCTGTACGTCCTCGGATGTCTCCACTCCGCCGGCCGCAATGAGGCAGAAGTCCTCGGGCACGACCGAGCGCACGAGTGTCAGCACCTCGAGTGAACGCGGCGCGAGCGGCTTCCCCGACAGACCGCCGGCCCCGGCGGCCTCGATCGCCTTCGGGTCGCTGCGAAGCCCCAGCGACTCGCGCTCGATGGTCGTGTTGGTGGTCACCATGCCGGCTAGGCCCAGTTCGACCGCGAGCCCCGCGATCCCGGTGATCTCCTCCTCGGTGAGGTCAGGGGCGATCTTCACGAGCAGCGGGGTGTCGCCGGCGGCATCCTTCACCGCCGCCAGCAGCGGCCGCAACGTCTCGACGGCCTGCAGCGTGCGCAGGCCCGGGGTGTTGGGCGAGGAGACATTCACGACGAGGTAGTCGGCGACGGGAGCCACCAGACGCGTCGAGGTCACGTAGTCGACGAGCGCGTTCTCGACATCCACGATGCGGCTCTTGCCGATGTTGACGCCGAGCACCGTGCGCGATGAACGACGGCGCGCCTTCTTCAGCCGCTGCGCCGCCGCGTAGGCGCCCCGGTTGTTGAAGCCCATGCGGTTGACGACCGCCCGGTCGGGGATGAGGCGGAACAGCCGCGGCTTGGGGTTGCCCTCCTGCGGGATCGCGGTGACCGTGCCGACCTCGACGTGACCGAACCCCAGCGCGTACAGGCCGTCGACGCCGATCGCGTCCTTGTCGAATCCGGCGGCGACGCCGAAGGGCGAGTCGAACGTGAGTCCCAGAGCCTTCACCCGCAGCGCGGGATCGGGGCGGGTGAACGCGCGGGCGACCCGCGCGAAGGGGCGCACCCCGAGCACACGGATCACGAGCATCGCCGCGTGGTGCGCCGTCTCGGGGTCCATCTGGGAAAGGAACGTGCGAAACAGCCACGGGTACACGGTTACTCCTCGGGGTCGGATGCCGAATGGTGATCCGCGCGCAGCGCCGCGATGGCGGAATCGAAGTCTTCGAGGGAGTCGAACGCCTGATAGACGCTCGCAAAACGGAGGTAGGCGATCTCATCGAGCTCGCGGAGTGGCCCGAGGATCGCCAGCCCGATCTCGTTGGTGTCGATCTGCGAGGCACCGGTCTGACGCACCGTCTCTTCGACCGACTGTGCGAGCAGGGCCAGATCACCCTCGGTGACCGGTCGCCCCTGACAGGCCTTCCTCACACCGGACATGACCTTCTCTCGGCTGAAGGACTCGATGACGCCCGAGCGCTTGATGACGTTCAGGCTCGCCGTCTCGATCGTCGAGAAGCGCCCCCCACACTCCGGGCACTGTCGACGGCGACGGATGCTGAGCCCGTCGTCACTCGTCCGAGAATCGATGACGCGAGAATCCGGATGACGACAGAAGGGGCAGTGCATGGCTCAGCCAGATTACGCCTCGAAGCGCGCCTCGACGGCTTCGCCATGCGCAGGAAGCACTTCTGCGTCGGCGAGTGCGACGATCGCGTCGGCGACGTCGGCGAGCCCCTGACGGTCGTACTCGATGACCTGCTGCGGACGGAGGAACGTCGCCGCCGACAACCCCGCGGCGTATCGCGCCTGTCCCCCGGTCGGCAGGACGTGGTTGCTGCCGGCGAGGTAGTCGCCGAGACTCACGGGCGAGTATGGGCCGACGAACACGGCACCGGCATGCACGAAGCGCTCCGGCATCGGATCGGCCAGGTGCAGTTCGAGGTGCTCGGGCGCGTAGGCGTTGCTGAAGGCGATCGCCTGCTCGAGGTCGTCGACCAGCACGATCGCCGACTGCTCCCCCGCCAACGACACGGCGATGCGCGCCGCGTGCATGGTGTCCGCAGCCCTCGCCGCGACCTCGGTCTGCACCGCGGTCGCCAGGGCCTCGGACGCCGTCACGAGGACGGCCGAGGCCTGCTCGTCGTGCTCGGCCTGGCTGATGAGATCAGCGGCGACCCACCTCGGGTCGGCCGTGTCATCGGCGACGATCAGGATCTCGGTCGCGCCGGCTTCCGAGTCGGTGCCCACGCGCCCGGCGACGGCACGCTTGGCGGCCGCGACGAAGTTGTTTCCGGGACCGGTGACCACATCCACGGGATCAAGGCCGAGCGAATCGACGCCCCAGGCGAAGGCACCGATCGCGCCGGCGCCGCCCATCGCGTAGACCTCGGTCACACCCAGCAGGTGCGCGGCGGCGAGGATGATCGGGTGCACGCGACCGCCGTGGTCCCGCTGCGGCGGGGACGCCAGGGCGATCTGCTCGACACCGGCGGCCTGGGCGGGAACGACGTTCATCACGACACTCGAGGGATACACGGCCTTGCCGCCGGGAACGTACAGCCCCACGCGGCGCACCGGCTGCCAGCGCTGATGCACGAGCGCTCCGGCCCCCAGGGTCGTGGTGGTGGGAGGCGGAACCTGGACGGCAGAGGCCTGACGCACCCGCTCGATGGCGCGCTCCAGGGCCTGTCGGATCTCGGGTTCCAGCGTCGCGAGCGCCTCCTCGAGGTGCGCCTGCGGCACGCGGATGTCGTGCCCGGCGACCTTGTCGAAAGCCTCGGCCTGCGAGCGAAGGGCCCCCTCCCCGTCGCGGGCGACATCCTCGACCAGCCGCGCGGCGGTGGCGAGGGCCTCGTTGCGGGCGGCGGTGGCGCGGGGAACGGCGGCCAGGAGGGCGGCTGCGGAGTGGTCACGACCGCGCAGATCGAGGGTGCGGAGCATCCCTCTAGGCTACCGGCCGGGCGTGGACGGCCGTGGCCCACGAGACCGGATCACCCCGGTCCCCGATCATGGAGACCTCACCCCAGACACGCCGATCCGAGCAGTCCCTTCAGCTCGCCGTAGAGGTCGGCGGTCACCCGCACGGGCATCGGCACCTCGAACACCTTCGCCACGCCGCCCTTGTGCAAGCGCAGCATGACCTCGGTATCCCCGGGATGTCTGCCCAGCACGTCCGCGAGATCGACGATGACCGACTCGCTGGCCCGTTGCTCGGCGATGACGAGAACGAGCGGACCTGATTCCTCGATGTTGCCGAGATCCGGGGAGAAGGCCGCCTGGGCGTGCAGATTCATCCCGTCGTCGCGGCGGGAGACCCGCCCGCGCACCACGAGGATCGCATCCGCTTGCAGCATGCTCTGGAATTCGGTGTAGGTCTTGCCCATGAACATGACCGTGATCTCGCCGTCGAAGTCTTCGACCGTGATCATGCCGTACGGGTTGCCGCTGGACTTGGCCACGCGGTGCTGCACGCTCGTGACCAGTCCCGCGATCGTCACCTGATCGCCGTCGGTGGCGTCCTCTGAGGCGAGCAGGTCGTGGATGTTGGTGGAGGCGTGCTTGGCGAGGGGAACCTCGAGGCCCGCCAGCGGGTGGTCCGAGACGTAGAGGCCGAGCATCTCGCGCTCGAAGGCGAGCTTGTCCTTCTTGGTCCACTCGGGGCGCTCCGGCACCTTGGAGACGGTCTGCGGCTCCTCCTCGCCCCACAGCGAGTCGAAATCGAAGCCGACCTCTCCGTTGGCCTCGCGTCGCTTGTCGAGCACGGCCTGCTCGGTGGCATCCTCGTGGATCTCCAGCAGCGCACGGCGGGTCGATCCGAGCGAGTCGAACGCACCGGCCTTGATGAGGGACTCGATCGTGCGCTTGTTGGCCACCGACACCGGCACTCGGGCGAGGAAGTCGTGGAAGCTCGTGAACGGGGCATCCTTGCGGGCCTCGACGATCGCCTCGACGACGTTCGCGCCGACGTTGCGCACGGCGCCCAGCCCGAAGCGGATGTCGTCCCCGACCGCGGCGAAGAACCGGATCGATTCGTTCACATCCGGCGGCAGCACCTGGATGCCCATGCGACGGCACTCGTTGAGGTACACCGCCATCTTGTCTTTGGAGTCCCCGACGCTGGTCAGCAGCGCCGCCATGTACTCGGCGCGGTAGTGGGCCTTCAGATATGCGGTCCAGTACGAGACGAGTCCGTACGCCGCCGAGTGGGCCTTGTTGAACGCGTAGTCCGAGAAGGGCAGCAGGATGTCCCACAGGGCCTTGATCGCGCCGTCTCCGTAGCCGCGCTCCTTCATTCCCCCGGCGAAGCCCTCGTATTGCTTGTCGAGCTCGGACTTCTTCTTCTTGCCCATCGCACGGCGCAGGATGTCGGCCTGACCGAGGCTGAATCCGGCGACCTTCTGCGCGATCGCCATCACCTGCTCCTGGTAGATGATCAGGCCGTAGCTGATGTCGAGGATCTCCTTGAGCGGCTCGGCCAGCTCAGGGTGGATCGGGGTGACCTCCTGCTGCCCGTTCTTTCGCAGCGCGTAGTTGATGTGGGAGTTGGCGCCCATGGGGCCCGGTCGGTACAGCGCGATGACGGCCGAGACGTCTTCGAAGTTGTCGGGCTTCATGAGCCGCAGGAGAGAGCGCATCGGCCCGCCGTCGAGCTGGAACACACCCAGTGTGTCGCCGCGGGTGAGCAGGTCGTAGGCCTCGCGATCCTCCAGCCCGAGGTGCTCGAGGTCGAGCTCCTCGCCCCGGTTCATGCGGATGTTGTCGAGGGCATCGGAGATGATCGTGAGGTTGCGAAGCCCCAGGAAGTCCATCTTGATCAGGCCCAGCGACTCGCATGACGGATAGTCGAACTGGGTGACGATCTGGCCGTCCTGCTCGCGGCGCATGATCGGGATGATGTCCAGCAGCGGCTCGCTGGACATGATGACGCCCGCCGCATGGACGCCCCACTGGCGCTTCAGCCCCTCCAGGCCGAGCGCGCGGTCGAACACCGTCTTGGCCTCGGGGTCGGTGTCGATGACGGCGCGGAATTCGCTGGCCTCTTTGAAGCGCGGGTGCTCCTTGTCGTACATGCCCGACAGCGGCATGTCCTTGCCCATGACAGCCGGGGGCATGGCTTTCGTGAGCTTCTCCCCCATGCTGAAGGGGAATCCGAGCACGCGACCCGCGTCCTTCAGCGCCTGCTTCGACTTGATGGTGCCGTACGTGACGATCTGCGCGACACGCTCGGAGCCGTACTTCTCGGTCACGTAGTCGATCACCTCGCCCCGACGACGATCGTCGAAGTCGACGTCGAAGTCGGGCATCGACACCCGGTCGGGGTTGAGGAAGCGCTCGAAGATGAGGCCGTGCTCGAGCGGGTCGAGATCGGTGATCCGCATCGCGTACGCCACCATGGAGCCGGCACCCGAGCCACGGCCGGGACCGACGCGGATCCCGTTGTCCTTGGCCCAGTTGATGAAGTCCGCGACGACCAGGAAGTAGCCGGGGAACCCCATCTGCAGGATGATCCCGGTCTCGTACTCGGCTTGCTTGCGGACCTTGTCCGGGATACCGGCGGGGTACCGATAGTGGAGGCCCTTCTCGACCTCCTTGACCAGCCAGCTGTCCTCGGTCTCGCCGTCCGGCACCGGGAAGCGCGGCATGTAGTTGGCAGAGGTGTTGAACTCGACCTCGCACCGCTCGGCGATCAGCAGCGTGTTGTCGCACGCCTCGGGGTGATCGCGGAAGATCTGCCGCATCTCCTGTGCGGTCTTGATGTAGTACCCGTCGCCGTCGAACTTGAAGCGGTTCGGGTCATCGAGCGTGGATCCGGACTGCACACACAGCAGAGCGGCGTGGGCATCGGCCTCGTGCTGGTGGGTGTAGTGGGAGTCGTTGGTGGCGACCAGCGGGATGCCGAGGTCCTTCGACAGGCGGATGAGATCGGTCATCACCCTGCGCTCGATCGAGAGCCCGTGATCCATGATCTCGGCGAAGTAGTTCTCTTTGCCGAAGATGTCCTGGAACTCGGCAGCCGCCGCGCGGGCGGCGTCGTACTGCCCGAGGCGCAGACGCGTCTGCACCTCACCCGAGGGGCAGCCGGTGGTGGCGATCAGACCCTTGCCGTAGGTTTCCAGCAGCTCGCGGTCCATGCGCGGCTTGAAGTAGTAGCCCTCCATGCTGGACAGCGAACTCAGCCGGAAGAGATTGTGCATCCCCTCGGTGTTCTGACTCCACATCGTCATGTGGGTGTAGGCGCCCGACCCCGAGACGTCGTCGCTCTTCTGCTCGGGCGTCCCCCACGACACCCGCGACTTGTCGCTGCGGTGCGTGCCGGGGGTGACATAGGCCTCGAGGCCGATGATGGGGGTGATCCCGGCGCTCCTGGCGGCGTTGTAGAACTCGAACGCGGCGAAGGTGTTGCCGTGGTCGGTGACCGCGATCGCGGGCATGCCGTACTCGGCAGCAGCCTGGGTCATGGCCGCGATCTTCGCCGCGCCGTCGAGCATCGAGTACTCGCTGTGCACGTGCAGGTGGACGAACGAGTCGGATGCCATGGATCGAGTCTACGAGCGTGCCCCGCCCTCGGGCCGGGGCACGCGGGGCGGTGTCACCCCCGCTGCGCGGCGATGAGGTCGCGATACCAGTACCAAGAGTCCTTGCGCGTGCGCTCGAGGGTGTCCAGATCCACGTGGATCAGTCCGAAGCGCTCGTCGAATCCGGCAGCCCACTCGAAGTTGTCGAAGGCCGACCAGCAGTAGTAGCCGACGACATCCACCCCGGCATCCACCGCCGCCTCGACCGCGGCGATGTGATCCGCCAGGAACGCGATACGCCGGTCGTCGTGCACGCCGCCGTCGGCCGCGACCACGTCGTGGAAAGAGGCCCCGTTCTCCGTGATGATCACCGGCGGCAGGTAGGGATAGCGCTCGTGCACGGCCACGAGGATCTCGGTGAGTCCCTCCGGCACGACGGACCAGCCGAAGTCCGTCGTGCGTTCAGCACCGAAGGGCACGGGCGAGAACGGGAGCCCTGTCGGGATGTCCACCTCGAGCACGCCCGAGTAGTCCTTGCCGAGCTTGGGGGCCTCGATGCGGGTCGGTTCGTAGTAGTTGACCCCGTAGAAGTCGAGCGGGGCCGAAATGAGCTCCAGGTCCGCATCCACCTGCGCCTCGGCCATCCCGAGCCCCGCCCGGATCTCCTCTCCTGGATATGCCCCGAGCAGGATCGGGTCCGAGAACGTCCAGTTGGTCAACGCGGCGAACATCATCGCCGCCTCGATGTCCTCGCGCGTCTCGGAAGCCGGGTGCACGGGGAAATGCTGATTCACGACCCCGACGCGCTGGGCGCCGGCAGCCCGGAGCGCCTGCACTGCCAGACCGTGACCGAGCAGCTGGTGGTGGGCGGCCGGCAGCGCGCCGAGTCCGAGGCCGCGGGCCGGCGCATGGTCGGTGAGGGCGTACCCGTAGAGGGTGTGCACGCTCATCTCGTTCAGGGTGCTCCAGTCGGCCACGCGGTCCGCCAGTCGCGCGGCGGTCGCCGCCGCGTAGTCGGCGAAGGCGTACGCGGTCTCGCGCGACATCCAGCCGCCGGCATCCTCCAGCGGCTGCGGCAGGTCCCAGTGGTACAGCGTGGGAACCGGCCGGATGCCGCGCGCGAGCAGTCCGTCGACGAGGCGGTCGTAGAAATCGAGCCCGCGGGCGTTGACCTCTCCGGATCCTCCCGGGATGATCCGCGGCCAGGCGATCGAGAACCGATAGTCACTCACGCCGAGCGCCGCGATGTGATCGAGGTCCTCGTCGAGACGGTGGTAGTGGTCGATGGCGACATCGGCGTTCTGTCCGTGTCGGACGGTGCCGGGCTCACGGACGAACGTGTCCCAGATGCTGGTCCCCCGTCCGTCGCCATCCACGGCACCCTCGATCTGATAGGCCGAGGTCGCCACTCCCCACCGGAAGTCGGCCGGCAGCGCGAGCCGGCTCACGACTCCACCCCGGGCGCGGCCTTCGGGGTGGCGTGGGAGCGCAGCGCCGGCAGCGCGAGGAGCAGCACGAGCGCCGGGACGATGAACGCGAGGGCAGGGCCACCCGCGTCCAGGAGGAGCCCCACACCCACGGTGCCGATCAGCGCGCCGCCATAGTTGTAGATGTTCACGCGCGCGACGATCTCGTCGCTGCGTGCCGGGTCGATCCGCCCCGCCATCCCGAACGCGATCGGGATGAGCGCGCCCGAGCAGAGGCCGGCAAGGAACAGCGCGAACACGGCGACACCGAACACCGGGATGAGTGCGAACGCGATGCTCCCCACCGCGCCCGCGATGAGCGCCGCGAGGGCGACTCGTCGGGTACCGACGCGGCGCTCGACGGGATCGACGGCGAGTCGTGCGATCAGCACGCCCGCCTGATAAAGCGCGTATCCCAGAGGTGCGAGTGCGGCCGCGGTGCCCATGTCGACCAGGTGCACGCTGCTCCAGGTGGACAAGCCCGCGTCCATCGTGAACACCGCGAACACCACGAGACCCACGACGAAGATCGGCATCCGCGGAAGACGCCCGGCCTTGGTCCCGGCCTGACGGGCAGCGCGCTCGGGGTCGAGCGCACGGGAAGCGGCGAGCAGATAGACCAGCTGCATCCCCGCCGCGATCAGCAGCGCGAACGTCGCCCCCGAGCCGAGCGAAATGCCCGCGCTCATGGCCATCGCGCCGACGATCGCGGCCACCGTGTAGACCGCGAACAGACGTCCGAGGATCGGCCGTCCCCAGTGGCGCTGCACGAGCACGCCCTGCATGTTGGATGCGGCATCGATCGTGCCGAGACCGACCCCGTAGACGAGGATCGAGACGACGAACAGCACGATCTCCGGGGAGAGTGCCGCGCCGGTCAACCCGATGATCTGGAGCGCGAATCCGACGATGACGGCGAATCGGCTGTTGCGGCGGACGGCGAGGAGATCGGCGAGGACCGACCCGGCCGCTGCGGCGACGACGACGCCGAGCAGGATCAGGGACACGGCCGTCTCATCCAGCGCGTGCCGGGCCTGGAAGGACGGAAGAGCGGTCACCACGACCGCATATCCCAGGCCCTGCACACCATATGCTCCCGCGGCGGCGACCGACATGCGGCGCAGACGCACCATCGCGGTTCCCGTGGTGGTGGCGTCGGTCATGTCAACCCTCGATTCCGTGTCGGGCGGCGACGATGGCGAAGGCCTCGTCGGCGATCTCGATGGTGCGCGCGATATCCGCCTCGGTCAGGGCGGCATTGATGAAGTGGTTGTGGTGCGACGTGATGAAGACGCCCCGCTGCACGCACTCGGCGACCCATTCCTGGTGGAGCATGAGCGAGCCATCCGGATCGTCCAGCCGCAGGTAGAACAGGGAGGGCGCCCCGGATGCCACCAGGGTGAGACCGTGACCGGATGCCGCGGCGACGAGACCATCGGTCAGCTGCGTACCCAACCGCTCGAAGAGCGCCGGGGCCTCGAGCGCGCGCAGCTTCTTCAGGGTCGCGATGCCCGCAGCGAAGGGCACGGCGCTCATCCAGTAGCTGCCGGTGTAGGTGATCGCGCTCACGGCCTCTTTGAGCGCGTCCTTGCCGCACAGCGCCGAGACGTTGTAGCCGTTGGCGAGAGCCTTGCAGAAGCAGATGAGGTCGGCCTCGAAGCCGAAGTAGTGATCACTGCCCGCCAGATCCAGTCGGAACCCGGCGCGCACGTCGTCGACGATGAGCACCACGCCGAACTCGTCACAGAGTGCCCGCACCGCGCGCCAGTAGCCGGCGGCGGGAAGCTCGTTGTCGACGAAATTGCCGTGCATGTACGGCTGGGCGATGAGGCCCGCGATCTGACCGCGGTGCTCGGTGAACATCGCGCGCAGGGCGGCGAGATCGTTCCAGGGCACGTAGAGGTTGTTCGCGACATCCTCCTCGAGCACTCCGGGGTAATCGAGCTTCTGTGTCCATGGCGCGACCCCGTGATAGAAGCCCTTGATGAACACGATCTTCTTGCGACCCGTCGCCGCCCGTGCGGTCATGATCGCGAGCGTCGTGGTGTCACCGCCGTTCTTCGCGAAGAACGCCCAGTCGGCCGAGGCGACGGTGTCCACCAGCAGCTCGGCGAAGTCCACCATGATGCTGGAGGGCAGTGACACGACGTCTTCCTTGCGGGCCTGCGCGCGGGCCGCGGCATCCACGTCCTTGTCGCGGTAGCCGAGGACGTTCGGGCCGTACCCGCACATGTAGTCGATGTACTCGTTGCCGTCGAGATCCCAGAACCTCGTGCCTTCGGCCTTCGAGGAGAACTTCGGAAATGCCTCGTGGGGAATGTGGAGCCCTTCGGCAGGGCCCAGATGCCCCGGGATGCCGGCGGGGATCACCCGGGTCGCGCGACGGAACGCCTCCTGGCTCTTGTCGAAGCGGAACGGCGCGGTCCCAGAGGTGGCGGTGGTGCTCGCAGTGGAGGTCATGACGCGGCTCACTTTCCGAGGTACTGACCGACGCGGTCGAGGATTCTGCTGGTGTTGTCGACGAGCGGGATGTAGCCACGCATGGCGATGCGGCCATCGCACACGCAGGCCAGAGCGCTCTCGCGGCCGCCGAGCACGTCCCCGGCAGTCGCGAGGTCCGCGAAGGAGAAGACGGCGCGGGCCGGCTGCGCGGAGGCGGGGACGAGCGAGAGGCGGTGGTCGGCGACGCGGATCCGGTAGCTGAGGTCGTCCCCGACCGCGATGTCGAGGTCGCCGTCGGCCATCTGGGCCGCCGAGAACTTCCCGGCGTGGTCCTCGTTGGCGATCACCGTGATCGCGGTCGCCGCGACGTGCAGGCTGAGCAGATTGTGCGCCTCGACGAAGACGGGGTCTTCCAGGTCTGCCGCGCTCGGCTGCAGATAGCGGCCCAGCAGATCCGCCATCGGCGCGAACACGCCGGTGAGGAACTTCAGCCCCCGCGGTCCCGCGAACGGAATCGGTTGCGCCGTGCCGGCGATCACCGCGTTCAGGTGCGCAGGCGAACGGAAGAGCAGACGGACGTTCCCGGCATCCGTCGTCGCCCCCTCGATCACTGCGCCGGAGGTGAACCCGAGCGTCATCCGTCCCACGCCGGCGGCGACGAACGTGAGCGCCACCGGCCGATCAAGGCTTTCGGTCAGCGCTCGCGCGGCCGGCACCAACTCGACCAGCCTCGGGAGCGCACCGAAGACGGCGTGCAGATTGACGGATGCGTGCACCCGTTCGTCGATCTCAGTGAGCATGTACATCCTCCGCGGTCAGGGGTCGGGTATGGGTGGCGAGCGCAGCGGCGAGGATGGCGATCGCGCGGTCTGCCGCATCCAGGTCGCCGTCGGCGAGGTAGCCCAGGGTCAGGCCGTCCATGGCGACGATGAGCATCCGGGCGAGATCGTCGAGATCGAGCGTCCAGGTCACCCCGGCGCGCACGGCCGCTTGCTCCAGCAGTCCCCGCGCAGCCGCGCGGTAGCCAGACCACTGGTCCCGCATGGTGTCGTGGCGGTCGCCGCGCCGAGAGTGGAGCGCCAGCTCGAGCACGGCGAGCTCCTTGGTCGGGTCGCTTTCGACCAGCCGTACGTAGGCACCGAGCCCGGCGCACAGCGCGTCCTCGATCGTCTGCGCCTCAAGGCTCACGACCTCAGCGGCCAGGCGTTCCTCGTCGCGGATGACGTCGGTCACCGCGCGGATGAGCTCGTCCTGCGACGCGAAGATGTAGTGGATCGCGCCCAGCGGCATCCCCGCCTCAGCGGCCACAGCGCGTGTGGTCAGCGCTCCGACACCGCCGCGGGTGACGACACGGATCGCGGCGGCGATCAGTTCTTCGCGCCGCTGTTCCACGGGAATCCGTCGCATGTCACTCCAAGTTGGTCAAGTGACCAACAAAGTAACCCGCTCCCGGTGCATCCGCATCCCCCGGGCCCGATTCTTCACATCCCCGTAACAGGAGCGGGCGGTGCAACTCAGCGCGAGGAGGTGCAACTCGCGCTGACGAGGTGCAACTCGCGCTGACGAGGTGCAACTCGGCGCGGGGAGGTGCAACTCGCGTGGGATAGCGTCGAGGGATGCCGACTCCCGACTTCGTCCTCGAGCTGCGCCGCTTCGTCGGCACCCGCCCGCTTCCGCTGGTGGGAGTCACGGCCGTCATCATCCGAGGCGACCAGGTGCTCCTGGGCCGGCGCTCCGACAACGGGGCGCTCACCCCGATCACGGGGATCGTCGACCCGGGCGAGGAGCCGGCCGTCGCGGCCTGCCGCGAGGCGCTCGAAGAGGCCGGGGTCGTCATCCGCGCCGACCGGCTCGCGTGGGTACACCAGATTCCGCGGGTCACCTACGAGAACGGCGATCAGAGCGACTACTTGGACATCACGTTCCGCTGCACCTGGGTCTCCGGTGATCCGGAGCCCGTGGACGGCGAAATGACAGAGGTCGGCTGGTATCCGCTGGCCGAGCTCGCGGATGTCTCCGAGGAGATGCGCGCCCGCATTGCGGCGGCGGTGCCCGAGCGGGGCGAAGCGGTCTTCGTGCCCGGGGCCTGAGGATCGCGCCGCTTTTCCCCGGCGCCGAGCGAAGACAGCGGGCGCCCGAGCGGCGCAGACTGGCAGCGTGTCCGCCCCCACACATCGCCCGCCCATCGCACTCGCGGTCTTCTGGATCGCCGCGGGCGTGGTCGGCGCCGTCGTCGCTTTCCTCTTGTACCTCGAGTACATCGGCCAGCTCACCGATCAGGATCCGCTGATCAGCTGCCAGTGGGGCGTGCTGCTCACGTGCGGCCCGAATCTGCTGTCCGCAGGCGGCAACATCCTCGGGTTCTCGAACTCCCTCGCGGGCGTCGCGCTGTTCTTCGGGCCCGTCTACGCGGGCGTCAGCGCCCTCGCCGCGCCGCACGGCCTTCGCCGGTGGTACTGGCGCACCTTTGGACTGTTCGTCTTCGGCGCCTTCGCTCTCGTGCACTGGTTCGCCTACGAAAGCGTCTTCCTGTACGGGTCACTCTGCCCCTGGTGCATGACGATCTGGCTCGTCACGATTCCACTGTTCTGGTTCACGAGCGGCTGGATGCTCTGCGACGGCGTGTGGGGACGATCGGCCGAGGGCCTCGGCAGGGGTCTGTTCCGCTGGGCACCGCTGATCACGGTGCTCGACTATGCGCTCATCGCCGTTCTCGCGCAGGTGCGGCTGGACGTCCTGGGTAGCTTCTGACGCCCTCGCCGATCACTCCTCGCGCAGGATCGCCAGCGCGCGCGCGAGATCGGCCGGATAGGCCGATTCGAAGGACACCCACTCCCCCGACGCCGGATGGGCGAACGACAGCTGATGGGCATGCAGCCACTGCCGGCTCAGTCCAAGCTCCGCGGCGACCGTGGGGTCGCCGCCATAGAGCGGGTCACCGACGCACGGATGCCGATGCGCGGCCATGTGCACGCGGATCTGGTGAGTGCGGCCCGTCTCGAGGTGCACCTCGACCAGGGACGCGCCGCGGAAGGCTTCGAGCGTCTCGTAGTGGGTCACCGACGGCTTGCCGTCCGGGGTGACCGCGAACTTCCAGGAGTGCGCAGGATGCCGCCCGATAGGGGCGTCGATCGTTCCGGCCAGCGGGTCGGGATGACCCTGCACGACAGCGTGGTAGATCTTGTCGACCTCGCGCTCTTTGAATGCCCGCTTGAGCGCGGTGTACGCGCTCTCACTTTTGGCAACGACCATGAGACCGGAGGTGCCGACATCCAGCCGGTGCACGATGCCCTGACGTTCGGGGGCACCGGTGGTCGCGATGCGGAAGCCCGCGGCCGCCAGCGCTCCCAGGACGGTCGGGCCCTCCCATCCGAGCGACGGGTGGGCCGCAACGCCGGCCGGCTTGTCGATGACGACCATGTCGCCGTCGTCGTGGACGATCCCGAGGTCCGGAACCTCGACCGGGACGATCTCGGGCTCGCGGCGCTCGGTCCACTCGACGTCGAGCATCGATCCGGCCACCAGACGATCCGACTTTCCGAGCGTCCGCCCGTCCGCCCTCACGCCGCCGGCTTCGGCGACCTCGGCGGCGAAGGTGCGCGAGAATCCGAGCATCTTCGCCAGACTGGCGTCCACGCGCGCGCCGTCGAGCCCGTCCGGAACGGGCAGCATTCGACTGGGCATGTCAGCGCTCGGTCGTGCCTGATTCTTCGTCGGCGATGCGGTCCGCCTCTCGGGCGACCTGCTCCTGTTCGGCCTCGGTCAGCGGAGGCAGGCCGATCTCTGTGCGCGGGATCCCGGCATAGGGCGATGCGACGGGGAACTCCGAATCGAAACCACCGGCCACACCGCCGCCGGGCGCGAACTCATCGCCCGCGGCTCCCAGAATCGTCTCGTCCGAGCCCTCGGGCTCGGGCGCCTTGCGCTCTCGACTGCCGTCCATGTGCACTCCTACGATCACGAGCAGGGCGATGCCGATCATCATCGAGACGATGAAGATGTCGGCGATGTTGTAGATCGCCGGGTTGGTCCAGAACCACATCCACGGCGTGTTGATGAAGTCTACGACGTGTCCGATGCCGAACCCGGGTTCGCGAACCAGTCGATCGGTGAGGTTTCCGAGCACTCCCCCGAGGAGCAACCCCAGCCCGACCGCCCACAGACGCGAGCGCACTCGCGTGACACCGAGCCACACGATGACGACCGCGACCGCCGCGAGGGCCAGCGTGAAGATCCAGGTCACGCCCTCGCCGAGAGAGAACGCCGCACCGGGGTTGAAGACCAGGTAGAACTGCAGGAACTCGCCGATCACCGGAACCGACTCCTGATACGGCAGGTTCTCGATGGCGAGGAACTTCGTGAACTGATCGGCGGCCAGCACCAGGATCGCAAGAAGCGCGATCAGGATGCCGGCCGCCGCGTGACGCAGGGGGGCCCGAGGCGTCAAGAAATCGTCCTCACTCGGCGTTGTCGAGCGAAGCGCCGACCTTCGACGAGGCGTCGAGGTCCTTCAGGTGACCCTCGATGAAGCCGCGCAGCTGACCCCGGTAGTCGCGCTCGAACTGACGCAGCTCGCCGATGCGGACCTCGAGCTCTGCCTTGGAGGCTTCCATGCGTGAGATCTCGTCGCGACCGCGGGTCTCGGCGTCCGAGATGATCGATGCGGCCTGTGCGCGCGCGTCGGCGATGAGCTGGTCGTGCTGTGCGCGACCCTCGGCGACGTGCTCGTCGTGCAGGCGCTGCGCGAGCTCGAGGAGACCGGCGCTGGCGACGGTCGGAAGCGGCGTGGCAGCCGGCACGGGCGCCGGGGCGGGAGCAGCCTCAGGCTCGGACGCAGGCGCCTCGGCAACGGGCTCGGCGACCGGAGCGCCGGATTCGAGAGCGGCGATCTTGGCCTTCAGGTCCTCGTTCTCGGCGATCGTCTTGCGCCACTCGACGACGATCTCGTCCAGGAAGTCGTCGACCTCATCGGGGTCGAAGCCCTCCTTGAACCGGACGTGCTGGAACTGCTTGGTGACGACGTCATCCGGAGTCAATGGCATCTCTAACCTCTTTCATTCGCCCAGCGCGTGCATGCGTCCCCGCAGCGTGCGCCGCCGTGGGCGGTCGATATCAGCAAAGCATAGTCGCGGTGGGAATCAGCCCGCGAAAGCGCGTGTCACGGACAGCAGGATGAAGCAGATCAGCATCGTGAGCACGAACGCGAAATCGAACTGGATCGAACCGATGCGCAAGGGCGGAATGAAGCGCCGTAGCAACCGAATAGGAGGATCGGTCACGGTGTAGACGCCCTCCGCGACCACGAGCATCGCGCCGCGGGGACGCCATTGCCGATCGAAGACGGGAATCCACTCGAGCACGAGTCGGGCGAGCAGGACGAGGACGTAGATCAGGAGGAGGGCGTTGAGGATTCCCGCGATGATCTGGATGACATTCACGCCTTAAGTCTGCGGGAACGGAACGGCTTCCGGGTCCGCCTGCGCGACTGCCCCCTCACCCGAGACGGAGACGTTCTCCGGCGAGAGCAGGAACACCTTGCTGGTCACCCGCTCGATACGGCCATAGAGGCCCAGCGAGAGACCGCTGGCGAAGTCGATGAGGCGGCGCGCGTCGCCGTCGCTCATCTGGGAGAGGTTGATGATGACGGGGATGCCCTCGCGGAAGCTCTCGGCGATGACCTGGGCGTCACGGTACTGCTTGGGGTGTACCGTGACGATCTCGTTGAGCGCGCCGACGGCGGGCTGACGCACCATGGCGGGCCGGTGGAGGGGTGTCACGGGCGCGGCCTTCTCGACCGCGGCGGCAGCGTTCGCCTTGCGGCTGGTCGGCGCGGGCGCGGCCTCTTCGTAGACCTCTTCCTCATCGGCGAGGCCCAGGTAGACCATGGTCTTCTTCAAGGGGTTCGACATCGCATCCTCCGATTTGCTCGTCTGTTCCGAGGCTAACCGCGCGCAGGGCGCGGACCCGTGATTGCCGTGCCGATGCGAAGGTGTGTCGCACCGGCCGCGATCGCCTCGGCGAAATCGCCGGTCATTCCCGCCGACATCCAGGTCGCGCCCGGGTGAACGGTACGTACGTCGGCACCGCACGCCGCGAGGCGTGCGAACGCCCGCGCGGGCTCCTCGCCGAGTGGGGCGACCCCCATGACCCCGCGCACCCGCAACGTCGCGCAGGTGGCGACGTGATCGGCGAGGGCCGTCACCTCCTCGGGTGCGACGCCACCGCGGCCCGGGTCGTCGGTCAGATTCACCTGCAAGAAGACATCCAGCGGGTCGGCGCCCTCACCCGCGGCCTCGAGCGCGTTGGCGAGGCGCACGCGGTCGAGCGAGTGCACCACGCTGGCGGCCTCGCGCACCACGCGCGCTTTGTTGGTCTGCAGCTGCCCGACGAAATGCCAGCGAAGATCCGGCGCGGCTGCGACCTGCCCGCGCTTGTCGACGAACTCCTGTGCGCGGCTCTCCCCGACGTCGCGCACGCCGAGGGAATACAGATCGTCGACAAGACGCGCGGGGTGGAACTTCGTGACCGCGATGCGGCAGATCGTCGCCGGATCCCTCGCCGCGTCACGCGCGGCATCCGCGATCCGGGCATCGATCGATGCCAGGCGCTCCGCCAGCGTGGCCTCCACGCGGACTACTTCAGGAAGTCGGGGACGTCCAGATCGTCGTCACCGAAGGCGGAGTCGTAGGCCGAGTCCGACACGGAGGGAACCGGCTCGAGCACCTCGACCCGCTCCGACTCACCCTCGTCGGCGGCTGTGGTCGCCTCGGCGCGCTCGACCGGCTCGCGCCGGAAGACGGGCGCGGGATCGACACGCAGCTGCGGCTCACCGCCGTCGAATCCGGCGGCGATGACAGTGACGCGCACCTCGTCGCCGAGCGTGTCGTCGATGACCGTTCCGAAGATGATGTTGGCCTCGGGATGGGCTGCTTCCTTGACCAACTGTGCCGCGTCGTTGATCTCGAAGATACCGAGGTTCGAGCCGCCCTGGATCGACAGCAGCACACCGTGGGCACCCTCGATGGATGCCTCGAGCAGTGGAGATTCGACGGCGAGCTCCGCCGCCTTGATCGCGCGATCGGCGCCGCGAGCGGAGCCGATGCCCATGAGCGCGGATCCCGCGCCCTGCATGACGGACTTCACATCGGCGAAGTCGAGGTTGATGAGCCCCGGGGTCGTGATCAGGTCGGTGATGCCCTGCACACCGGCCAGGAGGACCTGGTCTGCGGTGGCGAAGGCTTCGATCATCGAGATGCCGCGGTCGCTGATCTCGAGAAGTCGGTCGTTGGGCACGACGATGAGGGTGTCGACCTCTTCCTTCAGCCGCGCCACGCCGCTCTCGGCCTGGCTCTGGCGGCGACGCCCCTCGAACGAGAAGGGCTTGGTGACGACACCGATCGTGAGTGCACCGATCGACTTCGCGATCTTGGCCACGACGGGAGCGGCACCGGTTCCGGTTCCGCCGCCCTCACCCGCGGTCACGAACACCATGTCGGCGCCGCGCAGAGCCTCTTCGATCTCTTCGCCGTGGTCTTCGGCCGCGCGGCGGCCCACCTCGGGGTCCGCCCCGGCACCCAGACCGCGGGTGAGCTCGCGCCCCACGTCGAGCTTCACGTCCGCGTCGCTCATGAGCAGCGCCTGCGCGTCGGTGTTCACCGCGATGAACTCGACGCCGCGAAGACCCAGCTCGATCATGCGGTTGACGGCGTTGACGCCGCCGCCACCGACGCCGACCACCTTGATGACCGCGAGGTAGTTCTGGTTCTGACCCATGCCGACTCCCGTGATGTGCGAACCTTCAACCTCAAGTAGAGGTATAAAGTATTCTTGGGTATGTATTTCCTAGACACGAAGCTAAGCGGCGCACGTCCCGATCCGGTGCGCGCCGTGGGCGTGTCGTGACATCACCGCGCCACGTGTCGACGCGACCGCGAGGATCCATCACCCTCACTGGATGACGACGGCCAGCGGCGACGAGACGTCGTAACGCGAGACGGTGTCCGGAGGCCTCGTGACCATCACGGTCGCCAGCACGTACGCCTTGAACGCAGACTGATCGGCGCTCCCCCACACCACTTGCGTTCCGGTGCCACCGAGGGTCAGAGTCACGTCGTGCGCCGAGGTCGCCGAGACCTCGGTGACCTGCTGCATGACCGTTTCTGGGAGCGAGCGCAGCACCTGACCGGCGGCGGCGAAGGCATCGGATGCTGTGCCGCCCTCGATGTTCAGCAGCGGACTGCCCGCGGCCGGAGTCGGCGTCGTCGACAGCGCCACGCCCGCGGCATCCACCAGCGTGTACCCCGCAGGCGACTCGATCACGCCGATCGGGGTGCGCTCCACGACCCGCACCACGAGCTCGTGCGGGGGCCGGGCCTCGAGCGCGTAGGTCTCGACCAGGGGGAACCCGACGAGAGCGGCCTTGACGGCACTCGAATCCACCAGCGGCAACGGCGTGCCGACCTGGGAGGCCAGTGCGTCGGTGACAGCGGCGACATCGAGCTGCTCGGCCCCGGCGATCGTGATCGTCTCCACGGCGAACAGCGGGCTGTAGGCGGCCCCGACACTGCCCACCGCCACCAGGATGACCGCCGCGGTGCCACCGATCCAGACCGCGCGGCGGCGACGCTGTCGCACGGTGAAACGTCGCACCTCGGAGGCCAGCGCCCGCCGTCTGGCACGCGCCGCGCGCCACACCTCGCGGAAGCCGACGCGGTCGCCGGCCGCTTCGGTCTCGTGCGACGCGGCCGTGCCGTGCCGATCGCCGGAGTCGTCCCGCGCCGAGGGCCGCTCCGACTCCTCTCCGGGGCGCGACTCGCCGCGCAGCGGAATGGGCTCCGTCACAGCCGGGGACTCCGTCACACCCGGGGACTCCGTCACACCCAGGGGCTCCGTCACACCCAGGGGCTCGGTCGCCACGGCATCGGTGGGCATCGGCCCCACCGGCAGACCCGACTCGACGATCACGTCGCGGTGCGCCCCCGCGGCGGGCACAGGGGTGTCGTGCGGGATCGGTTCGGTCGGTTCCGACGAGGGACGTCGCTCCGGCACCCCGGACTCGCGCCGCGCACCACCCCCCGGCGGAGGCGGCAGCGGGGTGGGACGACGCACCGGGCTACGCTCCCGCGTCCGGTCCGCCGAGCGCCGCCAGCACCTGCGGGACGATGAGATTCACGTTGCCGCAGCCGAGCGTCACGATGTAGTCGCCCTCGCGGGCGACAGCGGCGGCGTACTCGGCGGCGGCCTGCCAGTCGGCTTCGAAATGGACGTGCGCGGGGTCGCGGAAGCGCTGTGAGACCAGCTCGCCGGTCACCCCGGGTATCGGGTCTTCGCGAGCGCCGTAGACGTCGAGCACGATCGTGTGGTCGGCGTGCGACTCGAGGACGTCGGCGAACTCACCGGCCATCAGCTGCGTGCGCGAATACGTGTGGGGCTGGTGCAGGGCGATGATCCTCCCCCCGCCCACGACGGTGCGTGCGGCCGCGAGTGCCGCGGCGACCTCGGTGGGATGGTGGGCGTAATCGTCGTAGACGCTCACGCCTCGGCGGGTCCCGTGCAGCTCGAACCGGCGCGCGGTGCCGCCGAAGGTCGACACCGCCGCCAGCGCGGCATCCAGCTCGTGGCCGAGCGCGACGAGCACCGCGACCGCTCCGGCGGCATTGAGGGCGTTGTGGGCGCCGGGAATGGTCAGCGTCGCCCGGGCCTGGTGGTCACCGTGCGTCAGCCGAAAGGAGACGGGGCCGTCGGTGCGGATCTCATCGACGCGGATGTCGGCCGCGGCATCCGTGCCGAAGGTGAGCACCCGCGGGTGGGTGATCTGGGAGCGCACCCGACGCGCGCCCTCGTCGTCAGCGGAGATCACGGCGGCGTCGCGGGCCTCGTTCGCGAACTGCGCGAAGGCCGCATCGAATGCCTCTCGGCTTCCCCAGTGGTCGAGGTGATCGGGGTCGATGTTGGTGATCAGCGCGATGGAGGTGTCGTACAGCAGGAACGTGCCGTCGGACTCGTCGGCTTCGATCACGAAGAGATCATCGGCACCGCTACCGCTGGAGACACCCAGATCTGCGATCACCCCGCCGTTGACGAAGTTGGGGTCCTCGCCGAGAGCGCGAAGTGCCGTGACGACCATGCCGGTGGAGGTGGTCTTGCCGTGCGCTCCGGCCACCGACACCAACGGCCGTGAACCGATCAACCAGTGCAGCGCCTGCGAGCGATGGATGACAGGCATCCCGCGCTCCTTGGCAGCCACGAACTCGGGATTCTCGGGCCAGATCGCTCCGGTGTGGATGACCGTGTCGGCATCGCCCAGGTTGGCCACATCGTGTCCCACCGAGACACGCGCGCCGCGCGCCGCGAGGGCGCGCAGCCCCGGGCTGTCGGCCCGGTCGGAACCGGACACGCGGATGCCGCGCTCCAGGAACATGCCGGCAAGCCCCGACATTCCGGACCCGCCGATGCCGATGAAATGCGCGGCCTCGATCGTCTCGGGGAGGGGCAGGCTGAGGTCGGGTCTGATCATGACCAGATCATCCTAGGTCGCCGATCCGGGGATGCCCTGTCGGCGCGCCCGCGCCGACCGCGGCGGGGTCGGGCCGGTGGCCGCGGCGTCGCATCCTCACCGCAGCGCGTCGTCGACCAGCGCGATCACCCGCTCGGTGCCGTTGCGGATTCCGGTCTGCACGGCCGCGCGAAGCATCCGCTCCCGCGCGGCCCCGTCGCGCAGCAGCGGCACGACGCGGTCGCGGATCGCGTCCGGGGTGAATTCGGCATCCGGGATCAGCAGCGCCGACCCGTGGGCGACCGACGACGAGGCGTTCAGGGCCTGCTCGCCGTTGCCGACGGCGTACGGCACGTAGACCGCGGGGATCCCGAGAGCGCTGATCTCGCTCACGGTCGCGGCTCCCGAACGCGACACGATGAGATCGCACGCCGCGTAGGCCAGGTCCATGCGGTCGACGTAGCGACGCAGGGCGTAGCCGGGCAGCCCGGGGTCCGCCAGATCCGAGCGCTCCCCGGTCACGTGGATCAGCTGCCACCCGGCATCCACGATGTCCTGCCCGGCGCCTGCCAGCGCGACGTTCAACCGCTGGGCGCCGAGCGACCCGCCGAAAACGAGCAGGGTGGGACGGTCCGGATCAAGACCGAAGGCCGCCGCCGCCTCGTGGCGCAGTGCGGCACGGTTCAGATCCTCGATCTCGCGGCGCAGCGGCATCCCGACCACCTCCGCGCGCGGCAGCGGCGTGCCCTCGAAGGCGACCCCGACGCGGGCGGCACGGCGCGCGCCGAGCTTGTTGGCAAGACCCGGGCGCGCATTGGCCTCGTGCAGAACGAAGGGGATGCGCGCGCGCCGAGCGGCCACGTACGCCGGCGCGGAGGCGTAGCCGCCGAAGCCGATCACGACGTCGACGCCGCGCTCGTCGATGTGCGCCCGCACCTGCGCGACCGCGCGGCGGAAGCGCGCGGGGAAGGCCAGGGCCGCCCGGTTCGGTCGGCGCGGGAAGGGCACCTTGTCGACGATCAACAGCTCGTAGCCACGCTCGGGTACCAGACGCGCCTCCAGCCCCTCACGGGTGCCGAGCACCCACACCTGGGCATCATCGTCCCGCGCCCGCAGCCCATCGGCCACGGCGAGCAGGGGGTTGACATGTCCCGCGGTGCCCCCGCCGGCCAGAAGGTAGGTCGTCACCGTCCGACCCTATCCCGACGGATCAGGCGCGGCGCTGCGCGGGAAGCGTGCGAGCCAGGGCGAGGAGGACCCCCGTGGCCACCAGCACCGAGACGAGCGAGGTGCCCCCCTGCGACATGAACGGCAAGGGAACCCCGAGCGGCGGGATCAGGCGGATGACGACGCCGATGTTGATCAGGGCCTGCCCGACGATCCACACGGTGATCGCGCCGGCGACGATGCGCACGAACATGTCATCTGTGCGCCGGATGATGTGGAAGGCACCGACCGCGTAGATCGCGAAGAGGGCGAGCACGGTGACCGCGCCGATCAGCCCCAGCTCCTCACCGACGATCGCGAAGATGTAGTCGTTCGCCGCCGCGGGCAGCCACTCGTATTTCTCCTTCGAATTGCCGAGTCCGAGGCCGAAGATCCCGCCCCCGGCCAGCCCCCAGATACCGTGCAGCGGCTGATAGCAGGTGGTGAGATAGTCGTCGACGCAGTCGGTGTTGAACACGCTCAGGATGCGCTCCATGCGGTTCGGGCTCGTGATCGCCAGCGCCGCGACCGCGACGACCGCGGCGAGCATCGGGATGACGAAGATCCGCAGCTTCACCCCGGAGAAGAAGAGGGCGCCGAGCACCAGCAGGAACAGCACCATCGCGGTGCCCAGGTCGTGCCCGGCCAGGACCGTCGCGATCACGGCGCCGGCGACCGGGACCACCGGGATGAACACGTGCCGCCAGTCTGCGAGCATCGTCTGCTTGCGGAAGAGGATGAATCCGAGCCACAGCGCCAGCGCAAGCTTGAGGAACTCCGACGGCTGGGCTTGGACGCCGGCGATCTGGATCCAGTTGCGGTTTCCGGCGTCGTCGATACCGAGCGGCGTGAACACGAGCAGCTGGAAGATCGTGGTCAGGATGAGCGCAGGCCAGGCGATCTTCTTCCAGAACGACAGCGGGAGGCGGCTCGCGATGAACATGAGCGGTAGCCCGATCAGCGCGAACACGAGCTGCTTGAGCACATCGTCGTAGGGCGCCTCGCCGGCGGCGGTCGTGGTGGCGCTCGTGGCGGAGAGCACCATCACCAGTCCGAAGATCGTGAGCAGCACCGCGCTGGAGGCGATGAGCATGAACTCGGCCGGGACCGGCCGGAAGATCGCACCGAGTGAGACCCGCGCCGCGAGCCCGCGCCGGGATCCGCCGCCGCCGTCCTCGGGGTCAGCGGGAGGCGTCGGGAGCGTCGTCGGCGTCGCCATCGGCGCTCCTTCCGAATCTCTCCCTCACCGCGGCCGCGAACTTCGAGCCCCGGTCGGCGTAGGAGCGGAACTGGTCGAAGGATGCCGCGGCGGGGGCCAACAGGACCACGTCCCCCTCCGCCACGATCCCGACCGCCAGTTCGACGACCCGCGCCATGACACCTTCAGTGTCGGCGGGAACCACCTCGAGAACCGGCACGTCGGGCGCGTGTCGCCCGAAAGCCTCGCGGACCGCATCACGGTCCTCTCCGATGAGAATGGCCGCCTTCACGTCGCGGCCGTGGGACTCGATGAGCGTCGAGATGTCGACGCCCTTGAGGAGCCCCCCCACGACCCAGACCGCGCCGGGATACGCGGCGAGCGAGGAGGCCGCGGAGTGCGGGTTCGTCGCCTTCGAGTCATCCACCCAGGTCGCGCCGCCCGCGATCGCCACGATCTCGATGCGGTGGGGGTCCAGTCGGAAGCCCTCGAGGGCCCTTCGGATGTCAGCGGGTGCGACGTCCAGCGAACGCGCGAGGGCGGCAGCGGCCAGGATGTTCGCGACGATGTGTGGGGCCGAAAGCCCCTCGGCGCGCAGATGGTCGAGGGTTGTCAGCTCCAGCGCGGACGTGTGACGCTCCGGGAGGAAGGCGCGGTCGACGAGGATGCCGTCCACGATGCCGAGATCGCTCGGACCGGGCACGCCCAGGTCGAAGCCGATCGCGCGGGCGCCCTCGATGACGTCGGCATCCTCGACCATGCGTCGCGTCGCCACATCCGCCTTGTTGTAGACGCAGGCCACGCGGGTGCTGTCGTAGACGTGGGCCTTCGCGTCCCGGTAGGCCTCCGCACTGCCGTGCCACTCGAGATGGTCGTCCGCGAGGTTCAGGCACACCGCTGCGAGCGGCGACACCGGATCGGGCGTGGACTGCAGCCCGAGGTACCAGAGCTGGTGGCTGGAGAGTTCCACGACCAGCGCATCGAAGCCGCCGGGGTCTCGCACGGCATCGAGGACCGGCACCCCGATGTTGCCGCAGGGCGCGGCGCGCAGTCCGCCGGCCACGAGCATCGCCGCCGTCAGGCCGGTAGTGGTGGTCTTGCCGTTGGTGCCCGTGATCAGCACCCAGTCGGCCGGCGAGCCGTCGGGACGCAGCACCTTGTCCCGCACGCGCCACGCCAGTTCGACGTCGCCCCACAGCGGCACACCCTGCTCCCGCGCCCACACGACGATCGGATGCCGCGGGGAGAAGCCCGGCGAGGCGACGATCACCTCGGGTGCGAACGAGACCAGCTCCTCGGGCGCGGTCGACAGGGATCCGATCACGGCGCGCACGCCGATCACCGGCAGCAGACGCTCGTACTCCTGCGCAGCGCTCTCGGAGACCACGAGCACATCGGCGCCGAGCTCGGCGAGGGTGTCCGCCACCGAGAACCCCGTGACCGACAAACCGAGCACGGCCACGCGCAGACCACTCCAGTCCGCGTGCCAGCTGGTGAGAGCATCCAGACGCGACACGTCGCCGCTCATGTGCGTGCGAGCCATTCGACGTAGAAGAAGCCCACGCCGGTCACGGCCAGCCCCGCGGCGATGATCCACATGCGGATCACGATGTTCGTCTCCGACCAGCCCCGCATCTCGAGGTGATGGTGGAACGGGCTCATCAGGAAGAGGCGCTTGCCGCGCGTGAGCTTGAAGTACAGCCGCTGCAGGATGACCGAGCCGGTGCCGATGATGAACGCGCCCGCGGTGAGGATGGTGAGGATCTCGGTGTGGGAGAGGATCGACAGCGCCGCGATCACACCGCCGATGGCCATCGAGCCGACATCCCCCATGAACACCTGCGCCTTGGGGGCGTTCCACCACAGGAACCCGACAAGCGCGGCGACGAAGGCGGCGGCGATGATCGTGAGATCCAGCGGATCGCGGGTCTGGTAGCAGGCCTGCTGGTAGGAATCGACCAGGTCTGCGGAGTCGCAGCGCTGCTGGAACTGCCAGAAGGTGATGAGGCTCATCGCCCCGATCGTGAAGACGCCGACGCCGGTGGCCAGGCCGTCGAGCCCGTCGGTGACGTTGGTGCTGTTCGACCAGGCGACGCCGATCAACGAGATCCAGGCGACGTAGAGCAGGATGCCGACCGCGGCGCCCAGCGCGAGGAAGTTCAGCACCGAGACGTCACGGAAGATCGACACGAACGCCGTGGCGGGGGTCTGCCCCTGCGCGTCGGGGAACTGCAGGGCGACGAGTGCCCACGGCACTGTCACGATGATCTGGCCGACGATCTTGCGCCAGCCCGACAGACCGAGACTGCGCTGGCGGCGCAACTTCATGAAGTCGTCGATGAAGCCGACGATCGCGAATCCGACCATCATCCAGATCACGAGCAGGCCCGACACGGTCGGCGGGGAACCCCCGACGTACGTGCCCACGAGGTAACCGAGCACCGTCGCACACACGAAGATCACGCCGCCCATGGTCGGCGTGCCGCGCTTGAGTCCGTGCCGCGGGTTGTTGCCCGAGTCCGGCGTGCGGATCACCTGACCCCATCCCCAGCGGCGGAATGCGCGCAGGAAGACAGGGGTGAGAAACAGCGAAAAGGACAGCGAGATCGCCGACGCCATCAGGAGGGATCTCACGCGAACGATTCTCCCAGACGATCGCCGAGGTGCCGCAGACCCGCCGAGTTGGACGACTTCACCAGCACGCGATCCCCCTCGCGCAGCTCATCGAGCAGATACACGTAGGCATCCTCCGCGCTCTCGCAGAAGACAGCCTCGCCGTCCCACGATCCCTCGCCGATCGCGGCGAGATAGAGTCTGCGCGCCTCGGTGCCGACGACCACGATCCGCTGGATGCGCAGGCGCACCGCCAGCAGTGCGATGCGATCGTGCTCCTCGCCGGCGAACTCACCGAGTTCGCTCATGGCCCCCAGGACCGCCACCGTGCGCTCGCCGGGAGCGGTGATCTGCGCGAGTGTGCGCAGCGCCGCGGCCATCGAGTCCGGGCTCGCGTTGTATGCGTCGTTGATGATGCGGACCCGATCCGAACCGAGCGGCTGCATCCGCCAGCGCTCGGCGAGCTCCACCGTCTCCAGGCGCGCGACACAGTCCTCGAGCGCGACGCCGAACTCGAGCGCGGCGGTGATGGCGGCAAGGGCGTTCATGACGTGGTGTTCGCCGAGGACGCGCAACGACACCGGCATCGACGCACCGTCCGCCGTCAGGAGGAATCGGGTGCCGGCCGCCGAGGTCTCGACCTCGGTCGCCCGCACATCGGCGCGCGCGGAGCGCCCGAACCAGCGCACGCGCTGGTTCCGCTCGTCCGCGATCTCGGCCATCGCCACCACGCGCGGGTCGTCGGCGTTGAGAACCGCGACCCCGCCGGGACGCACCGAGCGGATGAGCTGCGACTTCTCGTGGAAGGTCGACTCGATGCCGCCGAAGCCACCGGCGTGGGCCATCCCCACCATCAGGACCACGCCGAGGTCCGGTTCGACCAGTCCTGCCAGCCGGGCGATCTCCCCCGGCGCGCTCGCGCCGAATTCGCTGACCAGGAAGCGGGTGGAATCGCTCACGCGCAGCATCGTGAGGGGCGCTCCGACCTCGTTGTTGAACGAGGCGCGGGGTGCGACCGTCTCCCCCTCGTCCGAGAGGATGCGCGCCAGCAGGTTCTTAGTCGTGGTCTTGCCGTTCGAACCGGTGATCCCCGCGATCCTGAGTTCGCCGTGCGCGCGCACGCGGGCGACCACGAATCGGGCGAGGTCGGCGAGAGCGCCGACGGCGTCGGGAACGACGATGTGGGAGATCGGAGCCGCAACCTGCCGCTCCACGATCGCCACGGCCGCTCCCGCCGCGGCGGCTGCGGCGACGAAGTCATGGCCGTCGGTGTGTGCCCCCGGCTTGGCGACGAAGATGTCGCCGCGACCGATGTGTCGCGAGTCGGTGTCGACGGTGCCCGAGACCGTCGTCTCGGCGGTGTCGCGCGGGTCGAGGATGAGGTGACCGCCGAGGACATCGGCGATGCGGGCGAAAGTGAGTTCGATCATATGCGTCGCGCCGGGCCCGGGCGGGTCAGCCTGTGGTCGGCAGATCGGGAGAGGCGGAGCCGGACGGCATGATCCGATACGTCTTGAGCACCTGGGTCATCGCCTCCCTGAATGCCGGGGCGTTGGCACCAGATGACCTTATCGTGGTCGGTTCGTCCAGCGTGACGATGACGACGTACTGCGGGTCGTCGGCCGGTGCGAATCCGGCGATCGTCGTGAAATAGAGGCCGTTCTTGTAGGTGCCCGTGGCCGGATCCACCTTCTCGGCGGTACCCGTCTTCATCGCGATGCGGTAGCCGTCGATGGCGACCTGGCTTGCCAGCCAGCCCTTGGTCGCGACATTCTCCATCATGTCGATGACCTGTCGTGAGGCGCTCTCGCTGATCACCTGCGTCGTCTCGCCGTTCTCCGGCACCGTGACCGTGCCGTCGGCCGCGGTGCAGGACTCGACCAGACGAAGCGGCACCTGCAGACCGCCGTTCGCAATGGCCTGATAGGCACTGGCGAGCTCCGGGAGCGTGGTCGTCAGGCCCTGGCCGTACGACGTGTTGTAGAAGGTCTGGTTGTCCCACTGGTCGGGCTCGTAGACGAGGCCGTGGGCCTCGCCCCAGAACTCGACGTCCGTTCCCTGGCCGATGCCGAAACGCTGGAAGTAGTCGTAGCGCGTCTGCGCGCTCATCAAGCCCGCGAACGTCGAGGTCCCGACGTTCGAGGACGCCACCAGGACCCCGGTGAGCGTGTAGTTGTACGTCGGGTGGTACGAGTCGTCGGTGACGACGGCCCCGTTCGGGAAGTTCTGACGGTAGGGAACGGTCACCACGGAGTAGGGAGTCGCGGTTCCGGAGTCGACGAGCATCGAGGCGGTCAACGCCTTGAAGGTCGACCCGGGTTCGAAGGTGTCGTGGAAGATCCCGCTCTCCCGATCGGCGATGTCGACGCCGGACGGGTCGTTCGGGTCCACGGTCGGGTATTCGGCCGCCGCGCGGATCGCACCCGTCTTGACGTCCACGACGATGATGTTCCCCGACTGGGCCCCGGTGTTCTGGGTCTGCTCTGCGATGAGCTGCTGGAGATACCACTGCAGATCGCGGTTGATGGTCAGCTGGAGGGTGCCGCCGTCGACGGCGGGGACCTCGGTCTTGGTTCCGGGGATGATGACCCCGTCCGCGCCCCGTTGGTACGAGATGAGCCCGTCCGTCGAGGCGAGACAGGTGTTCTCGGAGGCCTCGAGACCCGCGAGCGGCTCACTGTCGACGTCGACGAAGCCGACGAGATTGCCGGCCACGGCACCATCCGGGTAGGTACGATCCGGATGCGGCACGAATGCCAGGAACGGCACTCCGAGCGCGACCAGCGTCCGATACTCCGCCGTCGTCAGACCTCGCTTGAGGAGCGCGTAGCGCGTGTCGGGATTCTCTTCGAGAGCCGAGGCGACGATCGCCTGGATCTCTTCTCCGGTCTGACCGGTGATCGCTCCGATCTCGGCGGCCACCTGCTCCCACGGCACGGCGACGTCCTCGCCGTCGATCTCACGCTCGACCGGCCCGACCAGGGCAGGATCCAGCTGCGCGTCATAGAGCAGGATGCTGGTGGCGAGGGTCTCGCCGTTTTCGTCGACGATGTCGCCGCGCGTGCCGTAGGTCGTCTGCGATGCCGAGAGGCCGAGGGAGAGCGACTGCGCAATGTGGTCGCTCGCGTTGACGACCTGGATGTCGACCAGACGTACGACGAACGCGCCGATGACCCCCAGCACGACGACCATCGCGACGACCGTCCGACGTCGCGGGCTGCGCGTGCTGCGGTCGGTCATCGCGTCGTCGGCGTCGGGAGACCGTCCGTCAGGGGCGGTGGGGTCGTCGCGGCGCCGTCCTCGGAAGTGATCTCCACGGGGACTCCTTCGATCGTCGCTGCGGGGTCGGTGACCAGGGGGGTGTCGGTGATCAGCGCGTTGGCGACCGCACCCCGCCCGACCGCGTCGATCGAGGACTGCCAGCTCGCTGCCTGCGAGGTCCCCACCAGCGCTCCGTCACTCAGACGCAGGAAGGTCGGTGCCTCGCTGATGACCATACCCAGCGCGGAGGCATTTGCCGCGAGGTACTGCGGCGAGCTCAAACCTGCGACCTCGTCGGCAAGGATCTGACGCTCCCAGGAAAGCTGTCGCTGCTGCGATCCGAGCTCAGCCAGCGCGTAGGAGTCCTGCGTCGTGAGGATCGAGATGACCATCTGCGCCGCGACGATGGCCGCCGCACCCAGCACCGCGACGATGCCGTAGGCAAGCCGCGGCCGGCGACGACGAGCGGTGCGCTCGACGGGCACCAGACGAGGTCGGGACGGTTCCTGCGGCGGGGAGTGCACGCCAGGGGCGGGGAGCGGTGCGAGGGCATCGAGGCTCATGCGGCAGGCCTGACTCTCTCCGCGGCACGCAGCCGCACGGGGGTTGCTCGGGGGTTGCGTTCGCGCTCCTCGTCGGAGGCGAGCTCCGCGCCCTTGACGAGGAGGCGGAAGCGCGGGGCGTGCTCGGGCAGTTCGACGGGCAGTCCCGCCGGGGCCGTCGAACGCGTCGCTGCGGAGAACACCCGCTTGACGAGACGGTCCTCCAGGGACTGATACGACATCACGACGACGCGACCCCCGACACCCAGCGCATCCAGCGCGGCGGGTAGCGCCGTCTCGAGGGCCGCAAGCTCGCGGTTGACCTCGATGCGCAGCGCCTGGAACACCCGCTTGGCCGGGTGTCCCGCGTTCTTGAGCGCCGCGGGAGTCGCCGCCTGCAGGATGTCGACCAGACGCGCGGACCGCTCGATGGGCTCCTCCTGGCGCGCGTGCACGATGGCCCGGGCGTAGCGGCCCGCCAGCTTCTCCTCGCCGTAGCGCTCGAAGATGCGCCGCAGCTCACCCTCGGAGGCCGTGGCCAGGACGTCGGCGGCCGTGGGCCCCTGGGTCGGGTCCATGCGCATGTCCAGCGGCGCGTCCTGCGCGTAGGCGAATCCGCGATCGGCGATGTCGAGCTGGAGGGAGGAGACACCGAGGTCGAACAGGATGCCGTCGACGGCGGTGAATCCCGCCGACGCGATCGCGGCGGCGATGCCGTCGTACACAGTGTGGACGCGAATCAGGCGGTCACCGAAGCCCGACAGTCGCTCACCGGCGATCCGCAGGGCGTCGGGGTCACGGTCCAGCCCGATCACGGTCAGCGAGGGAAAGCGCTCCAGAAGCGCCTCGGTGTGTCCCCCCATGCCGAGAGTGGCATCCACGACGACGGGGGCGGGGCCCTCCAGCGCCGGAGCGAGCAGCTCGATGCAGCGATCGAGCAGGACGGGGGTGTGGATGTCGCGCAGGTTCATGGTCTCTCAGGCCTCGGCCTCGAGCTCTGATCCCCCTCCGCTCGCGAACCTGGCGCCGGGGAAGTGCGTCAGGGTCGGGCGGCGGGAAGTCACAGCCAGAGGATCAGAACAGGCCGGGGATCACCTCCTGCTCCATTTCCGAGTAGCCGGCTTCGTTGGATTCCAGGTAGGTGTTCCAGGCGGCCGCATCCCAGATCTCGGCATGGGCGCCCACGCCCGTGACGACGAGCTCCCGCTCCAGACCCGCGTAGGCGCGCAGTGGCGGCGGAATCGTGATGCGGTTCTGACTGTCGGGTGTTTCGGCGCTCGCGCCCGAGAGGAACATGCGCAGGAAGTCGCGGGCTTGCTTGTTCGTGAGCGGAGCCTCGCGGATGCGTTCGTGCACACGCTCGAACTCGGCTGCCGAGAACACGTAGAGGCAGCGCTCCTGCCCGCGGGTGACCACGATGCCCGCGCCGAGATCGTCGCGGAACTTCGAGGGCAAGATGACGCGCCCCTTGTCGTCGAGCTTGGGAGTGTGTGTCCCCAGCAGCATCCACGCGTCACCCCCTTCCCACCCTTACGTATTCACCACTTTACTCCACTTACCTCCACTTTGACACCCTTTTGCACCCCGAACACGCCGGAGTTCTCCCCCACGTCGAGATGCCCTCGCTGCGCCGGGCACCGCCGTTAACGACGAAACGCCGACCCGAAGGTCGGCGTTTCGTCGAAGTCTGAGGGATCAGCGCCCTTCTTGGCGGCGGTCCCATCGATCGTTCATGCGATCCATGAAGCTTTGTCCCGAGCGGGCCTGCGGCGGCGTGCTCCCAGCGGTCGAAGCCGCGCGCGCGCCGCGCGCGGGCAATGCGCCGACGACGACACCGCCGACCATCGCGACGAACCCGAGAACCCCCACGACGATGAGCTGAGTCGCTACTCCCACCACGAGGATGCCGATACCGGCCAGCACCAGGAGCGCACCGTAGACGATGTTGCGATACGAGAAGCCGCGACCGCCGGCAGCGCTCACGACGTCGGCGTCGTTGCGCATGAGATGGCGTTCCATCTCATCGAGCAGACGCTGCTCCTGTTCGGAGAGTGGCATGGGATCCCCCTCGGGCTGGATCGGTGCATTGATTCTACGCGCGCCGCAGATTACTAGGCTAGGGCCGTGTCCCCAGACAGCGATGCGATCGCAGTTGTTTCCCAGCGAGTCGAGGAGTTCCTCACGGTTCGGCGAGGGGAGACGCGTGGCTTCGGCGGGGAGTCCGACGTTGTGCAAGAGGCCGCTGAGGCGGCGGTGCGCGGTGGCAAGCGCCTGCGCGCGCGGTTCTGCCTGACCGGCTGGGAGGCCGTCCGCGAGCATGCCGGGGCGGCCGTGACCCCCGATCAGCCAATCCTCGCCGCCGCAGCGGCGCTGGAGATCTTCCATGCCGCCGCCCTCGTGCACGATGACATCGTCGACCATTCCGACACTCGCCGGGGAAAGCCCGCCGCCCACCGTGCGCTGGAGGCCGTTCACCGGGATCGACGATGGGACGGCGATGCGACGGACTTCGGCCTGGCCGCCGCGCTACTGCTCGGCGATCTGCTGGTCGCATGGAGCGACGACCTCCTCGAAGAGGGGCTGGCACAGCTGGATGCCGAGCGTGCGCGTGCCGCGCGCCGGGAGTACTCCCTCATGCGTCGAGAAGTGACCGTCGGCCAGTTCCTCGACGTCGCCGAAGAGTCGGCCTACACGGGCGCCGCGGAGAGCACGCACGCGGACCGCGCTCTGGCGGTCGCGTCGCTCAAGTCCGCGCGCTACAGCATCCAGCGACCGCTGGGTCTCGGGGCACGCGTCGCCGGTGGGCAGCCGGCGCAGTGCGATGCACTTGCAGCATTCGGCCATCCGCTGGGCATGGCCTTCCAGCTGCGCGATGACGTCTTGGGCGTGTTCGGCGATGAGTCGCAGACGGGGAAGCCCGCTGGCGACGATCTTCGCGAGGGAAAGCGGACGGTCCTGATCGCCTACGCGCGTGAGGGCCTCACCGGCGGGGCCCGACGGACCTTCGACGAGCTCGTCGGAGATCCGGGGCTCGACGCTGCGCAGATCGCGACACTGCAGCGCGCCATCGAGGAGTCCGGCGCGCTCGCGCGCACCGAGGAACTCATCGCCGACTACGCGCGTCGGGCCGACAAAGCCCTCATCGGCGCGCCACTGGGAACCCATGCCGTGGGGCGGCTGCGAGACCTCGCCACCGCCGCGACCGAACGCGCAAGCTGACGGGCACCGTCACGACCGAGTGGGCGTGCTGCTGGCCCGCCCGGGTCAGGCCAGCGTCTGGGCGACGCGGCGCACCTCGCTCTTGCGCCCCGCTCGCAGCGCGTCGATGGGCGCAACACCGATCGACTCCTCGGGGGCCATCAGCCAGTCGATCACCTCGTCGTCGCTGAACCCGGCATCGTGGAGCACGATCGCAGTCCCCCGCAGCGAGGACAGCGGGTGGCCGTCGACGACGAAGACCTCGGGCACCGCCAACACCCCGAACCGGCGGGATCCGACCAACTGAGACTCATCGAGGAGGCGACGCACGCGCCCGAGAGGCTCTCCCAGCACGTCGACGAGATCGGGAAGTGTCAACCAGCCTTCTGGTGCGGTTTTGGTGCTCACCCTCACATTTTCTCACCCGCGCGCGTGCTGCGCAGACCTCACCTGCGCCGCGCGCGGGGAGAGCCGCTGCCGGGCCTTGCCGATTCGGCTCCGTAGACTCGACTCGTGAGCACGAGCGCGCAGACCGATCCCTTGATCGGCCGTCTGATCGACGGTCGGTACCGGGTGCGCGCTCGTATCGCCCGCGGTGGGATGGCGACCGTGTACGTCGCTACCGACCTCCGCCTCGAGCGGCGCATCGCACTGAAGGTCATGCACGGCCACCTGAGCGACGACACCGTCTTCCAGGGCCGGTTCATCCAGGAGGCGCGCGCCGCCGCACGCCTCGCGGATCCCCATGTCGTGAACGTCTTCGACCAGGGCAGCGACGGTGAGGTCGCCTACCTTGTGATGGAGTATCTGCCCGGCATCACCCTGCGCGAACTGCTCCGCCAGGAGAAACGCCTGACGATCGAGCAGACCATCACGGTGATGGATGCCGTCCTCGCCGGGCTCGCCGCGGCGCACCGGGCCGGCATCGTCCACCGCGATGTGAAACCCGAGAATGTGCTCCTCGCCGAGGACGGTCGCATCAAGATCGGCGACTTCGGCCTCGCGCGCGCAACGTCGGCGAACACGGCGACCGGCCAACAGCTCATGGGCACGATCGCGTACCTCGCCCCCGAGCTGGTGACCCGCGGGACGGCCGATGCCCGCAGCGACATCTATTCGCTGGGCATCATGCTCTACGAGATGCTCGCGGGCGAGCAGCCGTATCGCGGTGAGCAGCCGATGCAGATCGCATTCCAGCACGCAACCGATTCCGTTCCCCGCCCCAGCGTCAAGAACCCCGGCGTGCCCGAGCAGCTGGACGAGCTCGTGCTCTGGTCGACCGAACGTCAGCCCGATGCACGTCCGGCGGACGCCATGGAGATGCTGCAGCGGCTGCGCGAGATCGAGCGCCAGCTCGGAGTGTTCCCCCACACCGCGCCCGCCGCGAACACGACAGCGGTCATCGCCCCAGACGAAGACGTCGCCGAGCTCACGAAGGTCCTCCCCGTGGCCACCGGATCGCTCGCGGTCCCCGAAGCCGTCGACAATGCCGCACGTCTGCGCCGCGCGACCCGGCGACAGGGCACGCGCGCCGCGTGGATCATCGCGATCGTGATCGTGCTGGCAGCCCTGGCCGCCGCCGCCGGCTGGTGGTTCGGGTCCGGACCGGGCTCGCGCATCGAGATCCCGGCCGTCGCGGGATCGAGCTACGCCGAAGCCGCAGAAGTGTTGCGTGCCCACGGCCTCGAATCCGCCGAGACCGGCGAGTACTCGCTCGACGTCACCCAGGGTGAAGTCATACGTACCGACCCGTCCGAGGGCTCCCTGGTCGACAAGGACACCGTCGTGACGGTCGTGGTCTCACTCGGCCCCGCTGTGCACGAGATCCCCGCGCTGGGCGGCGCAGACGCCACCCAGGCGCGCACCGAGCTGTCCGGGTTCGGTCTCATCGTCACAGAGCCCGACGTGACGATCTTCGACGACGCGGCGGCGGGCAGCGTGATGAACGTGTCACTCACTCCCCGCGTCAGCGGCGACACGATCGACTGCACCGGCGGCTGCCAGGCCTACGAGGGAGACACGGTGACGCTCACCGTCTCCGTCGGCGCCGTTCCGGATGTCGCGGGCATGTCGATCTCCGATGCGACCTCAGCGCTCACCGCGAAGGGTCTGAACGTCTCAAATGCGACGATCGACCAGTACGACAACGTCGTGCCCGACGGCGATGTCATCGGGATCGCACCGCGCGAGGGCGGCGGTGCCTGGCAGCCGGGCAACACCGTGACCCTGATCGTTTCCCAGGGGCCCGAGCCGATCGCGGTTCCCGACGTGGTCGGCATGACGATCGATGTCGCCGTGAGCACCCTCGAAAGCGCCGGCTTCAGTGTCAACACCGACGCTCTTCCGCCCTCCGTGTTCTGGAGCCTCTACGAGGTGACGAAGATCAACCCGAAGGCGGGGACCATGCGGCTGCCCGGTTCCGACGTGTCGATCACCGGGTTCGAACTGGGCGGCGGCAACGACGGTGACGACGACAACGGGAACAACTGACCCCGTGATCTCCGCCTGAAGGAGGCATCGCCGCCCCTGCGTCAGCGCTTCTCGAGCTCCTCGGCAACGAGGAAGGCGAGCTCCAGCGACTGCATGTGGTTCAGTCGCGGGTCGCACAGCGACTCGTAGCGCGTGGCGAGGCCCTCTTCGTCGATCATTTCGGAACCGCCGAGGCACTCCGTGACGTCGTCGCCGGTGAGCTCGACGTGGATGCCGCCCGGATGTGTTCCCGCTGCGCGGTGGGCCTCGAAGAAGCCCCGCACCTCGTCGACGACGTCGTCGAAGCGACGCGTCTTGTAGCCGGTCTGTGAGGTGATGCCGTTGCCGTGCATGGGGTCGGTGACCCACAGCGGCATCGCGCCGGAGTCGCGGACGGCTTCGAGGAGCGGAGGCAGGGCATCGCGGATCTTGCCCGAGCCCATGCGCGTGATGAAGGTGAGACGCCCGGGCTCGCGCTCGGGGTCGAGCTTGTCGATGAGGGCGAGCGCGGTCTCGGTCGAGGTGGTGGGGCCGAGCTTCACGCCGATCGGGTTGCGGATCTTGGAGAAGTAGTCGACGTGTGCGCCGTCGAGCTCGCGCGTGCGCTCGCCGATCCAGAGGAAGTGCGCCGAGGTGTTGTAGGGCGTCCCGGTGCGGGAGTCGATGCGCGTCATCGGGCGCTCGTAGTCCATCAGCAGGCCCTCGTGACCGGTGTAGAACTCGACGCGGCGCAGCTCGTCGAAGTCGGCACCCGCAGCCTCCATGAACTTGATCGCGCGGTCGATCTCGGTCGCCAGACCCTCATAGCGCTGATTCGCGGGGTTCTGCGCGAATCCCTTGTTCCAGCTGTGCACCTCGCGGAGGTCGGCGAACCCACCCTGCGTGAAAGCCCGGATGAGATTCAGCGTCGACGCGGAGGTATGGTAGGCCTTCAGCATGCGCGCGGGGTCGGCCGCGCGGGAACCTTCGGTGAAGTCGTAGCCATTGACGATGTCGCCACGGTAGGCGGGCAGCGTGACGTCGCCGCGGGTCTCGGTGTTGCTCGAGCGGGGCTTGGCGAACTGCCCGGCCATGCGCCCCATTTTGACGACGGGCATCGACGCACCGTAGGTGAGCACGACGGCCATCTGCAGCACCGTCTTGATGCGGTTGCGGATCTGCTCGGCCGTCGCCCCCGCGAAGGTCTCGGCGCAGTCGCCGCCCTGCAGCAGGAAAGCCTGACCGGCGGCAGCGCGTCCGAGGCGCTCTCGAAGGTTGTCGACTTCGCCGGCGAAGACGAGCGGAGGCAGGGCGGACAGTTCTGCCGACGTGCGTGCGACGGCATCCGGGTCCGTCCATTCGGGCTGCTGCTTGATGGGGAGGGAACGCCAGTGGTCCAGGGGGTCGAGCTCGCGAAGCATCGGATCAGTCTATCTGCGCGGGGACGGGCTCCGGACGCGGGGGGCGCGCACGGTTCTTCACCGTCGACGCGTACACGTCTTCGTAGCGCTGCTCCCCCAACCGCTGCAGCGCGACCATGATCTCGTCGGTGATCGAGCGCAAGATGTACCGGTCACCCTCCATCCCGTGGAAACGGGAGAAGTCCAGCGGCTCACCGATGACGATGCCGACGCGAACGACATTGGGAAGTCGCTGTCCGATCGGCATCATCGTGTCGGTGTCGACCATGACGCACGGCACCACGGGCACGCGTGCCTCCAGCGCCATTCGGGCGATACCGGTGCGACCGCGATACAGCGTCCCGTCAGGGCTGCGCGTGCCTTCGGGGTAGATGCCGAGCAGGTCGCCGCGACCGAGCACCTGGAGTCCGGTGTTCAGGGACGCCTCGGACGCCTTGCCTCCGGAACGGTCGATCGGGAGCTGACCTGTGCCCTTGAAGAACATCCGGGTCGCCCACCCCTTGATTCCCTTGCCGGTGAAGTACTCACTCTTCGCCAGGAACGTCACAGGCCGATCCAACATGAGCGGCAAGAAGATGGAGTCGGCGAACGACAGATGGTTGCTCGCGAGGATCGCGGCGCCCGTCTTCGGCACGTGCCGTCGCCCGACGACCCAGGGACGGAAGATCGCCTTGAGAATCGGTCCGATGACCACGTACTTCATGAGCCAGTAGAACACCGCGCGGACATCCCTTCCTCATCGGCGTCCCCGAGTCTAGCCAAGACACACCGCGCACCTCGTCCGTCACACGATCAGCGCGACACCTGATCTCACCCGCCCTGACACCGAGTGTCATCCAGTAGGATCGAAGCACATCACCTCCGATGTTCACCGGTACCGAAGGAGCTGCCGTGGCCGAGTTCGAAACGCCCGCGATCATCACCGCTGATCCGCAGGCCAACACCACAGATCTGCTGGTCGAGCGCGTCAAGCTGACACCTGATCTGGCCTTGTTCGCCGTGCCCGAAGGCGAGGGCTGGCGGGACATCAGCGCATCGGATTTCCTCAATCAGGTCGTCGCGCTCGCAAAGGGCTTCGCCGCTGCCGGCATCGAGACAGGCGACAAGGTCGGTTTCATCGCCCGGACGACCTACGAGTGGAGCCTCGTCGACTTCGCGCTCTTCTTCGCCGGCGCGGTGATGGTGCCCATCTATGAGACCAGCTCCCCCGCACAGATCTCGTGGATCCTCTCGGACTCGGGGGCGGTCGCCTGCATCTGCGAGTCGACCGACCACGAGGAACGCCTGCGCGAGGTGCTGCCGGAGCTGCCCGAGGTCCGCACCACCTGGGCGATGCACCGTGGCGACCTCGCCACCCTCGCCGCGCAGGGCGTCGAGGTGACCGACGAAGAGATCGAACGACGCCGCACCACCGCGGTCGGCGCGGACATCGCGACCCTCATCTACACCTCGGGCTCGACCGGGCGCCCCAAGGGGTGCGTGCTCACCCACAGCAACTTCGTCGAGCTCTCCCGTAACTCCGCCGCGGCGCTTGCCGAAGTGGTCGCCGAGCCGGGAGCATCCACCCTGCTGTTCATCACGACCGCGCACGTGTTCGCCCGCTTCATCTCGATCCTCAACATCCACGCCGGGGTCAAGACGGGGCACCAGCCCGATACCAAACAGCTGCTGCCGGCTCTCGGCTCGTTCCAACCGACGTATCTGCTCGCCGTGCCCCGTGTGTTCGAGAAGGTCTACAACTCGGCCGAACAGAAGGCCGAGGCCGGAGGCAAGGGCAAGATCTTCCGCGCGGCGGCGCACGTCGCGATCGAGCACTCGAAGTACGTGCAGGAAGGTCGGCGCATCCCGTTGGGCATGGCGCTGAAGTTCCGACTCTTCGACAAGCTCGTCTACTCGAAGCTGCGCACCGCCATGGGCGGACGCGTGAAGTACGCCGTATCGGGTTCCGCACCCCTCGGGGAGCGCCTGGGCCACTTCTTCCACAGCCTGGGAGTCACGATCCTCGAGGGCTACGGCCTGACCGAGACGACGGCGCCCGCCACCGTCAACCTCGCGACGAAGTCCAAGATCGGCACTGTCGGCCCCGCACTCCCCGGCGTGGGTGTGCGCATCGCCGACGACGGCGAGATCGAGGTCCGCGGCATCAACGTCTTCAAGGAGTACTGGCGCAACCCCGAAGCCACCGCCGCCGCTTTCGACGGCGACTGGTTCAAGACGGGAGACGTCGGCCGGTTCGACGCCGACGGGCTCTTGCGGATCACCGGCCGAAAGAAGGAGATCCTCGTCACGGCCGGGGGTAAGAACGTCGCACCCGCGGCTCTCGAGGATCCGATGCGGGCCGCGCCGATCATCGGGCAGGTCGTCGTCGTCGGCGACCAGAAGCCGTTCATCTCGGCCCTGGTGACCCTCGACCCCGAGATGCTGCCGACGTGGCTTGCGAACAACGGGCTCCCGGCCGACATGTCGCTCGAGCAGGCCGCGGCCGACTCGACCGTGAACGCCGAGGTGCAGCGTGCCGTCGACAGAGCGAACGCGTTCGTCTCGCGCGCCGAGTCGGTGCGCAAGTTCACGATCCTCCCCACGGAGTGGACCGAGGCGAGCGGTCACCTCACCCCGAAGCTCAGCATCAAGCGCAACGTGATCCTGAGCGACTTCGAGGACGAGATCGAAGCGATGTATGCCGTCCCGGTGAACACCACCAACGTGTCCCTGGCGTAGCGCGAGCACACGGTGAGGGCCCCGGCACTGCCGGGGCCCTCACCGTTTCGGGATCGGTCCGTGCGTCAGAACCAGTCCGACTCGCGTACCTCACGCATTGCCACGCGACGACGCTCCGGGTCAAGCCGATCGAGGTAGAGCTTTCCGTCGAGGTGATCGGTCTCGTGCTGGAGGGCCTGCGCCAAGAGCCCCTCGCCCTCCAGAACCACCGGGTTTCCGTCGAGGTCGATGCCACGCACCTTGGCCCAGGGATAGCGCGGCGTGTCGTGCCAGAGTCCCGGCACCGAGAGGCAGCCTTCGCCCACCAGCTCGATCTCGCCGGCCACCTCGACGAGCTCGGGGTTGAGGACGTAGCCGATGTCACCGTCGATGTTGTAGCTGAACGCGCGGACGCCGACGCCGATCTGCGGAGCGGCGACACCCGCGCGACCGGGCAGCTCCACCGTCTCCAGCAGGTCTGCGACGAGCGCGCGCGTCCCGTCATCGATCTGCTCGATCGGCGTGCACGCCGAGCGCAGCACCGGATCACCGAAGACGCGGATGGGCCTGACGGTCATCGGGCGGTGCCCGCGCTCGCGGCCCGCAGCGCCTCGACGACGGCGGCCGCGAGCTGGCGCGCGGCCTCCCGCGTGGCGGGGGTGATGTCGCGGAAGGAGATCGCAGTACCGGCCGCGATGTGCGAGTCGTAGGGGATGGCGACGACCGAGCGCACGCGCGTGCGGAAGTGCGCGGCCACCTCGTTGGCCCGCACGAGAGGCGACCCCGGCCTCGTCGTGTTCAAGACGACGACGGCGTTTCGCACCTTGTCGGCGTGGCCGTTGGTCTCGAGCCAGGTGAGGGTCTCGGACGCCAGCCGGGCCTCATCGATGCTCAGCCCCGCCACGATCACGAGTGTGTCCGCGCGCTCCAGAGTTGCGCCCATCACGGAATGGACGATGCCGGTCCCCGTATCGGTGAGCACAACGGAGTAATAGTGAGCAGCCACCGACGCTGCCGCCCGGTAGTCCTCGTCGCCGAAGGCTTCGGACACGCGCGGGTCGGCATCCGACGCGAGGATGTCGAGTCGTGTCTCGTCGCGCGCCACGATCGTCGACAGGTCGTTGTACCCGCCGACCTCGCCCTGAATGCGCACCAGATCACGGATCGTCTTCCCACTGGTGCGCGAGATGCGGTCGGCGAGGGTGCCGCGATCGGGGTTGGCATCGACCGCGATGACCCGGTCGTCGCGAGCATCGGCGAGGGCCATGCCCAAGAGCGTCGTGACGGTGGTCTTGCCGACCCCGCCCTTGCGGCTGAGGATCGGGACGAATCGCGAGCCGCCGGGCAGGCCCGCGGCGATGCGGGCGTCGAGCTCTTTGCGTGCGCGCGCCCTCTTGCTGTCGCCGACGTTGATCAGTGTCCCCGACAGCCGATACAGGGTCGCCTGCCAGAAGCCTTCGGGCTCGACCTTGGTCACGTGATGCGGATCGAGCAGGCGCTCCGCAGTGAGGACGTCGGCTCCCTCGCGGCTCGCCTCGAGTTCACCGAGACGCTTAGAGGCCAGGGTCAGCTCGTACGAGGCCGGCGGGTTCTCCACGGCGCGCACCGGCTCAGCCACGGGCACCTCCACGCGCGCGTCCGCCGCGTCGTCGATCTCCGTCTCGTCCTCGATGATCTCCGCCTCCGCGGTGTCGAGCGGCTCCCGACGCTCGGACGATGCGAGTGCCTCCGCGACGGCATCGGCGGGCGCCTCGTCGTCCACGACGCTGTCGTCCTCATCGGCGCCGGCGCCGAACGAGACCGTCACCTGGGCGGTCGATCCGCCCAGGAAGATGCCGCTGGTGTCGGCCACTGGCTCATCGAGGACACCGTTGTCGTCCTCGTCGTGGTGCGACGGTGCCGAGCTCTCAGCCACGTGCACTCCCCCCTAGAAAATCTGCGCACGACGACGTGCCTGTCATCCTCCAGGCTATCCGGCGGGTCGAACCACCAGCAAAAGATCGCCGGCCTCGACGTGGTGCGTGCCGGTGATGACCAGCCGCTCCACCACGCCGTCGACCGGCGAGGTGATGGCCGCTTCCATCTTCATGGCCTCGATCGAGGCGACCGGCTGCCCGGCACTGACCTGCTCGCCGACGGCCGCCTTCACCGTGACCGCACCCGAGAACGGCGCAGCGATCTGACCCGGACGGGACGTGTCCGCCTTCTCCGCCTGACGCGCCTCGACGCTGATCGAGCGGTCCCTCACGAACACCGGGCGCAACTGACCGTTGAGCGTGGTCATCACGGTGCGCATGCCCTTCTCATCGGCCGCGCCGATCGCCTCGAGACCGACGAAGAGCTGGACGCCGCGCTCGATTTCGACGACGTGCTCCGCCCCGTGCTCGAGGCCGTACAGATAGTCGACGGTGTCCAGCACGCTGACATCGCCGTGCGACTCGCGGACGCGCTCGAACTCTCGGGTGGGAGCCGGGAAGAGCAGGCGGTTCAGGGCGCCGCGCCGCTGTTCGGAGGTTGCGTTCAGCGCCGCGGTGTCGGCATCCGTGAGCGGCGTCACGGCGGGGACAATCGACCGCCCCTGCAGCACCTTGGAGCGGAACGGCTCGGGCCAGCCACCCGGCAGATCACCGAGTTCCCCCGCCATGAACCCGACAACCGAGTCGGGGATGTCGTACTTCTCGGGGTTCGCAGCGAAGTCCGCAGGGTCCGCCTTCACCGCAGCCAGGTGCAGCGCGAGGTCACCGACGACCTTCGATGAGGGCGTCACCTTCGGAACCCGACCAAGGATCTCGTTCGCGGCTGCGTACATGTCCTCGATGAGCTCGAAGTCCTCTGCCAGGCCCAGGGCGATCGCCTGCTGACGCAGGTTGGACAACTGCCCACCCGGGATCTCGTGGCGATAGACGCGCCCCGTGGGCCCCGGAAGGCCGGACTCGAAGGGACGGTACAGGTGGCGCACCGCCTCCCAGTAGGGCTCGAGATCCGACACGGCTGCCAGCGACAGGCCGGTATCACGCTCGGTGTGCGCGAGCGCCGCGACCAGCGCCGACAACGAGGGCTGACTCGTCGTTCCGGCCATGGGCGCCGAGGCCGCGTCGACCGCGTCCGCGCCGGCGGCACTGGCCGCCAGCAGGGTCGCCAGCTGACCTCCCGCGGTGTCGTGTGTGTGGACATGGACCGGGAGGTCGAATCGCTCGCGCAGCGCGGAGACCAGCACGGAGGCCGCCCCCGGGCGCAGCAGCCCCGCCATGTCCTTGATCGCGAGAACGTGAGCGCCGGCATCGACGATCTGCTCCGTCAGACGCAGGTAGTAGTCCAGCGTGTAGAGATCCTCCGCGGGATCCAGCAGGTCCCCGGTGTAGCACATGGCCACCTCTGCCACGGCGGTGTCGGTGGTGAGCACCGCGTCGATGGCCGGACGCATCTGCGAGATGTCGTTGAGCGCGTCGAAGATCCGGAAGATGTCCACACCGCTGGCCGCGGCCTCCGCGACGAACGCGTCCGTGACCTCCGTCGGATACGGCGTGTACCCGACGGTGTTGCGCCCGCGCAGCAGCATCTGGATCGCGACGTTCGGCAGCGCGGCGCTGAGGCGATCGAGCCGCTCCCAGGGGTCCTCGCCGAGGAAGCGCAGTGCGACGTCGTATGTCGCCCCGCCCCAGGCCTCCACCGACAGCAGCTGCGGGGTCATGCGCGCCACGTACGGAGCAACGGCCATGAGGTCCCGCGTGCGCACCCGCGTGGCCAGCAGCGACTGGTGGGCATCGCGGAAGGTCGTGTCGGTGACCGCGAGCGCGGTCTGGTCCCGCAGCGCACGGGCGAAGCCGGAGGGACCGAGCTCGCGCAGCAGCTGACGGGAGCCCGCAGGTGCGGGAGAGGTCAGATCGATGGGCGGCAGCTTCAGTCGCGGCGAAACCGTGAGCGGGTTTTCTCCGTGGGGCTTGTTGACCGTGACATCCACGAGCCAGTTCAGCAGCTTCGAACCGCGGTCCTTCGACTCACGGCCACGCAGCAACTCCGGGCGCTCATCGATGAACGCGGTGCTCAGGTCACCCGCGAGGAAGGCAGGGTCATCGAGGACGGCCTGCAGGAACGGGATGTTGGTCGACACCCCCCGAATGCGGAACTCGGCCAAGGAGCGACGGGCCCGGGTGACCGCGGCCGCGAAGTCGCGCCCACGACAGGTGAGCTTGGCGAGCATGGAGTCGAAGTGCGGGCTGATCTGGGCCCCTGCCGCGGTCGTTCCGCCGTCCACGCGGATACCCGCGCCGCCCGGCGACCGGTAGGTGGTGATCTTGCCGGTGTCGGGACGGAACCCCTGCGTCGGGTCCTCCGTCGTGATGCGACACTGCAGCGCCGCGCCACGCAGATGGATGTCGCTCTGCTCGAGGCCGAGTTCAGTGAGGGTGACCCCCGCCGCGATCCGCATCTGGGACTGCACGAGGTCGACATCGGTGACCTCTTCGGTGACCGTGTGCTCGACCTGGATGCGCGGGTTCATCTCGATGAAGACGACCTCGCCGGCGCGGGGCCCGGCCGTCTCGAGCAGGAACTCGACGGTGCCGGCGTTCTGGTAGCCGATCGACTCGGCGAACGCCACGGCGTAACGGTGCAGGTCATCGCGCACCTGGGGGTCCAGATTCGGCGCCGGCGCGATCTCGATCACCTTCTGGTGGCGTCGCTGCACCGAGCAGTCTCGCTCGAACAGATGCACGGTGTTCCCACTGCCGTCCGCGAGGATCTGCACCTCAACGTGTCGCGGTCGCTGCACAGCCTGCTCGAGGAACACACGAGCATCGCCGAATGCACTCCCGGCCTCGCGCATCGCCTCGGCGAGGGCCGGCGGAAGCTCGGCCGGCGTCTCGACGCGGCGCATCCCGCGCCCGCCGCCGCCGGCGACGGCCTTCACGAAGATCGGGAAGCCGATCGTCGGCGCCTGGGCCACGAGCCCCTCGACATCGTCGGATGCCTCAGTCGAGCGGAGCACCGGGACACCGGCGGCGATCGCGTGCTCCTTGGCGGTGACCTTGTTGCCCGCCATCTCGAGGACGGAGGCGGGCGGTCCGATGAAGGTGATGCCGGCAGCGCGGGCCTTCTCGGCCAGCTCCGGGTTCTCGGAGAGGAACCCGTAGCCGGGGTAGATCGCGTCGGCGCCGCACTCGCGCGCGACCCTCACGATCTCATCGACGTCGAGGTAGGCCCTGACCGGATGTCCGGGCTCCCCGATCTGATAGGCCTCGTCGGCCTTGAGGCGGTGGAGCGAGTAGCGGTCCTCGAAGGGATACACCGCGACGGTGCGGGCACCCAACTCGAAGGCTGCTCGGAAGGCTCGAATGGCAATCTCGCCGCGGTTGGCGACCAGGATCTTGCGGAACATCACACCTCACTGTTGGTGACGGAGTGGCCTGAGTGTGTTCACAGCCTAGGGGACGGTAACGTAGTGCCTCGTGCACGTACTGTCCGTGAGTTCGCTCAAGGGAGGTGTCGGCAAGACGACCGTCACCTTGGGCCTTGCCTCCGCCGCCTTCGCCCGAGGGGTGCGCACCCTCGTGGTCGACCTCGACCCGCAGTCGGATGTCTCGACCGGCATGGATATTCAGGTGGCCGGTCGCCTCAACATCGCCGACGTGCTCGGCAATCCGAAAGAGAAGACCGTCCGCCAGGCGATCACCTCCAGCGGATGGTCGAAGGTGCACCCGGGCACGATCGACGTGCTCATCGGCAGCCCGTCCGCCATCAACTTCGACGGCCCCCACCCCAGCGTCCGCGACGTGTGGAAATTGGAGGAGGCACTCGCGACGATCGAGGCCGACTACGACCTGGTGCTGATCGACTGCGCCCCGTCACTGAACGCACTCACACGCACAGCATGGGCCGCAAGCGATCGGGTGATCGTCGTGACCGAGCCGGGACTGTTCTCGGTTGCAGCCGCCGACCGGGCCCTCCGTGCGATCGAAGAGATCCGACGCGGCCTCTCCCCCCGTCTCCAGCCCCTCGGGATCGTCGTCAACCGTGTTCGCCCGCAGTCGATCGAGCACCAGTTCCGCATCAAGGAGCTCCGCGAGATGTTCGGCCCGCTGGTGCTGTCGCCGCAGTTGCCCGAGCGCACCTCGCTGCAGCAGGCACAGGGTGCGGCAAAGCCCTTGCACATCTGGCCCGGTGACTCCGCGCAGGAGCTGGCCGCCGACTTCGACGCGCTGCTGGACCGCATCATCCGCACGGGCCGCATCCCGGCTCCCGACGCCGCGTCCTGACGGCGAAGACGCGCTTACCGTGTGCCGACGACTCTGATCAGGCGGAGCGGGCGGCCCGACGCGCCGCAAGCTCGTCGACCGGGTCCGATTCCTGCGGAGTGAACTCGACGAGGGTCGACTCCACCTCTCGCAGCACCTTGCCGACGGCGATACCGAACACGCCCTGGCCGCGACTCACGAGATCGATCACCTCGTCGTTCGAGGTGCACAGATAGACCGACGCACCGTCGCTCATGAGCGTGGTACCCGCGAGGTCGCGCACTCCCGCGGCACGCAGCTGGTCGACAGCGGTGCGGATCTGCTGAAGCGAGATGCCGGTGTCGAGGAGACGCTTGACGAGTTTGAGGACGAGGATGTCACGGAAGCCGTACAGGCGCTGTGTACCCGATCCCGACGCACCTCGCACGGTCGGTTCGACCAATCCGGTGCGGGCCCAATAGTCGAGCTGTCGATACGTGATTCCAGCGGCACGTGCGGCCATTGCGCCGCGGTAGCCGACCTCGTCATCCAGCTCGGGAAGTCCGTCGGTGAAAAGGAGGTCTGCCGTCAGGCTGGGCGCATCAGCCGCCTCGTGTGCCGTCATGGCTACCTCCCGTTTGTTTCGGACATGTCAACGCTAGATGAGCCCCGAGCGGTGAGCAACGACATCCGTCGATTGCGCCTCGGCGTGTCGCCTACGGCAGGAGTCGATCGAGGGCGCCCCGCACGAACACGGCACGCACCTCCTCCATCCGTCGGGCAAGTTCCGGAGCCAACTCCTCGGCGCGGCCGCGGGACGTCGCGTCGGTGCGACGCGACAGCGGCGCGAGGGCCTTCTCGATCAGCGCGGCATCCTGTTCGGCGCTCTGCCGAACAGCGCGGAGATGGCGCGGCTCGATTCCGTGCCGATCGAGGGCGACCAATGCGCGAAGGAGCGCGACGGTCTGCTCGCCGTAGCTGTCCGAGGCGGTGATGACGCCCGTGCTGATCGCGTCGTTGAGCAGCTGGGGAGCAGCACCGGCGGCCGCGAGCAGGTCTTCTCGCCGATAGCGGCGCGGGGCCTGGACGATCGAGGTGGGAGGCGCGGGGATGGGCGTCGCGGGGTCGCGCCCTGCCTCGACGTCGTCGAGGTAGTCGCGGATCACCATGAGCGGCAGATAGTGATCACGCTGCAGAGTGAGCGCCAGGCGCAACCGCTCGATATCGGCGAGCGAGAACTTGCGGTACCCCGAATCGGTGCGCGTCGGGGAGACGATGCCCTGTACCTCGAGGAAGCGCAGCTTGCTGGAGGTCAGGCTCGGGAAATCGGGAGAGAGCCGTGCGAGCACCTGACCGATGCTGAGCAGACCCGCAGCGGAGGATCGGTCGTGGGCGGGAAGTCCCGCCATCAGTTCTGCGCCGCCGGGGTGAGATCGGCGGGCGAGACGAAGAAGTTCAGTCGGAACTTGCCGACGCGCGCCTCGGCGCCGTTGGTCAGCACAGCGCGATCGACCCGCTCGCCGTTGACGTAGGTGCCGTTCAGCGAGCGCTGGTCGACGATCTCGAACGTCTTGTCGGTGCGGGTGATCTCGGCGTGACGCCGGGAGACCGTGACATCGTCGAAGAAGATGTCAGCCTCGGGGTGGCGACCCACGGTGGTCACGTCGGCGTCCAAGAGATAGCGGGCACCGGCGGTGGGGCCCGATCGCACGATCATGAGCGCAGAGCCTGTGGGCAGCGCGTCGATCGCCTCGAGCTCGATCTCGCTGAGCTCGCTGCCGAACGGCACGAACGACAGATCGGAATCGTGGCCGAACGACACCGTGGTGTCGATGCCGCGCGCGTGCGTTCCGGCCGCCGCGGCGTCGCCGGACGCGCGACGGATGTCGCCGGATTCGGCAGGTGATTCGTCAACCACGATGGCCTCCTTCTGACGCCCCACAATAGCCCGAAATGAGATGCGATTGTCGAGCGCGCCGTCCGGTCCGCTCCGCCGCGGGCCCCTGACGTTCGGAGGGTTCCCGACCCGCTCCTGGCGATAGGCTGGAGGCATGCCTCACTACGACGTCGTCATCCTTGGTGCAGGCCCCGGCGGGTACGTCGCGGCCATCCGTTGTGCACAGCTGGGTCTGTCCACTGCCATCATCGAAGAGAAGTACTGGGGCGGTGTGTGCCTCAACGTGGGCTGCATCCCCTCGAAGGCTCTCCTGAAGAACGCCGAGCTGGCGCACACCTTCACCCACAAGGCCGATCTGTTCGGCATCTCCGGAGACGTGCACTTCGACTTCGGCAAGGCGTGGGACCGCAGCCGCAGCGTTGCGCAGACCAACGTCAAGGGCATCCACTTCCTGATGAAGAAGAACAAGGTGACCGAGTACGAGGCGCGCGGCACGTTCGTCGACGCGCACACGATCACCGCGACCAAGGCCGACGGCGGGGTCGAGACCGTCACGTTCGACAACGCGATCATCGCGACCGGCTCGACGGTGCGCCTGCTCCCGGGCGTCACGCTCAGCGAGAACGTCGTCACCTACGAGGAGCAGATCCTCAGTCGCGAACTCCCCTCCTCCATCGCCATCGTCGGCGCCGGCGCCATCGGCATGGAGTTCGCCTACGTCATGTCGAACTTCGGCGTGAAGGTCACGATCATCGAGTTCCTGGACCGCGCCCTTCCCAACGAGGACGAGGAGGTCTCCAAGGAGATCGCGCGACAGTACAAGAAGTACGGCATCGAGCTGCTGACCTCCACCAAGGTCGACAGCGTCGTGGACCACGGCGATCGCGTGACCGTCAGCTACACGGGCAACAAGGACGGCGCCCAGGGCTCCATCGACGTCGACAAGGTCCTCATGTCGATCGGTTTCGCGCCGCGCGTCGAGGGCTTCGGCCTCGAGAACACGGGCGTCGCCCTCACCGAGCGCGGTGCGATCGCGATCGATGACGTCATGCGTACGAACGTCCCGCACATCTTCGCGATCGGCGATGTGACGGCCAAGCTGCAGCTCGCCCACGTCGCAGAGGCGCAGGGCGTCGTGGCCGCCGAGACCATCGGCAAGGCCGAGACGATGACGCTCGGTGACTACCGCATGATGCCGCGAGCCACGTTCTGCTCGCCGCAGATCGCCAGCTTCGGCCTCACCGAGCAGCAGGCCCGCGACGAGGGCTACGACGTCCGTGTCGCGAAGTTCCCGTTCAGCGCGAGTGGCAAGGCGAACGGCATCGGCGAGCCCGTCGGCTTCGTCAAGGTCATCGCCGACGGCGAGCACCTCGAGTTGCTGGGTGCGCACATGATCGGGCCGGACGTCTCGGAACTTCTGCCCGAGCTCACTCTCGCGCAGAAGTGGGACCTCACCGCGCTCGAAGCGGCCCGCAACATCCACACCCACCCGACGCTTTCGGAAGCGGTCCAGGAGGCCTTCCATGGGCTTGCGGGTCACATGATCAACCTCTGATCCCTCACGCGACAGCGGCCGGACACCCTCGGGTTCCGGCCGCTGTCGCGTCTTCGGAAAGTCAGAGCCCGAGGGCTCGCGCGAGCTTGGAGTCGGTGAGCGCGTCGCACGCGCCCGCGTCGAAACACAGCTCCCGCACCGCGGCGAAGAACCGGCCGTGGTCCCGGGGCGCGGCGGGTCCGAGTTCGATCTCCCACTCACGCCACGTGCGCTCAGTGCCGTGCCGCACATCGACGGCGCGCACCCGGTCATCGACGAACTCGGCGATCACGCCGCCCTGCGCGTCCCGCAGCACGACCGCCGTGCGGCTGTTGCGGATGCGGGCGATCTCACCGAGCGGCCGATCGGTCAGATCGGTGATCGCCGTGCGGATCCGTCCCGGCACGGGGTCCTCCTCGTCGAACTCGTCACCCAGCGCCCACCCCGTCTCGAGTCGCGCCGCACCCTGACGCGGTCCCTTGAGGTGCCAGCCCTCGTCGGGGCCACCCTCGCGCCGTCGGAGCGCATAGTGCGCACGACCCAGCACATAGTCCTCGGTGTCGAAATAGCGCGCGTCGAGCTCACGCTGCTCGGGCGCATCGACGGAGGCCACACCGGGCAGCACACGCCAGTCGGGCGCTGCGGTCCTCTCATCGACGTCGAAGGTCACTTCGACCTCCCACGTCTGCGAGGGCTCGGTCGGTTCAGGCATCCTGTCCTTTCTGCTCGGGCTCTCCGGACCGAACCGAGGTCTCCTTCGCGACCTCGGCGCGCGCATCGGCGAGTTCTGCCTCGATGCGTCGGAGCGCGATCTCCGCGCGGCGCACCCGTCGCTGTCCGAATGTGGCCGGAGCGCGTGGGCGTCCCGCGGCACCGCTCTCCTCTGCGGCCACGATCACGTAGGTGCACGCGATGAGAATGACCTGAGCCGACAGGTTGATCCACAGCAGCAGGGCGATCAACGATGCGAACGTCGCCAGGAGGGGGTTCGCCGACGCCCCCGCGACGAACAGTCCCGACAGCTGCTGCAGCACGGTCAGTCCGAGCGCCCCGATCAGCGACCCGGCCCACAGCGCTCGCGCCGGGGGACGGACACCCGAGAGAACCACGAACACGAAGGCCACGATCCCGACATCCAGCGCGAAGACGACCAGCACACCGACGCCGCGCGCCACCCACGATCCGAGCGGCTGCGCATCGGCGACGCCGAGCCATCCGAGGAGCGTCACCACCCCGGCGGTGCCGAAATAGGTCAGGACAGCCGATACGGCGACCGCCACGCCGATCCCGGCCGCGAGCAGCAGGTTGCGCACCATGACCCAGAGCCAGAACCCGGTGTCGTGGACGCTCCCCGAGATGATCCGCAGCGCAGAACGCAGCGATCCGACCGCTCCGATCGAGGCGAGCACCAGGGCGAGGACCGAGAAGATCGTCGCAGTGGCGATCCCCGCCGTCAGCGATGAGGTCGGGATGACGCCGTCCTGCCCGATGAGACCGGGGATCGCAGCGTCGACGGCCTGCACCAGCGCATTCCACGCGACCGGATTGTCCGCCAGCCACCGGGCTGCCAGCGAGAACCCGAGCAGGGCGGCGGCGAACACGCTGAACAGCGCCCGATAGGTCACGCTGTCGGCCAGCGCCGGTCCGCGCTTCTCGCCGTAGAGCAGATACGCCCTCACGACCCGCAGGGACAATGCCCACGCGACGACCGGATCGACGATGCGCTTCACGAAGGGGGGCATGCCAGCCAGGCTACCGGCGTGATCACCGGCCGCGGGACCTCACATCGCCGGGACCATGGCGGTCCATGCCCCGCCGATCATCCAGGGCCCGAACGGGATCGCCGCGCCGCGGTCGCCGCGCGCGACGATGACCGCCCCGAGCGCGGCCAGCCCTCCCAGAACAAAGGCGAAGGCGGTGCCGAGAATCACCGTCGGCCACCCCCACCAACCCAGGTGCAGGCCGACCACGGCGGCGAGTTTGACATCCCCCGCCCCGATGCCGGCAGGCGTCGCCAGCCACAGGAGGAGATAGCCGGCACCGACCGCACCGGCGCCGAGGACCGCTCCCCAGCTGCGCCCGGGTGCATCTGCGGCGAAGGCCGCGAGCGGCAGCAGGATGCAGCCGACTCCGCCTGCGAGGGACACCCAGCGGTTCGGCAGTCGGTGGGTGCGCAGATCGATGACCGCCAGGAGGATCCCCAGCACACCGAAACACGCGTAGGCGGCAGCCACACAAACGATCGACACCGGGGGCATGGCCCTCGACCCTAGGTCGCGCTGACCCCCGCCTCACCCTCGTCCGGGCTCTGCTGTGGATAACCGCGGCTGCGGCGCCATGCGGCTCCCTCGGGCCAACTGGCGGCGAACGTCGGAACGACCCGCCATACGCGTCGGGCGAGCGCGCGCACGCTCATCACTGGCCGGGCCGAGACCGGCATCGTCAGCGTGCGGTCCCACCGGACCCCATCAGCACGGCGCAGCCGGATCGTCAAGTCCAGGTCGTCGTGGATGTGCGGGTTCGTGCGGTCGACCTCGGTGCGCACACGCCCCCAGATCGGAGCTCGCATCGCGAAGTTCGAACCGTAGACGAGCGGGATACCCAACCACAGGTTGATCCAGAATCTTCCCCCACCGATGTACCAGTGCTCGCCGAGATAGCGCAGAAGCGCGTTCGCCCCGTACATCTCGGCTCCGCCGGTGAGCACGCCGAGCGACGGGTCGGCCGAGAAAGCCCCCTCCAGACGCTGGAGCCAGTCCGGGTGTGGGCGGGAATCCGCGTCTATGCGTGCGATCAGATCGCAATCGGCCAGCGCCGCGTCGTAGCCGTGGGCCGCGGCCGGCCAGATGCCGATCAGCGATTCGTGCCGCACCTCGACACCGGCCGCGCGCGCGACCTCGACGGAGTCGTCGCCGCTGTCGTTGTCGACGACGATGACGCGATCAGCGGGCCGGGACTGCACCGCCAGCGCCGCGAGGCACGAACGCAGCACGTCCGCATCGTCACGGCACGGCACGACCACCGCGATGCGCATTGCCGAGGACACCCCGTCACCTTATCGGCGACGCGGCACGGTCCCCCACAGGTGGGACCAAAGGCCCTGTTTCGGCATGTCGGCCCAGACCAGACTGATGTACATCACAACTACATCGACGGTCATTCCCCCCACGACCGTCACCGTCGTCGCCGCACGAACCGTCGGCGACTCCCGCGGGTGAGGCATCCGGCGCATCGGACCTGGTGCATCGAAACGCCGTCGATCTGCAACCTCCCCGCGCCGGCCGCCGCGGCATCCGACTCGTCACCGGATGCCGCGGCGCCCTCATGTCTGCGGGCGTAGCGTCACGGCGTGCGGTGCGAGGTCGCGTACACCGCTGCCTGCGTCCGTCGCTCCATGCCGAGTTTTCGCAGCAGGCCGGTGACGTAGTTCTTGACGGTCTTCTCCATGAGGTCGAGTCGCTCACCGATCTGGCGGTTCGTCAGTCCCTCGGCGATCAGCTCGAGCACCTGCCGTTCCCGTTCGGTGAGATCGACGCCGGGTGTCTGCGTGACCGGCTGCTTCTGCGCATCCGTGCGCACACGCTCCGCTGCGGCCGATGCCAGCAAGTTACGACCGGCGGCGACCGCGCGGATGCCCTCCAGCAGACCGTTGGCCTTGATGTCCTTGAGCACATACCCCGACGCACCCGCGAGCACGGCGGCGTAGCTCGCCTCGTCATCGTCGTAGGCGGTGAGGATCAGGCATCTGATGTCCGGATGCTTCGAGCGGATGTCACGGCACACGTCGATCCCGCTGCCGTCGGGGAGCCGCATGTCGAGCACCGCGACATCGGGAAGCGTCGCGGCAACGCGCCCGAGGGTCTGCCGCGCGGTGGATGCCTCGCCGATGACCTCCATGTCCCGCTCCGCGTCGATGAGGTCGACGATGCCGCGACGCACGATCTCATGGTCGTCCAGGACGAAGACTCTGATCACAGGGGCTCACTTCCGGTGAGAGGGACGCTCCAGCGCAGGCGAGTGCCTCCCGCGCTCTGGGCCGTGACGGAGAACTCGCCGCCGCGAGAGACGGCCCGCTGCTCCAGGTTATCGACTCCGCTGCGCCGCGCGGGCGCGGCGGGTATGCCGATCCCGTCGTCGTCGATCTCGACCACCAGGGCGTTCTCGGCGATCGCGACCCGCACCGAGATCTCCCGGGCGCGCGCGTGCCGGATGACATTGCTCAGTCCCTCGCGGACGACCGCGACGACGTCCTCGGCCAGGTCCACATCGGTGCGCACGTCCAGCGGCCCGTGGAAGACCACCCGCGGCGGCGTCTCGAGCGACGCGGACACCTCGGCCACGACATCCACGACCCGATGCCGCACCGAGCCCAGCGATGCCCGCGGCTGGCGCAGCGCGAAGATGACGGTGCGGATCTCAGCGATCGCGGCATCCAGGGTCTCGATTTGATCCGACACCGCCGTGCGCGCCTCACCCGGAAGACGCCCGGAAATCGATTGGAGGGAAAGACCGGCGCCGAACAGCCGCTGGATCACGTGGTCGTGCAGATCGCGGGCGATGCGCGCGCGCTCGTCCATGAGCGCGAGCTGCTCGCGGTCGGCGCGCGCGCGAGCCATCTCGAGGGCGATGGTGGCCTGCTCGGCGAGGTCGGCGGCGAGGTCGACGTCATGCTCGGTGAAGCGGACGCCGCCGGGCGGCCGGGCGATCGTGAGCACCATCGGAACCCGGGCAGCGCCCCACATCGGCACCACGACGGTCGGCCCCCACTGCAGCCGCTCGCCGCCGATCGTCATGCTCTGCTCGGTGACCTGCAACGGCTGCCAGCTCTCGATGACCCGGCCCATCAGCGTCCCCGCGCGCGGAAGGACGGCACCGTCCCAACCGTCCGCACCGTGGCCGCGGGCGACATCCACGCACAGCGCGCCGTCGCCGACCGTGGAGGCGACGACGACCGCCGCGGCATCGGTGAGCGGCACGAGCTTGTCGGCCAGGAGCTGCAGGGGCCTGCCGGTCTTGTCCGAGAACATCGCCGCGCTCATCTCGGCAGCCGCCGCCGCCCAGCGTTCACGGCGCAGCGACTCCTCGTAGAGGCGGGCGTTGTCGATCGCGATTCCCGCCGTGGCGGCGAGGGTCTCCAGAAGCTCGGTGTCCTCGGCGGTGAACCCACCCTCGCCGTGCTCGGTCAGGTAGAGGTTGCCGAAGACCTCGCCGCGGATCCGGATGGGCACGCCGACGAAACTGTCCATGGGCGGATGATGCGCGGGAAAGCCCGTGGAGCGCGGATCGTCACCGAGGTGTTCGAGCCGGATCGGATGCGGATCATGGATGAGCGCCCCGAGGAGGCCGTGCCCTTCGGGCGGAGCCCCGATCGCCCGCGCTTCGGCGGCGTCGAGCCCGACGTGAATGAACTGCTCGAGCATTCCATCGGGTCCGATGACGCCGAGGGCGCCGTAGCGGGCACCGACCAGTTCGACGGCCGCCTGGACGATCCGCTTCAGGACGGCGCCGAGATCAAGCTGGCTGACGACGGCCTCATTGGCCTGCAGCAGGCTGCGTAGTCGCGCCTCGATATCCGCCATCCGCCCTCCGCTCCCGGCTGTGAGCCTATCGCGCGGGACCTTTGCCCCTGTCTGGGCGCGACCTTCGATCGGATGCTGGAGAGCACGAGAGGAGCAGAACCATGCGCGACTCATCCGGCCTCACGGGCCCGACCACCGTTCTCGAAGCACCGACCGCAATGGAGCACGACATCAGCGATCACGACACCGGCGAGCACCTGGAGACCTTCGCCCGCCTGGTCGTCGGCGTCGACGGATCCGGGCCGAGCTCCGGCGCGCTGTCCTGGGCGCTGCGTTACGCGCGCGCTCACGGCACGCCGCTGCTCATCGTGCACATCGTCGACGACACGTGGGGCGTCGCCGGCGACGACTACATGGCCGAAGCGCAACAGCGCGGCATCCACGTGCTCGACGCAGCGCGCGCGGAGGCGCGCCGCCACGGCGTCACCGCCATCCAGACCGAGCTCGTGCACGGTCGGACGCCCGGTGTCCTCGCCGGTGCCGCGCGGACGCAGGACCTGCTGGTGGTGGGATCGCACCGCACGGGGTATCTCCGCGGTCGCAGCTTCGGCGCCGCTTCGCTCTATGTCGTCGCGGCCGCGCGCTCGGCGGTCGTGGTCGTTCCGAACCTCCCCGTCGAGGGCCGACACGGTGTCGTGGTCGGCGTCGGAGCGAAGACGACAGGGGGCGATGTCCTTCGTCGTGGCGCAGCCGAAGCGGCGAGCGCCGACGAGCATCTGACCCTCGTCCATGCGCGCACCCCGCTCCCCCACGAGGACGCCGCCGCGACCGGCGAGATCCGCTCCAGTGCGGCACGGGATGTCCTCTCGCGCGCCTGCGCGCTCGCCCTGCGCGAGGTCCCCCGACTGGATGTGAGCACGCGGGTCGTCGCGGAATCGGTGCCCGCGGCGCTCCTCACTGCGGCGACGGATGCCTCGCTGCTGGTGATCGGGCGCGGGCGCGCGGAGGCACCCCCGCACGTGTCGGCCGTCGTGCACGACGTGCTGATGAACCTCAACGCACCCGCACTCGTCGTCCCGTAGTCACCCCGCCGGAAGAGGAGACCGGGCCATTGGCCCTAGAGTCGGACCGTGGAATCGGTCCTCTGGTACGTCGTGCCGCTCGGCATCGCGATGGCGCTGAGCATCCTGCCCATCCTGGCTGTGGTGCTTCTCCTGCTCTCCCCGAATCCCGTGCCGGTGAGTGTCGGCTACGCAGCCGGCTGGGCGCTGGGTGTGCTCACCCTGGCGACGGTGTTCACGATCGGTGCGCGCCTCATCCCGCCGGATGTCTCGGCGAGCGTCCCGACCTGGGTCCACGCGGTCGAGATCGCGCTGGGCGCGGTGCTCATGGGGTGGGCGGTGATCTCGGCCGTACGCTCGCGCCGCAGACCCTCGGGGTCCTCGGCTCCCTCCTGGACCGGTGTTCTGGAGTCCCTGGGCCCCCGCCGCGCGTTCGCGTTCGGTCTCGCGATGAACGTGCGCCCGAAGAACCTCACCCTCGCGGTCGCCGCCGGCCTCGCGATCGGGGCGGCATCCCTGGATGTGCCCGGCAGCGCGCTGGCGGTCGTGATCTTCACGATTCTCGGCGTCTCGACGGTCGCCGGACTCGTGCTCGCGTTCCTGTTCGGCAGCCGCCGGGTCCGGCCCGCACTCGAGGGTCTCAGTGAATGGCTGGTCTCGCACGCGCAGGTCGTGCTGTGGATCTCAACTTTCCTCGTCGGTGCGATCCTCGTCGCGATCGGTGTGGGGCATCTCGTCTCCCCCACCCCGGCACCCGAGGACGATGAGCCTGCCGCGACAGCCGAGCAGTGGGACTTCGTCTCGCGCCCGGATCTCACGCCCCCGGTCATCTCGGTGACCCACACCGGCGGAGACGCGTCGGTGTTCGCCCCTGACACCTACGCATTCCTCGGCCCGAAGGACCTCGATGACGGGTCAGCGATGCAGGGGGCCGAGATCGTGGACGCCGCCGGCGATCCGGTCTGGGTGCTGAACACCGGCGAGGACAGCGCCTTCGACGTGCGCGTTCAGGACTACCTCGGCCAGGACGTGCTGACGTACTGGGTCGGAGAGTCGGGCTTCCACGGCCAAGGCGAGGTTATCGTGCTGGATGACACCTACACCGAGCTGACGCGGGTGACCACGAGCGGCTCGATCGGACCGGGCCAGGCCGACATGCACGAGACGACCATCACGCCCGCCGGCACAATGCTGCTCATCGCCTACATCACCGAGCCGGCCGACCTCACGGCGGTCGGCGGCCCCGAGGACGGCTATGTGCTCGCCGGCCATGTACAGGAAGTCGACATCGCGACCGGGGAGGCGATCTTCGAGTGGAGCTCTCTCGACGAGGTCCCCGTCACGGAGTCGCAGTACGAGCTGCCCGAGGACGGCGGCACGATCGACAAGCCGTACGACTACATCCACCTCAACGCCGTGTCGTTGGACGGCGATGACGGCTTCCTCGTGTCCGCGCGCAACACCTGGACGGTGTACCGGCTCGATCGCGCCAGCGCGACCATCGACTGGCGACTGGGCGGGTCGGCCAGCGACATCGAGATCGCCGAAGACGCGCAGTTCGCCTGGCAGCACGACGCGCATCGCCGCGACGACGGAACCATCACCCTCTTCGACAACGAGTCGCCGTCGCTGGCCGCGGTCTCGCGCGGGCTGCGACTGTCGGTCGATGAGGACGCCGGCACCGCGAGTCTCGTGACCGAGTATCTCCCCTCGGGCGAACGCGTCTCGACAACCCAGGGCAACGTGCAGCAGCTGCCGAATGGCAACGTCGTCGTCGGATGGGGATCTCAGCCGTACTACTCCGAGTTCAGTGCGGACGGCGATCTGCTCTACGACGCGACCTTCACCGCCGGGACGAGCTACCGCGCCTACGTCTTCCCATGGAGTGCGACACCCGCGGAGAGCCCCACCGCCGTCCTTTCCGACGCATCCAGCGACCCCGAGGACCCCGCGCCGACGGTCTACGTGAGCTGGAACGGCGCGACCGAGGTGGCGTCGTGGCGCATCCTCAGCGGCGACAGCGACACGACGGCAAGCGTTGTCACCGCCCACCGGCGGACCGGGTTCGAGACCGCGCTCCCGCTTCCCGCAGGAACCGTGCTGGGCGCGTACACCGCCGTGCAGGCGCTGGATGCCTACGGCGATGTCCTGGGAACCACCACCCTCACCACGAACTGAGTCCGCCCGGCGAACGAGCGAAGGTCCGCGGCAGCCGCCGCGGACCTTCGCTCGTGCAGGGGATCTACGCCCGGGGGGCGCCCGCCTCGGCCGGAGCGGGGGTCTCGTCCGCCACCGCGGTCTCCGCACGGTGGGCACGGACCTCGGCGAATGAGGTGCCGTAGTAGGCGGCCTCCATGAGCGTCTTCATGTCGGCGAGCATCGGCATCCGGGGGTTGGCCGGAGCGCACTGGTCCTCGTAAGCGGCCATCGCGAGCTCGTCGAGGCGGCCGATGAAGTCGGCCTCGGCGACGCCCTGTGCCTGGAACGAGCGCTCGATACCCACCGCGTCGCGCAGCTGTTCGACCGCGCGTGCGTAGGATTCCACGCCCTCCTCCGGAGTGGCGGCGGCAAGGCCCAGGTGCTGGGCGATCTGCTGCAGCCGCTCCGGAGCGACGTAGCGCTCGTACTTCGGCCAGCTCGTGAGCTTGGTCGGGACGGTGCCGTTGTAGCGGATGACGTGCGGCAGGTAGATCGCGTTGGTCCGGCCGTGGATCAGGTGGAACTTCGACCCCGTCACGTGGGCCATCGCGTGCACGATTCCCAGGAACGCGTTGCCGAACGCCATGCCGGCGATGGATGCCGCGTTGTGCATCTTCTCGCGCGCCAGGACGTCCGCCGGGTCGGTACTGCCGCGCTGCGCCTTCGCGCTGCGCTCGATGTTCTCGAAGATGAGCTTGATGGCGTGGAGGGCGAGACCATCGGTGTAGTCGTTGGCATAGACCGACACATAGGCCTCCGTCGCGTGCGTGAGCGCGTCGAAGCCCGCGTCGGCGACGACCTTGGCGGGAAGGGCTGAGGTCAGCACCGGGTCGATGATCGCGACCGACGGGGTCAGCGCGTAGTCGGCCAGCGGGTACTTCATGCCGGTCTCGTCATCGGTGATGACCGCGAAGGGGGTCATCTCCGAGCCGGTGCCCGAGGTCGTGGGAACGCACACGAGCTTGGCCTTCTTGCCGAGGTCGGGGAACTTGAAGGCGCGCTTGCGGACATCGAAGAACTTCTCGCGCATGTCCGAGAACTGCACCTCGGGGTTCTCGTACAGCAGCCACATGACCTTCGCGGCATCCATCGGAGAACCACCGCCGAGGGCGATGATCGTGTCTGGCTGGAACTCGCGCATCTCGGCGGCGCCGGCCTGAACGCTCGAGACCTTCGGCTCCGGCAGGACCGAGTCGATGATCTGCAGGTGCACCCGGCCGGGGCGACGGTTGAGGACATCGATGACCTTGTCGACGAAGCCGAGGTTGGTCATGGTCGAATCCGTCACGATCGTGACGCGCTCCACCCCCTTCATGTCGATCAGGTAGCGGATGGCGTTCGGTTCGAAGTAGGTCTTGGCGGGGACCTTGAACCACTGGAGGTTGTTGTTGCGACGACCCACGCGCTTGACGTTCACGAGGTTCACCGCCGAGACGTTGTTGGACACGGAGTTACGACCGTAGGAACCGCAGCCCAGGGTCAACGAGGGCATGAAGGCGTTGTAGATGTCGCCGATGCCGCCGAGCGCCGACGGCGCGTTCTCGATGATCCGGACGGCGCGCACCCGCTTGGCGAACTCCTCGACCACCGCCTGGTCTGTCGTGTGGATGGCACCGGAGTGGCCGAGTCCGTCGAAGTTGACCATCTGCTCGGACAGGGAGATGCCCTCCTGCGCATTCTTCGCGCGCAGCACCGCGAGCACCGGGGCGAGCTTCTCTCTGGTGAGCGGCTCCTGCGGGCCGACGCCGGCGACCTCGGCGAGGATGACCGACGTGTCGTCGGGCACCGTGAAGCCTGCCTGTTCGGCGATCCACACGGGAGACTTGCCGACGACTTTCGCGTTGAGCTTGGCCTCGCCGCAGTTCTTGGCCTTGGCGTGCACGCCGAAGATGAACTCCTCGAGCTTGCGCTTCTCGTCGGCCGTGACCATGTAGGCGTGCAGGCGCTCGAACTCCGAGAGCGCTTCGGCGGCGATCGGCTCGTCGAGGATCACGGCCTGCTCCGAGGCGCACACCATGCCGTTGTCGAAGGCCTTGGACAGGACGACGTCATTGACGGCACGGCCGACCTTTGCGGTGCGCTCGATGAAGGCCGGCACGTTGCCGGCACCCACGCCGAGGGCGGGCTTGCCGCAGGAGTAGGCCGCGCGCACCATGGCGTTGCCGCCGGTGGCGAGGATGAGGGCGACGCCGGGGTGGTTCATGAGCTCACCGGATGCCTCGAGCGAGGGCTCTGCGATCCACTGGACGCAGTCGGCTGGAGCGCCCGCCGCCACGGCGGCGTCACGGACGATCTGCGCCGCCGCGACGGAGCACTTCTGGGCCGAGGGGTGGAAGGCGAAGACGATGGGGTTGCGGGTCTTCAGCGCGATGAGGGACTTGAAGATCGCCGTCGAGGTCGGGTTGGTCACCGGGGTGATGCCGGCGATGACGCCGACGGGATCGGCGATCTCGGTGATGCCGGTGATCTCGTCGTGGGAGATGACCCCGACAGTGCGCTGCTTGATGATCGAGTGGGTCACGTGCTCGCAGGCGAACATGTTCTTCACGGCCTTGTCCTCGAACAGCCCCCTCCCGGTCTCCTCGACCGCCATGACGGCCAGTTCGCCGTGATGGTGCAGGGCCGCGACCGATGCTTTGCGCACGATCTGGTCGATCTGCTCCTGCGTAAACGATGCGTACTCGGCCAGCGCATCCTGCGCCTTGGCGACCAGTGCATCAATGGTGGTGGACATCGGATCCTCCTCCTTGGCCCGGGCCCGGTGCCCGCGCCCTTGCCTACTGCCATCCTGACACTGTGGTCAGACCACACTAGGGACCATGGTCCCCTCCCCCGGTGCGGGCATACCCTGGAGGCATGGAGCTCTCAGATATCCCGGTCACCACCATTCGCGGCGAAGAGACGACTTTCGGCGCGCTGGCCGACGGCAAAGCCGTCCTCGTGGTCAACGTCGCCTCTCGCTGCGGCTTGACTCCGCAGTACGCCGCGCTCGAAGAGCTGCAGAAGACGTACGGTGATCGCGGCTTCACCGTCATCGGCTTCCCGAGTAATCAGTTCCTGCAGGAACTGTCCAGCGAGGGCAAGATCGAGGAGTATTGTTCGACGACCTGGGGCGTCACGTTCCCCATGACCGAGAAGGTCAAGCTCAACGGCAAGAACGCGCACCCGCTGTACCAGCAACTCACGACCGTCGCGGACGCCGAGGGCACCACCGGCAAGATCCGGTGGAACTTCGAGAAGTTCGTGATCAGCCCGAACGGCACGGTGTCGCGCTTCAGCCCGAAGACGCTGCCCGACGCCCCCGAGGTCATCGCGGCGATCGAAGACGCACTCCCGGCCTGAACGCCCCGCTTCTCCCCGCCAGCGCGGGATCAGCCACGCATCGCGACGCCCTTGCGCCAATAGCCCATGAAGGCCACCTGCGAACGGTCGATACCGAGGTCCTTGACCAGGTGCCGGCGCAGCGTCGTGACGACCCGCGACTCACCAGCGATCCAGAAGTAGCGATCGGTGTGGTTGACCTGGGCTCCGAGTTCCTCCCCCGATCCGGAGTACAGCGGCGTCTCCCACACGAGATCCTCGGACCCGTCATCGGCGACGGCGGGGGCCACGGTCATCCCCATGTCCGCCAGGACCGCGGGGATGAGGCTCTCGCCGTGCCCGAGGCCCTCCCGAGGCACCCATCGCACCGTGATGCCCTCGGGCGCGTCGATCGTGAGGACGTCGGCGGCGGAGGGTACTTCGATGTACGCGCTGCCCGCGGCCTCCCGGGGAAGTTCCTCCAGGATGCGGGCGATCGCCGGCGCCGCCGTCTCGTCGCCGGCCAGCACCACCGTACGGGCATCACCGGGCTGGTATTCGATTCCGCCGCCGCCGTGGGATCCGCGACGCGGTCCGATGAGAAGCAGCTCGTCACCCACGCACGCTCCGCTCGCCCAGGAGGATGCCGGCCCCGTGAGGCCCGGCTCAAGGTGCATCACGAAGTCGACCACCACGGTCGTCTCCGCGCCGTCGACGATCAGATCACGGATCGAGTACGTGCGCATGGTGCCCCGCTCCGCCTCGGGAATCGCCAAGAACGCCGCCCACCAATCGCCGTCGGGGCGCGAGAGATCCGGAAGCCGTCCCGACGCCGGCGGGAAGATGAGCTTGATCCGCTGGTCCAGGATCCGTTCCGGATTCCCGAAACCGGTGAGGTCAGGGCCGGAGAATGACACCCGGGCGAAGTTCGGGGACAGTCGGTCGATCCGCACGACCTTCCCGCGCGCCACGATGAACGGCGCGGGGGCAGCGGCCTCGCTCGCATCGTCGACGGTCTGTGTGCTCTCTTCACGGACGGACATGGTGTCTTCCCTTCGGCATGACGGCGGGTTTTCCCGAGACGGGATCGATGATGACCGTGCTCGGCATCCCGAAGACCTCCTCGACCATGTCGGCGTCGACAACGGCAGCGGGAGGGCCCTGGGCGGCGATGCGGCCGTTCTTCAGCGCGATGATCTCGTCCGCGTAGCGGGCGGCGAGGTTCAGGTCGTGCAGCACCATCACGATCGTGGTGCCGCGGTCTCGGTTCAGGTCGGTGAGCAGGTCCAGTACCTCGACCTGGTGCGCGACATCGAGAAACGTCGTCGGTTCGTCCAGCAGCAAGACATCGGTCTCCTGCGCCAGCGCGAGCGCGATCCAGGCCCGCTGGCGCTGACCGCCCGACAGCTCGTCGACGGCACGGTCGGCAAGCTCCACCAGGTCGGTGGCTCGCAGCGCCTCAGCGACCGCCTCGTAGTCGTGGGCACCCCAGCGTGCGAAGAGTTTGAGATGCGGATGCCGGCCGCGGCCGACGAGATCCCCGACCGTGATCCCTTCGGGGGCCACCGGACTCTGCGGCAGAAGCCCGAGCACCCGCGCCGTGTCGCGCGAACTGCGGGCCCGGATGTCGCTGCCATCCAGCAGGACGCGACCGCCGCGCGGCGGGAGGAGGCGCGCCAGAGCGCGGAGCACCGTCGATTTCCCGCAGCCGTTGGCTCCGACGATCGCGGTGACCGCACCGGGTCGGATCGTGAGATCGAGTCCCTGGACGATGACCCGATCGCCGTAGGCGAGGGTGAGGTCTTCGGCGGCGAGTGAGCGGGCAGCAGTCACAGCGATCCTCCCGATCTGTTGGTTCGCACGAGCAGGGAGATGAGGAACGGGGCACCGAGCACACCCGTGATCACGCCCACGGGATAGCGGGCGTCGAATGCGAACTGGCCGACGAGATCCGCCGACAGCACCAGCAGCGCTCCGATGAGGCCGGATGCCGGGAGCACAGCCGCCCCGGGACCGACCAGTCGCGCCGCGATGGGACCGGACATGAACGCCACGAATGCGATCGGGCCGGCGGCGGCTGTGGCGAAGGCGAGGATCACCACAGCCCCGACCATGAGGATGACCCGGGTGCGCTCCACCGGGACGCCCAGGGCTGCGGCGGTGTCATCACCCAATCGCAGCGCATCGAGATCACGACCGCGCAGAAGGAGAATCGGCACCACGATGAGAAGCGCGATCGCCAGCGGGATGACCGTGCCCCAGCTCGCGCCGTTCAGACTGCCGGTCAGCCACCGCATCGCGGCCTGGATGTCCCACGCCGCCGCCTTGGACAGCACGTATGTCACGACCGCGTCGAGCATCGCGGCCACCCCGATCCCGATGAGGATGAGCCGCGTACCGGCGAAGCGCCCGCGGTGGGAGAGCAGGTAGATCGCAGCGGCGGTCACGAGAGCGCCCACGAGCGCGAACAGCGACACAGCGGTCTGCGACAGCGAGAGGATCACGATGCCGAACACCCCCGCAGCGCTGGCGCCGGTGGTGATCCCGATCACATCGGGAGAGGCGAGCGGGTTGCGCAGCAGCGTTTGGAAGGTCACGCCGGCGAGACCGAAGGCGCAGCCCGCGAGCAGGCCGAGGGTTGCGCGCGGCAAGCGCAGCTCACCGACGGTGAACGACGCGCCCGGGACGGTCTGGCCGAGGATCACGCGGACGACCTCGTCGAGCGGATAGAACGTCTGGCCGATCATGAGCGAGACGGCGAAGACCAGCACCACCAGCGCCGCCAGGACGCCGACGACCACCTGCTGGCGGCGACGACGCATCCGTCGCCCCCTCACGACAGCGCCGGGGGCCGCACGTTCGAGGAGCGTCGCGCTCACAGCTCACGCACCTTCTGCCGCCGCACGATCCAGATGAACACCGGCGCTCCGACGACGGCGGTGAGGATCCCGACCTCGATCTCGTCGGGGCGCGCGACGATGCGCCCGATGACATCCGCGGCGACCAGCAGCGCTGCCCCCGCGAGAGCGCTGAAGGGCAGGAGCCAGCGATGGTCGGTGCCCACCAGCAGACGGCACAGGTGCGGGATGACCAGACCCACGAACGCGATCGGGCCGGCGACGGCGGTCGCGGCACCGCAGAGGATGACGGCACCAGCCGCGGACACGGCGCGCGTACGACCGGCGTGCTGGCCGAGGGCCGTGGCAAGGTCGTCGCCGAGCGCGAGCGAGTTCATCGCTCGGGCGAGCGCGATCACGATGACCGCTCCGACCAGCAGCACGGGAGCCACGGTGGCGACGCGTTCCCATGTCGCACCGCCGACTCCCCCGATCTGCCAGAACCGGAAAGTCTCGACGATGTCGATGCGCGGGAGCAGAATGGCGCTCACCAGCGACATCAGAGCCGCCGATGTCGCCGCTCCCGCCAGTGCGAGCTTCAATGGGGTCGCACCCCCGAGGCCCAACGAGCCGATGCCGTAGACGAAGACCGCCGCCACGGCGGAGCCGGTGATAGCCACCGCCATCATCGGGTACGGCTGACTCAGACCGAAGAACGCGATGCCGACGACCACGGCGAGTGCCGCACCTGCCGACACCCCGAGAATCCCGGGATCGGCAAGTGGATTGCGGGTGACCGCCTGCATCGTCGCTCCCGAGAGCGCAAGCGCGGCGCCGATCAGCAGGCCCAGTACCGTCCGCGGCAGTCGGGCGGCAACCGCCGCCTGCGAGATGTCATCGGTGCGCCCTGTGATTCCCGCGATGATGTCGGCGAGCGCGACGGATCGCACGCCGAACGACACAGAGGCGACGACCAGCGCAGCGAGCAGCAGGACCAGAGCACCCAACCACAGCAGTCGCACCGCGACCGGGCGTCGCGCGAAGGCGAGGTCCGGTCGCGGTGCGACGCTGCGGGCGGTGGTCACTCGAGGGGGATCAGCTCAGCGGCGCGGAAAGCAGCGCGAAGTAATCGTCGATTCCCCAGCTGATCGACAGCGGCGAGGGGTTCGCCGACGCCGCCAGCGGCGTGCCGTTCTCGAGGATGACGATGTTGCCCGCGGCAATGGCGGGGATCTGCGAGAGCAACGGGTCGGCCTGCAGCAGGTCGATCATTTCTCCGTCGGCGTCACCGTACGTGACGAACAGGTCGACGTCCTCGAAGCGGTCCGCCTGCTCGGCACTCACGGACGTGTAGAAGAGGTCCGTGCCCGCCGATTCTTCGGCCACAACGGTCGGGGTGGGCAGTCCGATGCCCTCCAGGAAGCCGGGACGGGTGTCGTGGCTCGTGTAGAAACCGATCTGGCTGAGATCGGAGGGATCGATGTAGGAGAAGAGGACCGCCGAGCCCTCGAGCGCAGGGTAGTCGGCCAGCGATGCGTCGACCTCGGCGTGCAGTTCGTCGACCAGCGCCTGACCCTCGGCGGCGAGACCGATGGCCTCGGAGTTGATGAGGGTCATTTCTTCCCAGGACGTGCCCCATGCGACGTCGGGGTAGGCGACGACCGGAGCGATCTTCGAGAGGGTGTCGTAGTCCTCCTGGCTCAGCCCGGAGTACGAGGCGAGGATGACATCCGGGTTCGTGTCGGCGACGGCTTCGAAGTCGATCCCGTCTGTCTCGTCGAACAGCACCGGCGTCTCGGCCCCGAGCTCCTCCAGGCGCTCCTCGACCCAGGGCAGGACTCCGTCACCATCGTCATCCCCCCACGAGACGGCGGCCATGCCGACGGGCACGACGCCCAGCGCGAGCGGGACCTCGTGGTTGGCCCATGCCACCGTGGCGATGCGCTCGGGCTGCGACTCGATGACGGTGGTGCCGTATACGTGCTCGATTGTCACGGGGAACGTGCCCGACGAGCCTGCTTCCGCCTCGGAGGAGACGTCAGAGGTGGTCGAGCAGGCGACAAGGGAGGTGGCCAGCAGAGCTGCCGCACCGAGGGCCGCGATTCGGGAGGCGCGCACGAGCGCTCCTTTCGTGAGGTTGCTGTGTGAGGCTCACCAAAGTAAGCCGTGCCTAACCTAACGCTATTGCGGGCGTGACTCAACCTGGTTCCGGCCGAAGGCGGCGCGGGAGAAGGGCTCGACGCACTCCCCCGTCGAGCGACACGCGCGAAAGGAACTCAGGGCAGGGGGCGATCAGCCGCGATCGACACCGAGGTGACGTACCAGACGCCACGTGTTTCCGGGTCCGGTTTCATGGACGAGTTCATCAAGCGCCAGCAACGCCAGGGCAAGACCTCGGCCCGACTCCGCGTCGACGTCGGGCATGCTCACGCCGCTGAGATCCACGACGGCGGGGTCGGCGTTGTCAGCGAAGATCGCCGTGAGCGCCGTGCTCGAGGCCTCCAGAGTCACCGTGATCTCCACCGGGGGGCGACCTCGGCCGTGCTCGACGACATTCGCCGCCACCTCACCCACCGCCAGCTCGAACAACTCCCGGTCGTCGATTGTGGCGCCTTCGACGTTCGCCCACAGCCACGCCAGCTTGCTATGTACCTCGTCGATGAGGCCGGCCTCGGCGACGCCGGTCAACGAGGTGCGCACCGAAGACTCAGGCATCCGACACCGCCGCTGAGGTAGTCTCGTACGCCCGCAGCACGCGGTCGAGGTTCGTCAGAGTCAGCACCCGACGTACGACATCCGGAACGGCCGCGATCCGCAGATCCCCGCCCGCCGTCCGCGTCGACTTCAGCCCGCCGATGAGCACGCCCAGTCCTGTCGAGTCGATGAACTCGACACCGGCCATGTCCAGCACGATGCGTGGGGTGCCATCGGCGACGAGCGCATCGATCGTCGAGCGCAGCGACGGCGCCGTGCTCGCGGTGATGCGCCCCGTCGGGACGATGACCGCGTAGTCGCCGTCGCGGTGGGTGTCGAGGTTCATTCCGCCTCCTGTGGCTGTTCGACCCGCTTGGCGGGTCCCCGATACAGAGCGGCCTGGATGATGACGCTCAGGACCGCTAGATCGTAGATTACCCACACCGTGTTCACGAGTGTGCCCACGCCATCGGATGTGCCGATGATCACCCGAATGACACCCACGATCATGGCGAACACCAACAGCACCATGGCGGTCAGCTGCGGCGCGATCGCCCGCCAGGGAATCGCGGCACGGGAACCGTCTTTGGGCGTGACCACGAACCCCAGGGGCTTGCCCATGACGACGTTGGCGAAGGCGCTCGTGCACGATCTGATCCACACCGGGAATAGCGCCAGCGAGTATTGCTGACCACGCCAGGTCTTGATGCCCTTGGCCACCACGAGGAAGAGGATCTGGTTGACGACGAAGTAGGGGATGAAGCGGGCGAAGAAATCCACGCTCCAGGCCGTCACCGGCAGCACGCCGAGGCAAAGATAGATGACCGGCGCGGCGAGGAAGATCACCGCGGCGAAGCCCGCGAGGTAGCTCCACATCGTTGCGAAGTACATCAGTCGCTGGCCGGCCGAGAGCCCCTTCTTGACGAGCGGATTGTCGCGGAGCATGACCTGCATGGTCCCCTGTGCCCAACGCAGGCGCTGCTGCAGCATGGTCCCCAGATCCTCCGGCGCCAGCCCGTGGGCGAGGATCTCGTGGTGGTAGACGCTCCGCCACCCCAGGGCGTGCAGCTGCATCGCGGTGGCCATGTCCTCTGTCACCGAGATCGTTGCCAGCGGCTGCACCGGAATCGCCTCGCCCGGCCGGTCGACACGCACCGCATCGACGAGCACACCGACCGACTCGACGGCACCGAGCGGTGAAAAGTCATGGTGTACGAGGACGTCGAGCGCCTCGGGGTCGAAGACGACCACGTCACCGCCACCGACATCGGCGTGCGCTTCCAGTTCGCGTAGCGCCGCCAGATCCGCCGTCATCTGGGCGGTGTCGCGTTCGACCAGGCGGCGAGAAGCCTCCCGAACCGCCTGCGCGATCCGGTAAGTGACATCGGCAAGAGGCTCACCCGCGTGCAGCTCGGCGCGCGCGGTGGTCACTTTCCGACGCAGCATCCGCAGCTCGTGGGCGACCTCGGGCGCCAGGCTCTTCTCGCGCAGGGTCTTGGTCAGCAGCGTCTCGGCGGCGCGCAGGGCGCTCCGCGTGGAATCCTCCACCTCGCGCACATAGCCGACGATCCCCAGCTGCATGAGCGCGTCGCGGCGCAGCACAGCGTTGGATCCGCAGAAGAACGCCGCATTCCAGCCATCCTTGCCCTGTTGGATCGGTCCGTAGAACAGCGGCGCCTGGCTGCCCAGCGGATCGGCCGCATCGACGTTGACGAACCACTGCGGGGTCTGCACGAGCGCGACCTCGGGATCGTCGGCGAAGTATCCGAGGGTCCGGGTGAGGATGTAGGGGTCGGGGATCTGGTCGGCATCCAGGATCAGCAGGAATTCGCCGTCGGTGTGGAACAGGGCGTTGTTGAGGTTCCCCGCCTTCGCGTGGCGGGGCTTTCCCGCCCAGTCCTCGCTGCGGGTGATGTAGCCGATGCCGGCGGCGCGGGCGGCGGCCTCCATCTCGGGTCTGGCACCGTCATCGAGGATCCACGTCTCGTGGGGATAGACGATCTTCTTCGCCGCTCGGGCGGTCGCCATGACGAGTTCAAGAGGTTCGTTGTAGGTCGTGATGAAGACATCCACGGTGCCGGCCGGTTTCGAGCGCGGAGCGGGCCTTTCTCGGGCACGCCACATCGTCGCCGCGAACAGGAACGTGTCCACGAGGCTGTAGGTCTCGGCGACGATCAGCGGCACCGCGATCCACCACGCCTCCCAGTTCACCGACGCCAACCAGCGCCACACCACGTAGTTCAGTCCGAGCAGCACCGACAGCAGCGCCAGGATTCGGATGACCACGAAGCGCGCGGTCACAACATGCGCTCCACGACGATCGCGGTGACATCATCGGTAGCGCCGCGATCCCGCGCCAGCCTGAGCGCCTCCTGCACGGCGCCGTCCGGCCCGAGGGTGCGCACGGCGCGACGGATCTGGCCGAGAGGGTCGTCGGTATCGAGCACATCGAGCAGACCATCACTGCAGCACAACAGCACGTCGCCGGGATCGAGGTGTTCCGTCCCCTCGGTGCGATCCACCCCGAGCCCGCTCATGCCCAGGGGCAGGCCGGTCGCCGGCAGTCGCACCCAGGAGCCGTCCGCACGCAGGATGTAGGCGAGGCCGTGTCCCGCATCGACGAAGGTCAGCTCGCCCGTGGATATCTCGATCCGCGCGTGGACGGCGGTGACGAAGCACGACGTGCCGAGCAGGGCCTCCTCAAGGACACCCTCGGCCTCGTCGACCGCGGTGACGAGGGAGCGCTCAGGGCTCGTGCGCAACGACGCTCGCACGCCGGCGGCCACGATCGCGGGGCCGATACCCTTGCCCATCACGTCGGCCAGGGTGACGGTGAGGGAGCCGTCGCGAGCACACAGATCGTAGAAGTCTCCCATCAGACTTCCGGCGCCGATCGCATCGGCGGCGATCCGATACCCCTCGACCACGGGGAGATGCTGTGGGAGCAGCGCCCGTTGCATCAGTCGCGCCTGGTCGATGTCGAAGTCGCGCGTGATCTCCGCCTGCACCCACTGGGTCAGCTCTTCGAGCAGACCCCGCTGTTCCGATGTCAGGGTGCGCACCTTGTCATCGATGATGCACAGCGTGCCGATCTGCTCACCGCCCGGTGCCTTCAGTGGATGCCCGGCGTAGAAGCGCACCCTCGGATGCTCGATGACAAAGGGGTTGGTCGCGAATATCGGGTCGATCGAGGCGTCTTCGACCACCAGCGTGCCCTGCTGACGGATTGTGACATCACAGAACGAGGTGACCCGATCGTTCACGCGGCCGCCGAGACCGATTTCGGACAAGCGCCACTCCCGCTCGCGATCGAGGATCGAGACGCTCACCATGGGCACCTGGAACATCTCTGCGGCCAGCCGCGCGATGCGATCCACGCGCTCCTCTCGCGGCTTGTCCACGATGTCGAGTGCATCTAACGCGCGCTGGCGCGCCTCCTCGTCGAAGACGAAGTCGTCCCGGCTCATGTGCCCCATCCTAGGGAGCGTGAGGGCCCCGCGGGCCGGAACAGGCGATCACTCTCAGAGCACCGGCGGGGTGTGCCAGATGCGGTCGATGTAGTCCCGCATCGAGCGGTCGGACGAGAAGAACCCGCTGCGTGCGACATTGAGAATCGCCGACTTCGTCCAGGCATCCTGATCGGCGTAGGCCGCATCCACGCGCTCCTGCGCCGCGATGTACGACGCATAGTCTGCGAGCACCATGAACCGGTCGTCGTAGAGCAGGTTGGAGACCACCGGCTCGAACACCGAACGATCCCCCTCCGAGAACGCCCCGGACGAGATGAGATCGAGCGCCCCGCGAAGCCCCGCATGAGCCTGGTAGAAATCCGCCGGCGTGTAGCCCTGTGCCCAGAGGACCTCGACCTCGGGCTCTGTCATGCCGAAGAGGAAGAAGTTGTCGTCACCGACGAGCTGCCGGATCTCGACGTTCGCGCCGTCATCGGTGCCGATCGTGAGAGCGCCGTTGAGCGCGAACTTCATGTTGCCCGTGCCGGAGGCTTCCTTTCCGGCGAGCGAGATCTGCTCGGACAGGTCGGCAGCCGGAATCACCTTCTCCGCGAGGGTCACGTTGTAGTTCGGCGGGAAGATGACCTTCAGCCGACCCTCGACCCGCGGGTCGTTGTTCACGACGGAGCCGACCGCGTTGATGAGGTGGATGATGCGCTTGGCCATCGCATAGCCCGGTGCCGCTTTGGCCCCGAAGATGAACGTACGCGGGGTGACGTCGGCCGCGGCGACCCGGCCCGACGCAATGCCGTCGTAAAGCGTGACGATGTGCAGGACTTTGAGCATCTGCCGCTTGTACTCGTGCAGGCGCTTGACCATGACATCCAGCATGTGGGTCTCGTCGACGTGGACCCCATCCCGTTGGAAGAGGACCTCGTTCAGCCGTCGCTTGTTGGCGGCCTTGACGGCGCCGAACCGCTCGCGGAACTCCGGGTCCTCTGCGAGGGCCTCCAGTCCGCGTAGCCGCTCGAGATCGATCGTCCAGCCGGCACCGAGCGCCTCGGTGATGAGCTCTGCCAGCGAGGGGTTGGCGAGACGGATGAAGCGACGCGGGGTGATGCCGTTGGTGACGTTCGTGAACTTGTCGGGGTACATCTCGGCGAAATCGTGCAGCACCTTGTCGCGCAGCAGCTGGGAGTGCAGCTCTGCGACACCGTTGACCTTGGCGCCGGCAACGGTGGCGAGGTACGCCATCCGCACCGAGCGGTAGGGGTGCTCGCCGATGATCGACATGTTGCGGATGCGCAGCATGTCGTCACCGAAGCGCTCGCGAACCTCCTCGAGGAACTCCTCGTTGATGCGGTAGATGATCTCCAGGTGGCGCGGAAGCAGGCGCCCCAGAAGGTCGACGGGCCAGACTTCGAGCGCTTCGGGCAGCAGAGTGTGGCAGGTGTAGGCGAAGCACTGCTGGGTGATCGCCCAGGCGTCGTCCCACTCCATCCCCTTCTCGTCGATGAGGACCCGCATGAGCTCCGGCACGCCGATGACCGGGTGGGTGTCGTTGAGCTGGAAGATCACGCGGTCGGGAAGCTTCGTCAGGTCGTAGTCGGCGGGGAGCACCGTGTCGATGAAGTCTCTGATGGATGCCGAGACGAAGAAGTACTGCTGCTGCAGGCGCAGCTCCTTGCCCTGCGGCGTGGAGTCCTCCGGGTAGAGCACCTTGGAGATGTTCTCGGCGAACGTCTGCGCGCGCACCGACTCCTCGTAGTCGCCCGAGTTGAAGATGCGAAGGTCGAACGCGTTGGTCGCGACCGCGCGCCACAGCCGCAGGGTGTTGACCCGGCCGTTGTGATAGCCGGGCACCATCATGTTGTACGGCACCGCGAGGACACTCCAGTCCGGGATCCATCGGGTGCGCTCGGTGCCGTTGTCGTCGTATGTCTCGGTACGCCCACCGAACGAGATGGTCTGCGCGGCCTCCGGGTGGGGAAAGTCCCACGGAGATCCCATCCGCAGCCAGGCATCCGGCTGCTCGACCTGCTCACCGTCGACGAAGGTCTGACGGAAGATCCCGTACTCATAGCGGATGCCGTAGCCGATGTTGGGGACGCTCATCGTGGCAAGCGAGTCGATGAAGCAGGCCGCCAGCCGTCCGAGGCCTCCGTTACCCAGCCCCGGCTCGACCTCGAGCTCGCGCAGGTCGTTGATGTCGATCCCGCACTGTGCGAGCGCGTCGGTCGCGATATCGGTGAGACGGGCAGCCAGCAGATTGTTGTCGAGCTGACGACCGAGGAGATACTCCGCCGAGAGGTAGCAGACGGTCTTGGACTGCTGCTCGTTCTGCCGGGCCTGGTCCTCCAACCATCTGGCCATGAGGTAGTCGCGCACCGTGCCAGCCAGCGCCAGATACTGGTCGTTGGCGTCGGACTCCGACAGCGAGACGCCCTGGTCGAAGTTGAGGTTCGTCAGGAACTGCTTGACGAAGCCGTCGACCGAGGAAGGAGGAGACACCACCGGGGCCAGAGCCAGCGGGTGGGTCGGGCGCGCAGCGCCGGGGTTCACGATGTCGGACACGAGATGAAAATACCGAGCGACGCACCCGCCGATGAACCAGATTCACCAATCGCCATGCGAGGTTTACATATTCGTCACGAATCGTCTGACGTCGAGCCTTCGAGCACGTCGCCGACGTGCTCTGGACACTCGCGGCAGCGGCCGAAGACTTCGAACAAGTGCCGCGTGACGGTGAAGCCTCGGCGCTGCGCCGCGCGTTCGATCCATGCTTCATCAGGGGGGTCAATCTCGACGGCGAGCCCGCACCCCTCGCAGATCAGATGGTGGTGGTGTGATCCCGGAGTGCAGGAGCGAAACAGCTGACCGCCGGCGACCGGGATGGTGTCGGCCTGACCGGATTCTGCGAGCGAGTTCAACTGTCGATATACGGTCGCGAGGCCAACGCTCACCCCTTGGCCCGTGAGCAGATCGTGCAGTTGCCCGGCTGAGACGAACCCTTCACAACTGGCAAGCCCGGTGCGCACGGCCTCGCGCTGCACCGTGGATCGAGCTTCATGCGCTGTCGTCTTCATCGACGCCCCCTCGGCAATTGCATTGATATATTGCAATCTCTTTATGTGTGTGATGGACTGAGTGCGTGGAAGGCAATGTGGAGCGGACCGCGGCGGCGGAGCTGTTCAAGACGCTCGGCAACGAGTCGCGCTTGGCGCTACTGCTGCTTCTCCGCGACGACGCGCGGACCGTGAGTTCTCTCGTCGCCGAATCCGGACTGTCCCAGCCGCTGGTGTCCCAGCACCTGCGAACCCTGCGAGGAGCGGGCTTGGTCAGCAGCCACCGGGAGGGAAGAGAAGTCGAATACCGGCTCGCAGACCACCATGTGCTCCACGTGATCAGTGACGCACTTTTCCACGTCACCGAACCTGCAGCACTCCACTCAGACCGACCAGAAGAAGAAGGAGAAGAACGATGAGCATGACCGACGTTCACGCAGAACACAGTGTGGCCGAGCACGCCCACGGCGACGGATGCGGACACGAGGCCGTCCCGCACGGGGACCACGTCGACTACATCCACGGAACCCACCACCACGCCCTGCACGGCGACCACTACGACGAGCACGAGTCGGTTGCCGAGCACAGCGTCACTGACCACGCCCACGGCGACGGATGCGGGCACGAAGCGGTGACCCACGGGGACCACGTCGACTACATCCACGACGGGCACAAGCACGCCGCGCACGCAGACCACTACGACGAGCACTGACGCTTCGCCCTACTCCGCCCGGTCGGCCGCGGTCGGCCAGGCGGGGAAGGGGTCGAAGAAGCGCGCCCATACCTGCGGACCTGAGAGCAGCTCACCGTCGGTGAGGGCAACATCATCGAGAGCCGCCGACAGGCGGTCATGGTCTAGATCGATGCCGATGAAGGCGAGTTCTTGGCCCACGGCGATCAGTGCCTCATCGTCGGTGGAGAGGTGATCGTACGACAGCGGCGAGTACGAGATCATCTGGCCGACGTGGTCCCACGTGATCGCGCGATGCGGCCGCGTTGCAAACCGGCAGAATCCCGCCGATCGAATCACACGGCCGAACTCCCCCGGCTCGATGCGCTCGTCAAGAAGCGTCTGGAGCCTCCCCGGATGCAGGGGACGCACGTTCTCGTAGCGAAAGCCGCTTACTCGGCGGTCTGTGAGGTGAGGATCGAAGGCGCCATTGAGAAGCGCCACCCATCCCGGCGCATCCTGCCCCACCTGGTAGGGCTCCCCCGCCGTCCACGGCTCCATGACGCGACGGTGCAGTCTCACTCGAGCCCGCGGCGCCAGCGCGCCGACGACAGCCATGACCATCGAGAGATCGGGCGTTGACAGCGCCGACCAGTTGACGAGCACGATGTGCGATGCGTACTCGATCTGCATCGCGGTCAACAGCGCCTCGGCGACCTGCTCCGGCCGGGCCGTGTCGCGAGCCGGCGAGTTGACGCGATTCATGTAGGTGTCACGCCACAGATCATCGAGCAGGTGCGTGGCATCGACGACGCACACGACACCCATCAGCCGCGTCGGTGCTGACGCCCCAGCGAGACTGCCAATGACCTCGGGCATGTCCACGGAACCGGGGAACTCGATGAGGGCTCCGCCGGGCCTGTCTGCCCAGGGCGCGAGCGCGAGAGCTTCGTCGATCGGGTCAGGTGACACCGCAAGCCGGGACGCCGGCACCAGCATCCGATGCGACATCGCAGCCAGGCGCTTCGCGTAGCTCAACCGCTCAGACGCGCAACTTCCGACGACAGCGACGACGTCAACCTGATCCACGTGGGCCTCCTCATGTCTGCCGGGGTGCGCGGATTTCACACGCGTCGCGCGGACGGCTATCGTCAAATGATAACCGTTCTCAATTCGGAGGTCACTATGAAGGTGCGCGCGTCGATCAAATCACTCAAGAACCAGCCTGGCGCTCAGGTCGTGCGCCGCCGCGGACGGGTGTACGTCATCAACAAGCTCAACCCACGGTTCAAGGGACGTCAGGGCTGACGCACGGAGATGGCACAGCGGCCTCCCATTCTCGATGCTCTCGTCGTCGGCGCCGGCCCGGCAGGTATCGGCACCGCGCTCGCGTTGGCAAGCGTGCCGGAGCTGACCTTCGGCGTGCTCGAACGCGGTCAGATCGGCCAGACGTTTCTCGAGTGGCCTTCTGCCCAGACATTTCTCACACCGTCATTCACGGGCAACGGATTTGGGGCGACCGACCTTAACGCGGTCCATCCCGAAACCTCCCCGGCCTTCTCTCTGGGAGTGGACTATCCCACCGGTGCGCAGTACGCGAAGTACCTCCGCAGTGTGACCAAGCACTTCCAGGTCCCGGTCATGGATGACGCCGAGGTCACCGCGGTCACGAAGCTCGACGACGCGTTCGCCGTTGAAACCTCCAGGGGCCCGGTGAGTACGCGCGCTCTCGTCTGGGCGGGAGGAGAGTTTGCCGACCCCACGCTCCCGCGCATGGCGGGCAGTTCGCTCACGGTCCATTCGCGAGAACCGGGCGCGTGGCAACCACGGACGGGGCGACTCGTGGTCATCGGCGGCTACGAGTCGGGTATCGATATCGCCTGCTATCACGTGGAACGCGGCGCGGAGGTCGAGATCGTCGACGCCGGGACGCCGTGGGATGCCGGCACGGGGTCAGATCCCTCGTTCCGCTTGGCGCCACGGTCGCGCATTCGGATGAACGCGGCTCGGGCCACCGGCCGGCTCACCCTCACCGCAGCGCACGCAACCGGAGTGAAGCGAGATGGCGACACCTGGGTGGTGAGTCTGGACAACGGAACCAAGGCGACCTCTGACTCGCGGCCGATTTCGGCGACGGGCTTTGGGGCGGGCCTCGGACCGGTCGCGCCGCTCTTTTCGGCGCGCCCCGACGGCTGGCCCGAGCTTGACGAAGACGATCAGTCGACGATCTCCCCCGGACTGTTTCTGTCAGGACCTGCTATCCGGCATGGCGGCCTCAAGTTCTGTTTCATCTACAAGTTCCGCCAGCGCTTTGCCCACATTGCCCGTGTGATCGGCGAGCGAGCAGAAAAGGACACATCAGCGTTGGAAGCGTATAGAGCTGCGGGAATGCTCACCGACGATCTCTCATGCTGCGGAGTGGAGTGCGCATGTTGACCGGTCTGCCCCGTCCCGCGTTCACAACGCTGTTGTTTCTGACGGCGATTGTTCTGGGAAGCCTCGTCGGATCGCTGGCACCCGCGGTGGGGTCGGAGCTCGGATCCGTTGTCGACCCGCTCATTCTGCTGCTTGTCGGGGTTCTCTTCTTCACACTTCGCCTGGACGGCCTTTCGGCGCTTCGCCGCTCGCGCCTCGTAGTGGCGCTTGCCATCGGAGTCAACTTCGTCGTCATCCCGCTGATCGCGTGGCCGCTGAGCGCCCTGCTCCCCAGCGACGCGCTCCGCCTCGGTGTGCTGATCTATTTCCTCGCGCCCTGCACAGACTGGTTCCTGGGCTTCACCCGCATGGCTGGCGGTGACACCACAACCGGCGCCGCACTCATCCCGGTGCAGATGACCCTTCAGCTGCTGCTGTACCCGGTGTGGCTGTTCTTGTTCGCGGGCCAGAGCGCGGCATCCTCGTTCGGCTCGGCCGGGCCGACGCTGCTCACATGGTTCGTGGCTCCTGCCGCCATCGCACTCACGCTGCGGCTGGTGATGCGGCTGACGCTCAGCGCCCGAGTTCGGGCCGCAGTCGTCTCTGGGGTCGATCGTGCCGTTCCCTTTGTGATCGCCGCGGTCATCGTCGGCATCTTCGCCGGCAACATCGAGACGATCTTGAGCGATGTCGGATCCTTCGCGTGGGTGCTGCTCGTGGTTTTCCTCTTCTTCGTCGTCACCTTCTTCGTCGGCGAAGCGATCTCGAAGGTTGCCCGGCTGCGCTACCGCGAGCACGCACTGCTGACCATGACGACGTCGGCACGCAACGCGCCGCTGATGCTGGCCGTTACCACCGTGGCTCTTCCTGACCAGCCCATCGTCGCGGCGGCGATCGTCTTGGGGATGCTCATCGAGTTCCCGCACCTCACCGTGATCACGCACCTCCTGCGCGGGCGGGCAGCGCGGGTAGACCAGCCCCCGCGCCCCCTCGAGACCGTGTGAGTCTCAGGAGGAAGCGACCCCCCGCACTGCAGCGACCGCTTCCTCCGCAACCAGTGCGGCGTTGACCATCCCGCCGGTCATCGCGCCTGCCCCGATCGACATCGGCACGTTCGCTGCGGGATTGACGACGTTGCCGGCTGCCCACACCCGAGGGTTGCTCGTGCGCCCGGTGGTATCGACGGCAAGAAACGATCCGACCGGGGTGTCGGTGCGATCAAGCGTCAGTGCGCTGAGCACGCCGTCACCCGGTCGCGCGGTACCCACCGTGAACAGCGCATCCACTGCCCTGTTCGCCCCGCCCTCGAGCACCACTTCCTCGATGCTGTTCCCCGTCCCGCGGATCTCTCGAACACGCTCCGAGACGATCTCTACGCCGCGGGCGCCCAGGCGACTGATCACCTCGTCATCGAGCTCGCCGGCTGCGGCAGCGAAGAAGATGACACGGTCACTCCACTGGCGAACGAGCTCCACCTGGTGAACTGACATCGGCGAGGTGGCGAGCACGCCCAGTCGGGCATCTCGCACCTCCCACCCGTGGCAGTAGGGGCAGTGCAGCACGGTCTTTCCCCACCTGGATGCCAGCCCGGGCAGATCGGGGAGCTCGTCGACAAGACCCGTCGCGACGATCACCGCGCGTGCCTGCGCGGTCACTGCACCCTCGGTGTTCACCTCGATCCCGAACTCCTGACTCGACACGGAGTTCACGGTGTCATCCAAAAGCTCCACGCCGTAGGCTGCGACCTCCGCCCGCCCCCGGGCGCGCAACTCCTCCGGGGCAACTCCCTCCCAGCCGAGAACTCCGTGCATCCGATCAGCGAACCGGTTTCGCGGGCGACCTCCGTCGATCACAAGAACGCGGCGACGCGCTCGGCCAAGAAGCAGTGCGGCAGATAGCCCAGCGGGTCCCCCGCCGACGACGATGACGTCCCAGTGTGGTGTGCTCATGCGCCCATCGTGTGCAAGAGCGGCAGATGCTGCAAACTGGTTTGCAATATCGGCAAACTGCGGCAGTGACACCGGGAGCATCGTGCACGAAGAACTCGATCGAGTGGGCACCAGACTGCGGGCGGTTCGCCGCGCGCGCGGCCTGACGTTGGAGGAGCTTGCGCACGGTTGCGACATGTCGACGAGCACGCTCTCACGCTTGGAGTCAGGCAAACGCCAGGCCACGCTCGAACTCCTCCTCCCCCTCACCCGGCGACTCGGCATCCGACTCGACGACCTTGTCGACCCCGTCCCCGCCGATCCCCGGGTCCGGCGACCGATCATCCGGCGCGACGGCATGATCATCGCACCACTGGCCCCAGAGCACTCACCGATCAGCACGTACAAGATCACGTACACAGCCGGCGCGGCAGACCCGCCACTGAAGACGCACGACGGCTTCGAATGGCTCTACGTGCTGCACGGCAAGCTCAGGCTCCGTCTTGGCGAGCAAGACCTCATCCTCCACCGTGGCGAAGCCGCAGAGTTCGATACGCGCACACCCCACGCCATGTCGGCAGCGGGCGGACGCCCCGCTCAAGTGATCAGCATCTTCAACGACGCCGGCGCGCGGATGCACACCCACACCGCGCTGGAGTGAACCCGCCCGCGTGCATCAGCCGCTGCGATGGGCACCGTCGCCCAGCATGATGACCCCGAGGCCTGCGATCGTCACGTCGATCGCGAGCCGGTAGTGCTGCATGCGAAAACCCTGGGCATCCGCACCTCCCGCAACGAACGGCCCGATGATCCGCTGCCCCAACTCTCGCGCCCCAGGCGCGGCTGAAGACACCTGCTCGAACTCCCGCATCATCGTGGCGTGATCGCGCTGACCGTCGCCCTCGTGCTGCAGTCGGTCATCGCCGATCGCGATCGAGAGCATCGCAGTGTTCAGAAGCAGGGAGTACGCGATGCTCGTGCTCTCACCGAACCCTCCGCGGCGCAGGACGGCCATGCCCGCCTCCACAGTGGGGAGCACCGCGGGGATCGTCGGTCCGTGCATCAGCATCCACTTAGCGGTGCCCGGGTACCTGGCAGCGAGCGGGCCAATGCCATAAAGGAGCGTGCGGAACCACTCCTGCCACTCCAGCTCCGCCGGAGGCAGCAGGATCTGCTGAAAGACACGCTCCGTGACGGCGCGGCACAACAAGTCCTTTCCACCGACGTGGTGGTAGATGACCGATGGCGCGACCCCGAGCGTTGCCGCAAGGTCGCGGATCGACCAGGTGAACAGATGAGACTCGCGGGTCAATCCGACTGCGGCGTCGATGACGGACTCGGGGGTCAATCCGACGTGAAATGGCTGATCCGATGTTTTTCGCACCACATCTCCTCGGCCCATCGAAGACCCCAAGCCCTCGGTCGGCTTGAAATAGAACACCGTTCACTCTACGGTGTGAGTTGCGTGTATGGGAATCGTTATCATTAGCGCACTTCGCCCCTTCATCCCGAAAGGCTCGCGCGATGAGCGCACACCACGACACAAGTGAACCGCCCCGCGCGGCATCCACGACCGAGTCGTTCTTCGCCCCGGTGCGTGGGACCTTCGCCGGGATCGTGACGCTCAGCGCTATCGGTGCCGCAAGCAGCGTCGTTCCGTTCATCGCGATCGTCGAACTCGCCCGCACGCTCTTGCCGACGCTGAACGGCAGCGCGCTCGATGTCACCCGCGTGTGGGTGATCGTCGCTGTCGCCGTTGCGGCACTCATCATCAGTTTTGCGGCGGCACTTTTCTCCGGCATCGTGAGCCACTTCGCTGACGCAGAGCTCCAGTTTTCGCTCCGCAAACGCATCGTTGCCCACCTGCAGAGGCTGCCCCTGGGCTGGTTTGACGCGCGAAGTTCAGGCGCGGCGCGAAAGCTCGTCGAAAATGACGTTGTGGCGCTCCATCAACTGGTGGCGCACGCGATTCATGACGTGGTGATGGCGATCACAATCCCCGTGATCAGCATCATCTACCTGTTCATCGTGCAGTGGCAGCTCGCTCTTGCCGCTCTGGTTCCCCTTGTCGTCACGATGGCGCTGTACATGATCATGATGCGCGGCACCGGCGAGAAGTACCGCGAGTACGACGACGCCACCGCGCAACTGTCGGGCGCGACCGTGGAGTTCGTGCAGGGCATCGCCGTCGTCAAGCGCTTCGGTCAGCTCGGACGCAGCCACCGGCGCTACCGGGAATCCACGAAAGAGTACGTGCGGTTCGTCGGGGAGTGGACCAACGAGACGGCCGTGCTCTTCACGATCATCGAGATCGTCACCTCTCCGGTCGTGGTTCTCGCCTGGCTTCTCGGGGCAGGAATGTGGCTCATCTCGATCGGGATCGCCACGCCCATCGGAATCCTGCCGGGGATCCTGCTCGGCCTGGGGCTGACCAGCCCACTCATGAAACTCGGCGCCTCCGCGCAGTTCCTGCGGAACGCGACGAAGGCGCAGGCATCCCTCACTGAGTTCTTCGCGCTGCCCACGATTGCATGGCCGACAGATCCTGCCACACCGCAGCGATCCGACATCCGCGCACAGGATGTCTCGTTCTCGTACGATGGCGAACGACAGGTGCTGGCCGACATCAACGCGGCGTGCGCACCCGGAACTGTCACGGCGCTGGTCGGCGCGTCCGGCTCGGGCAAGTCCACGCTGGCAAAACTCGTGCCACGCTTCTATGACGTCGCTGCGGGATCGATGTCGATCGGTGACACTGACGTCCGGGACGTGGCCAGTTCCGAACTCTATGAACATGTCGGATTCGTCTTCCAGGACGTTCAGCTGTTGCGCGCGAGCATCCGTGACAACATCCGTCTTGCCCGCCCGAACGCGTCGGATGACGAGGTCGTCGCGGCCGCGCAGGCGGCGCAGATCCACGAACGGATTCTGCGCTTCGAGCGGGGCTACGACGCCGTCGTCGGAACAGACGCCCACCTCTCCGGAGGTGAGGCTCAGCGCGTGACCATCGCGCGGGCGCTGTTGGCAGACACCCCGATTCTCGTCTTGGACGAAGCCACCGCCTTCGCTGACCCGGACTCCGAAGCGTCAATCCAACGAGCACTCAGCACGCTGGCGGCAGAGCGCACCGTCGTCGTGATCGCGCACCGCCTGCACACAATCGTCGGCGCAGACCAGATCCTCGTGATGGATGACGGGCGCATCATCGAGCGCGGAACCCACAGCGAACTCGTCGCGGCGGGGGGACACTTCGCCTCGATGTGGCAGAACTACCAGTCCAACCATGCCCGGTCGCTGCCCGAGGGGGTCACGCCATGATCCGTCGTCTTCTACGGTATTGCTCCCCCCGAGCCCGCAAGCTGTTCCTCGCAGAACTCGGCTTCATCGTCACCGCGGCAGCGCTTCAAGGTGTCGCCTTCATCCTGCTTGTGCCCGTGCTGCAGCACCTGTTCGCCGAAGACCTCGCGGGCGCCTCCGGCTGGCTCATCGCCGTGGCCGCGGCAGCGCTCGGCTACATCGTGGCCGCGTGGTTTGCCAGTCAAGTCGGGATGCAGGCCAGCACGGCATTGCTGGACTCGCTTCTGACCCGTTTAGGTGACCGCCTCGTCGGCCTTCCTGTCGCCTGGTTTTCCACCGACCGCACCGGCTCGATCACGGGGATCGCGACGCAGGGCGCGATGTTCATCTCGACGATGCCCTACGCGATTCTTCGGCAGATCATCACGGGGTTCGTGACCCCCGCGGTCGTTCTCGTGGGAATGTACTTCTTCGACTGGCGTCTGGCGCTGGCGATGACCGCCATGGTCCCCGTGCTCGCGATCGTCTATCGGTGGCTCAGCAAGAGGATCGGCCGCGGCGACGCCGAGCACTCCGAGGCCGTCGCCGAGGCATCCAGCCGGGTGATCGAATTCGCCCGCGCCCAACCCGCGCTACGCACCGCCGGCGACGGTTCGATCTCGGATCGGCTCGTGGCCGAAGCGCTCGAAGGGCAACACCGCGCCTACCGCGGCCTGCTGATGACCGGCGGCGCGGCGATCGCCACCTTCGGAGCGGTCGTCCAGCTCTCGCTGACGGTGCTTCTTGTGCTCGGCGCGTACCTCGCGATCGGGGGCACGATCAACCCCGCGACCCTCATCGCGCTCCTGGTCTTGGGCGTGCGATTCAACGAACCGATCGTCGCCGCAGGCGACCTGGGCGGCGGCGTCTCGGTTGCCCGCACGACCCTCGACCAGCTGGATGCTCTTGCCGCGGTCCCCTCGCTCCCCGAACCGCAGACGCCCGCGACGCCGAATGACTGGCAGATCGAGTTCTCGGACGTGAGCTTCGGATACGGCGCCGACCCCGTTCTGCAGAACCTGAGCTTCCGCGCTCCAAGCGGTGCGATGACTGCCGTCGTCGGCCCCTCCGGCTCTGGCAAGACCACGATCACCAAGCTGATCGCCCGCTTCTACGATCCCGAGAACGGAACGGTCTCGATCGGTGGCGCGCCGCTTCCCGAACTCGGATCAGACGCTGTCGAAGCGGCCGTTGCACCCGTCTTCCAAGATGTGTACCTCTTCGACGACTCCATCTTGAACAACGTCTGGATCGGAAACCCCGACCTCACGCGCGAAGACGTCATCGCCGCGGCGCGCCGAGCGCGCGTCGACGAGATCGCACAGAGGCTTCCCGGCGGCTGGGACGCTCGCGTCGGCGAAGGTGGCTCGAACCTGTCGGGAGGCGAACGGCAGCGGGTCTCGATCGCACGCGCCCTCCTCAAGGACGCTCCGATCGTGTTGCTGGATGAGGCCACGAGCGCTCTGGACATCGGCAATGAGATCGCCATCCAAGAAGCCATCGACCACGTGCGCGCCGACCGCACGCTGATCGTCGTCGCACACCGGCTGCAGACGATCATGACCGCAGATCAGATCATCATGCTCGACGGCAACGGTGGGATTCGTGAATCGGGTTCCCACGACGAGCTTCTCGCCGCCGGCGGCGCCTACGCCCGCTATTGGCGGGAGCGCGTCGACGCCGCCGGCTGGCAGCTGACGGCATCCGAATAGCCCTTCGCCTAACCCGACACCCGACCCGACCCGACCCGACCCGAAAGGACCGAGCCATGACCGACGAGTCTGTCTCTGCCGCACCCACATCTGTTCCTGCTCCTTCGACCGAGCCCGGGTTCTCGCTGCGGTTCAGCGCACGCGACCTGTTGAGCGTCGCGATCTTCGCGGTGATCTACTTCGTGATCGTGTTCGCGGTGGCAATGGTCGGCATCATCAGCCCCCTGGTCATGCTGCTCACCCTGCCGCTTGCACCGATCGTCGCAGGCATTCCGTACATGCTGTTTCTCACGCGCGTGAAGCACGCTGGGATGGTGACGCTTTTCGGCGTCGTGGTTGCCCTGCTTCTGTTCATGATGGGTCACCCCTGGCAGAGCACCGTTGTCACGATCGTGCTCTCGGTCATCGCCGAGTTCGTGCTTGCGGCGGGCCGCTACCAGTCCAAGTGGGCGGCAATCTGGGCGTACTCGGTCTTCTCGGTGTGGTTCATCGGGCCCTGGATTCCGTTCTTCATCGACCCCGTCGCGTACGTCAACCAGAACAGCTCGATGGGCGAGCAGTACATGCAGGAGTTCGCGGCGGTCGTCACCGTTCCCGCGATCCTCGTGATGGTCGCGGTGTCGGTGATCTGCGGTTTTCTCGGCGCACTGCTGGGCACGGCCCTGCTGCGCAAGCACTTCCGCCGGGCCGGGCTCGCGTGACCAGCGCCGTGCACGTCAGGAAACCATGGAACACAGCGCTCGTTGACCACGGCGCGCACTGACCACGGTGCTCACTGATTCCGAGACGGGTGGTGTCGCAGACCGCGCTCTCGCGCTCGACACCACCCGCCCGGCCACCGGCCTCGACCCGCGCACGAAGATCCTCGTCGTGCTCGTGGTCAGCGCAGCCGTGATGAGTCCGGGAGGGCTCGTCTTCGTCCTGCCAGGGCTTGCGCTGGCCATCGTGCTCGCCGCCTCCGAGGGAGCGTGGCGCCGGATCACGGGGCTGCTCGTAACTACCGCTCTCATGTGGGTATTGGGGTGGATGCTGCCGCTGTGGTGGCCGGGTGCTCTCACGGCGATCATCTCCATCGCCTGCGTGTACCTCATCCGTTTCGTTGTGGCGATCGGCGTCGGAATGCACGTGTCCGCCATGACCTCGCCCACGCAACTGTCGGCCGCATTCCGCGCGTGGCATATCCCCCGCGCCATTTCGGTCACGCTTGCCGTGATGATCCGCTTCTTCCCCGTCGTCGCGTCCGAAGCGCTCGCCGTGCTCGATGCCATGCGTCTGCGGGGTCTTGCCGGGGCTAGCGGGTTTGCGCGGCATCCGATTCTGAGCGCGGAACGGTTTGCGGTGCCCATGATCGCCGCGAGTCTGCGGGCCAGCGAAGATCTTTCGGCCTCGGCGATTCTGCGTGGCCTCGGCTCCCGACGCACGCCAACCGCGCTCACTCCCCCACGCTTCGGGATCGCCGATCTCGTCCTTGTCTTGTTCGTCGCAGCACTCGCCGCCTGGGGTCTGCTCATTCCCTCACCGCTCACATGATCAACATCGACGCCGTCACCTGGATCTATCCGCACGCAGATGACCCAAGCCTCAAGGCCGTTGACCTCGACATCGACGTCGGTGAGGTCGTCGTGCTGTGCGGGGCAAGCGGGTCGGGAAAGTCGACGGCGCTGCGTCTCATGAACGGACTGATCCCTCATTTTCACGATGAGGGGGTGCTGACCGGAGCGGTGACGGTCGGCGCACTCTCGACAACAACGGTCGAACTCGACGAGATCGGGCTCATCACCGGAACCGTTCTTCAGCATCCGCGCCGCCAGTTCTTCACCGACAGCGCACCAGAGGAACTCGCGTTCGCGATGGAGAACTTCGGGTTCGAGCGTGAGGTGATGCGCGACCGCGTCACTGAAGATCTCGCCGCGCTCGCCCGCGCCCTCCCGGTCGGTCAGAAACTCTCGCTGCTCTCTGGTGGGCAGCAACAGCAGGTCGCGATCTCAGCCTCAACCGCCCACGGGCCGGCGCTCTTGCTTCTGGATGAGCCCAGCTCAAACCTCTCGGCGGACGCCGTTTCGCGCCTGGTGGCCACGCTCGCCGAACTGAAGTCGCGCGGCGTCACGATCGTCATCGCCGAACACCGCCTGCGATACCTCCAGGACCTCGTCGACCGTGTCATCGTCATGCGAGACGGCCGCATCGACGTCGTGTGGTCAGCCGAGGAGTTTCGTCTGGTTCCCGACGAGGTGTTGGCCCGGGAAGGGCTGCGCGGTGAGATCCGCACCGCGGCGCTACCACCGATTCCCGCGACGGGCGCATCGGTCGTCGATCCCACACCGGTGACAGAGGACACCGCCCCCGGCCTGCGTCTGACGGGCGTGCGCTGCCGCTTTGGCGGCAAAACGGCGCTTGACATCGAGGATGCTCTGTTCGCGGCGGGCGAGGTCACGGCGGTGCGCGGTGTCAATGGCGCCGGCAAGACCACACTCGCGCGCGTGATCACCGGACTTCAGCGCAGCACCGGCGCCGTCACTCTCGATGGCAAGGTCCTCAGCAGGCGCGCTCGGCAGCGCTCCAGCGCGATCGTCATGCAGGACGTACAGCGCCAGCTGTTCACCGAGAGCGTCGAGGCCGAGATCGAGCTTGCACGCGCAGACCGCCATGACCAGACGGATGCGGCAGGCATCCTTGCTGCGCTCGACCTCAGCCACCTCGCCGAACGACACCCGCTGTCGCTCTCAGGCGGGCAACAGCAGCGATTGGTCGTCGCGGCGGTTCGGGTCGCGGGGCGGCGGATCGTGATCTTCGACGAGCCGAGCTCCGGCGTCGACCGCCGCCACCTGCAGTCCATCTCGGATCAGATTCGACGCGTCGCCTCGGAGGGCGCCGTCGTCATCGTGATCAGTCACGACGAGGATCTGCTCGCTCTCAGCGCTGACCGCCAGCTCACCCTCGCGCCGGCGCCTGCCTAGTCGGTGAGGCTAGTCGCTGAGCCGACGATATCGATGCAGGCGTCGCAGGCCTGCGACATCTGGTCGGTCCGCAGGGGCAGCTGCCACAGCGGCGAGCCGCGTCGTTGCCGCGTGGGCAGACATGTCGATCCCGATCGCAACGAGTTCGCCGACCTGGGGCACGACGGGCAGCGGGGCAACGTGAATCATCGATCCCACGACGTTCACGGCGTACCCGCGCTCGCCGCGAACGGCGCGCACCCGCACTCGCCCCTTCATGCGGTAGGCATCTGCGGGCGGTGACTCGAGCAGATCCACCAACGCGGTCGGCGAGATCGGAGCGGGCAGGGCAACGGATGCCGAACGTGCGTGCGCGTGGTCAAGGTGTTCGCCGTCGCTCTCGCGCAGCAGCGCCGCGATCGGCAGTTCTTCGGGATCGTCCGGGGTCGCGACATCGAAGATGAGGGTCGGGTCCACGCGACCGTGATCGGCCACGACGACCGGAGCGTGCGGGTTTCTCATCCGTACCCGCTCGACGATGCGCGCAGCCTGCGATTCTCGCTCGGCCGCCGCCACACCGTCGAGCTTGCTCACAACGACAAGGGTCGCTGCGGCGTGCCGCACGGGCGGCTCCGGCCACAGATCGACGGTGCGAAAGTGTTCGACGGCATCGATGACGTCAACGACTCCCCCGAGCCGCACCCTTTGCACCCCGCTGTATCGAATGAGCTTCGCCAGCGCCAGCGGCTCGGCGACACCGGAGGCTTCCACGATGATGGCGTCGAGGCGCAGACGCGGGTGCGAAAGCCGCTCGAGAGCGCCGTCGAGTCCGCCCGCGTCGGGCAAACAGCAGACGCAACCTCCGGCGATGCCGGCAACATCATCGACTTGTGCGGCGACGAGCCCCGCATCGACATTCACAACCCCGAAGTCGTTGACGACCACACCAAGCCGCGCCCCGGGCGCACGCAGCAGGTGGTTCAGCAAGGTGGTCTTGCCCGCGCCGAGATGCCCGGTCACTGCGATGACCGGGAGGCGGGAGGGATGCGCGGGGTTCGGGGGGATCGTCGACACCTGTGTACTGCGGTTGATAATCATTATCGTATGCTGGGAAGCTCGGGGGCTCGACCCCACACCACGACCCACGTCATTTCCCCCACCCGGGGATGGAACAGGTAATTCTCCGTGCGCTTCTCGCTTCACCGCCTCAGCCTCGCCGCCGTCACCACTGCCGCACTCCTCGCAGGCGTTCTGACCGCACCGCTCTCGGCCACCGCCACCGATCCCGCCGCAACCTCGCTGCCATCGGTGACCGCCATCGACGCCGACCTTGTGACGGTCGGCCTCACCGAGGACGGTGAACTCGACCTGCGCACGCGAGCCGAGGACGGGGAGCTTTACGTTCCCGAAGAGATCACCCTGTCAGCGCCATCGGCGGAGCCGTTCACCGCGACGATCAGCGCGGAAGAAGCGGTCTTGCCCGAGGGCTACAGCTTCGACGGGCCCGTCTCGCTCTCGCTCGTTGATCTCACCGCCCCCGAGAATGCAACCGTCACGATCGCTCGAGCCGACGACAACGCGACCCTCTTCGCCGAACCGCTCACCCTCGACGCCGGGACCTCTCTGCCGACCGTGTGGCACTTCAGTAACGCGGGTTCGTACAGCCTCGTCTTCGCCGCCAGTGCGGTCGTCACCGACTCCGAGACCAGCGTGATCGACCTGACCACGCGCGAGGTCACCTACACGTTCGATGTCACCGACAGTGAGACGACGGATTCGGGCGCAGAGAGCACTGACGCCGATGAGGCCGTCGCGGCGCAGACCGCCGCAGTGGCTCCCACCGAGGTCGTCACCGAGGGCGATCTGCGAATCACGCAGCGCATCGTCGACGGGCAGGTCGAGTTGGGGCTTCGGCAGGTCGGTGACGAGGGGGCGTTCGGCGCCACCTGGCAAGAAGCGGACTCGCTGGTGATCTCGGTCCCCAACCAGGATGCGACGTGGCCCGCCGAAAGCATGTCGACCTCACAGAAGAGGTTCTGGGCCGCGATCGCCCCCGAAGGCACTGTGCTGTGGCGCACCGCGGGCCACGCGAGCCTCAAAGACCAGTACCGCAGCAACGCGGTCACGGTGAGCGTGGATTCCGGGACGATGACGCTCGAAGACATCGAATGGCTCCCCCAGGTGAGCCTGTCCGCCGTGACCGGCGCCGACGGCGCGGCCGCCCCCGGCGACATGGTCACGTATCGCACCGGCTCGAGCGACAACATCGCTCGCGTGTACTGGGACGGGCGGATCGACCCGCTCATCTCGGCGCCGATCGATGTCCCGATCGCCAGCACAACGAGCGACCTGCCCACGTACGAGGGCTCAACGACGACGGGGTTCTCGTTCACGGCCTCGGGTGTGTATTGCATCGCTCTCACCACCTATGTAACGTCCCTGGCCACGAGTGAGCTTCTCAGCGACACCGCGACCTATACGTTCGTCGTCGGTAACGAGATCGACCCGACGACCGTGTCGCCGTGCGCGCAGCCGGAGACCGAGGTCGACGAAGGCATCGCGAATCACATCCGTGAGGACGGCGTCGCCGTTCTCACGGACGGCACGGTGAGGCTGGCATCCGTTATGGATGGCGGGGTCTACGAGCTCGCGCTGCAGGATGCGACCGGGGAGAGCGACACGACCCGCGACGCAGCAGAGGTGATCCTCGCGATTCCCACGCAAGACACCATCTGGCCCGGCGCACGATACGAAGCCAACTCGAGCGGATACAACGGCTGGGCGCGGCTGGCCGATGCGGGGACCCTGCTGTGGCGCACACCCGGTGAAGACGATCTTCCCCACGCATGGCGTACCAATGACCTTCTGATCGAAGGAGATGCCACCGGGCTCGGGATGGACACCGCCGGCGAGCAGGTCGTCCTCACGCTGCAGTCCGTCGAGACCACCTCATCTGGCTACATGACCGCCTACCAGACGGACGACGACTCCCCCGAAGATACCTTCGGCTTCCCCATGTGGGACAGCCGCGGCGACGGCGTCATCAACGAGGTCGAACTCAGCACCGTCACGGAGCCGCTGGGCTGGGCATTCTCAGAAGAAGGTGTCTACTGCGTCACCGTCGCTGGCGTGTACACAGACCCCGCGGTCGGGGACGCTTCAGCGGCATCGACCTACACCGTCGTCGTCGGCGACAGCGTCGACGTCGATACCGTCGAGCCGTGCGCGCAGCGCGAGTACAGCGAGCCGGTGGCAGACGAGGTCGACCTCGACCCGACCGTGCACTACATGACCAGCGGCCACACCGACCTCAGCGTCGAGACCATCGACGGCGGCTTCGAGTGGCGCGTGGGCAAGACGACGCAGTACCTCGTCGACGACGTCGTCTGGGTCGGCACCACCGCATACAACGAGTACGTCGTGCCCGAGGTATCCACCGGCCTGGACTACACGTTCGTTGCCGACGAGGGCGAGACCTACTACGCGTTCCCCGAAGCCAGCGGATTGTCGGCCCAGACTCTCTGGCCCGGATTCTCTGCCGAAGGCAACCTCGATGTCGACGGATCATGGACATGGACGCTGAAGGGCATGAGCGGACCCGAGAACGGCGAGTTCCTCCTGTACCAAACCATCGCGGCAACCGAGGGACGCACCGCCCGGGTGGCGATGGACACCCGTACGGGCCTGCTCAGCTGGGAGAGGGACGGCGCCCACAGCCATATCAACTGGGCGTTCACCGAACCCGGCGTCTACTGCCTGAACTTCGAGATCGCCGGCTACTTGGACGGCGAGTACTCCAGCGACACACAGCAGCTCACGGTTGCGGTCGGGCCTGATCTCGACCTGTCGACGATCCAGCCCTGCGGCCGCTCCGGCGAAGAGGCTCCCCTGTTCACCGCGGCGGAGGTCACCGAAACCGAGGATGACACGATCGTGCAGCAAGACGGTCAGGTGTTGATCACTCCCTACCTGACTGACGACTCCCTCGAGGTCACGGCGCGCGTGCAGGACACCCCCGGCGACACGATCGTCGGCCGCGACATCGAGGAGATCATCTTCTCGTCGACGGCGCTGCGCAGCGACGGCTGGGTGGTCGGCAACACCAACAATGGCGACGGTCAGCCTGACATCAGTTGGGATACCACCCATATCGCGCGCGAGGACCTCGACGGTGATCTCACTGTGTCTCTCGGCGAGGTGGAGGGCGCCGGCGACATGGCGATCAGCCGCACGGTCTGGAACGCCGACCCCCTCGCGCTCGGCACCGGTGCGGACGATCCGACCAGCGCGTGGTGGCCGACCGGCTGGCTCTCGCGGCATATCGAGCACACGTTCTCGGCATCCGGTGTCTACTGCGTGCCGCTCACCTGGAGTGGAGCTCTCGCAGACGGGACGGCGCTCGAGGTCACCAAGACCCTCACGGTCGTCGTCGGAAGTACCGATCCGACCGACGAGACCTACATCGACCGCTCCACGGTCGTGCCCTGCGCAGACGGCGGCGAAGGCTCGGAAGAAACCCCGGGAGACGGCGGCGAAACACCCGACGAGCACGCATGGGATGTCGAGAACGGTTCGCTCACCACATCCGGTGCGACCATCCTCAACGACGGTCACGTCGACATCGCGTCGGTGCTGGAGTCTGGGGTTCTCGACACGAAGGTGAAGGACACCACGGAATCCAGCGACGCCGTCTATCGCGACGCCGAAGACACCGTGCTGCAGCTTCTTCCCGACTCTGAGACCACGATTCCGGCGTCGAGCACGTATTCGTTCCTCGGCACGAGCGGCGATCCGGTCTGGATGGTCGCCGAGACCCAGCAGTCCGGCCTGCTGTGGCCGGGCTGGTCTACAGAAGAGATCGCCCTGTCTGCGACCCAGACCGGCGTGGAATGGACGCTGACCGATGTGAGTGGGCCGGGCGAATTCGCACTGTTCAGCTCGAGCCCAACCCAGCTCGGCGCTGTCGATGTGAGGTTCAACACGCGCGACGGCGTAACGGATGCCGACACGTTCACGATCCCGCAAAACACCCACGCGCACGGCAGCTGGGCGTTCTCGGCAGAAGGCGCCTACTGTCTCGCGTTCACCCGCACGACAACGCTTGCATCCGGTACCGATGCGTCGGACGAGTTCGTCTTGGCCGTCGCCGTGGGCGATGTCGACGTCGTCGCGATCGACCCGACCGAGTGCTTCACCGAACCGGTCGGAGAACCGACGGACACCGACACCACTCCCATCCCCGAGAGCGCTCTGACCGATGAGAGCGCGGGCGAGGTTCAGGTGCTGGAAGGCACCGACGGCTTCACCGCAGGTCAGCTTGTGACGGTCCAGGTCGGCGCCGAGCACGCCGGCAACTGGGTATCGGTGTGGCTGCGCTCCTCCCCCACGTGGCTCGGATGGTCACAGGTCGGCTCCTCTGGCGCAGTGCAGGTGCGCCTGCCGGCGGACGCCGCGACCGGGGCACACAGCCTGATCGTCGAGGACCGGGACGGAAACCTGATCGGCTGGGACTCCCTCAGCGTGGTCACGGCATCCGATTCGAGTTCCGACTCCAGCGGCAGCAACTCCAGTGACGGGGACACCACGACCGATGACACCCCGGCAGTCACCGCCGTCGCGGCGTCCCAGTGCGTGGCCGGCGCGACGATCCTCTCGTCGGGTCACATCGACTACTCCACCCGCATCGTGGGAGGAAAGATCGAGTCGCTGATCGGCGACGACACCTCGGGCACCAAGGTCTACCGCGAACCGTCGGGCACCGTGCTGTGGCTGAAGCCCTCCAGCGCTGTCACGCTGCCGTCCGGGTACGGGGCGATCGGTGCCGCGGGCACCACGGTCTGGCAGGTACCGCAGACCCAGCAATCGGGCCTCATCTGGCTCGGTTGGTCGACCGAGTCCCTCAACGCCGGCAACACGAGCAGCTCGGTGCGCTGGACGCTCAACAGCGTCAGCGGACCGGGCACGGTCAAGGTCTACCTGACGGGCGCGTTCGGCGGAGTGCAGCAGGTCGTCTTCAACAACGGCGGCACCTATAACATCCCGCTCGGCGTACACGCGCACGCCAACTGGGCGTTCAGCGCCGAGGGAATCTATCGGCTCACAATGACCCAAACAGCGACGCTGGCAAACGGCACCACCTCCTCTGACACCGAGGTCCTCACGATCGCGGTCGGAGATGTGGACCCGGCTTCAGCGGTGTCCTCGAGCACGGGGTGCGGCACGATCTCGAATGCCGTGCTGCAGGCAGACGACACGGATGCCGCCGCCGAAGCTGCAGAGCAGGCTCAGGCCGAGGCTGAAGATGCCGCAGCCGACACCTTGCCGGGTGAGGCATCTGATGCAGCCGGCGACAGCGATGACCCGTTGACGGCGCTCAGCGGCGGAAACCCCGTGCCGATGCTCGTGCTGACCCTTGGCATCCTCCTTCTACTTGCCGCGGCCGGTGGTGGCGTGTTGTGGTGGCGGAGCAGGCGCACCCCGTGACCGGAGCTCCGGCGTGAGGGCGAGGCGGCGGGCGGCACTCGCGGGCTTTCTCGCCCTCACTGTGCTCGCCGCCTCGGGATGCGCAGTGAAACCTCTACTCGCAGCCGACTCTGACCGGCTCCAGGTGGTGACCACGACCGGAATTCTGCGCGACCTCGCCCAAAACGTCGGAGGTAATTTCGTCGACGTCGTCTCGATCGTTCCCGACAACGCAGACCCGCATACCTACGAGCCCACACTGCGGGACGCACGCAACGTGGTGTACGCCGACGTCGCCTTCTCGAACTACGCGCTGCTCGAAGAGCAGTCGATCATCAAAACGCTCGACGCGAACGTGTCCGACGGAGCAATCTCGGTGTCGCTAGCCGAAGAGTCTGTCAAGTACGCCGCCGACATCATCGCGCTCGTCGAAGATGTCGCCCTCGACACCGTGTGGCTGGGGCTGCGCGCCCTCGGTGATGGCGCGCAGTACGGTGCGACACGCACCTCCGAGGTGGAGCTGTCGACTATCGCGGCAACAGGGCCCGGCGACGTGTACGCCTACCTCACGGGGAGCTTCGGAGACACGGACGTCTATTTCGACTCGTCCGATGGGTTCGATGCCAGCAACGGATACCGTGACGACACCACGACCCTGCCGGCGGATGCGCACTCCCACCTCTCGTGGGCGTTCACGGAGCCCGGGGTGTACACGTTGACCCTGCAGGCTCGCCTTCAGGTCGATGACACCTCCAAACCGGTGCCGCTCGATGTCGCCACCTATGTGTTCGCGGTCGGAGTCAACCCCGCGGTCGCTGCAGAAGAGGCAGGAATCTCAGATCCGATCGTGCTCGACGGTGGCCACGCCGATCTCACCGTCGACCTCGACGCCGGCGAACTGATCGTGCGGTACGACGCCGAAGGCAGCGGCGAGGATGCCCCGCGCACGCTCGCAGCCGACAGGGTCATCATCGACGTTCCCGCGAAGACGCTCGAACAGATCCCCGGTGGCTCGCAATATTCCTTTCTCGGCCATGCGGGCGACGAGGTCTATCAGCTCCCGCAGGCGGTGCTGGGCAAGCACGTGCACGGCGAGATCGATCCCCACCTTTGGCAAGACGTTCGAAACGCAATGGCGTACGTGAAGTTGATGCGCGACACCTTCATTGCGGCTGACCCGGCCCACGCTGCGGACTACGCTGCGAACGCCGCCGCCTATCTGGAGGAGCTCGAACGCACTGACGAGTACGTTCGTTCCACGATCGCCCAGATCCCCGCCGCGCACCGGTACCTGGTGACCACCCACGACGCGTTCGGATATCTCGCGCACGCGTACGAGATCACCGTCGCGGGCTTTGTCACCCCGAATCCTGCCAGCGAGCCGTCTCTGGCCGACCGTCGCAAACTCGCCGAGACGATCAGATCACTGGAGGTTCCGGCGGTCTTTCTCGAGCCGAACCTGGCGGCGCGTTCCTCGACTCTGACCGATGTCGCCAGCGAAGAAGGAGTCGAGGTCTGCGCGATCTACGGCGACACGTTCTCAGACACCGTGACCACCTACGTCGAGATGATGCGGTTCAACGCCGACAGTCTGCTCGAATGCCTTGGCTCCTAGCCGCACCACAGAAAGCCCCCATCGTGCACACATCCACCTTCGCGGCACCCACGCGCCGCACCCCCCTCGCCGCGCTCTCACTCCTTCTCGCGGCGTCTGTCGCGGTCGGCATTCCCACGAGCGCGCTCGCCGATACCTCCGAAGACCCGGCGCTTGACCAGACGATCGAACAGGGTCAAGAGATCGTTCACGGTGATCGCGTCCTGAGCTCCGGGCACGTCGATATGGGTCCGAGGTTCGACGACGGTGTCTGGACGCTGCTCATCCATGACGACGTCGCCCGCGCCGACGAAAGCGCGACAAGCGTGTGGCGCTACCCGTCCGAGACCGTGTTCCAGATCACGGATGCCGGGATCCTCACCGCGCCCGATGACCCGGCCTACGAGTTTCTCGGTGTCGATGCGGGCGAATCGGTGTGGGTATCGCCCCAGACGCAGAACCCGGACGTCGTGTGGATCGGCTGGAACACGCAAGATCCCGAGGTGATGGCCGCCATTGACCGCGGTGTCACGCTCACCCTCGACGGCGTCGAGGGGCCGGGAACCATGACGGTGTTCTTGCAGTCCGGCAGTTTCGGTGAACCTGACGTGCTGTGGGACTCACGAGTGGCCGAGCCGCAGCCGCTCTGGGTCGATGTCAACACCCACACGCACGCGAACTGGGCGTTCACCGAACCGGGGGTCTATCTGGTGGAGCTGACCGCCAGCGCTGACCTCGTCGACGGATCGACTGTGTCTGACACCCAGATCCTGCGTTTCGCGGTGGGGTCACAGACCGACACGGATGCCGCGCTCACCGCGACGTGGGCGGCATCCGATTCCACCGATGCGAGCACAGACGACACGGACGTCGACGCGGACACCGGCGAAGACGAGGCGGCAGGCGCATCCGACCCGGTCGTGCCGATTCTGATCACCGCAATCGCCGTCGTGGCGATCGGACTGGTCGTCGGCATCGTCGTCGTGCTCGTCCGAGGCTCCCGCACGAAGCGGGCCGCGCTGTCGTCGCGCGCGCCCGAACACCCCGGGGGTGAGGGCAAGTGAGCGCCGGTGCGGATCCCGCGCTCGATGTGCACGAGGTATCTGTCGATCTCGGTGGTCGCCGGGTGCTGAGCGATGTGTCTCTTTCGGTGACACGCGGTGAACTCGTTGCGCTCCTCGGCCCCAACGGCGCGGGAAAGACCACACTTCTGCGCGCCATCCTGGGAGTTCAGCCGATCGCGACCGGGCAGGTGCGCGTCGAGGGGCGCGCAACCAAGCCCGGGCGAACCGCGATCGGGTACGTGCCGCAGCGTCATGAGTTCGCATGGGACTTTCCGATCTCGGTCGCGCATGCGGTGGCCTCAGGTCTCACCGGTCGACTCGGGGTTCTTCGCTGGCCCGGCAGAAGCGAATGGGACGGCGTCGCCGAAGCCCTCGAGCGGGTACGGATGACCGACCTTGCCGACCGGCCCATCGGTCAGCTCTCCGGTGGCCAGCGTCAGCGAATCCTCGTCGCACGCGCGCTGGTGCTGCGCCCCGCACTGCTGCTGCTGGACGAACCGTTCACCGGGCTCGACATGCCCACTCAGGAACTCCTGTCGGAGTTGTTTGCTGCCCTCGCTCACGAGGGGCGGGCGGTTCTGATGACGACCCACGATCTGCTCGGAGCGATCGACGTCTCAGACCGGCTTGCCCTGCTGAACCGCACGGTCGTTGCAGCGGGACCGCCGCGAGAGCTGGTTGACAATCCTCAGCTGTGGGCACAGACCTTCGGCGTGGGCGAAAATTCGGCTCTGCTTCGCATGGTCAAGGCGGCCGCCGCATGAACCCCATTGACTTCATCATCGATCTCTTCAATCCCGATCTGGCCTTCCTTCCCAAGGCGCTCGCCGTCGCGATGATGTCATCGATCGTGTGCGGCGTCGTCGGGTCGTACGTCGTGCTTCGCGGAATGGCCTTCATCGGCGATGCTGTCGCCCACGCCGTGTTCCCCGGGCTCGCCATCGCATTCGTGGTCTCGGGAAACCTCATCGTGGGCGGAACGCTCGCGGGAGTGGCGACCGCCGTGCTGGTCGCGGTGTTCAGCCAGAATCGGCGACTGAAAGAGGACTCGGTCATCGGGATCTTCTTCGTCGCGGCGTTCGCGCTGGGGATCGTCGTGATCTCACAGGCGCCCGGTTACGCGGGATCCTTGCAGCAGTTCCTTTTCGGCTCGATCACCGGCATCCCCGACAGCGACGTTCTGGTCGTGGCCGGCATGGGCGTGGTCGTGCTGCTCGCCGTCTTCGTGCTGCACAAAGAGTTCGTCGCGGTAAGCCTTGACCGAGAGTCTGCTCGGGCCCTCGGTCTGCGGGTGTTCTGGCTCGATCTGGCGCTCTACGTACTGGTGACCCTGGCTGTTGTCATCAGCGTGCAGACGATCGGCAACATCCTGGTGCTCGCACTCCTCGTGACACCGGCGGCAATCGCACGCCTGCTCACCGACCGGCTGGGCATCATGATGCTCCTTGCCCCGCTGTTCGGCGCCGCCGCCGCGCTCGTGGGTCTGTACATCTCGTGGTCGTGGGACCTGCCAACCGGCGGCACCATCGTGCTCGTTCTCACGGCGGCGTTCGTGCTGGCGTGGTTGTTCTCTCCCCGTCAGGGGGTGCTCGCACGCATCACCCAGCGCCGACACGCGACGACAAATGCCGACCGTGTGCGCGCGACGCCAGCAGGAGTCCACGAATGAACAGCGCTGACCCTCACGACGGGAGCGCCTTCGACGAGCTCCTTGCCGAGGCTGCGGTCGAGCCGGATGCTCCTCGCCCGGCACGGACATCGCGATGGCTCTTGCCAACGATCACCGCCAGCTTTGCCGTGATCGGAGGTGTTGTTGTGATCGCCGGCATCGCACTGTTCCTGCATCCGACAGACACGGCCGTGTCCTCATCCCCGGGAGGGAGCGTCGCGGGATCCTCCACGGCTTCGCCAGCGGCAACGCCAGCGACGCAGCCGACGTCCACGCCGACTTTTGACATCCCGCCGACGGGGATCTCGACCCTCGCGGATGCCGGATGGGTAAGCGAGGTGGCTGCGGCGGGTCGGATCCCCGAACGCGCACTCGCGGCATACGCCGGTGCCGCCATCCTTCTGGCCGAGACGCGACCGACGTGCAACATCGGGTGGAACACCCTCGCAGCAATCGGGTTCGTCGAGACCGAACACGGGACGATGAATGGCGCGACTCTCAACGAGGACGGCACCGTGGCACCGGCAATCGTCGGCATCGCCTTGGACGGTAACGGCACGCTCGCCGTGCCGGACACCGATAACGGCACTGTAGACGGCGATGCCGTCTGGGACAGAGCCGTCGGCCCGATGCAGTTCACGCCAAGAACCTGGGCACTCGAGGGCATCGACGGAAACGGCGACGGCGTGATCGACATCAATCAGATCGACGACGCAGCGCTGTCGGCCGGAACCCACCTGTGCAATGTCGGCGGCAACCTCTCCGTCGCATCCAACTGGATCTCTGCGATCCACGCCTACAACCCCTCTGTCGAGTACAACAACCGCGTCGCAGAAGCCGCGAACTACTACGCCTCGCTCCCCTAAGCCCCAGCATTCCGCTCACCGATTCATAGGTCGCAGTCAGGCTGAGAGTTATGTGAGAATGATTATCGCTCTCTATTGGAAAGGTCCCTTGTGATCACTGCACCTGCGCCCGTGAAGCGTGTTGGCGCTGCGGTCGCGACTGTCGCGCTGGGTATCACCGCCCTGGTACTTCCCGCACAAGCCGCGACAGCCGCCGATGGCGCCGCCCCCGCCCCCACCGAATACCGCGTCCTCGCCGACATCCACACGGATGCCGTGTCCACCTTCCTGGATGACGGTCAGCTGACCCTTGCGACCAAGGCCGACGTCGACGAAGGCAATCACACCCGCTTCGAAGCCGAAGACGTGTGGTTCCACGTCAACAACGACGCCAAGATGTCCTGGCCCGCGGGCTACGAGTTCGTCGCAGCCGAGGGCGCCGACGTGTGGCTCGCACCCGAAGTGCAGAACTACGCCACCCTCTGGCCCGGATTCTCCACCGAATCGGTCCTCAGCGGAACCTTCGATGACAACCTGACCACCCTCACACTCGTCGACGTCACCGGCCCCGGAGACGTCGAGCTGTGGACCAGCGGCGTCTTCGGAGACCCCAACAGATTCTGGTCCAGCGACGAAGACCTCACAGAGCTCGTCCTCAACGCCAACCAGCACATGCACGCCAACTGGGCATTCACCGCAGCCGGCACCTACGAAATCACCGTCCGCGCCGACGCCACCATCGCCGGAACCCCCCAAACCGACACCGCCACCTACACCTTCATCATCGGCGACCTCCCCGAGCAGGTCTCCACGACCACAACAATGCACCTCGACGGCGCATCATCGGTTGTAGTCGGCGCTGCCGCAGAATTCCACGCGAGCGTCGAGCCATCCAGCGCCGAGGGCTACGTCGAGTTCCGCGAAGGCGAAACAGTCCTCGGCTACGAAGAAGTCGTCGACGGCGAAGCGGAATTCGAAACAGCTGCGCTCACCATCGGTACCCACACCGTCACCGCCCACTTCGTTCCCGAGACCAGCAACCTCTGGACGGCATCCGCCTCCTCTGCGGTCGACGTCACGGTCACCCAGGAATCAGGCGTCGAGTTCGCAATCGTGGGCGTCGAAGACTCCTACGCACCAGGGGACACACTCGACGCGACGCTCGTCGGTATGACCCTCGACCCTGACGCGACAGAGTACGGGCAGAAGTTCCGCTGGCGCCTGGTGCCCCCCGGCTGGGACGGCGACCTCTCGTACACGTCGATCCTCGTGAAGGCGAGCCTCGACGCGGACTACTCGCAGGTCGTGGACATGAGCCACGATGGATACGGCCTCATCGGCTATGTCCTGAACTGCACCTCCTCGAGTTCGACCTGTTCAAAGAACGAGATCGTGGCGCAGACACCGGTGGTCACGATCAACGTCGTACCCGAAGGAACCGCACCGACGATCTCCGTCGCTGAAGGGGACGCGGTTGCGATGTATCCGGGTGACAGCATCCGCTTCGAGGCAACAGGTCTCGACCTCGCTGACGGCGAATCGACCAACTGGGTCATCCGTCCGGTGGCCGAGTGGACCGCACCGGGGTCCGTTCTTGCGCCGGTCGCGACGGAAGATTCCCTCGAGCTGACACAGACGAGCTACGCGTCGTGCTCGTGCTCGGGTGACGCGGCAATCCAGATCCTCAACAGCGACGGCGTCGTGGTACGGCAGTCCGAGCCGGTGGCGTTCTCACAAGCGACGTTCGAGCTGATGACGAGTGGCCTGCAGGGACTGTACATGGCCGGAGCGACCGCGCACCTCTCAGGAGAGATCTACCCCGAGCGCGAATCAGACGCGGACTTCACCTACCAGTGGCTTTTCGCAACCAGCACCATCAACCTGCTGCTGGGGGATGTGGAGGTCTGGGGCGAGGGCACCGGCTCTGTTCCATCGATCGACCATGAAGTGGACATGGCTGACAACGAGGGTTACCTGATTCTCACGGCCAACAAGCCAGGTTTCAGCAACAACTCGGTCTACCTGGGGAGCCGCGTCGCAGAGAGCGAGCAGCTCCGGGTCTATGTCAGCGACGATCCCGATGCCCAGTTGTTCTTCTTCAATGACCTCTCGGCGCACTATCACACCGGCGACACTGTCGATCTGGAGTTGACCGTCGCTCCCGCTCCGGGCGACGACGACGTCATCACCTGGGAGTGGTTGTGGCCAGGCGGGGAGTGGGAGAGCTTCCCTGGCATCTCGGGCGAGAGCTACTCGCTGACGGCCGAGCAGGCGCTCGATGACGTACAGGTTCGAGCGACGATCGACTTCGCCGACACGGAACGAGAGTCCCTCGTTGCCGGGCCCGTCACGATCGAGGTCGATGATCACGGGGCCGCCGCGAAGCAGGTCCCGTCCATCGCGGGCGAGACGACTTACTACGAGGGCGAGCCTCTGGGGTTGTCGTTGAGCCTGCCCGAGAACGGCCAGACGATGCTGACCGACATTCTGTGGGAGAAGCAGGATGCCGGCTCTGAGGAGTGGGCCGTGATCGACGGTGAGACCTCGACGACGCTGTCGACGCAGACCGCTGTCGCCGACTCGGGGGCGTCCTATCGCGTTACGGTCTTGACCCCGACCGGCGCTGTCGCGTACGGGCCGTCCGAAGCGGTCACTATTCAGGTGATCGATGTCACCTCGATGTCCCTGATGGGCATTCAGAACTCCTACACTGCCGGCGACACGTTGAACGCGACTGTGGTGGGTCACACCCTCGGCGAGGGCGAGAGCTTCGAGTGGCGTTTGCGGTGGGCCGGTGACACCACGAGCACCGGATACACAACGACCACCGGTGTGACCGGCGGCGCGATCTCGCGTGTTCTTTCGGCAGCGGAAGGTGACTTCGAGATCGCGGTGCAGCTGAAATCAGGTTCCGAGACGCTCGCGACGACCCCGTGGGTCGCGTTGCACGTCGAGGACCTGGTTGAGACCCCGATCCTGTCTGTCACGGGCGCGAATCCGGGGTATGTCGGTGAGGACCTGTTCATGTCGATCCCCGAGGACTACGTCCTCGCGGACGGCGACACGGTGCGCATCGCCAGCAAGAGCTCGAAGGTTTGGTCATACTCGAGCAGCTGGTGGCTCGAGCAGTCCGACACGAGCTGGAAGTATGAGTCCGGCGAGGTAGATCGGGACTTCGTCGCGCAGGTCGTTCGAGACGGTGTGGTCATCGCACAGTCCGACGAGCCCGTCGCGGTCGTCGTCAACGAGCGCGAGCTGCTGCTGTCGGGTATGCAGACTGTGTACCGGGATGGGCAGACCGCGCACGTCGAGGCCGAGGTCTACCCGTACGACGAGAACTTGACAACGGCTATCTGGTACATCGGGTACAACGGCGGAGACTACATCCTGTCCGGCCCGGCCGTGGAAGGATCGACCGATCCGGCAAACCTCTACGGCGAGTTCCCCGCGACGCTGGACATCGACGGGTACACCCTCGCTCTCACCGTCCTGTACACCTTCCCCAGCGGGAAGAGAGTCACGGCCGCCAGCCTCAACGCGGGCATCGACGTGGTGCCGGCCGACACCGAAGGACAGCTGTTCTTCTTCAAGGCGCTCAGCGACCACTACCACCAGGGATCCGACATCAACCTTGAGCTGGCCGCCGACCCGGCCCTCGCGGACGGTGACACGGTCGCCTGGGAGTGGAAGTGGCCAGATGGCGACTGGACGACGCTCCCCGCCGCGGAAGGGCTGCAGCACACCCTGACCGCCGAGCAGGCACTCGACGGCGTCGAGGTCCGCGCGACACTCGACTTCGCGGGCACCGAACTCGACTCGATCGTCAGCGAACCCGTCACGATGGAAATCGACGACCATGGCGCATCTGCCCATCAAGTCCCGTCGATCGCCGGCGTGACGGCATACACGGAGGGTGAGCCGTTGGCATTGTCGATGAGCCTGCCCGACGGCGTCGACACGATGCTTGACACCATGAAGTGGGAGCAGCAGGCATCTGACGAGTCGGAGTTGTGGACCGCGATCGAGGGTGCGTCTTCGAGCATGCTGTCGTCCGTGGTGTCTGCCGCCGATGACGGCACGTCCTACCGGGTGTCGATCCTGACCCCTACGGGTGAGGTCGCATACGGTCCGTCTGAGCCGGTCACCATCTCGGTCGCTGCCGCTGAGGAAGACCCGGGAACGGGAACGGAGGAACCCGAGGGCTCCCCCGAGGACCGCACCGGCGACGACCTCGACGGCATCTCTGAGGGCGGCATCGTTCTCTCAGACACCGAGCTCGAGCCCGGAGACTCCGTAACGATCGAACTCGGCAGTGGACACGCTGACGAGTGGGTTGCGGCATGGATGTTCTCGACCCCGACCCTGCTCACCGGCGACTGGATCCTTGCCAGCAGCTCCGGCACGGTCTCGGTCATCGTCCCCGCCGACACTCCCGTCGGTGACCACCGCATCGCGGTGTTCGCCGCCGACGGCACCCTGATCGGCTGGGCCGCGGTCACAGTCACCGCCGATGGCGCAACCGTCACGGGACTGTCCGGCACAGGCGGGATCTTCTCACCCGAGTGGATCGCCCTCCCCACCGCCGCTGTCCTCGGCGGAGTGCTCCTCATCCTCCTGCGCCGCCACCACAGAGACGAGGCATGACCGAGCACGAGCGACAGTGACAATCGACTGGCCTGCATCCGGATGGGGGATGCAGGCCAGTTTCACGTGCGCTAAGCCTTGACGGCGTCGGGTACCTCGAGCCCGCGCCAGGTCGCCCAGAACCCCAGCGCAGCAGTCAGGGATCCGGCAGCCGCAAGCAGCTGCGCCGAGATGTAGGCGTCGTACTGACCGGCGGAGCTCGCCAGGCCCTGCACGACGGCAAGGACCCCGAACACGAGCCCGGCGATGAGGCCCGCTGCAGCGACGAGAGCAGCGACCCACACATAGACGACGCGAGCGCGGGACACGGGTGGCCCGGCGTACGCGCGCACCCGGCCCACCTTCAGGAGCCACAGCGAGGCCAGGCTGCCGAGGCAGAGCGCGAGCATGTCGGCTGCGAGCGTGTCGGAGAGGCGGTGCCAGTGGACGATGACCGTGAACGCGCCGATGAAGCCCGCCCAGGTCATGACGATGATCATGGCAAGGCCCCGCCAGCGGAAGGGCACCACGATGATCATCGCGACGATCAAGGTCATCGCGATGGTCGTGTGACCGCTCGGAAAGCTGTTGTGCCCTGAGTCGAACGCGGCCGCGGCAAGGTCGGGGCGCCACAGCACGAAACGCTTGAGCGCCTCCGACAGGAGCACTCCCACGACGATCACCCCCATGCCCGCAAACGCCGTGCGCACCTGCCGACGAGAGAGCCCGATCACTCCGACGATCAGTATGGCGATGGCGAGCGACCACGTTTGGATGAGATCGAGGTCGTCGTCGACATCCGTCGCTTCCCACGGCAGTACTTGGCCCGAACCGGCGATGGCGGCGTTCTCCCAGTCCTGGCCCCAGGGGGTGAGGACAGCCACGATGTAGACGACGATGAACCCGACGACACACCCGATCGCAAGGATGACCCATCGACGCGTGGCGGTGGCGAGCGTCGTGTCAGGCTCGGTGTCGCGTGATCCGGTGTGTTGTGGACTGCGCACGGCTAGCTGCCTCTCCAGACGGGGTGATGTCGTGAGAGTAGCGCTCCACCGAACGCACGAACGAGGCCGAAATCAAACGTTCACACGTCATGTCGTCCCGGTGGGCTGCACCTCCGGAAGCTGCAGCACATGCTCTGCAATCGCGCCGGGCGTTGTGAACCAGATCTCGTCCTGGTGCCGGTTGATGTGCTCCAAGACGCGATGCAGGATCCCGACTCGATGGGGCTGTCCCATCAGGAAGGTGTGGATCGATACCGCGTAGACCTGGGGGGCATGCTCCGACTCACGCAGTTGCTGATCGAACGCCGCGATCAGCATCGCTTCGAAGTCACGATCGGACATGCCCCGGTTGATCAGGGCCGGGATGTCGTTCATCTCCATCGACGGGTACGGAACAGCGAGAATCGGCCCGTTGTCGGTGCGGAAATACTGTGGCTGGTCATCGAACCACCAGTCGAGCATGTAGGAATAGCCCGTCTCGACCAGCAGCTCCGGCGTGTGTGCGCTCTGCGAGATGAACGGTCCCAACCACCCCTGGGGCCGCGTGCCCTCTTCTTGGAGCATCCGATCTCGCACCGCGACCAGGACCTCGCGCTCCTGTTCTGGTGTCATGTCCAGCTGTCGCTCCGAGTTCGTACGTCCATGGCCGACGAACTCGTCTCCCCGTTCGCGGAACGGTACGAGGATCTCCGGACACGCGTCATACACCGAGAGGTTCGCCAGCACGGCCAGCGGATTGTCCTGCTCCGCAAAGGCGTTGTGAATGCGCGTGATGCCCACCCGGTTCCCGTAGTCCCGATAGGCGAAGCCCCGGTGGAAGGGCGCAGCGGGCATGGTGGTGAAATCCGGTCCCGGGTTGCGGCCGAACTCGAACGCCTCGACGTTCAGCGCGAAATAGACGGCCAGCCGAGCACCGTTCGGCCACTCGTAGGTGGGCCGAGCGGTGATCTGCGAAAAGGGATAGCGGTCGTTCTTGGTGTCGAAAGTCAATTTCTCGCCCTCTCGGCGGTCGTGAATCTCATCGTGGGGAGGTTCTCGTCGGCTCTAGAGGCCCCGCCCTAGGGCGAGAAGTCGCGAGTCGTGCCAGACGAGAGGCTCGATGTCTGCATCGACGCGGCACTCCCCCACGCGCATCAGCACCATGAGGTGATCGCCGCCCTCCAGAACCTGGTCGATCGTGCACACCATCTGCGTCGGAGTGTCCGCCAACAGCAGCGCACCGGAGTCCACCCGCTCGAAGGACGCACCCGCGAACCGGTCACGGCTGCGGCTGGCGAGCTGCTTGGCCAGCCACGCGTGGTCGCGCGCGAGCACACTCACACCGATCGCATCGAGATCCTTGAGCTTCGGCCAGGTCGAGGACTGCTTGTCGAAGCACAGCAGCACGAGCGGTGGCTCCAGCGATACCGACACGAACGCGCTGACGGCGAGACCGACGGGTGCACCGTCGACCTCCGCCGCCACCGCCATCACACCGTGCGGATACAGCGTGAAGGCGCGCCGCAACGCCGCAGCGTCGGCAAGGTCGATGGCGACGGTCACCGCGCACCCGCCACGTGCTCTCCGTTGGCGGAAAGCACGACATCGACGTTGCCACGCAGCGCGTTCGAGTAGGGGCAGACCAGGTGCGCCTGGGCGACGAGGTCCTTGGCCGTCTCTGCATCGGTGACGCCGGGCAGAGTGACGGCGAGCTCGACCTCGATCCCGAAGGTGCCATCCTCGCGGGAGTGGAGCTCCACGGTCGAGTCGACCGAGGTCTGTCCGACGTCCACACGAGTGCGGCGGGCGACGGCGGCGAGGGCGCCCTCGAAGCAGGCGCCGTAGGCGATCGCGAACAGCTGCTCGGGGTTGGTCGCTCCCCCATCGCCCCCCATCGCCCCGGGACGCTTCAGGTCGAGATCGAGGATGCCGTCATCCGTGCGTCCGTGGCCGTTGCGGCCGCCTTTGACGTGGGCCTTCGCGGTGTACAGGTGTGCCATGAGTGGTTCCTTTCCGAGCGCGCCGGAGCGGCTCAACTGGTGCCGCCCGTCGTCGGCGGGCGGCGAATCGAGAGAGCGCGGCTCAGTCGTAGTACGGGTAGGGGGCGATGTCTGCGCGAGCGGTCACCCACTGTTGCTCGGTGAATGCATCGGCGTTGTAGCGGGCAGACCCCACCCGGCTGCCGTTGCCCGAGGCGCCGAAGCCGCCGAACGGCTGGATGACATCGTCCACGAGGGTCTGGTCGTTGATGTGGACGTTGCCGCTGCGTACCCGGTCGGCGAACGCGAGGCCGCGCGCCATGTCACCGGTCAGCACGCCGACCGAGAGCCCGTACTCGGTGCCGTTCACGAGGTCGACAGCCTCGTCGAGCGTGTCGAACGTGGTGATGGGGGCGACCGGTCCGAAGATCTCCAGGTCGTAGGCCGGCATCCCCGGGGTCACACCGCTGAGCACCGTCGGCTCGTAGAGCAGACCGTCGAACGCTGCGCCGGTGACGACGTGCGCACCCGCGTCGATGGTCGCCGACACGATCGAGTGGACACCGTCGCGCTGCCGGGCATCGATGATCGGGCCGATCATCGCGGCGGGATTCAGCGCCGGGTTCGCCACGACCAACGCCCGCGCCTTCTCGGCGAGACGGGCGGTGTAGGCCTCGGCGATCGAGGAGTGCACGAGGTGGCGGCTGGAGGCCATGCAGATCTGACCGGAGTGCATGAAGGAGCCGAACGCACCCGCACTTGTCGCCTTCTCGAGATCCACGTCGTCGAAGACGACAAGGGGCGAGTTGCCCCCCAGCTCGAGGTGCACGCGCTTCATCTTCTCGGCCGCAGCCATGGCGATGCGCTTTCCTGCCGCCGTCGACCCCGTGAAGGCGATGACCGGAACGGCGGGGTGATCGACGAGAGCCGCACCCAGTGCGCCGTCTCCGGGGAGCACGGCGAGTGCATCCTTGGGCAGGCCCGCCTGGAACAGGACCTCGGCGATCACCGATCCTCCTGTGATCGCCGTACGCGGGTCGGGCTTGACGATCACGGCGTTGCCGAGCGCGAGCGCGGGGGCGATGGAGCGCAGCGCCAGATAGAGCGGAGAGTTGAACGGTGCGATCACCCCGACAATGCCCACCGGCACACGGCGCGACATGCTCAAGCGTCCCGGCGCCGACGGGAAGAGGTCTCCGACCGGCTCGGTCGTCAGCGCGGCGGCCGTGCGCAGGGACTGTGCGCCGATCTGCAGCTGGAAGAAGGAGTATCCGACAGTGCAGCCGGCTTCCCGCACGTACCAGTCGGCGAGCTCGGGCGCATTCTGCTCGAGCAGGTCGGCGGCGCGCAGCAGCACGGCGGCGCGATCCGCCTGCGGTGTGGCCGCCCACGCCGTCTGACCGACGGTGAGCCTGTCGACGGCGGCATCGAGAGCGGCGGCGTCGGCGGTGGCGACGGTGCCGATCGACTCGCCGGTCAGGGCCTCTCGGATCTCGGCGGTTGCCGGTGCCGCCGCCGCGGTGCCGGCATAGAGCGTGGACGCGATCACGGACGGGTCAAGCAGTGTCATGCGTTCTCTCCCAGGGTCGTCGGTGCAGAAGCGGCTGCGGGCGCGGCCGCGGAGGTGGTGAGCGTGTCGCGGAGCATCTCGCCGCCGCGCCATCCGATGGCGAAGGACGTGAGCATCGTGTTGGCACGGGGGCTGACCGGCATGATCGACGCATCGATCACCGACACCCCGCTGACCCCGCGCAGCGCGAGGGTCTCGTCCACGACGGCGTCCTCATCGGTGCCCATGCGGCAGGTCCCGACGATGTGGCCGTAGGACTCCAGGCGCAGGATTGCCGCCTCGACCGGATCGTCGCAGCGCCACCACGGATCCTCAGGCTCGAGGAACACGCCGTCGGCGATCATGTCGTCGACATAGGCGATGGCATCGGCGAGGACCGTGGCGAACGCGGCACGGTCGGCGGGAGCGGTGAGATGGCGCAGCTTCACGACGGGTTCACCGGAGGCATCGATCTCGATGCTGCCGCGACTGACGGCACGCATCAGCCCGATGCCCACGAGCACGTCCCGCGGATCGGCATCCGGGATGTAGGGCTGCGCTTGGTGCGGGTAGAGGTGTACCTCGACGCGGTCGTCGGGCTCGACCTCGTACCGCAGCAGCGTGCCGTTGACCGGGCGCTGCCCGGCGGCCTCCGGGTCGGCGCCCGGCACCTGGAGTGTGAGCCAGGGGTGATCCTGGAGGTTCGTCCCGACCGCGGGGCGGTCGAGGACAAGGTCGATTCCCAGGCCCTCGAGCAGATCGGCAGATCCGATGCCGGAGCGCTGCAGAAGCGCCGGGGTCCCCACGGCGCCGGCGGCGAGCACGACGTGATCGGCTGCGAGGAGCTCCTCCCGCCCATCCCGCTGCACGACCACGCCCGCGCAGACGCCGTCTTCGATGCGCAGGGCGCGGACGACGGCATCCGCGACCAGGGTGACCCGCTCACGGACGCCCGGCATGAACGCGGCGTGCGCGCCCCATCGCCGCCCGTTCTCGATCATGTTGGTCGGCCAGTGCCCGACCCCGAGCGCGCCGGGCGCGTTCTGGTCCTCCACCCAGGCGTGCCCTCGGCCCTTCGCCCACGCCACGAACGTGTCGTCGATGGGAGAGAACGAGAGCCGACGGATCGGCAGCGCGCCCGTCGAGCCGTGTCCGGCACGGTCCCCGAAGTCCTCATCCGCCTCGATGGCGGCGAACGCCGGTTCCATGTCTGCCCACGTCCACCCGGGAACCTGCCACTGGTCGAAGTCCCACGGCTGCCCCCGCAGCGCGGCGGCCGCGTTGATGGAGGTGCAGCCGCCCGTGACCTTGCCGCGCAGCACGATCTGGCCAGTCTCGGCATCCACGTGGTCCCAGAACAGCTCGTCCGGGAGTGCGATGTCGTCCAGGATCCACCCCGGCAGCTCTGCGCCGGCGTCGGGCCCCGCCTCGATGATCGTCACATCCGCGTCATCGGCGATCCGATCGGCGACGACGAGTCCCGCCGTGCCGCCGCCGACGATGACCACGCGCGGTCGAGTCTTCAGAATGTCAGTGGTCATGCGAGGCTTTCTCCTCCGTCGAGCACGAGGACCTGACCCGTCGTCTGCGCGGCGTCAGGTGATGTCAGATACGAGATGGCACCGGCGACCGCGGATGCCGGAATCGGCTCCCCCAGCGGGATCGCGGTGAACTTGCGGGCGATGTAGGAGGGATCCGCGAGCACGTCTGCGGTCATCGGCGAGGGGACGACGGTCGGTGCGACGGCATTGACCCGGATGCGGTGCTCCGCCCACTCCAATGCCAGCAGCCGGGTGAGGTGACTGATGCCCGCCTTCGACACCGAGTAAGCGATCGAGTTCTTGGCCGCAAGAAACGCGTGAGTCGACGAGATCGACACGATGCCCGCGCGGGGGGACTCCGCCAGGGCCGCGAATGCCGCGCGCGACATCCGGTAGGCGCCGGTGAGGTTCACATCCAGGACGCGCTGCCACGTCTGGGTGTCGGTGCCGAGCGCGTTCTTGCGCACCATGATTCCAGCCGCGTTCACCAGCAGGTCCAGCCCACCGAGGACGGCGACCGCCTCACCGATCGCCGATGCACACGACGCGTCGTCCGTCACATCGAGGGCGATACCCGACACGGCTGCGGGCAACTCCGGGGCAACGAGGTCCGCGGCGACGACGCGTGCGCCGTCGTGCTGCAGCCGGGCGACGATCTCCCGGCCGACTCCCCCACCTGCGCCCGTCACCAGTGCCCGGATGCCGTCGAGGGGACGAGGGTGATCCGACATGTCAGCTCACCTCCGCGTCATCGAGCCGGTACGGAGCGCGCATGCGGATGCCACGGGCGATCGTCGCGTCCGAGGTGCCGGCGACGGTACCCACCGCGCGCCCCTCGTAGACGGCCTCTTGCACAGTCCGCGGCGCGAAGGCGTCGCCGACGAGGTGTACCTCGCCGGTGAATCCGGCCGCATCCAGCGCGTCGAGCAGAGAATCATCTGCGCGTCGGGGTCGCACGTGCACGACCGCATCCACTCCTTCGATCCGCACGGGGGCGGATGCGCCGACGGTGGGGAGGACGTCGATGACCCCTGCCGCTGGCGAGCTCACGCGTCCGAGCGTGTGCACCTCGACGCCCCCCGCCGTGAGACGCTCGGCGAGCGCGAGCCGGGAGTAGACCGTGATGTGTCCGGCGTACGCCGGCGTGGGCGAGACGAGGTGGACCTGCACCCCCGCCTCTGCCAGGTGGCCGACGACACCGCTGGCCTCCCACGTGCCTGTCTCATCGAGGATGACGCACCGGCTCCCCGCGAGCGCGGGGTCGGCCAGGACATCGACGGACTCGTACGTCGGCACCGATCCGAGATCGATCGCCGTGGCGGCGTCCGGGCGGGAGCCGGTGGCCAGGACGACGACATCCGGAGCCCACGACATGATCTCTCGGGCGTCGGCGACAGTGTCGGTGTGCACCTCGACGTCCGTCTCGGCCAGTTCGGCCGAGAGATCCTCGAGCAGCAGCCCGAAGCGCTCGCGACCGTTCGTGCGCACGATGTCGCGGATGCCGCCGCCGATCTGGCTGCGCGCCTCGAGGAGCCGCACGGTGTGCCCGCGGATGGCGCCACTGATGGCCGCTTCCAGGCCCGCAGGGCCCGCACCGACCACAAGCATCCGCTGTGGACGCGCGGCGACCGCTTCGGCCTGCTGCCAGGCCCCCTCGCGCCCGACCGCCGGGTTGACGGTGCAGGTGATCGGGACGATCGCCTCGAGGTTGGCGTTGCACCCCTGGTTGCAGGCGAGGCACCGCCGCACCCGGCGCTGCGTGAGGGGCAGTGTCCGCGCGGCCGGACCGCCCGTCCGGGTCGACAGGTTCGGGTCTGCGATGTGGGCACGCGCGAACCCGACCATCGCCGCCTCACCCGCATCGAGGATGTCCTGTCCCGTGTCGAGATCGTCGATACGACAGATCGCGAGGACAGGAATCTCCGGGAACTCCTGGGCGATGCGCGCCGGGAGATGACGGAAGGGCGCGGTTCCCCAGCTCATGTCGGCCATCTGTGTGGCCAGTGACGGTGCGCCGATGTAGGCGGCGTGGCTGACGTGGAGGAAGTCGAGCGGGCCGTCCGCGAGGAGGGCACGCACGATCTGCACGGTCTCCTCGATGCCGATCCCGCCCGACAGGAACTCGTCGGCGCTCAGGCGCACACCCACCGCAGCACGACCGGCCACGGCGTCACGCACCGCACGCACGCACTCCAGTGACAGCCGCAGGCGGTTCTCGAAGGAGCCGCCGTACTCGTCGGTGCGCGCATTCGTCACCGGCGAGAGGAACTGGTGCAACAGGTGCCCGTGACCGAGGTGCACCTCCATGCCGTCGAAACCCGCGGCCACAACACGCTGCGCGGCGCCGGCGAAACCATCGACGATGACGCGGATGTCGTGGCGGTTCATCTCGTGCGGCACATGGGCGCCGGTCGACCAGGGAGTGGGACCCGGCCCGTAGGAGCCGTAGTGATCGTCGCCGGAGTGCCGCCCGGTGTGAAGGATCTGCGCGAACAGCGCGGCCCCTTCGGCGTGCACCGTCTCGGCGAGTGCTGTCAGACCGGGAAGGGACTCGTCGTCGTAGGCGTGGATACCGAGGCGTCGCAGGCTCGTCGGGTGGACACGGATCCCCTCCGTGATGATCAGGCCCGCACCGCCACGCGCGCGTTCGCGATGGTAGTCGAGGTGCCGCTGGGTGACGAGGTTGTCGCCCGGCTGGCCGAAGTTCGTCGTGTGGGGCGCGACGAAGACCCGGTTGCGGATCGTCGCGGGTCCCAGCTGGATCGGATCGGACAGGCTCACCATCGCGTCGAGACCGACTTCACGTCCGTGTAGAACTCGATGGCGTGGCGGCCCTGCGAGTGGATGACCCCGCGGAAGGAGCGGCGGCGGCCACCGAAGGCGATCGTCGCGGTCGGGGCAGCGACGCTGACGTTCACGCCGACGTTCCCGACATCCGCCCTCTGGGCGAAGGTCTTGGCGACCTTCCCCTCCGTGGTGAAGATGCACGCGGCGTTGCCGAACGGCGAGTCGTTCACCACGGCCAGGGCCTCCTCGAGTGAATCGACGGCGACGATCGACACCAACGGTGCGAACGTCTCGTTCTCCAGGAGCGGGCTGTCGACGCCGACCCCGTCGATCACCGTCGGTCCGAAGAAGAATCCTCCGTCGGCGACGATCATGCGTCCGTCGACGAGCACCCGCGCTCCCGCCGCCTCCGCGGCACTGACGGCGCTGACCGCGCCGGTGACGGCTGCCCGCGACACGAGCGGGGGCACATCGGTGTCGGGGTCGCTCCCCGCGCCGACAGTGAGGGACTCGGCGATACGCGCGAGCTCCGTCACCAGAGCGGTGTGGACCGTGCCGACCGTGAGGACGACGCTGCCCGACAGGCACCGTTGGCCGCCCATCGTGAACGCGCTCGCGGCGATGGCCTTCGCGGTCTCGACGGGGTCGACATCGGGCATGACCACGATCGGGTTTCTGGCGCCACCGGCGGCGTGCACGCGCTTGCCGGCCGCGCTGGCCCGCGCGTAGACCGCCGCCGCGGTCGCAGAGGAGCCGACGAGCGAGATGGCCGCGACATCCGGGTGATCGCACAGCGCCTCGACCGTCGCGCGTCCACCGTGGACGATGTTGAACACACCGGGGGGAAAGCCGACCTCGAGCGCCAGACGTCCGACGATCGCGAGCGTGAACGGAGTCTGCTCACTGGGCTTGACGATGACCGCGTTGCCGCACGCGAGTGCCCAGGCCCAGTAGATGAGGCCGGTCATGATCGGGAAGTTGAAGGGCGGCACCACCGCGACGACACCCAGCGGCTCGCGCACGACGCTCGCATCGAGTCCGGGGAGGATGTCAACCACGTGCTCGCCGGTCAGGAGAGCCGGTGCCGTCGCCGCCGCTTCGAGGTGTTCGACGGCGCGTGCGATCTCGGCGCGCGCGTCGACGGTGGTCTTCCCGTTCTCCCGCGTGATGGAGGCGACGATCTCGTCCGCGTTGTCCTCGAGGGCACGTGCCAGCGATATCAGCAGACGCGCACGCTTGGTGGGTGGTGTCGCTGCCCAGCCTCCGGCCGCCTCGACCGCGGCATCCACGACGAGATCGACGGCCGCGACGTCGTCGAGGGGGACGGCTCCGATCACGACACCCGTGGCCGGGTCGTGCACGGGCCAGCTCGGACCCGCGACCTCGCGCGGCTCGAGCGCGGACCCGATCAGCGAAAGCGGCGTGACGGTCATGACGCCGCCCCCTTCACCGCGACGACGTCGATCTCGACACGGCACTGGCTGCCGATGCCGACGTAGACGGTGGCGCGGGTGGGGAACTGCCCGGGCTCCCAGTACTGCTTGTAGACGGTGTTCATGTCGTCGTAGTACTCACGCTCGGAGAGATAGACGGTGGTCTTGACCACGTCCGCAAGTGAGGAGCCGGCATCGGCCAGGATCGCCTGGAGCGCATCGAGACACAGCCGCGTCTCGTCCTGGATGCTCACGGCATCGGCCATCCGCGTGCGGGTTTCGTTGTCGAACGCCATGCCGTTGGCGAACACCATCGTCTCGGTTTCCACGCCCTGCGACAGCGGGTAGGAATCGTCGTACTGGGGTCCTTCGGGAACCCGGATGATCCGTCGCATGTCAGTCTCCCGTCAGGGGTCCGAAGCCCTCGGGCATCTCAGGCTTGATCGAGGGGATCGCCGCCCCGGGGAAATGCGGCATGACCTCGTCGACGAAGAGTCGATTCGAGCGCATGACCTGCTCCTGGGTGAGGCCGGGAATCCAGGACCACAGCACGAGGCGGTCGACGCCGTACTCGCCGTTCAGGTGCGCGATCTGCTCACGGACGGTCTCGGGCGAGCCGATGAAGAGGTGCTCGCGCGGGAAGAGGAACTTCCACCACGAGCCCGTCTGCTCTTCGTCGGTCAGCTTCTCGCCGGGGTTGGCGAAGATGTCACGCGGCCTGACACCGCCGACATAGTTGAAGAGATCCTCGATCAGCTGCCGTGCTTCGCGCTCGGCCTGCTCGTCGGTTTCGGCGACGTAGACCATGCGCATGAGGCTGGTGCCCGTGCCGCGGGGAACATCGTGCCCGAGCGTCTCGGCGAGCGTCTCCTCATAGGCCGTCATGACTTCACGCAGACCCTCGCGCGAGCGCAGCCACGTGATGACGTTCATGCGCTCCTGCGCCGAGCGGATGAAGCCCGGGGTCTTGTCGAGGAGATTCCACATCGCCGGATACGGCTTCTGGTACGGCTTGGGGATGATCGACATGCCCACGTACTCGCCGTCTTCGGCGCGCCACAGCGGGTTGCGGGGATACCACGTCGCGCCGTCCTGCACGTTACCGTTCGGGAAGGTGAAGAACTCTCCCGAGTGGGAGAAGCCTTCCATCGTCCAGGCCTTCTTGACGACCTCGAGCTGCTCGAGGAAGTATCGCCAGTTGCGATCCTCGTCCGTGCGGCGATCGGCCTCGGGGTTGAAGTTCATGAATTCGCGCTGCTGGATGCCGCGCGCGACGCCGATGTCCAGACGTCCCTTCGACATCTGGTCGAGAAGGGCGAGGTCCTCCGCGAGGCGGATGGGGTGCCAGAACGGCGGGGTCACCGCGCCCGTGCCGATACGAAGGTTCTTCGTAATCCCGGCGACATACGCGCCTGCCATGATCGGGTTCGGATTGATCTCGAAACCCTCACCGCCGAAATGGTGCTCACCCTGCCACAGGGTGCCGAAACCGGATTCGTCCAGGTGGACGATCTGCTCGGTCGCCATGTCGAGCAACTCGCCGTAGCGGTACTCGTTTCCAGGGTTGTCCATGGTGAACAGGTAGTCGAATTGCACAGCGGCTCCCGGGTTGCGTGACTTTATACTGGACATGTGTACACCAATACCGAACGCTTGGGCGAATCGTGCTGGTTTTAAACGGCCCGATCCAGACGCGAGACGACGGCTGTGCGGTTGACTTCTCCCCCGCATGGATGGTGCGCTCGATGTTCGGCGGCGCGGTCGCCGCGACCATCGTTCGCGCCGCGCGCCTGACGCTCGGGATCGAACTGCCGCTGAGCGACGCGCACTTCACCTTCCTCGCCCCGACCCCTGCGGGCAGCGCGACCGTGCGCGTGACTCCGCTGCGACGCGGACGCCGCTTCGCCGACGCCGTCGCCACCGTTGAATCCCGCGGCGTGACGACCGCGCAGGCAAGTCTGAGCTTCTCGCCGACCCCGCCATCCCTCGCCTCGCGCGATGCGCCTCGCGCGGCAGTCGAGTTCCCGCGCTCTCACGTCTCCTTCGACGGCGCGATCGAGTGGCAACCAGCACGGCCGACCAGAGCCGGGGTCATCCTCAGTCGCATCCGCGCCCGTGGCGGCGCAAGCACTCTGCAGCCAGACGAATGGGCATGCATCGCGGCCGATCTCATCGGACCCGGAGCGCTCACCCCCGACCGCGGCCCGTTCGCGGTGGCGACGGCGACGCTGGCGATCTCGCTGATCGAGACCGCGGCGCCGGCCGAGTGGTGGCATCAACACCTGACGACCCGCGCGAGCGACGATCTCGCCGACGGCATCCTCGATCTCACCTCCGCCGACGGGCGCCTTCTCGCCCGCGCCCATCAGCGCGCGGCACTCCTCCCTGCCGAGGCCCATGAAATGCCGCAGAGCGCGACAGCCTTCGCAAATTCCAGTCTGGATTCACTCATGATCGGTATGAATTGACATTGTTTGCACGAGGCGCCTAGCGTGACATCCGTGACGACACCTCCGCCTCCTTCCTGGTGGCCGAACTCGGTGAGCGAGCAGGACGAGGCTCTCTACCACCGCGCAGGATTCGGCCGCACCGCTCCGCTGGGCACCCGACCCGCCCTCGTGGTCATCGACGTGCAGTACCGCACCGTCGGGCACGAGCGCGTTCCCATCGAGCAGGCGATGCAGGAGTACCCGACGGCGACCGGCACACGAGGCTGGGATGCCGTCGACAACATCTCCGAGCTGCTCGCGGCCGGCCGTGCGTCCGGTGTCCCCGTGCTCTTCCCCCACGTCGCTCCCAAAGACGCGACGACGCCCGGAGGCTTTCGTGTGAAGTCCCCGACGTTGGCCTCACCGGATCCCGCTGCGTACGAATTCGTCGCCGAGGCCGCACCGGTCGACGGAGAGATCCTCGTCCCGAAGGATCACCCCAGTGCGTTCTTCGCCACGGGCCTGCTGACACACCTCGTCCAACTCGGCGTCGACACCGTGGTCCTCACCGGCTGCACCACGAGTGGCTGCGTGCGGGCCAGCGCCGTCGATGCGTTCTCGTACGGCTTCCGGGTCGTCGTGGTCGGCGATGCGGTCTATGACCGCACCCAGACAGTGCACGAGGTCTCGCTGTTCGACCTGTCGAGCAAGTACGCCGATGTGCTCGACACGACCACGGCCCGCGCGTACCTCTCCTCGCCCGGAGCGTGACGGCATGAGGATCGACTGGCACTCGCACGTCTGGCTTCCCGAGCACCTGGGGCCCGAATGGGGTCCCGACTACGACGCCAACGTCGGCTGGGCCACGAGCGCCGCCGGGTCCTGGGATGCGCATCGCGACGCGATGGACGAAGCCGGAATCGACGCCGCGATCGTGCTCGCGCTGGTCGTGTGCGACATCGACCTGGACATCCCGAATGAGTACGTCGCCGGCATCGTGGAGCGGGATCCGGCTCGGGCGATCGGCTTCGCCAGCGTCGATCCGAATGATCCGGACGCGGTCGACAAGCTGCGCTATGCGGCGACCGACCTGGGCCTCAAGGGCGTCAAGCTCTCCCCGCCCTACCAGGGCTTCCATCCGCACAGCGACGCCGCGTGGCGGGTGTACACCGCGGCGGCAGATCTCGGGCTCGCGATGACCTTCCATCAGGGTGGCGTCTTCCTGCGCTCCGGTGCGCTCGAGTACGCGCAGCCGGTGCTGCTGGACCGCGTCGCCCGCACCTTCCGCGACACGCCGATCATCATCGCCCACGCCGGCCAGCCGTGGAGCTTCGAGACACAGGCGGTGATGTTCAAGAACCCCAACGTGTTCACCGACCTGTCCGCACGCTTCGGCAGGCCCGCGCAGCTCGCGTCGATCCTGCAGGGATTGGTCGACTACGGCGTCACCGACCGCGTGCTGTTCGGCTCCGACTTCCCCACCTATCGCCCCGCCGACTGCCTCACGCAGTTCCGTGCGCTCGGAGATCACCCGCCCGCCGGCTCTCCGCACATCGATCCCGCCCTGATCGAGGACATCATCGACAACCGCCCGCTCTCCCTCGTCGGTCTCGCACCGACGACACACTGACGCCCCTGGAGACCTGCAATGAGCACGCGTGAACAGAACCTCGCCGTTCTGACCGGATACTTCGACGCGATGGCAGCGGGCGGACCGCCGGCCGCGATGCCGTTCTACCACCCGGATGTGACCCTCGAGGTGCCCGGCACCCATCCCGCTTCGGGAACCTACCGGGGCCACGAGGGCGTCGCCGCGTTCGGCGCAACGATGGCGGCTCTGACGGATCGCTCTTTCCGTCTCGCTCCGATCGACCTGCTCGCCAGCGACGATCACGTCGTGACGATCGCGACGGCATCGGCCACCGTGAACGGCGCGGAGCTGTCGTGGCAGCGGGTGATCGTGTCGCAGGTCGCAGATGACATGCTCGTCCATCTGCGCTTCTATGAGTCCGACCAGGCCGCTGTCGACGAACTGCTGGGAGGAACCCGGTGACCGCCACCCGCGTCATCGTCGCGCCGCTCGCCTTCGTCGACGACGAGTGGATCGCGGACGCGGCCATCGTCATCTCGGGCGACTCGATCGCGTGGGCGGGCCCCCGCGCGCAGCTGCCTGCCGATCACAGCTCTGCTCCCGTCGAGATCCGCGAGCGGCGGGCCATCGTCCCCGGCGGCGTGAACGGCCACGGCCACACCTTCCAGGCCCTCGTCCGCGGTTTCGGTGATGACCTCCGCTTCCCCGATTGGATGGGAAAGATCGTCCACCCGACGGCCGCCGGGCTGGATTCGGAGGGCCTGCGGATCGGCGCCGAGTTCGACTTCGTCGAGATGGTGCGGATGGGTATCACCACCGCCGTCGAGTTCTTCTACCTGCACGACCGGGGCAACGACAACGCTCGGATCATCTTCGATGCCGCGCGCGCGGTCGGGATCCGGGCCGTGCTGGCAAGGTGCATGTTCGATGCCGACCCCGGCCCTGTCCGCTACCAGGAGAGCCTCGCCCAGTACGAGGCGAACTTCCGGGAGCTGGCGACCGAGGTGGCCGACGACCCGATGTTGCACGTGCACCCTGCCCCCCATTCCGTCCTCGGCGCGAGCGCCGAGATGCTGCAGCTCGGCAACGCCCTCGCACGCGAGTTCAACGCACCGCTGCACACCCATGTCGCCGACAGTGCTGGCGAGGTCGCCGTATCGCGCGCGAACTGGGGGCAGAGCCCCGTCGCTCGCCTCGCGGACGTCGGCGTCCTCGATGAGTACATGCTCGCCGTCCACACCGTGAATGTGGACGACGACGATCTGCGGCTGCTCGCCGAATCCGGCGCCAGCGTGGTGCACAACCCGAGCACCAACGCCTTCCTCGGCGGCGGGATCATGCCGCTGGCACGCATGCGCGAGCTCGGTATCCCCGTGGCGCTCGGCACCGACGCTGGCGGCGCGAACAGCCGTCAGTCCCTCTTCGAGGAGATGCGGATGGCGGCACTCCTGGCCAAGGCGACACAGCGCGATGCCACAGTGATCACGGCCACGGATGCACTGCGCCTCGGCACCTCTGCCGGGGGTCGAGCACTCCGCATGCCGGTGGGGAAGATCGCGGCGGGATACGCCGCCGACCTGGTCACACTCGACCTCGGTACGCCTTCCCTGCATCCGACGCGCACGGCGACCCAGAACATCATCTACTCGATGCAGCCCGAAGCGATCGAGCGCGTCGAGATCGGGGGTCGCAGCGTCGTCGTCGACGGTGAGGTCACCACCATCGAGGTGCCGCGTGTGCTCGCGGAGGTCGACGCGCTCACCTCCGGCTGGGCGCCCGTAAGCGGCACGCACCCCGCCGATACAATGACCCGATGAACAGTGCGGGGGCGGTCGAGAAGACCGAGGCAGATTTCGACGAGCAGGCGCTCGGCGCACACATCCGGCGTCTTCGGATGGCCCAGCAGATCTCCCTGCGCAAGCTCGCGGCGGAGGCCGATGTTTCAGTCTCTTTCCTCTCCCAGGTCGAGCGCGGGACGGCGAGCCCGTCGATCGCGAGCCTCATGCGCATCGCCAAGGCGCTCGGCCAGACCATCGGCAACCTCTTCGAGGCCCGCACCGACAATTGGCTGGTGAGGGCGGGAGAAGCACCCCGCCTCGTACACCCGAATCGCGAGTGGGATGAGGAGCTGCTCACTCCACGCGAGTTCACAAAGCTCCAGGTCATCCGCTCTGTCCTCGCCGTCGGCGGGAGCACCGGCGACGAGTACCTCAGCTACGGGCCGTCCGAGACGAGCATGATCATCCAGTCCGGTGAGGTCGATGTCACCATCGGCGGCGAGACCCACCGCCTTCGCGCAGGCGACTGTCTCTCGTACGATCCGAGCACCCAGCACAGCATCTCCAACGCGGCGGACGTGCCCTGCGTGATTCTCTTCTCGAGTTCCGCGGCGGTCTATTAATCACGGCCCGGAGAGGTTGCGGCGAGGGCGGCGAGTACGTTACATCCCCGAAACATTTCCTCGGTCTTACCGAAACACGCAGTATCTAGCGTTCGGTATAGGTGATCACTTGCACACCTATGACGAACACTCCCCTGCACTGTTTTGGAGCCCGAAATGACCGTACTCACACGCGCACGTGCTCGACGTGCCGCGCTTGCCATCCCTGCCGCCGCGGCAGCCCTCGCCCTCGCCCTGACCGGGTGCTCGGGCTCCGCAGACCCCGCAGAGTCCACCGCAGACGCGAGCTTCGGTGATGCCAGCATCCAGCTGTCGTGGATCAAGAACGTCGAGTTCGCAGGCCAGTACATGGCCGAGGAGAACGGCTACTTCGCCGAAGCCGGATTCGACAGCGTCGACCTGGTCGCCGGCCCCGGCGCGACCGAGTCGCTCGTGGCCACCGGCAGCGCGACGATCGGCATCACCGACCCGATCAGCGCAGCGCCCGCGATCATCAACGAAGGCGCCCCGATCAAGATCATCGGCACGACCTACCAGAAGAACCCGTTCACGATCCTCTCGCTCGCGGACGCCGGCAACATCGCAACCCCCGAGGACCTCATCGGCAAGCGCATCGGCGTCCAGGCCGGCAACGAGACGCTGTTCGAGGCGCTGCTGGCCGCCAACGACATCGACTCCGCCGACGTCACGATCGTGCCGGTCGAGTACGACCCGAGCGTGCTGATCACCGGTGACGTGGACGGCTTCCTGGCCTACATCACCAACGAGTCGATCATCATCGAGTCGCAGGGCTATGAGGTCACCAACCTCACCTACGCCGACAACGGCCTGCCCTTCGTCACCGAGAGCGTCATCGCTTCGCAGGACACGATCGACAACCAGCCCGAACTGCTGGAGGGTCTGCTCTACGCCCTGATCAAGGGCTGGCAGGACGCCCTCGCCGACCCGCAGGCCGCCACCGACCTGACGATGTCGCTCTACGGTGACGAGCTCGGGCTCGACGCCGACGTCCAGTACAAGCAGGCCGTCGAGGCCGCCGGCCTGATCGAGTCGGTCGACACCGACGCGAACGGACTGTTCACGATGACCGACGCGCTGATCGCGGAGAACCTCGCGGTTCTCGCGAGCGTCGGTACCGACATCACCGCCGACCAGCTCTTCGATTTCTCTCTGCTGGAGAATGTGTACGCGAACCACCCCGAACTGATCGGCTGAACCAGCACCTCATGAGCAGCAACAAGCTGCTCGTCGATGCGGACACCCACTCCCGGCCTGCCGGGAGTGGGCTCCGCATTGACGGGCTCACGAAAGTCTTCGGCACCGGCCCCAAAGCGGTCACCGCTCTGGAGGATGTGCACCTTCACACCGACAAGGGCAGCTTCCTGTCCTTGCTCGGCCCGTCTGGCTGCGGCAAGTCCACGGTGCTGCGCATCCTCGCCGGACTCGACACCGCAACGACGGGCACTGCTCTCATCGACGGGCACGACGCTGCCGAACTGCAGAAGAAGGGCGAGCTCGGCATCGCCTTCCAGGATTCCGCGCTCCTGCCCTGGCGGTCGGTGCGCACCAACATCCGGCTCCCGCTCGAGATTTCGGGACGCCAGGTCGACCGTGGGATGGTCGAGAACCTCATCGATCTCGTCGGGCTCCGCGGATTCGAGAACGCCAAGCCCGCTCAGCTGTCGGGTGGAATGCGCCAGCGTGTGTCGATCGCCCGTGCACTGGCCATCGATCCCACGGTGTTGCTCCTGGACGAACCGTTCGGCGCGCTGGACGACATGACGCGGCAGCGCCTGAATCTCGAGCTGCAGCGAATCTGGACCGAGCGTCCCGCGACGACGCTGCTGGTCACGCACGGTATCTCCGAGGCGATCTTCCTTTCCGACCAGGTCGCCGTGATGAGCGCCCGTCCCGGCCGCGTCAAAGAGATCATCGACATCGATCTGCCCCGTCCGCGCCTGCCCGAGATCATGCGCAGCCCGGAGTTCCACAAGCTCGAAGACCGTGCATCGGAACTGCTGTTCGGCGCCCCCGCCGACAGGGACGCGGCATGAGTGGCACGGCGACCCGCAGACTCTCCGGAAAGGCGCGATCGCGACTGCTGGGCGCAACCGGCATCGTGACCCTCATCGCGGCGTGGTGGCTGAGCGCCGAAACGATCTTCAGCCAGATCGGCGTGAGCCCGACGGGCGAGGGCGGCACGATCCCCTCCCCGTGGGACGTGATCCAGGCGCTGGTCACCGACGGCCCGATGTTCTACCTGAGCAATCTCGCCGTGACCGCTCAGGAAGCTGCTCTCGGCTACGTCTGGGGCAACGGCATCGCGATCGCGCTGGCGTTCCTGGTGGTCATCCTGCCGTTCGTCGAAGGCACGGTCATGCAGATCGCGGTGATCAGCTATTGCGTGCCGATCGTCGCCATCGGCCCGATTGTACGGATCATCATCGGGGTCCCGTCTCCGGGTGAGCCCTCGGGCACAGCGGTCTTCCTCGCCGCGATGATCCCCTTCTTCACCACCGTCACCGGAGCACTGCTGGGCCTTCGCGCCGCCGACAAAACGATTCTCGAACTCGTGACGGCCTACGGCGGCTCTCGCCTCACCCAGCTGACCAAGGTGCGCCTCATCGCCGCCCTCCCCGCCACCTTGAACGCCCTCAAGATCGCCGGCCCCGCCGCCTTCCTCGGCGCCATCATCGGTGAATACATGGGCGGCGTGGATGCCGGCATCGGCCCGGCGCTCGTGAATGCCCAGCAGAACCTCAACGCCCCGCGTGCCTGGGCTCTCGCGCTGGTGATCGGCCTGGCTTCCGGCCTCGCGTACTTCCTCATCTCGGTGATCGCCCGGTTCGTCACGCCGTGGACGTCCGGAAACGCGAAGGGGACGGTCGCATGAGCGGACAGAATCTCACGGCCACGATGACGGCGCCCTTCACCCGCGTCGTCAGGTCCTCCACCGCACGAGCCACGCTGCGAGCCGCGCGAAAGTCGCTCCTCACCGCTCTCGGCTCCATCATCACGATCCTGGCGTTGTGGTGGGGTGCGCTCATCGTGCTGCAGGTGCCGCCATTCGTCGGCAAGACACCGTTGGATGTCTGGAACTTCATGTTCGTCGCCCCGGCGGCTGAGGAGAACCGCTCGTTCATCTTCGAGATGCTCGGCGAGACGCTCGTCGACAGCGCGCTGGGCTTCTGCGTCGGCCTCGGCGCCGCCTTCCTGCTCGCCGCGCTGTTCATGCTCCTGAAGGGTGTCGAGCAGACGCTCATGCCGATCGCGCTTCTGCTCCAGTCGGTGCCGCTGATCGCGATCGCCCCGATCATCATCCTGATCTTCGGACGGGACATGGTCACGACCGCCGTGATGGGGGGCATCGTCGTCCTCTTCCCGGCGCTGGTCACGCTCGCTTTCGGACTGCGGTCGGCATCCGCGCAGATGGTGGACCTCATCACCGTCTTCGGCGGCTCGGAGTGGACCATGCTGAGGAAGGTCGCGATTCCCTCCGCCCTTCCCGCGTTGTTCGTCGCGATCCGTATCTCGGTGCCCGGCGCGATCACGGGCGCCATGATCGCGGAGTGGCTCGCGACCGGACGCGGAATGGGCTACGCGATCGTCGCGGCGGTCGGGTCCTCGGAGATGTCTCTCGTGTGGAGCCTCGCCGCGACCATCACCGCCGTGTCGATCGTGCTCTACAACCTCGTGGCGATCGTCGAGCGTACGGTGCTCGCGCGGGTGGGCATGGCACCGAGCCGCTAGCTCAGCCGACGATCTTCCTGAGGGTCCGCAGGTTGCGATTGGTCGTGACGGCTGTGAATCGCGACCGCGCGAGGACCTTCGCGAAGGGAGAGCTCACAGTCGTGCCCTTCACCGGATTCCAGTACACGACCTGCGCGCCCGCGGCGACGGGGTCGACGACCGGATCCAGCGTGGATGCCGCTGCCATCAGATCACGATGGCATTCGGCATCCGCGCAGAAGATCACCCAGGGCTGACGCTCCTCGACCTCGGCATCGAACGGGAAATCCGCGATCGCCGCCGAGACCTCCGCCCGGGTCACCAGAATCACCCAGGCATCGTAGGAGAAGCGCTCACTGAGGGCTGCCTCGATCCGAGCTTTCAGCGCGCCGCGCTCCCCGTCGGCACCGAACGCCACATTCCCCGACGCGAGCACTGTGCGTACTGAGGAAAAACCGAGGGACCGGAACAGCTCGGCCAGCTCGGCAGAGCGGATCGTTATCCCACCCACATTGACACCGCGGAGCAGCGCGACCCAATCCGTCATACTCCGACGGTAGCGGGGGCCCGCGACACGGGACCACCTACGCTGTCAGAGTGAAACCGTTCGTGCTGCTGGCCACGCGCGCCGAGGATCGCGTCGCCGATGAGGAGTACGAGCTGTTCCTGCGGTACGCGGGTCTGCGTGAGAACGAGCTGCGCCGCATCCGGCTCGAATCCGCTGCCATGCCCGCGCTCGATCTGAACGAGCTCTCGGGGATCTTCGTCGGCGGCAGTCCGTTCAACACCTCTGATCCGGAGGCGTCGAAGTCGGCGGTGCAGCGACGCGTCGAGAGCGAGATGCACGCCCTTCTGGACGAGGTCGTCGAACGCGACTTCCCGTTCCTCGGCGCCTGCTACGGGGTCGGGAGCCTGGGAGCGCACCAGGGTGCGACGATCGACCGCACCTACGGCGAGCCGGTCGGCGTCGTCGAAGTGACACTCACAGACGCCGGCGCCGCCGACCCGCTCACCACGGGGATGCCGCTGGCCTTCGATGCATTCGTCGGACACAAGGAGGCGGCCGCCTCGCTCCCCGCGTCCGCGACGCTGCTGGCCACTTCGGCGAGCTGCCCCGTGCAGATGTTCCGCGTCGGTCACAACGTCTATGCCACACAGTTCCACCCCGAGCTGGACCTCGAAGGCATCGACAGTCGCATCCACGCGTACGCGGACTACGGCTACTTCTCCCCCGATGCCCTCGAAATCCCCCTAGCAGCGGTGCGCCGACGCGAGGTCGTACACACGAGCCGGATGCTCCGCACGTTCGCGGAGCGCTACGCGCGCTGAGTCACCGAACGCGCGTCGCCGAAGTACTCTGCCGCAGCCGCCCGGTCACCCGGCGACCACGGCGTCGAGCACGACGTCAGCACCCGATTGCCGAATCGTCACCCCCGGTCGACTCGCACCGATTCCCGCCGCGCGGTGAACGGGTGCGGCGAGAGTGCCCGGGGACGTGATCTGCACACGCAGACCCGTTTCTTCGGCGCGGGACACCGCCACCGATGCCTGACGGGCACCCGAGTGCTTCACAGCGTTCACGAGCGCTTCGTTCACCACGTCGGCCGCGCCCTCTGCGACCTCCCGGTCCGCGAGCGCCGTCACGGCGTCCGGCGCGATCGTCAGGCTGATCTCCATCACCGCGCGCCACGCCGCGACCATCCGATCGAGCGGCCCGAGGGCGGTGCCGCCCAGGGAACCGCGCCGGACCTCCGTGTCGTTCACCGGAGAGAGCAGATCGTCGAACGCCTCGTCTGTCTGCGCGCGAAACTCGGCGATCTGCGTCGCCGACGGGGTGCCGTCGTCGGCCTGGGCGGCGAGGATGACACACCGACCCTGCACGCGACCGTGCAGCAACCCGACTGCCTGTCGGAGCGGATCCGAGCCACGAGCGGTCTCCTCGGCGACGTAGCGTGCGACCTGCGTGAGAATGAGCTCGGATCGCCCGGCCGCGCTGCTGGCCACACGCATCGCATCCATCGAGAGCGAGACGATGAGTATGAGCCCCGGGAAGGCGATGATGCCGACGTAGGCCAGCATGCCGATCCCGGGCAGGATGGCGTGTGAGAGCGCGGCCACGGCGATGCCCGCGAGTACCCAGGTGCCGATGAAGCACACCGGGCGCCCCGGTGTCCCGGGTGCGGGGATGAGCCACCGGACGACGATGTTGCCGATCACATCGATGATGACAAGCCCGACGACCCCGATCGCGAAGATGCCCCACCCGCCCGTGGGGATCGAGAACGGCGCGGTCGCGATGCAGTAGACCAGCGCAGCGACCGCCCACGGCGGGGCCGCGAGTCGCTGCGAGAGCGATCGGCGCGGCTCGGGTTGCACGTCCACGGCATCCGTCCCAGACACCTCCGCGACGTCGGTCGCGTTGGCACGCTCCTCGAATCTGTGGCTTTCGGCGCGGACGTCGGCGGCGTACGCGCTCACGGCCTCGAAGTCGATCGTGCCCGCGAGCATCCTGTCCCGGTCCGCACGCAGGCGCTGCGCTGTCGCTGCGAGGATCTCGGGGGTCTCATCCGCGTGCGCTTGTGCCAGTCGGAGACGAGCGCGCAACGGTGCGATCGCGTTCTCGAGCCGCGCGCCGATGGCCCGCCGTCGGGCGTACTGGGTGTGTGCGATCGCCACGAAGGAGAACAGCGCGAGCGCGGCGAGTGCGTTCGACACCGCGCGCGCCCCGAAGCCGCTCTCACCCTCGCTGTTCAGACCCCACACCCACACGCTCAGCAGGTCGTTGAGCGGTCCGCGAAGGGACGCGGCCAGCAGCAGCACTGCCAACACGACCACCCCACGCGCCGTGCGCGAGCTCCAGCGGCGTTCGGCGATCGCGGCCGGGACGGCCATCGCGGCAAGCAGCACCCAACCGATAGCCGCCACGATGACGGCTTTCGCATACCCCGTCGGCGCCCCCTGCTCGAGCGTCGGCACCGCGACCAGGCTCGCGAGCACCAAGGAAAGCCAGGCACTCCACCGGTTGTAGAAGGCACCACCGGAGACGGCCTCCCACCAGACGGTGGCCGCACGCTGGACGCGCCCCCCGGGACGGGGCGTCATCGGTGACTCCTCACAGACGAACACCGTAGCGGGTGCGCTTCCCGGGAGGGGAGCGCACCCGCCGTGTGAAGGCGTACTCACGATCAGGGGCGACCGCCGCCGCCCATACCGCCACCCATGCCTCCGCCCATGGACTGGCTCAGCGTGGTGACCTGCGTCCCGTTGACGATGAGGGTGCCGCCGGTGAAGGTCCCGGTGCCGTCGAAGTCGGTCGCGGACTGCGCGGTGATGTCGATGGTGCCACCGGTGATCGCCAGATCACCATTGCTGTCGATCGCGTCGGTGTCACCGGATCCCATGACGATCGTGATGTCGCCGCCGTTGATCGTGATCTTCAGACCGCTCGTGACGATCTCCGACGCGGCGGCGTTGATGCCGTCATCCGAGGCGTTGACGCTGATGGTGCCGCCGTCGATGACGATGACCGGCGCCTCAATGCCCTCCACGGACGAGACGATGTCGAGGGTGCCGCCGGTGATGGTCACCTGCTGCTCGGCCTTGACGGCGTCGTCGCCGGTGGTGATGGTGATGTCGCCGCCGGAGATCACGAGCTGTCCCTCGCCCGCGTCGGTGTCGTTGGTCGACTTCATGCCGTCACCCTGGGCATCGATCGTGATCGTGCCGCCGCTGATGGTCAGCGAGTCCTTGCCGCGGATGCCGTCGTCGACGCTCGTGACGGTGATCGTGCCCGACTCGATCCAGAGGTCGTCCTTGCCGACGATGCCGTCAGCGAAGTTGGCGGTGACATCGAGCGTGCCGGTGCCGGTGATGATCAGGTCGTCGGAGGAGTAGATGGCCCCGTCGATCTCCTCGTCGGCGCGGGTGGAGGCATCCGAAACGGTGTTGGTCGTCCCGTCCGCGAGTTCGATCACGGTGGTTTCGGCCTCGTCGACCTGGATCGCCGCTCCCTCAGAGCTGGCGATCGTGACACCGTTCAGGATGATGCGGACATTGCCGTCCGCGTTCACGATGATCTGTCCGGTGGTCGACCCGCTGAGCACATACGTCCCCGCTTCGGTGATGGTGAGCCCTTCGTCGGTGAGCGTCACCTCGGTCGTCGGCAGCGCGCTCCAGTCGATGTCACCGCTCGAGTTGCTGGTGTCGACCGTCGAGGTCGTCACGGTCTCCGAGGCAGACGTCGAGGTCGTGGTCTCGGCGGCAGGGGTGGTGACCGTCGTCGCGCATCCCGCGATCAGAAGTGCGGATGCCGCGAGCGCGGTGGTGGTGAGGACGAGTCGTCTCATGGTGTCTCCTTGCCTCGGGGTTCTGTCGGCGTGAGAAGAGTCCACCAATCAGGTCTATGGACTTTCTATGACAGGTCTATGCCGCGGCGGAGTCTTCCCTGCGGAAGCGGTGAACAGGCCCGCCATCGTCGGGTCAGCGGCCTCCGCCGGCACCGGGGAGCTCGGTGCCTCGCGCGCGACCCGGAAGGGCCGCGATGACAGCCGCAACAACGAACACGAGCTGGGCGATCGCGCGAGGTACCAGGGGTGTCGACGGCGCGGCGGGATTGTCCACCCCGGCAGCGGCCACGATGTTCGCCGGGAACATCAGGACAAGCAGCACGACCGCGGCGACGGCTGCGACCCGACGCGTCCGTGGGACCACCAGGCCGGCGGCGAGAGCCAGCTCGAGGACTCCAGAGGCCGTCACGATCAGATCCGGCGCAGGCAAGATGTCCGGCACGATCGCGATCAGTCCCGACCGTTGCGGCTCGATGAAGTGGGTGACGCTCGCCGAGACGAACACGACACTCACGCCGATTCCCGCCGCGGCCGGCCATGTCGACCATGCCTGCGCTCGGCGATCCTTGCGGGCAAGAAGCCCGGCTCCGGCGCGAGCGATCAGCGTCGCAATCACTAGGGGAAGGAGAAGAATCACAGTCACACCCATCTTGTCAGTGTCTAGATCAGCGTAGTGCGCAAACTTGACACTGACAAGATATGCTTCCCCCGTGACGACCTATCACCACGGAGATCTGCCTCGTCAGTTGCTCGACAGCGCAGCCGAGATGGCCGCCTCACAAAGCCCCGAGTCGATCTCCCTCCGCGAGCTCGCGCGCCGCGCGGGCGTGTCCCACTCCGCACCGGTCCACCACTTCGGCACGCGGCAGGGGCTGCTCACTGCGCTTGCGATCCAAGGCTTCGAGGCACTCGGCGCGGCCATCGAGAACTATCACGACGACATCTATGCGATGGGTGTCACCTATGTGCAGTGGGCGCTGGCGCACCCTGGGCACTACGCCGTCATGTGGGAGCCGCGCCTTCTCGACGAGGACGATGACTCCCTGCGCAGTGCTCGCGCGGCCGCGTGGACGGCGCTCACCGCCGCGGTCGCACGGCACGAGGATCCCGACTCGCCAGCGGAAGGTGCGGGGGCGTATGCGGCGTTCGCGCTCGTCCACGGCCTCGCGGGCATCCTGCTCAGCGGAGCCGTGCCGGCACCGGCGGATTCGGTGGCCCTCGCACGCGAGGTCACGCAACGCCTCCGCTTCGCTCGGTAGTCCGCCACCATCGTTGTCCGGGTCTCCGGACGCGGCGCACGGTGTGCCACACCACTCACCTCATCTGTGCGTAGCGGGAACGCGCGAAGCAGTACACACCGTAGATCACCAGTCCCGCGCCGACGATCCACAACACCACGGGCCCGAACGGCAACTGGGTGAGAGCGCGGAGGGCGGCATCCAGCCCGCCGGCGGCCTCCGGGTCGCGTGTCACCGCGGCCGCGACGAAGAGTACCCCGGTGATCGCGATGGCGACCCCTTTCGCGACATACCCGATCACACCGAGAGTCACGATGCCCTTGGCCGCGATTCCATCCGGGAGCGCGAGATGGCTCTCAAACCGTTTGGTGACGCCGCGCACGATGAAGACGACACCGATCACACCGACGACGAGGCCGATGATGGTGAGCAGGATGACGCCGCCCGGCGTGGCGAGCAGGGCCGCACTGAGCGCCTGCGTCGACTCCGACGAGTCCGCCTCGCCGCCGAGCGCGTAGACGAGGGCCGTCCCGGCGATCGCGATGTAGGCGACGGCGGTGCCCAGGTACTTGACCCGGTACGCCCACCTCTTCTTCGTATCAGGGTCGCGCTCCAGGAATGCGTCGGCGATCTGCCACACCGCCAGTGCCAGCAAGCCCACGCCGATGACCCACAGCAGCGGAATCCCCACAAGGGTCTGGCGGATACTCTCCATCGCGCCGCCCTGGTCAGCATCGCCACCGCCGCCCGTGGCGAGCGAGATCGCGATGCCCCCGATGACGATGTGCACGAGACCGAGCACGACATATCCGGTGCGAGCGATCGCACGGAACGCGGGCGAATCCTGCGTCGCCCGCGCTGCAGCCGTGGGTGTGCCCATCGCGGCAGCCTACTCCCGGCTACCGCGCACCAGGCCCCCGTTTGCGGCACCGTCTGATCGACGGAGCACCGCGAGCCCGCGGGCCTGCGGTTAGGCTCTCTCCGTGACCGGCCTTCCCCCGCGCATCGTCTCCGGTGAGAGCGACGTGATGCGGTGAGTGAGATCTTCGACGGTCTGCGGCGTTGGCCCGACGTCGAGGGTCCGGGGCTTGTCGCCGTCGACGCGGCAGATCGATTGATCCTCGACGAATCCGCAGACCTGCGCGCGGATGCCCAACCAGGCGACATCGTCGTGATCAACGACCTGTATGGTGCCCTCACGCTCGGGGTAGCCGGCGCCGGCGCGAGCGGGATTCGCACCCATATCGATGCGGTCACCGGCGAACGCGCACTCGAGGCCAATGCCTCTCGCATCGACTTCAGTGGCCGCTTCCGCCAGCTCCCCCTCGACACCGAGCTGGTGAGCGCAGCGCGGATCGTCCTGCTCCGACTCCCCCGCTCCCTCGATGCTCTCCGCGACATCGTCGGCCTGATCGCCGCGCACGCCGACCCCGCCGTCGTCGTCATCGCAGGTGGGCGTCTCAAGCACATGTCGGTGTCGATGAACGCGATCATCAGCGAGCACTTCGGTCGGCTCGATGTCAGTCATGCCCGCCAGAAGTCGAGGGTTCTGATCGCCCGCGAGCCTCGGGATGGCCGCGACCCGATTCCTGCCGGCGCGCGGGTCGAGGGCATTGAGGTGCGCGCATACGGCGGAGCCTTCGCGGGCGCACGGCTCGACATCGGCACCCGCCTTCTCCTTGAGAGCCTTCCCGATAGTCCGGGCGGCGGTACGCAAAGCGATCCCTTCATCGATCTGGCCTGCGGCACGGGAATCATCGGTGCGTGGATGGCGACGCGACATCCCGACGCACATGTGTACGCGTGCGATCAGTCCTCGATCGCGGTGGCGTCTGCGCGGGCGACGATGCGCGCCAACGGCATCGACGACCGCGTTGAGGTGGTACGTGACGACATGCTCGGCGAGAGACCTTCCGACAGCGCGTCCCTCATCGCGTTGAACCCGCCGTTCCACTCGTCCGCCGCGGTGACCGACCTCATCGCACCCCGCATGTTCACCGACGTCGCACGGGTCCTGCGCCCGGGGGGCCAGCTGTGGTGCGTCTGGAACTCCGCGCTGAAGTATCGACCGCTGCTGGAGCGTGCGATCGGCCCCACTCAGCAGGTCGCACGCAATGCCAAGTTCACCGTCACCGTCTCGACCCGTCACTGAGGGTTCGGTCGGGATGCGCTCCACCTGGGTCATCCGCTCGCGGAACGCGAAAGGGCCCGCCATTCGGCGGACCCTTTCGCGTTCCGGTCGGGATGACAGGATTTGAACCTGCGACCCCTTGACCCCCAGTCAAGTGCGCTACCAAGCTGCGCCACATCCCGGAATCCGCACCTTCGTGCGGACAACTCCCCTATCCTACCCGGTCCGGCGCACTGCCGATAACCGGGGGCACACCGGGCGCGGCGCGCGTCACTAACCTGGAGCGATGAGCGCATCACGGGCGACCCACACGCTCCGCCACGTGCACACCGGCGCCAAGGTCACCACGCTCACCCTCGCCACGGTGGGCGCGGCTCTGCCCCTGTCGATGACCGCACCCACACTTGCGCTGACCGCCGAACGCTTCGGCACGACGGCGGCCGAGTCCAGCTGGACGCTCACGAGCACACTCATCGTGGCGGCGATCACCGCGCCCACGATCGGTCGGCTCGGCGACACGTTCGGCTCTCGACGGGTGCTGCGTCTGCTCATTCCGGTCCTGCTCGTCGGCCTGGCCATCACCGGGCTGGCGTCGAGTCTTGAGACCCTCATCGCGGGGCGCGTGCTCGTGGGGCTGGGCGGAGGCGTGCTCCCGCTCGCCATCTCGATCGCCACCCACATCGCGCCGCCCCACCGTCGAGCGCTGCTGGTCGGCATCCTCGCCAGCGCTTTCGCGACGGGCACCGCACTCGGGGTTGTCGTCTCGGGTCTCCTCGTCGAAACGCTGGGCACACAGGCGCTCTCATGGGTGCCGTTCGGGATGCTCGCCGCAGCGGAGGTCCTCGCACTGATGCTCCTCCCGCGCGTCGCTCCGACCGCCGGTCATCGGCTCGATCTCGTCGGCCCACTCCTGCTCGCCGGCGGCGTAGCCGGACTGCTCCTCGCAATCACCGAGGCGCCCCGGATGCCGTACCCCGAGCTCGCGACGGCCGCATGCGCACTGGCGGGCGCGACACTTCTCCTGGTGTGGGCCTGGCGCGCGACCAGGCGACGACGTGCGGATGACACGACCGTCTCGCTGCGAGCTCGGCCGATCTGGAGCTCCCACCTCGTCGCGCTCCTGCTGGGAGCAACGCTGTTCGCCACCTTCGTCGTGCTGCCGATCTTCATCGAGCTGACCCGGACCGGCGAGACCAACAGCCCTCTCGTGGCGGGACTGATCCTGCTTCCGGCGACCCTCGCCATGGCGGCGGTCGGACCGCTCGCGGGGGTGTTCCGGCGGCTCCTCGGGCGCCGCGGGCCGGCGGTGCTCGGCGCGGCAGCCACGGCCGTGGGCGCCGTCATCCTGGCCGCGAGCTCCCACTCCCTCCCGGCACTGCTCACTGGGTCGATCGTCGCCGGCGCGGGCATCGCCACGGCATCCGCCGGCGTCCTGAACATCCTCATCGACGCCTCCCCCGACCCGGAGGTCGCGGCGGTGAGCGGCGTCAACGTGCTCGCCCGACAGGTGGGCGGGGCATTCGGCGCCGCGGGTGCCGCCTCGCTGGTCGCGCTCGGCGGCGATGACCCGGCCGCGTCCTCCTTCTCCCTCGCGTTCACATTCCTGTGCCTGGTGGCCGCCGGAGCGTTCGCCGCCTCTCTGCTGCTGCCGCGCGGCGCTACCCTCGACGAATGAGTGGCGAACAGCGACTGTCGGCGCGGGTGGACGCCTGGCTGTGGGCCGTGCGCGTCTACAAGACCCGATCGGCGGCGACGACCGCATGCCGCGCAGGGCATGTGCGGGTCAACGGCGATCGGGCGAAGGCGGCGCAACAGGTGAAGCCCGGCGACGAGCTGCGCGTGCGCATCGCAGGGTTCGATCGGATCCTCGTCGTACGGGAACCGATCGTGAAGCGCGTCGGTGCGCCGCAGGCAGCCCTCGCCGTGGAGGACAGGACGCCTCCTCCCCCGTCGCGAGAAGAGACCCCCTTCGTTCCCGTCCGCGATCGCGGGGCGGGTCGCCCCACCAAACGCGAGCGGCGCGAGATCGACAAGCTCCGCGGGCGCTGACCGCTCCCCCTCAGTGCTCGAGGCAATGTCGGAGGTCCATGACACAGTGAAGCCATGACCGACGAGCTCGCCGCACAGCCCTCGAAGCCCCGTGCCGCCGAGGTCATCGCCGGGCTGGCAAAGCGCGTCGCGATGCTGCGTTCGACGATCGCGACATTGCAGGCGGCCGAGATCGCCACGCTGGCGGTCGCCATGGAGATCGCACACCAAGAGGCCGACCAGCTCGAGAGCGCCGCGTCTCGCGAGCGCGACATGCCGCTGAGGTCCATTGCCGCAGAGATCGGCGCGCAACTGCGCGTCAGCGACCGCACGATCCAGCGGCAGATGGCAGACGCAGCCGAGCAGATGACGAGGATGCCGGCGGCCTTCCGGTCACTGTCGGAGGGACGAATCAGCCGCGCGCACCTTCGCGTGATCTGCGACGCGGGACTGGCTATCGCCGACGATCACGCACGCGCCGAATACGAGGAGGTGATCGTGCCGCTTGCCGAGGTCGAGTCAGTGTCGCGCGTGCGCCCCGCGGCGCAGCGCCTGGCCGCGCAGCTCAGTGCCGCCACGTTCGAAGAGCGGCACAAGGTTCGGCGAGCCGAGCGTGCCGTACGGGTCGTCGATCTCGACGACGGGATGGCCGAGCTCATCGCCCCGTTGCCGGCACTTCTGGCGTACGGCATCCACGACCGCCTCACGCAGTTCGCACGGCTCTCTCACGACGTCGCGGCCTCGACCTCGACCTCGACCTCGACCGACACCGACACCGACACCGACACCGACACCGAGGTCCCCCAGCCCGATCGACGCACCATCGACCAGCGTCGCGCCGACATCCTCTGCGAGTTGCTGCTCGCGTCCACTCCCGAGTCGATGGCCGGGGCGGCCGGTTCGGGCCCGCTCGGCAACATCCAGGCGCGCGTCGAACTGCGTGTGCCCGTCCTCTCCCTCATCGGCACACAGGACACGCCCGCCGAACTCATCGGACGCGGTCCGGTAGACATCACCACCGCACGCACGCTCACCGGCACCGCTCCCGGATGGGACCGCGTACTGACAGATCCGGTGTCGGGGAATGTGCTCGAGGTCGACCGTTACCGCCCGAGCGAGCACCTGCGGCGCACGCTCCGGGTGCGGGACGAACACTGCCGCTTCCCCGGCTGCCGCATGCCGACGTTCCGCTGCGACATCGATCACACGGTGGATGCCGCGCGGGGCGGCCCAACGAGCGCGTCGAATCTTGCGCATCTCTGCCGCAGACACCACTCGCTGAAGCACGCGACGCCGTGGCAGGTCGTCCAGCGGCCCGGCGGTGTTCTGGCGTGGACGAGCCCCGGTGGGAAGCACTACATGGACCGACCGCCCCGTGAGCTGGTTGCCGGCGAGCGTGTCCGATTCCGTCCCCTGGATGATAGCCATCCCGACTCCTCGTACCGGCCGCCCGACGACGTGCGACCGCCCGATCCTCCGCCATTCTGACCGGCTGCTCTCGCTCGCGGCGCTCCGGCCGGCCTGATGTCGCCACGCCTATCATCCGGTCCATCCGGGAACCACGCACTACGCGTCGAGCATCTCGCGCAGCCATCCCGCGCCGCGGGTCTGCGCGCCGATGCTCGCGACGCGCTCGGCGAGCCCGCGATCGCTCGTGACCACCGTGACGATCTCGCCGTGAGAGACGGCGTGCTCGGCCGCCGCGACGATCGCGTCATCGCCCGAGGCGGACGCATGCACGATCTCAAGGGCTCCCCGCGCGCCCGCGGGCGCGGCCGCTTTCGCCTGTCCCTCGAGCACGACGCGCACGCTCGGGAACCACACGTCCTCGGCAAGGTCCAGGTTCTCGGCAGGAACCCCCGCTCCGGCCCACGTGCCGATCCGCTCCAACAGCCGACCCGCCGCCCCGGCGCGGTCCTTCCACCAGCCGTCCGGAACGGAGCCCACAACGTTGGCCGCGTCCACGATCACCACGGGCCGCAGGCTCACCAGATCCCGCAGCCTCTTCCACGCCGCCTCGAAACCCGGATGCAGCGGCCGTTGATCGACCTGATCGACCGGCACCCACTCGAGCGCCACGCTCTCGGCGTCGGCGATCACCGGTTCGAACGCCTCGACCACATCGGCGACGACGGTCGTGTAGGTCCACACTCCGACATCCAGCACGCTCCAAAAGCGCTCACGGACCGCCGCCATCGGGACGGCCGCCTCCTCCGCGGCCTCTCGGAGGGCCGCGTCGCCCGCGCTCTCACCCTCGTGGCGGGCCCCGCCGGGCAGTGCCCACGTGCCGCCGAAGTGGCTCCACCCCACGCGGTGCTGCAGCAGCACGCCGCGCTCGGCATCGATTGCCAGCAGCCCCGCGGCGCCGAACCGCCCCCAGTACCGCTCGCCCGTGGGGGCCACCACCCACGCGTCCCCGGGATCGCGCGGACCGTGCGGGCGGCGCGGCTCACCGGGGCGGGGTGGTTCGATCGTCACTCTGTCAGCCTCGCACACCCGTGTTACGAAAAAGCGAGGCCCCGCGCCCTGGGAGTGGGTGCGGGGCCTCTCGTCCATCCCTCAGATGAACAGGGTGGTTCCCGACTTCTGTGCTTCGCCGAGGAAGGTGGCGACGCCGCCGAAGTCGATTCCGTCTTGCAGATCGCTCTCGGCGATGCCGAGCAGGTCCATGGTCATCGTGCAGGCGACCAATTGCGCCCCGCCCTCGCGTGCCGACTCCATCAACTCCTCCAGTGTCGGCACGTTGTGCTTCTTCATCACGTCCTTGATCATCGCCGGCCCCATGCCCGCCATGTTCATTTGCGACAGCGGCAGGTGGTCGGAGCCCGAGGGCATCATCATCGAGAACATGCGGTCCATGATCTTCTTCTCCCGCGGGGGCGCATCGTGGCGACGCAGCATGTTCAGCCCCCAGAAGGTGAAGAACATCGACACCTTCTGCCCCATCGCGAGCGCACCGTTGGCGATGATGAACGCCGCGATCGCCTTGTCGAGGTCCCCCGAGAAGACGACGAAGGACGTCTGGTTCAGCGGCTGGACGGCGATGCCGCCCTCCTTCGCCCCACCCTTGCGGAACGTCGCGACATACCCCGGCCCTTCCGGGCTGATGGCGAGCATCTCGTGGCCATGGCTGTTCGCCCATGCCGGAGCGTCATGCGCAAAGCCCGGGTCCGAAACGTGGACGACGACGTCATCGCCGGGGGCGAGCTCATCCATCTGCGTGGTGAGGCGCATGATGGGCCCGGGGCAGGCCAGACCCGTGCAGTCGAGGTCGACGCTCTGCCCGGTCCCCTTCACCTGCGCGAGAAGATCGGTCGCTTCGGCATACGGGATCTCGGCGGGCTTGGCGACGAAGCCCACCGGCTCGAGGTCGTGGTAGAAGCGGAACGTGATCGACCCGCCCGACAGAGTGCGCACGTCGGTGAAGCCGCGCTGCACGAGCGCCCGGTAGGCGAGGTAGCTGCGGAAGCCGACCGCGCAGTACAGACGGATCGGCACGTCCTTGTCCCAGGTCTCAGACAACTCGCGGATCTCGCCGAGCGGCGCGTTCTCCGCCCCCGAGATGTGCCAGATGTCGTACTCCTCGGGAGTGCGCACATCGAGGATGCGACACCCTTCGGTCGCGGCCGGGTAGTCCTTCGCGTGCCAGAGCTTCAGATCGCCCGACAGGACGTTGCTGGCGACGAAGCCCGCCATGTTGACCGGGTCCTTGGCCGAACCGAACGGCGGGGCATAGGCGAGCTCGAGGTGCTCGAGGTCGTGCACGGTCGCGCCCAGCCGGATCGCGGTCGCGAAGACATCGAGCCGCTTGTCGACGCCGTCGAAACCGGCGATCTGGGCGCCGAGCAGCTGTCCATCGGTCGGCGAGAACGTCACCTTGATGTGCATCTGCGCGGTGCCGGGATAGTAGCCGGCATGACCTGAAGGGTGCACGTGGGCCACGAGGTAGTCGACGCCGGCCCGCTCCAGCTGACGCTCATTGGCGCCGGTGGCACCCGCGGTCATCTCGAAGACCTTCACGATCGAGGTGCCCTGGGTGGAGACGTACTCGGTGTCACGACCGCAGATGTTCTCGGCCGCGACGCGCGCCTCACGGTTGGCGGGGCCGGCAAGCGGCGTGATCCAGCGCCCCGGCAAGACGGTGTGGGCGGTCTCGACGGCATCCCCTGCCGCCCAGATGTGCGGGTCGGATGTCTTCATGTGCGTGTCGACGACGATGCCGCCGCGCTCGCCGATCTCCAGACCCGCGTCCTTCGCGAGACGGACGTTCGGCCGCACCCCGGCGGACAAGATCACGAGGTCGGTCTTCAGCGCGTGACCGTTGTTCAACTCGACGCGGAGCTTGCCGTCCTTCTCGAGACCGAACGCGGCAGCGGACGTTCCCAGCTGCAGTTCGACGCCCCGGCCCCTGGCGTGCTGTTCGACCGGGATCGACACATCCTTGTCCAGGGGCGGCAGAATCTGGTCGGCGAGCTCCACGACCGTCACGTCTGCGCCGCGATGGATCAGGTTCTCGGCCATCTCCACGCCGATGTAGCCGGCGCCGATGACGACCGCGCTCGCACGCCGTCCCTTCGCGGCGGCCGCGGCGAGGGCGTCGTCGAGGCGCGACTTGATGATGTCCATGTCGGCGACGTTGCGCAGCGTATGGATGCCGGGCAGGTCGATGCCGGGAAGCGGAAGCTGCAGCGGGTCTGCGCCCTGACACAGCGCCAAAGCGTCGTAGCTCTCGGTGTACTCCCGGCCGGTGGCGACCTCGGTGACCGTGACGGTCTTCGCCTCGCGGTCGATGCCGGTCACATCCTGACCGACGCGCACGTCCAGATCCAGGGCTTCACGCAGACTCTCGGGCGTCTGCAGCAGCAGCCGGCTGCGATCGGCGATGACACCACCGATGTGGTACGGCAGTCCGCAGTTCGCGAACGACACATAGTCGCCGCGCTCCAGGACCACGATCTCGGCCGATTCGTCGAGGCGGCGCGCACGCGCCGCCACCGACGCTCCTCCGGCCACTCCTCCGACGACAACGATCTTCATGGTGGAACTCCTCTGCGTCCGAGGCTGCGGTCCGCACCCTCGAGTCCGACGGTACTCCCCGGGGTATCCGTCGGGTAAGGCCCTAGGTCCTCCCTTCCGCGGGTACACCCGAACCCCGGCCGGCCCGGGTTCGACACGCGAGGATGTACTGCCTCACAACCGACATCACATGTTGTGGTCTGACCATTGTGAACCACCACATATTGTGGCGCCGTGAAAAATTTCTCCTGCATATAGTGCGCGCATGGAATCCTCCCCCGACACTGCCCCCGCTCCTGCTCCGCACCGCTCGGTTCCCGTCGCAGACACCATCGACGAGTATCTCGCGCGCTCCGATTGGCGGGTGAACGCGAATGCGAACCAGGGGTACTCCCTGGGCGGAATGATCCTGAACGCGTCGGGCAAACTCATCGCCAACTACTGGCTCGATGAGGTGTACGCCCCGGCAGCGGGCATCGCCCACCGCGAGGGCGACATCCACATCCACGACCTCGACATGTTCGCCGGCTACTGCGCGGGGTGGTCGTTGCGGGCCCTGCTCGAACAGGGCCTGAACGGCATCCCCGGCCGCATCTCCTCCGGTCCCCCGCGGCACCTGTCGGCAGCCGCAGGACAGATGGTGAACTTCCTCGGCACCCTCCAGAACGAATGGGCCGGAGCCCAGGCCTTCAGCTCGGTCGACACCTACCTCGCCCCCTTCGTCCGCGTCGATGCTCTCGGGTACTCCCAGGTGCGCCAGATCGTGCAGGAACTGGTCTTCAACCTGAACGTGCCCTCGCGTTGGGGCACGCAGACTCCCTTCACGAATCTCACGTTCGACTGGACGTGCCCGCCGGATCTCCGCGACCAGCACCCCATGATCGGCGGCACGGTCCAGGACTTCACCTACGGCGATCTGGTCGACGAGATGGCGATCATCAACCGCGCCTTCCTCGACGTGTACAACGACGGGGATGCCGATGGCCGAGCCTTCACGTTCCCGATCCCCACCTACAACATCACGAAGGATTTCGACTGGGACGGGCCCAACGTCGACGCCCTGTTCGCGATGACCGCGAGGTACGGCCTGCCCTACTTCCAGAACTTCATCAGCTCTGATCTCGACCCCGGCATGATCCGGTCGATGTGCTGCCGCCTGCAACTGGATCTCACCGAACTGCTCAGACGCGGCAACGGTCTGTTCGGCTCGGCCGAGCAGACCGGATCCGTGGGCGTGGTCACGCTCAATTGCGCACGCCTCGGCTACCTGCACCCCGGAGACGCCCCCGCCGTCCTCGCGCGCCTCGACGAGCTGCTCGAGGTCGCCCGCGACAGCCTGGAAGCCAAGCGCGTCACCATCCAGCACCACATCGATGCGGGCCTGTTCCCCTACACGAAGCGCTATCTCGGCACGCTTGAGAACCACTTCTCGACCATCGGTGTGAACGGCATCAACGAGTTCGTCCGCAACTTCACGCTCGACCGCACCGATGTCACCACGCCGGAAGGGACGGGTCTGGCGATGTGGATGCTCGAGCACATCCGGGCACGGATGGTCGAGTTCCAGGAGCAGACCGGGCACATGTACAACCTCGAGGCCACGCCCGCTGAGAGCGCCACCTATCGCTTCGCCCGCCTGGATCTGGCTCGCTTCGGCAATGCCGGCGCGGGGGACGTGGGCGGCGGCATCCGTCATGCCGGGACCAGCGAGAACCCGTACTACACGAACTCCTCGCAGCTGCCGGTGGGATTCACCGACGACGCGTTCGAGGCGATGGAGCTGCAGGAACCGCTCCAGCACCTGTACACCGGCGGCACCGTCCTGCACCTCTACATGGGCGAGGCGCTGAGCTCGGCGGCGGCCTGCAAGACACTCGTGCGGCGCGCCCTCGAGCGGTTCCGACTGCCCTACATCACGGTGACCCCGACCTTCTCGATCTGTCCCGCGCACGGCTACGTCTCAGGCGATCACCCCCGGTGTCCCGACTGCGACCGCGAGTGCGAGGTGTGGACGCGGGTCATGGGGTACTTCCGCCCGGTGTCCTCGTTCAACATCGGCAAACAGGGTGAGGCGGCCGAGCGCGTCTACTTCGACGAGTCGCGTGCGTTCGACGAGCCTCACCCCCTGGCGGCGATCCCCCGATGAGCGTGGCGGCCATGGACACCCTCGCACCTCGCGTCGCGGGGCTTTCGCGCCTGTCGAGCGTGGATTGGCCCGATCGTCTGGTGGCGACCGTGTTCTTCCAGGGATGCCCGTGGGACTGCCGCTACTGCCACAATCCCGATCTCATCGACCCGCACACTGCGGGCTCGATCTCCTGGGCAGATGTCCACGCCTTCCTGCAGCGTCGGCGGCAGCTGCTGGATGGCGTCGTCTTCTCGGGCGGGGAGCCCACGATGCAGGCCGCGCTGCGCCCGGCGATCGACGAGGTGCGAGAGCTCGGCTTCACCGTGGGTCTGCACACGGCCGGTGCCTTCCCCGCCGCACTGGATGCCGTCCTCGAGCACGTGGACTGGATCGGCCTGGACATCAAAGCGAACGAATCCGACTATGCGACCGTCACCGCTCGACGCGGCAGCGGCACACATGCCTGGCGATCGTTGGAGAAGGTCCTCGCCGCCGCCGACCGTGCGGACGGCGACCGGGTCCTCGGCTACGAGGTGCGCACCACCGTGCACCCGGACCTGACGGATGCCGCGACCCTGCGCGGCCTCGGCGAGCGACTTCTGGCCGAGGGCGTCGCCAGCTGGGCACTGCAGCGCGTGCGGGCCGTCGGTTCACGGATGACCACACGCTCGCCCGGCGATGGCTCCCCCGACCTCGTGGGTCAGATCGCCGCCGAGTTCGACGGACGCTTCGCCCATCTCACGACCCGCTGATCGCGCGAACGATGCCGGGCGCCGCCGCGCGCATCACCGCTGGCGGCGCTCCCGCACGCGCATGTTCAGCACGATCGGGGTGCCCTCGAAGCCGTACAGCTCGCGGAGGCGCCGCTGCACGAAGCGGCGGTACCCCGCATCCAGGAATCCGGTCGTGAACAGCACGAAGGTCGGCGGACGCGTCGAGGCCTGCGTCCCGAAGAGGATGCGCGGCTGCTTCCCACCGCGCAGCGGATGCGGGTGCTCGGCGACGAGTTCGGCGAGGAACGCGTTGAACTTGCCGGTGGGGATGCGCTGGTCCCAGGATGCCAGTGCCGTCTCGAGGGCGGGAACGAGCTTCTCGAGGTGACGGCCGGTGCGCGCGGAGATGTTCACACGCGGCGCCCACGACACGTGCGCGAGGTCCTGCTCGATCTCGCGCTCGAGATAGCGGCGACGGTCCTGGTTCTCCAACTCGGGCGTGGAGAGCAGGTCCCACTTGTTGAATGCCAGCACGAGCGCACGGCCCGACTCCAGCACGAGGTCGATGATGCGGACATCCTGCTCGCTCAGCGGCTGGCTGACATCGAGCACGACGACGGCCACCTCCGCTTTTTCCAGAGCTGCGGAGGTGCGCAGCGACGCGTAGAAATCGGCACCCTGCTGCAGGTGCACGCGACGGCGGATGCCGGCGGTATCGACGAAGTTCCAGAGCTTGCCACCGACTTCGACGATCTCGTCGACCGGGTCGCGGGTGGTGCCGGCCAGGTCGTTGACGACCACGCGCTCTTCGCCCGCCGCCTTGTTCAGCAGCGACGACTTGCCGACATTGGGTCGGCCGAGGATCGCCACGCGGCGAGGGCCGCCGATCTCGTGCGAGGCGACGGCCGAGGTCTCCGGCAGCACCTCCATGACGGTGTCCAGGAGGTCCGCCACGCCGCGGCCGTGGATCGCGGAGACGGGATGCGGTTCACCGAGACCGAGGTTCCACAGCGCCGCGGCCTCAGGTTCCTGGCGCGCGTCGTCGATCTTGTTGGCGACCAGGAAAACGGGCTTTCCCGACGTGCGCAGCAGCCGCACCACGTGCTCATCGGTCGAGGTGGCGCCCACCATGGCGTCGACGACGAACAGCACCACGTCGCACAGGTCGATCGCCACCTCGGCCTGGGCGGCAACCGACTTGTCGATGCCGCGGGCATCGGGCTCCCACCCGCCGGTGTCCACGAGCGTGAAGCGTCGGCCGAGCCACTCGGCCTTGTACATCACCCGGTCGCGGGTGACGCCCGGGGTGTCTTCCACGACCGCTTCGCGACGCCCGAGGATGCGGTTGACGAGGGCGGACTTGCCGACATTGGGCCGACCGACGATTGCGACCACCGGCAGCGCCGGCAGATACTCGATGCCGTCTTCGCCCGCGACGAGCCCGGCGAGCACGGCAGCGTCGTCGTCATCGAGGTCGTAGTCCTCGAGGGAGGCGCGCAGGGCCGCCGCGCGCTGGTCGGCGAGGGTGTCGTCGATGTCGGCCAGCCGCTCGGTGAGTCGGTCGACCTCGCCCTCGTTGTCCGGGATCTCGTCGGTGTCCACGCTTACGCCTCCGGCTCGGTGGATGCCGCAGGCGCGGCGATGTTCAGGATGTCGGTGACGACCTCGAGCACCGCGTCGACGGTCTGCTCGAAGTCGAGGTCTGTGGAATCGATCGGGATGACCCCGGGCGCCGCCTCGAGGAAATCCACGACCTGCGCATCGGAGGCGTCCCGCCGCTGCATCGCCACGGCGACAGCGGCCGTGTCGAGGCTGGTCAGCTCGGCGCTGCGGCGGGCGGCGCGCACGACGGGATCCGCACTCAGCAGGATCCGCACAGGGGCATCCGGCGCGACCACAGTCGTGATGTCACGTCCCTCGATGATGACGCCGCGCAGGCCCGAGTCGGCCACGAGCGAGCGGAACATCGCGTTCATCGCACGACGCACCAGTGCCACGCGCGCGACGCCGCTGACGGCATCCGACACACGAGGCTCTCGAATCGCCTCGGTCACCTCGGTGTCGCCGACCTTCACCCAGAACGCGTCCGGGTCCAGCGAGATCGAGAACGGGAAATCACTCGCGACCTCGAGGACTGAGGTGGCATCGGAGGTGTCGCGCTCGGTCTGCAGCGCCTGCCACGCGAGCGCACGGTAGGCGGCACCGGTGTCGAGATAGCCGAAGCCGATGCGGCGGGCGACCTCTTTGGAGACGCTCGATTTTCCACTGCCGGCGGGTCCGTCCATCGCGATGATCGCGGGAGTCTGGGTGGTCACGTCAGTCATTGCTCGTGCTCGCAATCTTCCAGCCGCGCTGCTCCAAGCCCTCCGCGGCGCCGTGCAGCGCGGCGGGCACCACGCTGACCTCGGCGAGGCCGAACGGCGCGCCCGGCGAGTGCTCCAGGCGCAGGTCCTCGACGTTGACACCGAGTTCACCCAGGTCGCCGAACAGACGACCCAGCTGACCGGCGGTGTCATCGACCATGACGACCATCGTCGCGAACCGGCGGTTCTGTCCGTGCTTGCCGGGCAGCCGCTCGACGCCCTCGTTGCCGCGGCGGATCGTGTCCGCCACCTCGCGCCGGGCGCCCGGGGCGTCGGGGGCGCGCAGGGCATCGGCGACGCGGGCGAGATCGACCGAGAGCTGGTCGAGCACATCCACCACCGGCGCCGCATTGGCCGAGAGGATCTGCACCCACAGCTCCGGCGCGGATGCGGCGATGCGCGTCGTGTCGCGCACACCCTGTCCCGCCAGTCGCAAGGACCCATCGGCCGCGTCGGTGAAGCGCCCCGCCAACAGGCTGGCCACCAGCTGCGGCACGTGGGAGACCAGCGCGACGGAGCGGTCGTGGTCCTCAGGGGTCATCTCCAGCGGCATCGCGCCGAGCTCCAGGGCCAGGGACTCCACCAGGGCGAGGTCTGCGGCCGGCGTCTCCGCGTCACGGCAGACCACCCAGGGGCGTCCGACGAAGATGTCGGCGCGGGCCGAGATCGCACCTCCGCGCTCGCGCCCCGCCAGCGGGTGCGAGCCGATGTAGTGGGTGAGATCGACGCCGCGCTCGCGCAGGGTGCGCAGCGGCTCGAGCTTGACGCTCGCGACGTCGGTCACCACGACGCCCGGGTGGGTGCGCAGCTCCCGCTCCACCACGTCGGCGACGACATCCGGCGGCACGGCCACGACGATCAAAGTGGGGCGATCCTGCGCCGTGGCGGCGCGTCCGGCGCCGTAGTCGACAGCAAGGCTCAGCTGTGCGGGCGAGGTGTCCTCGAGCGCGACGTCCACACCGGCGGCGCGCAGCGCGTGGCCGATACTCGCGCCCAGCAAGCCGGCACCGACGATGCGCACGGTGCCGGACAGACGCGAGGAGAGCGCCTCGGACCGGGCGCCGGCATCCGTCCGCGCAGCGGCGTCTCGCGAGGCAGCACCGGGGTGCGCCGCATCCGGGCGCGCGGATGATGCGGCGGGCATGGTCATGTCACTGGCTCCTCGGGCCGGCAGAAAGCTCGTCGCCGGCGGAACGGTCATCACCGGCATCTCGGCGCGACAGGGTGAGAAGCGCGCCACGCTCCAGTTTAGTCAGCTCACGGGCCTTCCCCACTGGGAGGGTTCCCAGGTGCAGCGGCCCGAACTGCCTCCGGACCAGCTCGACGACGGGATGCCCGACCTCGGCCATCATGCGCCGGACGATGCGGTTGCGGCCCGAGTGCAGGGTGAGTTCGACGAGCGAGCCCGCTCCCTCACCGGATGCCGACAGCAACCGCGCCTTGTCGGCGGCGATCGGGCCGTCCTCCAGGGTCACTCCGGCGGTCAGCCGCGCGATGGTCTGCGCGCTCACGCGCCCCTCGACCTTGGCGATGTAGACCTTGGTCACCCCGAACGAGGGGTGGGAGAGCACATGGGCGAGGTCACCGTCGTTGGTGAGCACGAGCAGACCGCTCGTGTCGGCGTCCAGCCTCCCGACGTTGAACAGGCGCTCCGGCCACTCCCGGGTGTAGCGGCGCAGATCCGGGCGTCCCTGCTCGTCCTTCATCGTGCTGACGATCCCGCGGGGCTTGTTCAAGATGATGTAGCGCTTGGTCCCATCGAGCTGGACCGCGACGCCGTCGACGTCCACGAGGTCGCTCTCCGGATCGATACGGGTGCCGAGCTCGGTCACCACCGCGCCGTTGACCCGGATGCGACCCTCGACGATCAGCTGCTCGCAGACGCGACGGGAAGCGACACCCGCGGCGGCGAGGACCTTCTGCAGGCGCACGCCCTCGGGCGCAGAATCCTGGTTGCCCGACGGGCTCATCGCACGGCCTCCGAGTCGAATCCACCGGTCCCGTCATCCAGCAGCGGCGAGATGTGTGGCAGCTCGTCGAGCGAATTGATCCCGAGGTTCACCAGCAGCGCGTCGGTCGTGCCGTAGTGGATCGCGCCGGTGTCGGGATCGGTGAAGACTTCGGCGATGAGACCCCTCGAGACGAGCGTGCGCACCACCGAATCGACATTGACGGCACGGATCGCCGCGACCTGCCCGCGCGTGACCGGCTGCTTGTAGGCGATGACCGCGAGCGTCTCCAGCGCCGCCTGCGACAGGCGGGACGGGGTCTGGGCGGTGACGACCTCCGCGATGAGATCGTCGAACTCCTCGCGCACGTACAGGCGCCATCCGCCGCCCACCTCGCGCAGTTCGAACCCCCGGCGCGGACCGTCGCGCTCGCCGTCGTAGTCGGCGACGAGAGTCTCCAGGGCCTGCCGCACGGCGGGGACCGGAGCGCTGACCGCGGCGGCGAGACTCACGATGCTGTGGGGCTCGTCGAGGATCATCAGCACGGCTTCGAGCCGGCGCACGATGTCGGCGGCGAAGGCGGAGGTGTCGTCGGGGGCGGTGTGATCAGGCACGGTGTCATCGGTCATAGTCGGCTCCCAGTGTCGCAAGATTCTCGTCCGACCACCGCTCCGCGCTCCAGCGCAGCGTCAGCTCGCCGAGCGGCTCGAGCTGTTCGAAGGTGAGAGCCGCATGCCGGTACAACTCGAGCACCGACAGGAACCGCGCGACGATCACGCCGGGCTGGTCGGCGCCGACGATCAGCTCACGAAAGGTCAGCGTGCCGGCGCCGCGCAGCAGCGTCACCACCACGGCGGCCTGCTCCCGGATGCTCACCAGCGGCGCGTGCAGGTGGTCGAGCCCGACGTGCGGGATCTCCTTGGGCGTCAGCGCGAGGAGAGCGAGGGCCGCGAAGTCCTCGGCCGAGTGGGTCCAGACCAGTTCGGGCACGACGTTGCGGTACTTCGCGTCCAGGGGAACAGTGCGCGCGTGGCGGCGATCTTCACGCACGAGACAGCGGCCGAACCACTCCGACACATCCTTGAACGCGCGGTATTGCAGCAGGCGGGCGAACAGCAGGTCGCGCGCCTCCAGCAGCGCGACGCTCTCGGCGTCCACGAGCTCACCCTGCGGTAGGAGTCCCGCCACCTTCATGTCCAACAGGGTCGCCGCGACGACGAGGAACTGGGAGGTCTCGTCGAGGTCCTGCTCGGGGCCGAGCGCGCGCAGGTAGGCGATGAACTCGTCGGTGACCCGACTCAACGCGACCTCCGTGATGTCCAGTTCGTGCTGCGAGATCAGCGAGAGGAGCAGGTCGAACGGGCCGTCGAAGACATCCAGCGATACCCGGAATCCGGGATCGGCGGCGGTCGCGGGGTCGGATGCCTCCCCCTCAGCGCTCAGGGGTGCGCGCGGGCCCTCCGTGTCGGTCGGCTCGGGCGCCTCAGGCGATCGCGCCACGTGCGACGAGTTCCCGGGCAAGGCGCAGGTAGGCCTGCGCGGCGGCGTGTTCGGGCGCGAAGGTCGTGATCGGAACGCCCGACACCGAGGCATCCGGGAACTTCACCGTGCGGCCGATGACGGTTTCCAGCACGTCATCGCCGAAGGCCTCCACGACGCGCTCGAGGACCTCGCGGGAGTGGAGCGTCCGCGGGTCGTACATCGTCGCGAGCACCCCGTCGAGGGTGATCGAGGGGTTGAGGCGGTCCCGCACCTTGTCGATCGTCTCGATGAGCAAGGCCACGCCGCGCAGTGCGAAGAACTCGCACTCCAGCGGGATGAGCACGCCGTGGCTGGCGGTCAGCGCGTTGACGGTGAGAAGGCCGAGCGAGGGCTGACAGTCGATCAGGATGACGTCGTACTCACCGGCGACCTTGCGCAGGACCCGGGAGAGGATCGTCTCGCGGGCGACCTCGTTGACCAGGTGCACTTCGGCGGCCGAGAGGTCGATGTTGGCCGGGATGACATCCAAACCCTCGACCGAGGAGGGGACGATCGCGTCATGCGGGTCGCGCTTGGTGTCCAGCAGCAGGTCGTAGATCGTCGTAATGTCATGGGTCGGGATACCCAGGCCCGCCGACAGCGCACCCTGCGGGTCGAAATCGACCGCGAGGACTTTGCGCCCGTACTCGGCGAGGGAGGCCGCCAGGTTGATGGTCGTCGTGGTCTTTCCCACGCCGCCCTTCTGGTTGCACAGGGCGATGATGCGGGCCGGGCCGTGGGATTCCAGCGGCCGGGGGGTGTCGAACCCGTGGTAGGGGCGTCCTGTCGGACCGAGGACCTCGTCCTCGAGCTTCGCCGCCGCCCGCTTGCTCGCCGCCACTGAGACTCCTGCCTTCCCCGAATCCGGCGCCCTGCGCCGTCCACCGATTCTAGCCACGGGCTGTGCGCGGCCGACGGCGCCTCGCCGCCGCAGAGTCAGCGGGCGCGAGGGTGGGAGGTCGCGTAGATGTCGCGCAGCGAGTCGACGCTCACGTGGGTGTAGATCTGGGTGGTGGCCACCGACGCGTGCCCGAGCAGCTCCTGCACCACCCGCACGTCGGCTCCGCCCTGCAGCAGGTGTGTCGCGAACGAGTGCCGCAGCGTGTGGGGCGACACATGGGCGTGCAGCTGCGCCCGCTCGGCCGCCGCCTGGATCACCAGCCATGCGCTCTGGCGCGACAGCGGTGCGCCCCGAGCGCCGAGGAACAGCCGTGGTGTGCCCCGCCCCCGTCGGGCCAGTTCCGGCCGCGCCCGGGTGAGGTAGGCATCCACGGCGGCGCGCGCGTAGGACCCGATCGGGATGATGCGCTCCTTCCCGCCCTTGCCGCGCACCCGCAGCACATCTCCGTGCGTCACATCGTCCACGTCCAGGCCGACCGCCTCCGAGACACGCGCTCCGGTGGCGTAGAGCAGCTCCAGCAGCGCACGATCGCGCAGCGGCACGAGGTCGGCGGCCTCCGCTTCCCCGGGCTCGGGGCCTGCGGCATCCAGGAGCTGCTCGACCTGCCCGATCGTCAGCGCCTTGGGAAGGCGCTGGGGCATCTTCGGCGGTCGCAGCCGCAGCGTCGGATCGGTGGGAGCGAGCTGCTCAGCGAGCAAGAACCGGTGCAGCCCGCGGATCGAGGACTGCAGCCGCGCGAGGCTCGTGGCAGCGGGTGCCGGATCGGCACCCGCCCGCTCGGCGACGTACGAGGTGACGAGCTCGAGAGTGACATCGGCGACCTCGACGACGCCACGCTCCCCCAACCACTGCGCGTACGGCGCGATGTCGCGACGGTAGGCGGCGGTCGTGTGCGCGGACAGCCCCCGCTCGACCGTCACATGCCGCAGGTAGGCATCGATCGCGCGATCCAGGCGCATGTCACGACCGGGATGCGCGTCGCAGACGCTCCGCGGCCGCCAGCAGCCCCACCGCCAGGATGCCGTTGCGCATCCGCCCATCGAGCACAGCCGTCACAGCATCCTCGAGCGCGACCCACTCCAGGCGGATGTCGGCCTCTTCGTCCTCGCGGGGGTGGGCGACCTCGAGCGCGCTCAGCCCCCGGGCAAGGAACAGGTGCACGACCTCGTCGTTGCCACCGGGCGTCGTGAAGATGCTGACCAGCTCCGACCAGTCCTCGGCGCGGAGGTCGACCTCCTCGGCGAGCTCACGCTGCGCCGTCTCGAGAGGGCTCTCCCCCGCGACATCCAAGAGCCCTGCGGGGATCTCCCAGTCGCGGTGACGGATGGGGTGTCGGTACTGCTGGATCAGCAGGACACGCTGGTCGTCATCGATCGCCACGACGGCGGCGGCGCCCGGGTGCTCGACGTACTGGCGCACGATCGTCGTCTCGCCGTACGCGACGGTGTCGCTGCGCACGTCCCACACGCGGCCCTCGTAGACGAGGTCCGAGTCGACGACCTCCGCATCGACGGGCTGGTCGCGCAACGGGTTGCTCACCCGGCGTCCTCGGCACTTTCGACGTCGAACAGCTCGCTGGCGCGGTGGCGCTCCAGCGCAGCGCCGACCAGGCCCCGGAACAGCGGGTGCGGCGCGGTCGGCCGCGAGCGCAGCTCGGGATGGGCCTGGGTCGCGATGTAGTACGGGTGCACGTCCCGGGGCAGCTCGACGTACTCGACGAGGTTGCGATCCGGCGAGAGCCCCGAGAACCACAGACCCGCCGTCGCCAGTCTGTCGCGGTAGGCATTGTTCACCTCGTAGCGGTGACGGTGACGCTCATGCGCGAGGGTCGATCCGTAGATCTCGGCGGCGATGGAGCCCTCGGCGAGCTCGGCGGGGTACAGTCCCAGGCGCATCGTGCCACCCATGTCACCGTGGTCGATGATGTCGACCTGCTCGGCCATCGTGGCAACGACCGGAAATTCGGTGTCGGGATCGAACTCGCTCGAGGACGCGCCGGGGAGGTCGGCCATGTTGCGGGCGTACTCGATGACCATGCACTGCAGGCCGAGGCAGATCCCGAGCGTCGGGATGCCCTGCTCGCGCGCGAACTTCAGTGCGCCGAGCTTGCCCTCGATGCCGCGGATGCCGAACCCGCCCGGGACGACGATGCCGTCCACCTGCGACAGGGCCTTGGCCGCGCCCTCCGGCGTCTCGCACAGGTCCGAGGGAATCCAGGTGATGTTGACGTGGGTCTCATGGGCGAACCCACCGGCCTTGAGCGACTCGGTGACCGACAGGTAGGCGTCGGGAAGGTCGATGTATTTGCCGACCAGGCCGATCGTGACCTCGTGCTTGGGGTTGTGCACCGCCTGCAGCACCTTGTTCCAGCGGCTCCAGTCGACGTCGTCGGTGTGCAGGTTGAGACTGTCGACGATGTAGTCGTCCAGCCCCTGCTCGTGCAGCATCGTCGGGATGTCGTAGATGCTCGGCACATCGACGGCGTTGACCACGGCACCCTCGTCGACATCGCACATGAGGGCGATCTTGCGCTTGTTGGCGTCGGTCACGGGACGGTCGCTGCGCAGCACGAGCGCATCCGGCTGGATGCCGATCGAGCGGAGGGTTGCCACCGAGTGCTGGGTCGGCTTGGTCTTCTGCTCGCCCGATGCACCCATGAACGGCACGAGCGAGACGTGCACGAAGAACGCGTTGCCCCGCCCCAGCTCGTGGCGGATCTGACGGGCCGACTCGATGAAGGGCTGCGACTCGATGTCGCCGACGGTGCCGCCGATCTCAGTGATGATGACATCGGGCTGTGGGTCTTCGCTGGCCTGGAGGCGCATGCGGCGCTTGATCTCGTCCGTGATGTGCGGGATGACCTGCACGGTGTCACCGAGGTACTCGCCGCGGCGTTCCTTGGCGATCACCTGGGAGTAGATCTGCCCGGTCGTGACATTGGCCGCCTGGCTGAGCTCGATGTCCAGGAACCGCTCGTAGTGGCCGATGTCGAGGTCGGTCTCCGCGCCGTCATCGGTGACGAAGACCTCGCCGTGCTGGAACGGGTTCATCGTCCCCGGGTCCACGTTGAGATAGGGATCCAGCTTCTGCATCACGACCCGAAGCCCGCGCGCCGTCAGGAGATTTCCGAGGCTGGCCGCCGTGAGTCCCTTCCCCAGAGAGGAGACGACGCCACCGGTCACGAAGATGTGCTTGGTGGTGCGCTCGGAAGGGTTGCCGTGGGAGTCACTCGGGGTCTGCGTCACGGGCTTCGATCCTATCAGTCGGCGCTGTCAGTCGGCGGTGGGACGCGGCGCGGTTCTCAACCCCAGCAGCTCACGAGCGTGGGTGAGGGCTGCCTCGGAGTCTGGCATTCCCGACAGCAGTCGCGCCATCTCCGCTTCCCGCTCGGGGCCCTCGAGGCTACGCACGCTCGATTCGGTGACCGAGCCGTCGCTGGATTTGACGACCGAGAGGTGGCGTCCGGCGAACGCCGCGACCTGGGCCAGATGGGTCACGGCGATCACCTGCGAGGTCTGCGCGAGGGCCGCCAGCCGCTGACCGACCTCGATGGCCGCCGCTCCCCCGATCCCGGCATCCACTTCGTCGAACACGAAGGTCGGCACCGCATCCGCGCCCGCAGTCACGACCTCCAGCGCCAGCATCACACGGCTGAGTTCGCCTCCCGAGGCGCCCCGTGCAACGGGTCGGAGCTGCGCACCGGGGTGCGGCGCCAGGAGGATGGCGACCTCATCACGGCCGTGGATGCTCGGCTCGGTGGGCGAGACGACGACCTCCACCCGGGCATCGGGCATCGCGAGCGCCTGGACTTCTGCGGTGACCCCGGCGGCCAGCCGCGTCGCCGCGTCGGCGCGCGCGGCCGTAAGATGCGCGGCGGCGGCATCCAGGGCGGATGTCGCCGCGTCGCGCTCCGCACTCAGACGCACCACGCGATCGTCGTCGTCATCGAGCTCGACGAGGCGCGCCGAACCGGTGGCAAGCAGATCGAGCGCTGCGGCGAGGGTCCCGTGGGCGCGCACGAGGTCGGCGAGCACCGACCGGCGCTCCTCGACAGCGGCGAGCTCCTGGGGTCCGGAGTCATCAAGGTCGGCGAGGTAGCCGGCCAACTCCGCCGACACGTCCGTCATCCGGTAGCCCAGGTCGGCGAGCTGGTCTGCCAGCTCCTGCAGCCTCTGGTCGTTGCCGCTGGCGCGCTCCAGAGTGCGGCGCGCATCCGCGAGGAGGGAGACGGCGTCGGGCGCTTCCCCCTCGCCCGCGAGCAGCTCGTGCGCGAGCGTCGCCGCGTCCCGCAGCTCCTCGGAATGCGCCAGTCGCGCCGCTCGCTGCGCGAGCGCCACGTCTTCGTCGGGCTCGGGTGCGATCTTCTCGATCTCATCGATCGCGGCGCGCAGCTGATCGGCCTCTCGCGCGCGGTCCTCACGCTCGGTCAGCAGCGTTTCCAGCTCTGTGTCGACGCGCTGCCAGTGGCGAAACGCCTCACCGTAGGCGGCGAGCGCTGCGGCGAGCGTCTCTCCCCCGAACCTGTCGAGCACGTCACGCTGCGCCGCGGCCGACCGCAGGCGCAGCTGATCGGATTGGCCGTGGACGACGACGAGCTGGTCGGCGAGGTCGGCCAGCACTCCGGCGGGCGCGGAGCGTCCTCCGACCGAGGCGCGGCTGCGCCCCTCGGCCGAGAGCGTCCGACTGACCACGAGCTCGGCCCGTCCGTCATCGATCGGTTCGATGTCGCCGCCGGCCTCGCGCACGCGGTCCACGACGTGACCCTCGGGCGGCACGATCCAGATGCCCTCCACGGATGCCTGAGCCGCGCCGGCGCGCACCGCACCGGCATCCGAGCGGGCCCCCATCAGCAGTCCGAGACCGGTGACGACCATCGTCTTTCCCGCACCCGTCTCACCGGTGATCGCGGTGAACCCCGGCCCCAGCGGGAGGGTCGCGTCGGCGATCACTCCGAGATCGCGCAGACGCATCTGCTCGATCACTTGCCCGCACCCCTCACAGCGTGATGTTTCCCGTCTGGATTCCCGTCACCGGGCCACGCCATCCCTCGACGGGGAGGCGGAACTTCTGCACGAGACGGTCGGTGAAAGCGACCGGATGCAGTCGCGCGAGCCGCACCGGGTCCGGGGAGCGCCGTACCACGACGCGCGCACCGGGCGGGAGATCGTGCGAACGGCGACCGTCGCACCACAGCACGCCGGTCTCCGTGCGCTCGAGCAGTTCGATCGCGACGGCGTGCTCGGGGGCGATGACCAGCGGCTTGGCAAACAGCGCGTGCGCCGAGAGCGGCACGACGGAGATGGCATCCACCCCGGGCCAGATCACGGGACCGCCGCCGGAGAAGTTGTAGGCGGTCGAGCCCGTCGGCGTCGAGACGACGACGCCGTCGCACCCGAAAGATGACAGCGGGCGCCCGTCGATCTCGATGACGACCTCGAGCATGCGCTCACGGCTGCCCTTCTCGACCGTCGCCTCGTTCAGCGCCCAGGTCTCGTAGATGACCGCCCCGTCGTGGTCCTTGACGCGGACCTGCAGCGCCAGGCGTTCCTCGACCGTGTAGTCGCGGTCGATCACCCGCCGCACGGCTTCGTCGAGGTTGTCCCGCTCGATCTCGGCGAGGAAGCCGACGTGACCCATGTTGACGCCGAGCACCGGCGCACGGCCCGAACGCACCAGTTCGGCGGCACGAAGGATCGTCCCGTCACCGCCGAGCACGATCGCCAGCTCGATGTCCGAGACGGCGACCTCGTCGGCCAGCACGGCCACGCGCCCCGGTGGGATCGCGACGCTGAGCTCCGCGAGATCCTCGGCGGCGAACACCGGCACGGCACCCGCCTCACGCAGCGCGGCGATGACCCGAACGGCCGCGGCCACGGTGTCGGGCCGGCGGGCGTGGGCGACCACGAGAATGTAGCGCTCGTCCTCGATCATCGCACCCCCGCCATCTCAGCCACCCGGTCCCCCCATTCTGTCGGATTGTCACCGCTGTGCGGTTTCAGGTGCGCGAGGAACTCGGCGTTGCCGTGGGTGCCGACCACGGCCGAGGCCACAACGCCGCCCACGCCCCATCCCAGATCCCACGCCTCCCACAGCACACCCATGACGGCATCCGCGCGGAGGGCGGGGGCGGTGACGAGCCCCTCCCGCACAGCCGTCCGGCCGACCTCGAACTGCGGCTTGATCAGCAGCACGATGTCGGCGTTCTCGGCCAGGACCGCCGCGACCGCCGGCATCACGTGTCCGAGGGAGATGAAAGAGAGGTCTCCGACGACCACCTCGGGCAGCACGGGGCGTCCGGCCGCTTCCGCGAGGTTCTCCCGCGTCATGTAGCGGACATTGAAACCCTCCACCGCGATCACACCGGGGTCGGCGGCGACAGCGGGGGCGATCTGGCCGTGGCCGACATCCACCGCGACGACAGGGTCGGCACCGCGCTCGCGGAGAACCTGGGTGAATCCCCCCGTGGAAGCCCCCATATCCAGCGCGAGTCGGCCACGGACATCGAGCGAGAACGCGTCGAGTGCTCCGAGGAGCTTGTGCGCGGCACGACTCACATAGTGGTCGTCACCGGCGACCTCGAGCGCGGTGTTCGCAGCGACCTGCGTCGACGCTTTGACGACCGCGACGCCGTCCACCAGTACCCGCCCCTCGGCGATGAGCCGTGCGGCATGGGTGCGCGAGCGAGCGAGCCCCCGGCTGGCCAGCTCTGCGTCCAGTCTCGCCGTCATGGAGTCGGCGGTGTCACTGCGCCGCACTCTGCGAGGGCGCGGATGCCCCCGGCTGGTGCTCGAGTCGCCGGGCGAGCTCGTCGTGCACGGCCTCGTAGGACACGGCCCGAGCAGTCAGCGGCTGCGACTCGATGACCTCCAGCCGCGACAGCAGGTCATCGGCCGGTCGCATCGCCGGCTGGGGCGTAGCGTCGGGGTCGGCATCCATGCTCTCAGCATACGAGCCGTGACCCTCCGATCGCGTCAGGGACGCAGGAACGGGTCGGCGTACAGTCGCTCGGGCACCCGGAACCCGAAGATCTGGCGGCCGGTCGCCCAGATGGCCGCGGCGCCCGCTCGCAGCAGGTCGACAGGACGATCACCTTCGGCCTCGATGATCACGTCGGCGCCGTCGATGCGCACACGTGCACCGCGCACCTCGGTGACCGCGCCCCGCACGCGGATCTGCGGGTACGGTTCGAACAGCTCGCGGAGGTCGCCGAGGATGTAGGTCGGCTGAGATCCGGCAGGAGCGGCGAGCACGTGCTTGGGCCGGTCGATGCCGGTCAGTACGAGAACGGAATCGATCCCCGCACGGTTCGCCCCGAGGATGTCTGTGTCAAGCCGGTCTCCGATGAAGAGGGCCTTGTGTGCCGCGAATCGCTCGATCGCCTCGGTGAAGATCGGCACCTCGGGTTTGCCCGCCACCGTCGCGAGACGCCCTACGGCGGTGTGGACGGCGGAGACGAGCGTGCCGTTGCCCGGAGCGATACCGCGCGCCTGCGGGATCGTCCAGTCGGTGTTGGTGGCGATCCACGGGATGCCACCCTCATCCTCGGGCAGGTGCAGGGCGTACGCCGCCTCGGCGAGATCCTTCCACGACACCTCGGGCGCAAAGCCCTGCACGACGGCCGCGGGCTGGTCCAGCGCACTGCGCGTGACGGTGTAGCCGGCCTTCTCCACCTCGACCACCAGGCCCTCACCGCCGACGACGAGGATCGTCGAGCCGGGTGCGACGCGCGCGGTGAGCAGCGACATGGCCGCCTGCGGGCTCGTCACGACCTCCTCGGGCCGGGTCGGGATGCCGAGCTCAGAAAGATGGGAGGCGACGGATGCGTCGGTTCGTGAGGCGTTGTTCGTGATGAAACCGAGACGGCGCCCCGCCGCGGCAGCGGCATTCAGGCTCTCCACCGCGTACGGGCGGGCGCCTGCCCCCGCATAGACGACACCATCCAGGTCGGCGAGGACGACATCCACGCCGTCCAAGGGTGTGGGAGTGGACCGCGAGAACACCCCCATCAGTCAGCGCGCTCCGTCGGCTCGGACGCCTCGGTGGCATGCCTGTCCGAGGACGGCGGTTCTTCGTCCGGGAACAGATCCTCGATCACGAGCTCTTCCGATTCGGCGTGGCCGGAGGCGGCATCCAGGGCTTCGGCGGCGACCAGTGCCCGCTCACGCCACTGCTCGGCCTCTTCGTCCCGACCGAGTTCCTCGAGGACGCCGGCCCGTGCGGCGAACAGCCCCGGCGACCACTCGAAGGCACGGTTGGGGTCGAGCTCCGGGATGTCGAGCTCCTCGAGCGCACGTTCCGGCTCGCCCAGATCCAGCCGCGCACCGGACATCGCAATCGCGAGTTCGACGCGCACGCCGGTCTCGAGTTTCGCGCGATCGACCGCACGTCCCTCTTCCAACGCTCGATCGGGACGGCCGACACCGCGTTCGCTGTCGACGAGCAGCGCGATCTGGTCGTCGCGCCCGGAGATCCGGCGGTAGGTCCGCAGCTCACGCAACGCAAGCGCGAAATCCCCCAGCGCGTACGCCGTGATCGCCGCGGTCTCGCGCACGACGGCGATGCGTCCGGCGCGCCGGACAGCGGCCTGCGCGTGCTCGTGCGCGAGGGCGGGGTCGTCCTCGATCAGACGTGACACCATCGCGAGGTGCCGGGCGACCTGCTCGGCGTTCTCTTTGCTCAGGGTCTTGAGCTCATTCCGCGCGCCGCCGCCCAGATCGCGCGCCGTGATCTCATCCGGGATCGGCGGCGCGGGGATCCGCTCGACGTCATCCTGACGATCGCGCTCCATCGAACGACCGGCGCGGCCTCCGGACGTGCCGCCATAGCCGGGCTTGCCACCGCGGTAGGGCGTGCGTTCTCCACCGGATGCGTCACCGCGGTAGGGCTTGCGATCCCCGGCCGACGCACCGCCGCGGTACGGCTTGCGCTCACCCGACCTCTTGTCGTCGCGATACGGGCGGTCAGTGCGAGAGGGGTTTCGCTCGCCGCCACCGCGGTAGGGCGTGCGTTCCGACGATGAACGCGCATCGCGGGAAGGCCGACGCTCCCCGTAGGGCTTGCCGTCACGAGGAGGTTTGCCATCACGAGCAGGCTTACCGTCGCGAGGAGGCTTACCTGCGCGAGAAGCGCGGTCGTCGCGACGAGGCTTGCCGTCACGAGAGGGGCGGTCGTCGCGAGACGGGCGGCGCTGTTGTCCACCGCGCTCACCCGAAGAACGGGGATGCGAACTCCGACGGCGCGATTCGCCGTCGCCCGATCCCGGCGTCTCGTTGTCGCTCATCCCAAAATCCTCCCGTTAACGTGAAATGGCCACCCTGCGTTGGGTGGCCATTTCATGAAAGAAGTCCGGCGGTGTCCTACTCTCCCACAGGGTCCCCCCTGCAGTACCATCGGCGCTGAGAGGCTTAGCTTCCGGGTTCGGAATGTGACCGGGCGTTTCCCTCTCGCTATGGCCGCCGAAACACTATTGATGTTTCAATCTCGCACAAGCAAAAATACATTGTTTTGTTGTGTTCTCGACCGTACATCGAGAACCACTCAGTGGACGCAAGCACCAACAGAAATCAAACTGATGGAGTGTTATCAAGTCATCGGCTTATTAGTACCAGTCAGCTACACGCATTACTGCGCTTCCACATCTGGCCTATCAACCCAGTAGTCTGCTGGGAGCCTCTCACCCGAAGGTATGGAAGTCTCATCTTGAGGCCGGCTTCCCGCTTAGATGCTTTCAGCGGTTATCCATCCCGAACGTAGCTAATCAGCGGTGCTCCTGGCGGAACAACTGACACACCAGAGGTTCGTCCAACCCGGTCCTCTCGTACTAGGGTCAGATCCTCTCAAACTTCCTACGCGCGCAGCGGATAGGGACCGAACTGTCTCACGACGTTCTAAACCCAGCTCGCGTACCGCTTTAATGGGCGAACAGCCCAACCCTTGGGACCTACTCCAGCCCCAGGATGCGACGAGCCGACATCGAGGTGCCAAACCATGCCGTCGATATGGACTCTTGGGCAAGATCAGCCTGTTATCCCCGAGGTACCTTTTATCCGTTGAGCGACAGCGCTTCCACAAGCCACTGCCGGATCACTAGTCCCGACTTTCGTCCCTGCTCGACCTGTCAGTCTCACAGTCAAGCTCCCTTGTGCACTTACACTCGCCATCTGATTGCCAACCAGATTGAGGGAACCTTTGGGCGCCTCCGTTACTTTTTGGGAGGCAACCGCCCCAGTTAAACTACCCACCAGGCACTGTCCCTGAACCGGATTACGGTTCGAAGTTAGACATCCAGAGTGACCAGAGTGGTATTTCAACAATGACTCCACATGAACTGGCGTCCATGCTTCACAGTCTCCCACCTATCCTACACAAGCCACACCGAACACCAATACCAAGCTGTAGTAAAGGTCACGGGGTCTTTCCGTCCTGCTGCGCGTAACGAGCATCTTTACTCGTAATGCAATTTCGCCGAGTTCGCGGTTGAGACAGTTGGGAAGTCGTTACGCCATTCGTGCAGGTCGGAACTTACCCGACAAGGAATTTCGCTACCTTAGGATGGTTATAGTTACCACCGCCGTTTACTGGGGCTTAAATTCTGAGCTTCGCTTACGCTAACCCGTCCTCTTAACCTTCCAGCACCGGGCAGGCGTCAGTCCGTATACATCGTCTTGCGACTTGGCACGGACCTGTGTTTTTAGTAAACAGTCGCTACCCACTAGTCTCTGCGGCCACCACACCCTTTTTGACGCACGGTCATATAAGTGGATGGCCCCCCTTCTCCCGAAGTTACGGGGGCATTTTGCCGAGTTCCTTAACCACGATTCTCTCGATCTCCTTGGTATTCTCTACCTGACCACCTGAGTCGGTTTGGGGTACGGGCAGCTAGAACCTCGCGTCGATGCTTTTCTCGGCAGCATAGGATCACCCACTTTTTATCCGCATCGTGTCTCAGCCATCACGAACGGCGGATTTACCTACCGTTCGGCCTACGCACTTGCACCAGGACAACCATCGCCTGGCTTGGGCTACCTTCCTGCGTCACACCTGTTAATACGCTAACCGCACCAGCATGGGGTCATGCGCTAGCCAACACCCCGCCACCCCGAAGGGTTTAAGGATGAAGATTCGGGCACTTAGCACCACTGGATTGATTGGGGCGGTTCTTCGCCGGTACGGGAATATCAACCCGTTGTCCATCGACTACGCCTGTCGGCCTCGCCTTAGGTCCCGACTTACCCAGGGAAGATTAGCTTGACCCTGGAACCCTTGGTCTTTCGGAGGACGTGTTTCTCACACGTCTTTCGCTACTCATGCCTGCATTCTCACTCGTGTCACGTCCACGGCTGGGTCACCCCGCCGCTTCACTCGTGACACGACGCTCTCCTACCCATCAACACGGCTGGACCACGAAGGCCTACCACTAATGTCAATGCCACAACTTCGGTGGCGTGCTTGAGCCCCGTTACATTGTCGGCGCGGAATCACTTGACCAGTGAGCTATTACGCACTCTTTCAAGGGTGGCTGCTTCTAAGCCAACCTCCTGGTTGTCTGAGCAACTCCACATCCTTTCCCACTTAGCACGCGCTTAGGGACCTTAGTTGGTGGTCTGGGTTGTTTCCCTCTCGACTATGAAGCTTATCCCCCACAGTCTCACTGCTGCGCTCTCACTTACCGGCATTCGGAGTTTGGCTGACGTCAGTAACCTTTTGGGGCCCATCGGCCATCCAGTAGCTCTACCTCCGGCAAGAAACACGCAACGCTGCACCTAAATGCATTTCGGAGAGAACCAGCTATCACGAAGTTTGATTGGCCTTTCACCCCTATCCACAGCTCATCCCCTCAGTTTTCAACCTAAGTGGGTTCGGCCCTCCACGACGTCTTACCGTCGCTTCAGCCTGGCCATGGATAGATCACTTCGCTTCGGGTCTAGGACATGCGACTGAATCGCCCTATTCAGACTCGCTTTCGCTACGGCTACCCCACACGGGTTAACCTCGCCACATATCGCTAACTCGCAGGCTCATTCTTCAAAAGGCACGCTGTCACCCCTACTAAGGAGGCTCCAACGGTTTGTAAGCAAACGGTTTCAGGTACTATTTCACTCCCCTCCCGGGGTACTTTTCACCTTTCCCTCACGGTACTTGTCCGCTATCGGTCATCTGGGAGTATTTAGGCTTATCAGGTGGTCCTGACAGATTCACACGGGATTTCTCGGGCCCCGTGCTACTTGGGATACTCTTCACGCCAAGACAGGCATTTCGACTACGGGGCTGGCACCCACTATGGCCCGCCTTTCAAAGCGGTTCGTCTATACCCTCTTGTCACGCTCGCTGCTCGGCAGAACAACACGAAAAGTCCCACAACCCCGAATACGCAACTCCTGCCGGATATCACACGTACTCGGTTTAGCCTGTTCCGATTTCGCTCGCCACTACTAACGGAATCGCGGTTGCTTTCTCTTCCTGTGGGTACTGAGATGTTTCACTTCCCCACGTTCCCTCTACCCGCCCTATATATTCAGGCGGGAGTCACTAGGTCGGCACGCCGCCTAGCGGGGTTTCCCCATTCGGACACCCTCGGATCACAGTGTGCTTATCCACTCCCCGAGGCTTATCGCAGATTGCTACGTCCTTCTTCGGCTCCAGATGCCAAGGCATCCACCGTTTGCTCTTAAAGACTTGAAATCACATGAGTTTGAATCGTCAAATTGAAATTGACTAATGATCTAAAAAGATCATCTGTGAAATGACTCAAAAGAGTCATCTCTAAGATGCTCGCGTCCACTGTGTAGTTCTCAAAGTACGGGCGGTACCCTCCCCGCTGATCGCTGCTGCGACCACCAGAAAAGGCCCTGAGGTTGGTTGAACTCCCCGAAAGAAGCCCATCCGGTCCCTCAGGACCCAACAGCGTGCATGCCCCGTACCTTCACGAAAAACCGTTCCAACCGCAAGCGGCGTACTAACTTCTTCGATCTCCATACGGAGCCTCATCAAATGTTCCACCCATGAGCTAACCAGCAGAACACATTCGGTTCTGAACTGGCGCCTGGAAGACCGAAGCCTCCAGATGCTCCTTAGAAAGGAGGTGATCCAGCCGCACCTTCCGGTACGGCTACCTTGTTACGACTTAGTCCTAATTACCGATCCCACCTTCGACGGCTCCCTCCACAAGGGTTGGGCCACCGGCTTCAGGTGTTACCGACTTTCATGACTTGACGGGCGGTGTGTACAAGACCCGGGAACGTATTCACCGCAGCGTTGCTGATCTGCGATTACTAGCGACTCCGACTTCATGAGGTCGAGTTGCAGACCTCAATCCGAACTGGGACCGGCTTTTTGGGATTCGCTCCACCTCACGGTATTGCAGCCCATTGTACCGGCCATTGTAGCATGCGTGAAGCCCAAGACATAAGGGGCATGATGATTTGACGTCATCCCCACCTTCCTCCGAGTTGACCCCGGCAGTATCCCATGAGTTCCCACCATTACGTGCTGGCAACATAGAACGAGGGTTGCGCTCGTTGCGGGACTTAACCCAACATCTCACGACACGAGCTGACGACAACCATGCACCACCTGTATAGAGACCTTGCGGGGCGACTGTTTCCAGACGTTTCCTCTATATGTCAAGCCTTGGTAAGGTTCTTCGCGTTGCATCGAATTAATCCGCATGCTCCGCCGCTTGTGCGGGTCCCCGTCAATTCCTTTGAGTTTTAGCCTTGCGGCCGTACTCCCCAGGCGGGGAACTTAATGCGTTAGCTGCGTCACGGAATCCGTGGAATGGACCCCACAACTAGTTCCCAACGTTTACGGGGTGGACTACCAGGGTATCTAAGCCTGTTTGCTCCCCACCCTTTCGCTCCTCAGCGTCAGTTACGGCCCAGAGATCTGCCTTCGCCATCGGTGTTCCTCCTGATATCTGCGCATTCCACCGCTACACCAGGAATTCCAATCTCCCCTACCGCACTCTAGTCTGCCCGTACCCACTGCAGGCTGGAGGTTGAGCCTCCAGTTTTCACAGCAGACGCGACAAACCGCCTACGAGCTCTTTACGCCCAATAATTCCGGATAACGCTTGCGCCCTACGTATTACCGCGGCTGCTGGCACGTAGTTAGCCGGCGCTTTTTCTGCAGGTACCGTCACTTTCGCTTCTTCCCTGCTAAAAGAGGTTTACAACCCGAAGGCCGTCATCCCTCACGCGGCGTTGCTGCATCAGGCTTCCGCCCATTGTGCAATATTCCCCACTGCTGCCTCCCGTAGGAGTCTGGGCCGTGTCTCAGTCCCAGTGTGGCCGGTCACCCTCTCAGGCCGGCTACCCGTCGACGCCTTGGTGAGCCATTACCTCACCAACAAGCTGATAGGCCGCGAGCCCATCCCAGACCAAAAAATCTTTCCAACTGCTGAAGATGCCTTCGCAGCTCGTATCCAGTATTAGACGCCGTTTCCAGCGCTTATCCCAGAGTCCGGGGCAGGTTGCTCACGTGTTACTCACCCGTTCGCCACTGATCCACCAAGCAAGCTTGGCTTCACCGTTCGACTTGCATGTGTTAAGCACGCCGCCAGCGTTCATCCTGAGCCAGGATCAAACTCTCCGTAAAGAAAAAATGCATACATCAACCGGAAAAAGATCGACGCAGCGAGTTTGAACTGACCAAAACGATATTCATTGCTGACTATCCGTTCGCCAACCCCCAAAAAGAGGGCTGGACTTTGATCCAAAGGAATCTCACCCAACCAAAAAGGTCAGGACGAGGTTATTTGGCATTTGACAAGTGCACGCTGTTGAGTTCTCAAGGATCGGATGCACCCGACACCAGCCTCACAGCCAGCCACCAGGGCAACTTCTCAATTTTACCCGCTCGCTCACTGCTGTCAATTCGACTCGCCGCGAGTGGAAGCTCGCGACCTCATCGGATCGACTCGGTGTACGAGCAGATCCCCCAGTGTAGACCTTGCGGGCCCGTGACTCTAGGAGTCTTACTGGGAAGGAGTTGTGTTCACTGCTTGAGGAGGGGAGGCTCTCAGCCTCACCGCGCTCCTTTGGGGCGAACAAGGAATACATTACGTGGATCTGAACACCGCGACAAATCGGTCCCTCACTCGGGCGTGTCGCGCATGTTTCCGGGGCGTGACGGTCGCGAAACACTCCGCGTCACTGCGGTCTCAGCGACCTCCCCCTGTCGCTGACGGTCATCGTCAGGATGTGACGAACAGCCCGGCGAGAGTCTTCTTGCCCCGCCGCAGCACCGACACGCCGCCGGGAAGCGCGCCGGAGACGAGGACGGTCTCATCCGTGACCTTGACGCCGTCCAGGGAGACCCCTCCTTGCGACATCGCTCGTCGACCCTCCGACAGACTCGCCACGAGGCCGGTCTGGACGAGCGCATCGAGGACCGTGGTCTGCGAGGTGATCTCCGCGTTCGGCAACTCCTCCAGCGCGGTGCGCAGGACGGTGGCATCCAGTGTCTGCAGATCCCCCTTGCCGAACAGCGCTTCGGAGGCGGCGATGACCGCTGCCGTCGCCTCCGGCCCGTGAACGGTCGTGGTGACTTCCAACGCGAGGCGCTTCTGGGCGGCGCGTCGGAAGGGCTCCGTCTCGACGAAGCCCTCGAGTTCCTCGATCTCCTCTCGCGTGAGGAAAGTGAAGATCTTCAACCGCTCGATCACGTCCGCGTCATCGGTGTTCAGCCAGAACTGGTACATCCTGTAGGGGCTGCACATCTCGGCATCCAGCCAGATCGCGTTGCCCTCGCTCTTGCCGAACTTGGTGCCGTCGGAGTTGGTGATCAGCGGAGTGCCGATCGCGTGCACCGAGGTGTGCTCGACGTAGTGGATCAGGTCCACGCCGCTGGTGAGGTTGCCCCACTGGTCGCTGCCACCGGTCTGCAGACGACAGTCGTACTGGCGGTACAGCTCGAGGAAGTCCAGCCCCTGCAGAATCTGGTAGCTGAACTCGGTGTAGCTGATGCCGGCCTCGGAGTTCAGGCGCGCGCTGACCGCATCCTTTTTCAGCATCGTGCCCACGCGGTAGTGCTTGCCGATGTCACGCAGGAAATCGATCGCCGACAGCGGCGCGGTCCAGTCGAGATTGTTGACCAGGCGCGCGGCGCTCGGGCCCCCCATGTCGAGGAACCGCTCGACCTGGGCCTGGAGCTGCGCGACCCACGCGGCGACGGTCTCCTTCGTGTTGAGCGTGCGCTCCGCGGTCGGTCGGGGATCCCCGATCAGGCCGGTCGATCCGCCGACCAGGCCCAGTGGCCGGTGACCCGCCAACTGCAGCCGTCGCAGCAGCAACAGCTGGACGAGGTTCCCGAGGTGCAGGCTCGGCGCGGTCGGATCGAATCCGCAGTACATCGTGATGGGATCGCCGCCCAACAGCTCCCGCAGCTCCTCCTGATTGGTGGAGACGTGCACAAGGCCGCGCCACAGCAGTTCGTCCCAGACGTTCTCGAAGGAGGGGTCGTTCGCGGGCGCAAGGGCACGCGCGTGGGCGGCGATGTCGAGGTCTGGCACGGGTGTCAGATTATCAGCGGCATGCAGGCCGGGACGGTGCCGCTGCGACGCAGCTCAGGCGATGGCCAGGTGCTGCGCAAGATGCTGCGTACGCGAGATGAGCTCCGCCCGCTGCTCGGCAACCCGCGCCGGCGCGGTACCTCCGACACCCGACCGACTGGCCACCGATCCCTCGATCGAGAGCACGGAGCGCACCTCGGGGGTCAGGCGCGGCGACACGGTCGCCAGCATCTCGTCGTCGGCATCCTCGAGCCCGATCCCGCGCTCCTCACAGGCCCGCACCAGCTGTCCGGAGATCTCATGGGCGTCGCGGAACGGCACTCCCTGGCGCACCAGCCACTCGGCCACATCCGTCGCGAGGGAGAAGCCCTCGGGGGCGAGGGACGCCATCCGCTCGACGTCGAAGCGCAGGGTCGCAACCATGCCGGCGAAGGCGGGGAGCACGAGTTCGAGGGTGCGCACCGAGTCGAAGACCGGCTCCTTGTCTTCCTGCAGGTCGCGGTTGTAGGCGAGCGGCAGGGCCTTGAGCGTCGCCAGTAGCCCGGAGAGGTTGCCGATCAGGCGCCCGGCCTTGCCGCGCGCAAGCTCGGCGATATCCGGGTTCTTCTTCTGCGGCATGATGCTCGAGCCCGTCGAGTATGCGTCGTCCAAAGTCACGAACCCGAACTCCCGCGTGTTCCACAGGATGATCTCCTCGGCGAAGCGGGACAGATCGATTCCGATCTGAGCGCAGATGAAGGCGAACTCGGCCACGACATCTCGTGCCGCGGTCCCGTCGAGGGAATTCTCGGCCGGGCGTGCCAGACCCAGCTCACGAGCGACCAGCTCGGGGTCCAGTCCCAGGGTCGATCCCGCCAGCGCACCGCCACCGTACGGCGACACCGAGGCGCGCGCGCTCCAGTCGCGGAGGCGCTCGAGATCGCGGACGAGCGGCCAGGCATGTGCCTGCAGATGGTGCCCGAGGAGAATGGGCTGCGCGTGCTGAAGATGCGTCCGCCCCGGCATGATCGCGGCCTCGTGTGCCTCCGCCTGGGCGACGATGGCATCGATCAGGCGGACGATCTCGCGACTGATGGTGCGGCTGTGGTCGAGCAGGTACAGGCGCACGAGCGTCGCGATCTGATCGTTGCGGCTGCGACCGGCCCGCAGCTTTCCACCCAGCTCGGGACCGACGATCTCGATGAGCGACTGCTCGAGGGAGCCGTGTACGTCCTCATCGCTGGGGCGCGCGGTGATCGTGCCCGCCGTCACCGCGGCGGCCAGCTGCTCGAGTCCCGCGTGCATCGCCGCGGCCTCTTCGGCGGTCAGATACCCTGCGGCCTCGAGCGCGGTCGCGTGCGCGTGCGATCCGCGGATGTCGTACAGGGCCAGATCCCAGTCGAAGTGCGTCGACACACTCAGCGCGGCGAGTTCGGGCGAGGGTCCCGAGGCGAAGCGGGCACCCCAGAGGGCACCTTCGTGGGTTCCGTCACTCGTGGTGCTCATCTGCCCAGCCTATCCGCGCGCGGCGCGCTGAACCGCTCGACGAGACGCTCGAGCGGACCGCGCCCACGCAGCAGAGCCCAGAGGGTGCATCCGATCAGAATGCCGAAGACCATGGGCCAGAAGGGCTGCAACGCACGGAATCCGTAGAGGTCGGTCGTCGTCCCGAGAGCGAGGAACGACCAGATCGCCCAGATGACGATCTGCGCGGAGTAGGCGGTCAGCGGCATACTCCCGGTGGCCCGGATCGGCAGCAGTGCGGCGCTGACGGGCGTGCGGCACAGCAGGATGCTGAGGGCCATGACCGCGACCGCAAAGCCGCACGATCCCCAGACCTCCAGCAGACCACCGCTGTGCGGGGAGGTGGTCCACACCTGGCCGAGGTAGGACTGGGCATCCACGGGAACCAGCGCGAGAAGCTCGGAGAGCACCGTCAGCGCCGCCCCGCCGACTGCGAGCGCCCACAGGGCCGCGGGCCGACGCAGGTCGAGCCGCCCGATCGCCATGCCCGCCAGCACGAACGCGATCCACAGCGGGGCGGGGTAGGCCAGGCCGAAGAAGAGCCAGACCGCCTCCCCCGGGAGGGTGTCCCATATCGGCAGCGCGTCCGTGGTCGGCAGGATCCACGGCACGACCAGCGCGATCCCCGCCGCCCAGGCGGCGAGCGCGCGGGCCCGCAGCCCGAGGAAAGGGATCGCCATAAGGAACAGCAGCGCATAGGCGGGCAGGATCACGTAGACGGGCACGCCGGTCGCTATCAGCAGCAGCCCGAGCATCCACAGCACGAGTGCACGGCGCGCGAGCCAGCGGGAGCGCACCGTTCGCGCGACTCCCTCGAGCGGGCGGGGGCCACCGGTCACGAGGGCGATCGAGACGCCGGCCGCCAGCGCGAACAGGATCGAGGAACGACCGCTCGCAATACTCCCCCAGGTTGCGGGATCGGCCCACTCCAGTGGGCCGAGCGCGAACAGGTGCGCGGCGAGCATGCCGATGACGGCGAGCCCGCGCGCCAGGTCGATGCCCGCGATGCGCCGCGGCTCGTCGAGCCGCCGCACATGGGTGGTGAGGGTGTCGGCTAGTCCTGCTGCAGCAGCCACACCAGGAGCGCCTTCTGCGCGTGCAGTCGGTTCTCTGCCTCATCCCAGACGACGCTCTGGGGGCCGTCGATGACCTCGGAGTCGACCTCGTAGCCGCGATCGGCGGGCAGGCAGTGGATGAAGATCGCCTCGGGATCTGCCAGCTGCATGGTCTCGGTGGTGACCTTGTAGCCCCCGAGATCGCGCAGGCGCGCGATCTTCTCCTCCTCCTTGCCCATCGAGACCCACGTGTCGGTCACGATGATGTCGGCGCCCGCGGCCGCCTCGAGTGGGTCCGTGTAGAGGGTGAGCGAGCCGCCGGTCTCCTCGGCGCGGCGGTCGGCGTCGGCGACCACATCGGCGCGCGGCGCGTATTCCTCGGGCGAGGCGATGCGCACATGCATGCCGGCGGTCACGCCCGCCAGAGCGTAGGAGTGACCCATGTTCGAGCATCCGTCACCGAAGAACGACAGGGTCAGTCCCTTGAGCTCCCCCTTGTGCTCGCGAATCGTGAGCAGGTCCGCCAACAGCTGGCAGGGGTGGAAGTCGTCGCTGAGGGCGTTGATGACCGGCACGCGGGTGCCGCGCGCCATCTCCTCGAGGCCCGCCTGGGCGTAGGTGCGCCACACGATCGCCGCGACCTGGCGCTCCATCACCCGCGCGGTGTCGGAGGGGGTCTCCTTGCCGCCGAGCTGGCTGTTGGCCGTCGAGATGATCAGCGGCGAGCCGCCGAGATCGGCGATGCCCACCGCGAAGGAGACGCGCGTTCTCGTGGAGGACTTGTCGAAGATAACGGCCACCGTCTCGGGACCTGCCAGGGGCTTCAGCTTCCAGCGGTCCTGCTTCAGCTCGAGGGCGAGGTCCAGGATCGTGGACTGTTCGGCGGCGGTCAGATCGTCGTCGCGCAGCAGGTGGCGGGTCATGCGGGTACCTCCGTGGGGGTGTCAAGCAGAAGGGCGGACTCGACCGTGGCGAGCGAGGCCTCGAACAGCCCCAGGAATTCGTCGATCTCGACGTCGCCGATCGTCAGCGCCGGAGCGAGGCGGATAGTGGTGTCGTTGGGCGCGTTGATGACGAGGCCGTGCTCCTGCGCGGCCGCCACCACGGCCTTGGCGACGGGGTGGGCCAGGGCGACTCCGACCAGCAGCCCCTGACCGCGGCACTCCACGACCAGCGAGGAGCCCAACGCCAGGATGCCGCTTCGCAGCTGGTCGCCGCGGGTGCGGGCGTTCTCCACCAGCCCCGCGCGCTCGATCTCTGCGAGGACGGCACCGGCCACCGCGGTTCCCAACGCGTTGCCGCCGAAGGTCGAGCCGTGCGTGCCGGGCGAGAAGAGGTCGCCGGCCGCGCCGAACGTGATGAGCGCTCCGATCGGGAACCCTCCGCCGATGCCCTTGGCCACGGTGATGGCATCGGGCACGATCCCGGCGTGCTGGAAGGCGAACCACTCACCGGTGCGGCCGGCGCCGGTCTGGATCTCGTCGATGATCAGCAGCGCACCGTGGCGCGAGGTGATCTCGCGCGCGGCCTTCAGGTACCCGTCCGGGAGGGGCAGGACACCGGCCTCGCCCTTGATGGGCTCGAGGAACACGGCGGCGACGCTGTCGTCGACGGCGGCCTCCAGCGCCTCGATCGTGGAGTCGATGAACTCGACGCCCGGCACCATCGGCAGGAACGGCTCCTGCATCCAGGGCTTGCCGGTGAGGGCGAGGGTCGCCATCGTGCGACCGTGGAAAGCATCCGTCAGCGCAATGATTCGGGGCCGCGCCGCCCGGCCGTCCCGGGCCGCCCCGTGCAGGCGCGCGAGCTTGAACGCCGCCTCGTTGGCCTCGGCTCCGGAGTTGCCGAAGTAGACCTTGCCGGACTCCCCTGTCCCCGCCAGGCGCTTGAGCTGCGCGGCGAGCGCGAGCTGGGGCGGGGTGGCGAAGTAGTTCGACACGTGCGCGAGGGTGGCCGCCTGCTGCGAGACGGCCTCGACGAAGACGGGGTGCGCGTGCCCGAGGGAGACCACCGCGATCCCGGAGAGGAAGTCGAGGTACCGCTTGCCCTGGTCGTCCCAGAGGTAGGACCCCTCACCGCGGGTGAACATCGCCAGGCGATCCCCCGCGTTGTACACGAGGTCGCGTCGGGCATCGCTCTGCCACGTCGTGGGCTGTTCTTCACTCATGCCTGACTCCCTTCCTCGCGGACCGCGGTGTTGTCGACCACGGTGCCGCAATCCACGGTGCCGTTCACCACTTCAGTTCCGATTCCCTTGCTTGTGAAGACTTCGATCAACAGTGAGTGGGGCACGCGACCGTCGATGATCGCGGCGGTGTCGACTCCCCCCTCGACGGCGTCCAGGCACGCCTGCATCTTGGGGATCATGCCCGACTCCAGGCTCGGCAACATCACGCGCAGTTCAGCGGCCGTCAGATGAGAGACCAGCGAGTCGCGGTTGGGCCAGTCGGCGTAGAGACCTGCGACATCGGTGAGGATGACGAGCTTTGCCGCCCCCAGCGCCGCGGCCAACGCCGCAGCAGCGGCATCGGCGTTGACGTTGAGCGAGTGCCCCGGATTGTCGAGGTCGGGGGCGATCGAGGACACGACCGGCACCCGGCCTGCCGCGAGGTGGTCGAGGACGGCATCCGGTGTCACCTGCACCACGTCCCCGACGAAGCCGAGGTCGACCTCTTCGCCGTCGACGACGACGCCGCGCCGACGACCGCCGAACAGCCCCGCATCCTCGCCGGAGAGTCCCGCAGCGAAGGCGCCGTGGGTGTTGATCTGCGCGACGAGCTGCGGATTGATCTGCCCGGCCAGCACCATCCGGACCACCGAGATCGCCTCGGTGTTGGTCACCCGATAGCCGCCCTGGAATTCGCTGCGGATGTCGAGGCGGTCGAGCATCTTGGAGATCTGGGGGCCACCGCCGTGGACGACGACGGGCTTGACGCCGACGAAGCGGAGGTAGGCGATGTCCTCGGCGAAGCTGCGCTGGAGCTCTTCGGAGACCATCGCGTTGCCGCCGTACTTGACGACGACGATCTGATCGCGGAAGCGCTTGAGCCAGGGCAGGGACTCGATGAGGACGGCGGCCTTCTCGGCGGCCTCCTCCGGCGTGGTGTCTTGCAGGTCTGTCATGACGAATAGGCGCTGTTCTCGTGCACGTAGTCGTGGGTGAGGTCGTTGGTGTAGATCGTCGCCGACGCCTCGCCCTCCTTGAGGTCGATGCGGACATGGGTCTTGCGGGGCGTGAGGTCGACGAGCTCGCGCGGCTGGTCCGGTCCGCCGTTCGAGCACACGCGTACGCCGTTCATGTCGACATCCACCGCGTAGGGGTCGAACGGCGCGGTGGTCGTGCCGATGGCGGCGAGCACGCGTCCCCAGTTGGGGTCGTTGCCGAAGATGGCGGCCTTGAAGAGGTTGTTGCGGGCCACTGAGCGACCGACCTCGACGGCGTCGTCCTCGGATGCCGCGTGGACGACCTCGATGGCGATGTCGTGGTTGGCGCCCTCGGCGTCGGACTGCAGCTGCACCGCGAGGTCGGTGCAGACCTCGATCAGTGCCGCGCGGAACGCCGTCGTCTCGGGGGTCACACCCGAGGCGCCGCTGACCATAAGGGTCACCTGGTCGTTGGTGGACATGCAACCGTCGGAGTCGAGGCGGTCGAAGCTCACCCTGGTGGCGGCACGCAGGTGCGCGTCGGCCTCCTCGGCGGTGAGCACCGCATCGGTCGTGAGGACCACGAGCATGGTCGCAAGGCCCGGCGCCAACATCCCGGCGCCCTTCGCCATGCCGCCGATCGTCCACCCGTCACCGTGGACGGTCGCGGTCTTGGGGCGGGAGTCGGTGGTCATGATCGCCAGCGCTGCGGCGTCGCCGCCGTTGGCATCCAGCGCGGCCACCGCCGCGGTCGTGCCGTCGAGCACCTTCTGGCGGAACACCTCGTCGCCGGTGCCGATCAGGCCCGTCGAGCACACCTGGATGTCGCCGGAGCTGACATCCAGGAGTCCCGCGAGATGCTCGGCGGTCATATGCGTGGTCTGGAATCCGAAGGCGCCGGTGAAGCAGTTGGCCCCGCCCGAGTTGAGGACGATCGCCTCGACCCCGCCGTCCTGAATCGCCTGCTGCGACCACAGGATCGGATTCGCCTTGGCGCGGTTGCTGGTGAACACTGCCGCGCCGATCTTGAGCGGACCGCGGTTGACGACGACCGCGACATCCGGCTTGCCGGTCGACTTCAGCCCGACCGCAACGCCGGCGGCCTCGAATCCCTGGGGCGCGGTGACGCTCACGGCGCGACTCCGTTCACGGTCAGTGCGCGGGCCTCGGGCAGTCCCAGCGCGATGTTCATGGATTGGATGGCGGCCCCCGCCGTGCCCTTGACGAGGTTGTCGACCGCGGTGACGACGACCACGCGCCCGGCCGCCCGGTCGATCGCGAGGCCCATCAGCGCGGTGTTCGCGCCGAGGATATCTGCCGTGCGGGGGAACTGACCCTCGGGGAGCAGCTGCACGAAGGTCTCGTCCGCGTACGCGGCTTCCCACGCCTGCCGAATCTCGGCATCCGTCGCATCCCCCGCGATGGGGGCGGTGGATGTCGCGAGGATGCCGCGCGACATCGGCACGATGACCGGGGTGAAGGAGATCCGGATGTCGGCATCCGTGACCGCGCCGAGCGCCTGCCGGATCTCGGGGATGTGCCGGTGAACGCCACCGACCGAGTAGGGGTTGGCGGACCCGAGGATTTCGCTGGCCAACAGGGTGGGCTTGAGGCTCTTGCCGGCGCCCGAGGGCCCCACCGCAAGCACGCTGACGATGTCGGAAGGGTCGATGACCCCCGCCGCGACCCCCGGGACCAGGCTCAGAGACACGGTCGAGGCGTTGCATCCGGGTGCGGCGATGCGGGTCGCCCCGACGAGTTTGTCGCGCTGTCGGCCGGCTCCGACCAGCAGCTCGGGAACACCATAGGTCCACGGTTCATGGAAGTCGCCGCCGTAGAACTGCGCCCAGGCGTCGGCGGAGGTCAGCCGGTGGTCGGCGCCGGCATCGATCACGAGGGGCACCTCGCCGAGCACGTCGGTGTAGACGCCCGACTGACCGTGCGGCAGCGCGAGGACGACGATGTCGTGACCGGCGAGGACCTCGGGGGTCGTCTCCTGCAGCGTCAGATGCGCAAGGGAGCGCAGGTGGGGCTGGTGCAGCGCCAGCGGCTGACCCGCGTTGGAGTGCGCGGTGACCGTGCGGATCTCGACATCGGGGTGCTGCGCGAGCAGCCGCAGGATTTCGCCCCCCGCATAGCCGGATGCGCCGGAGACGGCGACCGTGTAGGACATGGATTCCACCTTATTGTCTGGGCCTGCCGTGCGCGGTCGCGCACGGTGATGAACTCACGACCGGCGACACCGCGGCGCCACGACGGCGCAGCGCGGGGTCGCCTACAGTCGGCGCTCGCCCAGACGTCGGCGCAGCGCAGGCAGCATCGTCGCCGAAGCGACGGAGCCGTGCGATGCCGAGGTCATGCCGCGAGGATAGCGAGCGCCCCGCGACGGGGCAAATCGCGCGACGTGCAGCTCGGCTGAGGAAGCGCAAGTCGGCTGAGCGAAGGGCAAGTCGGCTGAGGGAGGTGCAACTCGGCAGAGGGAGGTGCAACTCGGCAGAGGGAGGTGCAACTCGGCAGAGGGAGGTGCAACTCGGCAGAGGGAGGTGCAACTCGGCGGAGGGAAGTGCAACTCGGCAGAGGGAAGTGCAACTCGGCGGAGGGAAGTCGGGAGGGGGTCAGGTCAGCGCGGTGATGGGCGAGCGGCGGCGAGCACGCGTCACCCCGATCACCGTTCCGGCGAAGGCCAGTAGCGCCCACAGCACGAGTCCGATCGCCGCCTGCAGCACGGCGTGCAGCGATCCGCCGACGAGGGCCTGCGTGCCCTGCAGGCACAGACTCAGCGGCAGCATCGCCAACGGTGTCGCCGCGAGCGATCCGGTCGTCACCGGCTGCAGGGTGCCGGCGGCGACCAACTGAACGCCGAGAGCGATGACAGAGATGACGAGCCCCGCGCGCCCCAGCAGGGCGACCAACGCCTGATGGACGAGCATGAAGGAGAATGCGGCGGCGGCGGCGAGGCCAAGCGCCACGGCGATGCGGTCGGGAGTCACCCCCAGCAGCGCGATCCCCACCCAGACCAGGGCCGCCTGGATGGCACCGGTGACGAGCGCGATCCCGCTCCCCTCGGCCGCGATCCGCGCTGCCGAGGCAGGCGAGCCGAGGGCCGTGCGCGCGAACGGCGCGATCAGCAGGTAGGTGGCCAGCGCACCGAGCCACAGCCCGACGGGCGCGAGCGCCGCCACAGATGCCGCCCGGGCGCTCTGGGGGCCGGCGACGGTCGAGGTGGTGACACCGATGGGCTGGGCCACGACATCCGCGATCGCGCTCTGCTGGTCGCTCGTGTACGACGGGATATCTGCTGCCGCGCTCGCGAGCCCGGAGGCCAGGGAGTTGGCCCCGCCCTGGGCGGTGACCAGTCCCGCGGCCAGATCCTGTGTGAGACCGGACAACTCCTGCGCGCCGGCCGCAGCCGCATCCTGGGCCGTGGCGAGCTCGCCGAGGCCGTCGGCGACGGGTCCGGCGATGACGCCGATCGCCGCCGAGCCCACGGCCAGCTCTGCCGCCCGCGCACTGTCGGTCGCCGCGGTGCCGGACAGCGCCGACAGGTCGGTCGCGCTCTGGGATGCGCCCGAGCGCAGCGCCGTGAGGTCGGCGACCAGGCTGCTCACCGGGGCGGTGGGATCGACCGCAATGGCGGCCAGAATCGCGTCGATGTCTGCGACGGTGAGCACCTGCTCGGCCGCGAGCACATCGGCCTCGATGGCGGTCTCACCGGCCGAGATCGCGAGGGCGCCCGCCTGCTGAGCGGCCGCATCCGCGAGTGTTCCCAGGTCCCTGGCACCCTGCGGCAGTGCGCCGAGGATGGCCCCGATATCCGAGAGTCCCGCAGCCAACTCGCCCTGCGCCACCGCCAGCTGCTCCGCGCCATCGGCAGCCTGTCCCACGCCCGAGGCGAGCTCGGCTGCGCCATCGGCGGCCTCCCCGATCCCCTCGTGCAGTTCGGTGAAGGCGCCGAGCGTCCCCTCGACATAGTCGCTGGTGAGCTCGGCCGACACGCTCTCGGGCACGGCCTCGGCCAACGCCGTGGCGATCACACCGGAGAGGAAGCCGTGCTGGGTGCTCGTGGTCACCTGGATCTCCGCGCGCCTCGGGTCATCCGAGGCGAGCGTCGAGGCATCCTGCGAGAAGGTCGAGGGGATCGTGATGACGGCCTGGAATGCGCCGGAAGACAGCCCCGCCGCGGCAGTCTGGGAATCGGTCAGCGTCCATTCGATGCCGTCGTCGGCGGTCATGAGGTTCTCGGTGAGGAGCTTGCCGACCGCGACGGGTGTGCCGTTCTCCTCGATCGGCACGTCGAGGTTCACGATGGCGGCCGGCACGCGCTCGGTGGGCTGGTGCGGCGCCAGCGCGAGCAGGACCAGGAGCGGTGTGAGCACCGCGATGACGATGACGGCGAGCGCGCGGCCGCGAGAGGCGGCGGGGGCGACGAGGGTCCACAGCTGCATTACGACACACCTCCCGTGACGAGTGCGCCGGCAGTGTCGACCACGACCGTCGGCCTCTCGGATGCCGCCTCGGCGGAGGTCGCGACCGCGAGCGTCGTCGTGTCGGGCGCTGATTGCAGGAGAACCCGGAGAACGCTCGCCTGATCGTGCCGTCTGCCGAGGTCCAGCGCCACGACCGGGAGGTGTGCGGCCAGAGCTGCTGCCGCCTCCAGGCACCAACGCTCGTGTTCGTCCAGACCCGTCAGCGGTTCGTCGGGGTCAGCCCACGCGGGATGGGCCGAGGCCTCGATGAGGTTGTCGTAGATCCGCGCCGCTTCCCCCAGGCGCGCGTCGCGATCCCGAGCGGGCACCCCCGCCATCCGCAGCAACAACCGCAGGTGCTCGGTGAGGGTGGTCGCATCGATCGGATCGGGAAGAGCGCGCACGAGAGCGCTGCGCTCGCGCAGCGTGGTGTTCTGGAACGGCAGGAGGAGACCGTCGACCGCCAAGGTCCCCGAGAATTCGGGTGCGCGTCCCGTGACCGCTTCGCACACCGCCGCACCGCCGGCACCGCGGACGAGAAGAAGTCCCCGGCGATCGAGATCGAACGAGATCGGGGCGACACCGTCGAGCCCGAGCCCGTCTGCCCGGATCCCCTCGGAACGTCCCGGGAATGCCGGGTCATCGCGCCAGTGACGCTGTTCCAGCATGCGGTGCACGGCTTCCCCCTCGATGTCGGCGTTGGGCAGGATCCGCTCGAGCCATCGCGGTAGCCACCAGGCGTGGTCACCGAGGAGCGTCATCAGCGCGGGGATGAGCGTCATGCGGACGACGAACGCGTCGATCAGCACGCCGATTGCGAGCGCGAGCGCGATGGGCTGGATGACGGCACTGCCGCCCGGGACGAAGGAGAAGAACACCGAGAACATGATGAGCGCCGCCGCAGTCACCACCCGTGCCGACTGCGCGAAGCCGCCCGTGACCGAGGCGCGTGCGTCCCCCGTGGCGGTGTACCGCTCGCGCATGCGGGAGACGAGGAAGACGTGGTAGTCCATCGCGAGCCCGAACAGGACCGCCATGACCAGGATCGGCATGAAGCTGATCACCGGGCCGACCTTGGCCACGCCCAGCAGCGACGCCGCCCATCCCCACTCGAAGACCGCGGTCGAGACCCCGAGGCCGGCGCCGACGGTGAGGAGATAGCCGAGCGTCGCGGTGATGGGTACGGCGATCGAGCGGAACATGATCATGAGCAGGATGAGACTGAGCCCCACCACGACGATCGCGAATGGCACGAGGGCCGCCGCCAGGCGGTCGGAGATGTCGATCGCCAACGCCGTTTGGCCGGTGACCTCGAAGGTGAACCCGTGCGCCTGCTCGAACGCGGGCGCCATCGCACGCAGGGTCTGGACCAACTCCGCCGTCGCGTCCGAGGACGGTGAGGAGTCGGGGGTGATCGTCAGCACCGCGAGATCGAGCGCCTCGTTGGGGAAGGCCTGGGACACCTCGGCGACACCGGCGACATCACCGAACGCGCCGTCGAGGGCATCGAGGGCACCGGGGATGTCGAGTGTCTTCGAGATGTCCGCGGTGATCAGCAGCGGACCGTTGAAGCCGGGACCGAAGCCCTCATCGAGCAGGTCGTAGGCCGTGCGTGCCTGGGTTCCCACGGGGTCGTAACCCGCGTCGGGAAGGGTCAGGCGCATGCTCACCGCGGGGACGGCCGCGACCAGCAGCACGAGGGCGACCCCGACCGTGGTCAGCCAAGGGTGGCCGGAGACCATCCGCGCCCAGCGCGGTGTTCGGGCCGTCGCCGGTGCGGCATCCGCGCCCTTGCCCTTCCGCTTTCGTCCCGCGCGCGGCACGAGGCGCTTGCCCAGGAGGGAGAGAATCGCCGGGAGCAGGGTGACGGCGACCGCCAGCGCCGTGAACACGGCCGCGGCGGCACCCAGACCCATGACCGTGAGGAACGGGATACCGGCCACAGACAGCCCCAGCAACGCGATCATGACCGTCATCCCGGCGAAGACGACGGCGGTGCCGGCGGTCGCGATCGACACCGCCACGGACTCTCGCGGGTCCATGCCCGCGCGGAGGTTGTCGCGGTGGCGCGAGGTGATCAGCAGCGCGTAGTCGATGCCGACGGCAAGCCCGAGCATCGTGGCCAGCACAGGGGCGGTGGAGGACACCGGAACCAGCGCTGCGACGATCGTGATGGAGGACGTCGCGATCGTCACCCCGATCGCGGCAGACACGAGTGGCACGCCCGCCGCCAGCAGCGATCCGAAAGTGATCGCCAAGACGATGTACGCCAGCGCCATGCCTACGAGCTCTGTCCAGTCCACACCGCCGGATTCGGCCGGCATCCCCGAGACGGCGACGGTGAGGCCCGCCGACTGCAGCGGCGCGATGGCCTGTTCCACGCCGGACACGAGCGCATCGGGGATGTCGGCGCTCTGCACGCTCAGCTGCGCGCTGATGAACACCATCGTCCCGTCCGCGGAGATCTGGCTGCTGGCTCCGTCGGAGGCCGCGGTGGAGCCGCTGGCGGCCATCGCGTACGGGCAGGTGACAGCGACGACGTCATCGAGTGCCGCGACCGACTCACACACGCCGGCGATCGCGTCCGCGTCCGCGTCGATCGACTGACCTGAGGGGGCGGCGATCACGACACGCGCGCTCGCGCCGGAGAGCTGCGGGAAGCGCTGCTCCAAAGCATCCAGCGCCGTCTGGGCCTGCGTTCCGGGGATCTCGAACGTCGATTCGAGGTGGTTGCCGAGGGCTCCGGCGAGGCTCCCGCCACCGACGGCGATCGCGAGCCAGACGAGGATGACGGTCCATCGACGTCGCGCACACGCGCGTCCGAGTCGGTACAGGAACGAGGACATCGTCGGGTGCCTTCCTCGGGGTGATCGGTGGCGGGGTGTCGTCAGTCGCGCAGGTGGGCGTTGTAGCGCTCCGTGGCCACGGCCACACCCGCAAGCTTGGCATCCGTCGCCTCCGCAGCGGTGAGCGTGCGATCCGGCGCGCGGAACCGCAGGGCGAAGCTCAGGCTCTTGGTGCCCTCGGCAAGCCCCGTGCCACGGTAGTCATCGACCAGGCGCAAGGACTCCAGCAGCGGACCGCAGCCCTCCGCGAGCGCGGTCCCCACGGCGGCTGCGGGGATGTCCGCCGCGACGACCAGCGAGACGTCCTGCGTCGCGGCCGGGAACCCCGAGAGGGACGCCGCGACAACGCGCTCGCCCGCGAGGGAGACCACGAGGTCGAGGTCGACTTCGGCGAGAACGACCGTGCCCGCGATGTCGGCGGCTTCCGCGACGGACGGGAGCAGCTCGCCCACATACCCGACGAGAGTGTCGCCGACGAAGATGTCGCCCGTGCGGCCGGGATGCAGGGCCGCACGTCGCGACTGCACCACGGCGACATCGACACCGGCTGCCGCCGCGATCGTGCGCACCGCGTCGATGGCGTCCGAGAGGTCTGCGGCGACCGCGGGCTGACCGGGCTGACGTGGCGTGCGCGCTCCGGTGAGCAACACGGCGGCGTACCGCGACTGCGGCGGGATCGCGGCATCCAACTGCGCCAGGGTCGCAGCGTCGGGACGAACTCCCAGCGGCGGGACCGTGACGGTGCCGTAGTCGACGCCGGGTTCAGGCAGGAACACCGCACCGGTCTCGAACAGGGACAGGTCGGTGAAACCCCGCGACTGATTGCGATGCGCGACCTGGAGCAGCCCCGGCACCAGCGAACGTCGCAGGAACGGCGCCTGGCCGTCGAGCGGATTGGCGAGCTTGATACTCGGAAGGCTCTCCCCCGCGGCGGATCCGTGCAGGTCGTTGAGCTCCGCGGTCGTGAACGGGAAGGAGGGAGTTTCGACGTATCCCGCTGCGGCGAGCGCGTTGGACACGCGGCGCCGAGCGCGCTGCGGGGCCGTGAGCCCCCGTCCTGACGGGGGCGTCGGCAGGACGGAGGGCACGCGGTCCAGGCCATGAATGCGGGCGACTTCTTCGGCCAGCGTCCACCTGTCGGTGAGGTCGGGGCGCCAGGTCGGCGGTGTGACCTTCCACGCGGTGCCCTCATCGGCGACGGTTGCCCCGATCATCTCGAGGGCTCCGGTGATCTCGCTCTCGCTGTAGTCGACACCGATCAGCTCGGGCACGAATGCCGTGGGCAGCACGATCGGCTCCGGCGCGACCGCCGCGCCGACGACACCACCGGCGGCGGTGTCGGTCCCCCCGGCATACCGGACCATCAGCTCGGCGACGCGCGCCGCCGCGACGGAAGACAGCGCGGGGTCCACGCCGCGCTCGAAGCGCCGCGACGCCTCGCTCGGCAGCTTGTGCCGACGCGCGGTGCGGGCGATCGAGACGGTGTCGAAGATTGCTGCCTCGATGAGGACGTTGCGGGTCGCAGCGCTCATCTCGGTCGTCCCGCCGCCCATGACGCCTGCCAGACCGATCGGGCCCGACTCGTCCGTGATCAGCAGGTCCTCGACGTGGAGAGTGCGCTCTTTGTCGTCGAGGGTGCGCAGTTTCTCGCCGGGCGCGGCGCGGCGCACCGTGATACCGCCGGTGAGCAGATCGAGGTCGTAGCCGTGGATCGGTTGGCCGAGTTCGAGCATCACGTAGTTGGTGATGTCGATGAGGATGCCGAGCGACCGGATACCGGCCAGGCTGAGCCTCGCGATCATCCAGGGCGGGGTCGGCTTGGTGGGATCCACGTCCCGCACGATGCGCACCACGAAGGACGGCGAGCCGATCCGTCCGCGGATGGGGGCCTCATCGTCGACGGTGACCGCGAACGCCGTATCGTCGCGGAGCGCGACCTCGGCCTCGGGTCGGACACCCGGATCGCGGAAGGCCGCACCCGTGGCGTGCGAGTACTCGCGGGCGATGCCACGCACAGACAGCGCATAGCCGCGGTCGGGAGTCACGTTGACGTCGATCGCCGCGTCATCCAGACCCAGCAGCCCGATCGCGTCGGTGCCAACAGGAGCGTCGATGCCGAGTTCGACCAGTCGGAGGATCCCGGAGTGTTCCTCCCCCAGGCCCAGTTCCTTGGCCGAGGCGATCATGCCGTCGGAGACATGACCGTAGGTCTTGCGCGCGGCGATCGGGAAGGGCCCGGGAAGCACGGCGCCGGGCAGGGTCACCACGACCTTGTCGCCGGGGAAGAAGTTGCCGGCGCCGCAGACGATGCCGTGCACGGCATCTCCGCCGTCTGCTGCCGTCTCACCGTCCGGCGCCACACGCACCTGGCACCAGCGGATCGTCTTGCCGTTGCTCTGGGGCTCTGCCACGAACTCGAGCACCTCGCCGACCACGATCGGTCCGCTCAACTCGAAGCGGTGGATGTCCTCCTCTTCGAAACCGACGCGCACGAGAGCGGCGAGGATGTCCTCGGGCGTCGCCTCGTCGTCGATCTCGACGTACTCACGCAACCACGACAGCGGGACGCGCATCACACCACCATCCCGAACTGCTCGCTGAATCGAATGTCACCCTCGGCCATGTCGCGCATGTCCTGGACGTCGCTGCGGAACATGAGCGTGCGCTCGATGCCCATCCCGAAGGCGAATCCCGAGTAGACCTCGGGATCGATGCCGGCCGCACGCAGCACGTTGGGGTTCACCATGCCGCAACCGCCCCACTCGATCCAGCGTGCGCCGCCGGTGAAGGTGGGGTGCCAGAGGTCGAGCTCGGCGGAGGGCTCGGTGAAGGGGAAGTAGTTGGTGCGCAGGCGGGTCTTGGCCTCGGGCCCGAACAGCACCCGGGCGAAGTGATCGAGCGTCCCCTTCAGATGTGCCATCGTGATGCCCTTGTCGATGACCAGCCCTTCGACCTGCGAGAACACCGGCAGATGGGTCGCATCGAACTCGTCCGTGCGGTACACCCGACCGGGGCACACCACGTACACGGGCAGCTCCCGCTCGAGCATGGAGCGCACCTGGACGGGGCTCGTGTGCGTACGCATCACGAGGTGGCGATCGATGGGGTCGACGAAGAACGTGTCCTGCATCTGCCGCGCGGGGTGATCGACGTCGAAGTTCAGCGCGTCGAAGTTGAACCACTCGTGCTCGAGCTCGGGTCCTTCCGCGACCTCCCAGCCCATGCCGACGAACACGTCGGAGATCTCCTCCTGCAGAAGCGTGAGCGGATGCCGCGCGCCGATGCGCGCGTGAGACGCCAACGCGGTGACATCCACCCGCTCCGCCTCCAGACGCGCAGCCAACTCGAGTGCGGCCAGCTCCTCTTCGCGCGCGGCGAGCGCCTTGTTCACCTCACCGCGCGCCATGCCCACGAGCTTTCCGAACTCGGCCTTGCGCTCTGGCGCGACCTGGCGCAGCGACGCGTTCAGTCGAGAGAGCGGCGAACCCTCGCCGGAGTGCGTGGTGCGAGCGGTCTTCAGCGCGGCGGTGTCGGCGGCCTCGGCGAAGGCGGCGAGGGCCGCAGCGACGGCGGCCTCGACGGCCTCGGGAGTGATCTCTGGCGGCGTGGTCTCGGGGGTCTCAGACACAAAAAGGAAGTCTACCGAGCGGCAGACCGGTGACCTGCCGCTCAGGCGTTGGCGGGCGCCACACCGACGGAACGCTGCGCGAAGGCGGTCTCGTACAAGCAGACGCTGGCAGCGGTGGCAAGATTCAGCGACTCCGCACGCCCGTAGATCGGCAGACGCAACGCAAGATCGGCGTGGGAGAGCGCCTGATCCTCGAGACCGCGCGCCTCATTGCCGAACAGCCACGCGGTCGGCTCGGCGAGCAGGTCGCGGGCGGCGAGAAAGTCGGTACCGTCGACGTCCGCCGCCACCACCCGGATACCTGCGCGGTGGGCCAGCGCGACGGCATCGGCCAGATCCACGCCGAGCGCGAGCGGAAGATGAAACAGCGATCCGGTCGTCGAGCGGACGACCTTCGGGTTGTAGGGGTCGACGGAGTTGCCCGTGAGGATCACGGCGTCGGCGCCTGCGGCGTCGGCGGCGCGGATGATCGTCCCGAGGTTCCCGGGATCCCGCACCTGCTCACAGATCGCGACCAGGCGAGGCCGCGCGGCGAAGACATCCTCGACGCTCGCCGGGGTCTGCGCCGCCACGGCGATGATGCCCTGGGGGGTGACGGTGTCGGCCATCGCGTCCAGCACCGCGTCGCTGGCGACCTCGACGTGGATCCCCGCGCGGTCTGCCGCGTCCCTCAGGGCGGCGTGGCGCTCGAGGGCGGCGGGCGTTCCGAACATCTCGACCAGAACATCCGGGCGATAGGTCAGGGCCTCGCGCACTGCTTGAGGCCCCTCCAACAGGAACAGCCGGGTCTCGGTGCGGGCACTGCGCTTGGACAGCTTCGCGACCGCGCGCACGCGGGGCGATCGCGGGTTCTCAAGCACGGCCTCAGTCTAGGACGCGAGGGTGAACCCTCCGTGAACAGCGGGCTCCCCTGTGGAAGAACGCGTGCCACGCGCCGGAGAACGACGAAGGGCGCCCCCGATCGGGGCGCCCTCCGTGTTGTGCGACGACGAGCGTCAGGCCGACTTAGCGGCGTTGACGTCGGCGGGCAGAGCGTTCTTCGCGGTCTGGACCAGCGACGCGAACACTGCGGGCTCGTTCACAGCCAGCTCGGCGAGCATGCGACGGTCGACCTGCACGCCGGCCAGGTTCAGGCCCTGGATGAAGCGGTTGTAGGTGAGGCCGTTCTGACGGCTCGCAGCGTTGATGCGCTGGATCCACAGACGACGGAAGTCGCCCTTGCGCTTGCGACGGTCACGGTATGCGTAGACCAGCGAGTGGGTGACCTGTTCCTTCGCCTTGCGGTAGAGGCGCGAACGCTGACCGCGGTAGCCGGACGCGCGCTCGAGGATGACCCGACGCTTCTTGTGGGCGTTGACGGCCCGCTTGACTCTTGCCATTTCGTTTCGTTCCTATTCGTGCGGGTCGCTCAGCGACCGAGAAGCTTCTTCGCGACCTTCGCGTCGCCCTTGGCGAGGACCTGCTCCTGCGACAGGCGGCGGGTGCGCTTGGTGGGCTTGCCCTCGAAGTTGTGACGCAGGTTGGCCTGCTGCTTCATGAGCTTGCCGCTCCCGGTGACCTTGAAGCGCTTCTTGGCGCCCGAGTGGGTCTTCTGCTTCGGCATCTTCTCTTCCTTCGTTGTTCTTCCCGCGGGGCGGGAGTTCGTGGGGCCTTATTCGGCGGCCGGGGCTGCCGTCTCGGCCGATTCCGGACGTGCCGCGCTGCGCGACGCTTCCTTGTTGGCGGCACGCTGAGCGTTCTGCTCCGCCTTCGCCTCGGACTTGTTCTTGTGCGGTGCGATGACCATCGTCATGTTGCGCCCGTCGATCGTGGGGTTCGATTCGACGGTGCCCCACTCCGAGACATCCTCTGCGAACTTGCGCAGCAGACGCACACCCTGTTCGGGACGGCTCTGCTCGCGGCCGCGGAACAGGATCATCGCCTTCACCTTGTCGCCCGCCTTGAGAAAGCTCTCGGCGTGCTTGCGCTTGGTCTCGTAGTCGTGCGGCTCGATCTTCAGGCGGAAGCGGACCTCCTTGAGGACCGTGTTCGCCTGATTGCGTCGGGCCTCCTTGGCCTTCTGGGCGGCCTCGTACTTGAACTTGCCGTAGTCCATGATCTTGACCACGGGCGGCTTCGAGTTGGGAGCGACCTCGACCAGGTCGAGATCGGCATCCTGGGCCAGACGCTGAGCAACCTCGATGCGGACGACACCGACCTGTTCGCCGCCGGGGCCCACAAGACGGACCTCGGGCACGCGAATGCGCTCGTTGATGCGGGGATCGCTGATGCGGAACTCCTCTTCGTACGGATGGTGGTCACCGCAGCACAGGGAGTGCTGCGGGCGAAATCGTCAGACATTCCACCCGCACAGCGCGCGAGTCGCCGGCTTCTGTGCACCCGGCCGCATGATGGCGCCCATCATGCGCGACCCCGTCGCAAGCGACGGGGCGGAGTGCGTGGACCCGGTAGCCTGGAGCGGCAAGCGCGGGTGGGATGTGATCCTCTTTCGTTTTCGAACCGTAGACGATCCGAAAGCCTGCGCAAGTCTAGCAGAAAGCACCTCGTGACGACGATTCCCCCTTCCCCCGACGCTGGCACCGCTCTCGACGACTCGGCCGACCGCCGAGACCGGGAACGCGAATCACGCTGGGAGCGCGACGCCAACGCCGCGGCGGCCGCGACCCGCGATATCGCCGATGTCCCTGCCGTCGAGGTGATCACGACCACCGCGGTGCACCTCATGAGCGCCGCTGCCGTCAAGGTCGGGCTCGCCGACGACCCCGAGAACCAGAAGGATCTCGATGAGGCGCGCAAGCTCATCAACGCGCTCGCCGGCCTCATCACCGCAGGGTCCCCCGAGATCAGTGACATGCACGCGCGCTCGCTGCGCGACGGGCTGCGTTCCCTGCAACTCGCGTTCCGCGAAGCGTCTGTGATCCCCGACCCGATCGGCAAGGGGCCGGGCGAGAAGTGGACAGGACCGGTCACCTGACCTCGGACGGCCTGTCACAGCGATCCGCGCGGATCAGGCCTCGCTGCCGGGGTGGGACGGCATCTGCAACTCAGCCAGACTCAGACCCGTGCCCGTCAAAGCCTGTGCGGTCATCGCCTCCATCACCTGCTGCGGTACCAGGCAGTCTGCGCACGCCGATGCGCCCGCATCGATCCTCACGCGCACACCCGAAGACGGGGTGAGGTCCCAGGTGAGCTGGTAGTCGTCGGCGGCCAACATGTCGCGCAGGCTTGCCAGCGCGGTCTCGATGTCTGATCTGTCGTGGGTGTCGGTCATGCGGAGCTCCTGACTTTGGCGATGGAGAACGGGATGCCTCGCGGCGGGCCGAAGAGGTCCACCACGGCGGATACGCCGGCATTGTCTGCACCGGCGACGATCACCTGAATCGCGTCGAGCGAGCTCAGGACCGGGGCGTCATCACCCCCGCGCGCGGACGTCTCGTCAGCGATCGCATCGGGGTGGTCTGCGGGCAGTCGCCACCGGGAGTGCCGCGAGACGGCGCCTTTCCCGACACGGGCGAGCGTGGCGCGAGACACGCTCGCCGCCTCGTAGACGAAGCGACGAACAGTGTCCTTGTCCCACCCCGCGCGAGCACACATCGCCGCGTGTTCGGGACCGAGGACGATCAGAGAACTCGTGTACTCGTGGAGCAGAGCCCCGGTGCGAGCGACGGAGTTCGCCAGATCGTGGCCAAGCTGCTCCGGTGCATCACAGTGACGCGCTTCGAGGTGAAGCACCGAACGAATGACGAACGTGGAGACCGTGCTGTCGTCGGAATCGAAACCGTGCTGCACATGCAGGGACTCCCAGGGGCTGTTCTCCTCGTTCTCCCCGAGGCAGGCCGAGTACTTGGCGGGTGTCGCCTGTGTCGCCTGGTCGAGAAGATGCGGATGCAGCCCGAAGACGTTGATCGCCGCCAGCCGAATGGCCCGACCGATGGTCGCATTGGCTCTGAACCCCGAACCGAAGATATTGCCCGCACAATTGATGCCGATCTGATCGCGAATCGGCCCGTTCACGAGCGTCAACGGCGCCGTGCCGGTGGTGCTCTGCCAAATACCGCGAGTCGGTGTGGGCTCCGCCGCGAATCCTTCCCACGCGGCCACGACCACCGGGAAGTACTCGGGAAGGCAGCCCGCCATCGCCGCGTTGATGGCGGCAAGACGCACCGTCAACGCCCTGTTCAGGTGCGGCATCGGCATGAGCACCTCCTGTGGGTCCCGGTCGACGGTGCGCAAGAACGCCGCCAAGGACGACTCCGACACGGGCACGACGGGGAGCCCGTCGGTGAACGCGTGGCTCTCGTAGTACTCGATCGCCGCACGCGCCGACCAGACGTCGAAGCGTTCCTCGACCTCGCTGTCCGCCAGTGGAAGACCGTGCGACATCATGCCTCCACTCCCAGCACCTGCAGGGCCTGGGGAAGCACGTCCCGCGCCCGATCGCGCAACCCGTTCTCATCGAGACTGGCCACCGGGTGCAGCACGGTGACGAACTCGTACCCAGGGAATCCCTGGACCTGCGCCATCGCACGTCCGGACATTCGGAATGAGTCCGAGCAGATCGCGACCGTGGGCACACCCGCCGCTTCGAGCTGGATGCCGTCTGCGACGGTAGCGGCGCTGCACGATCCGCAGTCACCCACCGCGGTGACGACGATGTCGCATTCGCGCGCCACCTGAGCCACAAGACCGGGCTTCGCGGGCGTTCCGAAGTAGTCCTTCACATAGCGACGAAGCTCCGCCACCCCGTGTGCTGCCACGAGGATCTCGCCGATGAGGTCGAGGAGCATCGGCGCATTGGGCTTCGTATTGTCGAGGAGCCCAACGGTGAGCCCGCGCAACGAGCGCGGCCTCGGCGCCAAGGTGCCGTCATCGCGATCGCCGGATGCGCCGGTAGGGTCAAGAAGTCGCTCACGTTGATGGTTGGTCATGCCCTGCTGCTCTCTCGGATCTGCTCGAAAGGCAATCAGGTCCGCACAGCAGACGCATCCGCTCTTTCGCCGGCCGGAAGACCGACTGCGAACTCAGGGCGCACGTTCCATCGCACGGAAGCGCACTACTGCCCTCTCGCGCCGGTCGGTAGCCTCCCCACCGTTCGGGCCCCGTAACGGGGCCACTTCCGTGAGCACGACGTCAGGAGGAGGACTCATGCATGAGGTGATCATCCTTGGATCGGGTCCCGCCGGCTACACCGCGGCGATCTACGCAGCCCGGGGCGGTCGTCACCCGCTCCTCGTCGCCGGATCCACGGCAGCCGGCGGCGAGTTGATGAACACGAGCGAGGTGGAGAACTTCCCGGGGTTCCCAGACGGCATCGGCGGCCCTGCCCTCGTCACACGCATGCGTGCTCAGGCAGAGCGATTCGGAGCGAGGATCATCTACGACGACGTCGTGGACCTGGCAATCACGGAGACGGCGAAGACCGTGACGCTCGGATCCGGCCAGAAGCACGAGGCGTCCGCCCTTATCTACGCCACGGGATCCGCACCGCGCCCGCTCGGACTCGCCGCGGAGAGAAGACTCACCGGCGCCGGAGTGTCTTTTTGTGCCACATGTGACGGCTTCTTCCACCGTGGACGCACGGTGGCCGTCGTCGGCGGCGGGGACTCCGCCGTCGAGGAAGCGACGTTCCTCGCCAAGTTCGCCGCGCGCGTGTACCTCATTCATCGCCGCACGCAGCTGCGCGCATCCGCGATCATGCAAGACCGGGCACGGGGCACCGCGAACATCACATTCCTGCCCGAGACCGAGGTGGTCGACATCATCGGTGATTCGACGGTGAGAGCTCTGGCCCTCCGCAACGGCGCGACGGGAAGACAGACGCATCTGGCCGTGGATGCCGTCTTCATCGCGATCGGCCACGAGCCGCGGACACACCTCGTCCAGGGGAAGCTCGATCTCGCCGCCGACGGAACGATCGCGGTCGACGGTCGAAGCAGCCGGACGTCTGCACCCGGCGTCTTCGCCGCCGGCGACGTCATCGACCCGACATACCGACAGGCGATCACCGCTGCGGCCTCGGGCGCGACCGCGGCCCTGGATGCGGAACGATATCTCACGGCGACCACCGACCCGCAACGCAGCACGACGACCGCACCATCCGCGTCACCTGCGCCGGAGGTGCCGCCGGTCACCGGCGGCGCAGCAGCGGGGGATTCGCTCTCGCGGACGACATCGACGACGTGGGACGAGGATGTCCTGGACGCCCCTGGTGCCGTTCTCGTCGACTTCTGGGCGCCGTGGTGCGGCACATGCACAGCACTCACACCACTGCTCGAAGAGTTGCAACGCACGCACGGACACCGCATCCGCGTCACGAAAGTGGATGTGCAGGCCCACCCCGACCTGGCGTTGCGCTACCGCGTGACGTCGCTGCCATCGGTGAAGTTCTTCGTCGACGGAGATCTCCGGGGATCCATCAACGGAGCGATCACGCGCTCTGCGCTCGACGAGGCCGTCACCTCACACTTCGGCTGATCTCAGCGGCACGATCTACGCGTGCCCCTGGTCGAACGTCACCTTCACGGAATCGACGAGCGTGGCGATGCGGTCGTCAGCTGCCCAGCGACGTGCGAGGCGGCTGAGCACTGCGTCGAGACTCGCACGATCGAGCCCCGCAACGAGGTGGAGCGACACGATCAGCTCCGGCCCGCGCCCCCTCGCCTGGGGATCGGCCGCGCGCACAGCCAAGTCGAGCACAGCGAGCTCGCCACCGATGCTCTGCTGGAGACCGGCGAACACCTCCGGCGAGGTGGAGCTCGGCTCCCACGGCTCGCCCTGGGCGATCGCCCAGACGGCGGGGCGACGGATCACGAACTCCCCCGGCGAACCCGGATCCACAACGATCAGATCGGTCCCGTCCTCCATCGCGGCCCGCGCCGTGCGCACGCCGTCGGCGGGCACGGGGCGCGCGGTGCTGTCCCACTGGGCCATGGTCGCCACAGACGTGAACACGGGGAGAACGCGACGACCGTCAGGACCTGCGACCGTCACGATCGAGAGTTCCTGGGTCTTGTCGACGGGGAGTCCGTGCGCACCGACACCCTCCTCCCCCTTCTCGGCGATCAAGGGGATGAGCAGTCGCGCGCGCCGATAGGCGTCGATGACGGCGACCAGATCCCCCGTGCCCGCACGGAGCCGATCGCGCGCCGCTTCCAGGGCCGGGTCTGCCGAGCCGTCGTCACCGGCGTGCCGGTTCGGCTCGAAGCTGCGGCCCTCCCAGGGGACGCCGGCGGAGTCACCGGGTCCGCACGAGTGACCGGCGGAGTCTGCGGGATCAGCGTCCGGCGACATCCAGGGCCTCAGCGAGCGTGAACGCACCCGAGTACAGGGCCTTTCCGACAATGGCGCCCTCGACCCCGTGGGGAACGAGTTCGCGCAGCGCGGCGATGTCGTCGAGGCTCGATACTCCGCCGGAGGCGATGACCGGCTTCGGGGTGCGCGAGCACACGTCGCGCAAGAGTTCGAGGTTGGGACCGCGGAGCGTGCCGTCCTTGGTGACGTCGGTCACCACGTAGCGTCCGCAGCCGGCATCTTCCAGACGCTCCAGGACGGCCCAGATATCGCCGCCCTCCTGCGTCCAGCCGCGCGCCGCGAGCGTCGTGCCGCGCACGTCCAGGCCGACCGCGACCAGCTCGCCGTAGCGCCCGATGACATCGGCGGCCCACTCCGGGTTCTCCAGGGCGGCGGTGCCGAGGTTCACCCGCTCAGCACCATGCTCGAGAGCCGTCTCGAGGCTCTTGTCGTCACGGATGCCACCGGAGACCTCCACGCGCACGCCTTTGACCTGCTTGATCACCTTGCGGATGACGCTGAGGTTCGAGCCGCGCCCGAAGGCGGCGTCCAGATCCACCAGGTGGATCCACTCGGCGCCCTGTCGTGCCCAGTCGACTGCGGCGTCGACGGGGTCGCCGTAGCTGGTCTCGGTGCCGGCCGCCCCCTGGGTGAGGCGCACCGCCTTGCCGTCGGCCACGTCCACGGCGGGCAGCAGGATCAGTTCAGGGGTGGACGCGAAGTCGTTCATATCTCCTCGGGCAGGATCATTCGTGCCCCCTCGGGTGCGGGCACGAATTCAGAGGTTAGCCGCGCGGACCGTGTCCAGCCAATTCGCGAGCAGACGGATCCCGGCGTCTCCTGACTTCTCCGGGTGGAACTGGGTCGCGCACAGGGGGCCGTTCTCGACGGCCGCCACGAATTCACCCCCATGGGTCGCCCATGTCACCACCGGTTCCGGGAAGGGCGGATCGACCTGCATCGTCCAGGACTGAGCGGCATAGGAGTGCACGAAATAAAAGCGCTGGTCCTCGAGGCCGGCGAACAGACGTGTGCCGTGGCCCGCGTCCACCGTGTTCCAACCCATGTGGGGCAGAACGGGGGCATCCAGTTCGGTGACGGCACCCGGCCATTCCCCGAGGCCGACCGTGTCGACGCCGCGCTCCACGCCGTGTTCGAACATGACCTGCATCCCCACGCAGATACCGAGCACCGGTCGACCGCCCGCGAGACGCCGCTCGATGAGTTCGTCTCCTCGGCTCGCGGTGAGCGCACCCATCACCGCGCTGAAGGCGCCGACGCCGGGGACGACCAGTCCGTCGGCATCCATGATCTCGTCACGGTCGGCGGTGAGGCGGGCATCGGCGCCTGCCGCGATGAGCGCCTTGACCGCGGAGTGGACGTTGCCCGAGCCGTAGTCCAGGACGGCGACGCGCACGCTCGCGCTCATCGCCGGACTGTCCGGGTCACAGCGCGCCCTTCGTGCTCGGGATGCCGGAGACGTCGGGGTCCAGCGCCTTCGCCTGGCGGAACGCCCGCGCCAGGGCCTTGTACTCGGCCTCGGCGATGTGGTGCGGGTCTCGACCGCCCAGGACGCGCACGTGCAGCGTCATTCCGGCATGGAAGGCCAGCGCCTCGAAGGTGTGACGCACAAGCGATCCGGTGAAGTGTCCGCCGATGAGGTGGAACTCGAACCCCTCGGGCTCACCGAGGTGCACGAGGTAGGGACGCCCGCTCAGATCGACGACGGCCTGCACGAGCGCCTCATCCAGCGGCACCAGTGCATCGCCATAGCGCGAGATGCCGGCCTTGTCACCGAGCGCGTCACGGATCGCCTGCCCCAGCACGATCGCGACGTCCTCCACGGTGTGGTGGACATCGATGTCGGTGTCACCTTCGGCTCGGATCGTGAGGTCGGTCAGCGAGTGCTTCGCGAACGCCGTGAGCATGTGGTCGTAGAACGGCACGGAGGTCTCGATGCTGCTGGCACCCGTGCCATCCAGGTTCACGCTGATCTCGACGCGGGACTCGCTGGTGGCGCGGGTCACCGAAGCGGTGCGACTGGTCATGAGGCCGAGTCTACCGAGGCCAACGCCTCGAGGAACGCCGTGGTTTCACTGTCGGTGCCCGCCGACACGCGCAGGCTGTGCGGGATACCGACGTCCCTGATCAGCACTCCCTGGGCATACAACGACTCCCACGTCGCGCGCGGATCGGCGACGCCGCCGAACATGACGAAATTGGTCCACGACTCGAAGGGGTCATACCCGAGCTCGGTCAGCGTCGCAGAGATCCGGTCACGCTGCGCGACGATGTCATCCACCATGCGCAGCATCGTCGGCGCGTGGCGAAGCGCGGCCAGCGCGGCCGCCTGGGTGAGCGCACTCAGGTGATAGGGCAGTCTGACCAGCCGCAGCGCATCGATGACGGCAGGATCCGCGGCGAGATAGCCGACGCGCGCGCCCGCGAACGCGAACGCCTTACTCATCGTGCGCGACACCAGGAGCCGCTCACGCCCAGGTAGCAGAGTGAGCGCGGACGGGGCGCTGTGGGGTGCGAACTCGACATACGCTTCGTCGACGACCACCATCCCGCGTGACGCCTCGTACACAGCCTCGATGACGCTGAGATCGAGTGGCGTACCCGTCGGATTGTTCGGGGCGCACAGGAAGACGATGTCCGGGTCCGTCTCACGCACCTGCGCGGCCGCGTCGGTGGCCGAGAGTTCGTAGCGCTCCCCGCGCGCGCCCGACACCCACGTCGCCCCGGTGGCACGTGTCAGCAGGGGGTACATGGAGTAGGTGGGCGAGAATCCGAGCGCCCGTCGACCCGGCCCACCGAAAGCCTGCAGCACGTGCTGCAGCACTTCGTTGGAGCCATTCGCCGCCCAGATCTGATCCCGTACGAGACCGTGACCGAGGTAGCCGGCGAACGCCTCTCGCAACGCGCTGAACTCACGATCCGGATAGCGGTTGACCTCGCGCAGCGCCGCACCGATCTCGGTCAGGATCTCGTCCGCGACCTCGTCGGGAACAGGGTGGGTGTTCTCGTTCACGTTGAGCGCAACGGGGAGGGGGGCCTGCGGGGCACCGTACGGCGTCATGCCGCGAAGGTCGTCGCGGAGTGGGAGATCGTCGAGGCGGGTCACCTATCCATCGTAGGTGCCGGCCCCATCGTCGTTGCCGGTCTCGTCGTCGTTACGGGCCTCACGGGGCCGATGCGTACTCGGCGGGGATCGCCAGGCGCTGGCCGGCGGCCACGATGCCGCCGCTCATGCCGTTCAATCGCTCGATGTCGGCGACGACATCGCGCGGATCCTCATCGGGTGCGATCTCCTGCGCGATCGACCAGAGCGACTCACCCGGCATCACCGTCACCGTCTGGAAGGTTCCCGCGGGCACCCCGTCCTCGAGCGAGGCGAGCGCGGACCCGCCACCGAGCACCGAGATCGCGATGATCGCGATCGCCGGGAGAGCGGCGAGCGTCAGAAGCACCGCGCGACCCCGCGCGGTGAGGCGCAGTCGGGTGGAGCGCAGTCGCGGGGACGGTGCGGGGAGCAGGATCGCGCTCATGTTCTTCTCCGATCGGTCGGGGAGAGCTTCGCAGTTGAGGACGGGTGATGCGGACATATCTGCGAACCTTTCTTCCGAAGTTATCTTCGATTAGTGTGGACGTCAAGTACACGATGTCGTGCGGAAGTTTCGAACACGACACGCGAAACCATGAACGAGGATTCGCCGCGATCAGGGCTAGCGTTTCGATGAACACAGGCAACCACCCACCTCCGACATTCGAATCCGCGCGACTCGGCGGGGTCGGGTCGCCACGAACAGGAGACGTCCCGATGAGCGAAGAGCACGGACGCGAGAAGCCGGCCACCCGGCGCCGTCGCAGTCTCAGCGACAAGCAGCTCGCGATCCTCGAGGTGATCCAGCGGGCGATCTCCCGCAACGGCTATCCGCCGAGCATGCGCGAGATCGGGGATGCCGTCGGGCTCAAGAGCCTCTCGAGCGTGACGCACCAACTCAACCAGCTGGAGCTGAGCGGGTACCTGCGCCGCGACGCCGGCAAGACTCGCGCCATGGAGATCCTGATCGACCTTCCCGGCACCGCCGCCGAGAATCCGGCCGACACCGCACCGGCGGTCGGGGATGCCGCGTTCGTGCCGCTGGTCGGCCGTATCGCCGCGGGCGTTCCCATCACGGCGGATCAGCAGATCGACGAGGTCTTCCCGCTGCCGCGCCAGCTGGTGGGCAAGGGCGATCTGTTCATGCTGAAAGTCAGTGGCGAGTCCATGATCGACGCCGCAATCTGCGACGGAGACTGGGTGGTGGTGCGCTCTCAGCCCACGGCGGAGAACGGCGACATCGTCGCCGCGATGCTCGACGGCGAGGCGACCGTCAAGGCGTTCCGTCAGCGCGACGGCCACACCTGGCTCCTCCCCCGCAACTCTGCCTTCGAGCCGATCCTGGGCGATGAGGCATCAGTCCTCGGCAAGGTCGTCGCTGTGCTCCGCGCGGTCTGATCCGCCACCTCCACAGCAATTCGCCGCGTCAGCGTGCGGGCGAGGGCATTCCTGCACAAGAATGGCGGCATGACGACGCCCAGCGAGCAGAACTCCCTCGAAGACCGCATCCGTGCGCTGGAGGAGGAGAACGCCCGCCTCTCCGCCGCCACTGCCACCGCCACCCCAGCGAAGGCCAAGCGAGGCCCCTGGTGGCGCAGCGCGCTCTCTGCGTTGCTGATCGTCATCGCGACGATCCTTGTGCCCGTCTCCATCGTCACGACGTGGGCGCGTGTGGAGCTTGTCGATGAGAACGCGTTCGTGAACACGTTCGCACCTCTCGCGCAGGACCCCGATGTCCAGGACATGATCATCGATCAGGCGACCACCGCGATCGACAACCAAGTGGACTTCTCCGGCCTCACCGATCAGGTCTTCGACGGCATCGAGGAGCTGGGGCTCCCCGAGCCCGCGGCCAACGCGCTCGACCTGCTGCGGGGACCCGCGGCCGAGGGCGTGCAGAGCCTCGTCAATTCGGCGGTGGCCAGCGTCGTGCGCTCGGATGCGTTCGCCAACGTGTGGACCTTCGCGCTGCGCAGCGCTCACAAGTCGATGACCACGGTCGCCACCAACGACGGCGGCGGCATCCTGGTTCTCAACAGCGACGGTCTGGGCATCGCATTGGGCCCGATCATCGAGCAGCTCAAGACCACACTCACCGACGCCGGCGTGGGCGTGGCGTCCATGATCCCGACCATCGACACCGTCATCATCATCGGAGAGGGCGACGAGCTCATCGCCTTCCGCACGATCTACTCGCTGGCGGACGCCGTCGGCTGGTGGATGCCGATCGTCACGCTGGCGCTGTTCGTCGGCGGCATCCTCATCGCGCCGCGCCGCAGCAGCGCGGTGATCGGCACTGGAGTCGGAATCGCGATCGGAGGAGCGGTACTCGCCGTGGGGTTCGCGGTCGGCGGCATCGCGACATCGGTTCTGGCATCGCAGTTCGACCTCTCGCCGTCGGCACTCGGGGTCATCTACGGGCAGATGACCTCGTCGATGGCCGAGACCGCCGTCGTGTTCGCGCTGCTCGGGGTGCTGATCGCCATCGTCGGATGGGTGTTGGGCTCGAGCAGGTCCGCGACAGCCACCCGCACCGCCGTCGGCGGCTTCAACGAGACCATCCGTGCGACTCTCGCGGAGCGAGGTCTGAACACGGGCGTCTTCGGCGCGACCATCGGACGCTATCGCGTGGCGGTGCGGTTCGGCGTCGTCGTGATCGCCGTGCTGTGGCTGATGGCGATGCGTCCGCTCTCCTTCGGCGACCTCATTCTGGTCATCTTGGTGATGGGCCTGGTCGGCTGGATCCTCGAGCTCCTGCAGGTGCGCGAGGGCGATGTCGCTCCTGTCGTCGACGCCGTCGTCATCGTCGAGGAGTCCGCCGACCAGGCGGATGACGGCGAGGGTGCCGCGGTCGTCGACGAGTCCGCGGCGAAGTAGGCGGATGTCGGCTCCCACGCCCTACGGGGCCTGGCCGAGTCCGGTGACCGCGGCGGTCGTGTCGCGCTCACCGGCCCGCATCGACGGGGCCTGCTTCGTCGACGACGAGATCTGGTGGGGCCAGACCGTCGCCGCCGAGGCCGGGCGTACCGCGGTGCTGCGGCGCGGCGCGGACGGGAGCATCCAGACGCTCCTTCCCGCACCCTGGAGCGCGCGTTCGCGCGTGCACGAGTACGGCGGCGGCGCCTGGACGGCGCTGTCAGACGGTCGGCTCGTCTTCGTGGAGAAGTCCGACCAGCGTGTCTGGGCACTCACCCCCGGGGGTGATCCGGTCGCTCTGACGCCCCCCGAGGCCGACGTGCGATTCGGTGGGCTCCTCGCGCAGGCGGACGCGGTCATGGCGATCCGCGAGCACGGCACCCGGCGCGACATCGTCACCATTCCCACCGACGGCTCAGCGGCGCAGGACGCCTCCGCGATCACGAGCGTGGCCAGCGGTAGCGACTTCCTCGCCCAGCCGGCGCTCTCGCCCGACGGGAAGCGACTCGCGTGGGTCGCCTGGAACCATCCGCACATGCCCTGGGATGTCACGGAGTTGCGGGTCGGGGATCTGCGCGACGGCCGCGTGACCTCCTGGCAGACCATCGCCGGGGGCGCGGCAAGCGCGCCGTTGCAGCCGGTGTGGACCCAAGGCGGTGAGCTCCTCTACGTGGACGACGTCGACGGGTGGTGGAATCTCCGGCGGTGGACGCCGGAGGCAGGGCCTGCCCCGCTCTCGCCCGCGTCGGCGGACACCGGTGGTGCGCTCTGGGCGCTCGGTCTGCGCTGGTTCGCGGTCGTCGGTGAGTCCATCGTCAGCGCACGTACGGTCGGCGCCGACCGTGTCGCCCTCGTCGCGAACGACGGACGGGCCGAGCTCATGGACGGCCCTGTCCGCAGCGAGATGACAGTCGCCGACGGAAACGCCGACGCCGCGCTCATCACGGGGGTCTCCGCCGACGGCGTCCCCGGTCTGTGGGTGTTCCGGCCGGGGCCAGTCCCCACGTGGGAAGCCATCGCGGGCGGTCAGAGTCCCTGGGATGACCGATGGCGACCGACACCGCGCGAGCTCACGATCGCCGGCCGCCACGGCGAGATCCATGCCTACGTCTTCGCCCCCCGCAACCCCGACGTCCACGCGCCGTCGACTCCTCCCCCGTACGTCGTGTTCGTGCACGGCGGTCCGACCGGACACGTCGGCGGTGCGGCAACGGCGAAGATCACCTACTTGACGAGCCGCGGTATCGGAGTGCTCGACGTCAACTACGGCGGCTCCACAGGGTACGGGCGGACCTACCGCGAGCGATTGCGGGGACAGTGGGGCGTTGTCGATGTCGACGACGTGGTGGATGCCGTGGGCGAACTGATCCGGCTCGGCCTCGCGGACCCGTACCGCGTGGCGATCGCCGGCGGTTCCGCAGGCGGCTGGACCGTGCTGTCGGCACTGGCCCGCACCGAGGTCTTCTCCGCCGGGATCTCGCGCTACGGCGTCGGGGACGCGCGAGCGCTCGTGGCGTCCTCACCCGATTTCGAGTCGCGCTACCTCGACGGACTGATCGGCCCGCTGCCGGACGCCGGAGCCCTCTACCGGGAGCGCTCACCGCTGTCACACGCCGACGGCTTCGATGTGCCCATGCTTCTGCTGCAGGGCGAGGAGGACCACGTCGTACCGCCCGCTCAGGCGGAGGCGATCCGGGATGCGCTGGTCGCGCACGCGATTCCCCACCGTCTGGTGCGCTATCCCGGCGAGGGCCACGGCTTCCGCAGTGCCGAGACCATCATCGACGCCCTCGAGACGGAACTCGGCTTCCTCGGCGCCGTATGGGGCTTCACACCGCACGGCTCACCGGTGGTCGAGCTGACGACGACCGACTGAGCGATCGTCGACCGCCGGTCACGCCGGGGTCGTGCTGAAAGGGGCGAGCTCCGCGGCCAGGCGCTCTGACACGAAGGCGTGGAGGGCGGTTCCTTCGACCTCGTGAGAACTGGTCACGATGTGCCCCGACTCGTGCGCAGCCGATACCAGGTCGCCACGGTCGTAGGGGATGACGACACGCACCTCGACCGCAGGCAGGGGCAGCGTGCGCTCGATCAGCGCGCGCAGCTCTTCGATCCCCTCCCCCGTGCGGGACGACGCGAAGACGGCGGTGGGCTCGAGACCGCGCAACACGAGGCGATCCGAGTCGTCGAGCAGATCGGCCTTGTGGAAAACGACGATCTCGGGGATCTCACGCGCGCCGACGTCTCCGATGACATCGCGCACGGTGGAAAGCTGCGCTGCGGGGTCCGGGTGCGAGCCGTCGACGACGTGAACGATGACATCGGCCTGTCCCACCTCCTCGAGCGTCGAGCGGAAGGCCTCGACGAGCTGGTGCGGCAGATTGCGGACGAATCCGACCGTGTCGGTGAAGGTGTAGACGCGGCCGTCCTCGGCCTGGCTGCGCCGCACTGTGGCATCCAGTGTCGCGAACAGGGCGTTCTCGACCAGCACCCCTGCGCTGGTCAGCCGGTTCAACAGACTCGACTTGCCGGCGTTCGTATACCCGGCGATGGCCACCGAAGGAATCGTGTGGCGCTTGCGCTCGGCGCGCTTGGCGTCGCGCGCCGGGGCGAAGTCGCGGATCTGCTTGCGCAGCTGCGCCATCCGGGTGCGGATGCGGCGGCGGTCGAGTTCGATCTTCGTCTCACCGGGACCGCGCGAGCCCATGCCCGCGCCGCCCGCGCCGACTTGTCCACCGGCCTGCCGACTCATCGAGTCGCCCCAGCCGCGGAGCCTCGGCAGGAGGTACTCGAGCTGGGCGAGCTCGACCTGCGCCTTGCCCTCGCGGCTCTTGGCGTGCTGGCTGAAGATATCGAGGATGACCGTGGTGCGGTCGATCACCTTGACCTTGACGACATCCTCGAGCGCTCGCCGCTGGCTGGGTGCGAGCTCGGTGTCGGCGATCACGGTATCCGCACCCACCGCAGCCACGATGTCGCGCAGCTCCTGCGCCTTGCCGCGACCGACGTAGGTCGCAGGGTCCGGGTGGGGACGTCGCTGCAGCACCCCGTCGAGCACGACCGCACCCGCCGTCTCGGCGAGTGCCGCGAGCTCGCGGAGCGAGTTCTCCGCGTCCTCCTGCTCGCCCTGCGGGTGCACACCCACCAGAACGACGTTCTCGAGCCGCAGCTGGCGATACTCGACCTCGGTGACGTCCTCGAGCTCGGTCGACAGCCCGGGGATGCGCCGCAGGGCTGCGCGCTCCTCGCGGTCCCACTGCTCGCCGTCCGTCGTGCTGCCGTCGGCCGTCCGGGAGTCCTGCAGAGCCTGCGCCGCGCCGAACACGCGAACCGAAGAGCGCGCGCGCTCGTGCGCCATCACACGCTCGATCGGATCCGTCGTGCCGGCATCCGTCGGTTCGGACTCGTGTTCGATCATCTTTCTCCTTGCCCGGGGCGCCTCCCCACAGGCATCCGTAAACTCTAGCCTCCCGCCCGGGGCCCGTCCTCCGCTACGCTCGTCGCCATGGAGAGCGACCACTACTTCACGTCGTCGCCTTCCAGCCCCGAGGACCTTCGCCGCATCCGCGTGAACCTGCTCGGCCGCGAGGTCGAGGTGACCACGGCGAGAGGCGTGTTCAGCCCCGAGCATGTGGATGTCGGCACGAGCGTGCTGCTCTCGAACATGCCCCCCGCGCCGGCGGGCGGGCACCTCCTGGACCTCGGCTGCGGCTGGGGGCCGATCAGCCTTGCGCTCGCCTGGGATTCCCCCCACGCGACCGTGTGGGCGGTCGACGTGAACGAACGTGCCCTCGATCTGGTGCGCCGCAACGCGGCGGAACTGGGTCTGGACAACATCAACGCGGTGCGGCCCGAAGATGTTCCGGCTGATGTGCGATTCCGCACCATCCGCTCGAACCCGCCCATCCGTATCGGCAAGAGCCAGCTGCACGATCTGCTGGAGACCTGGCTGCCGCGGCTGGACGAGCGCTCCGACGCGTGGCTGGTGATCTCGCGGAATCTGGGGTCGGACTCGCTGCAGCGCTGGATCACCTCGACGTTCACGCCCGGGTACTCGGTCTACCGGTCATCAACGGCGAAAGGCTTCCGCGTCCTCAAGGTGCGCCGGCACGGGACACCCCCGACGACGCCGATCGTGCTGCCCTGACGCCCCGAAGCGCCGTGCACCCCGGCGGAACGACGCACAGTCCGGCTGCGCGAGGCACGGCGATCAGGCGAGGGTGATCTCGCCGGAATAGACCAGGTGCGCCGAGCCCGAGAGCAGCACATGCGGCCCCTCGTCCGTAGGGATGACACGCACCCCGAGCTCACCGCCGGGGACGGTGACGCTCCAGCCGTCCGGCGCAGCGGATCCCGCCCAGTGCCGTACCGCGAGCGCCGCTGCGGCGACGCCGGTGCCGCAGCTGAGGGTCTCCCCCACGCCGCGTTCGAAGACGCGCATCTCGATCGTGCCGACACCATCGTGGACGAGCGGGTCGCTCGGCACCACGAATTCGACGTTCGCCCCTGCGTCCGGCGCTGGATCCAGCGCCGGCGCACGCCCCAGATCGATCGCGCCCAGCTCCGCTTCCGAACCGAGGGCGACGACGATGTGCGGGTTCCCGACATCGATCGAGACGCCGGGGCGCGCAACCTCCAGCCCGCGCGCACGAACCAGCACGTCGTCGTCGGTGACGACGAACGCACCGAGATCGACTTCGTATCCCCGCTCGCTGCGGGTGAGGGTCTTCACCCCCGCGCGGGTGCCGATCTGCACCGGACCCGCGTCGGGATCCGCCCATCCGACGACCTCGAGGTAGCGCAGGAACACGCGAATGCCGTTGCCGCACATCTCCGCCGCCGAGCCGTCGGCGTTGCGGTAGTCCATGAACCACTCCGCGCCCGCCTCGGCGGCCGCGACCCCCTCAGGCAAGGCACCGGAGCGCACGACGCGCAGCAGTCCGTCGCCCCCGATACCGAATCTCCGATCGCACAGTGCGGCGACCTGATCGTCGCTCATCACGAGTTCGCCATCGCGGTCGGGCACGATGACGAAGTCGTTCCCCGTCCCGTGTCCTTTGGTGAAGGCGATGCTGTGCGACATCCTTCAAGTCTACGAAAACGTGGCCGAACCTCGGCGCGTCAGCGGGGGAAGGGTTCGTAGCAGTCGAACGTGTCGTGGCTTGCGATCAGGCCACCCCGGACGGTGAGGAACCCTGCCATGTGAGCCACGAAGTCCGTCTCCCCGATCCGTCCCCGCCAGGTGGAGCGCACCGCCGCGCGGGGACCGTCGACGAGCACCTCCTCGATCTCGATCGACTGGGCGGACAATGTGGACTTGCCTGTGAGGAAGCCTACGACCGTCTGCTCGACATCGCGAAGATGACCATTCGGCGAGATCGGGTTGGGCAACTCTCGAAACTGCGCGTCGGGCGCCAGGCAGCTTCGCAGGTCTTCCTCGGAGGAACTCAGGTCCCCGACAACCTCGAAATACCTGCGAATCGCCGCTTCCGTCTCACTCATGCGTCCATTTTTGCACAACTATGGTTGTGTGCTTCATGATGTCGACACCCCCTCCCTGCTGTCTCTGGCGGGCGCGTCGGTGGACGCGCGTGTTCTGCGCGCCCTGCGTCGCGCGGGACATACGCGTCTGCGGCCCCGCCACGGCTATGTCTTCCAGCGCTTGCTACGCGGGCCGCAGTCGATCTCCGAGCTCGCTCGCGATCTCTCCGTGAGCCAGCAGGCCATGTCGAAAACGGTCGCCGAGCTCCGCGACCTGGGCTATGTCGCCGTGACGCAGAGCTCCGACGATCTAAGGAGGCGCTCACTCGAGCTGACGGAGCACGCACGGGACGCGATCGAGTGCGCACGCGACGCACGCGTACATCTCGCCCGGGACCTGCTGGGGGGCCTCGGCGAGGCCGACCACGCCACGCTGCGGCGTGCTCTTTCCGTGTTGCTGGAACAACTCGGCGTCGCCGAGGACGTCCGGGAGCGGCGCTTCCCGCCCGACACTCACCTCACCGAGGAGGCCGCCAGAAACACTCAGCCCACAAGAGCGGCCGCGTCCGGCGGCGCATCGTCAACGTCGAGCCAGCGCACGTCGCGGTAGCGCCGGAACCATGACACCTGACGACGCGCATAGCGGCGGGTCAGCGCCTGCGTCTGGGCAACGGCCTCTTCCGGTGTCGCCTCGCCCGCCAGCTGGCTCAGCGCCTGTGCGTATCCGATCGCCCGTCGCGCGGTCACACCACTCTCCAGCCCTTCCGAGCGCAGGGCGTCGACCTCATCGACGAGGCCGTCCCGCCACATCCGCTCGACGCGGCGATCGAGGCGCTCGATGAGTGCGGGGCGCGCCGATCGCAGGCCGATCAGACGCGTGTGCTCGAACCAGAGCGGAAGCTCATCGGGCATGACCGCGCCGTGCGAGTGCTCGCCCGACAACGCCACCTCGAGCGCCCGCACGACGCGGCGTCCATTGAGGGGATCGATGCGATCCGCTGTGACGGGATCGAGCTCGCGCAGCCGCGCATACAACACACCGGGGCCGCCGTCGCTGAGCTGCTGCTCAAGCTCCGCTCGAAGCGCAGCGTCTCGCGGCGGGAATCGCAGGTCGTAGACGACGCTCGACACGTACAGTCCCGAACCGCCCACCAGGACAGCGTCGGCGCCGCGCGCGTGGATATCCTCGATCGTGGCCCTCGCGTGCTGCTGATAGGCGGAGACAGCGGCCTCGTCGGTGACGGCGAGCACGTCGAGCAGGTGGTGCGGGATGCCACGGCGCTCCGCGGGCGTGAGCTTGGCAGTGCCGATGTCCATACCGCGGTACAGCTGCATGGCATCGGCGTTGACGATCTCTGCGCGCCTCCCCTGGGCCGCCAGCGCCTCACCGAGGGCGAGAGCGAGATCACTCTTGCCCGTCCCGGTGGCTCCGATCACCGCCCATAGGCGGGGTTCGCTCATGCGCCGACGCGGAGCGAAGGAAGACCCAACGATATCGCCCGTGCACCGTCATCGCCGGCGGGCACGGGAACGGCGCACGACTCGGCGAGCGAGCGGTCCCAGGCATCACCCGCGCGCGTGCGACGGATGCGCAGCGGCGCACCGTCCGGCGCATCAGCGAGCAGGTGGAACGGTGCGGCATGGGTGATGGTCACGGAAACGACGTCTCCGGGCCGCGGCACGTCAGACCCCTCAGGGACCTCGAAGTGCACGAGCCGGTTGTCTTCGGCACGTCCGGTCAAGCGGTGCGTGGCGGCATCCTTCTTGCCTTCACCGGTCGAGACGAGCACCTCGACGGTGCGTCCCAGCTGGCGCTGGTTTTCCTCGAGGGAGATCCGCTCCTGCAGCGCGACGAGGCGCTCGTATCGCTCCTGCACGACGGCCTTGGGCACCTGATCTGCCATGGTGGCAGCCGGTGTGCCCTCCCGGATCGAGTACTGGAACGTGAAGGCACTCGCGAAACGCGCCTGCTCCACGACCCGCATGGTCTCGTCGAAATCCTCGTCGGTCTCGCCCGGGAAACCGACGATGATGTCGGTGGAGATCGCCGCGTGCGGAATGCGCTCTCGCACGCGCTCGAGGATCCCGAGGAACCGTTCGCTGCGGTAGGAGCGGCGCATTGCGCGCAGGATGCGGTCACTGCCGGACTGCAGCGGCATGTGGAGCTGAGGCATCACTGCGGGGGTCTCGGCCATCGCGTCGATCACGTCATCGGTGAAGGCGGCCGGGTGGGGGCTGGTGAAGCGGATGCGCTCGAGCCCGTCGATCTCACCGGCCGCGCGCAGGAGCTTGCCGAACGCCTGACGATCGCCGAACTCGACACCGTAGGAATTCACGTTCTGTCCGAGGAGGGTCACCTCGATCGCGCCATCCTCGACGAGCAGGCGGATCTCGTTCAGGATGTCGCCCGGGCGGCGATCCTTCTCCTTGCCCCGCAGACTCGGGACGATGCAGAAGGTGCAGGTGTTGTTGCAGCCGACCGAGATCGACACCCAGCCCGACGAGGCACTGTCGCGCTTTGTCGGCAGCGTGGAGGGGAAGACCTCCAGGGATTCGAGGATTTCCAGCTCAGCTTCGTCGTTGTGACGCGCGCGCTCGAGCAGGCGCGGCAGCGACCCCATGTTGTGCGTGCCGAACACGACATCCACCCAAGGGGCCTTGTCGAGGACATTCTGCTTGTCCATCTGGGCGAGGCAGCCGCCGACGGCGATCTGCATGCCGGCGCGCTTGTCCTTGCGGGATTTGAGGTGGCCGAGGGTGCCATAGAGCTTGCCCGCGGCGTTGTCCCGGACGGCGCAGGTGTTGATGATGACCACGTCGGGCTCGTCGCCTGGCTCGACCGGCAGGTAGCCCGCGCTCTCGAGGGAGCCGGAGAGTCGCTCGGAGTCGTGCACGTTCATCTGGCAGCCGAAGGTGCGCACCTCGTAGGTGCGCGCGGTTCCGGAGGGAGACAGGGCGGCCGGAGACGGTGCGATGACCGTAGGAGCAGCGGAGGGCGTGGACATGATGCGAGCCATTCTACGATCCGTACCCGAGGCTCGGCGTGGAGGCAGCACGTACGCGCGCGGACGTGCTGCGCACGCTCATGTGCGCACGTACGTGAGCGAGTTCTTGTAGTCGCTCACGGGCAGGACTCCGCCAGGCTGCGGCTCGATGCTGACGCGCACCCGAAGCTGTTGCCGCACCGCTTCCTCGGCCGCAGCCAATGCGGCACCGGTCCGGACGTCATCAGCGGGGCCGGCCAGCTCGACCTCAAGTGGCAGCGGATCATCGAATCTGACCTGACCCTCACTGTCCTTGCGGACCCGCATGTTCCCCGTCAGGTGGCTGCCCGCGACCTTGAGCACGACGTCTCGGATCGCAGTGGGGTACACGTTCATCGCCTTGTAGATGAGCATGTCGTCCGTGCGCCCGACGCATCGCACGGTCGGCGAGGTACGACCGCAGGCGCATTCCCTCGCGATGACAGCGAGTTGATCGCGCGAGCGGAACCGAACCACGGCACAGGACTCCCTGCTCACTGTGGTGTAGATCGCCTCTCCGGTGGCCCCCGGCTCCCACGGCACGGGACGGCCGCTGTCGGGCTCGACGAGCTCGACGAGGATGTCGGGGGCGGCCGTGAAATGCATGCCGTTACCGACATGACACTCAGCCCACATCGCCGGCAACACATCTCCGAGCCCCATCAGTTCACTGACACGTTGCGCACCCCAGGCATCCAGAATGGCGCGGCGAATGTGCGGCACCCCGGCGCCGGGCTCACCGCCGGCGATCACCGTGCGCACCGCCAGCTCCGAGGCATCCCGGCCCAGTTCGACAGCACACCGCTGCGCGAAGTGCGCGGCGAACGATGCCGTCGCCACCAGGACTGTCGCCCGGGTGCGCGCCATGCCTCCCGCCATACGAGAACTCGTCTGGCCTCCGATCCACGCGAGCGCTCCGCCGGCCTCGCGAATTCCGTCGGCGTAGGGCAGACCACCCGCAACGATCGCCATCCCGGTCGTCAACGCGACGGTCTCCCCCGGGCCGACTCCCGCAGTGCGATAGGCATTGGCGATCGCCGATCGCCAGCTCTGTGCATCGCGCGTCGTCAGCCCGAACATGACCGGCGCGCCGGTCGTCCCGGAGGAGGTTGTGATCTGGCGCAACTGCTCCGTGTCGACCAACTGGAATGCGCCCAGCGGGCGTTCGGAGGTCGTCTCCTCTTGCGCGGCCCGCAGATCCGATTTCGTCGTATAGGCGACATCCGCCAGTTCCGCCATCGATGTCGGCGAACCCGTCGAGCCCAGTCGTCGCCGCCATACCTCGTGGCGGCGAAGCCGGTCGAACGTCTCCCGTAACGCCACCAACTGCCGCTCTTGCATCTCCTCCCAGGCCAGGGTGTCTGTCGCGGGCGACCAGAGATCGAAGGTCGCCGGCGCGCTCATGCCTGCTCCTCGTCGAACGCCTGCCCGACTTGGCCGACCTGGGCCGGGGCCCCGCCACCCCCATCCACGGGAAGAATCTGCCCGGTGATCCAGCGTGACTGCGACGTGGACAGGAACAGTGCCGCGGATGCGATGTCCCACACGTTCCCCTCACGGCGAAGGATCACGTTGCGGGCGCGGGCCTCGCGCTGTGCCTGAGAGATTCCGCGTGCGGCAAACGCCCCCCAGATCATTCCCACTCGCACACAGTTGACCCGAATACCCCGGGGGGCGAGCGACGCGGCGGCGCCAACGCAGAGCTTCTCGAGACCGGTCTTGGCCACCGTATAGGCCAGGCCCGGGCCGCGACCCTCGACGGCACCGGAGGACACATGAACGATCGATCCTCCATCGTTCATGTGCCTCTGAGCGCTGCGCATGATGATCCAGGCGGAGGTGAGATTCAGATCGATGGCGCGCTGCCACTGTGCCAGCGTCCCCTCGAACAGCGGTTCGGTCCCGCCCCCTCCGATGGAGTTGCCGAGGACGTCGATCGGCCCCCACGCCGCAGCGACGTCCGCGAACGCACGCTCGCAGGACTGCTGGTCGGTCACATCGACGTCGAATGCCATCGCGCTTCCGCCGGCGGCCTCGATCACCGCGACGGCCCGTTCTGCGGCGTGCCGATCACGGTCGAGGAGGGCCACACGGGCACCGTTGCGCGCACACAGCCAGGCAAAGGCGAACCCGACGCCGCCATCGGGACCGCTGAGTCCGCCGCCGGTGACCAGTGCGACCTTGTCGGTGAGCCACGGTTCGCCGGCCGTCGCCAACGGATCCGCGGTCGCACGCGCCCAGTCCTGTGACTGTTGCTCGTGAGCTGTCATGGTTCTCCTCCGGGTGGGGGTGTGTGCCGAGTCTGTCAGCGAATGGGAAAAGAACGTCCCGACCAGGTGCCGAAGACGCGGACGACCATTGATATGGCGGCATTTCCCGAGCCTGCGACCACGATGGGGAGCTGATGGGGTTGGGCATCGGCGAACACCGGATGGCGGTAGTCGGCGTCGAACGGGCCGTCGGGCAGACGCGACAATGACTTCCCCACCGCCGCCAGCGCAGACTCGGATCGGGCGGCATGATCGACAAGCCATTCCCGCACGTCTTGCTTGGTCATCCCGGCGCGCGCGAACACCCGCGCATGCTCGGGATTGAGCACCAACAGCGCCGACGAATGGCGAAAGAGCCACGCGCCGGTGCGCTGGATCGTGTCTGCGAAGTCTCGCAACACTTCGGTGGCGTTGTCGAAGTGACGGTTGTCCACGAACTCACTGGTGCGCACGAGCGTGGCCGTGACGGCGTCAGCCATCGGGGAAAGACCCGCCTCGGTCGCCAACGACTCCCACGGGCTGTGCTCCTCGTCCTCGGCGATGCACATCCCCCATCGGCCGGGAATCCCTTGTGTGGCCTGATCGAGCTCGTGCGGAAGGATGCCGAAGCTGTTGCGCACGGTGAGACCCACCGCTCGGGGTATCGTCGCATTGGGGCGAAAACCCGGGCCGAGGACACCGCCGGTCGCGTTGATCCCCAGCTTCTCGCGGATCGGGCCATTCACGATCACCAGCGGCGCGGGTCCGCTGGTGCTCTGCCATCCCCCGCCGCGAGCGGCGCGCTCGGCGGACAGGGCGTCCCAGGCGCTGAGCACGACAGGCACATACTCGGGTCGGCAACCAGCCATGATCGCGTGGACCACGACATCGCGCACCGTCGCACTCTGACCCACCTGTGGTAGGTGCGCAATGACCTCGTCGGGATCGCGCGTGGTGTGGGCGAGGAAGCTCTGGACCGCGTGTTCGGTCGCGGGCACGAGCGGAAGCCCGTCAGACCACCCCTGCGCGTACAGGTGCTCGATGACCGCGACGGCCGCGTCCGGATCCAGCGTGGCGGCCTCGGAGCGTGCCGCTGTCTGCTCGCTCACGCCGGTGTGCCGGTCAGAGCCGAATCCGCGGTCACGAGGCGGTTCGCGACGTCGTCAGCCAGGTCCTCACCACGTGCGCTGATCTGGGCGGCAGTGAGGTTGGAGATCGGGTGCTCCGTCAGGAGGAAGGGAAAGTCATTCGCGCCCTTGAGTTGGGCCATCGCACGCGATGTCGTTGCGAACTCGGTCGTGCACACCACCGCCGTCGGGATGCCGACCGCTTCGAGAGCGATTCCGTCCGCGACCGCTGATGCGCTGCACGAGCCGCAGTCTCCGACACCGATCACGACGACGTCGCACTCGCGAACGAGCTCTTCGACGAGATCGTCCGGCAGCGGCATGGCGAACTGACGCTTCGTCCGCCGAACCAGCTGGCCGGCACCACGCCGCTGCAGACACGCACCGACGGCGTCGAGAATCTGTTCGGCGTTGCGTTTCGTGTTCCCCAGCAGTCCCACCCGCAGACCTCCGAGACTGCCCCGGCGGACGGCCTCCGCGTGAGGGGACGCTGCGACGGACACGCGCCCCCGAGTCGGGTCGATGATTGCCGCGACCATGATCTCCACCTCCGTGTACGAGACCCCCACTCTGACCGACGCCACACACCTCATGCGCGCCGATTCCGCCCGGCGGAATCGGGACTTCGAACCAGACATCCCCGACATACGTTCGTTGACGCGAGCTCGCACGCGGCGCGCTCGCGTCAATGACGACGAAACGAGGCACTGATGAGAACGGCGCGGGCGGCACTGCTGACGGGACCGAACACCACACGCATAGAGAACATCCCCCTGCCCGAGATCGGCGTGGACGACGCGCTGCTGCGGGTCGAGGCGTGTGGGCTATGCGGCAGCGACATCGAACAGATCACCACCGGTGGGCGCATGCCGCTTCCCGTGATCCCCGGCCACGAACCGTTGGGAATCATCGAGCAAATCGGCCCGCGCGCGGCCGAGAGATGGGGCGTCACCACAGGCGACCGCGTTGTCGTCGAGGTCGTCGTCCCGTGTCGAGAGTGCCGTCACTGTCGCGACGGCCTGTTCACCTACTGTGATCGCTCGATCGGCGCGTATGGGTATCGGCCGTTCGATGCGCCCAGCACACTCATCGGCGGCTGGAGCGAGTACATGTACCTGCACCCGAACAGCGTCGTGCACAAGATGGATGCGACGATCCCCGTCGCCATCGCCGCCACGTACAACTCGCTGGCGGCCGGAATCCGTTGGGCCGTTCAGCTGGGTGGAGTGAAGCAGGGCGACACGGTCGTCGTGCTCGGGGCGGGTCAGCGCGGCATCGCCGCCGTCATTGCCGCGCGCGCAGCAGGTGCCGACCGGATCTTCATCACGGGGCTGGCACGGGACAGTCACAAGCTGGCGATCGCCCAGGCCTTCGGAGCTGAGGCAGCCATTCTGGCAGACGAAGAGGACGTGCCCGGCCGCGTCCGAGAACTCACGGATGAGTCGCTGGCCGATGTCGTCTTGGACATCACCCCGATGGCAGCGCAACCGGTGCGGGACGCTCTGGAGATCGTCCGCGGCGGTGGCACGATCGTGCTCGCGGGCCTCAAGCACGGTCACGCGATCGAGCTGGTCACCGACACGCTGATCCAGAAGGGTGTGACCATGGTCGGTGCGCGTGGCGTCGAGGGTTCGTCGATCGAGGCGGCGATCCGCCTCATCGAGTCCGGGGAGTATCCGCTGGAGTTGCTCACCACCCACACGTTCTCGCTCGACGACGCCGTGAGCGCCGTTGCAGTGCTGGCGGGAGACGTGCCGGGGGAGACCGCGATCAATGTCGCGATCGTCCCCTGATCTCCAGGACGGCGACGCGCAGAAACACGCCGAAGGGGGCGGTACGGACTTCCGCACCGCCCTGTTCGGGTTCTCCGCGCTCGGCCTACCTCACGGGAGTCATCGTCAGCCAGTTGATGTCGGTGGACGCGGTGTCCGGATCAGGGTCGACCAACCCGTTCCACTTGGCCGTGTTCACCGTCGGGAATGACGCATTCGTCCATGCCAGCGGCGCATCGAAGATGAGCTCCTCGGAACGCTGCTGCATCTCCTTGAAGAAGTCTCCGCGCGCATCCTGATCGATGGTCAGCAGCGCCCCTTCGGCGGCCGCATCGATCTGGGCGTCACAGATCCCGGAGGGGTTGCGCGCACCCATGCGATCAGGGTTGCACACGTACCAGCGTGCGATGCCCAGACTCGGGTCCGCCGAGACCGTCGTCCGCAACAGTGCCAGATCGAAGTTGCTCTCCGTATAGATCTGCTCGATGAAGATCGCAGAGGTGACGCCTTCGAGATTCACCCCGACGCCCACGTCAGCGAGCATCGCCTTGATCTGTTCTGCGGCGTCCGCCGTATCGGTGAGCGTCGAAATGTACTTCACATCCAGAGTGAATCGCGTGCCGTCCTCGCCCACGGGGTACCCGGCCCCATCGAGTGCGGCGTTGATCGCATCGATGTCACCGGGGAAATCCTCGTCGAAGTTGACGTCCTCGTTCACGGCCCACGACAGGCTCGGCGGGAAGAAGCCCTGCGCGGGCTCTCCCAGCCCCTTCAGCGCGACCTCGGTGATCTCGTCGCGGTTGATGGCCGCGAAGACCGCCGCGCGCACGTCGACGTCGCTCAGGGGTTCGGACACCGCGTTCATCTGCAGGATGATGCCCTGCGGGAAGTACCCGGTCGTCCGATGCACCAGCTCTGGGTGCTCGGCGATCTGGTCCTGCTGGGATGCCGGGATCTCGGCCTGATCGATCTCGCCCGCGATCAGGGCGAGCGTGCGCGTGTTGTCATCGGGCATGATCGGGTACACCGCGCGATCGACCTGAACCTCGCCACGGAAGTAGTTCGGGTTCTTCACGAGCACGACCTCTTCTCCCGAGCTGAAGTGATCGAACATCATCGGGCCGGTCCCGATCGGCGCCATGTTCGCAGGGTTCGTGGTCGGGTCTGTTCCCTCATAGATGTGTTTGGGCAACATGTATTGCAGCGCAAGCGTCTGCATGAATGGTCCGTACTCGCCGTTGAGCTCCAGCACGACCGTATGGTCATCGGTGGCCTCGACGGAGTCGATGACCGCGAGCATGGCCGGCGCGTATGTCTGCAGCGGCATGATCTCTTCAAAGTTGAAGACGACATCCGCAGAGGTGAAGGGCTCACCGTCATGCCAGGTCACCCCCTCGGCAAGATGGAGCGTGAGCATGCGCGCGTCGTCGCTCCATTCCCACTCTTGGGCGAGACTGGGGAAGATCACGAAGTCGGAGGTGATTCCCACAAGAGGATCCAGCATCGCTTCGCCCAGTCGCTGTACCGTGGGCGAACTCGCGATTGCAGGGTTCATCGATACCGGGTCATCTTGGATCGCCTCGATGTAGACAGCCTCCGCGCCCGTGTCGGCCCCTCCTCCCGCGCATCCGCTCAGCATCATGGCCGAAGCGGTGATCGCCGCGCCGAGGGCGAGGCCCGTCTTTCTCATTCTCATCACTGTGTACTACCTCTCTGTAGTGCAGGCGGAACTCCGCTGTGGCGCAGGGGCGTCCCGGTGGCGGGTATGCCGTATTCAGTTGTCGGATCGGGGTGACTCTGACGACGAAGCGTCCAGGGTCAGCGCGGACGCGAGCAGGCTGCGGGTGTAGGGGTGCTTCGCAGCCGTGAAGATCTGCGTGGTGCTCCCGCCCTCGACGATGTGACCGTCTTTCATCACATAGACCCGCTGCGCGACCTTGCGCACCACGGGCAGGTCATGGGTGATGAACACGTAGCCGACGCCGAGACGCTCGGTCAGGCCGTTCATCAGCTTGAGGATCCCGGCCTTCACCGACGCGTCCAATGCGGAGACCGCCTCATCCGCGATGATGATCTGCGGGCTGAGGACGAGAGCGCGCGCAATCAAGACGCGCTGACGCTGCCCGCCGGACAGTTCCTGGGGGTACCTGTCCAAGAACGCTTCCGCCGGACTGAGCCCGACCTCGTTCAGCGACTCCACGACTCGAGCCCGCACGGCGGCGCGACCCGATGCGACATGGTGCAGTCGGACGATCTCGCCCAACGAACGTTCCACGGTCTTGCGGGGATTGAGCGACCCCGAGGGGTCTTGCAGAACGGCCTGCACCCCGGTGCGATACGCGCGCACCTGCGTGCGGTTCATCCGCCCCAACGACAGCCCGTCGAACTCGATCTCTCCGCTGGTGGCAGGGATGAGCCCGAGCAGCATCCTCGCGAGCGTGCTCTTCCCGCTGCCACTCTCGCCCACGATCGCGACGAACTCGCCCGGCCGAGCCTGCAGAGTCACGCCGGAGACGGCGGCCACCGACGCAGCCCCACGGCGGGCGCGGAAGGTCTTGGACGCATTGCGCGCTTCAAGCAGCATCGTCGTCACCCCCCGAGACCATCGCGGCGACGTCGAGTTCGTGTCGGAGGGAGGGCGGAATGGACCACAGATCGAGATCGTCGTCGGTGAGACTGCGAACACTGCGCAGCAGCGCCTGCGTATAGGGATGACGCGGCGCGGACAGCACCTGCCGTGTCGGCCCCGACTCCACGACACGACCCGCGTACATGACGTACACGCGATCGGTCATTCCGGCGACGACCGAGAAGTCATGGGAGATGAGGATGAGGGAGGTCCCTAGGCGCGTGACCGTCTCGTCCAAGGTCGAGAGCACGTGACGTTGCACGGTGGCATCCAACGCCGTCGTGGGCTCGTCCGCGATGATGAGGTCGGGCTGCTTCGCGATCGCGATCGCGATGAGCACGCGCTGTCGCATTCCTCCCGACAGCTCGTAGGGGAACCTCTTGGCCACCTGGGCGGGGTCCGACAGGCCCGCGAGCGTCAGGTAGCGGTCAACCGCCGTCTGCGTGTGGTCCCCCCGGCGCCGACGTCGGCCACCGGTGATCGCCTCTTCGACCTGACGACCGATCTTCATCGTGGGATTCAAGAACGTCGAGGGGTCTTGGAAGATCATTCCGACGGTGTGCGCACGGATGCGGTCCCACTCGCGGGGTGGCGCGCCGATCATCTCCGCTCCGTCGAAGCGGACCGACCCGTTCACGACCACCCGGGGATTGGTCGGCAGAAGCCCCGCGATCGCGCGTCCCGTCACGGACTTCCCTGAGCCGGACTCTCCGACGATGCCCACGCGCTCACCACGACCGATCTGCACGTCCACACGCTTCACGGCGTGCACGCTGCGATGCGCGCCCGCAGGCAGGTGGATGCTGAGATCCGATACCCGCAGGAAGGGAACGGGTTCGGTGGGCTGGGCGACATCGCGCTGCGGCGATGCGGTACGGGTATCGATGCTCACTTGACTCTCCCGATCGACGGGTTCAGTGCGTCATTGAGCGAGTCGCCCAACATGTTGACCGCCAGAACGACGATGAAGATGCACAGGCCGGGAAAGATCGCCAGCCACCAGGCACTGCTGACGTAGGACTGCGCTGAGTTGAGGAGTGCTCCCCAGCTGGGTCGGTTGGCGTCTCCTATGCCCAGGAACGACAGACCGGATTCCGCGAGGATCGCTCGCGCCACGGTCATGGTGGTTGCCACCATGACCGGCGGCATGGCGTTGGGGATCACGTCTGACCACAGAATGCGGAGGTTGCCGAAGCCCGCTGCCTTCTGGGATTCCACATAGCCCAGCTGAGAGATCCGAGCCGCCTCTGCTCTGACGATACGTGCGACGCCCGGCCACATCGTCACCGCGAGGATGATGACGATCATCGTGACGCTCGATCCCAGGAGAGCAGCGGCGACCAGAGCGAGGACGAGGCCCGGAATGACCTGGAAGAACTCCGAGATCTTCACCAGGACCACGTCGAGCGCACCGCCGTAGTATCCGGCGAGACCGCCGACGACCAACGCCAGGGTCAGGCACAGCAGGGCGACGCTGAAGCCCACCAGCAACGACACCTGTCCCCCCATGAGTACCCGGGGTAGATAGTCACGACCGAGTTGATCGGTCCCCATCGGGTACTGCAGATCGGGGGCCTGCAACACGGGATGTCCAATGGCGACCGGGTCCCCCGTGAACAGCGGCCCGAGGAAGGAGAGCAGGATCATGAGGACAACGATGGGCAGGAAGACCAGCGTCGACGGCTTCCGCAAGAAGGCCCACCAGACCGCATCGGGGCCGGTCCGTCGCGCCGGGAGGGGAATCGGCGTCGTTTCCGGTTCGTGCGCGCTCGTGTTTTGGGGTGACGTACGTTCGAGTGTCATGCCATGCTCCCTGCTGGCTGCGTAAAGCGCGCCCGGAGGCGGGGATCGACGAGGCCGTAGATCACGTCAGTGATGATGTTGATCACGAGGATGGAGATCGTGATCACGATGACGACTCCCAGGACGACCAGCGTGTCCTGTCTGTTGATGGCGCCGATGAAGAGGAGCCCCATCCCCGGCCAGCTGAATACGGTCTCCACCAGGACCGATCCCGCGATGATGAAACCGAGGCTGTAGCCGGCCACGGTGACCATGGGCAACAGGGCGTTCGGAAGCGCATGCTGCCACAGCACCCGCTGCTCCGAGAGTCCCTTCGATCGCGCGGTGTCGATGAAGTCCTGGCCGAGCGACTCGATCATGGAGGAGCGCATGATCCGTGTCTTATAGGCGAGCTCCATGCTGGCGAGAGTGATGACCGGCAGGATCATGTATTGCCACGCGATGCCGTCTTGCCCGTACGGTGACTTTCCCTGTGTCGGCAACCAGCCGAGCCACACGGAGAAGACCATGATCAGCATGAGACCGAGCCAGAAATTCGGCACCGAGAACAACGCGACAGCTCCGGCCGACAGCCCACCGTCCAGCCAGCGGCGCCGGGTTCTCGCGGCGATCGCACCGAGCACCACACCCCCCACGGTCGAGAGGATGAACGCGGGCACGGCGATCGCCAGCGTGTTTCCGAGGCGGTCGAGGATCAGCTCGGCCACCGGCGTGTTCGATCCGAACGAGAAGCCGAGGTTCCCGGTGAGCACGTTCCCGATGTAGATGACGTAGCGCTCGTAGAGCGGGCGGTCCAGCCCGAACGACTCGGTCAGCTGCTGTCGCAGCGCCTCAGACACCGGGACATCACCGACAAGCGTCTGAATGGGGTCGCCGGGGGCGATCTCGAGCAGCAGAAACAGGATCGTGATGACGACCAGAAGGAGCAGCGCCGAGGAGCCGAGCAGTTTCAGGTAGTGCAGGGCGGCAGCTTTCATGCGCGCCGTCTCCCGGATGCAAGTGGCAGTGGGGTCAAGACATCTCTCCTTTGAAACGTCCCGCAATGCACGCCAGCCTGTGATCGTCACACGCCGCGCTCGCTCTGCGGACCATGGCAATACTGATCAACATAGTGAGAGGTCTCAACGGGACATTCCGCGCCGCGGAAGACCGGGAATCCCCACAGATTTCGTGCACTCACCGCGCGCGCACGCGCTGCGGGCAACGCCGAACGTGCGCGACACCGACGCGCGAGAGCACCGCGAGGTGGGGCGCCGAGGAACCGCTATACCAGACCCGCGTGACGGCGGTTGAAGTCGATCGTGCGCGGATCGGGCGTCGTTCGCGTCTCGGCGAGCGACTGTGTGATGCGCGTTGCGATCAGGCGCACCGGCTCCACGAGGTGGTCGGGATCATCCCGCTCGATCAGGTAGACCACGCCGACAGCGGCCTTCGCTGTGCCGTCGGGGGCAAAGACCGGTGCTGCGACGACGCCTGTCCCCATCGTCACGAATTGCCTGACATGGACGTATCGATCGGTGCGGATTCGGCGCAGCAACGCGGTGAGTTCGTCCGGATCGACGACGGTGTGCGGTGTGTATCGCTTGAGCGGCTCAGCGACGTAGTCCGAGATGAAATCCTCGCCCGCGTATGCCAACAGCGCGAGGCCCGTCGCCGTGACGTGAAGTCGGAGCCGCCCACCAAGTCGGTTCTCGCCGGAATAGTTGGGGTGCGCACGCAGCGCCTCCAAATACATCACGTCGCGTCCGTCCCGTACTCCCAAGTGAACGGTCAGCCCGGTTCGCCGGTGGAGGTCGACGAGGTGCGGCAACGCACGCTCCCGGACTTGCAGGTCCTCCGTCGATGCCGATGCGAGATCCAGGATCTTCCGACTCAAGCGATATCGACCGGACTCGTCAATCTCGAGCCCACCCCACTCGACGACCTCTCGCGCAATGCGATGCGTGGTGGTGAGGGAGAGCTGAGCCTGGCGGCTGATCTCGGTCAGGGTGAGCGCTCCTGTCCCATGCCCGAACGCACCGAGGAGGGCGAGGACGCGCGCAGCTGCCGTTCGCTTGCTGGACGAGGGGTCGGGCGAATCCGTTGCGCCCGAGCGCGCCGGTCCAAAGGCCACGATTTTCCCGTCCCTCCCCTCCGCTGCGGTGGTCATCGCATGCTACCGGGGATCCGCGCAGCCTGACCGAGAAATGTGCGGGCGTTGGCCGCACCGATGAGGTCACGCTCCCGCGCACTCGCGTCGACCGCGGTCAGCAACTCATCCAAACGCTCGGGCCGCTCCATTGCAGGGAAGTCCGTTCCGAGCACGATGCGATCGGCGCCGAGGTAGTCGATGACGTAGCGGAGCGTCCGCGGATCGAACGCCATGGAGTCGTAGACGAACCGGCGAGCACGTACGCTGGGCGGCTCCGCCGAGCGCGTGCTCGGATCGGCGTGCGCCCAGAAATAGTCCGCCCGGGGAAGCATCGCGGGCAGACCGCCGCCCGCGTGGCTCAGCGTCACGCGCGAGTGCGCGCACACCGCACCCACCGGACCCAGGATGAGCGACGCCGCACCACGGGCGCCTTCGATCCCGACGCCCACGGATGCGCGGAGATCCTCCGCCAGACCGACTTCGTCCAAGCGCGGCATCGCGTGGACGAACACAGACATCCCGAGTCGGGCGATCTCGCGAAAGAAGTCGACGAAGCGCGCGTCACCGATCGGGACCCCGTTCACGTGGGAGCTGACTTCGACACCACGCAGGCCCAACGCCGCGACGCGTGCGAGTTCAGCGGAAGCAAGGTCAGGGTCCTGCAATGGCACGACGCCAAGCCCGTGGATACGTCCCTGCCCGAGCACGACGACGTCACTCATCATCTCGTTGACGTACCGGAACAGGTCCCGCCCCTGCGCTGCGCCGAGCGAGAAGTTGAGCAGTGGCGGCATTGGCGAGAGAACCTCCTCGTCCACGCCGGCTGCATCCATCGCGGCGATCCGATCATCCACGGTGTAGAAAACGGCTGAAGCGAGGAAGTCGGTGCGACCGAACATCAGCCGCCGCACATCGTCGCGTTCCGTCGCGATCATGCGTGGGAATCCCGTCGCGTCCGGGAAACTGCGGGGAATAATGTGCGCGTGAGCGTCGATGATCACGGGGCTACCTCCGCGATCAATAGTGTCCGCTCGTCACTACACGCCGCTCACCACTTCCACGACGCGGAAGGCCGCGGTGCGCCAGACGAGCTCTGTTGTGGCGCCGGATTCAGAGCCCGCGCGAGGCTTCTGCCTCGGCGAGAACCGCGACGGCAACCGAAACCGAGACCGAGGGCGGGTATCCACGGCGTTGGAGCTGACCGACAAGCCGGCGCACGGCGACGTCGCGATCCAGCCGGGAAAGCGCGCCCACCTTCGAGCGTGCGAAGACGTGCGCTCGTTCTTCGTCGTCGTCCGGAAGATCGGACAGCGCACGCGCCGCTGTCTCACGATCAATGCGGCGCTTGGCCAAGGCGGCCGCGATCGCCCGTCGCCCATCGTTTCGGCGAGAAACACAGGAGTGAACGATCTGTTCCGCCAGCACGTCGTCGTCCAGCCATCGCCGCGCATGCATCTCGTCGACGATCACGTCGATGTCCTCCCGAGGGACACCCTCGTCGCTCAGGAACTCGCGGGCTTCGGCGAGGGAAAGCCCCTTTCGGCCGAGCTTCCTGGCGAGTCGGTCGAACGCGCGGTCACGGATGCCTGCCCGGTCATCCGTGGTCCCGCTGTCGGGAGAAGAACCCCCGAACAGCGGGATCACGGGCGCGAGCTCATCGCTCTCGCGGTCGATGGTCATGATTAGGCCGGGCGACGCTTGGCCAGCTCGTCTTCGACGGCTTCCTCACTCTTGGCACCGCCGATACCGAGCTTCTGCTTGATCTTGGTCTCGATCTCGGCCGCGACATCGGCGTTTTTGATCAGGAAGTTGCGGGCGTTCTCCTTGCCCTGACCCAGCTGCTCCCCGTCGTAGGTGTACCACGCACCCGACTTCTTGACGATGCCGTGCTCGACACCGAAGTCGATGAGGCTTCCCTCTCGTGAGATCCCGACACCGTAGAGGATGTCGAACTCGGCCTGCTTGAAGGGTGGTGCCATCTTGTTCTTGACGACCTTGACGCGGGTGCGGTTTCCGACAGCGTCGGTGCCGTCCTTGAGCGTCTCGATACGGCGGATGTCGAGGCGGACGGACGCATAGAACTTGAGCGCCTTTCCACCCGCGGTCGTTTCGGGTGAGCCGAAGAAGACACCGATCTTCTCGCGCAGCTGGTTGATGAAGATCGCGGTGGTCTTGGTCTGGTTGAGCCCGCCGGTGAGCTTTCGCAGCGCCTGCGACATGAGGCGCGCCTGCAGACCCACGTGGGAGTCGCCCATCTCACCTTCGATCTCCGCTTTCGGAACGAGGGCCGCGACGGAGTCGATGACGACCAGATCGATCGCTCCCGAGCGGATCAGCATGTCCGCGATCTCCAGCGCCTGCTCACCGGTATCGGGCTGCGATACCAGCAGCTGATCGATGTCGACGCCGAGCTTCTGCGCGTAGTCGGGATCGAGGGCGTGCTCCGCGTCGATGAAGGCGGCGATCCCGCCCGCGCGCTGCACGTTCGCGATGGCGTGCAGTGTCAGCGTCGTCTTACCCGACGACTCCGGACCGTAGATCTCGATGATGCGACCGCGCGGGAGTCCCCCGACACCGAGCGCGACATCCAGCGCGATCGAACCGGTGGGAATGATCTCGACGGGCGCCCGCTCGTCGCTGCCCAGCCGCATGACGGAGCCCTTACCGAACTGGCGATCAATCTGGGCGAGGGCCGAATCGAGGGCCTTCTCGCGGTCTGCAGGTGTGGGCATGGTGTGCTCCTTCAGCACTCGGTCCGAGAGCGGAGTGTCCGCCACCGGAGGATCGGCCGCCTGTAGGCTGTCGCGTTCCCGTGCTGAGGCCAGCCGGTTCGGTGACAAGGCGAGTGATGTCGTTCGACGCCGCTCACGGTACGCGGAGCCTCGGACATTGCTGCCCGGGATGCTCCGCGTGCCGTGGACGGGTGCCTGCGCGACCCCACTTGTGCAGGAGCCTACGGTTGATTCGAACAGAGCTTCGACGACACGCCGGATGAATCGACGCCGCGATCGTCGGTCTGATCGGACCCGAGGGGCCGTGGCCGGTGGTCAGCGCCGCGGCTCGAGCCGGCCGACCCCGTAGCGACGTTCGGCCGGGACATCGGCCTCCACGCACAGCGCAAGCCACACGTCCCTCGGCGGCACGCCGCTCTCGAGCGCATCGCTCGCGGTGCGCCCACCGACCTCGCTCAGCACGAGATCCGCCACAATCGACCCTGCCCGCGCGCCGAACTCGTCGGAGACGGCGCGGTGGAACTCGCTGCGTCGCATCCGACGGTGCTCAGCGCAACGACAGCTCGGCGTCCATCGACGCGACGAGCTCGTCCGGAACGACATCCGGGAACGTGTGCAGGCCCTCGAGGACCGCGAGTCGATCGCTCACCTCGCGCATGATCATCGAGATGGGAACGTCCAGCGCCTCGGCGACCGCCGAGAGGATCTCGCTGGATGCTTCCTTCTGACCGCGCTCGACTTCGCTCAAGTAGCCTAGCGCCACGCTCGCGCGGCTGGCCACCTGGCGGAGGGTGCGCCCCTTCTGCTGACGCAAGTCACGCAGGACTTCGCCGATCTCTTGACGTACCAGGATCATCTCGGGCCCCCTCCTCACTGCTTCATGCCATTCGTGCCCGGGGTGGACAACAGTACAACACCGATGTAGGTCACACTAACGCCGCGTTCTGTGGAATGGGTGGGAATCACCGAATGTAACGCGAGTGAAACACCTGGTGTTCCCGGTCGGTTGTCCCGCTCGCTCAGAGCGAAATGCGCACCAGCTCGAGCGCTGCTTCGACGGCTCCGCAACGAATCCCTGCGCGGTCCCCGTCCAGGTCCAGTCGGACCACGCGCTCCTGCTGCGGAGTGACGACCGCCACGTACACGCGGCCGACAGGCGCACCGTCCTGGGGGTCGGGCCCCGCGACGCCCGTCGTGGCGACGCCGACCTCGACGGGGCGCTGCGCGGGCCCCAACGCCACGCGCACTCCGCGCGCCATCTGCAGGGCCACATCGGGGTGCACGGCACCCTCCCGGGCCAGCAGACTCTGCTCCACGCCCAACACCGTGTGCTTGACCTCGGTGGCGTAGGCGACGACACCGCCGTACATGACGGCAGATGCGCCCGGCACCGAGACGATCGCCGAGGCGAGGAGACCACCGGTCAACGACTCCGCCGTCGCGATCCGCCATCCCCGGCCCGCGAGGATCGGCAGCAGATCGGCTGCCCGGCTGTCGATGTCGGGACCAGCGGTGTCTTCGCTCATGAGGCCGACGCGCCGCCACCGCCCACGGTCCGGGCGCGTCGACCACGCACCTCGCTGACGATGTAGTCGATGCCGCTCGCGATCGTCAAGAGCACGGCGATCGTCATGGTGACGACGTTGATCCAGAAAATCGCGCCGGCCCAGATGGAGCCGTCGGGGACGAGGGAGGCGAACGGCAGCAGCGCGAGGGAGAGCGCGACCGACTGCGCGACGGTCTTGAGCTTTCCCATCCAGGCAGCGGCCAGCACGTGGTCGCTCACAACGATGAACCGATAGATCGTGATGCCGATCTCGCGGATCAGGACGATGATCGTGACCCACCAGGGCAATTCGCCGAGGATCGAGAGCCCGATGAAGGCGAAGCCGGTCAGGACCTTGTCGGCGATCGGGTCGAGCAACTTGCCGAGGTCGGTGACAATCTCGTACTTGCGCGCCAGATACCCATCGACGCCATCGGTCGCGATCGCGACGATGAACAGCACTGCCGCCCACCAGCGGAGCGGCCCGTCGGCGCCGCCGTCGGCCAGCAGCATCCAGAGGAAGACCGGGGCGAACAGGATCCGGACGATCGTGATCGCGTTGGGAAGCTGCCTCGGGATCGCCATGGTGCGAGCCTAGCGCCGGATCACTCGCGCCCGGTCAGGCTCCAGGCATCCTCACCGCCGCTGTCGCCGTCGACAACCTCGTGGCCTTCGAACTGCTCATCGACCGGATCGGCGGCGGGAGCATCTTCGCCGCGCAGCTTGGCCAGCACGCTCGGCAACTGCTCGACCGTCACCAGCACGTCACGGGCTTTCGACCCCTCGGAGGGTCCGACGATCTCGCGCGACTCCAGCAGGTCCATCAGACGTCCGGCCTTCGCAAAGCCGACGCGGAGCTTGCGCTGCAGCATCGAGGTCGAACCGAACTGCGTCGAGACGACCAGCTCGGCCGCCGCCAGCAGCAGCTCGAGGTCGTCGCCGATGTCGGCATCCACTTCCTTCTTCTCGGCTGCGGCCTGGACATCGTTGCGGTACTCGGGACGAGCCTGGGCCGTCACGTGCGCGACCACCGCCTCGATCTCGGGCTCGCTGACCCACGCCCCTTGCACGCGCAGCGGCTTGGAGGCACCCATCGGCAGGAACAGTCCGTCGCCCTGACCGATAAGCCGGTCGGCCCCCGGCTGGTCGAGGATGACCCGGGAGTCGGTGACACTGGTCACGGCGAAGGCCAGGCGCGAAGGGACGTTGGCCTTGATGAGGCCGGTCACGACATCGACCGAGGGACGCTGCGTCGCCAGCACGAGGTGGATGCCGCTCGCGCGGGCCAGCTGCGTGATCCGGACGATCGAGTCCTCGACGTCCCGCGGGGCGACCATCATGAGGTCGGCGAGCTCGTCGACGACGACGAGCAGGTACGGATACGGCTTGAGCACCCGCTCGCTGCCTGCCGGCACCTGCACCTCGCCCGCGACCACGGCCCGGTTGAAGTCATCGATGTGACGGAAGCCGAACGACGCGAGGTCGTCGTAGCGCATGTCCATCTCCTTCACGACCCACTGCAGCGCCTCGGCCGCCTTCTTCGGGTTCGTGATGATGGGCGTGATGAGGTGCGGAACGCCCGCGTAGGAGGTCAGCTCCACACGCTTGGGGTCGATGAGCACCATGCGCACGTCGGAGGGCTTGGCCCGCATCAGCAGGCTCGTGATCATCGAGTTGACGAAGCTCGACTTTCCGGATCCGGTGGAGCCGGCCACCAGCAGGTGCGGCATCTTGGCGAGGTTGGCGACGACATATCCGCCGCCCACGTCCTTACCCACACCGATGGTCATCGGGTGGGTGGCGGAGGACGCCACCGGCGAACGCAGGATGTCGCCGAGGGTCACGATCTCGCGGTCAGCGTTCGGGATCTCCACACCGATCGCGCTCTTGCCGGGGATGGGGGCGAGGATGCGCACCTCGTTGGATGCCACCGCGTAGGCGATGTTGTTGGTCAGCGCGGTGATGCGCTCGACCTTCACGCCCGATCCCAGCTCGATCTCGTACTGGGTCACTGTCGGGCCGCGCGAGAATCCGGTCACGCGCGCGTTGATCTGGAACTGTTCGAAGACGCCCGTGATCGCCGCGACGATCTGGTCGTTCGCCTCGGAGCGCGCCTTGGCGGGCGTACCCGCTGCGAGGCTCGCCACCGACGGGAGGCGGTAAGGCAGCGCCGGTGCGGATCGCGGAGCGTCCGTGCCGAAACCGGTGACCGCCGGCAGATCCTCGTCGGGGATCTCCCCCGTGTCATCCTGCAAGCCGGTCTGCGCGGGTCCGGCGGGCTGCTGCAGCTCTGCGAGCGCGGCGGCGTCGAAGATCTCGGTGAGGGCATCCGGCGTCGTGTTCTCGGCCTGGAACGCCTGGTCGAACCCACCTTCGGGCGGGCCGGGAGGCAGCAGCTCGGTGAGATCCTGCGTGTGCAGTGCACCGTCGGCGTCCTCTTCCCGCCCCGAGCGGTTCCGTCGCCACCACGGCAGCGCCTCGGTCGCCGCGTCGGCGGCATCCGCGTCGGATCCCGCCGCGGGTTCGGCGCGCTCGGCGCCGAACATCCAGGCGTAGAGGTCACCCAGGCGCCTGCCGATGCGGTTGGGCGGGGTCTTGGTCAGGATAAGAATGCTGAGCACACCCAGAAAGCCCAGGACGATTCCCGCGCCGATCGGGGTCAGCGCCAGCGCCAGCGGTTCACCGATGAGCCAGCCGAACACCCCGCCGGCCGCGCTGAGCGCGGGCAAGCCCTCCGCCGGCTGCGGCCGGCCACCGTACACGTGCGCGAAGCCCGAGGCGACGAGGATGATCAGCCCGAAACCGATGCCGATCCGGCCGTTGTCGTGGACCGACGCCGGGTGACGGAAGAGCCATCCGGCCAGCAGCACCAGCAGCACCGGGAGCACGAACGCCACGCGGCCCACGAGCGCACCGACGGTGTAGGCCGAAAGCGTGGCGCCGATCGACGAGCTGATGAAGAACCACTCCACGACCGCACCGGCGATCGCGAGGATGATGAGCAGGAACGGGAATCCGTCACGCCGCTGGGACTTCTCCAGGTTCTCCGGGCCGAAGGCCCGGAAGATGCCGCCGACCCCGTGGGCCAGTCCCATCCACATGCGCACGGGAAGGACGGGACTCTCCGCGTCGTCGACGTAACGCTTGGGGACCGGGGCCGAACCCCGCGCGCGCGACGAGGAACCCTTGGCGGGCGTGCGACCGGAGGTCGAGGTCTTGGTGGAACTCCTCGGCATGAGCACCACGGTAGGCGCGGCCTGCGACACGAGCCCGGAACGACGCGGGGTTTCCCGCGATCTGCCCCCTCCTGCCGAGTTGCACCTCCCTGGGCCGAGTTGCACGTCCCTGGGCCGAGTTGCACCTCCCTGGGCCGAGTTGCACCTCCCTGGGCCGAGTTGCACCTCCCTGGGCCGAGTTGCACTTCAGCGGAGGCGTTTGACCATCGTGTCGCGACCGAACCCGCTCTGCGTGACCGCAAAGCCCTCGGAACGGTAAAGCGTCGCGGCGAAGTTCCCGCGCTCCACACTGAGGCTCAGCCGCGTCGCCCCTTCGGAGCGCGCGCGCTCCGACAGACGGCGAAGCAGCGCGCGTCCGACGCCGTGCGCCCGCCAGATCGGCCGCACCCCGATGATGAGCTCGGGCACGCCGGTAGCGACGTAGCCGAACCCGGGATCCGTGCGGGGGAACGTGCGAAACCAGGCCGCCCCGATCGGATCGTCACTCTCCGTCAGCGCGACGAAGCCGGCATCGCCGGGACGCATCCAACCGCCGACGTAGCGGCCGTAGTCGGGACTGGTCAGCACCTCGTAGCGCGACCGCGCAGGCCCGTCCCGCCAGTTGGCGGCCTCCACGACCATGTCGCCGAGGAACGCGCCATCGGCGGCCGTCGCCGGACGGAGGTGATACGCGGTGCGCATGGGCTGAGTGTAGCCAGTGTGCACCGCCTCGTCGGCCTCAGGCCTCGATCACCAACGGGACGATCATCGGCCGGCGGCGCAGGGACTGGTTCACCCAGCGACCGATGGTGCGGCGCACGACCTGCGACAGCGCGTGGTTGTCGCGGACACCCGACTTCGCGGCCTCTGCGAGCGCCGCGGCGATCTTGGGCTTGACGCTTTCGAAGACCGCGGCGTCTTCGGCGAAACCGCGCGCATGGACCTCAGGTCCGGAGATGATTCGTCCCGTGGCGGCATCCACGACGACGATGACCGAGATGAAGCCCTCCTCGCCCAGGATGCGACGGTCCTTGAGGTCCGCGTCGGTGATCTCCCCCACGCTCGAGCCGTCGACGTAGACGAAGCCGAGGTCGAGTTGGCCGACGATGCGGGCGACCCCGTCCTTCAGGTCCACGACGGTGCCGTTCTCGGCCAGAAGCGTGTTCTCGGCCGGGATGCCGGTGTCCTGGGCGAGCTTCGCATTGGCCATCAGGTGCCGGTACTCGCCGTGCACCGGCAGGACGTTGCGGGGCTTGAGGATGTTGTAACAGTAGAGCAGCTCGCCGGCGGCCGCATGGCCCGAGACGTGCACGCGCGCGTTGGCCTTGTGTACGACATTCGCTCCGAGCTTGGTGAGTCCGTCGATCACGCGGTAGACGGCGTTCTCGTTGCCCGGGATGAGGCTGGAAGCCAAGATGACGGTGTCGCCGGGACCGGGCTCGATCTCGTGGTCGAGGTTCGCCATGCGCGAGAGCACCGCCATCGGCTCACCCTGGGAGCCGGTCGACATGTAGACGATCTTGTCGTCGGGAAGATCCCTGGCCTTCTTGTAGTCGATCAGCAGGCCGTCGGGCACGTTGAGGTAGCCGAGGTCCTCCGCGATCGTCATGTTGCGCACCATGCTGCGACCCAGGAGCGCCAGTCGACGTCCATGGGCGTGGGCGGCATCCATGACCTGCTGCACGCGGTGCACGTGACTGGAGAAGCTCGCCACGATGACCCTGCGCTGCGCGCGTCCGATGACCTGGTCGAGGACAGGGCCGATCTCGCGCTCGGTCGGGGTGAAGCCCGGAACGTCGGCGTTGGTCGAGTCGACCAGGAACAGGTCGACGCCCTCTTCACCCAGCCGGGCAAAGGAGCGCAGGTCGGTCAGGCGTCCATCCAGCGGGAGCTGATCCATCTTGAAGTCCCCCGTGGCAAGGACCGTGCCCGCGCTCGTGCGGATGGCGACCGCCAGCGCGTCGGGGATCGAGTGGTTCACCGCGACGAATTCGAGGTCGAAGGGGCCGAGCTGCTCGGTCTGCCCCTCCTTCACGGTGAGCGTGTAGGGCTTGATCCGGTGTTCCTTCAGCTTCGCTTCGGTGAGCGCCAGCGTGAGGCCTGAGCCGATGAGCGGAATGTCGCGCTTGAGCCTGAGAAGGTAGGGAACCGCTCCGATGTGGTCCTCGTGGCCGTGCGTGAGGACGACGCCGACGATGTCGTCCAGGCGCTCCCTGATCGGCTCGAAGTCCGGCAGGATCAGATCGACACCCGGCTGGTGTTCCTCGGGGAAGAGCACGCCGCAGTCGACGATGAGCAGCTTCCCGTCCAGCTCGAACGTCGTCATGTTGCGGCCGACCTCGCCCAGGCCACCGAGCGGAATCACACGCAGTGTCCCCTTTTCCAGCGCGGGCGGGGCAAGAACGGCGTTTGACATGCAGAATCCTCGTGGTGTCAGCGGGTAGTGCCCGAGACCTGGGGCAGCGCGCCGCCGGCGGCGGCGTTGCGGTCGGGGCGGAAGTTGGAGAAGTCGACACCCGGGACATCGCGCACGAGAGCGAGCTCGTCCTCGATCATCGCGGCCTCCCACTCTTCCGGGCCGACCAGCGGAAGACGGACGCGGGGGCTCGAGATCCGTCCCAGCCCATGCAGGATGTACTTGGCGGCGACGGTGCCGGGCACGTGCGTCATCACCGCGCGAACGAGCGGCTCGAGCTTGCGGTGAGCTGCCGTCGCAGCGTGCAGATCTCCCGCGTTGACGGCGTTGACGATCTCGCGGTAAGGCTGGGCGGCGATGTTCGCGGTCACGCCGATGAGACCCGCGGCGCCGATCGCGAGGTGGGGCAGGACGTTCGCGTCATCGCCGGAGAAGTACATCAGGTCGGTCTGGTTCAACACACGGCTGACCTCACTGAAGTCCCCCTTGGCATCCTTGATCGCGAGGATGTTCGGATGCTTGGCCAGCCGCAGGATCGTCTCGTACTTGATGGGAACGCCGGTGCGCCCGGGAATGTCGTAGAGGATCACCGGCAGGTCGGTGGCGCCGGCAACGAGCCGGAAGTGGGTCAGGATGCCGGCCTGGGTCGGCTTGTTGTAGTACGGCGTGACGATCATGATGCCGTCGGCGCCGGCCTTCTCGCTGGCCTTGTAGAGGGCGATCGCGTGCGCGGTCTCGTTCGAGCCGCCTCCGGTGATGATCTTCGCGCGGCCGGCCGAGACATCCTTGCCGACCTCGACGAGGCGGATCTTCTCCGCGTCGGTGAGGGTGGATGTCTCACCCGTCGTTCCGGTGACGACGATGCCGTCCGCACCGGCGACGATCACGTCGTCGATGTGCTTCTCGACGGCGGGCCAATCGACTTCGCCGTCGGCGGTCATGGGCGTCACCAGTGCGACGAGCACCTGTCCGAAGGGATTGCCGGTGTGCGTCATATGTTCAGGCTATCGCCGTACGGACTCGCGCACGGCGCCGAGCGCGGCGCGGTCAGGGTGCGACGCGCCCGTTCTTGGCGAACGCCGCGTGCGTCATGGGCATGAGATCGGCCCAGAGCGTCTCCATCTTCTCGGCGCACATTTCGATCTCGCGCTGCGGGAAGGACGGGAAGTGAGAGCCCTCGACCTTGGTGCGCAGGGACAGGAAGTTCATCAGCGAGCGCGCGTTCATCGTCACGTACATCGAGGAGTACGTGTTCAGCGGCAGCACGATGCGGGCCACCTCGCGCGCGACACCCGCATCGAGCATCCGCTGGTACGCCTCGAAGGCGTGCACGGATGCCTCCCGCGTGGTCTCCTCGACGACCGCGGTCTGCTCGGGCGTGCCGTCCAGGAAGTCGTAGGCACCGGGCTTGCCGACCTGCCGGAGCTTGCGTTCGGGGGCGGGCACGTAGAACACGGGACGCAGCTCGCGGTAGCGGCCGGACTCCTCGTTGTAGGAGGCGATGCGGTGGCGCATGAACTCGCGGAACACGAAGATCGGCGCCTGCACGTAGAAGGTCATCGAGTTGTGCTCGAACGGTGAACCGTGGCGGTCGCGCATGAGGTAGTTGATGAGCCCCCGGTCACGATCCGACGCCTCGGTTCCGGCGGCCGCCTCGTCGAGGGTCTGCTCGCCGAGTGTCGAGACGCGCGCCGCGAACAGCACGTCGGAGTCGGCGGCGCTGGATCGCACCAGCTCTACGGTCACATCACTGCGGAACTCGATGTCGGTCACGGCTCACACCCTACTCGCGCGGACCCACGGTGGGTGAGATCCCGCACGCGCGTCACAGAGCGTCATCGACGACGCCCGCGGCGGCAGACTCGCTTATGTTGGTTGCCGTGGACCCCTTCACCGCCCTCCTGAGCGTCGCCGCGCTGCTCGCGCTGGCCGGCGCCGTCGGCGTGGCTTGGCGGCTGCGTCAGGGGCGCGCGCGGCGCGCGCCGGGACGCGAGGTCGTGGAACCCGCACGACTGGGGGCCGTGAGCCTGGGCGAGCAGGCCACGTTGCTGCAGTTCAGCACCGAGATGTGCAGCCGCTGCCCGGGTGTTCACCGAACGCTCGCGGGGATCGCTTCGACCCGCGACGGCGTGAGTCATCTCGATGTCGACCTCACGCACCGCCCCGACATCGCTCGCCACTTCAACGTGCTGCAGACACCCACGACGCTTCTCCTCGACCGGGAGGGCGCGATCCACACACGCTTCGGCGGTGTGCCCAACCGCCACGTGCTCGAACTCGAGCTGGCCCGTCTGACCGGTCAGCCCCTCTCCGGAGAACCGACCCATGCCTGACCCCGCCGCCCCGAACCGGATCGATGTGCGTGGCCCCCGCGTCGCGGCGGGGATCACCGCGGTGTTGCTGTTGGTGGATGTCTTCCTCGGCCTCGTCGCGGCGACCGCGGCGGCGTTCTGGCTGCTCGTGGTGATCGCCACTCTCTTCCTCTGGGGAGTCCTGTCCCCTCGCACCGCGCCTTGGGGCGTCATCTACCGTCGTGTGGTCCAGCCGCGCCTGTCCCCCGCGACCGAATTCGAAGATCCGCGTCCGCCGCGGTTCGCGCAGGGTGTGGGGCTGTTCGTGACCGGGCTGGGTATCGCCCTGCACCTGATCGGCGTGCCCTGGATCCTTCCCATCGCCGCCGCCGCGGCATTCCTCGCCGCGTTCCTCAATGCCGTCTTCGGCCTGTGCCTGGGCTGCCAGATGTACCTTCTGCTGCAGCGGGTCGGCCTCGTCGGCCGCGAACGCTCGGCTTCTGCCTGATCCCCTGGCCGGACAGCGCCGCAGCCGGTTAGGCTGACCGCGATGCGCCCACGGTGGGCGCCCGCGACCAGGGAGGTCTCCATGTCCGTCACGAGCGAAGCCACCACCGTCTGGAACGGCAGCCTTGCCGAGGGCTCCGGGAACGTCACGTTCGACTCCTCGCACATCGGCACCTTCGGCATCGATTGGAAGGCGCGTAGCGAGGGTTCCTCGAGCACGACGACGCCGGAGGAACTCATCGCCGCTGCGCACGCCTCGTGCTTCTCGATGGCGTTCTCGCACGCCCTCACCCAGCACGGCACCCCGCCGGAGTCGATCCGCTGTTCGGCGGCCGTCACCTTCGTCCCGGGCACCGGTATCACCGGCAGCCACCTCAACGTGGAGGCGACCGTCCCCGGCTTGAGCGCCGAGGACTTCGACCGGATTTCCGCCGAGGCGAAGGCCGGCTGCCCCGTCTCCGCGGCACTCGCGGGGATCGAGATCACCCTCGAGGCGACGCTTGCCTGATCGCCCCCTGCGGCACGTCGTGCTGGCCGGAGGATCCGGCCTGCTCGGGCGAGGGCTGTCTGCCCGGCTGCGCGCGGACGGCGTGCGGGTGACGACCCTCGTTCGTCGACCGCCCGTGGGCACCGATGAGATCTCCTGGCTGCAGGAGGGGGCGCGACTGGATCCAGCCGTGCTGGACGGCGTCGACGCCGTCGTCGCTCTCAACGGCGCCAGCATCGGACGACTGCCCTGGACGCGCCGCTACCGGCATGAGCTGCTGTGGTCGCGGGTCACGCCGACGCGCGTGCTCGCCGAGGCGATCCGCGCCCGCGGCGCGGATGCCCCGCACTTCGTCTCCGCCTCCGCCGTGGGCTACTACGGCGCCGTCCCCAGCGGTCCCGTCACCGAGGGCTCGCCGCGCGGTGAGGGGTTCCTCGCCGACGTCTGCGGTGAGTGGGAGGCCGCCGCGGCCGGCGCGGGCGCGCAGACACCGATCACGACGCTGCGCACCGCCCCCGTCATCCACGAAGACGGAGTGCTCAAGCCCTTGATCCTGCTCACCCGTGCAGGCCTGTCGGGGCCGCTCGGCCGCGGCGTTCAGGAGTGGCCATGGATCTCGTACCCGGATGCCGTCGGTGCGATCACCCACATCCTTCATCGGCGCCTGACAGGCCCGGTGAACCTGACCGGGCCTGCGCGCGCGACGGCGAACGACATCGGCTTCGCCCTGGCGCAAGAACTGAACCGTCCCTACCTGCTGCGGGCCCCGGCGTGGGCGTTGCGGCTGGCTCTCGGCCGAGACGCGGCATCCGCCCTGCTGCTGACCGACGCGCATGTCGAGCCGGACGCGCTGCGCGCCAGCGGCTTCATCTGGACCCACCCCACGGCCGAGCACGCGGTGCACGCCGCGGTGGCCGACAACGCCTAGCGCTGAGCGCGCTGGAGCCCGATCGCGCGGCGCACGGCCTCCCGCCCGCGCCGCCGGTCCCCTGCCGCGTCGTACACGAGGCCCAGCCGGTACCAGGCCTGCCAGCTGTCCGGCGCCGCCTCAGCCTCTGCGCGATACCGCGGGAAGAGGGCGTCGCCTTCGGCGCGCAGCACGCGCCCGCTGGGGCGCACGTCGACGATCTCGTCGGGAAGGCCACCCTCGGCCTCCAGGAGCCTGCCCAGTCGCTCCGCCCGCACACCGAACCACAGCTCGCGCCCCAGCGCCCAGACCGCGATCACCGGGAGCACGACGAGCGCGACACCCATGGCGATCCCGACGCCGTCGCCGCTGAGCAGCAGAAGCCAGGCGCGCTGGCCGACCAGGACGATGTACAACAGCAGCAGGGCCGCCATCACGGCGACGGCGATGCGCGCCCTCATATGCCGGTCGTGCGCGCGACCTGGCCGGACACGCCGCCATCGTCCACCGGATCGTCGGCGCCGGCGTCGACGGGTCGGCCGATACCGATGTCCAGGAAGCTGTCCAATCCGACCACGACGCCGCGCACATCCGCGGCTGCCGCCAGCGCGAGACGGATGCCGGGGCTGTAGGCCGCGGCCGGGTCGACCGTGTCGTGGGTGAGCGTGAGCGTCTCCCCCGGGCCCGACAGGACAACGCTCTGCTGCGCAACGACTCCCGGTCGCCGCATCGAGTGGATGGGCACACTCGCCACCTGCTGGCCGCGGGCCCGCTGATCGACGTGCGGCGCGTCGACGGGACCGACCTCCGATCGAGCCGCCGCGATCAGCTCTGCGGTGCGCACGGCGGTGCCGCTGGGCGAGTCGATTTTGGTCGAGCGATGCGACTCGACGATCTCGATCGAGGAGAAAAAGGGCGCGGCAGCCGCCGCGAGCGCCGAGCCCAGTACCGAGCCCAACGAGAAGTTCGGGACGAAGAACACCCCGGTGCCGGCCGCGGTCACCAGCGCACGCACGCTCGCGATCCGCTCCGCCGACCAGCCTGAGGTGCCGACGATGATCGGGATGCCGCGCTCGACCGCCGCACGCACCACGTCCATCGAGACGGCCGGGGTCGTGGCATCCACGACGAGATCGGCTCCCGCGATCTCCGACAGCGCCGAACGCGACCCGAGCTGCGCGTACAGCTCGAATCCCTCCGTGTCTGCGACCACCTGGCTGATGACCCGGCCGAGTTTGCCGGTGGCCCCGACGACGGCGACGCGCGTGCTCATGATCTCAGCCTAGCCGCGCCGGGCCCCGCACCATCGGTACTCAGAACCCGTAGGGCTCGGGCAGACCCGTGCGCATCTCGACGGGCAGGTGAGCGACGTCGTTGTACGAGTAGAGCGACCAGGGACGGCCGGGGCGCTGGGAGAGCACGGTGATCGCGCAGTTGGCCTGGTTGAGGGTCATCCACTTCCACTCCGGAGCCTGGAGCACCTCGCGCACGAACCAGCTGATGACGAAGTTGTGGGTGATCAGCAGTTCGTGGATGTCGCCGGTTTTGCGCACGAGGAAGGCATTGACCGCGTCGGCCATTTGCGCGCGCCCCGCTTCCACCTCTTCTTCGGTGACCGAGCCGAAGTACGGCTCGAAGACGGCGGGCGCTTCTTCGTGCATCCCGGTCGGCACGCAGTCGAACAGCAGCGACGAGGGCTGCGGTGACACCGACGGCATCCGCTCGGCGATCACCCGCGCGGTCTCGGTCGTCCGATCCAAGGGAGAGTGCCAGACAGCCTCGAAGGGAACCCCCGAGAGGCGCTCGGCCAGAAGAGACGCTTGGCGGCGCCCTCTCGGCGAGAGGGGGCCATCGGAGAGTCCGTGCTCGGCGTCGAGATGCTCGCCGGGGCGTACGAGATAGATGTAATGAGTCACAGTACTGAGAAGTCACGGGCCGTCACGCGGTCTGCGGGATCCCATCCACCCTACCCGGAACCCCCGTCGCACCGCGGTGCGACTCCCCAGCCCCGTCGCCTGCCTCCGGCGGGAGCGGCTACTCGGCGGCGCGCGCGATGTCTGCCAGCTGCGAGCGGGTCAGGCGAATCCCGACGCCCTGCACGAGTTCTTCCACCTGGTGCGGGGCGAACGCGTTGACGATCGGCGCGGTGACGACCCGCTGGGCGAGCAACCACGCCACCGAGACGGCGGCATCGGTCGTCTGCAGCTCGGCCGCGATCGCATCCAGCGCTTTCAGAGTCCGGGTCCCCCGACGGTTGAGGTTGGCGGTCATCTGCTTCGCGCGCACCGAGAGCGGCGCGGAGACCCGCGCGCGGTGCAGCCCCGAGAGGAAGCCGTGCTCCAGCGCGTGCGAGGGGGTGACCGCCATCGACTGCGCCTGCGCCACCACGCGCAGATCGCTGTCGAACTCCGAACGGCGCACGACGTTGAACGGCACGTCAAGCACCGTGATCCGCGGGTAGCCGGCGGCCGACAGGATGCGGGCCTCGACGAGTTGCTCGGCACGGTAGCCGACCGCGCCGATCGCCCGCGCCTTGCCCGCCTCCACGAGCCATTCCGCGGTCGCGAGGGTCTCTTCCAGCGGCGCGGCGGCTGCCGCTCGAGCATCCAGGTAGAGGATGTCGATGCGATCGGTGCCCAGCCGTGTCAGAGATCCCTCGACGGCGCGCACGAGCTCGACGGGCCCGAGTCCCGGGTGGTCGGGGTGTCCGCCGATGCGCACCCCAAGGACCATCTCGTCACGCACGCCGCGGTGCGCCATCCAGCGCCCGATGATGTGCTCGCTGCGCCCTCCGGCGTAGCTGTCAGCGGTGTGTATCGCGTTGCCGCCCGTAGCGAGGTAGGTGTCGAGGATGTCGTGGCTGACCGACATGTCCACGGTCCAGCCGAACTCGCCGCCGCCGAGAATGAGGGGGAACACCGACATTCCGGTCTCGCCGAGTGGCACCCGCACATGGGATCCGAGCGGCGGTCCCTGCACCGGAATGGGAGCGGAAGGGTGGGCCGCCGGCTGTGCGCCGGAATCGGGCGCTGCCGAGGCGCCGATACCGAAAACGGCCATTGCCTCACCCCTCGCCGAAGTACACGCGGAGGGGAGCCGCGCTCTCCGACGCACCACTCGGTGCGTTCTTCGAGCGTACGGCGTCGGTGCAGTGTGGGAGCGGTCCCCGGCAACCAGGCCGTGAATATTTGATAACGCTTCGATCACGCATACCTTCAGCAACACAGAAGCGCCCGATCCTCGCGGACCGGGCGCTTCTGATGGGGACTGCGGATCAGCTTTCGGTGGGTGCCTCGGCAGCCTCAGCGGGAGCGTCGTCGAGGACAGGCTCCAGGCTCAGCTTGCCGCGGTCGTCGATCTTCGTGATGCGCACGAGGAGCTTCTGACCGACCGAGAGGACGTCATCGACGTTCTCCACACGCTTGCCGCCGGCGAGTTTGCGCACCTCGGAGACGTGCAGCAGGCCGTCCTTGCCGGGGAGCAGCGAGATGAACGCGCCGAAGGTCGCGATCTTGACGACCGTGCCCAGGAACTGCTCGCCGACCTCGGGGTTGGTGGGGTTGGCGATGGCGTTGACCTGCGCGCGGGCAGCCTCTGCAGAAGGGCCGTCCACGGCGCCAATGTAGACGGTGCCGTCCTCTTCGATCGAGATGTCGGCGCCGGTGGCGTCCTGGATCGCGTTGATCGTCTTGCCCTTGGGGCCGATGAGCTCGCCGATCTTGTCGACGGGGATCTGGACACTGATCACGCGGGGCGCGGTCGGAGCCATCTCGTCCGGGCTGTCGATCGCGGCGTTGATCACGCCGAGGATCGTCAGACGTGCCTCCTTGGCCTGCGTGAGCGCAGCCGAGAGCACCGACGAGGGGATGCCGTCGAGCTTCGTGTCCAGCTGGATCGCCGTCACGAACTCACTGGTGCCGGCGACCTTGAAGTCCATGTCGCCGAGGGCGTCTTCGGCACCGAGGATGTCGGTGAGGGCCGCGTAGCGGGTCTCACCGTCCACCGTGTCGGAAACCAGACCCATCGCGATGCCGGCAACCGGTGCGCGCAGCGGCACACCGGCGTTCAGCAGCGACAGGGTCGACGCGCAGACCGAGCCCATCGAGGTCGAGCCGTTGGAGCCCAGGGCCTCGGAGACCTGGCGGATCGCGTAGGGGAATTCCTCGCGCGAGGGCAGGACCGGGACGAGGGCACGCTCGGCGAGGAAGCCGTGACCGATCTCACGACGCTTCGGGCTTCCCACGCGGCCGGTCTCACCGGTCGAATACGGCGGGAAGTTGTAGTGGTGCATGTAGCGCTTGCTCGTCGTGGGCGAGAGCGAGTCGATCTGCTGCTCCATCTTGAGCATGTTCAGCGTGGTGACACCCATGATCTGGGTCTCGCCGCGCTGGAAGATCGCCGAACCGTGCACGCGCGGGATCACCTGGACCTCGGCATCCAGCGGACGGATGTCCGCCAGACCACGACCGTCGATACGGACACCCTCGGAGAGGATGCGTCCACGGACGATCTTCTTGGTGACCGACTTGTACGCGGCCGAGAACTCGGCGAGCGCGGTGGCGGGCAGCTCGCCCGCCTCGACGGCCGCGGCGAGCTCTGCCTTGACGCGGTCCTTGATCGCGTCGTCGGCGTCCTGACGCTCCTGCTTGTCGGCGATCTGGTACACACTCGCCAGCTCGCCGAAGGCGCGCGTGGAGACGAAGTCGAAGACCTCATCGGCGTACGGCGGGAAGACGGGATAGACGCCCGGCTCCTTCGACGCGGTCGCAGCCATCTCGGCCTGCGCGGCGACGAGCACCTTGATGAAGGGCTTGGCGGCCTCGAGGCCGGCTGCCACGACGTCCTCGCTGGGCTTGGTCGCCCCGCCCTTGATGAGGTTCCAGCTGCCCTCGGTGGCCTCGGCCTCGACCATCATGATGGCCACTTCACCATCGGCGAGCACACGACCGGCGACCATCAGGTCGAAGACCGCGTCCTCGAGCTGGGCTGCCGTCGGGAACGCGACCCACTGGTCGGCGTGGTCGCCATGGCCGGGGATGAGCGCCAGGCGGACACCCGCGATCGGGCCCGAGAACGGCAGGCCGGAGATCTGGGTCGAGGCCGACGCGGCGTTGATCGCGAGCGCGTCGTAGAACTCGCCCGGTGCGATCGAGAGCACGGTGACGACGATCTGGACTTCGTTGCGCAGTCCGCCGACGAACGACGGGCGCAGCGGCCGGTCGATCAGACGGCAGACGAGAATCGCCTCGGTCGAGGGGCGGCCCTCACGACGGAAGAACGAACCGGGGATCTTGCCCGCGGCGTACGAACGCTCTTCGACGTCGACGGTCAGCGGGAAGAAGTCGAAGCCCTCACGGGGGTGCTTGCCGGCGCTGGTCGCCGACAGGAGCATCGTCTCCTCGTCGAGGTATGCGGCGACCGCTCCCTGCGCCTGCTGGGCGAGGCGTCCGGTCTCGAACCGGACAGTACGGGTGCCGAAGCGGCCGTTGTCGATGACAGCTTCGGCGGCGGTGATTTCTGGACCTTCCAAGAGGTCTCTCCTTCTTTGTTTCGACTCGCGCACCCGTGTGGCGCGCGAGCACGTGCGAAGGAGCAGGAACAGGCAGATTCCGGCGGGCGGGCACGATCGCGCCCACCGCCTGCGCTGGCCACCAGTAGAAGACCACCCGGCGCTCTCGCGACGAGGAATCCACCACAGGGGACCAGCTTCCTGCCGGCCTGCTCCAGGAGCTCACTGTGAAGTTGAGCGGATGCCATACGGCAACCTTCACGATCCTATCAGCGCGGGCTCTGCTTCCCTATCGGCGCGGGGCCCGCGTCGGGGTGCGCGCCGACGACCGACGTGTTCGGGCGCGCGATCGTCACGTAGTCGTCGTGCTTGGCGACCATGCCATCCCCCGCTGTGCGCCCGCGCAGGCGTCGCCACATCCACGGGAGGGCATCGCGCGCGAGCCATCCCCGCGGCCGCGGGGCGTCGTCCTCGTGGAAAGCCGTGTCCAGGTTCGACAGCTCGTCCGCGTAGGGCACCCCGAGCGCCTCGGCGGCGCGATAGGCGAGGAATCGATGACCCTGCGAGCGCAGGTGCACCTTGTCGTCGGCCCACATCTCCAGTCGGCTGATCTCCGGCAGCGCGTCCAGGTCGAGCAGCATGCAACCGGTGGATGCCGCGATGCGGCGGATCTCGGAGTTGTAGACCGCCACGCGCCGGGCGAAGATCATCGCCAGGTGGCGCCGAGGGAGCATGAGACCGACCAGCAGGACGTCGATGCCACGGGCGCGCAGCTCGCGGACGGCCCCCTCCAGCTCCCGCGCGAGCGCGAGAGGATCGGCGCCGCGGCTCACGAGATCGTTCGCCCCCATGAACACCGAGACGAGGTCAGGCGTCATCGCGAGCGCGCGCGGCACCTGCTCGTCGACGAGGTCGCGGATCTTGCGGCTGCGCACGGCGAGGTTCGCGTAGCGGAATGGCTCCGCGCCGGGGTGCGTGGCGGCCTCCCGCGCGCCGGCGAGAAGCTCGGCGAGGCGGTCGGCCCACCCGCGGTACTGCCCCGACGGCATCCGCGAGGTGTCGCACAGACCCTCGGTGAGGGAGTCCCCGAGCGCCACGAACCGTTTCCACTTCGGCGCCCCCGCCGCCACCGGCGCCGGGGGCATGGCGGGACGGGTCGCAGCGCGCGCGAAGAGTGCATCGTCGATGGGCCGGAGCGAACGGGCCTCTTCGTAATGACCGACGAGCTGATGCCCGAGCGCAGTCCAGGTGCGGTCTCGCACCGACTCGCGCGCCGCAGCGGCGAAAGCCATTCGCTTGGACTCATCGCCCACCAGGTCGCAGACGCGGGCGCGCAGGTCGGCGAGGTCGCCGGGCCGGTACAGCCAGCCGTCGACGCTCGAGCGGACGAGGTCGACAGGACCCCCCGTCCCCGTCGCGACGACGGGAACACCACTGGCGAGCGCCTCCTGAATGGTCTGACCGAAGGTCTCGCTCTCGCCGGGGTGGACGAACACGTCGAACCCGGCCATCGCGGTGGCCAGCTCGATCCCCGACAGGTGCCCGAGGAAGATCGCCCGCGGCAGGGCCTTCTCCAGCGCCGGGCGCGAGGGTCCATCGCCCACGACCACGAGACGCGTGCCGGGGATGTCGTGCACCGCGATGAGATCTTCGACCTGCTTCTCGGGCGCCAGGCGCCCGACATAGCCGATGATCGTCTCATCCGGTGCGGTCGCGAGGCGCCACAGATCGCTGCGCCTTTCGGGGCGGAAGCGCTCGGCGTCAACCCCTCTCCCCCACCGGCGCAGGCGGTCGACGCCGAGCGTCTCAAGCTGCGCGATCGAAGCGCTGGAGGGCGCGAGCGTGAGCGTCGCGCGACGGTGGAGCCGGGTCACATGGGACTGCACGATCGCGGTGGCCGCGGGCAGCCCGTACTTCTCGGCGTACGCGACCACGTCCGTCTGGTAAATGGCGACGACCGGGACCTTGAGGGCGTCCGCGGCGACCGCGCCCTGCCAGCCGAGCACGAACGGCGAAGCCAGGTGGATGACATCGGGTCGGAACTCGCGCAGAACTGCCGCCAGCTTCGCCGCGCGCGGGAAGACCACGCGGACCTGCGGGTACGAGGGCAACGGGACCGAGCGCAGCAGTGTCGTCCGCGCGCCGTGGAGATCGGCGTCCACATCGCCGGCGCGGGGCGCGATCACGAGGGTCTCATGCCCCTCGCTCGCGAGGTGGCGAAGGACCTGGAGCACCGAACCGGTGACCCCGTTCATATGAGGGAGAAACGACTCCGCAAGCAGCGCGACTCTCACGCATCCAGAGTGCGGCCACAACCCACCCGCAGACGGGAATCAGCGGCAAGGGTCGCCCACTGTTCATCCGATCGCCGCTCCCGTTCACCCGTTGCATCGCGGCGTTCATCCCGGCGCCCGCTGTTCGCGTGCCGTTCACCGGCGCCTGATACTCAGAAGAGGTGATCGACGATGTCCTGGTCGGGCTCGGAACAAGCCCCTGGGCCCTGTGGGCGATGTTCGGTCTGGTCCTGGCCGACAGCCTCCTGGTTCTCGTGCCGGGAGAGATCGCCGTCACGGCCTTCGGCGCGCTCGCCGTCACCGTGGGATCCCCACCGCTGTGGGCGGTCATCGTGCTGGCGGGGCTCGCCGCCTTCACAGGGGATGCGATCGTGTACATCCTGGGCAGACGCGTGGGTATGCGGCGATGGCGCTGGATGCGGACGCGCCGCGTGGCGGGGGCGATCGAGTGGGCCGGGGGGCGACTGCAGCGCAACAGCGCGACCGTCGTCTTCACCGCCCGATTCATCCCCTTTGCGCGACTGGCCGTGAATCTCACGGCCGGTGCGACACGAGTCCCCGCGCCGCGCTACCTCACGATGGTCGGCATCGCGGCCGGCGCCTGGGCGCTCTATCAGGCGGCGGTGGGGGCGATCGTGGCCACACTTCTCCCCGGTGGCCCCCTGGCCGCCGTGATCCTCTCGATCACGGTCGCGGTGCTCCTCGGCCTGATCGTGGACGTCGGCGTCACCCGGATCAGCCGCGGGCGCGATGAACGCGCTCGATCGGGTCACGCCTGATCGAGCGGGTCCAGTTCCACGAAGGAGCTCTCGAATCTCCAGTTCAGCAGGTGCGTGGCCGGTGGGAGCATCGCGGTATACAGCGCCTCCCGGTCCACGGTCACCGGAGCGAGTGGGCGGCCATGGGCCAGCGAGGTGAGCAGCAGGCCGGCGTGATACTCGGCCAATACCGTGCGGAAGACGGCCTCCTGGATCGTCGATCCGACGATGACCGCACCGTGCCAGCGCAGCAGAGCGATCGCGCTGTCGCCCATGAGGTCAACCATCTCGTCTGCGACGGGATGGCTCGTGATCAGCTCGGGTCGGTCCCACAGCGGAATACGTTCGGGCCAGAACGCCGCGTGCACCATGAGCAGCTCGGTCGGAGGCTCGGCCATCGCCGACAAAGCGGTGAGGTTCGGCGAGTGGACGTGGACCAGGGATCGGGTCTGCGGCCGCGCCCGGTGCATCGCCGCGTGCATGTAGATCTCGAGGGGGCGCCCCACTTCGAACTCATCATCGAGACCGAGCTCGAGCACGTCTTCGGGGCGACAGCGGTCCTTGCGCTTTCCGGCACCGGGACACATCAGATAGCGCGTCGGATCGTCGGTCAGCAGACTGACGTGACCGAACATGCCGATCATCTCGTGTCGGGCGAGGATCCTCGTCGCTGTTGCGAGCTGCTCGCGAAGTTCGTGTCGATCCGGCACGGCCGCCGCCTTCCCGGCGCATCGTTGCGCCGAGCCCGACCGTAGCAACCGGCGCCGTTCGCTCGGCAGCGATGAGGCGGCAACCTTTGGCTGCGCAACGCGCAACCCTTGGCGCCGCCTCATCGATCGACTATTCGCCGGCGAGTCCTCCCAGCAGATGCCCGAACGAGCGCCCCTCACCGAGATAGCTGTCGGGGTCGAACGGGTCGGCCATGCGCGCAGGTTCACGCCGGGTGATCGCCTCGGCCAGCTCGCGGCCGGCTCGCTCGATACGCTCCGCCAAGGGCGCGATGCCCTCGTCGACGCCTCCCCAGTCGGCGGAGGACGCGTACACGCCCGTCGGGACGACATCTGCATGCAGGTAGGCGAAGAGCGGACGCAGCGCATAGTCCAGCGCCAAGGAATGGCGCGGTGTCCCGCCGTTGGCACCGAGGAGCACGGGCGTTCCCCGCAGCGAATCGGGATCGAGCACGTCGATGAAGGACTTGAACAACCCGGAATAGCTGCTGGAGAAGACCGGTGTGACGGCGATGATCGCGTCCGCCGAGACCACGGCGTTGATGGCGGCCTCCAGCTCCGGACGCGCGAACCCGGTGATCATGTTGTCGGTGATCGCGTGAGCGTGATCTCTCAGCTCGATCGCGTCCACGATCACATCGGCGCCCCGCACCGACAGCGCCGCGGACGTCGCTACCGCGAGTCGGTCGGCGAGCATGCGGCTCGATGAGGGCGTCGAGAGCCCGGCACTGATGACGGCGACGCGACGAGCGGACATGTCACGCCCCCTGTCGCGCTGCCGCAGCCCCGAACGCGGAGCCGGCAGGAGCCGGGGTGTCCTGATACGGGGTCCCGGCAGTCAGGTTATCGCCGCGGTTGGCGCGGGGGCGGGCTTCACGCGCGCCACCCGCAGCGGCGACGAGGCGCGCGTGCGTGGGGGCGTCGGCGACGTCCGCGGGACGATTCGCCATGAGCTCCTTGCGCAGGACCGGAACGACCTCGCCGCCGAGGATGTCGAGCTGCTCGAGCACCGTCTTCAGCGGCAGACCCGCGTGGTCGATGAGGAAGAGCTGCCGCTGATAGTCGCCGAAGGTCTCGCGCATCCCGGCGTAGCGGTCGATCACCTGCTGCGGAGACCCGACGGTCAGCGGCGTCATCTCGGTGAAGTCCTCCATGGCGGGGCCGTGACCGTAGACCGGAGCGTTGTCGAAGTAGGGCCGGAACTCGCGCACCGCGTCCTGGGAGTTCGTGCGCATGAACACCTGACCCCCCAGACCCACGATCGCTTGGGCCTGGGTGCCATGCCCGTAGTGTTCGAAGCGCTGACGGTAGAGCGAGACCAGCCGCTGGAAGTGCTCCTTGGGCCAGAAGATGTTGTTCGCGAAGAACCCGTCACCGTAGTAGGCGGCCTGCTCGGCGACCTCGGGCGTCCGGATCGAGCCGTGCCAGACGAAGGGGGCGACACCGTCGAGCGGCCGCGGCGTCGAGGTGAAGCCCTGCAGGGACGTGCGGAACTTCCCCTCCCAGTCCACGACATCCTCACGCCACAGTTTGTGGAGGAGGTTGTAGTTCTCGATCGCCAGCGGCAGCCCCTGACGGATGTCCTTCCCGAACCACGGATAGACGGGGCCGGTGTTGCCACGTCCGAGCATCACATCGGTACGGCCGCCGGACACGTGCTGGAGCATCGCGAAATCCTCCGCGATCTTGACCGGGTCGTTGGTGGTGATCAGGGTCGTGGCCGTCGAGAGGATGAGGCGCTCGGTCTGGGCCGCGATGTACGCGAGGGTCGTCGTGGGCGACGAGGACCAGAACGGCGGGTTGTGGTGCTCGCCGAGCGCGAAGACATCCAACCCCACCTCTTCGGCGTGCTTCGCGATCTCAAGCGTCGCGCGGATGCGCTCGGCTTCGCTGGGCGTGTGGCCCGTCGTCGGGTCCGCCGTGATGTCGCTGACGGAGAAGATGCCGAACTGCACCGCCGGCTGGTTTTCGGGGGTGTTCATGATGATCCGCTTCCTCGCCGCCGGGATCTCCGTGGCGATTTATTCAAGTGAATGTATATCTCACCCAACGTCTGCGCGTCGAATCTATTCCCGGGAAGTCAGGATCGCGCCGCGAACAGGGCCAGCATGTCGCGCACCAGCTGATGCGGAGCAGTCTCACAGGGGCTGTGGCCGGTCTCGTACACCGCGACGCCGGCCCCGATCCGTGCGGCGTACTGCTCGTACTGCGCGACCGGCCAAAGGTCATGCGCACCCGTAGCCACGAGCTTCGGGATCTCGAGTGCGCGCACCTCGGCGGTGACGTCCGGCATCCGCATCATCAGTCCGACGATCTCGTCGACGCTGCGCCGACGGGTGTGGGCGAAGCGCGCCCGCACGAACTCCAGCCGCCGCGGTGGAACCTTGTTCAGGTTGTTGCGCACACCCCACAGCATGAGGCCCGCACCGGTGCGTCCAGACGCCAGGTGCGAGAAGCGCCCGATCCGCTTCACACCTGCGAACACCTGGCCGACCGCCGGCGGCGTGGACAGCAGCGTCAGACTCGCGAACAGGTGAGGATGCCGGACCGCAGTCTGCTGGGCGACCATTCCAGCGAAGCTGTAACCGAGCACATGTGCCGGCGCAGCGCCGTCCTCGAGCACCGTCACGAGATCGTCGATGAACAGTCTGTAGTCGTACGCCGCGCGCGGCGGCTCGAGGTTTTCGGGACCGGCTGCGGCCGACTCGTACTGGCCGGCGATGTCGTACGACTCGACGCGGTAGCCGGCCGCGGCCAGCAGCGGGAGCATGAGGACGAAGTCCTCCTTCGACCCGGTCACCCCGGGCACGAGGACCACCCGGGGCGCACCCGCCTCCCCGAGGCTGATGCGCGCCAGATCGCCGCTGGGCGCGCGCACGACATCTCGCCGGGCACGCGGCGGCAACAGCGTCCAGTCCAGGTCGGGAATGGCGCGATCGCGTTCGCGGGCGTCGTCGATCACCGTCATAGGTGGCTGACACTACCCTGGCGGCGAGGCTGACCGCCATCGCGATTCGCCGAGGACCAGCGGCGCTCAGGCGAGCAGGTCGGCGCCGACGTAGGATCCCTCCGCGGCGCCCGGCGGAATCGCCCACACACCGGATCCGATCGTCGTCAGATATTCGGCCATCAGATCGGTGACGACGGCCTTGTTCACCGTCACGAACCGATCGGGCGCGTTCTGGAACGAAAGGAAGAATAGCCCGGCATCGAGGCGTCCGATGGCGGTGTTTCCGTCCACGTAGTTGTACCCGCGCCGGAGGAGCCGGATGCCGGCATTGTTCACCGGATGCGCACGAGCGACGTGACTGGTCGCATCAATGCGCGTCGCGCCCGCGGCGTCGGTCGCCGCGAAATCGGGATCCGTGAATTCGTCGCCACCGCTGAGCGGCGCACCCGACCCCTTGGCCCGCCCTGTAATGCGCTCCTGCTCACTGAGCCTCACCCGGTCCCAGGTCTCGATGGTCATCGCGATCTTGCGGGCCACGAGGTACGAGCCGCCCGCGAGCCACGCGGGCCCTGCCGTCGCATCCACCCACACGTGGTCGCGCAGCGCGTGCTCGTCATCGGCCAGGATGTTCGCCGTACCGTCGCGGAACCCGAAGAGGTTGCGCGGGGTCTGCTGATCGGCCGTCGTGCGGGAGGTGCGACCGAACCCCAGCTGCGACCACCTCAGGCTCGCGCGGCCGAAGGCGATGCGGCTGAGGTTGCGGATCGCGTGTACGGCGACCTGCGGATCGTCGGCGCACGCCTGAACGCAGAGATCCCCACCGGTGTAGGTCGGGTCGAGATCGTCACCGAGAAACGCCGGCAGCGCATCGAATCCCGCCGGTGCACGCCCGGCGAGACCGAAACGATCGACGCCGGAGCCGTCGCGGAAGAGGGTCGGGCCGAACCCGAACGTCACCGTCAGGGAACTGGCGGGCAGACCGAGCGCCTCGCCGGTGTCATCCGGCGGCGCCTCCGGCGATCCTCCGACGGCGCCTGTCGCACTGACATCCAGGCCCTGCGTCATCCGCGAGGCGGCGTAGCTCCAGTCCTGGAGCAGCTCGATCAGGTCCTCGCGCGTGGCGCCGGCCATCATGTCGAAGGCGGCGAAGTGCAGGTGGTCCTGCACCGGGGTCATGATCCCGGCCTGATGCGCACCGAAGAACGGGTGCACGCCGGCGGCGGATGCCTGATTCGCGGAGGACGCCGCAACGACGCCCGCCGTGGCAGCGGAGCCCACGAGGAGACCGCCGACACCCGCACCTGCGGCAAGCCCGAACAGACCCCGTCTGCTCAGACCCGCCGCCGCGGGTGGTGTCGGCGCATCGTGCTCGGTCATCTCACTCCAGAATCGTCACCGTGAGCTGGGACAGCGGCTCGGCGAGCGCGTTGATCTGGTCCGACAGGTCGCGGCGGTCGGCATCGGTGAGTTCACCGTACGAGACGAAACCGTCCTCGAGCGAGCCGAAGCGGGCGAGCTCGGTCTCCAGCGCCGCATAGCCGGCGTCGATCTGCGCGACGAGCTCCTCGCCATCCTCGCCCGACGACAGGGCGAAGTCGCGCACGAGCGAGAAGGCCATCTTGGACCCCTCCACGTTGGCAGCGAAGTCGTACAGGTCGGTTCCCGACCACCAGTCCTCTTCACCGCTGATCTTGCCGGAGGCGACCTCGTCGAGCAGGGCGATCGCGCCGTTGGAAATGCCGGCGATCCCCTGCGCGGCCAGGTCCTCCGCGAAGGCGTCGCTGTGGACGTACTCGTAGAGCTCCTGGACGTCGGCGATGAGCAGATCGCCGAACACCGCACGCTCCGCTGCCGTCGAGGGCGCCCAGTCCTGCCACGCCGGGGTCACGTCGTCCGAGTTGAGCGCGTCCTCGGCGGGCACCCAGAGGTCCTTCTCGATGCGGTGGAATCCGGTCCAGTCCAGACCCTCGGCGACGGCATCCACCTCGCGGTAGTCGATGCGCGGGTCGAGATCTCCCAGCGCTTCGGCGACGGGCTCGATCCGCTCGTAGAACGCGCGCGCGAGCGGGAACAGCGCCCGAGCAGTCTCGTCGTCGCCGGCCTCGTAGGCCGCGACGAACTCCTCGACGGCGGGAACGAGCTGCCCCACCTGATCCTTGACGAACGCAGCGTACAGCTCGACCGCCTGCTGCTTGAGCTCAGCGTCCTCCGCATCGACGGTGACGGCCTCGCCGGACACGGTGAACGCCGCCTTTCCGACGCCGTCGCCGAGCATCCCGGGCTTGCAGACGGTGTAGTAGTCGCCCGGCTGCGCAACGAGGGTCAGCGTACGGGAGACGCCCGGCGCGACGTTCTCGACCTCACCGACGATGCGCAGGCCGTCATCGGCGAGCAGGTAGAACTCGGTGGTCTGGCTGCCGGCGTTGGTGATCTCGAACGTCACGGTGCCGCTGGTCGCCTCGTCGGTCGAGACCTCGCAGGTCGAGTCCGTGGAGGTCACGGCGATCGAGTCGGCCGACTCGAGATCGGCGCGCGCGACACACCCTGCCAGGACGATCGCGCCGAGGGTGACACCGGCGAGGGCGCCGAGGCTACGGGAGGGGAAGGGCATGGGGCTCCTTATTGCGGGAGTCGGATGTCGTACCGGAAGGGAAAGTCGAAGGAGTAGTCGCCGCCTGCGGACGAGGCGCCGAGCGCCGGGCGCGCCGGACGAAGATGGTGCCGACGATCGTGAGATACAGCGCCCACGCGATGACCTGCAGCCAGGTCATCTGCGGCATGAAGCCGATCGTGGCCTGCAGGACGGCCGCCAGGGCGGATCCGGGCGCGATGACCGCCGACAGATCGAACGCCCACCCGAACGGGAAAGCGGCCCAGCCGACGGCGACGGCACCTGTGGCATCCACCGGTGCGAGGGCGGTGAAAGGTCCCGGCAGTACGCCGGCCTCCTGGAGATCGTGGATGGCGTAGGCGAGCACGCCGGCTGCGACGATGATGAGGAACGCGCTGGTCCAGGTGAAGAACACGCGCAGGTTGAGGCGCAGCATCCCTCGTGCCAGGAGCCATCCGAGCAGCACCGCGGTCAGCAGCCCCAGCAGTGCACCCAGGAGCGCTGCGGGGGCGTCGCCGAAGGACTGCACCATCGACCAGAGCAGCAGCGTCGTCTCAATTCCCTCGCGTGCGACGGAGACGAACCCGAGGATGACGATCCCCCACAGTCCGCCCGTCGCGATCGCTCGGTCGACGCCGGTGCGCAGGTCGGAGGCCATCGTGTGTGCCTTGGCCTGCATCCAGAAGATCATCCACGTGACCATCGCGACGGCCACGAGCGAGAGCGTTCCGCCGATGATCTCCTGCGCCTCGAAGGTCAGGGCGTACGCCCCGAAGGTGAAGATCGCTCCCAGTGCGACCGCGAGCGCGACCGCCGCCGCGACGCCGACCCAGAGCCGCGGCAGGATGTCGCGGCGTCCGAGCTGCGTCACGTAGGCGACGAGGATGCCGACGACCAGCGCGGCCTCGAGGCCCTCGCGGATGCCGATGAGGAAGGTAGCGAACACGATTGCTTTCCCGGGTCTGGGGTCCGCGCGGCGCCGCGCGCGAAGATTAGGTAAGCCTAATCGTATCCCAGGCCGCCGGGTGGAGCGGAATCAGTCCCACTGAGCGGGAGCCGGCTGCGCTCGCGGAAGTGAAGAAGGGCCGCCCCGGACGGGGCGACCCTTCTTGCGAAGACGATGTACGCGATCGCGCTTATCGGCGAAGACCGAGACGCTCGATCAGCGAGCGGTAGCGCTCGATGTCGATGTCCTGGAGGTAGCCGAGCAGGCGGCGGCGCTGACCGACGAGCAGGAACAGGCCACGACGCGAGTGGTGGTCGTGCTTGTGCTCCTTGAGGTGCTCGGTGAGGTCCTTGATCCGCTGCGACAGCAGCGCGACCTGCACCTCAGGGGAACCGGTGTCACCGGGGTGCGTTGCGTACTCTTCGATGATCGCCTTCTTGACGTCTGCTTCCAGTGCCATAGATTCGATCCCCTCTCTCCTTGCTGCGCGGTGCTCGTCGCCTTGTGCGCGAGCTCTCTTTATCCGCGGCCGATCAAACGGCAACCTCCAGAGTCTACCAGGTCTCCATCTCCCGGGCAGCGCGTTCGCCGTCCCGATGCGCCCCGTGCCGGAACTGGTGCCGATGGTCGTCGCGCACCTCTACGCGGTGCCGATCGCGATCCGCGTACATACAGAGGGGGCGGATGCCGCAGCACCCGCCCCCTCCGAGAACACCGGCCTCAGTCGGCCTGGATGCTGCCCTGCAGATCGAGCTCGATCGTGACGTCCTTGCCCACCAGCACGCCGCCCGACTCGAGAGCGGCGTTCCACACGAGCCCGAAGTCCTCGCGGTTGATGACGGTCTTGGCCGTCGCGCCCGCCTTGTAGTTGCCCCACGGGTCCGAGCCGAAGCCGCCGAACTCGACCTCGAAGGTCACCGGCTTCGACACGCCGCGGATGGTCAGGTCACCGTCGACGAGGAGCGTGTCACCGACCCGACGGACACCGGTGGACACGAAGTCCATCGTGGGGTGGTTCTCGACGTCGAAGAAGTCCGCCGAGCGCAAGTGACCGTCGCGGCCCTCGTCCTTGGTGTCGACGGATGCGACATCCACGGATGCGGTGATCTGAGCGTCGAGCGGGTTCTCGCCCGCGACGATCGTGGCGCTCTTGACGCCGAAGTTCCCCCGCACCTTCGAGATCATCATGTGGCGCACCGAGAAGGTGACTTCGCTGTGGGACGGGTCGAGTACCCAGGTGCCGGCGCGGTAGCCGGGGAGCTCGAGCACGGTGTCGGTCATCTGTATCCTCCAGGATCATGCGAGCGGCCCCAGCGGCCACCCTCACGAGGACTCAACACCATTCACTTGAATCTATTCCCAGGAATGGAAATGATTTTGCTCGCGTCAGCCGACGGCAACCAGATCGATGATGAAGATGAGGGTCTTCCCGCCCAGGAAGTGCCCACCCGCGGGGCCGTAGGCCAGGTGCGGCGGGATGATGAGCTCGCGACGACCGCCAGCCTTCATCCCGGGGATGCCGTCTTGCCATCCCTGGATCAGGCCGCGCAGCGGGAACTGGATGGTCTCGCCCCGATTCCAGGAGGAATCGAACTCCTCACCGGACTCGAACTCGACGCCCACGTAGTGGACGGTGACGCTGTCACCGGGCTGGGCCTCGGCGCCGTCGCCGACGATGATGTCACGGATGACGAGGTCGGCCGGCGCATCCCCCTGGGGAGCGTCGATCTCGGGCTTGGTGCGATCTTGTGTCATGCATCCATCCCACCAGAGGGCGCGGGCACCGTCAACGCGATGGGACCGAAGTCCCCTTGACACAGCACCGAGCCAGGAGCATCCTGAAGACAGTTCAACTCAGCGCTCGGAAGACTCGCAGGCATCGCCGCGGCACCGGGCGCTGAGTCTTTGTCCGCCTATGCTGGGCGAGTGATACGCGAGGACTCCCCCGAGGCCCAGCGCCTGCTCGGGCTTGCCGCGGACGTCATCCTCGAACGTGGCGTCGTGGCCGTGTCACTCTCGGAGCTTGCCCGGGCCATCGGGTCGAACAACCGGATGCTGCTCTACTACTTCGGTTCGAAGGAAGAGTTGTTCGCGCGGGCGATCCACACCGCCTACGAACGCTTTCCGGATCTCCACGCGCTCATCCCAGGCCTGTCGGATCCCGGCGACCTCGTCGAGAACCTCCGGACGGGATGGCGGCGCCTGCGGGCACCCGAGAACACCGCGTATCTGACCCTGTTCTTCGAGGCGTTCGCCGCGGCTGTGCGCGCACCTGAGGCCAACCGCACCCACCTGGATGTCCTCGCGACACATTGGCCGCGGGGCATCGGCGCCGCCTTCCGATCCCACGGTTTCGACGAGGCGACGGCAGCGCGGGCCGCGGTGCAGCTCATGGTCCTCTGGCGAGGTCTGCAGCTCGAACTTCTGGCGGGCACCCCCGTCGAGGCTCTCGACGCGGCACACGACGAGGCTGTCACACGGCTCTTCGACGCCTGAGAAGGATCAGCGCACCGGAACGTTCGGGTGCGAGACGTGGGCACCCGCGCTGTCGCTCAGGCGCTCGCGCAAGGTGGGCCCCGCCGGCGGTCCCAGACGGCCCCGCTCGCGGAGGACCGGCAGGACGAGACGACCGAAGGCCGCGACGTCGCGCGTGCCGAACGTCGGCTCGATGAGGAATCCGTCGAGGTCGGTCTGCGCCGCGATCTCCTCGATCTGGTCCGCGACTTCCGTCGGCGATCCGACGACACGGAACCCCCGCGTGCCGCGTCCGCGCAGCTGGTCGAGGATCTCGCGGACGGTCGGGGCCGGTGAGGTCTCCGATCCGAGGAACCGCTCGATATTGCTCGTCCCCAGCTGACCGACGGGACCGCCCGACTCGAGAACCTGGTGGAGTGTGCCATCCGGGTCAAGGCTGAGCAGGTCGATGCCGGTGTTTCCCGCGTACAGTGCCGCGACGATCTCATCCGTCTGCAGCGCGTCGAACTCTGCAGCGAGCTGCTGGGCCTCAGCGGTCGTCTCGGCGACGAACACGGTCATTCCCGACATCAGCCGCATCGCGGAGCCGTCACGGCCTCGTTCCTGCGCGCGCCGCCGGATGTCGGCGACGCTGCCTGCCGTGTGGGACGGGGTCGTGGCCTGCACGAACACGCACTCCGCATGCGCGGCCGCGAAGGCGCGGCCGGCGGGAGATGTGCCGGCCTGGAACAGCGCGGGCGTTCGTTGCGGTGACGGGGGCACCGGGAAGTACCCGGTCGACCGATAGTGGTCGCCCTCGAAGCGAATTCGTCGCACTCCGTCACGACGCACGGCCGTCTGCGTCTCGGCATCCAAGACGAGCGCATCGCTGTCCCACGCATCCTCCCAGAAGGTGCGTGCCAACCGGACATACTCGTCGGCCATGGCGTATCGCACGTCATGCGACACCATCTGCTGGCCCATCAGCTCGGCCTGGGCATTCTGCGAGGACCCGGTGACGATGTTCCACCCGATCCGCCCGTTCGACAGGTGGTCAAGACTCGTCATCCGCCGCGCAAGCTGGGAGGGGTGGTCCATGCCCGTGGCCGCGGTCACGACGAAGCCGAGGTGCTCGGTGTCGCGGATCAGGCCCGCGATCAGGACGAAAGGGTCCAATGTCGGGAAGTTGATTCCCCGGGTGACGGCGACCTCACTGATGTCATCGCCGACGATCGGGTAGCCGTACTGGTCGGCGATGAACAGAAAGTCGTAGCCGGTCTCATCCATGACCTTGGCCATGCGCGCCCAGCGCTCGAGATCCAGAAACTCGCGCCCGTCGTCGAGGGGGTGCGGCCAGCTGTGCGTGCCGCCGGTCTGGGGCTGGAAGGACTCGAAGACACCGAAGTGAAGGTTCCCCATCAGGCGACCGCGTCGCCGTCGAGCCAGGCGTCGATGCGCGCGCGGGCCGCCGTCTTCGTCTCGTCCGAGGCAAGCGTCGTCTCGATCGACGTCCACGCGCAGGCGGCGAGCTGCTCGTCAGAGAGACCGATGCTCTCTCGGGCGGCGATGTACTCGTCCAGCAGTCCGGGGCCGAACAGGACGGGGTCATCCGCGTTGATCGAGCAACGCACGCCCGCGTCGAGGAGCGTGGGGAGCGGGTGCACCCCGAGGTCGGGGACGACACCCAGGATCACATTCGAGGTCGGGCAGACATCCAGCGGTGTGCCACGCTCCTTCAACACCGCGAGCAGGGCGTCGTCCTCGAGGGCGCGAACTCCGTGCAGCACGCGGTCGGCGTTCAGCGCATTCAATGCCTGCCAGACGGATTCGGGGCCGACGAGCTCACCGGCGTGAGGGGCTGATTGCAGACCCGCGGCCTTCGCAATGGCGAATGCCTCGACGAAAAGCTCGGCGGGGTATCCGCGCTCCTCGTTGGCGAGCCCCAACGAGACGACGCCCTCGCCCGCGCGGGAGGCGGCGACGCGGGCGAGCTCGATCGAGTCCTCGACCGGCCGCATGCGGTCGACCGTCACCATGAGTCCGATCTCGACCCCGAAGCGCTCACCCGCCTCGCGGGCGAGCTGGATGTGGCGGTCCAGAGAGGACTCGAGCGTGCCGAAGGCCTCGAGATAGAACTGGGGGCTGACGCCGAACTCGACGTAGACGGCGCCGTCGTTCGCGGCATCCTCGACCGCCTCATCGATGAGACGAGCCAGACACGCGGGATCGGCGAGCACCGCCAGGAGCCCCTGATACATGCCCGAGAACGCTGCGAAGCCATCGAACCCGCTCGTGGGCGGGATCGTGATCCCGCCGGCCGCGGCCAGCTCCTTCAGGGTGTCCGGGCGGATCGCCGCCTCGAGGTGGAGGTGCAGATGCCCCTTGGGCAGCAGCGCAAGATCGCGTGCGGTCATGGTGTCGTTCACCGGGAACCCCTCAAGAGAGTTGAACTAGTCAGTTCACACTAGTCGATGGATGTTTCACCCGTGTGTCCGCTGCCCCCCGATCGCACACGACCAGCTCGGGAATCTGTGATTGCATCGCGCGCGCACCCGCCCCCGATAGCGTGGACCAATGCGCTTTGCCCATGTGACTTTCCCGGGCGCGTCCACGACGGAGTTCGTCGCGGTGCGCGAGGACGGCGCCGTCGCCGTCTCCGCCCTCTTCCCGGGGGCTCCCCGCACACTCAACGACCTCATCGGTGGGGGCGACGAGCTGCTCGACCGGGTGCGCACCGCACTGCCGGCAGCTGCGGTGACCCCCCTCAAGGGTGCGGTGTTCGGCGCGGCGGTGCCCGCGCCGCCGGTCGTCCTGGCCGTGGGGCTGAATTACGCGGCCCACTCGAGTGAGCTCGGCCTGAAGGCCGACACGGCTCCGACGGTCTTCGTTCTGTGGCCGAACTCCCTTGCCGGGCACGAGGGCACGACGTCCTGGCCGCGCGATCTCAGCGAAGCCGTCGACTACGAGGCAGAACTCGGCGTCGTGATCGGCGCCGCGGCCAAGGACGTCGGCGCGGACGAGGCGACGGCGCACGTGTGGGGCTACACCGTCGTCAACGACATCACCGCGCGGGACATCCAATTCGCCGAAGCGCAGTGGTCGCGCTGCAAGTCCTTCGACGGGTTCACCCCGAACGGCCCGTTCATCGTGACCGCCGACGAGGTGCCCGACCCGCAGGATCTGCACATCTGGACTGTTGTGGACGGCCACACGGTGCAAGACGCCTCGACCGGCCAGATGATCCGGAGCGTCCCGACCCTCGTCGCGCACCTGTCCCAGGGTGCCACGCTGCTGCCGGGCACACTCATCTCCACCGGGAGCCCCGGCGGCGCCGGCTATTCGCGCGATCCACAGATCTTCCTGCGCGACCGCTCCACCGTCACCGTCGGCATCGACGGCATCGGGGAGCTGAGGACGCACTGCCGCATCATCGACTGACGCGGCAGCGCGTCGCGTCGGTCAGCCGCAGGTGACCGTGACCCCGTTCACGTCGTGGACACCCGGGCCGAGGTCACCGCACATGCTGATGAGGGCGCCGGCCGAGCTGAGCACAACGGCGAGGATGATGATCCCGAACACCATGAACACGCTCGAGAGGACGATCGCCCAGACCGCGGGGACGTTCTTGGCGCCTGCCTTGCGGCTCTGAACCAGAGCGACGATGCCCAGGATCAGCGCGACGAGCTGGAAGAAGAATGCGAGGATCAGCGCGACGATTCCCATCGTCTTGCCGGGAACGGTGGTGGGCGGCCCTGCCGGAGGGCTCTGCGGTGCGGGGTCGTACGAGGGCATGTCGGTCACGATGATCTCCTTGTCCTTGCTGAGTGTGCGCGGCGTCGGTGCGCGCGTGGTTGAAAGCTAGCGTCGGCGGAGGTCGCATCGCAATCGACCTCAGATATCCGTGTCCCCGACCTCCGGCGGATTCGTCGACACCACCGGCATCGCCGCGGTCACCGCCTGCAGGCCCGACAAGCGCTCGGGCGAGAGCTGCTTGGTCACCACGTCGCGTGTCATCAAGCCCTCGGCAACGACGAGATCGGCGATGTTGGCGCCCGTCGCCAAGGCCTGCTTGGCGAGGTTCGCCGCAGCCGCGTAGCCGATGAACGGCGTGAGCGCGGTGACGACCCCCACCGATGTCCCCACCATCGTGCCCAGCCGCTCGCGGTTGGCGACAATGCCGTCGACGCAGTTCACCCGCAGAGTGCGCATGCCCCGGCGCATCCAGGTGATCGACTGGAAGATCGAGTGCGCGATGATCGGCTCGAAAGCGTTCAACTGCAGCTGACCTCCCTCGGCTGCCATCGTGACCGTCAGGTCGGCACCCGCCACCGCGAAGGCGATCTGATTGACCACCTCCGGGATCACCGGGTTGACCTTGCCGGGCATGATGCTCGATCCCGCCTGGCGGGAGGGCAGCGAGATCTCCGACAGGCCGGCCTGCGGACCAGACGACAGCAGCCGCAGATCGTTCGCGATCTTCGAGAGTTTGACCGCGTTGCGCTTGAGCGATGCCGAGAACGACATGAACGCGCCCGTGTCGCTGGTGGACTCCACCAGGTCGCCCGCCGTCTGAAGTTCCAGGCCCGTGATGCGCCGCAGGTGCCGCAGCACCGACGACGAGTAGCGGGGATGGGCGGTGATACCGGTACCGATCGCCGTGGCACCGAGGTTGATCTCGTAGAGCAGCGATGCGTTCTCGCGCAGTCGGTCGTAGTCCGCGCCGAGCGTGGTGGCGAAGCCGTGGAACTCCTGCCCGAGGGTCATCGGCACAGCATCCTGCAGCTGGGTGCGTCCGACCTTCAGCACGTCGTGGAACTCGATCGCCTTGGCCAGGAACGACCGCCGGAGCAAGTCCAGTTCCTCCAGCAGTGTGATCAGATCCAGGCTCAGCCCGACCTTCACCGCGGTCGGGTACACATCGTTGGTCGACTGGCTGCGATTGGTGTCGTCGATCGGCGAGAGGAACCCGTAGTCCCCCTTGGGTCTGCCCGCCAGCTCGAGCGCGATGTTGGTGATGACCTCGTTCGCGTTCATGTTGGTCGAGGTGCCGGCACCACCCTGGACGACACCGACGACGAACTGCTCGTGGAAATCTCCGTCGATCACGCGCTGGGCGGCGCGATCGATCAGCTCGGCCTTTTCGGATGGAAGGACGCCGATATCCGCGTTCGCGCGCGTCGCCGCCTGCTTCACCATCGCGAGCGCGCGCACGAGGTCGGAATAGACCGATATGGGCCGGCGCGAGATCGGGAAGTTCTCCAGCGCCCGTGCGGTGTGGATGCCCCAGTAGGCATCCGCGGGGATCTCCATCGAGCCGAGCGAATCAGTCTCGGTGCGGGTCATCGATGCGGGCATGTGCTCTCCTTCGAGCGTCAGGACGGTTTGCGCGAGAACGCGTCGAGCCGCTCGGCGGGGGTGAGCTGCGCCATCCGGCGCACCCACTCCTCGTCGAAGTAGTCTGCGGTCTCGGCATCCACCACGGGCACGACGGCGTGCGTGATCGTCGAGGGGTACACGTTGACGAGGTGGAACGACTGCCCGCCGTCCATGCCGTTGACCTCCATCGCGGGTCGCGCAAGGTTCATCGTGTAGCAGGTGGCCGCCGAGACCGACACCGGGATCCCGGCGAACGTCGCGCTCGTGGAGTAATGCAGATGACCCGCCAGGATGCCACGCACATCGGTGCCCGCGAGGACGGCCGCCAGCCGCGGCTGGTCGCGCAGCTCGAGGATGTCGAAGAAGGGCAGATGTGTCGGGATCGGCGGATGGTGCATCGCCAGGAGTGTTCCCAGCGGCGCGGGTTCGGCGAGCTCGGCGGCCAGCCAGGACAGCTGCGCATCATCGATCTCGCCGTGATGCCAGCCCGGAACCGAGGTGTCCAGGGCGATCAGCCGCAGGCCGTCCAGGTCCCACACCCCGGTCACCCGCTCCTGCGTGGCGGCGCTCCCGAGCAGGTGCTCGCGCAGCGCCGGCCGCTCGTCGTGGTTGCCGGCGACCCAGATAACGGGTGCGCCGAGCTCGGCCGCGAGCGGCTCGACCATCTCACGGAGGGCCCGGTAGGCATCCGGCTCGCCGAGATCGGTGAGATCCCCGGTGAACACCAGAGCGTCGGGGCGGATACCGAGGGCCGCGACCTTCGCGAGAGTGCGCTCGAGCCCCGCGCGGGTGTCGTAGCGACCCTGCAACGGCCGGTTGCGGTCGAGGAAGTGGGTGTCACTGACGTGGACGATGGTGCGAAGAGCAGGCGGATACTGTCCGAACTGCACGGATGCCCCTGCCATGCCGCCAGCCTACGACCCCGGGCGACGCCTGCCGACACGCGCGTCTCGATTACCGTGGAGCGGTGACCCATCTGCACGCTGCCCCCGCCCCGGCCTCGCGCCCGCACACTCGCATCCACCACGAGGATGTGTTCGAGGACCCGTTCGAGTGGCTGCGCGACAAGGAGGACGCCGAGGTCCTCGCTCACCTCCGTGAGGAGAACGCGCACACCGACTCCCGCACCGCGCACCTGTCGGGGCTGCGCGAGCGCATCTTCGACGAGATCCGCGCCCGCACCCGCGAGACCGATCTGTCAGTGCCGGTGCGCCGAGGCGAGTGGTGGTACTACTCCCGGACTCTCGAAGGCAGCCAGTACGGCATCCACTGCCGCGCGCCGCTCGCGGATACCGCGGACTGGACGCCGCCGCAGCTCTCCCCCGACACCGAGGTCGAGGGAGAGCAGGTGCTGCTGGACGGCAACCTCGAGGCGGAGGGGCACGCATTCTTCGACCTCGGGAGCTTCGAGGTCTCCACGGATGGGAACCTGCTGCTCTACGGCGTGGACCTGGCGGGCGACGAACGCTACACGGTGCGGGTGCGGGACCTCCGTACCGGAGAGAACCTGGCCGATGAGATCCCGAACACCTTCTCCGGCGCGACCTTCTCCCCCGATGGTCACTTCATCGTCTACACCACGGTCGATGACGCCTGGCGCCCCGATACGGTCTGGCTGCACGAGCTCGGCCAGGATGTCGCCGCTGATGCGCAGCTGTTCCACGAGCCGGACGAGCGCTATTGGGTCGGTGCCGGATTCACACGCAGCGACCGCTTCCTGATGATCGAGCTGGGATCGTCGGTGACCTCTGAAGAATGGATCATCGACGCCGGCGACCTGCGGGGGGCTGCCCGTGTCGTGTGGCCGCGGCGTGAGGGCGTCGAGTACTCGTCGTCGCACGCCGTCGTCGACGGGCGCGACGTGCTGTACATCCTGCACAATCACGACGCGCTCGACTTCGAGCTGGTGCGGGTGGATGCCGCGGACCCTCTCGGCCCGACCGAGGTCGTCATCCCGCACACCCCCGGCGAGCGCCTGCTCGGCTTCTCGACGTTCCGCGACTGGGCCGTGGCGGCGTATCGCCGAGACGGGCTGCCGCGCCTCGCGCTGTTCGACTACGCCCGCGGCGAGCGCGACGAGCTCACGTTCGACGAGACGCTGTACTCCGTGGGCACCGCGGGCAACCCGGAATGGGCGCCCGCGGTGCTGCGCATCGGGTACGGCTCGTTCATCACCCCGCCCAGCGTCTCCGACTACGAGATCGCGACCGGCATCCTGCATCTGCGCAAACAGCAGCCCGTACTCGGCGGCTACGACGCTGCGGACTATGGGCAGCGCCGCGAGTGGGCGGTGGCCGCCGACGGCACCCGCGTGCCGATCTCGCTGGTGTGGAAGCGCTCGTTCGGAGAGCCCGGCGACAGCGCGCGGCCCCTGCACCTGTACGGCTACGGCTCGTACGAGCACTCCATCGATCCGGGGTTCTCGATCGCCCGACTCTCAGAGCTCGACCGCGGCGTCATCTTCGCGGTCGCGCACGTGCGCGGCGGCGGTGAGATGGGGCGGCAGTGGTATGAGGACGGGAAGCTCCTGCGAAAGCGCAACACGTTCGAGGACTTCGTCGCCTGCGGGCGGCATCTCGTGGCGGCCGGCGTGACCGAGCCCTCGCGCATGGTCGCCGAGGGCGGGAGCGCCGGGGGTCTGCTTATGGGCGCGGTCGCCAATCTCGCGCCCGACCTGTTCGCCGGCATCCTCGCCGATGTCCCGTTCGTCGACGCCCTCACGACGATCCTTGACCCGTCCCTTCCGTTGACGGTCATCGAGTGGGACGAGTGGGGCGACCCGCTGCATGACGCCGAGGTCTACGCCTACATGAAGAGCTACTCGCCCTATGAGAATGTCCGGGACGGCATCCGGTACCCGCGCATCCTCGCGGTGACCTCTCTCAACGACACCCGCGTCATGTACGTCGAACCCGCCAAATGGGTCGCGCGCCTGCGGGAAGCCGGTGTGGATGCCATGCTCAAGTGTGAGATGGTCGCCGGCCACGGCGGCGTGAGCGGACGCTACAACGCCTGGCGCGAGCGCGCCTTCGAGCTGGCCTGGCTCCTCGACATCCTCGGCCTCTCCGACGCCTGACCCCGGGCGGCTCCCGCGGCAGACGGCGCACCTCCGCCTGCGCGCCGCGGTACTGCCACCTCGCGGCGCCGCGGCTGCATCGCGAAGGTAGGAGATATCACCGACGCAGGACGCCTCACCGGCGTGTCGTCCTGTTTTCGCGATTTCTCCTACCTTGGCGATACGGCGCGGGCGCGGTGAAGTCCCTGCGCGATAGCGCCTGACACCGTGTCGACGACGTGAGCCGGGTCGAAGAGCACCTGGGCGTAGTCGAATCGCAAGACGGTATAGCCCATGAGCACCAGGCGGGCGTCGGCGGCGATGTCGCGTCGCCGCTCAGCCGCTTGGTGGTGCGCGAAACCGTCCAGTTGAACGACAAGTCGAGCCCCGATCAAGGCATCGACGGGATGGCCGTCGATCCACACCTGTTGACTGACGGCCACCTTCAGCGTGCTCATGAGGTGAACGAAGCGCGTCTCGATCCCAGAGTCCGAGAGCGCCGAAACGGATGCCGCGAGCTCCCGGCCGGGTACGGAGGGCCAGTCGACTCTCTCGAGCATCTCCGTCGCCACCAGCTTCTTGCGGATCGCCGACTCCCACACGGCGGCCGCGTCAGGGAGTGGGACGCATGTCGACACATTGTGGAGAACATTCACGAGCGGATCGACGAGGCGACCGTCCGCCACCGGCGACGGACCGACCGACCAGTGCAATTTCACATCCCCGCCGCGGTTGCGCGACGCCGTCGGCGCAACCGCGAGGTGTATGTGCGTGTGGTCGGGAGTCCAGAGACTCAGGCGTCTCGCGGCAGTGAGACACGTGACACGTCCGCCGGCGGATGCCGCCCTTCGGAGGTCATCCGGACACTCGCGTGACACGATCCACGAGCGCCGCACGCGCTCTACCCGTCCCCCCGCCAGCGCCACACGCACCGCATGCTCGGTGAATCCAGCGCGCCGCAGTGTGCGCGTATGGGCCGCACCGACGGCATCCACCATTGCCACGAGGTCTGAGACGGGTCGCACACCAGGACCGTGCCCGACTCCTGGATCGAATTCGTGACACATGGCTGCTGAGGCTCACACCTCGTCAAGGGTCACGACTGGGGAGGAACCGCGGACATCCCACCGCGGCGCGATCACCTCGCGGGCCCGACGTGTGATCGCGAGGAGGGAACCCCTGATGTCGGCCTACCGAAGGTAGGAGAAAACGCCGACGTAGGACGCCTCACCGGTGTGTCGTCCTGTGCTCGCGATTTCTCCTACCTTCGCGAGAGCGGGTGGATGCCGCGGGAGGATGCCGGGGCGGCGGGTCCGCGGGAGGATGCCGGGGGCGGGGCCGCGCGGGTCAGCCGAAGAGGGCCGCGGCTTCCTCGTAGCGGTAGAGCGGAACCGTGTTCAGCTCGCCGAGTGCCTCGTCGAAGGGCACGCGCACGATGTCGGTGCCGCGCATGGCGACCATCTGTCCCCAGGCCTCGTCGACCACGGCATCCGCGGCATGCAGGCCGAGGCGTGTGGCGAGCACCCGATCGAAGGCGGACGGCGAACCGCCGCGCTGGATGTGGCCGAGCACCGTCGCGCGGGTCTCGATACCGGTGATCCGCTCGATCTCGGGCGCCAGCAGCTCACCGATCCCGCCCAGGCGTGGCCGGTTGAAGGCATCCAGCCCCTTGTGGCTGTGCGCCTCTTCCATGCCGGCGAGGGTGAAGCCCTCGGACACCACGACCAGGGGTGCGCGGCCGCGCGAGGCGGCGCTGCGCACCTGCTCACAGATCTCGTCCATGGTCATCGGCTTTTCGGGGATGCAGATGACGTGGGCGCCGGCCGCGATGCCCGCGTGCAGCGCGATCCAGCCGACGTGGCGGCCCATGACCTCGGCGACCATGCAGCGCTTGTGTGAGTCGCCGGTCGTGCGCAGACGGTCCATGGCGTCGGTCGCGATGTTCACCGCCGTGTCGAAGCCGAAGGAGTAGTCCGTGGCACGCAGGTCGTTGTCGATCGTCTTGGGGACACCGAGGACGTTGATGCCGTCGTTGGCCAAGCGGTTGGCCGCGGCCAGGGTCCCCTCGCCGCCGATCGCGATCAGGCCGTCGACACCAGCGGCCTCGAGGGTCTTCGCGATGTTCACCGCGCCGCCACGCTCCCCCTCGTAGGGGTTGGTGCGACTGGTTCCGAGGATGGTGCCGCCGACCTTGGAGAGGCCCTTCACGTCGTGACGGGTGAGGGGGAAGAAATCACCCTCGACGACGCCGCGCCATCCGTCTCGCACGCCGACGAACTCCATGTCGTAGGCGGTGGTGCCCTTGAGCACGACGCCGCGGATGACCGCGTTGAGCCCGGGGCAGTCGCCGCCGCTGGTCAGGATGCCGATCTTCATGTGTCGTCCCTCTTCAGAGTTGGTGCAAGATGGCGACGTTGCCTCCACCGACACTAGCGCGCAGTGCGGGCGGCGGCCACAGGTTCCGGGCCGGGAATTACTCCCCGCCCAGAGCCTGACGCAGCACGTGCATCAGGGCCGCGAGCTGGACCGAGTCGCTGGATGCCGGATCCACCGCTTCACCGTCGAGAGCGCGGGCGGCGAGCCCCTGCTTCGTGTCGATGAGCTCGGCGATCTTGGTGTCGATCGTGTGGGCGGCGATGATGCGCCACGCGGTGACGGGCTCGTCCTGTCCGATGCGGTGGACACGGTCGATCGCCTGTGTCTGCTCGGCCGCCGTCCAGCTGAGCTCGGCGAGGACGACGTTCGACGCGGCCTGGAGATTCAGTCCCACACCGGCCGCCGTCAGCGAACACACGGCGACGGCGACGTCCGGGTCGGCGTTGAAGTCGTCGATCGCCTGCTGGCGTGCCGCTGTCGTCTGCTCACCGCGGATCGAGACGGTACGAAGACCGGATGCCGCCAAGTGGCGCTCTGCGGCATCCATGACATCGATGTGCTTGGCGAAGAAGACGACCTTCCCCACCGAGCGCTGCAGCTGAGCGGTGTAGTCGGCGGCCACGACCGCTTTGGCCTGACCGATGCGGCGCACCATCGTGAAGACGTTGTCACCACCGGTGCCCGCGGCCTTGGACTCCTCGAGCTCGTTGTGGGCGACCAGACGCACGATGTCGTCGTCGATCTCGCCGGGAGCGAGCCCTCGGTCACCGCGCGCCTCGATGATCCTGCGGTACTTGGCCGCCAAGCGCTGTCCGAGCTCGCGTTCGGCGTCGCGGATCGAACGGCCGAACTCATCGTCGAGCTCCACCGGCAGGTCGGCGATGAGCTTGTCGGGGAGGTCGGCGGCGACATCCTTCTTCTTGCGACGCACGATCCCCAGCGAGATCACGGCGTCGCGGGCCTCCGGGTAGAAGGCCTTGTCGGCGGGGGTGAGCCCGGTCTCGTCGAGCCGGTCCATCAGCAGCGCACCCGGCTTGTCTCCGGTGGTCCAGCCCAGGAACCGCCAGATCGCGTCGAAGTCCTCGACGTCGTTGATCAGCGGCGTTCCCGTGAGCGCGAGAAGCAGCGGGTTGCGCACCTGCTCGCGGATGCGGGATGCCAGCGCGAGGACGTTCTGGGACCGCTGCGAGGTGAGGTTCTTGATGAAATGCGCCTCGTCGACGACCATGCCCTTGAGCCCGATCGAGCCGAGCCAGGAGAGATGGCGATCGAGGATCTCGTAGTTGACGATGAAGACGTCGGCGAAGGCGTCCACGTCCTCGCCGTCACCGGAGATGACGGTCGCGCGCCGCTGCGGCGTCCAGCGCTCGACCTCCCGCGCCCAGTTCATCTTGACGACGTTGGGCACCACGGCCAGCAGCGGGTAGGCATCGGCGACGGATGCCGCAAGCACGGATTGCGCGGTCTTTCCCAGGCCCGGCTCGTCCGCGAGCAGGAAGGTGCGATGACCTTCCCGGACGGATTCGAGGAACCGCGACTGGTGCGGCATGATCTCCAGGCCCTTGGGCGAGAGCCGGTCGAACTCGGGGACCGCCGGCAGCTCCATGGAAGCGCTCGACCCTCCGGCCCCGGTTTCGAAAGCCTTGTAGAGGGGGCCCATCAACTCCCACCCATCCAGACGGCGGCGGCGGTTCTCCCGCGGCGCGCGCAGCGCGAGATCGGGGGCGAGGAAGGGGTTCGCCATCTGCCGCGACTCGATGGCTGCGGGAACCACCTGACGCTCCGCCAGACCCGCCGGCACCACCGTCGGTGCGGGCGCCGGGGTATCGGTGATGATCAGTTCATCCGGCGGCAGCTCTGCGCCGGACTCCAGCAGCCAGTCGCGACGCATACGACGCGCGACGGGCGAGGTGGCCTGATCGACCTCGAGCAGCTGGATGAGGGACGTGTCGCGCGCCGCCGTCTTCGCGAGGATCGTCGCGACGCCGTCGAGGCGCTTGAGCAGCTCGGCGCGCACACCATCGGCGATCTGCGGGTCCGCCTTGACGCGGGCACGCTCCTCACGCACGAGGAAGGCGATGACCTGGAACTTCACCCGGTTCGTCGGGCCCAACTTGCCGCGCTGGGCCTTGGCTTCGACCTCGCGGACCTTGCGGGCGAGGATCGGGATGACGGGCGCGTCATCGTCACGACGCGCCGAAGACGACTTTCTGCGCCGCTGGGCGGCGGTTGCCGTGGCCGGCATGCTCCTCCTGAGCGTTCGTACTTTGCGTGTGCCGCCACCGGCGGCGGGTGCGCGCGAGGATCGCGCTCGAACATCGACATCTGCGACGGGTGGTGTCGCGGGCACTCGCTTCAGCGAGCTGCGCCCCCGGTCACGGAGTCGGGTCCATTCTAGCGCGCCTGCGCACCACGATGCGCGGGCCCGCCTGGCTAGGGCCAGAGTGTCGCGACGATGTCTTCCGTGTAGCCTTCCGGTGCGAAATTCACCCAGCGCGTCGAGATCCATCCACCGCGTCCGACGTAGTGGGTCTCCCCGGTGTCGACGAGGTTGTCGCTACGGTCGATGGTTTCGTGCTCGATGCGGCAGATCTGGCCGCCCGTGTACTCCGCGCAGGACATCCCGGATGACTCGAAGGATGCCACGAGCTCATCAGCGTCACCCGCGGTGATCGCCGTCACATTGGTGGCGAGCCCCGCAGATCCTCCGACACCCCACGTGCACCGCAGACTCGTCACGCCCGACGACAACAGCTCGAGCCCCGTCACGTTCTCGGTCGAGTACATCGTCAGCGTCGGGTCGTTGAGGGGCGGGTTGGCGCTGTCCAGAGCGGCGAGCATGTCTGCAGAGTAGATGTCACGACAGTCGGCGGGCACCGCGAACCCGGGCTCGGTGGTGGGCGTCGGCGTCGCGCTGTCGGATGCCGCTGGTGCAGCCGTAGACGTCGATGTCGCCGAACCTGCCGTGGTCGGTTCCGCATCCGGCAGCGGAGCGCATCCGGCGAGCACGATCAGGCTCGCTCCGGCAAGAACCGCACCGACCACGGCGATGCGCGAGGGGCGTCCGAGACGTGACATGCGGATCCTTCCTGAGGGCTGGGTACGAGGCTACCCGCGACGGAGACGGGCCTCCGGAGCGCGCGCCGGGATCACCCCAGCAGGCCCGGGGTCAGCGCCCGGACTCGGCTTTCAGCAGCACCTCACGCGTGCGGGTGACGTCGTCGGTGATCTGCTCGATCAGGGCGTCGATGCCACGGAACGCCGTCATGGGGCGCAGCATCTGCACGAAGCGCAGTTCCACGAAGTGTCCGTAGAGGTCGAGATCGGTCTCGTCCAGCACGTACGCCTCGACCTGTCGGGAGGCCACGTCATCGAATGTCGGGTTCGTCCCGATGCTGATGGCCGCCGGACGGCGCACACCGGGGCGTAGTCCCCCGGCCGAGTCCTGGTCGACGAGCCAGCCCGCGTACACACCGTCCGCGGGGACGAAACCCTCGAGATCGGGCGAGAGGTTGGCCGTCGGGAACCCGATCGCGCGGCCGCGCTTGTGGCCGTGCACGACCTCGCCCCACACCGACGGCAGCCGCCCGAGGAGCTTCGCCGCAGAGGTCACATCGCCCTCGGCGAGCAGCTCGCGGATCCAGGTGGACGAGACCCGCCGTCCGTGCTCCTGAGCGCGGACCTCATCGACCACATGCACATCGAACCCGTGCGAGAGCCCGTATTCGGCGAGGGAGTCCGCCGTTCCCTCGCCGCCGCGGCCGAACCGGAAGTCCGCGCCGACCAGGACGGAACGGGCGTGCAGTGCATCGACGAGCACCGTCTGCGCGAAGTCGTCGGCGGGGATAGCCGCGAGTTCCTCGTCGAACCGGAGAACGAGGACGGCATCGACTCCGGTCTCCGACAGCAGCTGCACCTTCTGGTGCACTCCGATGAGGCTCTCGGGGCACACATCGGGCCGCAGCAAGGCGAGGGGGTTGCGGTCGAAGGTCACCGCGACGACCTGGAGTCCGCGTGCCGCGGCATCCACCCGGGCCCGCGCGATCACCGCGCGATGCCCCGAGTGCACCCCGTCGAACTTCCCGACGACGGTGACGGACGGGGCGAAGTCTGCGGGTACCTCGGCCGGGTCGCGGAAGACGATCACGATGCCGCGACCTCCGCGGCTGCGGCCGGCACGCGGGCACGGTGGGTCCAGAGCCACCACAGCCCCAAGAACGGCAGGATGAGCGGCACGAACAGGTAGCCGATGTAACCATCGGGACCGATGCCGCCGTAGTACGACCAGACCGACGGATGCCCGAACATCGCCGGCACGATCCAGCTGAGCGTGCCCACGATCAGCACGCCGGCGAGCTCGAACACGATCGCGATCCAGGCCACGACATACCATCCCTGCGAGCGCGAGAAGATCAGCGCGAGAGTCGCGAGGATGTACACCACGGCGGCGAGCGCGGACAGCGTGTAGGCGACCGGAGCGGCGTCGAATTCGCGCACGATCTGCACGAACGAGCGTCCTGTGGATGCCAGGGCCATGATCGCGTACACGATCACGAGAACCCGTCCGATTCCGGTCATGCGGGGCCGAGAGGAAGAAATCATGGCGCCATTCATCCTACGGCGCCCGGACGCAGCGATCGTCGCCGCTCATGCGACCTGGACTGTCCAGATCACCTGCATGCGCCACACCATCACGGCGACCGCCAGGGCGGCGACGCCCATGATGACGGTGCTCCAGCGGCTGCGCTCGAGCAGCGCCCAGACCACACCGGCGGGCGGGAGCAGTGCAGCGGAGACCAGATACACCCAGTACTCCAGCAGGCTGCCGGTGGGTGGGTTTCCGGCGACCGGCGCGATGACTGCGATGACGATCTGGGCGATCAGCAGCAGTTCGAGCAGTGCCAGCGCGCCGACCGTGAGGTCACTCGGGCGCCGCCCGACCAGACCGAGGATCACGCACAGCACCCCCGCCGCGACGGCGACTCCCACCTGCACGTAGGTAAACCACAGGATCATGAACCCTCCGCCATGTTCATCACGCTTTTCACGTCCGCGCCGCGACGCTCGAGGATCCCGACCAGTCTGCCCTCGGGATCCACGGCCGCCGTTCCGTCCGCCAGCCGGCCGGCGGCACCGCTGAGCCGCTTGCCGTGACGCAGATCCCGGGCCTCCTGCGCCGACACCTCGAATCTGCCGAGCACGGCCGTCGCGACCTCCGCCGCGCCCCGCAGCCGCGCCTCGTCGATCTGGTCGATGCCGCAGGCGTCGGTGACCGCGAAGGGACCCACGTGCGAGCGACGAAGAGCCGTGAGGTGTCCGCCGACCCCGAGGGCGGCGCCGAGATCGCGGGCCAGCGCACGGATGTAGGTGCCGCTCGAGCAGTCGACGACGACATCCACGTCCACGACCCCCACCTCACGCCTGGTACCGGTCACCTCGAACCGCGAGACCGTGACTTCCCTCGCCGCAAGCTCCACGGACTCGCCGGCACGAGCGAGGTCGTATGCGCGGCGCCCGGCCACCTTGATCGCCGACACGGTGCTCGGCACCTGGGAGATCGGGCCGGTCAGCGCCTGGACACCGTCGGCGATCGCTTCGTCCGGAACGGCGTCGGCCGCCACCACAGCCGTGACCTCGCCGTCGGCATCGTCGCTGTCCGTGCTGACCCCGAGCCGGATCGTGGCTTCGTAGGTCTTGTCGAGCCCCACGAGATACGTCAGCAGACGGGTGGCCGCGTTGACACCCAGCACCAGCAGCCCTGTCGCCATCGGATCCAGCGTGCCGGCGTGCCCGATTTTGCGGGTGCCCAGGGCCCGCCGTGCCCGCGCGACGACGTCATGGCTCGACATCCCTCCGGGCTTGTCGACCAACACAATGCCCGCGCGGTCTGTCACCCCTCCAGCCTAGGCGGCCTCCCGCCCGTCCCGACGAGCGGCGCCGGCGCCCGACGTAGGCTGAGCCCGTGCCCGACCTCGCTCCCCCGCTCATCGCCTGGTATCGGGACAACGCGCGGGAACTCCCCTGGCGCGCGCCCGGCTTCGGTGCGTGGGGCGTGCTGGTCAGCGAATTCATGCTGCAGCAGACACCTGTGGCGAGGGTCATCCCCCACCTGGAGGCGTGGCTGACACGCTGGCCGACGCCGGCGGCCCTGGCCGCCGAGCCGCCCGCGGCGGCGGTGCACCAGTGGGCGAACCTCGGGTATCCGCGCCGAGCGCTGTGGCTGCACCGCGCCGCGGTGGAGATCACCGAACGCCACGGGGGCGAGGTCCCCCGCGATGTCGATGAGCTGCTCGCGCTCACCGGCATCGGCGACTACACCGCGCGGGCGGTGGCCGTGTTCGCATACGGCGACCGGCACCCCGTGGTCGACACGAACACCCGGCGCGTGCTCGCGCGCGCGCTCGATGGCCGTGCACAGCCGGGACCGCCGGCACGAACCGATCTCGCCGCGATGGATGGGCTCCTCCCCCGCGCAGACGACGAAGCCGCCGTGATGAACGCGGCGACGATGGAGCTCGGCGCCACCGTGTGCGTCGCGCGGACCCCGCGGTGCGAGATCTGCCCCGTCAGCGGCGTCTGCGCGTGGCGGGCCGCAGGCTTTCCCGACACCGGAGATCGGCGGCGCAAACAGGCCCGCTACGAGGGCAGCGATCGGCAAGTACGAGGTGTGATCCTGCGGGCACTGCGGGATGCCGCACCCGAGCCCCTTCTCGAACTCCAGCTCGCACCCGACTGGCCCGACCCCGTCCAGCGCGATCGCGCGCTGGACTCGCTGATCGCGGACGGGCTCGTGGAAGCGGCTGACGGATGGGCGCGTCTACCGACGGGCCGTTAGTCCCTGGGAGCCGCAGAATCGCGCGCGTAGCGTGAGCCTCATGAAGACTGTCGTGGTCTACGAATCGATGTTCGGCAACACCCGGGATATCGCCCGAGCGGTCGCCGAGGGTCTCTCCGAGTGGTCCAGCGTCTCTTTCGCCGACGTCGACGGCGCTGATGAGCATGTGAACGCCGATGTCTCCCTGGTGGTGGCCGGCGGACCCACGCATGCCTTTTCGATGTCCCGCTCGTCCACGCGGGACGATGCGCTCTCGCGGGGCGCGCTGAGTGCCACACACCGCGGCCTGCGGGAATGGATCGATGACATCGATCTGGACGCACCGGTCCCGCTGGCGACGTTCGACACGCACGTCACCCAGAAGTGGGTGCCGGGATCTGCCTCACGCTCCGCAGCCAAGGAGGGCCGACGGCACGGGTTCGTCCCCGTCGCCGCCGAGAGCTTCTACGTGAAGAGCACACAGGGCCCGCTCACGCCGGGCGAACTGGACCGCGCACGGACCTGGGCGCGCGGGCTGCGTGCGCACGTCCGATCCTGATTATTCGGCCTCGTCGGCCCGCGGCTTGACGTACGGGTCCTCGTCGCCGGCGTAGTGCGCCGATGCCGCCAGCCCCGCCACCTCGTCGTCGCGCTCGCGCGCTTCTCGCAGGAGGTCCTCGATGTGCCCGGCGTTCTCGGGCAGACCGTCGTGGATGAATTCGAGCGTGGGGGTCAACCGTACGCCGAGCTTGCGTCCCACCTCGCTGCGCAGCATGCCGGTCGCCGCCGTGAGCGCCGCCGCGGTCGAGGCACGATCCTCATCGCTGCCGAGCACCGTGTAAAACACGGATGCATGCTGCAGGTCACCGGTCACGCGCACATCGGTGATCGTGACGAAGCCGAGGCGCGGGTCACGCAGCCCCTTCTCGAGGCGCTCGGCCACCAGCACGCGGATACGGTCGGCAAGTCGCGCCTGTCGTTCCCCAGTCATCTCATTCTCCTTGCTGAAGTCCGCTGCGGCCGTCGTCTTCCGCCCCAGTCGAGGAGCGAAGGTGTCGGATGTCTCGCTGGAGCAATCGGGGCAGGGGTCCCCGCTCTTGCGGAAGCGAGACATCCGACACCGTAGCGGTCACTGATCATGTCGCGCGACCACGTCGCGCACCGCGATCAGCCGCGCGGTTTCTCGACCATTTCGGTGGTCTCGATCTCGTCGCCGATCTGGATGTCGTTGAACTTGCCGAGGCCGATACCACACTCGTAGTCGGTGCGAACCTCGGTCACGTCGTCCTTGAACCGGCGCAGCGACTCGATGGCCAGGCCATCGGCGAGCACGACGCCATCGCGGATGACGCGAGCCTTCGCGTTGCGCGTGATCGTGCCGCTGCGGACGATACATCCCGCGATGTTGCCGAACTTCGACGAGCGGAAGACCTCGCGGATCTCGGCGACACCCGACTGCACCTCTTCGAACTCGGGCTTGAGAAGACCCTTGAGGGACTGCTCGACATCCTCGAGAGCGTTGTAGATGACCGAGTAGAACCGGGTGTCGACGCCTTCGCGGGCGGCGCGCTCGCGCGCCTTCGCGTCGGGGCGCACGTTGAAGCCCAGGATGATCGCGTTGTCGATTGTCGCCAGGTTCACGTCCGACTCGGTGATCGCACCGACGCCGCGGTGGATGATCCGCAGCTGGACGGAATCGTCGACCTCGATCTTGAGGAGCGACTCCTCCAGTGCCTCGACGGCACCGGACACGTCGCCCTTGATGATGAGGTTGAGAGATTCGACCTTGCCCTCTTCGAGCGCGCGGGTGAAGTCCTCGAGCGAGATGCGCTTGCGGGCCTTGGCCAGCTGTGCGTTGCGCTCTGCGGCTTCACGCTTCTCAGCGATCTGGCGGGCGGTGCGGTCCTCGTCGGTGACGATGAAGACGTCACCGGCGCGCGGCACGGAGTTCAGACCCTGTACCTGGACCGGACGCGACGGCGCCGCCTCGTCGACCGCATCGCCGTTCTCGTCGACCATCGCACGCACGCGTCCGTAGGCGGTGCCGGCGACGATCGCGTCGCCGACGCGCAGCGTTCCGGACTGGATCAGGACGGTCGCCACCGAACCACGGCCCTTGTCGAGCTTGGCTTCGATCGCGACACCGCGGGCGTCCTTGTTCGGGTTGGCGCGCAGGTCGAGACCGGCGTCGGCGGTCAGCAGGACGGCATCCAGCAGTTCCTGGATGCCCGTGCCGGCGCGGGCCGAGACATCGACGAACATGACGTCGCCGCCGTACTCCTCGGCGATCAGACCGTACTCGGTGAGCTGCTGACGCACCTTCGCGGGGTTCGCGTCGGGCTTGTCGACCTTGTTGACCGCCACCACGATCGGCACGTTCGCGGCCTGCGCGTGGTTCAGCGCCTCGACCGTCTGCGGCATGATGCCATCGTCGGCGGCGACCACGAGGATCGCGAGGTCGGTGACCTGCGCACCACGGGCACGCATGGCGGTGAACGCCTCGTGACCCGGCGTGTCGATGAAGGTGATCGCACGCTCGATGTCCTCGTGCTCGGTCCACACCTGATACGCACCGATGTGCTGGGTGATACCACCGGCCTCGCCGGCCACGACGTTGGTCTGACGGATCGCGTCGAGCAGTCGCGTCTTACCGTGGTCGACGTGACCCATGACGGTCACGACGGGGGGACGGATCTCGAGCTGGTCGTCGTCCTCGTCTTCGAGTTCCTTCTCGAGGTCGACGCCGAAGCCCTCAAGAAGCTCCTTGTCCTCGTCCTCGGGCGAGACCATCTGGATCTTGTAGCCGAGCTCGGCGCCCAGCACCTCGAAGGTGGCCTCGTCCAGCGACTCGGTCGCGGTGGCCATCTCACCGAGGTTAAACAGGATGGTCACAAGCGTTCCGGGCTGCACCGTGTAGCCACGGATCGCCTCGAGCTTGTCCGCGAAGTCGGAGATCGACGCGCCGCGACGCAGACGCACGATCTCGCCGTTGCCCTTCTGGACGTTGACGCCGCCGACCTGCGGGGCATCCCGCATCTCAAACTCTTGGCGCTTTGCCCGACGCGACTTGCGCTGCTTGGACTTGCCGCCGCCCTTACCGAAAGCTCCCGCCGTTCCTCCACCGGGACCGCGGCCTCGACCGCCCGCGCCGGGACGCGGCGGGAACCCGCCGGGCGCGCCGGGACGACCGGCGCCACCACCGGGACGACCGGGACCGCCGGGACGCTGCTGGAACGGCGCGCCGGGACGACCGGCGCCACCACCGGGACGACCGGGACGACCGGGCGCACCGGGACGGGGAGCACCGGGACGGGGCGCCTGCGGCCGGGGGATGTTGCCCGGGGTGGGGCGCTGACCCATGCCCTGCGACGAGGCGAACGGGTTGTTACCCGGACGCGGGCCCGCGGGCCGCTGGCCCATGCCCTGCGACGAGGCGAACGGGTTGTTACCCGGACGCGGAGCGCCACCCGGACGCGGCGGCTGCGAAGCGCCGCCGGGCTTGGGTGCGGCACCGGGCTTCGGCGCGGACGAGGGCTTGGCGCCTGCAGCCGGAGCCGCGGCGGGGGTCTCGGGTGCCGCGGCGGCGGCAGGAGCTGCCGGTGCCTTGTCCGCGGCGGGTGTCACACCGGTCCGGGGGCCGGGCGTCGGCGCCGACGTGCGCGCACCGGGCGCGGGACGGGGTCCGGGGCGCGCGCCGGTTGCGGGAGTGCGCGTCGCACCGGCCGCGGGCTTTGCCGCCTCGCCCTGGTCTGCGAAGGCCGCGCGAAGCTTCCGCGCGACGGGGGGCTCGATGGTCGATGAGGGACTCTTGACGAACTCGCCGAGCTCCTTCAGCTTCGCGAGGGCGACTTTGCTGTCAATGCCGAGTTCGGATGCGATCTCGTGCACGCGTGGTTTTGCCACAGTTCTCCTGTCTGGGGCCCGCCCAGACAGGGGCGGACCGCTAGTTGCGGACGGGTCTCATTTCGAGCCGTTCACTTCGTGTCCATTGCCATTCAGCCGTTTCTCGTTCAGCCGGTGATTCAGTGCCTGCGTATCGAGGGGACCCTCCACACGCAACGCCCGTACGAACGCCCGCCGCCGCAGTGCGACCGCGAGGCATTCCTCGTTCGGATGCACCCACGCCCCCCGCCCCGCCATCGAGGTCCGCTCGTCCCAGACGAGGGCGGACCCGACCGCAACGACCCTCAGGAGGTCAGATCGGGAGGTACGCGCGCGGCAACCGACGCAGGTTCGTACAGGCTCCATCCTACACCTCGCCGGCACCGGCGAACCGGCCTCAGCCCTCGTCGAGGATGCTGTCGGGCTGGATATCGATCTTGGCGCCGGTGAGCTTGGCCGCGAGGCGGGCATTCTGACCCTCCTTGCCGATCGCCAGGGACAGCTGGTAGTCGGGGACAAGCGCCCGGACGGCTTTGGTCTTGGCATCCAGGACGAAGCTCGAGCTGACCTTCGCCGGGGACAGCGCGTGGGCGACGAAGGTCGCCAGGTCCGCGTGATAGTCGACGATGTCAATCTTCTCGCCGCCGAGTTCCTCGGTCACGGCACGCACACGGCGACCGAGCTCGCCGATGCAGGCGCCCTTTGCGTTGATCGTGGGGTCGTTGGCCTTGACGGCGATCTTGGTGCGGTGACCCGCCTCCCGAGCGAGCGAGACGATTTCGACCAGACCCGCGGGGATCTCGGGGACCTCGAGGGCGAAAAGCTTGCGCACGAGGCCCGGGTGGGTGCGCGAGACGGTGATCGAGGGGCCCTTCGTGCCCTTGGAGACCGAGGTGACGTAGACGCGCAGGCGCGACCCGTGGGGATAATCCTCGCCCGGAACCTGCTCTTCGGGCGGCAGGATCGCCTCGACCGATCCGAGATCGACGTGCACCATGCGGGGGTTCGGCCCCTGCTGGATCATGCCCGCGACGATGTCGCCTTCCTTGCCGCGGAACTCGCCCAGCACGGCGTCGTCGGCAATGTCGCGCAGTCGCTGACTGATGACCTGCTTCGCGGCGAAGGCGGCGATTCGGCCGAAGTCGTCGGGTGTCGTCTCCTCCTCGCCGATGACGGCACCCTCGTCGTCCGTCAGGGGGAGGAAGATCGCCACGTGGCCCGACTTGCGATCCAGCGCCGCTCGAGCACCCTCGGGAATCTCGCCGTTCGGGGAGGTGTGTCTGCCGTAGGCGGTCAGGATCGCCTGCTCGATGATGTGCACGAGTTCATCGAACGGGATGTCCTTCTCGCGCTCGATCGTCCTCAGCAACGCCAGATCGATATCCATCGTGACCTCCCTATTCAGCTCTTCCCGATTCGCACGGAATTATCCAACGTTACCCGATGCCGCGCCATCACGGCGGCGCGAGAGGTCGACCCGAACCGAAACGTCGTCGTAATGACGCATGACCGTCGAGCGGACATACTTGCGACATGGATGCGCTGAACACCTGGATCCTGGACTCGGGGGATCTGCTGTGGACCTGGATCGTTCTTCCGATCGTCGTGGGGCTCGGGCTCTACTTCACCGTGCGCTCGGGGGTCGTGCAGATCCGCCTCATCCCCGAGATGTTCCGCACCCTCACCGACAAGACCCCGCGCACCGCCTCGGGCGAGCCCCAGTCGGTCTCCTCCTTCCAGGCGTTCACCATCTCGGCGGCCTCCCGCGTCGGCGTCGGCAATATCGCGGGTGTCGGGACCGCGATCGCGCTCGGCGGCCCGGGGGCGGTGTTCTGGATGTGGCTCATGGCTCTGATCGGCGCCTCATCGAGCTTCATCGAGTCCTCCCTCGCACAGCTGTTCAAAGTCCGCGATGAGGAGGGGTTCCGCGGCGGGCCCGCGTACTACATGCAGAAAGGCCTGAAGTCGCGGTGGATGGGGATCCTGTTCGCCATCATCCTGATCATCTGCTTCCCGTTCGCGTTCTCGTCGCTGCAGGCCAACACCATCGCCGACACGGTCTCCTCGAGCTTCGGCGGCGATGTCGCGTGGGTCGGGCCGGTCGCGGGAGTCGTCGTCGCGATCCTCACTGCCCTGGTCGTGTTCGGCGGAGTGCGCCGCATCGCGTCCGTCACCCAGACCCTCGTCCCGCTCATGGCGCTGGCGTACCTGCTGCTGGGCCTGGCGGTCGTCGCCCTCAACATCGAGCACCTGCCGGCGGTGTTCGCGGAGATCTTCACGCAGGCGTGGGGCTTCAACGAGGTGGTCGGCGCCACCTTCGGCTACATCGTCCTCACCGGAGTGCGCCGCGGCATGTTCTCGAACGAGGCGGGGTTGGGCTCAGCGCCGAACGCGGGTGCCAGCGCCGCAGTGACCCATCCCGTCAAGCAGGGACTGGTGCAGTCGCTCGGCGTCTACTTCGACACGTTCCTCATCTGCTCGATCACCGCGTTCATCATCCTGGTGTCGGTGCCCGACCTCGGATCCGCCTCCCGGGGCATCGCGCTCACACAGGGCGCGCTGGTCTCCGAGCTCGGCGACTGGGCGAACATCGCCCTGAGCATCATCATCTTCCTGCTGGCCTTCTCCTCGATCCTCGGCAACTACTACTACGGCCAGTCGAACATCGAGTTCATCACCATGCGCCGCGGCGTGCTCCCCACCTATCGAGTGCTCGTGGTGATCGCCGTGCTCGTGGGGTCACTGGCCTCGGCCGACCTGGTGTGGAACTTCGCCGACGGAGTCATGGGGATCATGGCGCTGATCAACCTCATCGCCATCGGGCTGCTCTCGGGCATCGCGTTCAGACTGCTGCGCGACTACACACGCCAGCGGCGCGAGGGTCGCGACCCGGTGTTCACCCGCGACCTACTCCCAGGTGTGTCCGGAATCGAGTGCTGGGAAGACGAGCTGTCGGTCACCGGACCGATGGACCTCCCCGTCAAGAAGCACCAGGCGGAGAAGCACCGCGATCACCTCCACCACGCACCGAAGCCATGAGCCTTTCCCGCCGGGCAACGGCGCCCGCGCTCGTCCTCGCGATCTCCGTCGGGCTGTCCGGCTGCTACGTCCTCGATGAGGACGAGAGCGACGGGACCTCTTCGGACACGGGCGGAGCGGACTCCTCCGACCCGAACGCGCCCCGCACCGAGGAGGACGTGGATTTCGGCATCGTCGAGGTCTACGAGGTCACCGGGTCTGCTGCACTGTCCCCGGTGCCGGATGCTGCGGCGGCGGCCGTATGGGACATGTTCGTCCGCGTCGCCTCGCGGCAGACCGTGAGCGATTCGGTCATCGAGTTCCGCGCGGGTGATTCCGCGAGCAGTGACACTCTCGCCTACGTCGTCCAACAGGACGACCCCGATTTCTGGGCGCTTGCGGCGAATCTCGCCTACGCGGACGACGCGGACCTCCTGCTGTCGACCCTCGTCCACGAGTACGCACACATTGTGAGCCTCAGCCCCGATCAGGTCGACCCGTATGTCGACGAGTGCGACACTCTGCTGCTTCTCGAGGGCTGCGCGCTGCCGGATTCGGCGATCTTCTCGTTTTCGGAGGAGTTCTGGAGCGGGTATGCCGATGCGCCCGATGCTGACAACAGTGACGATGACGTCGCGTGGGACTTCTACCTCGCGCACGAGGACGAGTTCGTCAGCGACTACGCCGCCACGAATGTCATCGAGGACTTCGCCGAGAGCTTCATGGTCTACGTGCTGGACGACCCGGTGGACGGTGACTTCCCGATCGCGCAGAAGCTGCGGTTCTTCGCCGACCAGGCGGAGTTCGTGCGGATGCGCGACCGGATCCGCGCCGAGTTCGGGATGTGAGCCTCAGGCGGTGAGACGGGCGACCGCTTCCGCCGCCGCGACCGTCTCGCGCTCCCCGCTCCGGCGATCCCAGAGTTCCACCTGACCCTCGGCAGCACCGCGGCCGACGATGAGGATCTGCGGCACGCCGATCAGCTCGGCATCTCCGAACTTCACGCCCGGAGAGACCTTGGGGCGGTCGTCGTAGAGCACGTCGAGTCCGGCATCCTCAAGCCCCGCCGAGATCTCGGCGGCCAGATCGAACGCGGTCTGGTCCTTGCCCGTCGCCACGACGTGTACGTCGAAGGGCGCGACCGAGGCCGGCCAGATCAGCCCCTTGTCGTCGTTGTTGAGCTCGGCGATGATCGCGAGGATGCGGGTCACGCCGATGCCGTAGGAGCCCATCGTGACGGTCACGAGCTTGCCGTTCTCGTCGAGGACCTTCAGCCCCAGCGCTTCGGCGTACTTGCGGCCGAGCTGGAAGACATGCCCGATCTCCATTCCGCGCGCCAGCGACACCGGCCCCGATCCGTCGGGGGCGGGGTCGCCGGGGCGGACGGAGGCGACCTCGACGACGCCGTCGGCGGTGAAGTCGCGTCCCGCAACCAGCCCGTGGACGTGTTTTTGATCGATGTTCGCCCCGGTCACCCAGCGGGTGCCGTCCACGACGCGGGGGTCGAGGAAGTAGCGGATGCCGGTGGCCGAGTCCTCACCGAGGACAGGGCCCGACGGGCTCCAGGGACCGATGTAGCCCTTGGTCAGCAACGGGTTCGCGGCGAAATCGGCCTCGGTGGCCGGCTCGACCTCTGCCGGAGCGAAAGCCACCTCGACGCGCTTTTCGTCGACATCCCGATCTCCCGGCACGCCGATGACGACCAGTTCACGCGCACCGTCGAGGTGGGTGAGCGCCAGTACGACGTTCTTGAGAGTGTGAGCTGCGGTCCACTCGGACGCGCCGTCGGTCGCGGGACCGGCAATCCCCGTCGCGGGAGCATCGATGTGCGCGTTGAGGTGGTCGACGAGCGTGGCGATGGTCGGCGTGTTCGGCGAGTCGAAGACAACCGGGTCCGGGAGACCCTCGATCGGGAGCGCCTCGGGAGGGATGGTCGTGTAGGCCTCAACGTTGGCTGCGTACGCCCCGTCCGAGCGGACGAAGGTGTCCTCACCGACCTCGGTGGGGTGCAGGAACTCCTCCGAGCGGGACCCGCCCATCGCACCGGCATCCGCCTTGACGATCACGTACTCGAGGCCCAGTCGCTGGAAGATGCGCTCGTACGCGTCGCGCTGGGCCATGTACGAGGCATCCAGACCAGCGTCCGTGTGGTCGAACGAGTACGCGTCCTTCATGGTGAACTCGCGACCGCGCAGCAGTCCTGCGCGCGGACGCGCCTCATCGCGGTACTTGTCCTGGATCTGGTAGATCGTCAGCGGCAGGTCCTTGTACGACGAGTAGAGGTCCTTGACCAGCAGAGTGAAGACCTCTTCGTGCGTGGGGGCCAGCAGGTAGTCGGCGTCCTTGCGGTCCTTCAGTCGGAAGATGCCGTCGCCGTACTCCTCCCAGCGGCCGGTCGCCTCGTAGGGCTCGCGCGGCAGCAGCGCCGGAAAGTGCACCTCGTACGCACCGGCCGCCGCCATCTCTTCGCGGATGACGGTCTCGACCTTGGCCTTCACACGCAGACCGAGCGGCAGCCAGGCGAAGACCCCGGGTGCCTGCCGGCGGATGTAGCCGGCGCGCACGAGCAGCTTGTGGCTGTTGACCTCGGCGTCGGCCGGGTCTTCGCGAAGGGTGCGGAGGAAGAAGTGCGAGAGACGGGTGACCACGAGCGACAAGTCTAGGCGCGCGGGTGGCGTGGACGCGTGGCGGCAGAGCGCCGGCACGGCGATCGCCTCGCGGTTGACACTGCCCGCATTCTGATGTGCAATATATTGCATGCCGATCCCCCTCACCCAGGCACCCCCGCGGCCTCTCCTGCGGGACACGGTCCTCGAACGCCTTCGCGACGCGATCGTCGACGGGACGCTCGCGCCCGATGAGCAGCTGCGGGATGCGGAGATCGCAACCTGGCTCGGGGTGAGCCGCACCCCGGTGCGCGAGGCGCTGCTCGAGCTCGGGCGCGCCGGACTGGTGCGCACCCTGCCCGGCCGTGCGACCACGGTCGCGCCGCTGGATGAGCGCGACATCTGGGATGCGCAGGCCGTCGTGGCCGCGATGCACCGCGTCGCGGTCCGCGACGCCGTCCCCCGTCTCACGTCTGTCCATCTCGACGCGATGCGGGACGCGAACGAGCGCTTCGCGGCCGCGCAGACCGCGGGTGATGTGGATGCCGCCCACCTGGCGGACCAGCAGTTCCATGCCGTCGCACTCGAGGCCGGTGGCAACGCCGCTGCGCGCTCGGTGCTCGCCCAATACGAGCCGATCCTCCACCGTGCCGAGCGGATGCGCTTCGCCTCCCACGAGGGTCGCGATTCCGTGCGCCGACACACGCGACTCATCGAGCTGTGCGCCGACGGCGATGCGGAGGGCGCGGCAGACCTCGCGGAGCAGATCTGGCGCGACCTCGTCATCGCGACCACCCCCTCCTCCCCCTCGCAGACCCCCCACCGCCCCCAGGAGACGTCATGAAGCTCGAGTCCTTCCCCCGCTACCCGCTGACCTTCGGGCCGAGCCCGATCCACCACCTGAAGCGGTTGAGCCAGCACCTCGGCGGGGCGCAGGTCTGGGCCAAGCGCGAGGATGTCTCCAGCGGCCTGGCCTACGGGGGCAACAAGGTCCGAAAGCTCGAGTACATCGTCCCCGACGTCCTCGCCTCCGGCGCCGACACCCTCGTCTCCATCGGCGGCTACCAGTCCAACCACACCCGCCAGGTCGCGGCGGTCGCCGCACACCTCGGCCTGAAGGCCCGTCTCGTGCAGGAGAAGTGGGTGCCGTGGGATGACCCGATGAACGACAAGGTCGGCAACATCCTGCTCTCGCGCATGATGGGCGCCGACTCGCGGTTGGATGACGCCGGCTTCGACATCGGCATCCGCGACTCGTGGAAGCTGGCACTCGAAGAGGTGGAGGCTGCCGGTGGCACGCCCTACGCCATCCCCGCGGGAGCATCCGAGCACCCGCTGGGCGGCCTCGGCTTCGCGAACTGGGCGTTCGAGGTCGCCGAGCAGGAGAAGCAGACCGGCGTCTTCTTCGACACGATCGTAGTGTGCACCGTCACCGGGTCGACCCACGCCGGGATGATCGCGGGCTTCGCGGCCCTGGAAGACCTGACCGGCGTCAAGCGCCGCGTCATCGGGATCGACGCCTCGGCAACGCTCGAGAAGACCCGCGATCAGGTCGCACGCATCGCCCGGAACACGGCGGAGCTGATAGACCTCGGCCGCGACCTGCGCGACGACGAGATCCAGGTGCTCGAGGGGTGGGCGGGCGAGCTCTACGGCATCCCGGTCGACTCGACCATGCAGGCCATGGCCCTCGGGGCGGAGCTGGAGGCCATGATCACCGACCCCGTGTACGAGGGGAAGTCCCTCGCGGGTCTCATCGACCTCGTCAAGGATGGCGACATCCCGAAGGACTCGACCGTGCTCTACGCGCACCTTGGCGGCCAGCAGGCGGTCAACGCCTACTGGAAGCTCTGGAGCTGACTCAGGCGAAGGCCTCGATCGGAGGGCAGGCACACGACAGGTTGCGGTCGCCGAAGGCCTGGTCGACGCGGCGCACCGGCGGCCAGTACTTTCCGCGCACGAGGGTCGGCACCGGATAGACCGCGACCTCGCGCGAATAGGGGTGCTCCCAGTCGGCGTCGACGATCGCCTCCGCCGTGTGCGGGGCGTTCACGAGGGGATTGTCATCCGCCGCCCACTCCCCCGATTCCACCAGGTCCGCCTCGGCGCGGATCGCGATCATCGCCTCGATGAACCGCTCGATCTCTGCCCGGTCCTCCGACTCGGTCGGCTCGACCATGAGCGTCCCCGGCACGGGGAACGACATGGTCGGGGCATGGAAGCCGTAGTCGATCAGACGCTTGGCGACATCGTCGACGGTGATCCCGGTCGCCTCGCGCAGCGGACGCAGGTCGAGGATGCACTCGTGCGCGACCAGCCCCCCATCGCCCGCGTACAGCACGGGGTAGTGCTCCCCGAGCCGCGCGGCGATGTGGTTCGCCGACAGCACCGCTGCCTCCGTCGCCTGTCGCAGGCCGTCGGCGCCCATCATGCGGATGTAGGCCCAGGCGATCGGCAGGATGGATGCCGACCCGTACGGCGCCGCCGACACCGGCCCGCCGGCGAACACCGTGCCGGCGGCGGCATCCGGACGCTGCGCCAGCGGATGCGACGGCAGGAACTCGGCGAGGTGGGCTTTTGCCGCCACCGGTCCGACGCCGGGACCGCCACCGCCGTGCGGGATCGCGAAGGTCTTGTGCAGGTTCAGGTGCGAGACATCCCCACCGAGATCTCCGGGACGCGCCACACCGATCAGGGCGTTCAGGTTCGCGCCGTCTATGTACACCTGCCCGCCCGCCGCGTGGACTGCCGCAGTGACGGCGCGCACCTCGTGCTCGTAGACGCCGTGCGTGGACGGATAGGTGATCATGAGCGCGGCGAGCGCATCGGCGTGCGTCTGGATCTTCTCGCGGAGGTCGTCGAGGTCGACGTTGCCGCCCTCGTCGCAGGCGACGACCACGACCCGCATGCCGGCCAGAACCGCCGAGGCCGCGTTCGTACCGTGCGCCGACGAGGGGATGAGGCACACCACGCGCTGCTCGTCGCCGCGCGAGCGGTGGTAGCCGCGGATCGCGAGAAGGCCGGCGAGCTCCCCCTGTGAGCCCGCGTTCGGCTGCAGCGAGACGGCGTCGTAGCCGGTGAGCTCGGCCAGCCAGGTCTCCAGCTGGTCGATGAGATCCAGCGTCCCTGCCACATCCGAGGCGGGCGCGAAGGGATGCAGCCGCGAGAACTCGGGCCAGGATACGGCGGCGAGCTCGGCGGCGGCGTTGAGCTTCATGGTGCACGACCCGAGCGGGATCATGCCTCGATCGAGGGCGTAATCACGATCGGCCAGCGTCTTGAGATAGCGCATCATGGCCGTTTCCGAGCGGTGCGTGTGGAAGACGGGATGTGTGAGGAAGGGCTCCTCTCGCCGCAGGCTCTCGGGATACATCCGGACCTCCGCGAGCGCCGTCCACGATTCCTCCGCCGGGAGCTCTCGGCTGTGCGCCGGCGGACGGGCGTCCCCCGTCGCCGTGAACGCGGCGAGGATGTCGGCCTCGATCGTGGGGTCGGCGGCGCTCACCTCGTCGGCGCTGATCCCGACCGTGGTCGCATCGACCTGACGCAGCAGGATGCCGAGGCCATGGGCGGCCGCAACCACGGCCTCGGCATCGGCGACCCGCACCTGGATCGTGTCGAAGAAGTGTGCCCCGAGCACCTCGACGCCATGTGCGCGGAGCGCGCCGGCGAGCAGCGCCGCGCACACGTGGACGTCCTGCGCGATCGCGCGAAGCCCGTCGGGGCCGTGATAGACCGCGTACATCGATGCCATGACGGCCAGCAGCACCTGCGAGGTGCAGATGTTGGAGGTCGCCTTCTCGCGGCGGATGTGCTGCTCGCGGGTCTGCAGCGCAAGGCGATATGCGGGGTCCCCCACGGCATCCCGGGACACGCCCACCAGGCGGCCGGGAAGCTGGCGCTCCAGGCCCGCGCGCACGACGAGGTAGCCGGCGTGCGGTCCACCGAACCCCATCGGCACCCCGAATCGCTGCGTCGTTCCCACGGCGACATCGGCGCCGAGGGCGCCCGGTGAACGCAGCAGGGTGAGCGCGAGGATGTCGGCGGCGACGACCGCCAACCCACCGTGCTCGTGCACCTGCGCGATCACCGCGTCGGGGTCCCAGACGCGCCCCGAGGCTCCGGGGTACTGGACGAGCATGCCGAAGGCCTCCGGAATGTCTTCACCCCCGGCGAGATCGCACACGCGGATGTCGATCCCGACGGCGTCGGCGCGGTGACGCAGCAGCGCGAGCGTCTGCGGCAGGGCATCGGCATCCACGACGAAGACGTTGGAGGCGACCTTCGCGGCGCGACGGGCCAACAGCATCCCCTCGACGACCGCCGTGGCCTCATCGAGCATCGACGCGTTGGCCGTCGCGAGCCCCGTGAGGTCGGCGACCATCGTCTGGAAGTTCAGCAGCGCCTCCAGCCGCCCCTGGGAGATCTCCGGCTGATACGGCGTGTAGGCGGTGTACCAGGACGGATTCTCGAAGACGTTCCGCTGGATCACGGGGGGCGTGACGGTGTCGTGGTACCCCAGCCCGATCAGCGAGCGGGTCACCCGGTTTCGACGGGCCAGCGCACGCAGCTCGGCCACGGCCTCGGCCTCGCCGGCAGGCTCGGGGAGGCCGGCGAGCGCGGGCGAGTCTCCACGCACGACGCGCGGCAGCGCGACATCCAACAGCTGTGTCACCGAGTCGTAGCCGAGCCCGGCGAGCATCTGCTGCTGCGCGGCGGGGTCCGTCCCGATGTGTCGCTCGACGAAGGGGCGCCCGCTCACGCGCCGCCGCCGGTGAGAGCGAGGTAGGCCTCCCGATTGAGCAGCCCGTCGGCGGCGGCCGGATCGACCTTGAGCTTCATGAGCCAGCCCTGCCCGTAGGGGTCGGAGCTGACCAACGAAGGATCGTCGGATGCCTCGCCGTTGACCGCCACGACCTCGCCGTCGACGGGAGAGTAGAGCTCACCGACCGATTTGGTGGACTCGATCTCGCCCGCGACTTCGCCCGCGACGACGGTGGCGCCGACGGCGGGGAGATCCACGAACACGATGTCGCCGAGTTTGTCGGCCGCGTAGTCCGTGATGCCGATGACCGCGACATCACCTTCCAGACGCAGCCATTCGTGCTCGGGCGAGTACTTCAGGGTCGACAGGTCGGTCATTTCTTCCTCCGGTAGAACGGCAGCGCGGTGACGGTGGTGGGGATGGCGGTGCCGCGCACGTCGATGGCGAGCGCGGTGCCGAGGGACGAGACGGTGGGGTCGACGAAGGCGAGGGCGATCGGGTGCCCGAGCGTGGGGCTCAGGGCGCCGCTGGTCACCTCGCCCACGATGGCGCCGTCGACGGCATCCATGACTGCATACCCGGCGCGTCCCGCACGGCGCCCCTCCGAGGCGAGTCCGACGAGGACGCGGCGCGCCTCCCCGGCAGACTCGCGCAGGACGTTCTCGCCGACGAACCCGGAACGGTCCGCCTCGACGGCCCACGACAGCCCTGCCTGCGCGGGAAGGACCTCTGCCGAGATCTCGTGGCCGTGTAACGGCATCCCGGCCTCCAACCGCAGCGTGTCACGCGCGGCGAGACCGGCCGGCACGAGTCCGTGGGACTCGCCGGCGGCCAGGAGCTCGTCCCACAGCGGCACGGCGAGATCGCTCGGCACGAGGATCTCGAACCCGTCCTCGCCCGTGTAGCCGGTCCGCGCCACGAGCACTTCGTCACCGCCGAATCGCGCGCGTGCGGCACCGTATCGGGGGATCTCTGCCGGCGGACGCTCGAACTCGGTGACACCCCCGCAGTCGCCGAGCACGGCCTGCGCTGCCGGACCCTGGAGCGCGATCAGCGCGAAGCTGTCCGAGGCATCCTCGAACCTCACTCCGCGCGCGGCGAGACGGATGCCGAGCTCATGGGCGACGATGCCGCGATTCCCGGCGTTGGCGATCACGAGGAACCACCACTCGTCGAGACGGTAGACGATGAGGTCGTCCAGCACCCCGCCCTGCGCAGACAGAAGCAACGCGTACGCCGCACGACCGACCGCGAGAGTCGACACGCGCCGCGACAGTGCCGCGTCGAGCGCGGCGGCCGCCCCGGGGCCCTCGACGATGAACTCGGCCATGTGCGAGATGTCGAAGAGGCCGGCAGCCTCACGTACGGCGCGATGCTCGGCCAGCTCCGAGCCGTACCGGATGGGCATCGACCAATCGCCGAACGCGGTGAAGGATGCGCCGAGGGCGCGATGCCTCTCGTGCAGCGGGGTGGTGCGCAGGTCGGACATGAAGTTCTCCCGGTCACAGACGGACGGACGCACGTGCTGCGTCCGAGAACTCCCCCTCTGTCATGGGCCTGAGAGTTTCACCCTGGCATCCGCGAGATCTGTGCGGGTGGAGGGCTTTCACCGTCGGCGGATCAGCGCGGCGCATGCTGATCGCTTTCCAGAGTGGCCTGACCCTTGCGATATGAGGACCTGAGAGATTGGCGGGGAGGCTTGCTCCTTCGGTGCCCGGAGTGATCCGGACTCTCCCGCGAGGGTCGTCGGCCGATGTTCGATTGTGGGGCGCTCGCGCGCTGCGGCCAGCATACGACCTCTCAGGACGTGCACGCGCCCGACGAGACCGTGTCGGTCAGAGAACCGGTCTGGGCGAGGATCGGCATGAGCTCGGTCGTGGTCATGGCGTAGCCGAGATCGTCGTCGTCCTCGGCGCGCGCGAAAACGACGCCGGCCACCTCGCCGTCGGTGGTGAGCACCGGGCCGCCGGAGTTGCCGGGCCGCACCACGGCCTGCAGCGCATACACCTCTCGGGCGCTGGATGTCTGTCCGTAGACGTCTTCGACCTGCATCTGCGCAACCGTCAGCACGTACGCGGTTCCCGAGGTGAGAGGCCCACCATAGGGGTACCCCTGCACCGCGGCGCTGCTGCCGGTGGGCAACGGCGCCGCGATCGGGAGCGCGACGGCATCCAGCCCGTCCACCGCGATCACGGCGAGGTCATCGGCGGCGTCGAAGTAGACGATCCGACCCTCCTGCGCGGCTCGGCCGGGCAATTCGACCAGAGGAGTCTCGACGCCCGCGACCACGTGCGCGTTGGTGACGATGAGGTCGGCCGCGATGGCGAACCCGGACCCCGTCGCGGCGGTACCGCACGCGTAGGCGACGCCCGAGACGCGCGCGACAGACTGCGCGGCGGCCTGCAGGGCCGCATCGTCCAGGGCGACCTGGGGGGCCTGGTCGGTCGGAGTGAGTTCCAGGAGGATGCCGAGCTGCGGGATCCCCTGGTCGAGCACGATCCCGCGCGCCTGGGCAATCGCCCCACGCACCGGCGCAGGTGTGAGGTCATCGATCGTGCGCAGCACGGACGAGTTGGCGACAGCGGTCGAGAGGAAGGGGATCCCCATCGTCGCCACGGCGTTCCCGACGAACGACATGGCCAAGGCCGCAGCGACCAGGCTCAGCGCGCCGCCGAGCATCCGCTCCGGCACGCGGAGCTTGATGCGATCGACGCCACCACGCACTGCCCGACCGATCGCACCGCCGATGGCGGTCCCGATGACCAGGAGAACGGCGCCCGCACCGATGACAGCGACCGTGCGCCACTCGGCGGCCGGCACGAGGTCACCGACGATCGGCATGAGCCAGTACGCGGCGATGCCACCGGCCAGCAGTCCTGCGAAGGAACCGAGGCTGGCGAAGAATCCGCGCTGGAGTCCGATGAGGGTCGCAACGACGAGCAGCACGACGAGCAGCACGTCGAACACGATCATGCTCGCCAGGGTAGGCGGCGCGGCTGAGAGAGCACCCGTTTGCCTTCAGGTCAGCGTGACACTAAGATCGACTCGACTAAAGGTCACTATGACTCAAACTACCCCGACACCTCCCACGGACGAGATCCGCGTCGCCGTCTCGGCCGTGATCTTCAGCGTGCGCGGACTCTCGGAATCGGCCTGCCCGGTGCTCGCACTCCCCCTCGTACGCCGTACCCGCGATCCATTCGAGGGACGCTGGGCACTGCCGGGCGGCTGGTTGAACGCCGCCGAGAACCTGGATGCCGCAGCCTCGCGCACGCTCGAGGAGACGACCGCGCTCGCCCCGACCTACCTCGAGCAGCTGTACGCCTTCGGCGCCGTCGACCGCTCCCCCACGCGCGTCGTGTCGGTCGTCTACTGGGCGCTGCTGCGTTCTGACGAGGTGGATGCGCAGGTGGCCGCCCATGCCGCCGCGGGCGATGCCCCTGAGAACGTCGAGTGGTTCGCGGCGTCCGAGCTTCCCGCCCTGGCTTTCGATCACAACGAGATCGTCGACTACGCACTGTGGCGCCTGCGCAACAAGGTCGGATACAGCCGCATCGCGAACGGTCTGCTGCCCGAGCAGTTCACTCTTGCAGACCTCCGTGAGGTCACCGAGGCGATCCTCGGTCGACGCCTGGACCCGGCCAACTTCCGCCGTCAGGTGGAGAACTCGAACACCCTCATCCCCACGGACCGATTCCGCACCGGAAACCATCGCCCCGCCCGCCTCTACCGCTACAACCGTGACGTCGAACTCGCCGAACGCGGGCCGCTGATCGCGCCCCGCTGAGCGGATCGCTCGACCCAGGAGAACCACCCATGGCCGCCACCAACATCGCGCTCGTCCCGAACCCCCACAACCCTTCCGTCGACAGCGAGATCGCCGCGATCCTCGCCGGTGCCGCACCCGGGGAGACCTGCGGTACGGACCTGGGCGATGCACCCTGGCAGGTCGACACGCGCCCGGGCTACGGCCCCGGTGCCTCCGTCGGCGATGTGATCCCCACCGGCGCGCCGCGCCAGGGGGAGCTGCCGCGGGAGTACCGCGACGCCGACGCCGACGAAATCGAGCGTCGCATCCACGCCGCCCGCGACCAGCTCGGCGATCGGGTCGTCATCCTCGGCCACTTCTACCAGCGCCACGAGGTCGTCGCCCATGCCGACTACGTGGGCGACTCGTTCCAGTTGGCCAAGGCCGCCACCGCTCACCCGGACGCCGAGGCGATCGTCTTCTGCGGCGTGCATTTCATGGCCGAGACAGCGGACCTCCTCTCGCGGCCCGAGCAGGCGGTGATCCTCCCCAACCTCGCGGCCGGCTGCTCGATGGCCGACATGGCGACGATCGACGATGTCGAGGATGCCTGGGAGCAGCTCGAGGACGTGCTCGGTGATCTCGACACCCCCGATGCCGACGGCCTGCTGCCGGTGATCCCCGTGACGTACATGAACTCCTCTGCCGCCATCAAGGGGTTCGTCGGGCGACACGGCGGCATCGTCTGCACCTCGTCGAACGCGCGCACGGTACTCGAGTGGGCCTTCGCCCGGGGACGACGGGTCCTCTTCTTCCCCGATCAGCACCTCGGCCGCAACACCGCGAAGGCGATGGGCGTGCCGCTCTCGCAGATGCCACTGTGGAATCCGCGCCGACCGCTGGGCGGGAACGATGACGACGCGATCGCCGACTCCCGCGTCATCCTCTGGCACGGTTTCTGCTCGGTCCACCGTCGTTTCACCGTCGACCAGATCCAGAAGGCCCGCGCCGAGCACCCGGGAGTGCAGGTCATCGTCCATCCCGAGTGCGCGATGGAGGTGGTGGATGCCGCGGACCAGGCGGGTTCCACGGACTACATCCGCACGGCGATCGCCGCCACCACCGAGCCCACCACCTTCGCGATCGGCACCGAGATCAACCTGGTGCAGCGCCTCGCGGCAGAACATCCCCAGCACGAGATCTTCTGCCTGGATCCGGTCGTCTGCCCGTGCTCGACGATGTACCGCATCCATCCCGGCTATCTCGCCTGGGTGCTCGAATCGCTGCTCGCCGGACAGCTGCCGAACCGCATCACCGTCGACGATGCGGTCGCCGCACCCGCGCGCCAGGCGCTGGAGCGAATGCTCCTCGCAGTACCCACCCCCGTGACCGGGAGTGCCGCATGACCCCCACGGTCCTCGTGGCCGGCAGTGGCATCGCCGGTCTGTCGGCCGCGCTGGCTGCCGCGGATGCCGGAGCAGAGGTCACGATCGCGACGAAGGCGAGCCTCGAGGATTCCGCCACGGGATTCGCGCAGGGCGGGATCGCGGCCGTCACCGGGGCCGACGACAGCATCGCCGCCCATCTCGCAGACACCCTCACCGCGGGAGCCGGGCACGCCGACCCGGCGGCGGCCCGGATCCTCGTGAGCGAGGGACCAGATCGCGTGTCGGACCTGATCGCTCTCGGCACACGCTTTGACCGGGACACCGACGGCGCTCTGCGGCGCGGGCGCGAGGCCGCGCACTCCGCACCCCGAGTGCTGCACGCCGGTGGCGATGCGACCGGTGCCGAGATCGAGCGCGCGCTCGCGCGGGCCGTGCGAGCGCACCCGGCCGTGGCTGTCCTCGAGGACGCACTGCTGGTCGACCTCGTCGTGGACCGCGGCACGGTGACCGGCGCCCTGGTCCAGATCGCTGCGAACGCCGAGCTGATCGAGTTCCCGGCGGATGCCGTTCTCCTCGCCACCGGAGGCGCGGGCCAGCTCTTTTCCCACACCACCAATCCCGGTGTCTCCACCGGTGACGGCATCGCCGTCGCACTACGGGCGGGGGCTGCCGTCGCAGACCTCGAGTTCGTGCAGTTCCATCCGACCGTCCTGGCACACGAGGTGCCGTTCCTCGTCTCCGAGGCGGTGCGCGGCGAAGGCGCGATACTGCTCGACGAGCACGGCCGACGCTTCACCCTCGACGCGCACCCCGACGCCGAACTCGCGCCCCGTGACATCGTGGCCCGCGCGATCACCGAAGCCATGCGGACCCAGGGCGGACGCCCCGTCTTTCTGGATGCGACTGCCGTGGCATCCAGCGACCAGGAATCGCGGGCGGCGTATCTGGCACGCCGGTTCCCGACGATCGATCGCGAGCTCCGCTCCCGCGGGATCGACTGGGCGAGTGAGCCTGTCCCGGTCCACCCCGCCGCCCACTACCTGATGGGGGGTGTGGCCACCGACCTCGAAGGGCGCACGAGTCTGCCCGGTCTGTTCGCGGCCGGTGAGACGGCCTGCACCGGGGTGCACGGCGCCAACCGTCTCGCCTCCAACTCCCTCTTGGAAGGCGCGGTCTTCGGAACCCGCGCGGGGCGAGTCGCGGCGACGACGATACCCACGGCTGCGACGCTCACATCCACGTCACGGCCTGTCGCCACACGACGGAATCGATCGGTTTCGCCCGCCGCGCCGCCCACCGCTTTCTCGCGGGCCGGTCTGCAGGAGCTGATGTGGCGTGAGGTCGGGCTCGTGCGCGACCATGCAGGGCTGACCCGGGCAGCCGATCAGCTGACGGCCTGGCGCGGCGAGAGTCGGTCACCGGCCACCCGAGCCGAGCGCGAGGATGCCGCGCTGGTCGAGGTCGCCACCGCGATGGTCGACGCGGCACTGGCCCGCACGCAGTCCCTCGGGGCACACTCCCGCGCGGACTCCCCGCTCGCTCTCGCGGAGGCCAGCTGATGCTCACATCCGCCCAGATCCGCTCCGTCGTCGCCACCGCCCTCGCAGAGGATGCGCCGTGGGGCGACGTCACCAGCGACGTCTTCGTCCCCGACGCAGCCGTGGCCGCGGCCGACCTCGTGGCGCGCGAGCCGGGCGTGCTCAGCGGTATCGAGGTCTTCACCGCCGCCTTCGCGCTCACCGATCCTGGAATCGGGGTCGAACCTCTCCGCGCCGACGGTGAGCGCTTCGACGCCGGAGACGTGCTCGCGCGGGTCGAGGGCCCCGCCCGCGCCGTGCTGACGGCCGAGCGCGTCGCGTTGAACTTCACGCAGCGGATGTCCGGGATCGCGACGATGACCGCACGCTTCGTGGATGCCGTCACCGGCACGCGCGCGAGGATCGTCGACACGCGCAAGACGACACCGGGCCTGCGGGCGCTCGAACGTTACGCGGTCCGCTGCGGCGGCGGGCACAACCACCGCTTCTCCCTGTCGGATGCGGCGATGGCCAAGGACAATCACCTGGCGGTGCTGACGGATGCCGGCATCGGGCTCACCGAGGCGATCCGCGTGGCCCGCACACGCCTCGGACACACGACGCACCTGGAGGTGGAGGTCGATCGACCCGATCAGATCGAGGAGGTCCTGGCGGGAGGCGTCGACACGATCATGCTCGACAACTTCTCCGTGCCCGAACTCCGGGATGCGGTCGCCCAGATCTCGGGACGGGCGATCGTCGACGCATCCGGTGGCGTCACCCTCGACACGGTGCGTGCCATCGCGGAGACCGGGGTCGATGTCATCTCGGTGGGAGCGCTCACCCACTCCGCCCGCGCCATCGACCTCGGCCTCGACATCCGGGTCTCCTCACCGTCGTGAGCCTCATCTACCTCGACCACGCCGCGACCACGCCCGTCCGGCCGGAAGTGCGCGAAGCGATGGCGCCCTATCTCGGCGACCGCTTCGGGAACCCCTCCAGCCATCACAGCATCGGCGAAGCGGCTGCGGCGACGCTCGAGGATGCGCGAGCGCGCGTGGCCGCGGTGCTCGGCATGCGCCGCGCGGACGTCGTGTTCACCTCCGGCGGAACCGAGTCCAACAACCTCGCGATCAAGGGGATCGGCCTGGGCGCGATGCTCCACCGGGACGCGCGGCACGTGGTCACCAGCGCGATCGAGCATGAGTCGGTGCTGCGCTCGTGCGACTACCTGCGTCGTCTGCACGGTTTCGAGGTGACGACCCTTCCTGTCGACGGCGACGGCATCGTCGACCCGGACGCCGTTGCGGCCGCTGTGCGGGAGGACACCGCCCTGGTGACACTCGGCTACGCGAACAACGAGATCGGCACCGTGCAGGATGCCGCGGCGATCGCGGCGAGGACAGACCGCGTGCCGCTGCACCTCGATGCCGTGCAGGCCGCCGGCTGGCTCTCCCTGGCGCGCACGACGACACACGCCGACGCGATCAGCATCGCGGGGCACAAGATCGGTGCCCCGCAGGGCACGGGCGTGGTCGGCATCCGCTCCCGCCTGCCGGTGGAGCCGGTGCTCCATGGCGGTGGACAGGAGCGCGAGCGTCGCGGCGGCACGCAGAACGTGGCGGGCGTTGTCGGACTTGCCACCGCCCTGGAGCTGGCCGAGCTCGAGCGGGAACGCGAGACGGCCCGCATCACCACGATCCGCGACGCGCTCGTCGTCGGCATCCTCGCCGCGGTCCCCGGTGCACGCCTGACGGGCCACCCCACCAGGCGACTCCCGGGGACAGCGAGCTTCGTCTTCCCCGGCACGAACGGCGAGGCCGTCCTCCTCGAGCTCGAAAGGCTCGGGTTCGTGACCTCCAGCGGGTCCGCGTGCGCGGCCGGCAGCGACGAGCCCAGCCACGTGCTGCTGGCGCTCGGGGTTTCCCCGGACGAGGCCCGCACAGCCGTGCGTGTCACCCTCGGGCACTCGTTCGCCGTCCCGGTCGAATCTCTCGTCCACGCGACCACCGCTGCCGTGGCGGCCGTAGGATCGCCCACGTGAGTCAGGCGGTCGCGACCTTCATCGTCCCCGGACGCGATGTCGCGCCGTACGTGCACGAGGCCCTCGACTCGCTCCAGGCCCAGACCCGCGCGGATTGGCGAGCGATCCTCATCGATGACGGCTCGGTGGACGACACCGGAAAGATCTTCGAGCGCGCCGCTCGCGCAGACGACCGACTGCGCGTCATCCACCACGCCCGCGCTGTCGGTCTCGGCGCCGCGCGAAACGTGGGACTCGATCTCGTCGACACCCCGTACGTCGGATTCCTGGATGCCGACGATGTGCTCGCGCCGCACGCGCTGACGCGCTTCGTCGAGACGCTGGAGCGAACCGGCAGCGACCTCGCGATCGCCGCGTACTCGCGACTTCGCCCGACCGCCGACGGATCGTACGCCGCCAGCGAGGTTCAGCCGTGGGTCACAGCGGCGACCTCGCCCGCGCGCGAGCGGACAACGCTCGCCGAGCATCCGGCGGCGACGGCGAGCATCGTGGCCTGGGCCAAGCTCGTACGCACCCCGTTCTGGGGACTTCGCCGCTTTCCCGAAGGTCGCCTGTACGAGGACCAGGAGGTGGCGCAGGACCTTCTGTTGCACGCCCGCGCCTTCGACACGATCCCCGAACCTCTCGTTCTGTGGCGCGTGCGCGCAGATGGGTCCTCGATCACGCAGCGCGAAGGCGAGCTGGCCGTGTTGCAGGACTGCCTCGCGGCCATGCGGGGCGGGCTGGCGGTGCTGCGCGACGAACCCGCCGCGCTGCGCGCCCGCACCGAGCTGATCCTGGCGATGGACATCCCGCGCCTCGAGGGGATCGCCGAAACCCACACTGACCCGAGGTATCGTGCGGAGGTGGAGCGGTTCCGCGCCGAGATCAGGTCCCTGCTTCCCGCTAGGCTGGCTCCATGACCGCGAACGAGGCCGCTCACGGACGCGACGAGCTCGATGCTCTGCGCGAAGAGATCGACGAACTCCAGAACACCCCGGAAGAGCAGCTCCTGTCGCCGCTCCCGAAGAACATCGTCGAGAACGAGCCCGAGCCGCGCCCGACCGACGCGATCGGCTCCGTCCACTGGGACGAGACCAAGCGCCCCCACAACTGAATCGGCTCGTGCCTGTCGCCGTCCGCGCCTGAGAGCGGCGCCGGGCGTCCCGTGGGAATGAATCCCGCGCTCGGCTGGTTGGAGCACCTCGGTACCCCACCACACCCCTTCCGCTTTCCCGGTGCACTCGTTCGCACCCAGTAAGGAGTCGGCGTTGTCGTCGATCGACCACACCCCCGCCGAATCCGGTGCCGCCGCCGCGAACGCGCAGCCGGCCCAGCTCGGCGCCGCCGAGGCGCGGATCATCTGGCTGCTGTTGGCCGCCGCCTTCGTCGCGATCCTCAACGAGACCACGATGGGCGTCGCGATCCCGCACCTCATCGTCGACCTCAGTATCACCGCCGTGCAGGCGCAGTGGCTGACGACCGCGTTCATGCTGACGATGGCGGTCGTCATCCCGACCAGTGGATTCCTGCTGCAGCGTTTCACCACACGCCAGGTTTTCCTCACCGCCTCGGGTCTGTTCTCCCTCGGGACAGCAGTGGCTTTCTTCGCGCCCGGATTCGAGGTGCTGCTGGTGGCCCGCGTCATCCAGGCATCCGGGACCGCGATCATGATGCCGCTGCTCATGACCACGATCATGACCCTGGTGCCGCCGCATGCCCGCGGGCGCATGATGGGCCGCGTCAGCATCGTGATCGCACTGGCCCCGGCCATCGGGCCGACGCTGTCGGGGCTGGTCCTGGACTCACTGGGCTGGCACTGGATCTTCGGGATCGTGTTGCCGATCGCTCTGCTGGCGCTCGGCGCGGGAGCGCTGTGGCTACGCAACTTCGGCGAGCAGACGCGCGCGCCCATCGACATCCTCTCGATCATCCTGTCCGCACTCGGGTTCGGCGGGCTCGTGTACGGTCTCAGCCAGATCGGCGGCGGCGCCGGCCACGGTTCCGGCGCAGATGCCGAGGCGGCCGAGGCGGCATCCACTCTCACCCTCGTGATCTCCCTCGTCGTGGGCCTGCTGGCGCTGGCACTGTTCCTGTGGCGTCAGCTCGTTCTGCAGCGCAAGGACGACGCACTGATGGATCTGCGGGTGTTCCGCTCGAAGAACTTCTCCCTTTCGATCGCGCAGATGAGCATCCTGTCGATGGCGTTCTTCGGGGCGATCACGGTGCTTCCGCTCTTCTTGAACCAAGCGCTCGGGGCCACGGCTCTGGAAAGCGGGTTGCTTCTTCTCCCCGGCTCACTGGCCATGGGATTCGCCGGCCCCATCGTCGGACGGATCTACGACGCCTTCGGCACCAAGGTGCTGCTGGTACCCGGGTCGATCCTTGCCGCAACCTCGCTCTGGGCGTATGCGAGCTTCACCGCGGCGACCCCGTTCTGGGTGATCCTGGTGACCCAGATCGTGTTGTCGATCGGGCTCGCGCTCTCGTTCACGCCGCTGTTCACGGCCTCCCTCGCCTCACTCGAACCGCACTTCTACTCGTACGGATCGGCGGTGCTCGGCACCATCCAGCAGGTTGCCGGCGCCGCCGGGGTCGCGGTCATGATCACGACGATGTCGGCGGTCGCAGCCGCAGCCGAAGCGGGCGGGGCGAGCGCCGCGGATGCCGCGGCATCCGGTTCTCAGGTCGCGTTCCTGGTCGCAGCGATCCTCTCGCTGCCGCTCATCGTCGGCGCGTTCCTCATCCGCAAGCCCGCAGACACCGTCGGCGAGTTCCACGGCGGCCACTGACCCACAGGTATCCCCGCCCCACCTCCGGAGCAGGGCAGCGCGTCAGCCGCGGCCCTCGCCGGGGAGCATGCGCACGAGGCCGCCCAGGAGGGCCGCCAACAGCGAGGCGAGCTCGATGAGCAGGACGCCGATCACCGCGAGGATGCCCGCGGCGACGCCGAGACCGATGCCGAAGCGCTTGAGTCTGTCGAGCCACATGCGCCCCACGCTACCGCGCTCAGCCAGCGGGCGGGTCAGTCCCAGTCGAGGTAGTCCTCGATCGGCCACGCGGTGGGGGCCACGTGCGTCAGGGGGAACAGGTCCATGCCCCCTTCGACCGGCACGATGCTGATGCGCTCGGGAGCTGTCTCGCGCAGCGCCTCGGCGTTGGCGACGGGATAGACGACGTCCTCGGTGCCCTGCAGGACGAGAACAGGGATCACCGGCGCGAGCGAGTTCCACGCGATATCCGGGGTCGCGGCGCGAGCGGCCGCCTGCATCGCCGCGAGCGCGGCGTTGCGGGCACCCTCGGGGACGTCCGAGCCCTCGACATGCACCACATCCAGCGGGGAGGCACCCTCGACACCGAGCAGCAGCACGCCGGCCACCCGCTCGGGGTGATCGATCGAGACGGTACGGGCGATCGTTCCGCCGAACTCGTGGCCGCCGACCCACGCGCGGGTCAGACCCACGTGATCCATGACGTCCAGAACGTCCTGAGCGAGGTCGTGGAGGGTGGCGGGCTCCTCGGCATCGACGCTGCGCGCACCGACCCGCAGCACACGGAAGTCCTCTTCGGCCAGCGCCTCGGCGAGCAGGCCGAGATAGCCGATCTTCAGCCCCAACCCCGGCAACAGGACGACGGCGGGACCCTTGTGGTGGTGGTCATCGGCGTAGGCGATCGCTCGCCCACCGGGTTCGAAGATCTGGATGTCGGCCATGGTGCGTGATCCTCAGTTGTTGAAGCGGAACTCGACGACGTCGCCGTCCTGCATGACGTAGTCCTTGCCCTCCAGGCGCGCCTTGCCCTTGGCGCGCGCCTCGACGACCGAGCCGGTGGCCACGAGATCCTCGAACGAGATGACCTCGGCCTTGATGAAGCCCTTCTCGAAGTCGGTGTGGATGACGCCGGCCGCCTGCGGGGCCTTCCACCCCTTGCCGATCGTCCACGCGCGCGCCTCTTTCGGACCGGCCGTGAGGTAGGTCTGCAGGCCCAGCGTGTCGAAGCCGATGCGTGCGAGCTGATCGAGCCCCGACTCCTCCTGGCCCGTGGATGCCAACAGTTCCGCGGCGTCCTCGGGATCCAGGTCGATCAGCTCGGACTCGATCTTCGCGTCCAAGAAGATCGCCTTGGCCGGGGCCACGAGCGCTTCGAGCTCGCCCTTGCGGCTCGCATCTGTCAGCACGGCCTCGTCGACGTTGAACACGAAGATGAACGGCTTTGCGGTCAGTAGCCCCAATTCCCGGATCGGGGCGAGGTCGATGCCGGATGCCGAGAGCACGACGCCGCGATCGAGCGCATCCTTGGCGGCGAGCGCGGTCTCGAGCACGATCGGTTCGGTCTTCTTGCCCTTGACCTCCTTCTCGTAGCGGGTGATCGCCTTCTCGAGGGTCTGGAGGTCGGCGAGCGCCAGCTCGGCGTTGATCGTCTCCATGTCGTTCTTCGGATTCACCGCGCCGTCGACGTGCACGACGTCGTCGTCGGCGAAACCACGCACGACCTGGGCGATGGCGTCCGCCTCGCGGATGTTGGCGAGGAACTGGTTGCCCAGGCCCTCCCCCTCGCTCGCGCCCCGGACGATGCCGGCGATGTCGACGAACGAGACCGCCGCGGGCAGGATGCGCTCGGAGCCGAAGATGCCGGCGAGCGTGTCGAGTCGCGGGTCGGGGAGGTTCACGACCCCGACATTGGGCTCGATCGTCGCGAACGGATAGTTCGCGGCGAGAACCTGGTTCTTGGTCAGGGCGTTGAAGAGGGTCGACTTGCCGACGTTCGGGAGTCCGACGATTCCGATGGTGAGAGCCACGAGGGACCAGTCTACGGGCCCGACACGCGGATGCCTCGGCGCGCCTTCCCTCGGGTGGCGCCGCACACCGCGAGGCTGAAGCCGTGTCACTGGATTTCACCGCAGTCGACTTCGAGACGGCGAACTCCTCCAACGCCTCCGCGTGCGCCGTGGGCTTGGCCCGAGTGCGAGGCGGCGTGGTCGTCGAGACCGAAGGCTGGCTCATCCGCCCGCCCTTCCCGCACGACCGGTTCTTCGAGATCAACACCCGCATCCACGGCATCCGCGCGGAGGATGTCGCCGACGCGCCCTCTTGGGACTACCAGCTGCCGGCGTTGCGCGCCTTCCTCGGCGAGGACATCGTGCTCGCCCACAATGCCGGCTTCGACATGAGCGTCATCAAGCGCGCGAGCGAGGCGGCCGGCAGCGACTGCCCGTCGCTCTCCTATGCCTGCAGCGTGCAGATCGCGCGCCGCACCTACGACCTGCCCTCGTACCGCCTGCCGGCTGCCGCCGCGGCGGCGGGGTTCGAGGGCTTCTCGCACCACGATGCCGTAGCCGACGCCCTCGCCTGCGCGCACATCGTGATCGACGCGGCGCGACGAGCGGGCGTGGACTCGGTTCCCGCGCTGACCACGTCGCTGGGCGTACGCCTGGCCGAACTCGAGGGGTTCTCCGCGCCCGCCGAGACCGTCTTCGCCTGACACTGCGCCCGCGCGCGGCGCGGACTGAGCCGGAATGTCCCAGGCCCGGTGCATCCTGTCGTCATGGACGCACTATTGGTGTCAGCGATCATTCTGGGAAGCCTGCTGGCCGGCATCATCGCCGGATGGGCGTGGGGGTCCGCGGGCGCGCGCAGCCGCGGGATGCGGGAGGTCGGCGGGCTCCGCGAGGCACTCGTCCAGCGCACCGCCGAGCGCGAGGCCCTCGCGGCGCAGCTCGAGCAGCAGCAACAGTGGTACCGCGACCTCCTCGCGCAGACCCGCACCGAGCAGGCCGCTCGCGAGGAGCGCGAACGGCGTGAGCAGTCGGTGCTTCGCGCCCTCGAACCCGTGCGCGAGACCCTCCAGACGATGCAATCGACCGTCGCCGAGCTCGAGCGCGAACGCCAGTCGCAATACGGCTCCCTCGCCGAGCAGCTGCGCCGGGCCCAACAGTCAGACGAACAGCTGCGGGCGACCACCGAGAGCCTGGCCAGCGCGCTGCGATCGGGAAGCACGCGCGGCGTCTGGGGAGAAACCCAGCTGCGCCGCGTCGTCGAGGCAGCCGGGCTCACGCGGCATGTCGATTTCGACATCCAGGCGACGATCGGCACCGAAGCCGGCACAGGTCGGCCCGACATGGTGATCCGACTCCCCGGCGAGAAGGCCATCGCTGTGGACGCGAAGGTGCCGCTGGATGCCTATCTCGAAGCGGCGGCGCTGCCCGAGACGGCGACCGGACCGGATGCCGCGGCGCGCCGTGCGCTGCTGGACAAGCACGTGCGGGCTGTGAAGACCCACATCGACGCGCTCGCCAAGAAGTCGTATTGGGAGGGCCTCGGTTCCAGCCCCGAGTTCGTGATCTGCTTCCTGCCGAGCGAGTCGCTGCTCTCGGCGGCCCTGGACGCGGACCCGACGCTGCTGGATTACGCCTTCGGACGCCGGGTGGCGCTCGCCTCACCGGTCAATCTGTGGGCGGTGCTCAAGACCGTCGCGTACACGTGGACGCAGCAGGACGTGACCGCCGAAGCGCGACAGCTGTTCACCCTGGGCACCGAGCTGTTCTCCCGCCTGAGTGCCCTCGCCGGACACGCCGACGATCTGCGGCGTTCGATCGAGCGCACCGTGGAGTCGTACAACCGCTTCGCGGGTTCGCTGGAGAGCCGCGTCCTGGTCACGGCGCGGAAGTTCCCCGGCATCGACGAGACCAGGCTCGCCGACCTCGGCACCGCCGACGCCGTCACCGCGACACCGCGTCACCTCACCGCGCCCGAACTGATCGATGCAATCGCCGAGCACGACCCGACTTCGCGCGTCTCGGCCGACCTCGGTGACATCCGAGGACGAATCGACGCCGTATCCGAGTGAGTCGGCGCCTACGCGCCGCCCGGGATCAGGCTCAGGAGCGCGATGACGCCGCCGGAGACCAGCGCGAAAGCTCCGATCGACCACCACACGGACGGCTGATGCCCCTCGGGCCGCCGCACCCGGAAGAAGACGTCCGGTCTCCGCGCAGGATCCGTCGCATCGGCGATCACGGCCTGGGCTCCCGTGTGCGGGGTGCTGCCGGTGGCAGGTCCCGACCCGGACTTCGGCGCCTGACCGGCGTTCGACGGTGTCGACATCGCACTACTCCTCGCGGTCGCTTCGCGTCGATTCTGCCAGAGTCGATGCCGAAGCGGACCTCAGCGCGCTGTCGTGAGCCGGGATCAGGGCATCGGCGCCACCGCGATCGGAGAGGTCACAGCCACTTGGAGACCAGGTGCTCCGAGGTGATCCGACGAAGTGTCCCCGATGCACCACGCAGGACGACGCTTTCGGTGTAGACGTAGCCGCCCTCGCGCCGCACACCGGCGACGAGCTCGCCGTTGGTGACGCCGGTGGCGACGAAGATCGTGTTGTTCCCCTCGACGAGATCGTCCGCCTCATAGACGAAATCGTCCATCTTCAGCCCCGCGTCGCGACCCTTCTGCGCCTCGTCGTCGTCGCGCGGCCAGAGCCGCCCCTGGATGTGACCGCCGAGCGCTTTGATCGCGCACGCCGTCACGATGCCCTCGGGGCTGCCGCCGATCCCGACGCACATGTCGGTGCGCGCGTTGTGTCGGGCGGCGTTGATGCCGCCGGCCACGTCGCCGTCACTCATCAGACGGGTGCCCGCGCCCGCCTCGCGGATGTCGGCGATCAGCTGCTGGTGTCGCGGGCGGTTCAGCACCGAGACGACCATCTCGTCGACGGGCTTTCCCAGCGCCGTGGCAAGCCGGCGGATGTTCTCCCCGACCGGCAGGCGGATGTCGACGACGCCGACGCCGGCGGGGCCGGTGACGAGTTTGTCCATGTAGAACACCGATGACGCGTCCAGCATTGTGCCGCGATCCGAGACCGCGAGCACCGAGAGGGCGTTGTTGCGACCCTCGGCGGTCAGCGACGTGCCGTCGATGGGGTCCACGGCGATGTCGGCTTGCGGCCCGCGGCCGGTCCCGACATGCTCGCCGTTGAAGAGCATCGGGGCGTTGTCCTTCTCCCCCTCACCGATCACGATCACACCGTCGAAGTTGACGGTGGTGAGGAAGGCCCGCATGGCATCCACCGCGGCACCGTCGGCGAGCTCCTTCTGCCCCCGTCCGATGAAGGGCACCGAGCGGATCGCCGCCGCCTCTGTCGCGCGCACCAGCTCGAGCGCAAGATTCCGATCGGGATGCAACGGACTCATGTCCGCGGTCAGGCTCACCATATTTCCAGCCTAACGACGGGACACCGACAAGCCGCCGTCTTGCTCTCCGCAGCGGCCGAAGAAAGTGCGATTCTTAACATTTTCTGCAGCGCGGCGATTTGCGCGACCACCGGCGATATTGCCGGTCCGGCCGCCTCCCCGCACCGTCGTCGGGCTCGGTAGAGTGACCAGGAACCCTCATCGACAAGGAGCACACACATGCCCGTCGCAACCCCCGACCAGTACGCCGAGATGCTCGACCGCGCCAAGGCGGGCGGATTCGCATACCCCGCGATCAACGTCTCGAGCTCACAGTCGATCAATGCCGTGCTGCAGGGTCTGACCGAAGCCGGCTCGGACGGCATCCTGCAGGTCACGACCGGCGGCGCCGACTACTTCGCCGGTCACACCGTCAAGGCTCGCGCCACCGGCGCCCTGGCCATGGCCAAGTTCGCGACCGAGGTCGCCAAGAACTACCCCATCACGGTCGCCCTGCACACCGACCACTGCCCCAAGCCTGCGCTCGATGACTTCGTGATGCCGCTGCTGGCCGCGTCCGAGGAGCAGGTCAAGGCCGGCGGCGAGCCGATCTTCCAGTCGCACATGTGGGACGGCTCGGCCGTGCCGCTCGCGGAGAACGTCGAGATCGCCAAGGAGTTGCTCCCCCGTCTCAAGAACATCAACGCGATCCTCGAGGTCGAGATCGGTGTCGTCGGCGGCGAAGAGGACGGCGTCAAGCACGAGGGCACCAACGACGCGCTGTACACGACCACAGGAGATGTCGCGCAGGTCGTCGAGGCCCTCGGGCTCGGCGAAGCCGGCCGCTGGATCGCCGCCCTGACGTTCGGCAACGTCCACGGCGTTTACAAGCCGGGCAACGTCAAGCTCAAGCCGGAGCTGCTCGGTGAGATCCAGGAGGGCATCGCCGCGAAGTTCGGCACCGGTGTCAAGCCCCTCGACCTCGTCTTCCACGGCGGCAGCGGCTCGACCGATGAAGAGATCGCATTGGCCGTGGCCAACGGTGTCGTGAAGATGAACATCGACACCGACACCCAGTACGCCTTCACCCGCTCGGTCGCCGGTTTCATGTTCAGCAACTACGACGGCGTCCTCAAGGTGGACGGCGAGGTCGGCAACAAGAAGGCATACGACCCACGCGCCTGGGGCAAGATCGCCGAGTCGGCGATGGCAGCCCGTGTCATCGAGGCGACCCAGCAGCTGGGCTCCGCGGGCCAGTCCAAGAGCTGAGCCGCTGACGCAGCGCCAGATCGATCGGATGCCTCGACCTCAGGGTCGGGGCATCCGTCGTTCACGGAGACCATCCGCGCGTCGAGGCCTATGCCGGATCGACGTAGCGATCGAGCAGCCCCGGCGCGTCATCCGGCCGGTGGATGACGATGATCTCGTCCCCGGCCTGCACCCGACCGTTCTTGACGACGCGGAGGTACGGGCCCAGGCGGCGCTCCGCGGAGAACCGCTTCACCCAGCCGCGCTGCGCGTCTCCCCCCACCCAGCGCGCGAACGTCTGGCAGGGAGTGCGCGGCATCGTGACCTCGACCTCAAGACTCTGTCCGATGCGCCAGCGCTCCCCGACGCGGGTGTCGTTGACGTCGATCCCCTCGGTGCGCAGGTTCTCCCCGAAGAAGCCCGGCGGGAGTTCTCTGTCGAGCTCACTCTCCCAGTACTCGGCGTCTTCCTGCGCATAGGCGTACAGCGCCTTATCGACCCCACCGTGGTGCTTGCGGTCGGCCTGCACGTCGGCGTAGACGCCGTACGGCCCCACCCGGACCGCACCGTGCACCGCCCGCTTGTCGATCGCGGTCGTACCGACGGTGCCCGAATCCGGCAGCAGCTGGTGTACGACGCAGACAGCGAGCACGCTCGGCATGGCAGGTCCCTTCTAGCCCAGTGAGGCGACGTAGTTCGTGAAAGCGGGATCGGACATGAGCGGGATCATGACCACGATGCCGAGCGCGATGTGTGTGACAACGGCTCCCAGCAACGGAATCCACCACGCTCGCTTGTGCGCCAGGACGGCACGCACGGCGAACCACGCAGTGACCGCGAAACCGACGACGAGGGTGACGGCTGCAGTCGCGCCCCACATTCCGGCGTTCCCCGTGTCGCTGAACGAATCCGGGATGCCGATGACGGCGTAGACGGTGTCCGCATAGGTGGCGAAATCCAGCAGATCGAAGGCCGCCACCACGACGTTGACCAGCCCGTAGGCGAGCAGCGCGAAGGTGATGATCCGATCGATCGATCCGGACCGCTCCTGCGCCGCCGCATCCGGGGCGGCGCGCACCACCGACGGGACCGCCGCATCGTCGGGTGCGGCACCGGCATCGAGCGAGAGCGTGACATCCGGCTTCTGGATGCGCGCGCGCTGTTCCTCGGGTGTGGCGTACACCCCGTAACGCGGCGCGGGCCGTTCCTCGGGTACGTCGCCGGCGTCCTGCGTCACGAGCGCACCCTGCCGCCGCGAGCGCGCGCGTCGCGCTGGCCGGTCGAGTCCTGACGCAGCTCCTTCGGAAGCGAGAACATCAGGTCCTCTTCAGCCGTGCGCACCTCTTCGATATCGCGATAGCCGGCGTGGGCGAGGTCTTCGAGCACCTGCTGGACGAGCACCTCGGGAACGGAGGCACCGCTGGTCACTCCGACACTGCGCACGCCGTCCAGCCACGCCTGCTCGATCTCGTCGGCGTAGTCCACGCGGTACGCGGCCTTGGCGCCGTACTCGAGCGCGACCTCCACGAGGCGCACCGAATTGGAGGAGTTCGCCGACCCCACGACGATGACCAGGTCCGCGTCGGTGGCGACCTTCTTGATCGCGACCTGACGGTTCTGGGTCGCGTAGCAGATGTCGTCGGAGGGCGGGTCGTGCAGCTCGGGGAACCGATCGCGCAGGCGACGGACGGTCTCCATCGTCTCGTCGACCGAGAGCGTCGTCTGCGAGAGCCACACCACCTTGCTCGGGTCCTTCACCTGGACGGTGTCGGCTTCCTCGGGAGAGTTGACGATCGTCACGTGATCGGGTGCCTCCCCCGCGGTGCCCTCGACCTCTTCGTGGCCGAGGTGGCCGATCAGGAGAATCTCGAAGTCGTCGCGCGCAAAACGCACCGCCTCGCGGTGGACTTTCGTCACGAGCGGGCACGTCGCATCGATCGCCTGCAGGCCCCGGTCGGCCGCGGATTCCACGACGGCGGGCGACACCCCGTGGGCGCTGAACACGACGTGGGCTCCGGGCGGGACCTCGTCGACCTCCTCGACGAAGATCGCCCCCTTGGCCTCGAGCTCGGTCACGACATGGATGTTGTGGACGATCTGCTTGCGGACGTAAACCGGCGCTCCGAAGCGGTCCAGGGCCTTCTCGACGGCGATGACCGCCCTGTCCACACCCGCGCAGTATCCCCGGGGTGAGGCCAGGAGCACCCGTTTGGCGCCTGCCACCGGGATATCCTGAAGTCGCTCACGCCGCCGCGGGACGCGGGGTACGGGCAGATGGATCGCGGGAGTGCTCACCCGATCGATTCTACGGGCGCGGTCTGTGGACGGGCCGAGCCAGCCGAAAGGGATCATGACGACGTTTCGCCCCGAGCCGGCCGCTGGTCAGGCACCGCCGCCGGACGCCGTGCATCCGCGCGACTCGGCACCCGAGTCTCCGACCTCGGTCGCCCGGCTGGGAGACACGATCCGCGGCTTCATCGAGACCTGGGGGTCCGTGTGGGTCGAGGGTGAGATCACCTCGTGGAACACCCGCTCGGGCAACGTCTTCGGCAGGCTCAAGGACCTCACCACCGATGCCACGATCTCGATCCGCATCTGGTCGAGCACCCGTCAACGCCTCCCTGCCGATCTCGCGGTCGGCGACCACGTCGTCGCGTGCGTCAAGGCCGACTACTACACACGGTCGGGCGACCTGTCGTTCGGCGTGTCGGCGATGCGCCACGTGGGCCTGGGCGACCAGTGGGAGCGGCTGGAGAAGTTGCGCGCCCAGTTGCGGAGCGAGGGGCTGTTCGATGCGAGCCGCAAGAAGCCGCTGCCGTTCCTGCCACACCTGATCGGCCTCATCACCGGCGAGCGCTCCGACGCCGAAAAAGACGTGCACCGCAACGCCGAGCTGCGCTGGCCGCGCGTCCGGTTCCGCACCCAGCACGTCGCCGTGCAGGGGGATCGGTCAGTCCCCGACATCCTCGCGGCCCTGGCCGCGCTGGATGCCGACCCCGAGGTGGACGTCATCATCATCGCCCGCGGCGGCGGCGACCCACAGACACTGCTGGGGTTCTCGGATGAGCGCCTCGTGCGGGCGGTGGCGGCGGCATCCACCCCGATCGTCAGCGCCATCGGGCACGAGAACGACCACCCGATCCTCGACGACGTGGCAGACCTTCGCGCGTCGACCCCCACCGATGCCGCCAAGCGTGTCGTCCCGGACGTCTCCGAACAGCTGGCGTTGGTGACACAGCTGCGTGCCCGCCTGCGCGGTCGGGTCACGACCCGTGTCGCGCACGAACTCGCCCAGTTCGAGCAGCTGCGCACCCGCCCGGTGCTGCGCGATCCCGGTGCGGCGATCGACCAGCGCGCCCAGCACATCGAGCTGCTCGTCGCACGCGGTCGCGACCGCGCCGAGCGGGCGATCGCCGCCGGTGCGCGCCAGACGGCAGAGCTTCGCGCCGCCGTCCGCGCGCTCTCCCCCGCGGCCACTCTCGCCCGCGGCTACGCGATCGCCCACCACGACCACGGCGTCATCGTGCGCGACGCTGCGCAGGTCCCCACCGGAACCGCGGTGACCGTGACGGTCGGGCGTGGCTCGTTCGCCGCGCGCTCCGAGGGCGAGATCGCCGAGTCCCGCACGGCCGGCACCCCTGTCCCACCTCACGCCGAAGAGAACACCGACCAGCCGTAGGATGGAAGCCATGACGGGTACGAACGACGCCGCCACCGCCGGCATCGACGACCTCTCGTTCGAACAGGCCCGCGACGAGTTGGGGCGCGTCGTCGCCGAGCTCGAGCAGGGCGCCCCCACGCTGGAGCAGTCCCTGGCGCTGTGGGAGCGCGGCGAAGCACTGGCCGCGCGCTGCGAACAGTGGCTGATGGGCGCCAAGCAGCGCCTGGATGCCGCCCGCGACGCCGCCGAAGGCGGAGAGGCCTGATGGCCGGCGAACCCCGCGTCGTCGCGGAGCTCGGCCGCCCCGAGACACCGGATGAGACGGCTGCCCGTAAGGCGGAATCCTCTCGGGTCTACCGATCCAGTCAGACCACCCGCAACCTCATCGCGGCTCTGCTGATCACCCTCGGCGTGGTCGCGATCGTGATCTTCGCCGTCCCCCGCGGCGAACCGGCTCCCGCGGAGCCGATCGACGTTGCGGCCGTCGCCGCACAGGTCTCGACGACCGTGGGTTCGGTCGCCGTCGCGCCGGTCGTCCCCGACGAGTGGCTCGTCAACGGCGCAACCCTCGTGGATGACGCTCCCCAGGTGTGGCAGATCCTCTACGTCCCCGACGAGTCGGCCGGGTTCGTCCGCGTCGCGCAGGGCTTCGGCGCTGATGCGGCCTGGGCCTCGCGCGAGCTCAGCGGTGCGGAGGAGGCCGGGACGATCGTCATCGATGGTGTGACCTGGACCGAGTACGACATCCCCGATGCCGCCGTCGCCGGCAACATCTCGGCCGCGATCAGCACCGAGGCGGGGCCCGACACGATCCTCGTCTATGGCTCCACCTCCAGCGAGACCCTTCGCACAGTCGCCGACGGACTGAGCGCCGACATCATGACCCTTCAGGAGGAGTCCGAGTGAGCGAACACGGCACACCCGCCGAGGTGTGGCAAAGCATGCAGCGGGGCAATGTCCGTTTCGTGACGGGAGAACCCGCACACCCGCACCAGGACGTGCAGCGCCGTCACCAGCTCGCGCAGGGGCAGCGCCCCCGGGCCGCCCTGTTCGGCTGCGCCGATTCGCGACTGGCCGCGGAGATCATCTTCGACCAGGGCCTCGGAGACCTGTTCGTCGTGCGCAACGCGGGTCAAGTGATCTCGGATTCCGTCGTCGGCAGCCTCGAATACGCCGTGGCCGTCCTCGAGGTCCCGCTGATCGTCGTGCTCGGCCATGACGAGTGTGGTGCGGTCGGCGCCGCGATCGACAGCACCGCCGCCGATGCTCCGCCCCTGCCCGCGCACATCTGGCGTCAGATCGCCCCGATCGTTCCGGCCGTCCGGCGCGTCATGCGCGCCCACCCGGGCGCGGCGATCGATGCCGAAGAAGTCGGACGGGAGCACCTGCGCGACACCGTCGCCGAGCTGCTGCACTCGTCGGAACTCATCAGCGAGGCCGTCGCCGAGGGCCGTCTCGCAATCGTGGGGGCGAACTATCGCCTCGCCGAGGGCACCGCCGTGCCCGACACCATCCTGGGCGCCGCGACGGCGGACGCTTGACCACGCGAAGGGAACAACGACGTGACTGACACCGAATACCGCATCGAGCACGACACCATGGGCGAGGTGCGCGTCCCCCTCCATGCGCTCTATGCCGCCCAGACCCAGCGGGCGGTCGAGAACTTCCCGATCTCGGGTGACACGCTCGCCCCCTCGCAGATCGTCGCGCTCGCGCGCATCAAGAAGGCCGCCGCCCTGGCCAACAAGGAGCTCGGCACGCTCGACGGGGCCATCGCCGATGCCATCGCCGCGGCCGCGGACGAGGTGATCGGCGGCGCCCACACCGATCAGTTCCCGATCGATGTGTACCAAACCGGCAGCGGTACCTCGACGAACATGAACATGAACGAGGTCCTCGCCACCCTCGCCTCGCGCCTGCTCGGGGCCAAGGTGCACCCGAACGACCACGTCAACGCCTCGCAATCCTCCAACGACGTGTTCCCGACGTCGGTGCACGTCGCCGTGACGCAGGAGCTCATCGACGACCTGATCCCGGCGCTGGACCACCTCGCGGTGGCACTCGAAGAGAAGGCCGAGCTGTGGAAGGACGCCGTCAAGTCGGGACGCACCCACCTGATGGATGCCACGCCCGTCACCCTGGGTCAGGAGTTCGGCGGCTACGCCCGTCAGATCCGCCTCGGCATCGAGCGCGTACAGGCCACCATCCCGCACGTGGCCGAAGTCCCGTTGGGCGGCACCGCCGTGGGCACCGGCATCAACACCCCGAAGGGGTTCCCCCAGAAGGTGCTGGAGCTTCTGGTCGCCGAGACCGAACTGCCGATCACCGAAGCCAAGGACCACTTCGAGGCCCAGGCCAACCGCGACGCCCTCGTCGAGGTCTCGGGGGCTCTTCGCACGATCGCGGTGTCGCTGACGAAGATCAACAATGACCTGCGCTGGATGGGCTCGGGTCCCAACACCGGCTTCGCCGAGATCCGCATCCCCGACCTGCAGCCGGGATCGTCGATCATGCCCGGAAAGGTCAACCCGGTCGTCCCCGAGGCCACGCTCATGGTGTGCGCGCGTGTGATCGGCAATGACGCGACCGTCGCATGGTCGGGCGCCTCCGGCTCGTTCGAGCTCAACGTCGCCATCCCGATCATGGGGACCGCGGTGCTGGAGTCGATCCGCCTGCTCTCCAGCTCGATGCGCGTGCTCGCCGACCGCACGATCACCGGGCTCGAGGCGAACCTCGAGCGTGCGGCCGCGTACGCCGGCATGTCGCCCTCGATCGTCACGCCGCTGAACAAGCTGATCGGCTACGAGGCCGCCGCCAAGATCGCCAAATACAGCGTCGCCGAGGGCATCACGATCCGCGAGGCCGTCGTGGCGCTGGGTTACATCGAGCGCGGCGAACTGACGCTCGAGCAGCTCGATGAGAAGCTCGACCTGCTGTCGATGACCCACCCGGGCTGAGTCTCTCCCGCACGATCGACGCCGAAGGGCCCGCCTGCTTTCCACAGGGGCGGGCCCTTCGGCACGTCTGTTGCGGATGCGCGCCCCGTAGTCTCGCCGCATTCATTCGGCAGTCGGGGGCAAGGATGACGCAGGACCGGAGAGCGGTGCCCACCGTCGGGCATGGGGATGTACTCACGTTCGGGGACGTCCGCCTGGACCTGACGGCGATGCGGGCCAGCGTGGGCGGCCAAGAGGTCGAACTGTCGTTGCGTGAATTCGCTCTTGCGGCACACTTCCTGCGACATCCGGGAGTCGTCCTGACCCGGTCTTCCCTGCTGCGGGAGGTATGGCACTTGGACTTCGATCCCGGGTCGAACGTGGTCGATGTCTACGTCGGATACCTGCGCGCGAAGATCGGCGCCGACCGGATCACCACGGTGCGTGGGGTGGGCTACCGGTGGGGATGAGTCATCCCCACCGGTAGCAGCCACGTCAGGACAGCTCGCCCGACTCCAGCAGATCGGTGACCAGAGCCGCGATCGCAGAGCGCTCCGAGCGCACCAGGGTGACGTGTCCGAAGAGGCCCTGGCCCTTGAGGGTCTCGATGACCGAGGCGACGCCGTCGTGACGTCCGACGCGCAGGTTGTCGCGCTGGCCGACATCGTGGGTGAGCACGACACGGGAGTTCTGCCCGATGCGGCTGAGCACCGTGAGCAGGACGTTGCGCTCCAGCGACTGGGCCTCGTCGACGATCACGAAGGCATCGTGCAGAGAGCGCCCGCGGATGTGGGTCAGCGGAAGCACTTCGAGCAGTCCCCGCTCCACGACCTCCTCGAGGACGTTGCCCGACACGACCGAGCCGAGGGTGTCGAACACGGCCTGCCCCCAGGGGTTCATCTTCTCGGCCTGGTCGCCGGGCAGGTATCCGAGCTCCTGCCCGCCGACCGCGAACAGCGGACGGAACACGATGATCTTCTTCTGCTGCTGCCGCTCGAGGACCGCTTCGAGCGCGGCGCACAGCGCCAGCGCGGACTTTCCGGTTCCGGCACGTCCACCGAGAGACACGATCCCCACCTCGGGGTCCAGCAGCAGGTCGATCGCGATCCGCTGCTCAGCCGAACGTCCGTGCAGACCGAAGACCTCGCGGTCGCCGCGCACCAGGCGGAACTCCCCGTCACCGGACACCCGGCCCAGAGCCGATCCCCGCTCGGAGTGCACGATCAGCCCGGTGTTCACCGGGAGTCCCGTCACCTGCGGGCTCGAGGCGACTTCACTCTCGTACAGGTCGCTGAGTTCGTCACCGGAGACGTCGATCGTCGTGATCCCGGTCCAGCCGGAGTCGATCGCCTGCTCGGCAAGGTATTCCTCCGCCGAGATGCCGAGCGAGGCGGCCTTGACCCGCATCGGGAGGTCTTTCGAGACGACGACGACCTCGAGCCCGTCTGAGGCGAGGTTGGCCGCCACCGCGAGGATGCGGCTGTCGTTGTCGCCCAAGCGCATCCCCGAGGGGAGAACGTCGGGGTTCGTGTTGTTCAACTCGACACGCAGCGTCCCGCCGTCCCCGACCGGGACCGGGAAGTCGAGCCGCCCGTGCTCGACACGCAGTTCATCGAGATGGCGCAGGGCCTGGCGGGCGAAATAGCCGATCTCCGGATCGTGGCGCTTGCCCTCGAGCTCGGTGATGACGACGACCGGAACCACGATGCTGTGTTCCGCGAATCGGAAGAACGCGCGCGGATCGCTCAACAGCACCGACGTGTCGAGCACGTAGGTGGTCAGCGCCTGATCCTGCTCAGCATCTTCGATCCGGTGGTCGCGTCCGACCGACTGGTCCTGTGCCTGTGCTGCCCGTGTGGTCACAACCCACTCCCGCCCCGGGTGGGAATCCCGGTACCCAGCGAGTCGACCAGGGGTCTCGAGTCGCGATCCTGACGGCCGACCCGGACAGGCGCCTTGCCCGTCGCTCTGACCGTACGACGGCCCGCGCCCCCACCGAAAAGCGACACGCTGTGCCGGCGGTTACGACGAAGTAAATTCCCGCGCACGCGCGCCGGCGCGCTCCGCTACCAGCTGCGCATCGCGGCGAACGCCGTCAAAGCACCCTGGAACATCTCCAGGGTCTCGTCATCGGTGCCGGCGTGCGCCGACACCCGGATCGTGCCGCCGCGCGCCGTCGTGGTGACACCGGCATTGGCCAACTCCGCGGACAACGGCCCGGCATCCTGCGCCTCGGGCACGAGGGTCACGATCCCCGCGCGGTACTGCTCCTCACGCGGGGTGAGCACAGCGATGCCCGCCTCGTCCGCGATCTCGATGACGCGGGTCGCGCGGGCCGCGACCGCTGCGGCGACCTCGTCGATCCCGGCATCCTGGATCTCGCGCAGTGCCGTGCCCAGACGCGCGGATGCGAGAGAGTCGGCCTTCGAGACCAGAAAGGCGCGGGCATCGGTGACCGGCGCGGTGACCTCGTCCACCGGCAGCCCGCCCTCGGCTCCGACGTAGCCGGAGAGGACGGGGGTGATCCGCTCCATCGCGCGGTCGCTGTAGCTCGCGACGCCGGTGCCGTGACCGGCGCGCAGCCACTTGTAGCCGTTCGCGCACACCACGTCGGCGCTCGCGTAGTCCGCATCTACGACACCGAGCCCCTGGATGGCGTCGACGATCAACAGGCGATCGCCGATCACGTCACGGATGGCGGACAGGTCGGTGAGGTAGCCCGTGCGGAAGTCCACAAGGCTCACGGCGACCGCGGTGACCTCTTCGGTCAGCGCGTCGCGGATCACTTCGGGCGACATGAATCCGCGGTCGGGCTCCACCCAGTGCGCGCTCACATCCGCGCCACAGGCTTCGGCGCGCGTGACCGCAACCGTGAGCGAGGGGAATTCGGCTCGCGAGAGCAGCAGGTCCCCCGAGAGCCCATAAATCGCCTGCTGCAGGCCATGACTGGCCGAGGGCTGGATGACCACCTGGTCTTCGCGCACGGCGAGCATTGCCGCAGCGGTCACGCGGGACTGGTCGACGTGCTCGTTGACCAGGTCGACGCTGCTGCGCCTGCCCGTACCCAGCAACTCGGCATCCGCGTGCACCTCGCTGCGCACCTCGGGTGAGAGCGGACCGAACGCCGCCCAGTCCAGGTATCCGGGCTGTTCGTCGAACGAATCGACGTAGGACTCAAGTTGACCGGCCACGAACTCATCTTGGCACGCGGCCTCGGCGCCCGCGACGGGGCCACCGCGCGATCAGCTTCCGCAGCGGGGCGTCCGGCGCCGCGCGATCAGCTTCCGTAGCGACGGTCGCGACGCCCATAGTCGCGCAGTGCGCGTAGGAAGTCGACCTCGCGCAGGTCCGGACCCAACGACTCCACGAAGTAGAACTCGCTGTGCGCGCTCTGCCACAGCAGGAAGTCGCTGAGGCGCTGTTCTCCGGAGGTGCGGATGACCAGATCGGGATCCGGCTGTCCCCCCGTGTAGAGGTGCTCTCCGATCTGCTCGGGGGTGAGGCTGGCGGCCAGCTCCTGGATCGACCCCCCGTCGCGATCGTGCGCGGCGATGATGCTGCGCACGGCGTCGACGATCTCGCTGCGCCCGCCGTACCCGACGGCGAGGTTCACGTGCAGTCCGCGGTTCCCCGCGGTGCGGTGCTCCGCAGCCTCGAGCACCGCCACCAGCTCAGGAGGGAGGAGGTCCGCGCGGCCCACGTGCTGGATGCGCCAATCGCGCACCCGTGAGAGTTCATCGGCGAGGTCGGCGATGATCTCGATGAGGTCCGAGAGCTCCGCCGAGTCGCGCTTGCGGACATTGTCGGTCGAGAGCAGGTAGAGCGATACGACCTTGACGCCCAAGTCGTCGCACCACTCGAGGAATTCGCGCATCTTGGCCGCGCCCGCGCGGTGGCCGTGCGCGGCGCTGTCGAAGCCGAGCTGCTTGGCCCAGCGGCGGTTGCCGTCGATCATCATCGCGACGTGGTGCGGCACGCTCTGCGGGGTCAGCTGACGTCGCAGCCGTGAGATGTAGAGGCGGTAGAGCGGTCCCTTGCCTCGGCTGGTCGAGGTCACACGGCAACGTTACTCCTGCCCGATCATCACACCCTCACAGCCCGCGTACGGGTGGCGGCATACAGCGGACCGTAGGCTCGGAGCGTGAGCGGCCACGAACAGACCACCGATGCACTCGACGGTGCGCCCATGCCCCAACTCCCCCTGCTGGAAGCGCCAGCTCCGACGGAGCTCAAGCCTTCCTGGCGCGGGTGGATCCATGCCGGAACGTTCCCGGTGGCGATCGCCGCGGGCATCGTGCTGATCGTGCTCGCCCAGGGCACGGCCGCCAAGTGGGCGGCGGCGGTTTTCATGGCCACGTCGCTGCTGCTGTTCGGCAACTCCGCGCTCTACCACCGCTTCAACTGGAAGCCGACCACCAAGGCGGTCCTCAAGCGCATCGACCACGCCAACATCCTCTTGTTGATCGCGGGCACGTACACCCCGCTCGCGGTGCTGGCCCTCCCCAGCCCGGCCTCGATCATCCTGCTGTCCCTGGTCTGGGGTGGTGCGATCCTCGGGATCTTGTTCCGCGTCTTCTGGATCGATGCGCCGCGCTGGCTGTACGTCGCCCTTTACCTGCTGCTCGGATGGGCGGCGGTCATGTACATCGTGCCGCTGTTCCAGGCGTCCGTCGCGATGATGGTCCTGGTGATCGTGGGCGGCCTGCTCTACACGCTCGGCGCGGTCGTCTATGCGCTCAAGCGCCCGAACCCGTGGCCGAACCACTTCGGATTCCACGAGATCTTCCACGTCTGCACGGTGCTGGCGTTCCTCTGCCACTGGGCGGCGTGCCTGATCATTTCACTGCACCCCGCGTTCAACGGCGGCTGAGCCTCACTGCGACGGCGTGGGGTCGTCATCACCGTCCGTCGATGCAGCCTGCTCGGCATCCAGCTCATCCCGGATGTCGGCACGCACGCGCCCGCGGCGGATACGCCGCATCATGTCCCAGACCAGCAAGATGACCACCACGGCGAGCACCGCGATGATCGCGAAGCCCCAGGGACCTGGCGTCACAAGGTCGTCGTCGACGGTCGCGGACGGGCTGGGCACGGCAGTGAGGGCCGCCAAGAGTGCGAACATGCAGGGTGTCTCGATTCGGGGATCCGGGCAGTTAGCCTGGAAGTCCAGACTACGTCCTCACCCCGAACCCAGATGACCCCCGCCCCCACCGCCGCTCAGTCCGATCAGGACCGCATCGCTGCCAAGCTCGATGCGCGCTACGGACGCACCCGGACGACCCGATCTCGCTGGCTCGCGGGGGTGGGAATCGCGATCGTCGCCGTGGTCGTGGTGTGGTTCGGCTGGATGACCGTCGCGTCCTCGATGAACACCGTCACCGCCGATGCGACGGGGTTCACCGTCGACAGCGCGCACGCGGTGACGGTGTCATTCCGCGCGACCGTCACCCCCGGCAGCGAGATCGCGTGCGCACTGGAGGCGCAGGACGAGGAGCACGGCGTCGTGGGCTGGAAGATCGTCGTGATCCCGCCGTCGGAGGAGCACACGCGCGCCTTCGTCGAGTCGATTCCGACCATCGCGGAGGCGACCACGGGTTTGGTCAACTCCTGCTGGGTGACGTAATCTGACCAGACCGTATCCACCTGACGCCCTGGCGCTGCCGGGGCGTCTTGCCATATCTGCGCCCGACCGTACCAAGGAGATTGCTATGGCCAGCGACACCCAGGTGAGTTTCCTCACCCAGGAGGCATACGACCGCCTCGCCGCCGAACTCGAGCACCTGTCGACCACGGGACGCCAGGAGATCGCCAAGCGCATCGAGGCCGCCCGCGAAGAGGGAGACCTCAAAGAGAACGGCGGATACCACGCAGCCAAGGACGAGCAGGGCAAGCAGGAAGCTCGTATCCGCACACTCCAGGCCTTGCTGAAGAACGCCAAGGTCGGCGACGCTCCCGAGAGCAACGGCGTCGTGGAGTCCGGCACGGTCGTCACCGCAGTCATCGCCGGCGGTGAAGAGGTGTTCCTCCTCGGCCACCGGGAGATCGCCGGCGGCACCGATCTGGACGTCTACAGCGAGGCCTCACCGCTGGGTGCGGCGATCCTCGGCATGCGCGAAGGCGACTCAGGCTCGTACACGGCGCCCAACGGCCGTCAGATCACCGTCGAGATCGTGAAGGTCGAGACCTACACCGGGCAGTGACCGCGGCGGATCAGCGCACTGTGCGCCGATCCGCACGAGAGGGCTCAGTCCTCGACGACCTGCACCGAGAAGCCCGCGGACTCGAGCGTCGCGATGACGTGGGCACGGTGCTCCTCACCACGCGTCTCGACGCTGAGCTGGAGGACGACCTCACTGATCTGAAGGCCCTGGCCGTGACGGGTGTGCAGCACCTCGATCACGTTCGCGCCGGCCAGCGCCAGCAGCTCCGACACGCGCGCGAGCTGACCCGGGCGATCGGGCAGCGGCACGCGCATGGTCATGTAGCGTCCCGACGCGGCCAGACCGTGCGCGACGACGCGCTGCAACAGCAGCGGGTCGATGTTTCCGCCCGAGAGGACCAGGGCCGTGGGTCCGGTCGCGGTGACCTTCCCGGCGAGGATCGCGGCGACGCCGACCGCTCCCGCGGGCTCCACCACCTGTTTGGCGCGCTCCAGCAGCACCAGCAGGGCGCGGGCGATGTCATCTTCGGTGACGGTGACGACCTCGTCGACCAGCTCGCTGATGATCTCGAACGGCAGGTCTCCGGGCCTGGCGACCGCGATGCCGTCCGCGATCGTGGGACGGGTGTCGACCTCGACCGGGTGGCCGGCCGCGAGCGAAGCCGGGTAGGCGGATGAGTTCTCCGCCTGCACGCCGATGATGCGGATATCCCGCCCGGCCGCGGCGGCGCGCGCCTTGGCGGCTGCGGCGATACCGGCGATCAGTCCTCCGCCGCCGATTCCCACGATGATGGTCTCGACATCCGGCATCTCTTCGAACAGCTCAAGGCCCAGCGTGCCCTGCCCGGCGATGATGTCGGGGTGGTCGAAGGGATGGATGAGCACGGCGCCGGTGCGCTCGGCGAACTCCGCCGCCAACCGCAGCGGCGTCTCCACCGTCGCGCCCTCGAGGATGACATCTGCTCCATAGCCACGGGTGGCCAGGAGCTTCGGTACGGGGACACCGAGCGGCATGAAGATCGTCGCCGGGATGCCGAGCGACTGTGCCGCGAGCGCGACACCCTGTGCGTGGTTGCCCGCGGAGGCGGCGACGACACCACGGGCGCGCTCGGCCTCGGTGAGCTGGGACAGGCGGTTGATGGCACCACGGATCTTGAAAGAGCCGGTGCGCTGCAGGTTCTCGAGCTTGAGGGCGACGGGCACCTCGAGAAGCTCGGAGAGGAAGAGCGACTCGTCCAGGGGCGTGCGGCGGATGACGCCGGCGAGGGTCGCCGCGGCGTCCTCGAAATCGGCGAGGGTGGGGATGCTCACCTGCCGATTCTCCTGGTGCGGGGAACCGTCGACCAAATCAGGTCGGGTGTGGGCGGGGCGGCGCCGGTCTCCCAGGACCTGTTGCCGAGATAGACGGCGACGACGTTCACGAAGGCAGCCAAGGGCACGGCGAACAGCGCTCCCGGAATGCCGGCGATGAGCGCGCCACCGGCGACCACGAGGACGACGGCGAGGGGATGGACCTTCACGGCCGATCCCATCAGCAGCGGCTGCAGGATGTGACCCTCGATCTGCTGCACGCCGAGCACCACCACGAGCATCCAGAGTGCGATCCACGGACCGTTGTAGACGAGCGCGAGGAACACGGCGAGAGCACCGGTCAGGACCGCACCGACGATCGGGATGAAGGAACCGAGGAACACCAGGACGCCGATCGGGATCGCGAGCGGCACACCCAGCAAGAACGCGCCGAGGGCGATGCCGACCGCGTCGATGGTCGCGACCAGCAGCTGGGTGCGCGCGTAGTTGGCGACGGTGACCCATCCGGCGCGTCCCGCGCCGTCCGCTGCCGGGCGCGCCGCCTTCGGGAAGAGCCTGGTCGTCCAGCGCCAGATTCCGGCGCCGTCGGCGAGGAGCGTCAAGAGGATGAACAAGGTCAGCAGGGCGCCGGTGGCGACATGGCCGACGGTCGTGCCGATCGCCAGCGCGCCCGACCACAGCAGTTCCGCCTGCTGCTGCAGGAAGGTCCATGATGCCGCCAGCATGTCGTCGATCTGCTGCGCGCTCAGATGGAGCGGCCCATCGATCAGGTAGTTGCGGAACTGCTCGATCGCCTCGATCGTGCTGTCGCGCACCGACGTCCATTGCAGCGTGATCTGCCAGATCGCGAGCCACAGCAGACCCGTGACGATCGCGAGGGTCCCCACGACCGTGACGACGATCGCCAACCACTTCGGGAAGCGCAGACGCACCATCGCCGAGAAGGCGGGCCACACGAGCGCGGTGATCAGGATCGCGATGAGCATCGGGATCACCAGGAGCTTGAGCTGGATGACGAGCCAGATCGCGACACCCGCCGCCGCCGCGATCACGAGGAAGCGCCACGAGTAGGCCGCTGCCACGTGGAGGCCGGCGGGAATGGTCTTGGCGACCTCGGAGGAGACGATGCGGCGGCGGTCACGCAGCGCATCGAAAAGGGAACCGCGGGGCTTGTCGTCCGGGGTGCTCATCCGCTCAGTCTAGGCGCCGTCCGTTCGGGCGCGCCGGGTAGCGTGGGGGCATGAGGCGACGCACGGTGATCGGCATCGTCGCTGCGGCGACCCTCGTCGTGGCGGCAGGCGGCTTCGGCGCCTGGTTCGCCCTGCGCCCCTCTGGTCCCGGTGCTGCGGCGCAGAACTACCTGGGCGCACTCGCTGCCGCCGACCCGGCATCGGCCGTGCAGGCACTGGCCTGCGACGGCACCGACAGCACCACCCTCATCGGCGCGTTCGCCGGCGTCACCGAGACCATCACCGATCCCACCGTCGGTGAGGTCATCGAGCAGCAGGAGAGCGCGCGAGCGACGGTGGCGTATTCGCTCGACGGCCAGTCCCGAGAGGCGACGCTCTCCTTGGTGTCGACGGCCGGCGTCTGGCGAATCGCATGCGACGGGCTGGGCGCCCTGGAGGTCTCGACGACGCACGGCGACACGATCGCTGTGGGAACGCAGCTTCTGGCCGCGGACACGACCGTTGCGGTGCTTCCCGGCGGCTACGACATCACCGCCGCTCCGGTCGGCATCCTGGAGGGCACCGCTACGGCCGCCGTCCCCATCGGCGCTGTCACGCCGGTGTCGCTTGACTCGACTCTCTCCCCCGCGGGACGGGACGCCGCCGCAGCCCAGGTGCAGGCGTACATCGACGCGTGCGCGGCACCGGCGGCGACGGTTCCGCCCAACTGCGGCATCCGGGTGCCGTGGGCCGCCGACCTCGCCACGCTGGAGTCAATCGCGTTCCGTATCGAGACCGCGCCGACGCTGACGCTGTCGGACGATCTGTCGAGCTTCGACGCCACCGACGGCGTGATCGTGGCCACCGCGACCGGCACGACCCGCGCCGGCGCGCAGGCCTCGTTCACCTATCGGGCCGATGACTGGGCCCTGCGCGGCACGATCACCTTCACCGGCAACGAGATGACGCTCGCCGTCGGCTGACCCCCCTCAGCCGAGTTGCACCTCCCCCAGCCGAGTTGCACTTCACCTGGCCGAGTTGCAACTCCCCCAGCCCAGTTGCCTCAGAATTCCCCGCCGATCTTGTGCAGGCGCGCGACCCGGTCGGGGATCGGAGGATGGGTGGCGAACAGTCGCGAGAAGGTCGTCGGGCGCAGCGGGTTGGCGAACCAGAGGTGCGCCATCGAGGTGTTCTCTTTCTTGAGGGGCTGCGCGTGCTCCTGCAGCTTCGTGAGGGCGGAAGCGAGACCGTCGGGATCACGCGTCGTGAGCGCACCCGTGGCGTCGGCGAGGTACTCGCGCTGGCGGGAGATCGCGGCCTGGACGATGGCGGCCAACAGCGGCGCGACGATCGCGGCGACCAGTCCGAAGATGAGGAAGAACACCTGGGACTGCTGGTTGTTCGAGCGGCGCAATCCGCTGAAGAACGCCATCCGCAGCATCATGTCCGCCAGGATGCCGATCGCGACGACCAGACCGAAGACGATCATCGACACCCGGATGTCGTAGTTGCGGATGTGTCCGAGCTCGTGGGCGAGCACACCCTCGAGTTCCCGGTCGGTCATCAGCTCGAACAGGCCGGTGGTCACCGTAATCGCCGCCTTCTCGGGCGTACGCCCCGTCGCGAACGCGTTGGGCGCGGCATCCTCGATGACGTAGAGCTTCGGCATCGGCGTGCCGGTCGTGATGCACAGGTTCTCGACGAGGCGGTAATACCTCGGCGCCTGCTCCTGCATCACCTCGAAGGCACCCGACATCGCCAGCGCCTCACGGTCGGCGGCGAAGTACTGGATGACCGCGTAGCCGATCGCGAAGATCAGGATGAACGCGGTGATCCACCAGTTGTTCTCCATGAGCCACCCGGCCAGGAGACCGATCGCACCGATGCCCAGCACGAACAGGATGAGGATGAACCACGTATTGCGCTTGTTGCGCGCGATCGCGCTGTACACGAGACGGCCCGACCGGGTCGACTAGAACTGCACGCGCGGCGGCTCGGAGATGGCTGCGCCGTCGACGACCTCGAAGAACTCGCGCTCGTGGAAGCCGAGGTTCTTGGCGAACATGTTGTTCGGGAACACCTTGATCTTGGTGTTGAGCTCGCGCACACCACCGTTGTAGAAGCGGCGGGAAGCCTGGATCTTGTCCTCGGTGTCGACGAGCGCCTGCTGCAGCTGCAGGAAGTTCTGGCTGGCCTGCAGCTGAGGGTAGGCCTCGGCCACCGCGAACAGCGACTTCAGCGCCTGCTGCACATGCCCTTCGGCGACACCTGCCTCGGCTGGTCCACCCGCGGACAGCGTCTCGGCGCGCGCCTGCGTGACGTTCTCGAAGACCGCCTTCTCATGGGCCGCGTAGCCCTTGACCGTCTCGATCAGCCCAGGGATCAGGTCAGCACGCCGCTTGAGCTGGACAGTGATGTCGCTCCAGGCCTCGTCGACGCGGACGTTGAGCTGAACGAGCGAGTTGTATGTCGCCCACAGGTAGATACCGACGATGGCGACGAGCGCCACAATGACAAGAACCGGTATCAACCACTCCCACATGCGCCCCATCCTACGCACTCCGTGCGCGGTGAAACTGTGAGTGCGGCGGAGATTCGCCGTAGGCTCGTCGGGTTATGACTGACGTCGCCTCACGCCCGGACCCCGCCAGCCGCTATCGCATCGAACCCACGGTGCTGCAGGCGCTCCGCAGCCCGCGTCTGCTGACACGGGAAGTGCTCGCTGGACTGGTCGTGGCCATCGCCCTCATTCCCGAGGCGATCGCGTTCTCGATCATCGCGGGCGTGGATCCGCGACTCGGGCTGTTCTCGTCGTTCATCATGGCCGTGGCGATCTCGTTCCTCGGCGGCAGGCCCGCGATGATCACCGCCGCCACCGGCGCCGTCGCCCTCGTGATCGCCCCCGTGGCCCGCGAGTACGGGATGGACTACTTCATCGCGACAGTGCTGCTGGCCGGCGCCATCCAGATCGTGCTGGCGGTGCTCGGGGTGGCGAAGCTGATGCGCTTCATCCCACGCAGCGTGATGGTCGGTTTCGTCAACGCGCTCGCGATCCTCATCTTCACCTCGCAGCTGCCGCATCTGATCGGCGTCCCCTGGCTCGTCTATCCGATGGTGGCGGTGGGTCTGCTCATCATGTACGTCATGCCGATGTGGACGAAGATCGTTCCGGCGCCGCTGGTCGCGATCATCCTCATCACAGCCGTCGCGGTGGTTTTCGGCCTCAGCGTCCCCACCGTCGGCGATCAGGGAGAGCTCCCCGAGAGCCTGCCGCAGCTGATCATCCCGAACGTCCCCCTCACCTGGGAGACCCTCCAGATCATCGCCCCCTACGCCGCCGCCATGGCCGTCGTCGGTCTTCTCGAGTCGCTCATGACCGCCAAACTCGTCGACGACATCACCGACACCCACTCGCGCAAGACACGCGAGGCGCTCGGCCAGGGTGGCGCGAACATCCTCTCGGGCCTGTTCGGCGGGATGGGCGGGTGCGCGATGATCGGTCAGACGATGATCAACGTCAAGGCCTCGGGCGCGCGCACGCGCATCTCGACCTTCCTGGCGGGCGTGTTCCTGTTGATCCTCGTGCTGGTCCTGGGCGATGTCGTGGCGGTGATCCCGATGGCGGCGTTGGTGGCGGTCATGATCGTCGTCTCGGTCGCGACCTTCGACTGGCACAGCATCCGCTGGTCCACCCTGCGCCGCATGCCCAAGAGCGAGACGATCGTCATGGTCATCACCGTCGGCATCACGGTGTGGACACACAACCTCGCGATCGGCGTCGTCGTCGGCGTGATCGCGGCGATGGTGCTCTTCGCTCGGCGCGTGGCCCACTTCGTCACCGTCCGACGCGAGGTGGATGCCGAAAGCACGGTGCCCAGCGCCCGCTACACCGTCGACGGCGAACTGTTCTTCGCCTCCAGCAACGACCTCACGACGATGTTCGAGTACGCCATCGACCCCGACCGGGTCGTGATCGACATGTCGAATTCGCACATCTGGGATGCGTCGACCGTCGCGGCCCTGGATGCGATCGTCACCAAGTATGAGCAGCACGGCAAGCGCGTCGTGCTCGAGGGCATGAACGAGGCGACGAGCCGGTTCCACGGACGTCTGTCAGGCGAGCTCGGCGCCGGGCTGTAGCGCTCACAACGCCCGAAACATCGCCGTCCGCGGCCAGCGGTCGAGGCCGACCGCTGCCTCGTGTTCACGAATCACGCGGAGACCATCGCTGAGCGCATCGGGTGGGATCTGTCGGAACCCGAGACGCTCGTAATACGGCGCGTTCCACGGAACCTCCGCGAAAGTGGTGAGTGTCAGACCGTTGAGCTCCTGCCCGCGCGCCCACTCCTCGACGTGGTCGATCAGAGCAGCGCCAAGGCCGCGACGCGCGTGCTCCGGAGCGACCGACACCTGCTCGATATGCGCCATCTTCTCGACCTGCCGTACTAGGATGTACGCGACCGGGCGGCCGTTCTCGTTGACCGTCACCCAGATCCGACCGGCGTCGATGTAGCCCGCAAGCTCTTCCCGACTCGGCGGAACATCCTCCGCGACCGCGCGCAGGCCGATCATCGTGAACGCCTGCCCCGCACTCCGCTCGACACCGCGGATCGCGGTGACATCTTCGGATCGGCCAAGACGGATCATGTGCCCCCGCTGGGACTCGAACCCAGACTGAAGCGATTTTAAGTCGCCTGCCTCTGCCATTGGGCTACGGGGGCGCCGATGTCCGGCTCCCCCACGCTAGCCGGTCAGGACGCGGCGGGCGTCTTCTCCGTGGGCGCCGTGGAGGCTGCCGGAGGCTTGGGCCGGGCGGCGAACTCCTCGAAGACATAACGGGGGCTCTGCACCGTCGACAGGTTGACGATGTCGCGGCCGAGCCAGAAGTTGTTCCACCAGCCCCACAGCACGCGCCACTTGCGCTCCCACGACGGCATCGCCAGGCCGTGGTAGCCACGGTGAGCGCACCAGGCGATGAAGCCCTTGAGCGCGATCTTCCCGGACTGGAAGACACCGCTGTAGAGACCGAGACCGGCGACCGCACCGAGGTTCTTGTGGATGTACTCGCGAGGCGCCTCGCCGCGCAGCACGGCGACCAGGTTCTTCGCGAGGAGCTTGGCCTGACGCACGGCATGCTGGGCGTTCGGCACGCAGTAGCCACCGACACCACCGCCGGTCAGATCGGGCACGGCAGAGATGTCACCCGCGGCCCAGGCACCCTCGACGACTTCCTCGTCGGTGCCCACACGCAGGTCGGCGCGGGTGCGGATGCGGCCACGCTCTTCCACCGGGAGGTCGCTGCCGCGCACCACGGTGGGGTTGGCCATGACGCCGGCGGTCCACACGATGATGTCGGAGGGGATCGACTCGCCCGTGGACAGCTCGACGATGCCGTCGACGGCGCCGGTGACCTGGGTGTCGAGGTGGATGGCTGCCCCTCGCTGGCCGAGCGACTTCATGACCCACTTGCTGGTCTCAAGCGAGACCTCGGGCATGATCCGCCCCATCGCCTCGATGAGGTGGAAGTGGGTCTCGTCGAACGAGAGCTCGGGGTACTTCTCCAGCAGTGCGGAGGCGATCGAACGCAACTCGGCGAACGCCTCGATGCCGGCGAACCCGCCACCGACGACGACGACCGTCAGCAGGCGCTCGCGCTCGGGGCCGGGAGGAAGGGTCGCGGCCTTGTCGAAGTTCGAGAAGAGTCGGTCACGGATAGCGACGGCCTCCTCGATGGTCTTGAGACCGATCGCGTTGTCGGCGATGCCGGGGATCGGGAAGGTGCGGGAGACGGCGCCGGCGGTCACGACGATCTGGTCGTAGCTCTCCTGCCACGGCTCCCCGTGCTCGGGTGTGATCGTCGCGGTGCGCGTGGCGTGGTCGATGCCGGTGACCTTGGCGGTCAGAACACGCGTGCGCTTGAGGTGCCGACGCAGGGAGACGACCGCGTGACGCGCCTCGATGGAACCCGCAGCCACTTCGGGCAGGAAGGGCTGGTACGTCATGTACGGAAGCGGGTCGACGATCGTGACCTGGGCCTCACCCTTGCGCAGGTGCTTTTCGAGCTTCCAAGCCGTGTAGAAGCCGGCGTACCCTCCACCGACGATCAGGATCTTGGGCGTGGTGGTGCTCACGATAGGAGAACTCCAGGTGTTTTCAACGGCGGGGCGCGCGGGACGCCAATCGGACGCGTCGGACAGCAGCGGTGACGCCGAGCCCCACCAGTATAGCCGCGAGGGTGGTCGCGGTGAGGGGAATGGTCGCGTACAGCAGAGTGTCCTCCGTGGGCAGCAGCGGATTGGCCTGGGCGGCAGCTTCATCGACCGGCGGCAATGGATCGATCTCGACCGGCGCGGTGGTCGCGGTCGGCTCCGGATCGGCAGCGGCGGCACGACGGTGCAGGCGGATCCATTCGGCCAGGCTTCCCAACGGGTTCGTGCTGACGGTCGGCACGATGGCATTCACCGCGGCGTTGGCATCGACGAGTCCATAGCCGTAGAGCGGGTCGGGCACCCAGGACACTCCCTCGACCGGTGTGGCCGTCTGGATGATGCGGTTGATGACGTCGTCCGCGTCAAGTTCGGGGTGGGCCGAGCGCACTAGGGCCGCGATCCCCGCGACGATGGGCGCGGCCCCACTCGTGCCGTTCCACTCCACGAGCGTCCCGTCTGCGGACACGCCCAGCAGGTCCTCGCTCGGCGCCGAGACGGCGATCGTGATGCCCTGCGTCGACGCGCCGACGCTCGCCACGCCGTCCCGGTCCACGCCACCCACGACCAGGACCCCCGGGATCGTGGCGGGTGCACCGACCACCGTCGTCCCGCTGTCGCGGTTGCCGGCCGCCGCCACGACGACGACATCGTGCTCGAAGGCGTACAGGAACGCGTCGTCCCAGCTCTCGTCCCACTCCTGCGTGTTGGTGGTGAACGACATGTTGATGATGTCGGCGCCGTTGTCGACGGCCCAGTAGATCGCGTCGGCGATCTCCTCGACGAACGGCACCGCGGAGGTACTGCCGAAACCCACCGAGATCGACAGCAGCTCCGCCTCGGGCGCGACGCCGATCATCCCGGTGTCCACGCCTGTGCCGCGAGATGCGGCCAGCGAGGCGACCCAGCTGCCGTGGTCGGTGTCGCGGGCGCCGACCGGGGTACGCCCATCGGCCGACCCCAGGCCCGAGACATCCGTGCCTCCGACGACGCCCGAGAACTCCACGGGGCCCTTTCCGATTCCCGTGTCGATGACCGCGATCGTCACCCCGGCACCCTTGGTCGTCTGCCACGCGTCGCGGACGCCGTAGTCGTCGAGCCAGTACTCCAGAGCGCGGATGGGGTCCGAGTCGACCGGGCTCGGCGAGGGCGTCGCGAAGCCCGTGAGGGTCGCGATCCCCGCCACTGCCAGTGCCGCCGCGACCAGCCGTCTCACGCGGGAGGCCCCGGAATCGCACACGTGCACCGCTCAGGAGACCACGTCGAGCGCGCAAGCACCGCGTCGCCGATCGGGTTCACTCCGGGACCGGCCGCGAGGGCGTGCGCCAGGAGGGCGTGCAGACACTTGATACGTGTGGGCATTCCACCGGCCGAGATGCCGGCGATCTCCTCGGGCTCGCCGTAGGCGCGTCGGTCGGCCAGATAGGCCTCGTGGGCCGCGCGATACGAGGCAGCCAGCTCCTCGTCTGCGGCGAGCTCGTCGGACAATTCGCGCATGACCTGCTCCGCTTCGAGCACCGACATCGCGACGGTTGCTCCGGGGTGGGTCAGGTAGTAGAAGGTCGGGAACGGCGTGCCGTCGTCAAGTCTCGGCGCGGTCGCCACGACCGTCGGGTTGCCGCAGACACAGCGCGCGGCGACTCCGACCACGCCGCGCGCCGGACGACCGAGCTGCGAGCGCAGCACCGCGAGTTCGGCGTCGGTCACCGGCGGATACGGAGGCGTGGGCACCTGTCCAGGCTAGCGATCGCCACCTGGGATCGCCCTGCGTGTGACGGAGCCGTTAACAAAGACGGAGCCGTTAGAGCCGTTGAGGAAAACAGAGCGCGCTGAGCGAACGGAGCGCGTCAGCCCGCGGGGGTCTCGGTCGTCGACGGTGTCGGATCGGGCACGCCGATCTCGATATCGATCACCGGCCCGGTAGCGATCTGGGCGAGACCGGCGGTCGTCACCGACCGGACGAGCTGCGACATCCACTCGGTCTGGGCCTCTTCGACCTCGTCGCTCACAGGTGCCTGTTCGGCCGGGATGGCATCGGCCGGGAGATCGTCGTCGACGAGGTAGACCACCTCGCCCGGTCGCACGTAGTACAGGCGCTCGCGGGCCTGGGTCGTGATGAACGCGGGATCCTTCCAGCTGTCGCGCTCCGCCTCGAGCGCCGCGATCTCGTCCTCGGTCAGCTGGACGGTCTGGGCGAGCGCTGCGATCTGCTGTCGCTGTTCGAGGTACGTGCCCACCGTGGGGACGAGCACGAAGGCGGCGAGGACGACGAGTCCCAGCATGATCACCATGAACCCCGACAGCCGGATGCCGCCCAGCCAGCGGCGCACGTCGACGCGACGCGGTGCGCGCGGCCGTCTGCGCGGGCCGCGGGGAGAACGAGAAGGGGGAGCCGGATCGGTCATCTCGGCTCCCCCTTCTGTCAGGATCGTGCGGGCTCAGCCCTTGTAGCGCGGGAAGGCACCGCGGCCGGCGAAGACCGCCGCGTCGCCGAGCTCCTCTTCAATGCGCAGGAGCTGATTGTATTTCGCGACGCGCTCGCTGCGGGCAGGCGCACCGGTCTTGATCTGACCGCAGTTCACCGCGACCGCGAGGTCGGCGATCGTGGTGTCCTCGGTCTCACCGGAGCGGTGCGACATCATCGAGCGGTACCCGTTCGAGGTGGCCAGGGCCACGGCATCCAGCGTCTCGGAGAGCGTGCCGATCTGGTTGACCTTCACGAGCAGCGCGTTGGCGACACCCAGGTCGATCCCCTGCTGCAGACGGCTGGGGTTGGTGACGAACAGGTCGTCGCCGACGAGCTGGACGCTCTTGCCGATCTTCTCGGTGAGGGCCTTCCACGCGTCCCAGTCGTCCTCGGCGAGCGCATCCTCGATCGTGACGATCGGGTAGTTCGCGACGAGGTCGGCGAAGTAATCGGTGAGCTTGTCGGCCGACCAGGGCTTGCCCTCGACGGTGTACACGCCGTCCTTGAAGAACTCGGTGGCCGCGACGTCCAGGCCCACGGCGATGTCGGTTCCGGGGGTGAAGCCGGCCTTCTCGATCGCCTTCATCAGGAAGTCCAGACCCTCGCGGTTGCTGGGGAGGTCAGGGGCGAAGCCGCCCTCGTCACCCAGGCCGGTCGCGAAGCCCGCGGCCTTCAGCTCGCCCTTCAGGACGTGGTAGGTCTCGGTGCCCCAGCGCAGCGAATCGGCGTAGGTCTCGGCGCCGATGGGCGCGAGGAAGAACTCCTGGAAGTCGATGCCGTTGTCGGCGTGCTCGCCGCCGTTGATGACGTTGAACAGCGGCACGGGCAGGACGTGGGCGTTCGGTCCGCCCAGGTAGCGGAACAGCGGCAGGTCGGCGCTGTCGGCGGCGGCCTTGGCGACCGCGAGGCTGACGCCGAGGATCGCGTTGGCGCCGGTGCGCGACTTGTTGTCGGTGCCGTCGGTCTCGATGAGGATCTCGTCGACGAGGCGCTGCTCGCTGGCATCCACACCCTCGATCGCAGGGCCGAGCTCGTCGATCACGGCGGCGACGGCCTTGAGGACGCCCTTACCGCTGTAGCGGCTCTTGTCGCCGTCGCGCAGCTCGTACGCCTCGAATGCGCCGGTGGATGCACCGGACGGGACGGCTGCCCGCTGGACGGTGCCGTCTTCGAGGAGGACTTCCACCTCGACGGTCGGGTTTCCGCGCGAATCGAGAATCTCGCGCGCGCCTACAGCCTCAATCAGTGCCACGAAGGACTCCTTGTGTCAGAGAGCAAATGTTGGAGCGACGTCGGTCCGGGTTCGAGTCTAGTGAGGACCAGAGCCGGGCCACAGACCCCCGGCCGGGACAACTCGACCAGGAAGAGGTGCAACTCGACCAGGGGAGGTGCAACTCGACCAGGGGAAGTGCAACTCGACCAGGGGAAGTGCAACTCGACCAGGGGAAGTGCAACTCGACCAGGGGAAGTGCAACTCGACCAGGGGAAGTGCAACTCGACCAGGGGAAGTGCAACTCGGCGAGGGGGGAAGGGGGCGGGTCAGGCGAGGAGGGCGAGGGCGATGCCGTCCCAGCCCTTGCGGTCCAGGGTCTGGAGTGCGGTTGCGTCGAACCGTGGGTCGTCTCGCAGCATTTCCAGGCTCGCGCGCACTCCCTGGATCTGGGAGTCGTCGGTATCGGCATCGGTCACCCGCGCCTCACGCCCGATGTTGTCGACCACCACCAGACCCCCGGACCGACCGAGGCGCGCGGCCCAATCCAGGTACAGGGTGTTCGACTCCTTGTCGGCGTCGATGAAGACGAGATCGAAGGGCTCCGTGCCCGAGAGGGTCGGCAACACGTGCTCACCGCGCCCGACGAGCACCTCCACGCGATCCGCCACGCCCGCTCGGAGCAGGTTGGACTGCGCGACCTGGGCGATGTCGGGCTCCGCCTCGATCGTGACGACTCTCCCGCCCTCGGGCAGGGCACGCGCCATCCAGATCGTCGAGTAGCCGCCGAGGGTCCCGATCTCGAGGATGCGGCGGGCGCGGATCATCCGTGCCAGCAGATGCAGCAGCTTGCCGTTCAGGGGCGCCACCTCGATGGAGGGCAGGTGCGCGGCATCCTGCACCGCGACGGCGCTCTCCAGCGCAGAGTCGTGCCCCACCAGGACGTCGGTCAGGTAGTCATCGAGCCGCATCCAGCTCTCGCGCGTCGGTTCTGCCACATCGACAGGCTTGCGGCTCGGTCACCGACCGTCAACCCGCGCTGACCGCCCGCCGCGCGTAGGCCTCCAGAAGACTCGCCCCCGTGCGGGCATCGTCGACGGTCACCGCGAAGGCCCGTCGGCCCGCGCGGGTCACCTCGATACCCTCCCCCGACCGGAGGACGATGCCGAACCGCCCGGGCACCAGCCGCACACCCCACCCGCCGAAATCCGCCATGGGCGAGATCTGCACGACGCTCGCGGCGACGACGTCTTCGACCGCGACGCGGAACCGAGGCGCACCGAAGACACCGGTCACGGTCAAACCCTCGCGGTCGACGCGCACGCGGAAGCGCGTCATGACCGCGACCAGCACGCCCACCACGACGGTCACGATGCCGAGGATCCACGTGACGCCCGCTGGGGCGGTGACCGCGGTGACGACGGTCGCCGCGACCAGGATCACGGTGGCGACCACAAGCGCGATGGCGCCGCTGCGCGATATCGACACGGCCTGCAGCCAGACCGCGTCCTCGCCGGGCGCCAGATCCAGCGGCGCGACGGCGGCAGGGCGCTCAGCGCGCCACGGCTCGTTCGGCTGCAGGAACCAGCCAAGGACGCCGGCGCCCATCGCGAGCGCGAACGACACGATCATCGCGACGACGATCGAGGGCGCCTCGGCGGCGTCCGCGATGCCGGCCTGCAGGACGAGGCTGGCGGTCGACAGCCCGGCCAGCAGCGCCGAGAGACCGAGTCCCAGCGCCGCCATGAGCCGGTACGCGCTCCCCCGGTCCCCGCGACGGAGTCCCGGGATCATCAGGCCCACCATGAGAGCGGGCAACCCGAGCCCGACGAGCACCGTGAGCAGCGGGTAGATCCACGCCGGACCGTAGGCGTCGGGGCGGCCATTCGCCCCCCAGTGCGTAGCGACCGGGTCGGGGAGCGATCCGAACATCGACACCTGGACGATGACGGCGACAGTGCACAGCAGCACTGGCAGCACCAGTCCCACGAGCACGAATCGCCGCAGGATGCGGGGGTCGTCAGACGTCATCCGAGATCTCCTTCATGAGTGATGCGAGCGTGCTCGCCGATATTCCGTGCGCCCGAGCCCGATGCACCATCTGCGCCATCTCGACGCGGAGCGCTGCCAGTGCCGTCGCGGAGTCGGTGACCACCGCTCCCCGGCCGCGGCGCAGATCGACCAGGCCCTCGTCGCGCAGGTCCTGGTACGCGCGCAGTACGGTGTGCAGATTGATCCCGAGCGATATGGCCAGCTCGCGGGCCGCGGGCAGCCGCTCGCCGACGCGCAGCACTCCGTCGGCGATCTGCGCGCGGATGGAAGCGGCAACCTGCGCGAAGAGCGGCTGCGCGTCATTCGGGTCGATGCGAATCAGCACGCATTAATTCTAGTTGAAATAGAACTATTGCAACAACTTGCCTCGCCGCTCATCGATCTCGCGCACCGCGTCGATCACCACGGGGACGAATGCCGAGGCCGTGCGCCGATAGCCCACGGCGCTCGGGTGGAAGCGGTCGAGGCTGAACATCTCGTCCGGCTCCGACAGAAACATCGGACCGACCGCGTGGCGCAGCGAGACCACGCGGGCGCCGGCCGTCGCGGCAGCCTCCGCCTGCGCGGCGGCGAGGCGATGCGACATCCGTCCCGCGAGGGTGCGCAAGGGTTGCGGAACCGGGCGCAGTGCGCTGAGGTCGGGACAGGTTCCGACGATCACCGCGGCGCCACGATCACGAAGCCGCGTCACCGCATCGACGAGGTACTCGACCGAGGTCGCCACCGGAATGCGGTGGGTCACGTCGTTGCCACCGACGATCACCAGTGCGACATCCGGCGAGTAGTCGGAGGGCAGCGCGTCGAGCTGGCCCACGAGATCCGCTGACTCGGATCCCACCACGGCGGCCGTCCGCAGCCGTACCGGTCGGGCGAGCGCCCGCCCCACCGACTTCGCGATCCGCGCGCCGAGCACGTCTTTGGGACGCTCGGCACCCAGTCCCGCCGCAATCGAATCCCCCACGATCAGCAGGTCGATGCACGCCCCGTCCTGCCGGCGCCGCCACACCCGGTCGGCGTCCGGTGCGATCTCACCGAGCGGCTTTCCGATCTGCCGTCGGGCGTGCGCGGCCTGGCGAGAGAGCACCTCGCGCGCCAGCGCCAGCGTGATCGCCGCGGTCAGGATGCTCGCAACAACGGTGACGACGAAGGCCCGAATCCGCGATCCCATGTCGCCATTGCACCCGGCGCGGGTGAACAATGCGTTACCCCCCCCCGCGCCCGTCCGTTCAGGACAGCGGCTTGAGTTCCAACGCGCCGGGGTCAGCCCCCGCGGCGAGGATGGCGAAGCTCGTGTACCCGTCGGCGGCGGCGCGATCCAAGAGTGCCTTGAGGTTCTTCGTGCGCTGCTCCAGACGAACCCGGGAACCGACCCGCACCAGCGCGGCTTTCGCCGCGACGAGTTCAGCCAGCGGCACATCACGATCGTGGATCAGCACTACCGCGTCCTCGTCAGCGTCGCTGCCGGCATCCAGCAAGTCGACGAGCCGCTCGAATCCGAGCGAGAACCCGACCGCGGGGACCTGCTGCCCGAGGAACCTGCCGATCATGCCGTCGTAGCGGCCGCCGCCACCCAGCGAGTACCCGACGCTCGGGTGCGCGAGCTCGAAGATCGTGCCGGTGTAGTACCCCATCCCGCGGACGAGGAACGGGTCGAACACCAGCGGGACCTCTCCCTCGCCGCGAGCCGCCGAGACGGCATCGCCGATGCCGACCAGGTGCGCCACGACCTCGTCCCCCACACCGTCGGGAAGCGCCGCACGGATCTGCCCCTCACCGAACGGGAGGGTCTGGCCATCGACCGGGCGCGACAGGAAGGCCTCGAAGGCCGCCACCGCTCCCTCGTCCGCGCCGCGCTCGCGCAGCTCGGCGACCACGCCTGCGGGTCCGATCTTGTCGAGCTTGTCGATCGTGATGAGCACGCCCGACTGCTCTTCGGGAGCGAATCCGAAGTGCGCGAGCATCGCCTCCAGCGCGCGTCGGTCGTTGACGCGCACCTGTGCTCCCTCCAACCCCAGCGCATCCACGGCGTCCAGCGACGCGACGATGAGCTCGGTCTCGGCGCGCGAGGTCGCGTCGCCGATGATGTCGATGTCGCACTGCACGAACTGCCGATATCGCCCCTTCTGGGGGCGCTCGGCGCGCCACACCGGGGCGATCTGGATCGCGCGGAACACCGTCGGCAGCTCGGCGCGGTGCGAGGCGAAAAAGCGCGCCAGCGGAACCGTCAGGTCGTAGCGGAGCCCGAGGTCGGAGAGCGCGGCCGGGTCATCCGCGGCTGCACGGATGCCGTCGGCATCCAGCCCCCGCCGGAGCACGTTGTAGGCGAGCTTCTCGTTGTCGCCGCCGATCCCGGCGTGCAGGCGCGCGTAGTCCTCGACGACGGGGGTCTCGATCTCGTCGAAACCGTGGGAACGGTAGACGGCGCGGATGAGCGCAAGGACGCGCTCACGACGGAGCTTGTCGGCAGGAAGGAAGTCGCGCATTCCGCGCGGCGGGTTGACTGCGGGCATCGTCCTATTCTCCCGGTTGCGGATGCGCGGTGCACGATTGCTCGACTGCGCGGATCTGCGCCGTGAGGGTTCGGAGCCTCTCCCGCAGAATCGTCTCGGCGTCCCAGCCGCGCTGGCGCGCCTGCGCGACCAGGGCCAGGAGCGCGTCACCGAGGGCAGCCTCGTCATCGATCACGAGACCTGTCTGCTCGGCATCGACGGGAGCGATCCGCGCATCGACCGACGCGGCCTTGCCGACCAGCTTCTGCGCGAGCGCGAGGCTCGGCATCCTCTCGGAGACACCGTCGAGCACGCTCGTGCGCTCGCGTTTCTCTTCGGCCTTGGCCGCGTTCCACAGCACAAGCACCTCGTCCGGGGTCCGCGCCGTCTTACCGCCGAAGACGTGCGGATGCCGGCGCACCATCTTGTCGGCGAGATCTCCCGCGACATCGTCGATGTCGAAGGGCTCGACCTCGTCGCGCGAGGCGATCTCGGCGTGGAAGAGCACCTGCCACAGGACATCTCCGAGCTCTTCGCGCAGGTCCGCGCGCGAGCCGACCTCGACGGCGTCGATGAGTTCGGCGCTCTCCTCGACCAGGTAGGGAACGAGATCGGCATGCTCGATCTGCTGGGTCCACACGCACCGATCGCGGACCTCCCGCATGGCGTCGACGGCGCGGCGCAGGCCATCCGCGTCGTCCCTCGGCTGGCTCATCGGCGGCCGATCAGCGGTACTCGGGGGTGTCGTCGAGATCCGCCGTCTCGGATCCCGAGTGCTCGTCCTCGACGATCTCGGCGCCGGTCTCATCGGCGGCACGGCGATACCCCGCCGCCCGGATCGACACGACAACGGCGGCAAGCAGCACCGAGATGAGCGAGCCGGCCAGGACGCCGAGCACGGCCTCATCTGTCAGGAGATCGTCGCCGGCGAAGGCGAGTTCGGACAGCAGGAGCGAGACGGTGAAGCCGATGCCGCCGAGCGCGCCGGCGGCGAGCAGATCGGCATAGGGCAATCGCGGAACGCTCGGATCATGCGCCACACGCTGCGAGATCCATCCGAACACCGAAATGCCGATGAGCTTGCCCACCGGCAGCGCGACGAGGATGCCCCAGAAGGCGGGCGAGAGTTCACCGAACGAGACCGCGGGGATCACGACCAGCGCCGAGGACATCGCGAACAGCGGCAACACGATCCCGTTGACCCACGGCTCCATCGCGTGGCGTGCGTGCAGCGCCGGTTGCTGCGACATGGCCAGTCCCAGCGCGACGCCGGCGATCGTGGCGTGGACACCGGAGAGGTAGACGAGCACCCAGGTGGCGATGCCCAGGAGCACGAGGACGATGCCGATGAGGGTGCCCGCCCGAGTGTCGAGCTTGCGGCTGAGGTAGCCGAAGATCACCACGAGCACGGCTGCCGCGACCAGCATGGCCAGATTCACCCCGTCGGTGAACAGGACCGCGATGAAGATGATCCCGACGATGTCGTCGAGGATCGCCAGGGCCAGCAGGAACACCCGAACGCCGGAGGGAAGTCCCCGCCCGAAGACGGCGAGCACGCCGAGCGCGAAGGCGATGTCGGTCGCGGTGGGGATCGGCCAGCCGTTCGCCGACTCGGTGCCCCATGAGAAGGCCAGGAAGATCGCGATGGGAACGATGACGCCGCCTGCGGCCGCGATCGCGGGCTGCACGGCCTTGCGCAGCGAATTGAGCTGGCCATTGGTCAGCTCGAACTGCAGTTCGACGGCCACCACGAAGAAGAACAGCACGAGCAAGCCGTCGGCGATCCAGTGACCGACCGAGAGCTCGAACACGCCCGGGATGCCGAGGTAGGTGTGTTGGACCTCGAGCGCAGCCTCGCCCCAGGGAGAGTTGGCGAGAGCGAGACCCACGATCGCCGCCAGCAGCAGCATGATCGCGGGAAAACGGGCGGAACGAAGCAACGACATAGAGTCCTCTCGGATCTGTCTTCGGGGTACAGCGGACAACGCCGACCAGACTTCCCGGCACTCCCTCCTGACGATCCTACCGGGCGCGTCCCGGGGCGCCTTCGCAGAGGCAGGCCGATACCCGAGACCGTCACGCTGCGGTAACACCACGCCATTACGGTGGAAGGCATGCACGAACTGACGCACACCGAAGCGATCGAGCTCGTCGGGCGGTACGAGGCCGCCCAGGAGATCCCCGATCAGATGCGCGCCGACGTGCGCATGCTCGGCTCGCTCCTGGGAGAGGTCCTGCGCGAGAGCGGCTCTCCCGGCCTCTTCGACGATGTCGAGCGCCTGCGCCTGGCGGCGATCCGCGCGCGCACCGACGCCTCGCCGGATGCGTTCGATGCGGCCACCGCTATCGCCGAGTCGTTCACGATCGAGCGCGCCCACGAGGTGGCCCGAGCCTTCACCGCCTACTTCCACCTGGTGAACCTCGTCGAGGAGCACCAGCGGGTGCGGGTCGTCCGGGAAAAGGACGGGAGCCCCGACAGCGAGGAGGCAGCGGACTCGATCGATGCGGCGTTCGCCCGCCTGTCGGGCGAGATCGGGCGTGACGCCGCCATCGAGCGGCTGCAGTCGCTGCGCTTCCACCCCGTCTTCACCGCCCATCCCACCGAGGCGCGACGCCGCGCGGTGTCCTCGAGCATCCGACGCCTCGCGGACCTCATCGAGGAGCACGATGAGCACCTGCGCGTGGGAACCGACACCTCCCGGGTCGAGCGCCGCATGGTCGAAGAGATCGACACACTCTGGCGCACCGCGCCGCTGCGCCCCGAGAAGCCCGCCCCCACCGACGAGGTCCGCTCGGTCATGGCGATCTTCGACGAGACGCTGTACACCGTCGTCCCGCAGGTCTACCGCCGCATCGACGACACGCTCCAGGGCGAGGCCGCCGGCGCACACGCTCCGCTCGTCAAGCCATTCGTGCGCGTCGGCTCCTGGGTGGGCGGCGACCGCGACGGCAACCCGTTCGTCACAGCGTCCGTCACCCGCAAGGCGGCCGGGATCGCCGCAGAGCACATCCTGCTGGGCCTGGAGCGCACGACCCAGCGCATCGGCCGCACGCTCACCCTGGATGCGGCGACCACGCCCCCCAGCGACGAGCTGCGGGCACTCTGGCGCGGTCTCAAGGCCGCCGATGAGGAAGCCGCGAACGAGATCGCCAAGCGCTCCCCGGACGAGCCGCACCGCCGCATCATGCTGATGCTGGCGCGCAAGATCGAGGCCACGCGCACCCGCAACGCCGATCTCGCCTACGCCGACCCGGCCGACTTCCTCACGGACCTGTACATCGTGCAGAACTCCCTGGTCGCGGCGGGCGCGGCGCGCCAGGCGTACGGCCACCTGCAGCAGCTGATCTGGCAGGTCGAAACCTACGGCTTCCACCTGGCCGAGCTCGAGGTGCGCCAGCACTCCGCGGTGCACAAGAAGGTGCTCGCCGAACTCGACAGCGGCGCAGAGCCGTCCGACTTGACCGAAGAGGTGCTGGACGTGTTCCGCACGGTCGCGCATCTGCAGGAGCGCTACGGGCCCCGCGCAGCAGGGCGCTACATCGTCTCGTTCACGCAGGCGGCGCAGGACCTCGCGAACGTGCACCGCCTGGCGCGGTATGCGGTCGGCGAGCACGGCACGCCGCCGGTGCTGGATGTCATCCCCCTGTTCGAGACCTTCGCCGACCTGCAGGCGGCGCCGCAGATCCTCAGCGAGGTCGTGACCTTCCCCGAGTTCGCCGCCCGCCTCGAGGCCACCGACCGCCACCTGGAGGTCATGCTCGGCTATTCCGACTCGTCGAAGGATGTCGGCCCCGTCGCCGCCAACCTCGCGCTCTACGAAGCGCAGGCGCTGATCGCCGAGTGGGCACGCACCGAGGGCATCGAGCTGACGCTGTTCCACGGCCGGGGCGGGGCCCTGGGCCGCGGCGGCGGTCCTGCGAATTCGGCCATCCTGGCCCAGCCCCCGCACTCGGTCGACGGACGCTTCAAGCTGACGGAGCAGGGCGAGGTCATCTTCGCCCGCTACGGCGACCCCGACATCGCCCAGCGCCACATCGATCAGGTCGCTGCAGCCGTTCTGCTGGCATCGGCCCCCTCGATCGAAAAGCGCAACAGCGACGCCGCGGGGCGCTTCGCCGAAGTCGCGGCCACGATGGATGCGGCTTCCCGCGAGCGCTTCTTCTCGCTCGTGAAGGCTCCCGGGTTCGCCCCGTGGTTCGCTCAGGTGACACCCATGGAAGAGATCGGACTGCTCGCGCTCGGCTCACGCCCCGCCCGGCGCGGCCTGTCGGTGGAATCGTTGGAAGACCTGCGCGCCATCCCCTGGGTCTTCGCTTGGACCCAGGCCCGCATCAACCTCGCCGGATGGTTCGGTCTGGGGACCGCGCTCGAGGCGGTGGGCGATGCCGAAGTCCTCGCCGACGCCTACACGCAGTGGCCGCTGTTCCGCACCATGATCGACAACGTCGCCATGAGCCTCGCGAAAGCCGACATCCGCATCGCGGAGCGGTACCTCGGCCTCGGTGATCGCGACGATCTCGCAGAGCTGGTCCTCGGCGAGATGGAACTCACCCGCTCGTGGATCGTGCGACTCACCGGCGGCGACCACGTGCTCTCGGACAAGCCTGTCCTCCAGCGCGCGGTCGAGTTGCGCAGTCCCTACGTCGATGCGCTCTCGCTGCTGCAGCTGCGCGCGCTCCGAGCCTTGCGGGAGGCATCCGCCGCCGACGCGCCGGCGGACCCTGACCAGCAGCGACTCCTGCTGCTCTCGGTCAGCGGTGTGGCGGCGGGACTGCAGAACACCGGCTGAGTCTCGCGCACCGTCTCGCGACCGTCCTCTCGCTCAGTCGAGGGGGCGGTCGTCTGCGTGACGGGACAGTGCCCGGCCGTAGCGTTCGGTGAGCTGCACCATGAGGTCGGGCGTATCCCGATCCAGACCGAAGACGTACCCGGGGAAGTCGAGTTCTTGCTGCGTCGCCCAGATCTCGTCGTGACGCTCGGGCGGATACAACTGGGCGGGGTCTCCCACCGCGATCCATCCGATGGGGACGACGCTCTCGGCCGGCAGCACGGTGCGCAGGTGCACGACCGCGTTGATCCGCACCTCGCTGCGCTCCCCGATGCGCGCGCCGTTGAACACGCGGGTCCCGGTCGCCAGAAACACCTCGCGATCGATCGTCGCGCCCGAAACACTGGCCATGGGCCCGACGAGGACGTGGTCGCCGATGTGGACGGGGTCGGTCGCGCTGGCGCGGATCAGGGCGTTCTCCATCACGATGACGTCGTCGCCGATCGTGATCGGGCCGCCCTCGGCGGTGATGACGGCGCCGTGGAGGACCTGCACGTCCGCGCCGATCGTGACGTCTCCGGAGATGACGGCGCTCGGTGCGATCACCGCGCTCGGGTGGATGCGGGGGCTCGCCCCCAGGTGCTCGAACAGCATCGTTCCTCCCTCGATCGGTGTCAGCGTAGCCCGGTGGGGCGCGCTCCGGCAGGGACCTTCGGCAGGAAGATGCCTACTCGGCGGCGCTCTCCGCAGCAACCGGCTCCGGCCACAGCTGGCCGAGCAGGGTGTCCACCCACGCGATGAGATCGGCGTCGCTCATCGCCTCGCCGCCCGGGCGCGGCATCGGCACCACGAGCGCCTCACCGCCGGCCAGGAGCTTCGCGCTCGGGTACAGCCGCTGCAGCCGCACGCGCATCGAATCGGGGAGGCGTGCGGGGGCGATCCGCAGGTTCGGCCCCATGGCCACGACATCCGAGAGCCCCGCCCGGCCCACACGACGGCGCAGGCGCGCCATCGCCACGAGACCTGCCACATCCACGGGAGGCTCGCCGTAGCGGTCGGTGAGCTCGTCGATGACCAGATCGATCGCCTCGTCCTTCGCGGTGACGGATGCCGCGGCCGACAGCTTCTGGTAGGCCTCCAGGCGCAGCCGCTCGCTGTCGATGTAGTCCTCGGGAATGCGCGCCTGCACCGGCAGCTCCAGCCGCAGCTCGGTCGGTCCCTCGGTGTCTTCACCACGGAAGGTGGCCACCGCCTCTCCGATCATCCGCAGGTACAGGTCGAAGCCGACCCCGGCGATGTGTCCGGCTTGCTCAGCGCCAAGGAGGTTGCCCGCGCCGCGGATCTCGAGGTCTTTGAGCGCCACCTGCATACCGCTGCCGAGATCGTTGTTGACGGCGATGGTCTCCAGCCGATCGGCCGCGGTCTCTGACAGCGGCTTCGTGTCGTCGTACAGGAAGTAGGCGTAGGCCCGCTCACGGCCGCGTCCCACGCGCCCGCGCAGCTGGTGCAGCTGCGACAGCCCGTACCGGTCGGCGCGATCGATGATGATCGTGTTGGCGTTGGAGATGTCCAGGCCGGTCTCGATGATCGTCGTCGAGACGAGCACGTCGGCCTTGCGCTCCCAAAAGTCGTCGACGACCTGCTCGAGCGCGTGCTCGCCCATCTGCCCGTGGGCGACGGCGATGCGCGCCTCCGGGACGAGCTCGGCCAGTTCGCTCGCCACGCGCTGGATCGACTGCACACGGTTGTGGACGTAGAACACCTGTCCCTCGCGCAGGAGCTCGCGGCGGATGGCGGCGGCGACCTGCTTGTCGTTCTTGGCCCCCACGTAGGTGAGGATCGGGTGGCGGTCCTCGGGCGGGGTCTGCAGGGTCGACATCTCGCGGATGCCGGTGACCGCCATCTCGAGCGTGCGGGGAATCGGCGTCGCACTCATCGCGAGGATGTCGACGTTGGTCTTGAGCTTTTTCAGCGCGTCCTTGTGCTCGACGCCGAAGCGCTGCTCCTCGTCGATGATCATGAGGCCGAGGTCCTTGAAGATGACCTTGTCGGTCAGGATGCGGTGCGTCCCGATGACCATGTCGATCGTGCCGTCGACCAGGCCCGCCAGCACGAGCTTGGCCTCGTTGTCGGTCTGGAACCGCGAGAGCGGTCGTACCTTGACCGGGAACCCGGCGAAGCGCTCAGAGAAGGTCTCGAGGTGCTGCTTGACCAGGAGCGTGGTGGGGACGAGCATCGCGACCTGCTTGCCGTCCTGGATCGCCTTGAACGCGGCACGCACGGCGACCTCGGTCTTGCCGAACCCGACATCGCCCGAGAGCAGGCGGTCCATCGGGATCGGCCGCTCCATGTCGGCCTTGATCTCATCGATCGTCTGCAGCTGGTCGGGGGTCTCAGCGAAGGGGAAGGCTTCTTCGAGCTCGCGCTGCCAGGGGGTGTCGGGGCCGAAGGCGTGACCCTTGGCCGCCATTCTCGCCGAGTAGAGCTTGACGAGCTCGACCGCGATATCGCGGACGGCCTTTCTCGCGCGCCCCTTGGCGGCGGCCCAGTCGCTGCCACCCATCTTCGACAGGGTCGGCGCCTCTCCCCCGACGTAGCGGGAGAGGAGATCCAGCTGGTCGGTGGGGACCATGAGCTTGTCGCCCGGGTACCCCTTCTTGGACGGCGCGTACTCGAGGACGACGTATTCGCGGACGCTCTTGACCGCGTTGCGCCCACCGGAGGAGACCTCACGCTTGGAGAGCTCGACGAACTTCCCGATCCCATGGGTGGCGTGTACGACGATGTCGCCGGGGGTCAGCTGCAGCGGGTCGACGACGTTGCGTCGACGAGAGGCCAACTTCTTGACGACGCGCTGGTCGCCGCTGATCGTGCGCCCGTAGAACTCCGACTCGGTGAGAACGGCGAGCCGTGCGTTCTCGATCTCGAAGCCGCGCTCCAGCTGGGCCACGACCAGCTGCACCACCCCCTCCGGCGGGGCCTCGTCGAGGTCGCCGGCGATCGCGGCGGGCACCTCGCGCTCGGCGAGCACATCGCGGGCACGCTCGACCAGGCCGGTGCCAGAGGCGGCCACCACGACACTCCACCCCGCGGCGGCGCGCTCGGCGACGTAGGCGGTCGCCCCGTCGACGTTGCCCTGGAAGGAGGGCACGGCCCGCGCGGGCACCCGCACGGCGGCATCCGCGTCATCGCGGTCGTCCTCGTCATCCAACAGACCTTCTGCCGCGGCGTCGGCGGCGCCCGAGTCGAAGCCGCTGAGCGCCCACCACACGCCCGAGCGCTCGTGCGCGGCCTCGCGCAGCTGCGCGAGGGAGAGGAAGTCCCCGGCGCCGAGATCGATCGGCGCCTGCGCGCCGGCGGTCGCCGCGCTCCAGGCCGCCTCGAGGAACTCGCGGTTGGTCTCGGCGAGGGTGCTCGCGCGGGTGCGGGAGCGTTCGGGGTCGATGACGGCGATCGCCGTGCGCTCGGGCAGATAGTCGACGAGCGAGGCCATGCCGTCGGTGAGCGCCGGGGTGAGGGATTCCATCCCCTCCACGGGAATCCCCTCCGCCATCTTCTCGAGCATGCCCTGCAGACCCGGGAACTCCGCGGCCAGCTGGCGCGCACGCGAACGGATGTCGTCGGTCAACAGCAGCTCACGCCCGGGAAGGATCGTCACACCCGGGATGTCCCCCGGCAGTGAGCGCTGGTCGGCGACGGAGAACGCGCGGATCTGCTCAACCTCGTCGCCGAAGAACTCCACGCGGTAGGGGTGGTCTGCCACCGTCGGGAAGACATCGAGGATGCCGCCGCGCACCGCGAACTCACCGCGCCGGGACACCATGTCGACACGGTGGTAGGCCAACTCCACCAGGCGCGCCACGATCGCGCCGAGGTCGTGGCCACGGCCACCCGCCGCCAGCTCGATCGGGTCGAGATCGGTGAGGCCCGGGGCCAGGGGCTGCAGCGCGGCACGCACCGACGCGGTGACGATCACGGGGGTCGCGCCATCGTGACGGGCGATGCGGGTGAGGGTCTCGAGACGGCGGCCGACGATCTCCGCGCTCGGGCTCAGCCGCTCGTGCGGCAGCGTCTCCCACGCCGGGAAGGGAAGGACGACAGCCTCGGGCAAGATCGCCGTGAGGGCGGGCGCGAGCGCATCCGACCGGCGCCCGGTCGGGGTGATCGCCAACAGCACCGGGGCACCGCCCGCGGTGCGGCGCTCAAGAAGGGCGCCCAGCAGCGGCGCGACGATGCCCTCCACAGCGGAGAAGTCGGCATCCACGGACGAGGAGTTCACCGCCTCCCGGAACTGCTCGGACCGAGCGAGGGCGCGCAGAATCCCGGGAAAACTCACCGAACGAGTCTAGGCGCTCGCGGGGGCAGGCCGCGCGGATGCTGGCTACGGCCGCGGAGCGTGGTGCACCTGTTGGGCCGCGACGAGTCCGTGCTCGACCAGACGCTCCACGGCATCGGCGGCATCGCCGACCATGAGCGCCAGCGCGTCCCGGTCGGACGGCGCGAAGGGTTCGAGCACCCAGTCCGCGACATCCTTGCTGCCGGCGGGGCGTCCGATACCCACACGCACGCGGGGGAAGTTCGGTGTCCCGAGCGCCTTAGCGACATCCCGCACCCCGTTGTGGCCGCCGTGACCGCCGCCGGTCTTCAATCGGACGGTGTCGAACGGGATGTCGAGCTCGTCGTGCACGACCACGATGTGATCCGGCGAGGTGGCGTAGAAGCGGGCGAGCGCCGCGACGGGGCCGCCCGAGACGTTCATGAAGGAGTTGGGCTTGGCCAGCACGAGCTTGTGCGCGCCGGGGCGCAGCCATGTCTCGGCGACGCGGGCGTTGCCCTTGTGCGCCCGGAAGGTCTCCCCCCGCCGTGACGCGAGCTCATCGACGACGAGCTGGCCCACATTGTGCCGGGTGCGCTCATAGCGGGGCCCGGGGTTTCCGAGCCCGACGATCAGCCACGTGTCAGCCACGGTTCCATTCTCTCTGCAGGTCGGTGCGCGGGTGATGCACAAGGGGAGGATGCGGCGACCGCACCCTCCCCTTGTTCGAATCTCGCGAGACTACTCGGCAGCGTCCTCGGCGGCCGGCTCGGCGTCAGCCTCTTCGGCCGGGCTCTCCTCGGCGGCCGCGGCGGCGGGAACCGAGATCGCGATGACGAGCAGGTCGGCATCCGAGAGCAGCGATGCACCCTTGGGCAGCGTCAGCTGGCCGGCCGTGATGTGCGCGCCCTCGTCGAGGCCGTCGACGTCGACCTCGACGTGCTGCGGGATGTGGGTAGCCTCGACCTCGAGCGACACGGTGGCGGAATCCACGTTGACGATCGTGCCGGAAACCGACTCGCCGACGACGGTGACGGGCACGTCGACGGTGACCTTCTCACCCTTCTTCACGATGACCAGGTCGATGTGCTCGATGATCTGGTGCACCGGGTCGCGCTGGATGTCCTTGACCAGGGCGAGCTGCTCGGTGCCCTCGATGTCCAGCTCGAGCAGCGCGTTGGCGTGACGGACCAGCAGCGACATCTGGTGGCCGGGAAGGGCGACGTGGACGGGGTCGGTGCCGTGACCGTAGAGGACGGCGGGGATCTTGCCGGCGGCGCGCAGACGGCGGGCGAAGCCCTTGCCGAAGCTGTCACGCAGCTCGGCTGCGACCTTGTTGTCTTCAGACATGATGTTTCTCCTCGGGCGTGGGCCCTGATGTTGACGGGTATCGACTCGAACGCGAGCGCGTGAGGACACCTGTCAGACCGCACACCCTCGTCGATGACGGATGTCTCGTCGGACCACTTTCGCGGCCCGCGGACTCCCTCGCCGAAGTACGGTCCGCAAGTCTACCAGCGTCGCCGCTACGATGGGAACCGCGCGCGTTCGCGCGCACCCGCACCGCCCCACCCAAGGAGTGACGATGGACGCGAAGCTCGTCTCTGACCTGATCATGGCCGTCATCGGCATCCTGGCCCTCGGCACCATCGTCGGAGTCGTGGGCGCGTTTTGGAGCATGGGCCGCGCGGCCTACCGCAAGGACTGATCGCACTCCCGTCCGACCTCCTCAGCCGACGCTCTAGGCTTGCGGGGGCAGCGAATGCTGCGCAGGTCGAACAGGGAGTACTCGTGAGCGAAGCCACAGCCAACATCGGTGTCGTCGGTCTGGCGGTGATGGGATCCAACCTCGCCCGAAACCTCGCCAGCCGCGAGGGCAACACCGTCGCGATCTTCAACCGGAGCCACGACAAGACTGAGCACCTGGTTGCCGAGCACCCCGAGGCGGAGTTCGTCCCGACGTTCTCGTATGAGGAGTTCGCGGCATCCCTGACCGTCCCCCGCACCGCGATCATCATGGTCAAGGCGGGCGCGGGCACGGACGCGGTCATCGAAGAGCTGCTCAAGGTCTTCGAACCGGGCGACATCATCGTCGACGGCGGCAATGCCCTCTTCACCGACACCATCCGCCGCGAAAAGGCCGTGCGCGAGACGGGGGTGAACTTCGTCGGCATGGGCGTCTCCGGCGGCGAGGAGGGCGCGCTTCTCGGCCCCTCGCTCATGCCCGGTGGCTCGGACGAATCTTGGGTGACCCTCGGGCCGATCCTTCGCTCGATCGCGGCCGTCGCCGAGGGCGAGCCCTGTGTCACGCACGTCGGTCACGACGGCGCGGGTCACTTCGTGAAGATGGTGCACAACGGCATCGAGTACGCCGACATGCAGGTCATCGCCGAGGCCTACGACCTCATCCGTCGCGCGACCGGCAAGACCCCCGCAGAGATCGCCGACATCTTCGCGGAGTGGAACACCGGTGACCTGGAGTCCTACCTGATCGAGATCACCGCCGAGGTGCTGCGTCAGGTGGATGCCGACACCGACAAGCCGCTGGTGGACATCATCGTCGACCAGGCCGGCGCGAAGGGCACGGGCGGCTGGACGGCCCAGACCGCGATCGACCTCGGGGTTCCGGCATCCGGCATCGCCGAGGCCGTGTTCGCACGCTCGCTGTCCTCGCATCCCGAACAGCGCGCGACGACCGGCGTCCTCCCTGGACCCGCCGAGGAATTCACGGCCTTCGACGCCGACGCCTTCGTCGAGCAGGTGCGCCTGGCCCTGTACGCCTCGAAGATCGTCGCGTACTCGCAGGGCTTCGACATCATCCGCGCCGGCGCCGCCCACTACGGCTGGACGATCGACCTCGGCACCGTCGCGGCGATCTGGCGCGGCGGCTGCATCATCCGCGCGCGGTTCCTCAACCGCATCACCGAGGCCTACGCCGAATCCGCCGATCTCCCGGTGCTGATGACGGCGCCGTTCTTCCGCGAGGCGCTCGCCGCGTCGCAGGATGCCTGGCGCGCGATCGTCGCCACGGCGGCGGCATCCGGAATCCCGTCGCCGGTGTTCTCGTCGTCGCTCGCGTACTACGACGGCCTGCGCGCGGGGCGTCTGCCCGCCGCCCTCATCCAGGGTCAGCGCGACTTCTTCGGCGCGCACACCTACAAGCGCGTCGACAAGGACGGCACTTTCCACACGCTGTGGTCGGGCGATCGCTCCGAGGTCGAGGCGGTCGACACGCACTGACCGCACCAACGCACGCAGAAGCGGGAGGCCCCTGAGGGAGCCTCCCGCTTCTGGTGTGTCGGTGCGCGGGTGATCAGACGTCGCGGACGGTGCCGTGATCCAGCCGCAGACGACGGTTGGCGCGGCGCGCAACGGCGGAGTCGTGCGTCACCATGATCATGGTGAGGCCGTCGGCGTTCAGGCTCTTCAGCAGCGCCATGATCTCGTCTCGCATGTGCTCGTCGAGGTTTCCGGTCGGCTCATCCGCGAGGAGCACTCGGGGGCGCTTCGCGATGGCGCGGGCGATCGCCACGCGCTGCTGCTGCCCGCCCGACAGTTCGCCGGGCAGGTGGTCCGCGCGGTCGGCGAGGCCGACGTGCGTGAGCGCCTCGAGGACGCGCTCCTTGCGCTCGGCCGCGCTCAGTCCCAGCGGCTCGAGCCCCATGTCGACGTTCTCGTGGGCGGTGAGCGTCGGGATGAGGTTGAACCCCTGGAAGACGAACCCGATCTCCCGGGCGCGGATGCGCCCGAGGTCGGCGTTCGAGGCCTTCGCCATGTCGGTGTCGCCAAGCCACACCGACCCCGACGTGGGGCGGTCCAGCGCGCCCAGCAGCTGCAGGAAGGTCGACTTGCCGCCACCGGTCGGGCCCTGGATCGTCACGAAGTCACCCTCGTCGATCTCCAGGTCGATGCCCTTGATGGCCTTGATGATGCGGTTCTTCTGCTGGTAGGTGCGGGTGACGCCCTCCAGCCGGTAGATCGCACGGGGTGCGGCATCCGCTGCCGCGACGGTCTCGGTCTGTGCCATGGTCATGATCTCTTCTCCTTTGCGAATGGGGATGCCGGACTCAGCCGACCGAGCGGAGGGCTTCTGCGGGGCTCAGGCGCGCGGCTCGCCACCCGCCGAAGGCTCCGGCAAGCAAGCCGCCGAGGACAGCGATGCCGATGGCGGCGCCGACAACGGAGAGCGTGATCGGTGCGCTGAGGGTCACCTCGGTCGCGGTCTGGGTCATGCCCGCGAAGCCGCCACCCATGGGGCCACCCTGGCCGCCCTGTTCGGTCGTTCCGGTGGACGAGATCGTCGGCGAGATGATGTTCACCGCGAGGATGCCGGCCAGACCGATCACGAGTCCCACGACACCGCCGATGAGCCCCTGGATGAACGACTCCCCCGCAACCTGGCCGATGACGCGGCCGTTGGACCAGCCGATGGCCTTGAGGGTTCCGAACTCACGGGTGCGGCGACTGACGCCCGAAATCGTGAACAGGACCGCGAGCACGAGCGCCACAGCGAGCACGATGACCGACAGCCACGTGCCGAGGTTCGAGATGAGCGCGGAGGCGCTGGACAGCGACGACGACACGGTGGAGGCGAGGTCAGACTGCGAGCTGACGGTGGTGTCGGGCAGCGCGGTTTCGATCTCACTCTGCACGGTGGCGATGGCATCGGCAGATGACGCCTGCACGTAGACGGTCGAGACGACGTCATCGAGCCCGGCGATCGACTGCGCGACATCCAGCGGCAGGTACACGTTGGCGGCGGTGTCGGCCTCGCTCGAGGTCGAGGAGACGATGCCGACGACCTCGACATCGCTACCACCCACGTCGATGGTGTCACCGACGGCGATCTCGTTGGTGGTTGCGTAGGTGGCATCCACGACCGCGACGTACGCGCCCGCGTCGGACGACTCCAGCGCACGTCCCTCGGTCACCTCGACTGCGGACAGCGGGCCGATCGTGGTGTCAGCCGGGTCGATGCCGAGCACGGTGAAGGAGTCGATGCCGAATGCGCTGCCACCGGCACCGTCGGCGCCGCCTGTCGGAGGCTGGCCGCCGCCCATGCCACCCTCGGCAGAGCCGTCGGTGGTCTGGGACATGTCGGGCATCTCGCCCGAGAAAGTGGAGTTCGTGAGCGACAGGGCGCCGGATACGGCACTCACGCCATCCAGCGATGCGATCGTGTCGAGCGTCGAGGACTCGAGGGTGCCGCGCATCATCTCGACGGAGAGGGTGGACTGCGACAGCGTGGTCGTGCCGTCGGTCGTGTCACCGGCCTCGCTGTCGAACTCGAACCGCTGGCCGCCGCCACCCTCACCGGGTTCGGCCGTCGCACCGGTCACGGTGAGGTCGGTGCCGACGCCGTACACGGACTCGAGCGCTTGCGCCTGTGCGTCGCGCACGCCCGCAGCGAGCGAGTTCACGATGATCACGAGCGCGATGGCGATGGCAAGCCCCGCCGCGACGATGATCGTCTGCTTCTTGCGGCCGGCAAGCTCCCGCCGCAGATAGGTCCAGTACATACCTCTCCCTTTCGGCGGCACGGGCGCCAGCCGTCGGTCAGACGCTAAGAACCGCGGTGATGCGGCGGTGATGCGGGACCTATGGATTGCATAAGGATGTCGGCGCGAGACGCGTCGGTCGCCTGCTGGGACCTCTGAGCGGCTTGGGATACCTGCGCGTATGGCGTCCGATGCTCGCACCAACGAGCGGGCCGGATATTCGGTCAACGGCGACCACGGCGCCTGCGTGGCGCACATTCTCGTTTGATGGAGGCAGCCGAAGCGCCTGCTTTACGACCGACACTCGGGCAACCGTAGATCCGCTCGCAATTTCGTATTACGATGCCGCCATGGGTGGTGAAGAGACGATCAACGGCGTTCCGGTGACGGAGAAACAGATCGCGGCGTGGGCTGCGGAGGCTGAAGTCGGCTACGACGTCGAGGCTCTCAAACGCCGAGGACGCGGACGACCCGGACGCGGAGCGGAGCCCGCCCAGGTCGTCGCGCTCCGACTCACTGCGGACGAGCTCGCTGCTCTCGATGCCCGCGCGGCTCGAGAGCACAAGACGCGCTCAGAACTTATCCGCGAAGCGATCGCCGCGTACGCGGCGTGAAGGTTCACGACTCCGCACTCAAGCACGGCATCACGCCCGATGAAATCATCCAAGCCGCATCGTGGCCGCTGTGGATCGACGACCTCGACGAGGACTCGCCAGCTCGCCAACTCCGGCTCGGCTTCGACCGGCAGGGACGGTTGCTCGAGCTGGTGGTGCTGGTTTTCGACAGCGGCAACGAGCTTGTGATCCACGCGATGAAGGCCCGACCGCAGATGCTGGACCTCCTCCCGTAAACACGATCGACTTTGGGTCCGATACGCGTGCAGTGAGGGACCGGCTTTCGAGCGTGCGCCCATTATTGGCGCCGGGAATCGCGCATAGCACGACGTAATCGCGTCTCGCGGCCAACCGGATAAAGCTAGGAATCGGTTCCAGCGTCTCTCCCACCGCTCGGATTTGACACCAGCGCCGGTCTGGTCCGCGACGACACCCGTCGAACACCCGATCGATTGCATCGATCGCGGCGCAGGCGCGCTCGACCAACCTGCTAACTTTGCAAGTTGCTGCCGGCGACAAGGACTGCGACGAATCGGTCTACGTCCTTGTCGGTGGCTTCGCGCACGACGTTCGCGGCGACTCCGACGCTGAACCAGTCGACCCTGAGCGGGATACTCTCCCGCCCTAGGCTATCGACGACGGGTGCACGAGGCGGCTCGGTGGTCGCGCTTGTCAAGGCATCGCTCATCTCGACGAGGTCCGCATAGTCCTCGAACGCATTGACGATGCGTGCTAATGCCGACTCCAGATGACTAATCCGCAACGCCGAGGCGCCGCCTTCCCAGTCGTCGAACCTGATATCCAAAGATGCATGTCCGGCCCACTTGTTGCGCATGTGCCTGACGTACTTGAGGACAGGATGGCGTTCAGGGTCAACCCTCTCCTTTATTGTCGACATCAATTCCTTTGCTGCAGTGGTGTCGGCCTCTGCTGAGTCGAGCCGCGACGCAACCCGGTCGAGCATTTGGGGCAGCGAGGCAGTGCGCATGGCCTTGTCGCCGCCACCAGCGTTGCTTAGCGTCGTGTCCATTGCCGTCGCAATCGAAACAACGGCCTGCCTAAATAGGACGTTCTGGAAGTGCTTGGTCACGCGTTTAAGGCGATCATCGCCCTTGTAGTCGGCGTCGCGGGTGCGGAGCCAGAAATACTTTGCGTGGTAGAAGTCCTTCACTGATCGCAACACCAGATTCTGCTGAGCAGCCTCTGAATCCTCGTGGCTGGCGAGGGTCTGCACCAGCGCCGTTACCTCCGCGTTCGACATCGGCTCGTCGCTGGGCTGCGAATCGCTGTACTCGGAAGTGAATCGAGGGACTCTCATTGCTTCAATCTAGCGACACGGGAAATCCATCGAGCACTCGCCTGGAACGCAATTCGCCTCATGCGCGTAGCGCTCCAGAAGGGACCGCCCTACGTGTATGCTTTCCACTCACCCGCATCAGGACGAGGTCTCCCAGACGACTGTCATTCAGCCAGGCATGCCGGTGCGCGGGTCGAGCCCGGACCAGGACGTGCGGATATCGTCGTCAGGTCCGTGGTCGGTCGGGCAGCCTAGGTATCGCGAGCAATCACACGCGGTGAGGCGGTCGTTTGAACCGTGATTGGCGTGCCCCAGCGAGGGCGGGCTGTGGGGTCGCCTGATTCACCGACGCGAAGTCGCCTGATTCACCGACGCGAAGAAGAGCGCTGCGAACCTAAATCTCACCGAGCAAGTGGGCTCATGCTATGCCGAAGACGAAGCCCCTCCGGTGGCGTCGGACAGCCGCGCCTCGACACGATCAATCAGAATGGGAACCTCGGGAAGGTTGGCACCCTCTGCGTCCTTTGCGGCGGCAGCCCGAATCATCTCGGCCGCCGGGGAGCGCACCCTCAGCTCTTCCAATGCCCAGAGGCTGCTCGCCATGGCTGACATGTCGGCGTTCCCGGCTTTTCGGAACTCGTTGATCGCTTCCCTGTATCGGGCTCTGCCCGTTGCGATGTCCCCCGTCCTGAAGGCAATCAATCCTCGAGTGGCAGTAATTGTGGTGCGTTCGCCGTCGTTCTCCGGCGTTGCGCGTCGGAGATGGTTGTTAGCCTCCTCAACATTCCCGAGGTTGGCAGCGGCAAAGGCCGCGTTGTTCCGGAGCGCGGCGTCCTGTGGGTGGAAGCTTAGACCTGCGACCGCCACTTCGAGCGCACGCTCGTAATCCTCAAGGACCAGGGCCGCGACATAGGATGTGCTGAGCGCCGGCTCGAGGGCGAAAGGCTCGTCGCGTTGCCACGCTCTCCCTTCCGCGACGGATTCATTCCATCTAGCTTCACGCGCAAAAGCGCGCGAACGAGCCTCGTATCCTCTTTCGACATCTAATGCGGCTTCGGGGAGAGTGAAGCCGCCTGCCTTGGAGGCCCATTCGGCCTGAGCTACCACGTTGTCATTCGGCTCGGCGAGCGAGGACCTAAAGAGTCCACGGGCAACCTTCGTCTTTCCCGCCCCGAGCTCGATTGTGGCCATCTCACTCCACAGTTCGGCCAGGTCAGATGGCGAGTGGTTGGCAGTGGTCGAGAGTTCCCGTGCGGCTCGAAACTCCGACGGACTTCGACCTGCCAACTGCATCGCGCTGAGTAGCGGTGCGAGGATCCATGGATCGTGCAGATGAATGCCCGAGCGTCGCAGCACCCACACAGCCTCGTCGGGCTTGTCTTGACTAATCAGCAGGCGAGCCGCGCTTCGCACGACGAAACGATTGGTCGGAGCAAGGTCGAGGGCGATTCGCGCCTCACGGTTCGCGGACACCTTGTTACCCAGCGTCGCGTGCGCGAGGGCGGCGTCGATGCGGAACGTCGCGCGCCGAGGGGATCGACGCATCGCACGGCGCAGCGCACGCAGCTGAAGCCGTGCGTGCGCGTCGATCGACGACATCTCAACGTCATTGTTCGTTTGCTCGTCACGGGGGCCGATCGCCTCCCGTGCGAACTTCCACAACGAGCTTCCTTCGTCGGATACGGCCTCGAGTGCACGGGCGACCGGGGCTATTACGCTCTGGCTCACCTGGTAAGCAATCAGAGCGCAGAGGTAGTCAGCGATGACGTACTGGTCTTCGGAGTTGGTGTACTGCGCGCGCAAGGGGGCCAGTTCCGATTCGGTCGCGATCACGCTTGCTCGTCTGAGCGGCGCCAGTTCTGCGGACGCTCTCGTATCCGCAAAACTCCGCCATCGTGGGACAACGTCCCTGGTGTCATCAATCGACTGCAGGCTCACCGTTGAGCCTCCTTGGCGGCGATTCGGACCATTAGGTCAAGTTCGGCCACGGTCCGCTCGAGCGCAAAGTCCGATGCTGCGGTCTGCTCACGGGCTTTGGGGTGGCCCCGAAGGGCGGCGTTGGGTTCGCACAGGTATCGGATGGTCATGACTAGACGTTCGGCCACGACGTTCGGGAGTTCCGACTCGATCTCTCCGAGTGCGCTCTCGTAGGCCTCGTCGAGGTACGGCAGAACGCTCTCGTAGGTGTCGCCGTAGAAGGTCCATCGGTGATGCTCGGCAAGATTCAGCGTCAGGAAGGTGTTCATGGTTCGCCCTGTAAAGAGGAACGTGATGAGGCTGCCGAGTTGGTAGAGGTCGGCAGAGAATCGGCGGATGGCCGGTTCCTCGAATCTGTGCCGATACAGCTGCTCCGGCGGGGCGTAGGACCGATCTCCGGGAATCAGGAGGTCATCGTGCGGAGACGCGAGATCGTCCCGATACGCGCGGCCGAGGTCAGCGACCTTGCCGACGGCGCGATTCGCGACCTGAGGGAAGACCAGGATGTTTGACGGCTTGATGTCCTGATGCGCGACGCCGATTTTGTGTAGTTGGCGGACACCTGTAGCGAGGCTGTGTGCGTACTCGAGCTTAATGACCGCATCGATCTGCCCAGCGCGGCTGAGCGCGACGCGCACGTCGTGGGTTGCAAGTTCGAAGATGATGTACGGCACGGTGCCGATAAGGAATCCGGGAACTCGAGCTTCTCCGTGGGAGATGGCGGTGACTACCCGGGACAGTCGCTTGGTCCCGCACATCTCACACAGATTGCGTTCGGCTGCGAACGCGGCCGTTAGGGCTCCGAGAGTATCGACCAATTGGTCGCTCTCAAGCGCTTGCGCCAGGTTGAGCACCTTAAGGAACCCCTGCTGGTTGTCCGCTCGCGTCACCCTGTAGGTGACGCTGAACGTTCCCCCCGTTTGCTCCTGGTCAACATTGTTGGGTGGGCCGACGAGCCAACCTCCTTCGAGCGTCAGCCCCTCCAAATGGAGCGCAGCATTTTGCGCGTCAGTCGCCCCCACGGCGCGTCTCCTGTGTCAGTGTGGCTTTCGCTTCACTTGATTCCAGACTTGGTCTGCTGCGACGAACGTGCTCAATACTCGCGCGCATGACGTCCTCTAGGTAGGTCTTGTCGGCGTCCGTGAGATCGCGGCGCTTACGGATCACCGCGCTGATCTCGGTGATCAAGCTGCTCTCCCTCGCCGGCTCGACGTCATCAGTCTCAATCTCGATGAATGCGTCAGCCGACATGCCAAGCCAATGCACGATGCTGGCGTATCCGTCGAGATCGGGCCGCTGCCCATACTTCAACCGCGAGAGCAGTGAAGGGCTAACTCCTATCTGGAGCGCTGCCTGCCGCCACGAGAGGTTCTCATCATTAGTCCGGGCTTCAAGAACCGCGAACAGCCGATCGGTATCGATTTGGGTCTTCGCCATCTTCGCCATCCTTCCACCGCAACTCTACCGCAAACGCAACGCTGTTTCAGTAGCGCGACAGAATGTGTTAGTATCGATCTGCTGTTGCAGTTCCGCAACACTCCTAGCGAGCCGAGAAGTCGGCTCAGGAAGGAGGACGCCATGTCCCCCATCACCACCCCCTCGCCGCTGAGCATCGTCATCAACGACGCTGCGTATACGGTCCACGACTCCGACCAGGAGGCAGCGGCGCTGCTGCGCCTCGCTGGCCGGGACCCTAAGGACTTCGATCTGTTCCTCGTGAAGAAGAACGGTGTCGAGGTGAAGATCAGGGACGGGCAGATCATCAACCTTGAGCACGGCGATCGGTTCGTCGCACGTCAGAACCTCCGGTTCACGATCGACGGTGAATCATTCCGCAGCTACGACGATGACCAGGCGGCATCCGCTCTGTTGCGCCTCGCCGGCCTGGACCCGGCCGCCTTCGACCTGGCCCGTGTCGGAAGCCCCACCTCGTTTCCGGACGACGAGATCGTGACCATCGTTGATGGTGACGAGTTTGTCACCGTCAAGCACGTCGGCGGTGTTGCATGAGCGATTCAGTTGACCTGTCGGAGGCGGCTCAGCAGTTCATCGCCGACATGACTGCAGCGGGCGCCCCGGCGCGCGCCGACGGCCCACGCATCCTCTACGACATCGTCGCGGTAGGCGGCGCGCACGCCGGTCAGACCATCACCACTGGTGTCAGCATCGCCGAGGTGCAGAGCTGGCCGGCTGTACCGCCCCACTGGATCCACCTGCCGGGGGGTATCCGGTTCGCCGAGACGAACATGGACGACACCGACTGTGCGCCTGGATACAAGAGGCACTCGCGCGACTACAGCTACAACGACACCTCCATCCATCCCGCACGCGCATGGCTGAGTCACGTCCGCGGGTTCATCTCGATCGCGATCGCCCAGGCTGCCTGATATGCGCTACTCCGTTGCGATGAGCGGCAACACCGAAGCCGTCATGCGAGACCACCTCCTGCGAGAAGACGGGCAAGAAGACGTCCTCATCGCGACCTACGTGTTCTCCACGGGCGTCGAGCGCACGACAGCCGTGATCCGGTCCGTCATCCTTCCCCGCGACGGCGAGCGGCACGTCCACGGCAACGCCTCCTTCACTAGTGCTTACGTCCTCCGCGCCGCTCACGAAGCACGCCTCGCCGGCCATGGGCTCGTGCTCCTGCACTCCCACCCTGGCGGCCGCGGCTGGCAGCGCCTCTCGCGCACCGACTGGGAAACCGAGTCCGACTACGAACGAGTCGCCCGGTCCGCCACGGAGATGCCGATGCTCGGCATGACCATCGGCGGCGAAGACGTCGCATGGTCCGCGAGGTTCTGGTTCGACCGGGCCGAACCGACATGGGCGGAGTCCGTCCGTTCCGTTTCCCCCACGCTCGCCGTCACCTGGAACGACGAGCTGCGCCCGGTGCCCAGGATCACCGGGGCACAGGCTCGGACGGTGTCCTCCTGGGGCGATCGCGCCCAAGGCACGATCGCCCGCCTCCGCGTTCTCGTCGTCGGAGGCGGCAGCGTCGGCCTAGACGTTGCTCAGCGGCTCGCCGCCACCGGGCTCATCACGGTTGGCGTGATGGACTACGACGCCGTCGAAGAACGAAACCTCGACCGCATGGTCGGCGCAACGCGACTCGATGCCGCACTCGGCCGCGCCAAGGTCGAGGTCGCGGCTCGACTCATGAGATCCGCGGCTACCGCCGACGCCTTTGAGGTTCGACGTCACGAGGTCAGCATCACCGACCCGGTCGGGGTGAGCATCGCTCTGGACTACGACGTGATCTTCTCCTGCGTCGACAGGCCCTGGCCGCGCGCGGTGCTCAACGGAATCGCGTACGCCGACCTCGTTCCCGTCATCGACGGAGGTATCGCGCTGACGACTTTCCCGGACGGGCGCATGCGAAACGGCATCTGGCGAACGCACACCCTTACTCCGGGCCGGTCATGCATGGCGTGCCTCGGCCAGCTGGTCGCAGGCGACGTGTCCTTGGACAAGCTAGGGCTCCTCGAGGACCCTGAGTACATCGAGGGCGCGAACCGGGAAGCGCCGTCGCATCAGAATGTCGCCGCCCTCTCGGCGAGCGTCAGCGCCTCCCTCCTGGCCCAGTTCGTGAGCCTGGTCGCCCATCCGGGCAGCCGTGGGGTGCCGGGGCCGTTGCACTACGTTCTCTCCACCCACACGCTTCTACATGCCGACGCGTCATGCGGGCCGTACTGCGCGTACAAGAACGCGACCGGAGCAGGCGATCGTCGCACCCGAATTGCCGAGCACCGAAACGACTGGCGAGAGAAGGTCGAGGCGCGCAGGACCGTGAGACATCCCGTCCGTCTCCGCATCCTCTCGGGCATCGAGCACCTGCTCCACCGATACACCAATCGCATTCAGTAATTGTGCTCTGAAGTCCGCGAGGGGAAGTCGGCGATGTCGGACATACAAGGGAGCATGGTGCGCATGAACTGACACGAGATCGCGAGGAACGCCATGGTCGACAGCTGTGACCCGAATGGGCATTCGTCTCTCGGAGGCATTCCTTCTCTCAAGAAATGGGCAGCCGATCTAGCGTGGCTTGCGGATGCCGACCGGGACAACGCCGAGGAGAGGGTAGACCGGCTCGCCGGCGACCGGGAGCTCGAGGCGGCATTGCGTGCCGGCGGGTTTCGCGGCCGGGACTACGACCTCTTCGCGATCGAGATCGCGAAGTACGGATGGGCCGTCATTCGGGGGTGGATCTACAAGGGACAGATCGCCGGTGAGGTCAAGCGCAAGGGCTTCGGCGCCCTCGAGGCGGAGCCACGCGAGGGCGCCATGATCGAAGACGCGGAGGGGTTGGCAGACGAGACGGTCGTGCTCGCGCTCACCGCTTTCCGCGACAAGGTCCTGGTCCCCGGGAAGTGGGACCCATCGAGGGGTGCTTCCCTACGGACGTTCTTCGTGGGTCAGTGTCTGCTCCAGTTCAGCAACGTCTACAAGCGCTGGCGGCGCGAGGAACTGCGATCGTATGCGGCACCGCTGGACGCAGACCTCGCCCGGGAGGTTGAGGAGTTCGAGAGCAATCTCGCCAATCTCGCGCCGGATGCAAGCGTAACTGCGCAGGTCAGGGACGAGCTTCGGCGTGCATTCGGCAGCATCACTGACCACCGCGCGCGATCTGCTTTCTACCTCAGCGTCGCGCACGGCCTCACGCACGAGCAGATCGGTCACAAGCTCGGAATGACGGGCAAGGCTGTCGAATCGGCGATCGCCCGGGCACGTCAACGAGCCAGAGAGAACAGGGAGACAGTATGAGCAGTCAGTTCGAGGGAAAGTTCGAGCGCTCGTCATTCGGCACCCAGAACGCGAAGGCAGCCCGTCGATCCGTTTCGTCGGCGAAGGCACAGGCGCTGGTCTCACGGGCCAAGTCGAGCGCGTCGACGCAGATCCGAGGCAGGCGCGAGGGGAATTGAACGGCGCCGTACATATACCGAGTTGTCGGGATCACAACCGAATAGAGCCGCCCCGCTGCAACGGGACGGCTCAAGATCCCTGAGGAGTCAGGTCTCATCCAGAGCACTGACTGTACCGGAGTCGGCAGTCGCAGACCAGCGACACTCCGCCTGAGGGAGCCCGGCGAAACAATCAGTGAAGGAGTCCCACATGGGAACCGTCCACCGCTCCGCCAAGTCCGGCCGCTTCGTCTCTAGGGCGACGGTCGCCCGCTGGCCCGGCAAGACCACGACCGAACTCGTCGGCTCCGGTACCGGCAACGGAACCACCGTCCATCGCTCCGCGTCCACCGGCCGCTTCGTGACCGAGTCCGCTGCCAAGCGCAATCCCAACGGCACGATCAGCCAGCGGGTCTGAGGTCCGTACCAGTGGCCCGCACGTCAATCCCGCGCGGGCCACTGGTTGATCGGGAGCCGACGTAGGCGATCTTGTGCTCGACAGCTCCCCGGGCGGATGGGAGATGAACATATGGAGATCGACTGGCAGCAGCTGATCTGGGATGGGCGCTGGACCGCGCTGGAGACGCTCTGGAATGCCGTCCTAGTCAACATCGCAATGCACTGGTGGTTTGGTCCACTTCTCGCGATCGTCGTCGTCGGCATGGGGTGGAAGGGAATGAGCCGATTTGCCTCATACATCGCTCGGGTGTTCGCACACACCCACAGTCTTTGATTCAGAAGTGAAAACTCGCCGAAACGGCGCGTACTAGGCAGGCAACTGGGGTCGCGCAGTCGAGACGCATCAAGTCGGCTCTTCCCTAGACTGACCAGCCAGCGCGAGTGTGGCACCGCCGAGTGCACGCGCGCGTCCCTCAACCGCGCAATGCCCGAATGGGGATCCGCAGGTTTCGGAATCGGGGCCACCGGTGTCGGACTGGCTGGGTCCGCCGCAGCCTCGTCGGCGTCACAATGATCGGATGGAGTACGAACTCGACGACGCCCCTGACCGGATCCAGAACGACTTTGTCTGGGAGTGGCTGTCGACCGAAGCGTACTGGGGGCGTCAGCGCAGCCGCACCGACTTCGACGCCCAGATCGCCGGTGCGTGGCGCGTCGTCGGCGCCTACCGCCGGGACACCGGCGAGCAAGTCGGCTTCGCGCGTGCCGTATCCGACGGCGTCACCTTCGCGTACCTCGCCGATGTGTTCGTGCTCGAAGCTCATCGAGGTCACGGCCTTAGCAAGCGCCTCCTGCAGCTCATGATCGATGACGGGCCAGGACGAGCCTTCAGGTGGATGCTCTTCACCGGTGATGCCCACGGACTCTACGAGCAGTTCGGCTTTAGAGCCCCCGACGCGACGGCCATGGTCCGAGCAGCGCGATAACGGACTTACCGCGGCCCCGGCATACGGACACTACCCGTTTACGGATCGCTCTGTGTCCCCAATTTGTTGGTCGATCGTAGCTGCGCCGCTACGCTGAGGCATAGGCGCGAGAGAGGTGGGCAATGACGAAACCTCGAGTGTTCGTTGCATCCGCGACCGAAAGCCTGGACGTAGCGTACGCGGTTCAGGAAAATCTCGAGCGCGATGCTGAAGTGACCGTGTGGACGCAAGGTGTAATGCGAATTTCGCGAGACACAATCGCGAGCTTGCGGGCCGAGCTCGAGGCAAGCGACTTCGGTGTGTTTGTGATCGGCCCTGATGACGTCCTCGTATCGCGAGGCGAGGAGTCGGCGGCACCCAGAGACAACGTGATTTTCGAGTTGGGGATGTTCGCCGGCTATCTCGGGATGGACAGATCGTTCATAGTCCGCCCGCGCGGGAGCGACGTGAAGCTCCCCTCCGACCTGGCCGGGCTGGCGGTGCGCGAGTACGAGCCCCACCGTTCCGATGGCAATCTGCAAGCGGCTCTTGGCCCCGCGACAAACGCGATTCGTACCGAGATGCGCAGGTCTCGGGCAGGCGAACTGGCGCCAAGCGTGCGCGTTGCCCAAAGCTTCCGCCAGGTGGACTGGGCGCGGCTTCTTGACTCCGCAAGTAACGAGCTCCTGATCGCGGTGCACTACTTCGACTCCTGGGTGAATGCCAATCTGTCTGCGCTCCGAGCGTTCGTTGAGCGGCCCGATTCGCGGATCTCAGTAGTGGTATCCGATCCGGAGGTTGCTGGGAACTTTCAGTACCTTCGGTCGCTCTTTCCGGAGTCGAGTGACGCAGTGCTCCGCGAGAAGATCCAGAAGACCGGACGTCGCTTCGCTCAGGTCTTTCAAGACGCTGGTGCTGATGCGTCTCGACTCTCCTTCTACCTCTCGCCAACGCACCTTAGCTACTCGGCCCAGTGCATAGATGGCGAAACTCTCGTGCTTTCGATCTTCGAGATGTACCGACGATCGCGCATCGATTCGCCTGCGTTCGAGATCGCGCTCGACTCGGCGCCACAGATTAAGTCATTCTGGGAGAAGGAATGGGCCGGTTTGATCGCGGAAAGCCGACTCGTCAATCCATTTGATCTCCGCGCGACACGTTGACCCGCGCCGACGGCGCGTTGGGTTGGGCGTCGTGGCGAGCGCCCCACCTAGTTGGGGATGTCTCGCACCGCACGCTTCGAGATCGGCCCCCTGGAAACCTCTCGAACGCCGACTCGAAGTTGAAATCGATCTAGCCGTTAGGAATGAGTTGACCATCTCGAAAAGTGACTTTCGTGCTGGCGTCTATGTCGCGCTGGCGCTCATACTGCTCGTAGCTGGGATGTTTGGGAGCTACTTCCTTCTCATGTCCCCGCCCGCGGGGACAGTATGGGCCACGCTTGTGCTCGCGGCCCTCCCAGGCGCAGTTCTCACTTTGTACATCCCTGCACTTCGCGATCTGAAACGGTGGATTCGGACGATAGGGTTTGTGTTTCTCGCGGTTGGGATCATCGGCGGCTTCATCGTTTTGAGTTCTTCGCTGGCGGATGCGGAGGCGTTCCTGCCGACAATCGTTGTCGGCTCTGTCAGTCTGGCGATTACTGCAGTGGTTGCGTACATAGATTGGGCTCCTCGCGATACCCAACTCCACACCGCAGGGTCGGGAACCGACGATGATCAAGCGACTCACGACTGCCTTGGAAGTGCCGCGGACACCTAGCCAGTGAGTCTCTCGGGCGCACATGGCCGACATCATCGTTGAGTTGACCGGAGCAAGCCAACCTTGGTCCGACCGGGGTCTCGATTCCGTTCGACTCATGCCTGGGCTCGTACCATTCTGGCCGCGCACGCCGACGCGTCTCAATCGAGCAGTGCCCGGTAGGGGATCCAACCGGGCGCGGGAGCGCACATCCGGTGGCACACTCGGCGGCATGAATGGAATACAGATTGGCTATGCCAGAGTCTCCACCGCCGATCAGGACCTCACGTCCCAGCGAGATGCGTTGCTGCGACTCGGCGTCCTTGATTCAAACATCTACGTCGATCACGGGTTGACCGGCACCAACCGGGCGCGGCCCGGCCTGCGAGAAGCGCTTGCCGCGGTAAGAGACGGGGACACTTTCGTTGTGACCAAGCTCGATCGCCTCGCCCGGTCGGTGAGGGACGCGCATGAGATCGGCGATCAGCTCGCAACCACGACCGTCGCGCTCAGCCTCACTGCAGGAGGTGCGCCGGCGACCCGATCCACCCGCGCCACACTCACAGGAGGCACATAGGAGACGCCATAGGAAACACATAGAAGAACGATCACAATGGAGCCATGACATCCCCGGCTCCCGCTCTCCGCCGCCTCGACGGCACCGCTCCCCGCATCCTGGTCGTCGACGACGAGCAGATGCTCACCGACCTGCTCTCGATGGCACTGCGCATGGAGAACTGGGACGTGCGGACGGCCGGCTCGGGATTCGAAGCACTGCAGGCGGTGCGGGACTTCGACCCCGACGCCATGGTGCTCGACATCATGATGCCCGACCTCGACGGCATGGCGGTGCTCCAGCGACTGCGCCAGGCCGGCAACGACGTCCCCGTCCTGTTCCTGACGGCCAAGGATGCCGTGGGCGACCGGGTCGCGGGCCTCACCGCGGGCGGCGACGACTACGTCACCAAGCCCTTCAGCCTCGAAGAGGTCGTGGCCCGCCTTCGGGGACTCATGCGACGGGCCGGCACAGCCGCCAACACCGAGGACGAGCCGATCCTGCGCGTGGGGGATCTGACGCTCAACGAAGACAGCCACGAGGTCGACCGTGCGGGCGAGCCGATCGAGCTGACCGCCACCGAGTTCGAGCTGCTGCGCTACCTCATGCGCAACCAGCGCCGAGTGGTGTCCAAGGCACAGATCCTCGACCGGGTGTGGAACTACGACTTCGGCGGACGCTCGAGCGTCGTGGAGCTCTATATCTCGTACCTGCGCAAGAAGATCGATCAGGGGCAGGAGCCCCTCATCCACACGGTCCGCGGCGTCGGCTACATGATCAAGGCCTCGCAGTGACCTCTGCTCCAGCCGCCGAAACCGCGCAGCGCTCCACGCCCGGGCCCCGGCGTCGCTGGAGCCTGCAAGCGCGACTGATCGTGACCGTCGTCGGGATCGTCTCGCTCATCCTCATCCTCATCTCCGTCGCCAGCGGTGCGCTGCTGCGCAACATCCTCGAAGACAATCTGGATGCCAAGCTGCGCGACGCCGTCCAGAGCGTGCGCATCATGCCCGGAGCCAGCGCCGTCGAGACGCTCGACGCGGGCCGGCAGCCGGTCGGCTTCCTCTGGGTCATGCAATCGAGCGGAGAGCTGACCGGCGCGTATGTCTCCGACGACGAGGAGGTCGTCGCGCTGACCTCGACGCAGCTCTCGCAGCTGGCGGCATCCATCGGAGAGCCCGGCTGGACCACGGTCACGATCGACGGGCTCGGTACGTATCGCGTCGCCTTCGCGGGAGATCTCGGAGGAGTCTTCGGCATCGCGGGACTTCCGGTCTCAGAGGTCACCGAGACGGTCACCCAGATCCTCACGACCGTCGCCCTCGTGACCGCGGGCGGTCTCATCATCCTGGGGCTTGTCGTCACCCTCATCATCCGCTCGAGCCTGCGGCCGCTGCAGGCGGTCGCCGACACGGCGGAGCGCGTCGCCAGCATTCCGCTGGCAGAAGGCACCGTGAAGATCTCGGACCGCGTGCCCGACTCTCTCACCGACGAGCACTCCGAGGTCGGACGCGTGGGCCATGCCCTCAACACGCTGCTGGACCACGTGGATGTCTCCCTCGATGCCCGCCAGCGCAACGAAGAGCGGATGCGGCGATTCGTGGCGGATGCCAGCCACGAGCTGCGCACTCCCCTGGCCTCCATCCGGGGCTATTCCGAGCTGTCGCTGCGCGACCCGTCACTGTCGGAGAACACCGGATCAGCGCTGGAGCGCATCCAGGCGCAGTCGCTGCGGATGACGAGTCTCGTCGAGGATCTGCTGCTGCTCGCGCGCCTCGATGAAGGTCAGGAGCTCGTCTACGGGACGGTCGATCTCACCCAGATGGCCTATGAAGCCGTCGCCGACGCGAACGCCGCCGGACGTGATCATGTCTGGCAGGTCGAGGTCGACGACGAGCCCGTCGTCATCCCGGGCGATGCCCGCCGCATCCAGCAGGTCGTCATCAACATGCTCGCCAACGCCCGCACCCACACCCCCGAGGGCACCGAGGTGACACTGTCGGTGACGCACGACGCCGAGAATGCAATCATCCGCGTCCACGACAACGGCCCGGGCATCGATCCGGCGATCTCGGCGGAGCTGTTCGAACGCTTCTCCCGCGCCGACCGCTCCCGGGCGCGTCAGACCGGCGGCACCGGCCTCGGCCTCTCGATCGCACGCGCGATCGTGCACGCCCACCACGGCGAGATCACGGTGGACAGCGTTCCCGGCGACACGACGTTCACCGTCCGCTTCCCGCTCCGCACCGAGGCACCCGAGCCCGGTCAGTAGCCGCTGAAGGCGTCGGTGACGGTCGAGCGTGCCTGGGCGAGGGCGGGTGCGAGGTCGGCGATGAGACGCGGCGGGCCCGAGATATAGGCGTGACGGGCCGACAGGTCCGGAACCGCGTCGTGGAGGGTCGTCGCATCCAGTCGCGCTCCCCCGGCCCACTTCCAGTGGGCAGGAAGGACCGACGGCTCGTCGCGAGTGAAGACCACCACCGGCGTCGCGGTCTGCTCGATCTCATCGGCGAACGCGAGCTCCGATGCCGTGGACGCGACATAGATCATCACGACGTCGCGCGACTGCCCCACCGCGTGCAGATGACGCAGCTGCGAGACGAACGGCGTCACCCCGATCCCCGCGGCGACCATCAACAGCGGTTCCTCCGTCTTCGCGGGCAGGACGAAGTCGCCCCAGATCCCCGTCACGGCGAGCGTGGCGCCCTCGTCGACCTCGCCCAGCGCACGTTTGAACGAGCTCGGCGGTGTCGCACCCTGATCGGCCGGGAACTCGCGGAACGCCACGCGCACGATCGGCAGGTCCTCGGGCGCCGACGCGATGCTGAACTCACGCCGCGTGCCACGGGCATCCGACCGCCGGTGCGGAACGTCCAATTCGAGGTACTGGCCCGCCATGAAGTTGATCGGGCGCTTGGCGCGGAAGGTCAGCAGCCGCGTCGTGGGAGTGATCAGGGCGCGATTGACCAGCGTGAGCCGAACGGCGGCCCGCAGCGCGAAGGCAAAGGCGACGAGGTTGCCGATCAGCAGTGCCCGCTCCTGTCCGAGCGAGATCTCCCCGACGAAAATGGGCCAGCCGGCGAGCGCACCCACGACCGCGGCGACGATCAGCTGCTGCCACCGCCGCGGCGGCAGGGTCAGAGGCTCCGAGAGCATGAACGCGCCCAAGAAGAGGAAGGGCGAGGACCACAGCACGGACGAAGTGATCGCGGCGACATCCACGTCGAGCCCCGCGGACTGGTACTGCACCAGGGTGCGGGCGAAGGCGACGACGACGGCCACGACCACGAACAGCGCCACGACGCGCAGCTTCTCGGTGCGCCACAGCACCGCAAGGCCGAAGACGATCACCGGGATCGCCAGCACCGGCGTTCCCACCCACCAGGAAGAGCCTCCGATGTCGGGCACCCAGATGCTGATGATGGTGAGCACCGCCGCGCCGACAGCCGCCGGGTTGAAGATGTGGCGGCTGCGCCAAACGAGCAGATACTTGGATGCCGCGGCCACGGCACCCGCGACGGCGACGCCGACGAAGGCGAGAGGGGTCACGAAATCCCCCTCGAGCGCGGGAGGCCGCAGCACGAACAGCAGAATGAGCGCCGTGATGAGCGTGGATTCCAGGTGCGGCGCGTGCCCCACGATCCGATGGGCGATGAGGTCGACCAGTCCGCAGGCCACGATCAAGATGCCGAGGCTGACGATCATCTCCAGCGGTGAGGGCACGACCAGCCCCGCGAACGAGAGCGCGAACGCGATCACCGCGATCCCGACAAGCGCGAACAGCACGAGTCGGTACATTGACAATCGTCCCAGCACCGCCAACACCCGGTTCCACCCCGAACGCACCATCGTGATCATCTGAACAGCTCCCCCGTGAATCCGTGCGACCATTCGACCGCGCCATCTGTTGTCATCCGCACCCACTGCACGCCCCAGCGGTGCGCCAGCTCCGGCCCACCCTCGAAGAACAGCGCCGTCGATGCCGCATCCGCCCGCATCGCCGTGGGCGCCACGGCCCAGGTCGCCGCGATCGTGCGCACCGGCATCCCTGTCCGCCCGTCGAGCACGTGGTGCAGACCATCTCCCCACGCACGTCGGTTGGTGGCCGACGCGCAGAGCGCGCCGTCGTCGATCTGCCAGACACCGATCACCCGGGACGTGTCGTACGGGTGCTCCAGACCGATACGTTGCGGGATCCCCTTCACCAGGATGTCGCCGGCGGCGTCGATGACAAGGCCGCCTCCGGCCGAGCCCACCGCGGCGGCGACCAGGTCGACGAGGCGTCCTTTGCCGAGCGCTCCGACATCGATCACAGCCGGCCGGGCGAGCACGAGCGCTCCCGCATGCCATCCGAGGATTCCGCGCCACTCGGACGGTGCGGCGGTCGCCTCACCGGCGTGCAGGGAGTACCGGGCGTCGTAGCCGAGTGCCTCGAGCGAGGCGCCGATCAGCGGGTTGACCGCGCCGTCGGTCGCGTCCGACATCTCCGCGAACATCGAGAGCATCTCGTCGGCATCGTTCGGGAGCACCGCCTCACCGCCGTTCGCGGCGAGAAAGGAGACCACCGAGTCGTCGCGGAACCGGGACCAGACGCGGTCGAACGCGTCGATGGTCTCGGAGACGGCGTCGCGAACCTCCTGAGCGAGGGCGTGCTCGGTCTCGATCGACCAGTGCGTGCCGATCGCGTCGAACTCCCAGATGGTGTCGACGCGACTACTCATGTCAGGCCGCGGCCTCGGCCTTGATCGTCTCCAGCGCCTGCATGAATCCCGTGCTGGTGAGCGAAGAGCCCGCGACGCGGCTCACCGACACCTCGTCGACGCTCTCTCCGACCACGACATCGGCGATACCGCCGACGAACGCGGACTGGTACTGCTCGGTCTCACGCGCCTGCGGCTCGCCGGTGACCTCGACCGCCGTCACGGTGTCATCCGCGATCGTCAGTGTCACGGTGATCGACTCCACCGACTCGGGCGTCGCGTACGAGCCCTCGGCCGTGTAGGTGCCGTCGACGTACTCACCCGTCCCGGAGGAGTCGGTGGTCGTCGACTCGTCCGTCGTGCTCGTCGTGGTGTCGTCGGCGGTGTCTGCCGTGGTGGCGGCTTCCGTGCCGGCGCAGCCGGCGAGTGTGAAAGCGGCGCCGATGCCAACGAGGGCGGCGGCGGCGCGGACAGGTGCGGGGGCACGGAGCATGGGCGGTCCTTCGGTCGTGCGGAGGGTCGTCGGTACGCCCATCATGACGGCGAAAGCTATGCGTACGCCAGAAAACCCGAGGGATCCCCCGAAAGATCAGGAAATCCTCAGAACTCCTCGCCCCCAACGCCGGGGAGGGTGGCGCTCAGGCGGCGCCGTCGAACATGCTCGTGACCGAGCCGTCCTCGAACACCTCGCGGATCGCGCGGGCAAGCAGCGGGGCGATCGGGAGAATCGTGAGCGACTCCCATCGCTTGCGTTCGGGCACGGGGATCGAGTCGGTCACCACGACCTCGTCGATCGAGGCATCCTGCAGTCGCTCGGAGGCGGGGTCGCTGAACACCGCGTGGGTGGCGGCCACGATGACACGCTCGGCGCCATTGGCCTTCAGGGCCTGAGCGGCCTTCACGATCGTGCCACCGGTGTCGATCATGTCGTCGACCAGCAGACAGACCCGGCCCGAGACGTCACCGACGATCTCGCTCACTGTGACCTGATTGGCCACGTTCGGGTCGCGGCGCTTGTGGATGATCGCCAGCGGCGCTCCGAGGCTGTCGGACCACGTGTCGGCCACGCGCACGCGGCCGGTGTCGGGTGAGACGACCGTGAGCTTCTCGCGGTCTTCGAGCGACAAGGTGCGCTCGAAGTACTCCAGCAGCACGGGCTTTGCGAACAGATGGTCGACGGGCCCGTCGAAGAAGCCCTGGATCTGGGCGGCATGCAGGTCGACGCTCATGATGCGATCGGCGCCGGCGGTCTGCATGAGGTCGGCGACCAGTCGCGCACTGATCGGCTCGCGGCCGCGCCCCTTCTTATCCTGTCGCGAGTACGGGAAGTAGGGGGCGACGACGGTGATGCGCTTGGCCGAGGCGCGCTTGAGCGCGTCGAGCATGATGAGCATCTCCATCATCCACTCGTTGACCGGCTCGCCGAACGACTGGAGGAGGAACACGTCACAGCCGCGGATCGAGACCTCGAAGCGGGTGAGGATCTCGCCCGAGGCGAAAGTTCGGTACTCCGTGGGGACGAGCTGCGTACCCAAGCCCTCGGCGACATCTGCCGCCAGCGCGGGGTGGGACCTGCCGGATGCCACCACCAGACGCTTCTTGGTCTTGGCTACGAGGCCTGGCGCGATGCCGTTCTCGCGATCGAGGTCAACCTTCTTGTGCTTGCTCGCCATCGCTCGCTTCCTTCGCGCTCCGGGCTTTTGCGGCGACATCAGCGGCGGCCGTACCCGGTCTGTTTTTCTCGACCCACCCCTCGACATTGCGCTGAGGGGCGACGGTCAAAGCCAGCGCGCCGGCCGGGACATCCTTACGGATGACCGCACCCGCACCCGTCTTTGCGCCGTCTCCGATCCTAACGGGCGCGACGAAGACGTTGTGCGATCCGGTGTGCACCTCGTCCCCGATCTCGGTGCGGTGCTTGGCCAGATCGTCGTAGTTGGCCGTGATCGCGCCCGCTCCGAGATTGACGCCGCGGCCGATCGTGGTGTCGCCGATGTAGGAGAGGTGGGGCACCTTGCTGCCGGCGCCGATCGTGGAGTTCTTGACCTCGACGTAGGTGCCGACCTTGCCGCCGTCACCGATGATCGCCCCGGGGCGGAGGTACGCGAACGGCCCGACCGAGGCCCGCGCGCCGACGACGGCGAGGGTGCCGTCAGTGCGGGTGACGGTGGCGTCCTCACCCACCTCGCAGTCCACGAGCGAGGTGTCGGGACCGATCGTGGCGCCGCGCTCGACGACGGTCGCCCGCAGCAGGTGCGTGTTCGGCCGCACCGTGACATCCGGGGCGAGCGTCGCCGTGACATCGATCCAGGTGGTCGCGGGGTCCATGACGGTCACACCCTCGAGCTGCCATCGACGCACCGTGCGGGCGTTGAGCGCCCGGGCGGCCTCGGACAGCTGTACCCGGTCGTTCACCCCGAGCGCGGCCGCAAGGTCTGGGGCCTCGGCCGACGACACGGTGTGGCCCTGACCGCGCAACAACGCGATCACATCGGTGAGGTACTTCTCCCCCTGCGCGTTCGCGGTGCCGACCGCTGCCAACCCGTCGCGCAGCAGCGCCGCGCCGAACACATAGATGCCGGTGTTGATCTCGCGCGAGGCGAGCTCCTCGGCCGAGGCATCCTTCTGCTCGACGATCCGGGCGACGCGTCCGGCGTCGTCGCGGATGACACGACCGTAGCCGCTGGCATCCTCCGGCGTCGCCGTCAGCAGGGTCGCGGCCGCGGCGTCGGCGCGATGCTGGGCGATGAGCTGCTCGACCAGCGACGCCTCCACGAGCGGGACATCACCGGAGAGCACGACGAGGTCTCCGTCGAATCCGTCGAGGGCCGCGAGCGCCAGCTCGACGGCCCGGCCCGTCCCGGCGATGTCGTCCTGGTCGACGACCTCGACGGCCGGATGCAGGGCTGTCACGGCATCCACGACCAGCTGACGTTCGTGCCGCACGACCACTACGGTGCGGTCCGGGGTCACCGCCGCTGCGGTGGCGAGCACGTGCCCCACGAGCGGCAGTCCGCCGATCGGGTGCAGCACCTTCGGGAGCGAGGACTTCATGCGAGTCCCCTGCCCGGCGGCGAGGATGACGATGGCGAGCGGCGTTGCGGTCATGCTCCGCCGCCAGGACTCGAACCTAGACCTCACAGCTCCAAAGGCTGTCGTGCTGCCATTACACCACGGCGGATCGCCGCTTTCGCGGCCGGCATCCAGTCTGCCAGAGCGCGGGGAATGCCCCGGCGCCCGCCACGGGATAATGGCCGCATGCAGGAGTCGGACGAGGTCGATCGCATCGTCGAGGCGTGGGGTGCCCAGCGCCCCGACCTCGATTTCTCCCCGCTGGAAGTGCTCTCCCGGGTCGACCGGCTCTCCCGACACCTCGACCGCGCCCGGCGCGAGGCGTTCCGCAAGTCGGACATCGAACCGTGGGAATGGGACGTTCTGTCGGCGCTGCGGCGCGCCGGAGACCCGTTCCGGTTGAGCCCGAAGCAGCTACTGCAGCAGACACTCGTCTCCAGCGGCACGATGACCAACCGCATCGATCGCCTCGTGGGTCGCCGACTCGTGCGACGCGAGGCCGACCCCGGTGACGGGCGCGGCATCCTGGTCATCCTCACCGACGACGGCCGCCTGCGCGTGGATGCCGCCATCACCCGCCTCGTGGATGCGGAGGCGGCGCTGCTGAACGCCCTCTCCCGCAGCGACCGCGACCGTCTGGCATCTTTGCTTCGCAAGCTCTCGTTAGGATTCGACGCATGAGCGAGGAGCAGACCGCGGAGACGCCCGAGGAGCGGCGAGCCGAGCGCTGGCACGAGTGGTTCGACACGCGATTTCGCACCCCCGCGGCCGTCTACGGTCTCATCCTCTACAGCTCGCTGCTGATGATCACGGCGGACTATCACGAAGGCGTCGCCGACGCGGTCATCGCATCCGTGGCCACCCTGGTGGTGTTCTTCATCTCCCACGTGTTCGCCTACACGCTCGCCGACCACGGCCGCCACTCCCTCCGCGCGGCGACCCTCTACTCTCTGACGCACTCTGCGGGCATGCTCTGGGCATCGATCCCGCCGACGATCGCCATGCTCGTCGCCGGTGCGAACGGGCTGAATGCCGACGACTCGTCGGTGTACGCGCTGTGGACGACGATGCTGGTGCTCGCCTTCCTCGGGTATGTCGCGTACTGGCGCACCGGAGCTCGCGTGTGGGCGCGCATCCTCGGGGCGATCGGCACGTCGCTGCTGGGCGCGGTCGTCGCGATCCTCGAGTACGCCTTCCACTGACGCTCTGCCGCCGCTGCGCACGTAGGCTGGAGCGGTTATGGCGCATCTGCTCGGGGCCACCGGCCTGCACCTCGAATACCCGACCAAGGTCGTGTTCGACGACATCTCGCTCGGGGTCGACGAGGGTGACCGCATCGGCATCGTCGGACGCAACGGCGACGGCAAATCGAGCTTGCTCGGCATGCTCGCCGGGCTCCGTGAGCCGGATGCCGGCAAGGTCACCGTCCGCGGTGGTGTGCGCATCGGCGTCCTCGACCAGCAGGACACCCTGGCCGATGACGAGACGGTCGGGCACGCGATCGTCGGCGATGCCGCGGAGCACGAGTGGGCCGGCGACGCGCGGGTGCGCGATGTCCTCGCCGGTCTCGTATCGGACCTCCCCTGGGACGCCACGCTCGGCACCCTGTCCGGCGGACAACGCCGCCGGGTCTCCCTCGCCCGCCTACTCGTCGGCGACTGGGATGTGCTGGCCCTGGACGAACCCACCAACCACCTCGATGTCGAGGCCATTGCGTGGCTCGCCGGTCACCTCAAGACGCGCTGGGGCGCGTCATCCGGCGCTCTTCTGGTCGTCACGCACGACCGGTGGTTCCTCGACGAGGTCTGCACCCGCACCTGGGAGGTCCACGACCGGGTCGTGGAGCCGTTCGAGGGCGGATACGCCGCGTACGTGCTGCAGCGCGTGGAGCGTGACCGTCAGGCTGCGGCGATCGAGTCGCGCCGTCAGAACCTTGCCCGCAAAGAGCTCGCGTGGCTGCGCCGGGGCGCGCCGGCCCGCACCTCGAAGCCCAAGTTCCGCATCGACGCCGCCAATGCCCTCATCGCCGACGTTCCCGAGATCCGCGACCGGATCGCGCTGCAGTCGCTCGCGGTCTCGCGCCTGGGCAAGGACGTGGTCGACATTGTCGATGTCGCGGTCGCCTACGGCGACAAGGAGGTGCTCCGCGGCGTCGAGTGGCGCCTGGCACCCGGGGAGCGCACCGGCATCCTCGGCGTCAACGGCGCCGGCAAATCCACGCTCCTCGGTCTCATCGACGGATCGACCACGCCGACCGCGGGGCGTGTGAAGCGCGGCAAGACCGTGAAGGTCGCCACCCTCACCCAGCGCCTGGATGAGCTGGAAGAGCACCTGGGCGACCCCGTGCGCGTCGTCATCGGACGCCTGCGCACCAGCTACACGATCGGCAGCGGCTCCAAAGCACAGGAACTCACCCCCGGCCAGCTGTTGGAGCGGCTCGGGTTCTCCTCCGCGCAGCTCTCGACGCCGGTGAAAGACCTCTCCGGCGGCCAGAAGCGCCGCCTCCAGCTGCTGCTGATCCTGCTCGACCAGCCGAACGTGCTGATCCTCGACGAGCCGACCAACGACCTGGACACCGACATGCTCGCGGCGATGGAAGACCTGCTCGATTCCTGGCCCGGGACCCTGGTCGTGGTCTCCCACGACCGTTACTTTCTGGAGCGGGTCACCGACCAGCAGTTCGCCATCCTCCCCGGAGCCGACGGCGTGGGCCACCTGCGCCACCTCCCGGGCGGAGTGGACGAGTACCTGCGCCTGCGCGATGCGCTCGTCCGCTCGCCGGGCGAGCAGCCGACGCGCCGAGACCCCGCGCCTGCCACCGCCGCGGCGAGCACCCCCGCGCTCTCGGGCGCCGAGCGCCGTGCCGCGCAGAAGGAGATCGCCGCGATCGAGCGACGCCTGGAGAAGCTGCAGAGCCAGCTGGATGCCATCGACGTGCGTCTCGCCGACAGCCACGACGACTACTCGGCGCTGATCGACATCCAGCGCGAACGCGACGCCGCGTCCCAAGAGATGAATGAGCTCGAGGAGCGGTGGCTCGAGCTCGGTGACGCGCTCGACTGAACCGGGTGGCCCAGGGGTACGGCGACCTCGCCGAGGTTGACGAGAAGATACCCCCGGGGGTATAGTCGAGTCATCGCACGAACCGCTCACCCCTGAAAGAGGAACACCATGCGCATCCTCATCGTAGGCGGCGTCGCCGCCGGAATGAGCGCCGCCGCCCGAGCTCGTCGTCATGACGAGAACGCCGAGATCATCGTCCTCGAGCGCGGCCCCGAAGTCTCCTTCGCCAACTGCGGACTCCCGTACCACGTCGGCGGCGAGATCCCCCACGAGGGCTCGCTGCTGCTGCACACCCCCGAGACACTCAAGGCTGCGCTGAACCTCGATGTGCGCACCGGGCACGACGTCACCGCGCTCGACACCGCCGCCAAGACGATCACCGTCGCCTCGGCCTCCGGTGTCGAGGAGATGACCTACGACGCCCTCATCCTCGCCCCCGGCGCCGCCGCGGTCCGCCCGCCGCTCCCGGGGCTCGACTCCCCGCGCGTCCGGACCCTCCGCACCGTCTCCGACGCCGTGACCCTGAAGAAGTGGGTCGACGACGGCGCGACACGCGGCGTGGTCCTCGGCGCCGGTTTCATCGGCTTGGAGGCCGCGGAAGCCCTGCGTCACCGCGGTCTCGAGGTCGACGTCGTGGAGCTCGCTCCGCACGTGCTCCCCCCGCTCGAGAAGGAGATGGCGACGGTCGTCACCACGCAGCTGCGCAATCTCGGCATCCGCGTGCACGCCGGCGTCGCGGCCGAGGCCGTCGAGGTGAGCGCCGAGGCCGACACCGTCATCCTGTCGGACGGCACCCGCATCGAGACCGACCTCGTCGTCCTCTCGGTGGGCGTTCGCCCCGACACCGCGTTCATCCAGGACGCTGGCGTCGAGACCATCCGTGGCGCGATCGTCGTCGACGATCACGGGCGCACCTCGGCCGAGGGTGTCTGGGCCGCGGGCGACGCGGTCATCAGCACGGATGCCGTGACCGGCGTCCAGCGCCCGGTGCCGCTGGCAGGTCCCGCCAACCGCGCGGGACGCCTGATCGCAGACGACATCTTCGGTATGGCCGGTGCCCGCACGATCCCGCAGCCGATCGGCACCGCGATCGTCCGCGTCGGTGAGATCACCGCGGCCATGACCGGCGCGAACCGCCAGAGCCTGGATGCCGCCGGCATCGCCTACACGACCCTCCACCTGCACCCGATGCAGCACGCGGGCTACTTCCCGGGCGCGGCGACCGTCCATCTGATGGTCCACATCGCCGACGAGGACGGTCGGGTGCTCGGTGCGCAGGCCGTCGGCTACGAGGGCATCGACAAGCGCATCGACGTGCTCGCCACGGCAATCCGCGCGGGCCTGGTCGCCGAGGACCTCATGGATCTCGACCTCGCCTACTCGCCGCCGTACGGCCAGGCCAAAGACCCGGTCAACCTGGTGGGCATGGTCGCCGAGAACGTCCGCAACGGCCGACTGGCGATGTGGTACGCGCAGGACCTCGAGCAGGTGCAGTCGGAGTCGCTGCTGCTGGATGTCCGTACACGCCGCGAATTCGCCTCCGGACACATCCCCGGATCGATCAACATCCCCCACACCGAGCTGCGCGAGCGCATCGACGAGGTCACCGAGGCCGCCGCCGGCCGACCCGTCGCCACGATCTGCGCATCGGGTGTCCGCACCAACATCGCGGCCCGCGTCCTGGTGGACCACGGGTTCGAGACCGCGGCCCTCTCGGGTGGGATGACCACTTTCCGCCAGTGGTGGGGCGACGCCACCGCAGACATCCTCGTGAAGGAACGAGTCACCGCATGATGATCACCGGAACGCCTGAAGAGCAGGCCGCAGCGCAAAAGCGCATCGTCAACCGCCTCAAGCGGGCACAGGGACAGTTGGCGGCGGTCATCAACGCCGTCGAGTCCGGCGGTACCTGCCGCGACGTCGTGACCCAGCTGTCTGCGGTCACGAGCGCCCTGGACCGGGCCGGCTTCGCCATCATCTCCACCGCCATGCGCGATTGCCTCGCCGACCCGGACAAGGCCGCGACCCAGGAGGGCCTGACACAGGAAGAACTCGAGAAGCTCTTCCTGTCTCTCGCCTGAACCCGACCGCCCAACACGCTCACCTCACCGACTCACCCCACAGGAGAACGACCCATGTGCTACCAGACCACCTGCCGCAAGTGCGGAAAGACGACCTGGGGCGGCTGCGGGCAGCACGTCCAGCAGGCCATGGCCGGCGTCCCCAAGGCCCAGCGCTGCCAGGGACACGAGAACGAGCCCTCGAAGGGCTTCTTCGCGAGCCTGTTCGGTCGCTGATCCGGGCGATATCCCGCGCATCACGACGCAGCGGCCGCCGCTCCCTCGGGAGTCGGCGGCCGCTGTGCGTTCGTTGCGAGGATGTCAGCTGATGCCGTTGTCGGCCAGCCACTGCGCCGCGATGTCGGCGGGAGCCATGAGGTCCACGGTGCTCTGCACGTTCAGGGCGACAAGCCCCGAGGGGGTGAGGGCGGCGCTGACCTGGTTGATGACATCCGCGACCTCGTCGGCCACGTCGGCATTCACGACCGGTACCACGTTGGAGGCGAGGAAGAGACCCTCGGGGTCTTCCAGCACGACCAGGCCCGCGGTCTCGATCCGCGGATCCGCGGTGTAGATGTTGGCGAGGTTCACCGTTCCCGCCTCGAGATCCTCGAACGTGGTGTCGCCGGTCGGTGAGAAACCCACCTCGATGCCGTAGACACTCAGCAGACCCTCGGGCCCGTAGGGACGCTCGGCCAGCTCGGCGGGGCCGCCCAGCACGAGCGGCACATCCACGTCCGCGAGATCCGCGATCGATGCGAGTCCGTACTCGTCGGCGAAGGCCGCCGTCACCGTATACGAATCCTGGTCGGTCGCGCTGGACTGGTCGAGAACGACCAGGCCCTCGGGCAGTGCGCCCGGGAGGGCGGCATAGACCTCGTCGGAGGTGCGCGCCGTGGTCTCCGGGTCGAAGTACTGCAGCAGATTGCCGCTGTACTCGGGGAACAGCGTCACCTCGCCGCTTTCCAGCGCGGGGATATAGGCGTCGCGCTGCCCGATGTTGAACTGGCGATCGACGGTGAACCCGGCGTTCTCAAGTGCCTGGGCGTAGATCTCGGCGATGATCTCGTTCGAGTAGTAGGCCTGCGATCCGACGACGATCGTGTCGGTCGACACCTCGCCGGAGCCTTCGTCGAGGGGGCTGCCCGAGGAGCAGGCCGACAGCAGCAGGGATGCCGCGGCGACGGCACCCGCGACGGACAGGATGCGTGTGGTCTTCATGGTTGCTCTTTCTCTTTCGGTGCGGAGGGGCTGTGTTGTGGTTCGGTGCGGGGGGCAAGCGGATGGGAAAGATCGTTCAGGCGGCCGCCGACACGAGCGGACGACGGGGCCTGCGGGAGAGGACGCGCACCCCGCGAGGCCGCGAGGCGCGCTGCGCGAGGGCGAGCGCCGCATCGAGCACCAGGGCGAGTGCGGCGACCAGGATCGCGCCGGCGAGCACCTGATCGAAACGGCGCAGCGGGATGCCCTGGATTATCGGCCACCCGAGCCCACCGAGATTGACGTAGGCGGCGATCGTGACGGTGGCCACGACCTGGAGGGTCGCGGTGCGAAGCCCGCCGATCAGGAGAGGGAGCCCGAGGGGGATCTCGACCCGCCAGAGCACCTGCCAACGGGTCATCCCCACCGCGCGCGCGGCATCGATCGTGGCACGATCGATCGCCTCGATGCCGGTGTAAGCCCCGGCCAAGAGGGAGGGGATCGCCAGCAGCACGAAGGTGATGAGGGCGGCTTCGGGGCGCCTGGTCACACCGAGCACGAGGATCAGCAGGATGAGCAGGCCGAACGAGGGCAGGGCACGTGCCGCCCCCGACAGCGCCACCGCCAGCTCGCGACCACGACCGGTGTGACCGATCGCCCAGCCCGTCGGCACGGCGATGGCCGCCGCGATGCCGACGGCGGCGGCCGTGTAGCCGAGCTGCTGGAGCAGCAGGGTCGGGATCCCGAACTGGCCGCTCCACTGTGCCGGGTCGGTGAGCCACAGCCAGGCGTCGACGAGCAGGTTCATGCGACGTCCACCGGAACGGTCGTGGCGCGAGACACAGTCCGGCGCGACGCCGCTCCACGGGTCCAGGGCATGACGAGACGACCCGCCCACATGAGCAGCAGATCAACGACCAGCGCCAGCACGACGACGGCGAGAATGCCCGCCAGGACCTCGGGGATGATACGGCGCTGCAGCCCGTTCGTGAACAGGTAGCCGAGGTTGGTGACACCGACGAGGATGCCGACCGTGGCGAGCGAAATCGTCGAGACCGCCGTGACGCGCAGGCCCGCCAGGATCACGGGCCCCGCGAGCGGAAGCTCGACGCCGAAGAAACGCCGCACGGCCGAGAATCCCATCGCGGTCGAGGCGCCGCGCACGCTCGCGTCGACGGAGTCGAGGCCGTCGACGACCGAGCGCACGAGGATCGCCAGCGCATAGAGGGTCAGCACGATGATCAGGTTCAGATCGCTCAGCGCGCTGTAGCCGAACATCGTCGGCAGCAGGATCAGCAGCGCCAGCGAGGGGATCGTGTACAGCAGACCGGTCACGGTGATGACGGTTCCGCGCAGCGGGGTGAACCGCCAGGCGACGTAGCCGAGCGGGATCGAGACGACGAAACCCACGACGATCGCGAGCAGGCTCTGTCGGAGATGCTCGAGCGAGAGCTGCCCGATCAGCCCGAGGTTGTCGATGATCCAGCTCATGGCGCGGTTCCGTCACGGGGAGCGGAGTCGGTCGCGGTGTCGTCGAGCATCCCCTGCGTGCGACCCTGCGCGTCGACGACCGCCGTGCCGTGAGGTGTCTGCTTGAGGCGCAGGCTCCGCTTGCCACGGTCGGCGCCGATGAAGCTCGCGACGAAGTCGGATGCCGGATTCTCCATGATCTGGCTCGGGGTGCCCACCTGGGCGATCTGTGCGCCGCGCTCGAGGATGACGACCTGATCGCCCAGCAGGAACGCCTCGTCGATATCGTGCGTGACGAAAACGATCGTCTTGTCCACCTCCCGTTGCAGGCGCAGCAATTCCTGCTGCAACTCCGCGCGCACCAGGGGATCGACGGCACCGAACGGCTCGTCCATCAGCAGGATGTTCGGGTCCGCCGCCAGTCCGCGCGCGACGCCGACGCGCTGCTGCTGCCCGCCCGAGAGTTGGCTGGGGTAGCGGCGCGCGAGCGAGGCATCCAACCCCACGGTCGCCATGAGCTCCCGCGCGCGGCCGTGCGCCTCGGCACGGCGCACGCCGCGCAGCACCGGCACGGTCGCGATGTTCTCGAGCACCGTGTAGTGCGGCAGCAACCCGGAGTTCTGCATGACATAGCCGATGCCGCGGCGCAGCTCCACGGGGTTGCGGGCGGCGATGTCGTCACCGTCGATGGTGACGCGCCCCGCGGTCGGGTCGACCATGCGGTTGATCATGCGCAGCAGCGTCGTCTTGCCGCAGCCGGAGGAGCCGACGAACACCGTCGTGCGATGCGCGGGCAGGGTCAGGCTGAACCCGTCGACGGCGCGAGTGCCGTCGGGGAACTGTTTGGAAACGCCGTCGAAGACGATCACCATGCGCGGGCGGTCAATCGCTGACCGCGACACTCCGATCGAATGCGACGTACCCCGCGAAATCCTTCCCGACGCGTTCGATCGCACCGGGATAGAGCTCGGGGTAGGCCCAGGCCGCATCCGAGTGGGTGCGACCGTCGAGCACGACGCTGTAGTACTGGCATCGCCCCTTCCACGGGCAGGTGTACGGCGTCGGACTCTCGACGAACACGTCCCCACGCAGGCTGCTGGGTGGGAAATACCAGTTGCCCTCGATGCGGACGAGGTCCTCGCGGGGAGCCTCTGCGATCACAGTGTCGTCGATGACAGCCTTCATGGTGCTCCGTTCGTCGATACGGTCCGTGGGGCTGACATCCACGCTACCCGACGCCTCCGACACAGGATCGGACCCGGGTGAATTCGTCAGACGATGCGGGCGCCGGGCACGGGGCCGTGCACATGGAGCGCCTTGTGTCCGGCGGCGGAGAGGGTGACCTGCAGCTCCAGGGCCGAGGTCACATCCGCGGCGAGAAAGGCGAGGGTGGGGCCGGAGCCCGACACGATGCCGGCGAGCGCGCCGGAGTCCTCGCCGAGCGCGAGCACCTCGCGAAGCGCCGGCTGCAGCGAGATCGATGCCGCCTGAAGGTCATTGCTCAGGTGGGCGGCGAGTGCGACCGGGTCGCCCGAGCGCAGCGCCTGCAGCACCCCGACCGGAACGGACGGGTCGACCGGGTGGAGCACGCCCGGAGCTCCCTCCCGCAGGCGATCCAGCTCGTGATAGACCGCGGGGGTCGACAGGCCCACCTCGGAGACGACCATGACCCAGTCGAAACGTCCCGTCGCCAGCGCCGGGCTGAGGCGATCCCCGCGACCGAGCCCGATCGCGGTGCCCCCCATAAGCGCGAACGGCACATCGGCGCCCAGCTGTGCGGCAAGATCCTGCAGGCGGGCCATGCCGAGATCACTCCCCCACAGCGCGTCGCAGGCGAGGAGGGTCGCCGCGGCATCCGCGGATCCGCCGCCCATGCCGCCGGCGACCGGCACGTGCTTTTGGATCGAGAGCCGGACTCCGCCGTCGTGGCCGATGTGGTGGGCCAGCAGCCGCGCCGCCCGCAGCGCGAGGTTGCGATCGTCGGTGGGTACGCCGGTGACGTCGACCGAGCCTCCGACAGAGAGGCTGAAGTCCCGTGCCGGCTCCGCCCAGACATCCTCGAACAGGGACACCGCCTGATAGGCCGATGCCACGGCGTGATAGCCGTCGGGCTGTAGCGGACCGACCTCGAACGACACGTTGAGCTTGCCGGGTGCTCGAACCCGGACTCCCTCGGGGCGCGCTGCGAGACTCACGATCCTGTGGCGTCCCCCCACATGTCGGACATCTCGACGCCGTCGGTGAGGGCGTCGATCTGCTCGAGCTCCTCGGCCGTGAAGGCCGGTCCCGCGAGCGCGGCGAGGTTCTCGTCGAGCTGTTCGGGGCGTGACGCACCGATGAGCGCGGAGGTAATGACCGGTTCGCGCAGCACCCATTGGAGCGCCAGCTGCGGGAGGGTCTCCCCGCGCTCACGCGCGATCTCTGCCAAGCCCCGCAGCACCGAGAGTCCTCGTTCGGACACTGTCGCGGCGGGCAGGGAATTGCGTGACTGCGCGCGCTCGGCGGGACCGCCGTGCAGGTACTTGCCGGTGAGCAGTCCCTGCGCGAGCGGCACGAAGGCGATCGCCCCCATGCCCTCTTGGCGAAGGGCGCCGGTGAGCCCGTCCTCGACCCAGCGGTTCAGCAGCGAATAGGCGGGCTGGTGGATCACCAGCGGTGTGCCCATGCTGCGTGCCACAGCCGCGGCTTCCACGGTCTTCTCGGCGCTGTACGAGGAGATCCCGACGTAGAGCGCCTTCCCCTGCCGGACGAGGGTGTCCAGCGCCCCGATCGTCTCTTCGACGGGCGTGACCGGATCCATCCGGTGCGAATAGAAGATGTCGACGTAGTCCAGGCCCATTCGGGTCAGCGACTGCTCGGCGCTGGCCAGAATGTACTTGCGGGATGCGTAGTCGCCGTAGGGACCGGGCCACATGTCGAATCCGGCCTTGGACGAGATGATCAGCTCATCGCGGTAGCGCCCGAAGTCCTCGCGCATCATGCGACCGAAGTTCGTCTCGGCCGACCCGTACGGCGGACCGTAGTTGTTCGCCAGGTCGAAGTGGGTGATCCCCGAGTCGAACGCGTGACGAAGCAGCGCCCGTTGGTTGTCGAACGGGATGTTGTCGCCGAAGTTCCACCAGAGCCCGAGCGAGATCGGCGGCAGGTACAGGCCCGACGTGCCGACCTGCCGATACGTGGTGAGGTCGTAGCGGTCCTCGGCGGCGGAGTAGGGGCGATGCTGATCGTGGGACGCGCGAGAGAATCGCGACTCGGAGCTCATGCTCGTCAGGCTACCGGTCCGCGGCGCGGGCGATCCCGAGGAACTGATCGATCGAGAGCTCCTCGCCGCGCGCGGTGGGCGCCACACCGGCGGCCTCGAGCACGGCAGAGGCCTGCGCCGCCGACCCGCCCATGAGGGTCGCCAGAGCCTGGCGCAGCATCTTGCGCCGCTGCTGGAAAGCGGCATCCACGATCGCGAACGTGCGGCGGCGCTCATCCTCGCCGGCGAGCGGCTGCTCGTGGCGCTCAAAGGCGACCAGCACGCTGTCGACGTTCGGCACCGGCCAGAACACTTGGCGCGAGACGGTGCCGGCCAGCCGCCACGATCCCCACCACGCCGCCTTGGCGCTCGGAGCTCCGTAGGTCTTGGAGCCGGGAGGCGCGGCCAGGCGTTCCCCCACCTCGGCCTGGACCATCACGACACCGCGCTGCAGGTGGGGGAAGGTCTCGAGGAAGTGCAGCAGCACGGGAACCGAGACGTTGTAGGGCAGATTGGCCACGAGAACCTCGGGCTGGGCGGGAAGCTCGGTGACGCGGAGCGCGTCTTCGGGGATGACATCCAGAGCCCCCTCGCGCACGCCGTGATCTGCCGCCGTCTGCGGGAGTCGCTGCGCCAGTCGCCGATCGATCTCGACCGCGGTGACTGTCGCGCCCGTCTCGAGGATCGCGAGGGTCAGCGAACCGAGTCCCGGGCCGATCTCCACGACACGGTCGGCATCCGCGACACGGGCCAGGTGCACGATCTTTCGCACCGTGTTGGCGTCGACGACGAAGTTCTGCCCCCACTTCTTGGTGGGTGTGACGTCGAGTTCGGCTGCCAGCGCGCGGATCTCGGCGGCGCCCAGGAGCGTGACGGTCATGAGTTCACTGTAATGAGCGCAACGAGAAATCCCGCGCGAGCGGTCCCCCTCGGAGTAGCGTGAGGCTCGTGTCAACGTCATCCGACGCGCTTCCCACGGGAACGTTTCATCTCAATAGCCCCTACGGACGTCGAGCAGTAGGACTTTCCATCGCCGCAGCCGTCGGTGGATTCCTGTTCGGCTTCGATTCCTCGGTCGTCAATGGCGCGGTCGAGTCGATCCAGTCCGACTTCTCGCTCAACTCCTTCGTCACCGGCCTCGTGGTCGCCGTCGCGTTGCTCGGCTGCGCCGCCGGTGCGATGCTGGCCGGCAACCTCGCCGACCATTGGGGACGCCTCAAGGTCATGTTCCTGGGCGCCATCATGTTCTTCGTGAGCTCGGTCGGCGCCGGCCTCGCCTTCTCGGTGTGGGATCTGGCTCTGTGGCGCGTGGTCGGAGGCCTGGGCATCGGCATCGCCTCGGTCGTGGCCCCCGCCTACATCGCCGAGGTCGCACCCCGTCAGATCCGCGGCAGCCTGGCCTCGCTCCAGCAGCTGGCGATCACGATCGGTATCTTCGCCGCGCTGCTGTCGGATGCCGTCCTCGAGGGCGCCGCCGGCGGACCCGACAACGTGCTGTGGTTCGGGCTGGAAGCGTGGCGCTGGATGTTCGTGGTCGGCGTGGTGCCGGCCGCCGTGTACGGCATCCTCGCGTTCACCGTGCCGGAATCCCCACGCTTCCTCATCACCAAGGGACGCACGGACGAGGCCCGCGCGGTGTTCTCGCGTCTGGTCCCCCCGGTGGACCTCGAGAAGACGATGAACGAGCTGACGACCGCGATCGAGACCGATCGCAAGAACGCCGGCGTATCGATCCGCGGAAAGGCGCTGGGGCTTCAGCCGATCGTCTGGATCGGCATCATCCTGTCGGTGTTCCAGCAGTTCGTCGGCATCAACGTGATCTTCTACTACTCGACGAGCCTGTGGAACTCGGTCGGCATGACCAACGCGCCGGTGATCAGCGTGTTCACGAGTGTCACCAATGTGCTCGTGACACTGATCGCGATCTTCCTGGTCGACCGCGTCGGCCGAAAGCCGATCCTGCTGACCGGGTCGGTGCTCATGACGCTGTCACTGGGCACGATGGCCCTCGCGTTCATGTTCGCGGAGGGGTCGGGTTCGGATGTCACCCTCCCCGGTGCCTGGGGGCCGATCGCCCTGGTCGCGGCGAACCTGTTCGTCGTCGGCTTCGGCGCCTCGTGGGGCCCGTTGGTGTGGGTACTCCTCGGTGAGATCTTCCCGAGCCGCATCCGCGGCAAGGCGCTCGGCGTCGCCGCCGGGGCGCAGTGGATCGCCAACTTCGTCATCACGATGACCTTCCCGGTGATGTCGACCTGGTCGCTGCCGCTGACCTACGGCATGTACGCCGCGTTCGCCGCGCTCTCGTTCGTCTTCGTGGTCTGGAAGATCCCCGAGACCAAGGGCATGGAGCTCGAGCAGACCGAGACCCTCTTCGCTCCCAAGGTCAAGGCCTAGCTGGTCGCCGAACCCACACGTTGGGCGCGAACCCACGTGTTTGTGACGCCAGAAACGTGTGGGTTCGCAATATGCATGTGGGTTCGGCGGGTTCAGGGGGTCGCGGAAGCCGCGGCGCGAGCGGCGGCGGGGAGGGCCGCCGCGATGCGGGAGAGGGCGTCGGCGTCGTGGGATGCCGTCACGAACCAGGCCTCGAAGGCCGAGGGCGGCAGTGAGACGCCCTGGGCGAGCATCTCGTGGAAGAACGCGGCGTAGCGGAAGGATTCCTGACGGGTCGCGGTCTCGTAGTCGGGGACGCCCCCCGCGACAGGCGCGCCCCAGAAGACGCTGAAGAGGTTTCCGGCGGTCTGGATGACGTGAGGGACGCCCTCGCGTTCCAGGGCCGCCCCGACCTCGGCCTGCAACGCGGCCGATGTCGCATCGAGCGCGGCATAGACCGCGGCATCCGCGCGCCGGAGGGTCGCAAGGCCCGCCGCCACGGCGACCGGGTTCCCCGAAAGGGTCCCCGCCTGGTACACCGGGCCGACGGGCGCGAGCAGGTCCATCACCTCGGCGCGCCCTGCGACAGCTGCCACTGGTAGCCCGCCGCCGATCACCTTGCCGTAGGTGAAGAGGTCTGGGGCGTACGTCTCGCCCGTCTGCTGCTGCACCCCCCAGTAGCCGGCGGGGCCGACACGGAAGCCGGTGAGCACCTCGTCGAGGATGAGAAGCGCACCGTTGTCGTGGCATGTCTGGGCGAGCAGGGCGTTGAACCCGGGCTCCGGGGCCACCACACCCATGTTCGCCGCGGCCGCCTCCACGATCACCGCGGCGATCCGGCCCGGATGCCGGGCGAAGACCTCCGCAATCGCGGCAGGGTCGTTGTAGGGGACGACGATCGTCTGCGCGGCGATCGCCTCGGGGACGCCCGCCGAACCGGGAAGCGCGAGCGTCGCCACCCCTGACCCCGCTTGGGCGAGCAGGCCGTCGGAGTGGCCGTGGTAGTGGCCCGAAAACTTCACGATCAGGTCGCGCCCGGTGACTCCGCGGGCCAGCCGCACCGCGGTCATTGTGGCCTCAGTCCCGGTGGAGACGAACCGCACGCGCTCAACGGCGGCAACGCGGCCGGAGATCTCCTCGGCCAGCAGCGTCTCGGCCGGCGTGCTCGCCCCGAATGACAGTCCGCGCGCAGCGGCGTCGGTGACGGCCTCGATCACCTCCGGGTGGGCGTGCCCGAGGATGGCGGGCCCCCAGCTGGCGATGAGGTCGACGTACTCCCGCCCGTCGGCGTCGACGACATACGCGCCGTGCGCGGACTCCAGGAATCGCGGCGTGCCGCCGACCGAGCCGTACGCGCGCACCGGCGAGCTCACGCCTCCCGGCATCGCCCGGCGCGCCCGCGCGAACAGGTCCTCGTTGTGCCCGCCACTCATGCCCGTCCCTCCCGCAGCCAGCCGGCGACCTCGATCGCCCAGTAGGTGAGGATCGCGTCGGCGCCCGCGCGACGGATGCCGATGAGGGACTCGAGGATCGCGCGATCACGGTCGATGGCCCCCGCCGCGGCGGCCATTTCGATCATGGCGTACTCCCCCGACACCTGATATGCCCACACTGGAATGGAAGCGGACGCGGCGACGTCGGCGAGCACATCCAGGTAGGGTCCGGCGGGCTTGACCATGATGATGTCCGCACCCTCGTCGATGTCGCGCTGAGCCTCCAGGGCCCCTTCGCGCGCGTTCGCGGGATCGAGCTGGTAGGCCTTGCGGTCTCCCGACAGCGTCGATTCGACCGCGTCACGGAACGGCCCGTAGAAGGCCGAGGCGTACTTCGCCGAGTACGCCAGGATGACGACATCCACGAAGCCGGCATCTTCCAGCGCCTCCCGGCAGGCGGCGACCTGACCGTCCATCATTCCGGACAGCCCCAGGATGTCGGCACCCGCCGCGGCCTGGGCGAGCGCCATCGCGACGTAGCGCTCGAGCGTCGCGTCGTTGTCGACGCCGCCGTCGGCGTCCAGCACCCCGCAGTGCCCGTGGTCGGTGAACTCATCCAGGCAGAGATCGGCCTGCACCGTGAGACGCCCGGCTGCGGCATCCTTCGCGACGCGGATCGCGCGGTTGAGGATGCCGTCGGGATCCGTCGCGCCGGTGCCGAGAGCGTCACGCACCGCGGGGACGCCGAACAGCATGACGCCACCGAGGCCCGCGCCTGCCGCCTCGTTCACGACATCGGGGAGGGACTCGAGCGTGTGCTGGATCACCCCGGGCATCGTCGCGATCGGCTGCGGTGCGTCTCGTTCGGTCACGAACACCGGAAGGACGAGCTGACGAGCGTGGAGCGAGTGCTCGGTGACGAGTCTTCGCATCGCGGGGGTCGAGCGCAGCCGGCGAGGACGATGGGCGGGGAAAGAGCTCATGGGCGTGTCTCCGTGTCGGGGAACGTCGAGGTGTGGGACAGAGGGCGTCGGTCGGCAACGTCGACGGCGTTCAGGGCGTCGACGAGCGCCGTGACCGTCTGCGTGGCGGCGGTCACCGCAACGCGGTAGCCGCGGCGCTCCGCCTCACGGGCGGTGCCGGGACCGAGGGCGGCGAGCACCATCGTGGTGGGGACGGTGACGACCTGGTGCGCGAGCTCGCGCACCACGCTCGTGGAGGTCAGGAGCGTGGCATCGAACGCGCCGGCACGGATGCGCTCGACGGTGGCCTCGGGCAGGTCGACACCCACCGTGCGGTAGGCGATCGCGACGTCGACGGCGAAGCCGCGCACCTCGAGCTCGTCACTCACGGTGGCCATCGCGAGGTCGGAGCGCAGCACGAGTGCGCGGCCCGTGTCGGCGGCGACGTGCGCGGTGCACCACTGCTGCGTCATCGCTGCCGCGGACGATGCACCCGTGGGCACGAAGTCGACCGCGAACCCTGCGTCGATCACCGCGCGGGCGGTCGCGTGGCCGACGACGGCGATGCGCGTCCGCGGCGGAATGCGCACACCCTCGGCCACCAGCTGCTCGATGGCAGCGGCGCTGGTGACGAAGACCCACGCATAGGAGCCGCCGGACAGGGCGGCGAAAGCGCGGTCGCGCGCCACGGTGTCGCGGGGAGGACGCGTCTGGATGAGCGGCACGATCTCGGCATCCGCGCCGCGCTCGGCCAGCAGCGCGCGGACGCGCTCGCCCCAGGCGCCGCCCCGGGGGACGAGCACCCGGCGCCCGGTCAGCCACGATGCGGGCTGCGCGCTCACGGGATCCCCTGCCCTGGTCCGGATTCCAGACCATCGATCCCGTCCGCGTGCAGACGCGTCACGATGCGCTCGGCGAGCCCGGCACGACCCGCGCGCTCGGCTGCGACGGCCAGATCCACCCAGTCCCGCACCGTGACAGCGCGGGAGCCGTCGCGGCTGTAGACCTCGGTGGTCACCTCCAGCTGCGAGCCGTGGATCTGCGCGCTGACACCGATGGGGGCGGCACATCCCGCCTCGAGCTCGGCGAGCACGGCACGCTCGGTCAAAGCGGCGGCTTCCGCCTCGCCCACGGCGAGCGCGCGCAGCGCCTGGCCGAGCGGTTCACCGACATCGCCCGTGCGAATCTCGACGGCCAGCGCCCCCTGCCCGGCCGACGTCGGCCACTGGTCGAGCTCGAAGGTCTCGGTGATGGCATCCTCACGACCGATGCGGGACAGACCCGCCTCGGCCAAGACGATCGCGTCGAATTCGCCGTCCGCGACCTTGCGCAGCCGCGTGTCGACATTGCCTCTGATGTCTCGGACAGCCACATCGGGCCTGCGCCGCAGCACCTGAGCGGCACGACGCGGCGAGCCGGTTCCCACGATCGCGCCGGCGCGCAGGTCATCGAGGCCGACTCCGTCCCGCGAGCAGAGCACGTCACGCGCGCTCACGCGTTCGGGCACGCAGATGAGGGTGAGGCCCTCGAAAGCGGCGTTGGGGAGATCCTTGAGCGAGTGGACGATGAGGTCGCACTCGCCCCGCAGAAGAGCCTCCCGCAGCGCCGTCGCAAACACGCCGGTGCCACCCAGAGACACCAGCGACCCGGTCGCCACGTCGCCGTGGGTGGTGATGCGGATCAGCTCGACGTCCTCGCCGCTGTTCTCGGCCAGCCGGTCGGCGACCAGCTGCGACTGCGTCGTGGCCAGCAGGCTCGCGCGCGTCCCCAGCCGCAGGCTCACGGCTCGAGCCCCGCGAGCGCCGGGCGGAAGCCGAGGCGCTTGTTCTCGCAGCATCCCGGGCGGCACACGTCGTACCACGGACCGAGCGCCGTCATCCGCGTGCGCTCCGCGCCCGGCGTACCCCACAGCCGTTCGTCAATTAGGTCGGCGAGCCCCGCGACGTAGGCGGGAGCGGTGCCCGGGGTGGCGGTGCGCACCGCGACAAGCCCGAGACCTGCGGCAGTCTCGATCGCCTCCGTGTCCAGGTCCCACATGACCTCCATGTGGTCGCTCACGAACCCGAGCGGCACGATGAGCACTCCCCGGCGACCACGGGAGGGAAGCTCCGCCATCGCGTCGTTGATGTCGGGCTCCAGCCACGGCACCGAAGGCGGACCCGACCGGCTCTGGTAGACGAGCTGCCACGCGCAGTCCAGGCCGAGATCCGCCATGATGCGCTCGGCGACCGCGGTGTGCTGGGCGGCATAGGCCCCGCCGTCGCCGAAGTCACGGTCGCGGGGCCCGGAGCGCTCGGCATCGGCGACGGGGATCGAATGCGTCGAGAAGAGGATCTCGACCTCGGACGTGTCGGTGATCCCCTGCTCCGCCAGGCGCGACATGCCCTCCCGGATGCCGTCCGCAAACGGCTGCACGAAGCCGGGGTGGTCGAAGAACTGCCCGACCTTGTCGATCTCGAGTTCGGCGCCCAGACCGGTGGCCTCGAGCGCGTCGGCGAGATCCTCCCGGTACTGCCGGCACGAGGAGTAGGAGCTGTAGGCACTGGTCGCCAACGCGAGCGCGCGACGGTGGCCGTCGGCGTGAAGCTGCGCGAGCGCGTCGCTCACGTACGGCATCCAATTGCGGTTGCCCCAGTACACCGGCAGGTCCCGGCCGCGCGCGGAGAGCTCTGCCCGCAGCGCGGTGACCAGTTCGCGGTTCTGCTGGTTGATCGGCGAGACGCCCCCGAAGTGGCGATAGTGATGCGCCACCTCTTCGAGCCGCTCGTCGGGGATGCCGCGCCCGGCGGTCACGTTGCGCAGGAACGGGATGACATCGTCCTGACCCTCGGGCCCACCGAAGCCCAGGATCAGCACCGCATCGTAGGTGACGGGTTCCTCGACGTGCGCAGGTCCGGATGCCGCCGCCGGCGTCGCACCGCACACCGCGGCGCCCGGCGCGCAGTACGCTCCCGTGGCGCGCGGGGGCTTCGGACGCACGTTGGTGGCGGTCACGCCAGCACCTCGGCAAGCTCCGCCACCTGGATGCGTCGTCCGGTGTAGAACGGCACCTCCTCGCGCACGTGGCGTCGGGCATCCGTGGCGCGCAGTGCCCGCATCAGGTCGACAAGGCTCGTGAGGTTGTCGCTCTCCAGGGGCAGCAGCCACTCGTAGTCACTGAGCGCGAACGTCGAGACGGTGTTGGCCACGACGTCGCGGAACGCGGCACCCTTACGACCGTGGTCGGCGAGCATCGCCGAGCGCTCCGCCTCGGGCAGCAGGTACCACTCGTAGCTGCGCACGAACGGATACAGGCACAGCCAGTCGCGAGCGGCCTCGCCGCGGAGGTAGCCGGGGATGTGCCGCTTGTTGAACTCCGCCTCGCGGTGCACGCCCATCGCGGTCCACTCCACACGGGATCCCGTCAGGGCACCGGTGCGGCGCAGAGTGCGAAGCGCCGCCTGCAGCGCTTCGGGCACATCGCCGTGCAGCCACGTCATGATGCTCGCCCCCGCGCGCATCCCGGTCAGGTCGTAGAAGCCACGCACGGTGACACCCGTCGCCTCGACCTCGGCGATGGCCCGGTCGAGTTCGTCGACATCCACGCCGGCGGTGCGGGGGACATCGAGCACGGTGAAGAGGGTGAAGCCCGCCGACAGGGCGGTCTCGTCGGTCTCGTCGGTCATCGGTTCTCCTTGGGTGGGGGTGCGAGGGCGAGGGTCTGGATGAGCTCGGCGGCCAGGGCGCGCGCGTGCGGAATGACGGATGCCAGGCCGGTCCCGGCCACCTGGGCCCCGGCGAGGTGAACCCCGGCGGGGGTCTGCAGACCGGGGCCGGTGGATGCCGCGGCATCCCAGTGCTGCGAGTGGAGCGCGACGATCTCAGACGCGTCCACCTCTGCGCCGGTGATGGCGGTGATCTCCGACGCGACCACCCGGGGGTCATCGAGTCCCGGGCCGGGGTGGCGTGCGGAGAGCCGGACGATGTGGTCCCCTCCCGAGCGGGACATCGCCTGGGCGAGCCATGCCCACTTCGCGGTGGCGTGGGTGAGGGCCTTCGCACGCAGCCCCGCGTCGGTCGCGACGAGCGCTCCCGTGCCGACCGGATGCCGATCGAGTGCGGGCGAGCGGACCCGGGCGATCGCCAGTTCGACGGGGGCGCTGATCGGCGCGCTGGTGCCCAGGAGCCGAGCGGATGCCGAGCCTGGCGTCGCGAGCACCACGGCGCGAGCGGTCACGGAGCCCTTCGGCACGTCGACGCGGACGCCCTCAGCTTTCGGTGTGACCGAGAGCACCTCGGTGTGGTGCGCGAAGCTCGCGCCCCGCGCGCCCGCGGCCTTCTCGAGTTCGATCGGCAGCCGCCACATGCCACCGCGGATCCCCGCCACGGCACTCCCCAGGCGCTGCCCGGTGGACAGGTGCGCGACAGCGGCGGTGAGGGAGCCGCGCGCCTGCGCCTCACGCCACAGCTGCGGCTGGACCTGCGACAGTCGCACCTCGCGGGCAGGGCGGGAGTAGACGCCACGGGTGACGGTGTCCACGAGAACGTCGGCGATGCGGGCTCCGAGTCTGTCGGCGACGAGGTCACGCAGCGACGGCTCGTCCGTCGGGAGCGGTGCCTCGCTTTCCGCATGCGGGTCGCCGAACGGCGCGACGTCCGCGGCGAACGGATCGGCGGGGATGCCGAGGATCGATCCTGCGGGAAGCGGAGCGCGACGCCGGTGCCGGCCGTGCCCGAAAACGAGCCACGCCCCGGTCGGGGCCGGCGTCACGATCTCCAGCGGCAGATCCCACCGCCGGACGAGCTCGGGCACGGCGTCCGTGCGGGTGGCGAAGGCCTCGGCCCCCGCATCCACAGCCATGCCCTCGAGCTCTCGCGCGGCGAGCATGCCGCCGCTCACGGCGGCATGCTCGAACACAACGGTGCGCAGTCCCGCCGCCGCGGTCTCGGCGGCGATCACGAGGCCCGCAATCCCCGCGCCGACGACGCACACATCGGGGTTCACGATGCCTCGTGCACCCGTCGCACGATCGCGGTGAGCACGTCGGGGTCGGTCTCGGGTGGGACCCCGTGCCCGAGGTTGACGATGTGCGCGGATGCCGCGCGCCCCTGCCGCAGGAGACGATCCAGCGCCTCCTGCCAGACCGGCTCGGGCGCGAACAGGAGAGCGGGATCGAGGTTGCCCTGCACCGCGACCGGGGCGTTCATGCGCATGAGCGCATCCACGATGCTCACGCGGTGGTCCAGGCCCACGACATCCACCCCCAGCGTCGCGATGTCGGCCAGCAACTCTCCGGTACCGACGCCGAAATGGGCGAGGGGGATGCGCTCGATCGTGGCTTCCCTGGGCGGTGTCACCTCTCGGGCGATCTCCACAGCGCGACGGGAGGCCGGAAGCGCGGCCGTGCGGTAGACCTCGGGTGCGAGCGATCCCGCCCACGAGTCGAAGAGCTGCCCGGCGCTGGCCCCGGCCTGCAGCTGCAGTCGGAGAAAGCGCCCCGTGACCTCCGCAAGCCACCCGGTCAGTGCCTCCCAGGCGGCCGGGTCGCGGAAGATGAGCCCGCGGGCGGCGAGGTGGTCCTTCGAGGGACCGCCCTCGACGAGGTAGGCCGCCAGGGTGAAGGGGGCACCGGCGAAGCCGATCAGCGGCAGCGGCTCGCCGCGACGCTCGCTTTCCTGCGCCAAGAGCGCGGTGATCTGCTCGACCGCCTCGACGATCGGGCCGCCGCGCGAGATCACCGTGTCGGGATCGATGTCGGTGACCCTCGCGATGTCGACGGCGGTGCGCACAGGTGAGGCGAAGACCGGCCCGCGGCCGGCCACGATCTTCACGTCCAGGCCCACCACGAGCAGGGGGATGACGATGTCGCTGAAGAAGATCGCGGCATCCACACCGTGTCTGCGCACCGGCTGCATCGTGATCTCGGCCGCAAGTTCTGGTTGCAGGCACGCATCGAGCATCGAAGAGGTCTCGCGCAGCGCTCGGTACTCGGGGAGGGACCGACCGGCCTGACGCATGAACCAGACGGGCGGGACGGAGGGCCTGCGCCCGAGATACGCCTGCACGAGACGGGAGTCCTGGGTGCGGTCGGCGACCAGCGGATGATGGGCGGAGAGGTGCATGGTTAATCGATATACTAACTGCTCGAAGGAGGTCCCCGACCATGCTCGTCTGCCTGTCGGCCAACCATCGGGTGACGCCCTTCGCGTCCCTCGAGCGCCTCGCCGAAGCCGAGGAGCGCCTGCGCACGAACCTGTCCGGCGCGCACGAGGCCATCTCCGGGGCCGTCCTCCTGGCCACCTGCAACCGCTTCGAGGCCTACCTCGACGTCGACCTCGACGATGACCACACCCCCGGCGCAGGCGTCGATGCGGCGCTGTCCGAGATCGCCGCGGCATCCGATCTGCGCTACCGGGATGTGCACGAGGCGCTCGATGTCACCGTCGGCAACCGCGTCGCCCACCACCTGTTCGCGGTCGCCTCGGGCTTGGATTCCGTGGTCGTCGGCGAGGAGGAGATCGCCGGACAGGTACGACGTGCCTACGAGGAGGCACGTGCGAGCGGATCGACCACGCGCGCACTGGAGCACCTCTTCGACCGCGCGAGCGAGACCTCGCGAGAGGTGAAGAACGCGACGCAGTTGGCGCAGTCGGGTCGATCTCTCGTGCGCCTGGCGCTCGAGCTCGCCTCCTCGCGCGTGACCGCGTGGGAGGACGCGAAGGTCCTGCTCGTGGGGACCGGCCGCTACGCCGCCGCCTCGCTCGCGGCACTGCGCGCCCGCGGCGCGGTCGACATCCTCGTGCATTCGCGCACCGGACGCGGCGCCACCTTCGCCGAGCGACACGACCTCGTCGCCGTTGACGCCGCGGACTTTCCGGCGGCCGTCGCGAGTGCCGACGTGGTTGTGACCTGCACCACGCGCGTCGCGATCGACGCGGACACCCTCCGTGCGGGACGCGCCGTTGCCGGAGGAGGTGCCGACACGCTCGTCATCGATCTGGGGATGCCCCGCAACGTCGATGCCGAGATCGCGGACTTCGCAGGCATCGAGCTTCTCGACCTGGATGCGATCCGCGTCCACGCGCCGATCGACGAGTTCGCGACACTGCGCGACGCACGCGAGATCGTCACTGCCGCCGCGGGGCGTCACGCCAGCGCGCGCCGCGTGCACGAGGTGTCGCCCTCCGTCGTCGCGGTGCGCTCGTGGGTCGAGAACCTGCGCGACCGCGAGATCGCGCACCAGAGCAGCCGCTCCCCCGCCGCCGCGGCCGACATCGAACGTGCCCTGCGACACTTCTCGGGCGTCATGATGCACCACCTCATCGCGCAGGGGCATACGCTGGCCGCCGGCGGTGATGGTCAGCTGTGGGCCGATGCCGTCGCGACCGTCTTCCCCGGATCTGCCGCCGATCAGGCGACCTGAGAGCCGCCGGCATGGACACTCCGCCCGCCCGCGCAACGCTGAAGGACGTCGCCCAGCACGCCGGTGTCTCCACGGCCGCGGTCAGCCAGGCGCTGAACGACCGCGGCTCGATGCGTCCCGAGACCCGTGAGCGCATCCTCGAGGCCGCCGCCGCCCTCGGTTACGCCCCCGACCGCTTCGCGGCGGCGCTCCGGCGCGGACGCACGATGTCGATCGGCTACGTGTCCACCGGTCCGGGTCCGGGCGCCGATGAGGGGCACACCGCGAGGGCGACGATGCGTCAGCTCAACAGCCTCGTGGACGTCGCGGCCGAGCACGGCTACACCGTCACCGTGATCCCCGCCGACCGGCCAGACCTGCTGGGTGCGGCCCGGGTCGACGCGGTGTACGCGCCCACGGCCGAGGCGAACGCCCCCGCGCTGAGCGAGGCGGCCGCGCGCGGCATCCCGATCATCACCACCGATGTGCGGGTGCCTGCCGCGGCCGGGACCTGGATCCGCACCGGCTACGCCGCAGCGACCACGGCCGCGCTCGACCATCTGCGGGACAGCGGGTGCGAGCGGGTGGGGTTCCTCACCGAGGCCGGCGGCCTCGCGCACGGGCGCATCGGAGAGCAGGCGTATCTGGAGTGGTGCCTCACCCACCGGCAGGACCCGGCGATCGTGCGAGTGCGCCGCGGGCGACCGGAGCTGACCGGCCCCGTGCGAGAGCTCATGCAAGCCGGCGCCGATGGCGTCTTCTCGTTCTATCAGGAGGGCCCCGAGCTGTTCCTCGGCCTTTCGCGCACCGACCTCGTGCTCCCCCGCGACCTGCAGGTGGTGGCGCTGTGCGTCTACGACTGCGACCTCAACGACAGGCTGGGGGTGACGCACGTCTGCGTCCATCCCGACGCGGGACCGCGGCTGCTCCTCCCGGCGCTGGCGGCCGCGCTCGCCGGCGGTCCGGCGCTGCCGACCCCGCTCGTCCTGCCGTGGGAACTCGTCCCCGGCGCGACGACGCGTCCGGCGGCCCGACGCGGGGATCGAGCTCAGGCGAAGTCGCCGTAGACCTCGAGAGTGTTCGCAGCCACCTGCGCCGCGAGCTCGTCGACGTCGACCCCCAGCTCCGCCGCCATGAAGCGCAGCGTGATGGGCACGAGGTAGGGCGCGTTCGGTCGACCGCGGTAGGGCACCGGGGTGAGGAAGGGCGCATCGGTTTCGACCAGGATGCGGTCGCGCGGCGTCACGGCGAGCGCATCGCGCAGGTTCTGCGCGTTCTTGAACGTGATGTTGCCGGCGAAGGAGAGGTAGTACCCCCGGTCGGCGGCGATGCGCGCCATGTCCTGATCGCCCGAGAAGCAGTGGAAGACGGTCTTATCGGGCGCCCCCTCGCGCTCAAGCACCCCGAGCACCGCCGCGTGCGCGTCGCGGTCATGGATCTGCATGGCGATGCCGTGCTTCTTGGCCAGCGCGATGTGGGCCTCGAACGAGCGGTACTGGGCGGGCTGACCCTCGGCATCCGTCCGGAAGAAGTCCAGCCCCGTCTCGCCGATCGCGCGCGCCCGGGGGTGCGCGGCGAGCTCGTCGATGACCGCGATGGCGTCATCCAGTGCTCCGGCTGCCTCGTAGACGGGCGCTTCGTTCGGATGGATGGCGACCGCGGCGAGCACCTGGGGATGGGTCTCTGCCGCCCACACCGCCCAGCGGGACGCCTCGATGTCACCGCTGGACTGCACGACCCCGGCGATGCCGACGGCCGCGGCGCGCTCCAGCTGTTCGTCCAGGCTCAGCGCGTCGTCGCCGTCCACGATCTCGAGGTGGCAGTGGTTGTCGTAGACCGGCACCGCCAGAGGCTCGGGCAGGCCGGGGCGAGTCAAGTCCTTGCGTCCCTCACTCGAGCGCTCGCGGACGTACGTGCTCGGGTCTTCGCTCATCGTTTCATCTCCTCGATCATCCCAGCGCGCGTCCGTCGCCAACTCCTCAATTTTCGCCCGCGCGGACAGTGCTCGTGCAGCCCCGCGAGTGATGAGCCTGGTTCTTGAGGAGTTAGCGACGAACAGGCCCCACCTCAGGGCGGCGGCGGGCTACTGCTCGACGCGGGGGAAGAGGGGTGCGAGCCCGTTCACGGAGGTACCCGGACGCAGGATGCCCCAGGTTCCCGCCTCGCGGATCGGCTGGTCCTGCAGACGGCCGAGCGTCTCGGCGGCACCGAGGGCGATCCACAGCTTCTCCGTGGATGCCGGCATGAACGGCGAGAGCAGGGTCGCGAGGGCCCGCAACCCCTCGGCGCAGGTGTAGAGCACTGTGCCCAGGCGCGCATGCTTCGCCTCGTCTTTGGCGAGAGCCCACGGCTCGTTCTCGGTGATGTAGCCGTTGAGCGCATCGACGATCGTCCAGATCGCGTCGATCGCCTCGTCCATCCGGAACCGCTCCATGGCGGCATCCGCGTTCGAGACGGCCGCTGCCACCGTCTGCTGGATCGCACGGTCGGCGTCGGTGTCTTCGCCTGCCGGTGGCACCACGCCGGCGAAGTACTTCTCGATCATGGCGATCGTGCGCGAGGCGAGGTTGCCGAAGCCGTTTGCGAGTTCGGCCTGGTACCGCGCCGACAGGTCCTCCCACGAGAACGACCCGTCGTGGCCGAACGGGATCGCCGACAGGAAATAGAAACGGTAGGCATCCGAGCCGAAGACGTCCGTGATCTCGGTCGGGGCGATACCCGTGAGCTTGGACTTCGACATCTTCTCGCCGCCCACCAGCAGCCAGCCGTGTGCGAACACCCCGCGGGGCACCTCGACACCGGCCGCCATGAGCATCGCGGGCCAGATGACGGCGTGGAAGCGCAGGATGTCCTTGCCGACGACGTGGTAAGCCGGCCACCGGCGCTCGAACTCCTCAGGGTCGGAGCCGAAGCCGACGGCCGTCGCGTAGTTGAGCAACGCGTCGACCCAGACGTAGATGACGTGCGCAGGGTCCCAGGGCACCTGGATGCCCCAGTCGAACGTCGACCGGGAGATGGAGAGGTCCTTCAGCCCCTGCTTGACGAAGGAGACGACCTCGTTGCGGGCCGAGTCGGGACGCACGAAGTCGGGGACGGTCTTGTAGAGCTCGAGCAGTCGGTCCTGGAATTCGCTGAGCTTGAAGAAGTAGTTCTTCTCCTGCAGCAGCTCCAGGGGCTTCGAATGGATCGCGCACACCTTGAGGCCCTCAAACGCCCCGGTGCCATCGAGGATCTCGGACTCGGTCTTGAACTCCTCACAGCCGACGCAGTAGAGCGCCTCGAACTCGCCGGCGTAGATGTAGCCGCGGTCGTAGATGGCCTGCACGAACTGCTTGACGCGCTCTTCGTGGCGCTCCTGCGTCGTACGGATGAAGTCGTCGTTGGCGACATCCAAGGTATTCAGCAGCGGGAACCAGGACTCACCGACGAGCTTGTCGACCCACTCCTGCGGGCCCACCCCGTTGGCGGCGGCGGCGCGCATCATCTTCTGTCCGTGCTCGTCGGTGCCCGTGAGCATCCACGTGTCATCCCCGCTCTGGCGGTGCCAGCGCGCGAGGGTGTCCACGGCGACCGTCGTATATCCGTGGCCGATGTGCGGGACATCGCTCGGGTAGTAGATGGGCGTCGTGATGTAAAAGGAACCGCCGGTGCTCACCCGAGAATTCTAGTGGGGGCTCGTTATGCGCTGTCCCTGATGACAAGCGCGGTGGGCAGCACGAGCGACTCGCGCGGGTGGCCGGCTATGACATCCAGCAGGATGTCGACCATGGCGCTCGATATCCGATCCCAGGGCTGCCCCATCGTCGTCAGTGGCGGCTCGCTGGTCTCGGCGAGTCCCGAGTTGTCGAAGCCCGCGATGGCAAGGTCTTCGGGCACCCGGATACCCGCCCGCTTGGCGGCGGCGATCGCGCCTACCGCCATGACATCGGATGCCGCGAAAACCGCGTCCAGATCAGAAGCACGCGCGAGCAGCCGAGTCATCGCCGCGGCTCCCGCGTCTTTCTCGTAGCGGTCCTGCTCGACCAGATCCGGATCGAAGAGGTCACCCATCTCCTCCCGGAAGCCCTGCAGCCGGAACCGGCCGCCGGGAGTGTCATTGGGCCCCGTGATGATGCCGATCCGACGGTGCCCACGATCGAGCAGGTACCTCGTCATCGTGCGGGCCGATCCCACCTCGTCGACCGAAACGGTGGGTACCGGGATGTGCTCGCCGAGCGGAATACCCGTGCAGACCGTCGGAATGCCGGCGCCGGCGAGCGTGTCGAGAAGGGTGTCGGATTCGTGCGACGAGATGAGCAGCACGCCGTCGACGTGCCCGGCGCGGGCATAGTGCTCGACGTTGCGCCGTTCCTGTTCGGAGTCGGCGACGATCAGCACAACCGTCATCGAGCGTCGCGAGAGCGCTTCGGTCGCGCCGCGGAGCAGCAGGGCGAACGTCGGATCGGCGAACAGCAGATGCTGCGGCTCGGTGAGCAGGAACGCAATGGAATTCGCGCGTCCGGTCGCAAGGCTGCGCGCGGCATGGTTGGCGGTGTATCCGGTGGAGCGGATCGCCTCCTCCACCGCAATGCGGGCGTCCGGTGAGACCCAATGCCCGCCGTTGATGACGCGCGAGACCGTGCCGCGGGAGACTCCGGCCACCGCCGCGACGTCGCGGATCGTCGGCCGACGGCGGCCCTCAGCGGTGTCCATGAACTGCGACTCTACCGCCGTCGCCGACGTCCCGGTGTGAGGCAGACTGTGCACGGTCACAGTTCGGTAACGAACCTCACGTGGGACTTTCGCCGCGAGATCGTCTGCATAGGCTGGGACCGGTCACAGCCCCGGAACACGCGCCAGCGTGACCACAGCACCACCGCAAAGGAGCGCACCACCGATGTCGCAGGAGAGCACCTGGCCGAACCTGGCCGGCATTGCCTACGGCGGGGACTACAACCCCGAACAGTGGCCGCGCGAGACCTGGCGCGAAGATGTGGTACTCATGCGGCAGGCGGGCGTGAACCTCGTCAGTGTCGGCATCTTCTCGTGGGCGCTGCTGGAGACGAGCGAGGGTGTCTTCGACTTCTCCTGGCTCGACGAGGTCATCGACCTGCTGCACGAAAACGGGATCAGCGTCGACCTCGGTACCCCGACCGCTTCTCCTCCGGCCTGGTTCTTCGCACAGCACCCCGATACCCGCTTCGTCATGCGCGACGGCACGGTCATGGGCTTCGGCGCCCGAGGGATGGCATCCCACTCCGCTCCGGCCTACCAGGAGGCCTCGGTGCGCATCGCCACCGAGCTCGCGCGCCGGTACGCCGACCACCCGGCTGTCGTACTGTGGCACGTGCACAACGAGTACGGCACGCCGGTCAGCGAGGACTACTCACCGCACGCGGTACGCGCCTGGCGGCTCTGGCTGCAGGAGCGCTACACCCACCTCGATGCGCTCAACGCCGCCTGGGGCACGAGCTTCTGGGGACAGCACTACACCGCCTGGGAGCACATCGGGGCGCCCGCCATCACTGCGACCCCCGCCAACCCCGCGCAGCGCCTCGACTACGCGCGCTTCACCGACCACCAGCTGCGCCAGTGCTTCATCCGCGAGCGCGACGCGATCCGTCAGTACGCCTCGCAGCCCATCACGACCAACTTCATGGCGAACCAGCACGACGGGTGCGACCTGTGGGCCTGGGCGCGCGAGGTGGACGTCGTCTCGGACGACCACTACCTGTGGGCCGCCGACGAGGAGGCCGAGATCGGTCTGGCCATCGCCGCCGACCTGTCGCGCTCGGTCGGCGGCGGCAGGCCGTGGATCCTGATGGAGCACTCCACATCAGGCGTGAACTGGCAGCCGCGCAACATCGCCAAGCGTCCCGGTCAGATGCGACGCAACTCCCTCACGCATCTGGGACGCGGTGCCGACGGCATCCTCTTCTTCCAGTGGCGCGCGGGCCGCTTCGGCGCCGAGAAGTTCCACTCGGCGATGATCCCGCACGCCGGCACCGATTCCCGGGTCTTCCGCGAGGTGACCGCACTAGGAGGCGACCTGCAGCGCCTCTCGGAGGTCCGCGGGTCCCGTGTGCAGGCTGATGTCGCCGTGCTCTGGGACTTCGAGTCCTTCTGGGCCCAGGGCCTGGAGTGGCGGCCGACCGAGGACGTCACCTACGCGCAGCAGATCCGACTGTTCTACGAGCGGCTGTGGCGCGACAACGTCACCGTCGACTTCGCCCTCCCGGGTCAGGACCTGTCCGGGTACCGGCTGGTCGTGGCCCCCGCGCAGTACATGCTGCGCCTGGCGGGTGCCGCGAACCTCAACGAGTACGTCGAGAACGGCGGCACGCTGCTGGTCTCGTTCTTCTCCGGCATCGTGGACGAGAACGACACGGTGCACGTCGGCGGCTTCGGCGCCCCGCTCGAGCCCGCGCTCGGCGTGCGGGTCGAGGAGTTCCTGCCGCTGCGCGAGAACGACCGGCGTCAGATCCATTGGGCGGATGGGTCGGCATCCGGATCGCTGGCGTGGCAGGAGGACCTGGTCGTCACGACCGCGGACGTGCAGGCGCACTACGTCGACGGTCCCGGCGAGGCCGGAGCCGCCATCACCCGCAACGCCCACGGCGCGGGCACCGGATGGTACGTCTCGACCCGCCTGGATGCCTCCGGCATGCGCAGCCTGTTCGATCGGGTGTACGCCGATGCCGGTGTCACCGCGGGCGACCACCCCGAGGGTCTCGAGGTCATCACGCGCGTCGGCGCGGACGCGGCGTACGTCACCGCCGTCAACCACCGCGACGAGCCGGCCGCGCTCGCCGTGACGGGAACCGAGCTTCTCACCGGCGCGGACATCGCCGGTGCACTGACTGTCGCTGCAGGAGGGGTCGCTGTGATCCGCACGGCGCTCCCGCACCCGCAAGGAGGTGATGACCCGGACACCCGGTGATCACTAGCCCCGCCGACGGTTCCGGGATACCGTCGGGGCGGGGACCGGCAGACACAGCAACATCATCCCGGACCACAACCCCACCGGTCGTGACGGCGCGATCTCTCAGCTCGCGCGTTCCGACCACTCATGGAAGGAAAACCATGCGCAAGTACATCGGTGCCGGCGTCGCAATGATCGCGGCCACGGCCCTTCTCGCCGGTTGCACCAGCGGCGGCGGCGACTCGGACGGAACCATCGACGGTGCCGGCCAGACCCTCACCATCTGGGTGGACGAGAACCGTCAGCCCGCAGTGGAAGCAGCCGCGGCCGTCTTCGAGGAGGAGACCGGCGCGACCGTCGAGCTCGTCGTGAAGAACTTCGACGACCTCCGCGCGGACTTCATCGCCCAGGTGCCCACCGGAAGCGGACCCGACATCACCATCGGCGCGCACGACTGGCTGGGCGCCCTCGTCGCAGCGGGTGTCGTCAACACGATCGACCTCGGCGACAAGGCCTCCGAGTTCGAGCAGGTGGCCCTGGACGCGATGACGTACGACGGGCAGCTCTACGCTCTGCCGTACTCCCTGGAGACCGTGGCCCTCATCCAGAACGTCGGACTCGTCGGCGACGACGCTCCCGCTACCTGGGAGGACATGATCGCCGCGGGCGTCGCCTCCGGCGCCGACCGCCCCTTCGTCATCAACACCAACGGGCAGACCGGCGACGGCTACACGATGTACGGATTCCAGACGTCGTTCGGCGCTCCGGTGTTCGTGCAGGACTCGTCCGGCTCGTACACCAACGAGGTCGGCATGGGCGGCGCCAACGGCGAGGCCTTCGCGACCTGGCTGGGCGAGAACGGCGAGACCGGAACCGGATACATCTCGACGACGATCGACTACGCGATCAACAACGAGCTGTTCGCGACCGGACAGGCCGCCTACACCGTCCAGGGCCCCTGGGCGATCGCCGACCTGACGGCCGAGGGCGTCGAGGTCGCGGTCAACCCGATCCCGTCCGCCGGCAGCGAAGCCGCCGCACCGTTCGTGGGCGTGCAGGGCTTCTACCTGAGCTCGCAGTCCGCGAACACGCTGCTGGCCAACGAGTTCCTCGTGAACTACATCGCCACCGCGGAAGCTCAGACCGCTCTCTACGAGGCCGACCCGCGCATCCCCGCATGGTCGACTCTCGCGGCCGAGGTCGCGTCCGACCCGATCATCGCCGGGTTCCTCGCGTCGTCGCAGAACGGTGTCCCCATGCCCTCGATCCCCGAGATGGGCTCGGTGTGGGACTACTGGAACGCCGCTGAATCGCAGATCATCGCCGGCGCCGACCCCGTGTCGACGTGGAACACGATGATCGACGAGCTCACCGCAGCCCTCGCGGGCTGACACCCGCAGGACCTGGTCCGGGCACACGCCCGGGCCGGGTCCTCCCTCTCGCTCAGGGCCCTCGAACAGGAGAACACGGATGTCCCTCACCCAGACCCCCGGGAAGGCAACGCCCCCGGGCGAGGACGGCGCACCGCCGCGCGGCGAGTCCCACGCGCGAGGATGGCGCGGCCTCGGCTGGGGCTTCCTCGTCAAGCTCGCCCTGATGGCCATCGTCAATGCCTTCGGCCTGATGGTCATCGTCTCGGCCTGGCGCGTCGAGTCGTGGTTCATCCTCGTCGCGATGATCGTGATCCTCGTCGCGGCCGATGTCGTCTACTTCTGGAAGCGCGCGCTTCCGATGAAGTACCTGCTCCCCGGGCTCATCTTCCTGTTCACCTTCCAGATCTTCATCTTCGGCTACACCGCCTACATCGCCTTCACGAACTACGGCACGGGACATGCCGGCACCCAGGAGCAGGCCGTGCAGGCGACCCTCATCCAGGGGGAGCGCCGCGTCGACGGCAGCCCGACCTACCCGCTCACCGTCGTCGAGCGGGGCCTCGGCGAACTCGGCTTCGCCATCAACGACGATGGCACGATCTATGTCGGCTCCGAGCTCGAACCGCTGGCCGAGGCCGGCACGATGGGTGCGGGAGCCCCCACCGAGGTTCCCGGATGGAGCATCGTCGACCGTAGCCGACTGCTGTCCGACCAGGAGCTGCAGCAGACCGTCATCGACCTTCGGGTCCCGGTGTCCTCAGATCCCAACGACGGGTCGCTTCGCACGCGCGACGGGTCGAGCGGCGCCATCTACGAGTCCACCCTCGTGTGGGATGCCGATGCGCAGACCATCACCGACACCACCACCGGCACCGTCTACCACGCCACCGACGACGGGAGCTTCGTCGCCGATGACGGGTCATCCCTGCCCACGGGCTGGTCGGTCAACGTCGGATTCGACAACTTCGTCAAGCTGTTCACCGACCCAAAGCTCTTCGAACCGCTGCTGCTGGTCGCCGGCTGGACCTTCGCGTTCGCGCTGCTGTCGGTCATCGTGCCGTTCGGGCTGGGGCTGCTGTTCGCCCTGGTCTTCAACGACCCGCGCGTCCGGGGCCGAAAGGCGCTGCGGACGCTGTTCATCCTGCCGTACGCATTCCCGGTCTTCCTCTCGGCGCTCGTGTTCCGAGGCATGTTCAACGCCGAATTCGGCGTCGTGAACGACCTCTTCTTCTTCGGCGCGAACATCAACTGGCTCGGCGACCCCTGGCTCGCCCGCTTCGCCGTGCTCTGGGTCAACGTCTGGCTGAGCTTCCCGTACTGGTTCCTCGTGTGCACCGGCGCACTCCAGGCGATCCCGACGGACGCGCTCGAGGCCGCCGAGATCGACGGTGCGGGACGGATGCGCCGGTTCTGGTCGATCATCTTCCCGCTGCTGCTGGTATCGACCGCCCCGCTGGCGATCGCCTCGTTCGCGGTCGGATTCAACAACTTCACCGTCATCTACCTGTTCAACGGCGGCGGACCCGCGATACCCGGCGCACCATACGCGCTCGGCTACACCGACATCCTGATATCGGCGATCTATGACATCTCCGGCGTCTCGGGCGGCGTCGCCGACTTCGGCCTGGCCAGCGCCCTGGCGATCCTCGTGTTCGTGGTCGTCGGCATCATCGCCGCCATCTCCTTCCGACAGACCCGCCGACTGGAGGAGTTCCAGTGATGTCCACGACAACCCGAGCCCAGTCGACGATCGAGTGGCCCGACGACAACTCCCCCGAACGCGTCCGGGCGAGGCGGCGCCGCTGGCTCCTGGAGGTGGGGTGGAAGTACCTGTTCGCCCTCGTGATCATCTTCTACGCCGCCTTCCCGATCCTGTACACCCTGTCGGCGGCGCTGAACCCGAAAGGCACGCTGTCGGCCGCGACGGGTCTGTTCAGCGCGTTCAGCCTCGACAACTTCATCGCGCTCGGGCAGACGCGCTACTGGGAGTGGATGGGCAACACTCTCGTCGTCGCGAGCGCGACGGCGATCGGATCGGTGATCATGGGAGCCGCGGCGGCGTACGCGTTCTCGCGCTTCCGGTTCGCCGGACGCCGCACGAGCCTGACGGGCCTTCTCATCATCCAGATGTTCCCGCAGGCGCTCGCCTTCATCGCGATCTTCCTGATGCTGCTCGCCCTCGGCGAGGTGATCCCCGCCCTCGGATTCAACTCGAAGATCGCCGTCATCTGCATCTATTTCGGCGGCGTCCTGGGCGCCAACACGTTCCTGCTCTACGGGTTCTTCAACACCGTGCCCATCTCGATCGATGAGTCAGCGAAGATCGATGGCGCCAGCCACGCGCAGATCTTCTGGCGACTGATCTTCCCCCTGGTCACCCCGATCCTCGCGGTCGTCGCGCTGCTGTCGTTCATCGCGACCTACTCGGAGTTCATCATCGCCCGCATCGTGCTGACCAGCGAAGAGCAGTGGACCCTGGCGGTCGGCATGTACGGCTGGGTCTCAGACCAGCTCTCGGCGAACTGGGGCCTGTTCACGGCCGGCGCGGTGATCGGCGCCATCCCGATCCTCGTCCTGACGCTCGTGCTGCAGCGCTACATCGTGGGTGGACTGACCTCGGGCGCCGTCAAGGGCTGAGCGGTCCCGTGCTCTCTCAGGCGCGGGCCGCAACAGCGGCGTCATAGAGGTCGCGGGCGGCGTACCCCGAGGATCCCGCGACGTCGCGCGTCGCGTCCTTCAGACGCGCGCCCTGCGCGACGCGGTCGAGGACATAGGCCACCGCGTCGTCGAAGGGCATCCGCTCGGCGGCCTCGGTCGCACCCGACACCACGATCACGATCTCACCGCGCACGCCTTGCTCGGCCCAGACCGCGAGTTCGGCAAGAGAGCCGCGACGCACCTCTTCGTGCACCTTCGTCAGCTCGCGGCAGACGACGGCCGGGCGCGCGTCACCGAAACTCTCCGCCATCGATGACAAGGTCGCTGCCAGTCGCGACGGTGCTTCGAAGAAGACCATGGTCCGTCGCTCCGCCAACAGCTCCCCCAACGCGCGGCGCCGCTCCCCCGACTTGCGCGGGGCAAAGCCTTCGAAGCTGAAGCGGTCGGTCGGAAGTCCCGAGACGGCCAGTGCCGCCAGCACAGCGCTGGGCCCCGGGATCACGGTCACCTCGACGCCCTCGGCAGCCGCTGTGGCGACAAGGCCGTAACCGGGGTCGCTGATGGTCGGCATCCCGGCATCCGAGAGCACGAGGACGTCGGTCTCGCGCGCGAGCTCGACGACCTGCCCGGCGCGGTCCTTCTCGTTGTGGTCGTGCAACGCGATCAGCCGCGGCCGATTCGCCACATCGAGGGCGGCCAGGAGCCGCTGCGTGGTGCGGGTGTCTTCGGCGGCGATCACCTCGACCGTGCCCAGCGCCTCGACTAGACGCCTCGAGGCATCCCCGAGATTGCCGATCGGGGTGGCCGCGAGGATGATCACGCTCCCAGCTTAGGCAACGCCGCGTCGCGTCGAAACGACGCGGGCCGCCCCGCACGGATATCGTGCGAAGCGGCCCGCGAGGAGCGCTGCGACTCAGCCGCGGCCCGCGCGACGCTTGTTGTACACGTCGAAGGCAACGGCCAGCAGCAGCACGAGGCCCTTGACGGCCTGCTGCCACTCGATACCGATGCCCATGATCGACATGCCGTTGTTCAGCACACCGATGATCAGACCACCGATGATGGCGCCGCCGATCGTTCCGACGCCACCCTGCACGGCCGCACCACCGATGAACGCGGCCGAGATCGCCTCGAGCTCGAACCCGTCACCGGCCTTGGGGCCCGCCAGGTTCAGGCGCGCGGTGAAGATGAGGCCCGCAAGGGCGGCGAGGAAGCCCATGTTGACGAACAGCATGAAGTCGACGCGGCGGGTCTTGATGCCCGACAGCTCTGCGGCGTGGCGGTTGCCACCGATCGCGTAGATGTGACGTCCGAAGACGGAGCGGTTCATCACGGTGCCGTAGAACAGGACCAGCACGGCCAGGATGATGAGGGTGACCGGGATGCCCTTGTACGAGGCGAGCGCGAACATGAAGAAGACGATCGCGGCCGACACGAGCACGAGCTTGATGATGAACCAGACGATCGGGTCGACATCCTGGCCGTACTTCACGCGAGCGGCGCGCGTGCGCACCTGGCTGAAGACGAGCAGCACGATCGCCGCGGCGCCGATCAGCAGCGTGAACAGGTCCGGGGTGCTCTCTCCGAACACGCCGTTGATGAAGCCGTTGCCGAGCGCCCGGTACTCCTCGGGGAACGAACCAATGTTGGCGTTGCCGAGGACGACCAGCGCCAGACCTCGGAAGATGAGCATGCCCGCCAAGGTCACGATGAACGCCGGGATGCCGACGAAGGCGACCCAGAACCCCTGCCAGGCACCCACCAGGCCACCGATCAGGAGCGAGAGGATGATCGCGAGCCACCAGGGCAGACCCCATTGCACCGCGAACACGCCCGAGACCGCGCCGATGAAGGCCGCGACAGATCCCACCGACAGGTCGATGTGACCGGCGATGATGACCATCACCATGCCGATCGCCAGGACCAGGATGTACCCGTTCTGGACGATCAGGTTCGAGATGTTCTGGGGGCGCAGCAGGATGCCGTCGGTGGTGATGGCGAAGAAGGCCACCACGACCAGCAGCGCGATGAAGATGCCGTTCTTGCCGAGGTCGCCGAGGATGTTGCTGAACCAGCGGGTGAACTTGTTGTCGGGCGGGTTGACGAGGGCGCCGGCCGCCGTGGATTCGGTTGATTGCGTGTCGTTGGACATGTCTGTGTCTCCTGCGGGGGCCCTCAGCGGGCCTTCTCCATGGTCATGAGCTTGAGGACGGATTCGGGTGTCGCCTCGGCGATCGGAAGCTCACCCGTGATGCGGCCCTCGGAGATCGCGTAGACGCGGTCCGAGATGCCGAGCAGCTCGGGCAGCTCCGATGAAATGACGATGATGCCCTTGCCCGCGGCGGCGAGCTTGTTGATGATCGTGTAGATCTCGTACTTCGCCCCGACGTCGATGCCGCGGGTCGGCTCGTCGAGGATCAGCACGTCCGGGTCGGAGTAGATCCACTTCGAGAGCACGACCTTCTGCTGATTTCCGCCCGACAGCTTGCCGGTGGGGACCAGGACGTTGGGCGCCTTGATGTTCATGTCGCGGCGGAACTCGTTGGCGACGGCGTATTCCTTGTTGTCGTTGACAAGTCCCAGTCGCTCGAGCTTGCCGAGAGACGCCATGGAGATGTTGCGCTTGATGTCCTCGATGAGGTTCAGACCGTAGGTCTTGCGGTCCTCCGTGGCGTAGGCGATGCCGTTCTCGATGGCCTCCGCGACCGTTCGGGTCTTGATCTCCTTGCCGCGCATGAAGACCTTGCCGGTGATGCGACTGCCGTAGCTGTGACCGAACAGGCTCATGGCGAATTCGGTGCGACCGGCACCCATGAGGCCGGCGATCCCGACGATCTCTCCCGCGCGGACGTTCAGCGACACGTTGTCGACGACGACGCGACTGGAGTCCTGCGGGTGGTGCGCCGTCCAGTTCTCCACGCGCAGCAGCTCATCGCCGATCTGGGGGTCGTGGTCCGGATAGCGATGCTCGAGGTCGCGACCGACCATGTCCTTGATGATGCGGTCTTCGGTCACGTCACCGCGGTCGATCGTCTCGATCGTCTTGCCATCACGGATGACGGTGACCGTGTCGGAGATCTTTTTGATCTCGTTGAGCTTGTGGCTGATGATAATCGACGTGATCCCCTGACCCTTTAGGTGCATGATCAGGTCGAGCAGGTGCGCCGAGTCCTCGTCATTGAGCGCCGCGGTCGGCTCGTCGAGGATCAGCAGCTTCACGCGCTTGGACAGCGCCTTGGCGATCTCCACCAGCTGCTGCTTGCCGACACCGATCTGCTTGATGGGCGTCTGCGGGTTGTCGCGCAGACCGACCCGGGCAAGAAGCTTTGAGGCCTCGAAGTCGGTCTTGTTCCAGTCGATCAGTCCCAGGGCGCCGCGTTGCTCGTTCCCCAGGAAGATGTTCTCTGCGATCGAGAGGTGGGGGCTGAGTGCGAGCTCCTGGTGGATGATGACGATGCCCTTGGCCTCGCTGTCGCGAAGGTTGCGGAACTGGACCTCCTCACCCTCGAACACGATCTGGCCCTCATACGTGCCGTGCGGGTACACACCGGACAACACCTTCATGAGGGTGGACTTGCCTGCGCCGTTCTCACCGCAGATGGCGTGGATCTCACCGCGCTCGACGGCGAGGTTGACGTTCGAGAGCGCCTTGACGCCGGGGAACGTCTTGGTGATATCGCGCATCTCGAGGATGTGGGCGGTCATCATTACTCCTTCATCGGCGGGCCCAGGCCGGGCGGTGTCGAACACCGCCCGGCCTGTCCCTGTGGAACTGTCTTAGCCGCTGATCTCTGCTTCGGTCCAGTAGCCACTGTCGACGAGGACCTCGGTGATGTTGTCCTTGACGACGATGGCCGACTCGAGCAGGTACGACGGCACGACCTTCACGCCGTTGTCGTAGTCGGTCGTGTTGTTCACGTCCGGCTCTTCGCCGTTGAGCAGCGCGACCGCCATGTCGACCGCGACCTGCGCGAGCAGGCGGGTGTCCTTGAAGATCGTGGAGTACTGCTCACCACGGTTGATGGCCTTCACGGAGTCCAGCTCGGCATCCTGACCCGAGATGATGGGCCACTCGTCGCCGACGGTGTAGCCGGCGTCCGTCAATGCCGAGATGATGCCGCGCGAGATGCCGTCGTAGGGCGAGAGCACCGCGTTGACCTTCGAGCCGTCGGAGTACGTGGAGACGAGGATGTCCTCCATGCGGCTCTGAGCGGTCTCACCGTCCCAGCGCAGCGTCGCCGCCTGCTGGAAATCGGTCTGGCCCGACTTCACGACGAGGGTGCCCTCGTCGAAGTAGGACTGCAGGGTGTCGATCGCGCCGTTCCAGAAGAACGTGGCGTTGTTGTCGTCGGGCGAACCGGCGAACAGCTCGATGTTGAACGGACCCTCGGGTGCGCCCTCGATCGGGGTGCCGTCCAGCTCGGTGAGACCCAGACCGTTGAGGATCGAGGTCGCCTGCTGCACACCGACCTGGTAGTTGTCGAACGACGCGTAGTAGTCGACGTTCTCGGTGTCGCGGATGAGGCGGTCGTAGGCGATGACGGGGATGCCGGCGTCGGCCGCCTCCTGCAGGACGCTGGTGAGCGTCGTGCCGTCGATCGAGGCGATGATGAGCGCCTCGGCGCCCTTGGTGATCATGTTTTCGATCTGCGAAACCTGTGTGGGGATGTCGTCCTCGGCGTACTGGAGGTCGACGGTGAAGCCCTGCTCTTCGAGCTGCGCCTTGACGGCGTCGCCGTCCTGGATCCAGCGCTCGGAGCTCTTGGTGGGCATTGCGACGCCGACGAGACCGCCGTCGCCGCCGCTTTCGCCGCCACCCGATCCCGAGCAGCCCGTCAGAACGAGCGCGCCAGCGGCCAGGGTGGCCGCTCCGGCGAGGAGAACCTTCTTGCTCTTCACAGTGATTTCCTTTCTAAGGACATCGTTGTCTTGGTGTCGATATTCAGTTGTGACTGACGCCGCGTGATTCAGGAGACAGCGTCAGGGGTCTGGTGGTGGCGCACGAGAAGCGCGTGCCGGGCCGCGGCCTCGACCGCGACGGCGCGCGCGACCGCATCGCGCAGGGTGGTTCCGGTCGCGAAGACGCCGATGCCGCGCACGAGCGCAATCCCGGCGACCGCGCCGCAGCCTCGCGCCACGGCCGCAGGCACCGCGTCGGCGCTCGCGAGATCGACGACGGTCACGTCGACCGCGTCGCCGAGCAGCTCGGCCGTGCCGGCGGTGTGACAGGGCAGGATCTCAGCGACCTCGGCCCATGCCAGCGCGTTCGGTGAGTCGGTGTGGATGATGGCGCCGATCTCGGCGTGGGCGCGGTAGACCGCGGCGTGGATGCCGGCATCCAGCGACGGCTGCCGATCGCTGCCGAGCGAATCCGGCACGAGGCGCCCATCGAGATCACACACGACAGTCCGCTCGGGAGAGACCTTCTCGAAGGGGCCGGACACCGGCGACATGACCATCAGCTGTGCCGACGCGATCCGCGCCGAGACATTGCCCCGGGGCATCGTCACGAGCCCGTGCTGTTCGATTTCCGCCTGTCGGTGAGCGACGTCGGCACGGGTGCGAGCAATCGCAACCTCGGCCTTCACCCCGGCGGCGTAGCCGTCGCCGTGCGTGGTCGCTGCGGTGGACATGAAGAACTCCCTTGTTCCGGTCAGAACCTGTGCGGTCCAATGTGACCGTTCACATTGCGAAACTATAGCCCCGCCCTCGCCGACGCTGTCAAGCGACCAAATGTTTCAGATTGGTAACGCGCCGTTACGTCGGCTCGCACTGACTCCCGAACCCACATCCTTGTTGCGAACCCACCGGTTCATTGCGCAAGCAACATGTGGGTTCGCAATGAACGTGTGGACTCGGTGAGAGGTGACGCCGTGGGAGGGTCAGGTGCGGGCGACGGCGCCGGTGGAGGCGCGGACGACGAGGGTGGGGACGATCGTCGTTTCCGTTGTGGGGCTCGCGCCATCGAGCAGCAGCTCGACGCAACGCCGGCCGAGCTCGGGGAAGTCCTGGCGCACGGTCGTCAGCGGCGGCCAGAAATGTGCGGACTCGGGGATGTCGTCGAAACCGACGATGCTCAGGTCCCTCGGCACCGACAGCCCCTCGTCGCGGATCGCGTGGAGCAGCCCCAGGGCCATCTGGTCATTCGAGGCGAACACCGCCGTGAAGTCCCGCACCCGCAGCAACTCGCGCCCCGCGTAGTAGCCGAACTCCGCGGTCCAGTCCCCGAGGATCGGCGCCGTCATCGGGAGGTCGTGGGCATCCATCTCGTCGAGGAATCCGCGCATGCGCGCTTCGGCCTCGATCCAGTCCTGCGGGCCCGCGAGATGGTAGATGTCGCGATGGCCCAGCTCGATGAGGTGGCGTGTCGCGAGGCGCGCACCCGCGATCTGGTCGACCGAGAGATGATGCTCCCTGCCGCGCAGCTCGGACTGGAGGGTGACGTACGGTACGTCGATGCGCTGCGACTCCAGGGCGCGGAAAACGCGCGTCTGCGGCGCGATGATCACGAGTCCCTCGACGGACTGCGCGCTCAGATGCGCAATGCCCGCCGTGATCGACTCGGGGTCATGTGCATCGATGTTGGCCGTCGACACCCAGTGGCCGCGCTCGCGAGCGGCGGCCTCGATTGCGGCGATGCTCGCGGCCGGACCGTACTGGGTCGACGACGCCGAAAGGATGCCGATGGTCTGCGAACGGCTGGAGGCGAGCGTGCGCGCGGCGCGATTGGGTCGGTACTTCAGCTCCCCCATCACCTCGAGCACTCGTGCCCGGGTCTCGGGCCGGATGCTCGGGTGGTCGTTGAGGACGCGCGACACGGTCTGGTGGGACACCCCCGCCAGCCGCGCGACATCGCGGATGCTCGGCGGCCTGACCGTCACCTCGTCGGCCATGCCCCACGCCCCTTCGGTGTGTCCGATCACACCACACACCCGATCGGGTTCGGTGTGATCGCTATGTTAGCCAGTTCCAGCATGTGACTGTCACATTCGCACGACGAGGCCGCGCTCGCGCACCCCTCGCCCCCTGTCACATCTGTCACATCGCGCGTCGGACGCGCGCACCACCGTACGCTGGGCCCGTGTCCGACTTCTGGCGCTGGATGCCACTGAGCCAGCGCACCCCCCAAGACGAGAGCGCCGTCACCGACGATCGGCGGGCGGCGCTCGACGAGGTGCTCGGAGCGGTCCTCGACCTTCCACTTCCCGGTCAGAGCGCGACCGAGCGCATGAGCGCCGTGGCCCACAGTGCCGGACTCGCCCGCATCTGGTCGGCAGCGGGAGGCGATGTCGACCGGTTCCGTGCGCTCCTGCGGGCACGGCGGTGCAGCATCCGCACGCTGTCGCGCGCCGTGGCGGCAGCGCTGCGCCTGGCGCGCGAGGCGGCGCGCGCCCTTCCCCTGGACCCGATGGTCGCGGGAGCCGTCGCGCTCTACGCGCAGGCTGCGGGGCCGTTCGAGCGCCGCGCCGTCGTGCGCGGCCATACGGTACGCGCCACCGATGCCGACTGGGCCTTCGGCACCGGCCCCGTGCTCGAGGGACCGGCCGTCGAGGTCGCCTCCTTCCTGCTGGGCGTCGGCGACGAACCGCCACAGCCCCCGACCGCACCCGGCGCTCAGACAGAGGGCACGTCCACGCAGCCGTAGGGTGGATGCCGTGAGCCTGACCGTCGACATCCCGCCGCGGCCGACGCTCTACGACCGACTCTCGGCCGGCTGTGCCGCGCGCCCGGCGCTCCGTGTCGCCGTACCGGGGGCCATCACGCTCGTCGCCGGCATCCTGCGTTTCTGGAATCTCGGCCATCCGCACGAGCTCGTCTTCGATGAGACCTACTACGTCAAGGACGCATGGTCGCAGTGGAACCTGGGGTACGCCGCGAAGTGGCCCGATGCTGCTGACACCCGCTTCGCCGCCGGTGAGACCGACATCTTCCTCGATCTCGGCAGCTACGTCGTCCACCCGCCGCTGGGCAAGTATCTGATCGGTGCGGGGATGGCGCTGTTCGGCGCCGACTCCTCCTTCGGCTGGCGGTTCGCCACGGCGCTGTTCGGCACCGCAGCGGTCCTGCTCCTCTACCTCGTCGCCCTCACCCTCACCCGCTCGATCGGCGTCGCCGTCGCCGCGTCCGGACTCATGGCGATCGACGGGCTCGCGATCGTCCTCAGCCGGGTCGCGCTGCTGGATGTCTTCGTGATGTTCTTCACGCTGCTGACCTTCTGGTTCGTCCTGCTGGACCGCGGCTGGATGCGACGACGATGGCCCTGGCCGGCGGCTTCCGACGATGACCCACCGCACTGGGGGCGCGTGTTCTGGTGGCGGCCCTGGATCCTCGCCGCCGGCTGCGCTGCGGGCTGCGCGACCGCCGTCAAGTGGTCGGGCCTGTACGTGCTGGCGGGTGTCGGCATCTATCTGGTCGTCATGGATGTCCTTGAGCGGCGCAGACGGGGCATCCTGAACTGGCCGACCGACGCGATCCTCCGTCAGGGTCCCGCGACCTTCGTCGCACTGGTGCCGGTCGCCTTCGTCGTCTACCTCGCGTCGTGGACCGGCTGGCTGGTGACCGACGGCGGCTACGACCGGGACTCGGCAGACTCCTCCCCGGCGACGGGGTTCTGGTCGTGGGTGCCGCTGTCGATCCAGAGCCTCTGGCGATACCACCAGTCGATGTACGGCTTCCATGTCGGCCTGTCGGCCGAACACGGGTATGCCAGTCCCGCCTGGCAGTGGCCGCTGCTGGTGCGCCCGACCTCGATGTTCTACCACTCGCTCGATCAGGCGGATGCCGCGTGCGGCGTCGCGGGCGGTTGCGTGCAGAACATCTACAGCATGCCCAACCCGCTGATCTGGTACGCGTCAGTGGCAGCGACGGTCTATCTCGTCGTGCGGTTCGTCCGCCGGAGGGACTGGCAGTCGGGGTTCGTCCTCACCGGCATCGCGGTCACCTGGGTGCCCTGGCTGTTGTATCCCGAGCGGACGGTGTTCCAGTTCTATACGGTCGTGATCCTGCCGTTCCTGCTGCTCGCGCTCGCCCTGGCCATGCGTGACATCGCGAGGCCCCGCCCGGACGCACCCGAGAAGCGCGTGGCGGCACAGCGGGTGCTCTGGGTGCTCGTCATCGCCGCGATCGCGCTGTCGGCGTTCTGGTACCCGATCCTGACGGCCACGACGGTGCCGTACGACTTCTGGCGACTGCACAACTGGTCGCCGACCTGGATCTGACCGGCGTCAGTTCACCTCGTCGGGGTGGGCGCTGACCCGGCCCGAGCCGTCACCGGGGTCGATCGCGTCGATCGCCGCGACCTCGGCCGCGGAGAGCGCGAAGTCGAAGACGTCCAGATTCTCGGCCAGGCGCTCACGTCGCACCGACTTCGGGAACACGATGTTGCCCTTCTCGATGTGCCACCGCAGGACCACCTGAGCGGGCGTCTTGCCGTGCGCGGCGGCGGCCGAGGCGACGGCGGGGAGCCCGAACAGGTCGTACTTTCCCTGGCCCAGCGGTCCCCACGCCTCGATGCGGATCTCGTGCGCACCGGCCCATTCGACGACCTCGCGCTGCTGGTAGGCGGGGTGCAGTTCGATCTGGTCGACGACAGGCGCCACCCCGGTCGCACCGACGATCCGCTCGAGGTGCGGCACCAAGAAGTTCGAGACGCCGATGCTCGTGGCAAGGCCCGCACCGCGCAGCTCGATGAGCTTCTCCCAAGCGTGCAGATAGTTGTCGTGTGCCGGCGTCGGCCAGTGCACGAGATAGAGGTCGACGGCATCCAGCCCGAGCTTGTCGAGGCTCTCCCCCAGCGCTGCACGGGGCTCTTCGCCGTCATGCCGGTCATTCCAGAGCTTGGTGGTGATGAACAGTTCATCGCGCGGGATGCCGCTGGCGGCGATCGCGGCACCGACGCCTTCTTCATTGCCGTAGATCGCCGCCGTGTCGATGTGGCGATAGCCGAGCTCGAACGCCTCGGAGACGGCCCGCTCGGTGTCGGCGGCGGGGACCTTGAACACCCCGTAGCCGAGCTGGGGGATCGTGTGGCCGTCGTTGAGCGGGAGAGAGGGAACTGTCATATCCCCAGCGTATGCGGCACGGCACAGCCGAGGCTCAGGAAGGGCCGATCTACTCTTGTCCCATGTGTCGCCCCACCCATCGCACAGGCGCGAGGCGGGCGGTCGGGGGATCCAGTGGCTAGTCGCCTTCCGGCCGACGCCCCGGTCCTGGCAGGTTTCACCTACGTCCGCCCCCTCGGGGCGGGCGGCTTTGCCGATGTGTTCCTGTACGAACAGGACATGCCCCGGCGCCCGGTCGCGGTCAAGGTTCTGCTCGACAAGCTCGAGGACGAGGGCCTGCGACACCTCTTCGCCGCGGAGGCCGACGCGATGGCACGCCTCTCCGCCCACCCGTCGATCCTCACGATCTATCACGCCGGCGTCTCCCCCGACGGCAGGCCGTACATCGTCATGGAGTACTGCCCGTCCTCGTACGCGTCGCGCTACCGGCGCGAGGCGATCCCGGTCGCGGAGGCGCTGCACACGGGCGTCAAGATCGCGTGCGCGCTGGAATCCGCGCACCGTGAGGGACTGCTGCATCGCGACATCAAGCCCTCGAATCTGCTCATCACCGCGTACGACTCCCCGGTCCTCTCGGACTTCGGGATCGCCGCCTCGCGCGCGCACCATGACGAGTACGAGGTGATCGCGATGTCGGTGCCGTGGAGTCCGCCCGAGATGATCGACGGCCGCACGCCGGGGACGATCGCCACCGAGGTCTGGGGACTGGGGGCGACGATCTATTCGCTGCTGGCCGGGCGCAGCCCCTTCGAGAATCCCGGCGGGAGCGCGAACTCCCGCGAGCAGCTCAAGGTCCGCATCCGTCGCGCCGCCTACGCTCCGATCGGCCGAGACGATCTGCCCCCCGGTGTGGAGGATGTGCTGCGCCGCGCCCTGTCACGGGAGCCGGGCGACCGCCAGACCTCGGCGGCGGATTTCGCCCATGCGCTGCAACTCGTGCAATACGAGGCAGGGATGCCCGTCACGCCGCTGGAACTGGTGGATGCGTCACCGGCGCCCTCCACCCCGAGGTCCGCGCCGAACGCAGCCGCGCTACGCCGAACCCACGTGCCGCACAGCTCGTCGCGGCGTGCGCGCACCGCACCCGTGCGACGGATGCCGAGCGACGACCTCGACGCGCCGCAGCGCGCGGGCCGGATTCCGCTGTGGGCCTGGCCCGTGGGCGGGCTCGCTGTGGCCGCCGTCGGAGTCGTGGCCGCCGTCCTCGTCGCGGTCGGGAACTGACGCGATGCGCGAGCCCCGTATCTTTCGACTGAGCAGACAGGGCGTACTGGCCGTCGCGATCACGGCGATCGCGACGACGGTCGCGGTGGCCGCGATCGTCTGGCCGGGATACGACGCGCAGCAGACTCCCCTCGACGACGGCACCGTCTGGGCGCTGCAGCGCTCGGCGGGCGGCAACTACGCGCGGGTCAACACCGAGCTGGGCGAGATCGACACGGTCAAGACCGTCGAACAGCCCACCGCCCTCACACAGTCGGCGGCCGGCCTGTGGCTGTTCACCGCTGCGGCCACCAAGGTCTCGCGAGTGGATGCCGCCACGCCCGCCGATCTCACGACCGACCTCGAAGACGCGTACGCCTCGACGCCCGCCGGCACCCGCGAGGTCGTGACGGCGGGCAGTCGGGTGCTCTATCTGACCGATGCCGGCGACGTCACGCTCGGCGATCTGTCCACCGGTGCGCTCACTCCGGTGGACATCCTGGATGCCGCGGGCGATCCGATCGCCGTCACCGCGGTCGCACTCACCGACAGCGGTGAGATCGCGGCATACTCGCCGTCGCAGGGCCTGGTCATCCGCGCCGACGCCGACGGGCACGTGATCGGCACCGATGCCGTTGTCGATGCTCCGGGCGACCAGGCTGCGCTGACACTCGTCGGCGACCGATGGGTCCTCTTCGATCCCGACACCGGCACCCTGTGGATCCAGGGACAAGGGCAGCCGATCTCGTCGAGCCTCGCCGACGGCGCCCTTCTGCAGGTCGCCGCGGACACGGGCACGGAAGTGTTCGTGGCGGACACGAGCGGTCTGGTCGGCGTCGGCCTCGACGACGGCGAGGTGCGCCAGGTCTTCGGCGGAGCGCAGACACTCGGCACGCCTGCCGCACCTGTGACCACCGAGACCGATGTGCTGGCCGCCTGGCTGCCGCCGACCGGCGACGGGGTGATGTGGTCACAACTGACCGGGACGTCGACGGCGCTCGCGTACGCCGGTCAGGATCTGGATACCGAGATCCTCCCCGTCTTCGCCACGAACGGCTCGCGGACCATCCTGAACGAGACCCAGTCCGGGTGGGTGTGGACGGCTCCGGACGGCACGCTCGTGCCGTCCTCGCAGGCCTGGCAGATCGAAGCGGACTCGGCGGCGCAGCAAACCGAGGCCGCCCCCGCCGCCGAGGTCATCGACCCGCGCCCCCCGGTCGCCGTCGACGATACGTTCGGCGTGCGTGCGGGACGCAGCGTGCTCCTGCCCGTCCTGCTCAACGACCACGACCCGAACGAGGACGTGCTCACCGTGCAGTCGGATTCGATCACCGCATCGGGGTTCGGGATGCCCGCCGCGACCAACGGTGATGGGATGATCGTGCTCGACATCCCCGAGGATGCCGAGGGAACCAGATCCTTCTCCTATCGGGTCTCGGACGGGACGACCGGCGATGGGCTGCTCTCGGGGAGCGCGACGGTCACGCTGACCGTCATCGACGACGAGGTCAACACGGCACCCGTGTGGTGCGGCGTCGACGCGTGTCTGGCGACCTGGCCCGAGCCCGAGACGGTGCCGGGTGGCACGGTCACCGTGCCCGTGCTGGACGGCTTCGTGGATCCGGAATCGGACGGCATGTACGTGCTCTCGGCCGCCGTGACGTCGGGGACCGGCACCGTCACGGTCGATCCGACCGGCAGCATCACCTACCAGCACCCCGACCCGAACGCCACGGCCGTCGAGACGGTGACGATCATGGTGATCGTCTCCGATACCCGCGGAGCCACGACCGAGCGTGCACTGACGGTCGAGGTCACCCCGACCGCGTCGCTCCAGCTCTCGTCGTTCTCGACGACCACCGTCGCGGGGCGCACCCTCACGATCGACCTCAGCGGTCGCATCACCGGCGCCTCCGGCACCGCCACCCTGGCAGCCGTCTCGGCGACACCGGACAGCGCCGACATCACCGTCAATCCCGCCGGCCTGTCCTTCTCCTTCACTGCTCCGTCACCCGGTTCCACGACGATCACCTACACGGTGCGGGACGAGCGCGGCGGCGCCGGCACGGTCGAAGCATCCGGGACGGTGCGGATCACCACACTCGCCGCCGGTGCCACCCCGCTCTCGACGCCGCCACTGGTCGCGTTCGTGCGTCCGAGTGAAGACACCACGGTGAATGTGCTGGATGCCGTCTCCAACCCCGCGCAGCTCGTGCTCCTGCTGAGCGATCTGCGGCCCGAGCCCGCGGAGGGAGCGACACTGAGCGTGGACCCGGTCGGACAGAGCACGATCCGCGCCAGCGGCACGACGGCGGACGGTGCCGCGGGTGAACTGGGGGTGGTGCGCTACTCGATCTCGGACGGCACCGATGACGGCACCGCGGCGATCGAGGGCCAGCTGACCCTGGTCCTGCTCCCGGCCGCGAGCGCCGACCCGCCGATCGCGGTCGATGACACCGCTGTCGTGCGCGCCGGCGCCCTCGTCGACATCCCCGTACTCGAAAACGACTCGGCCCCGGCCGGAGGCCTCCTGGCGATCGATCCCTCGCGGGTGGTCAACGAATCGGATGCCGGACTCGCGTTCGCCACCAGCCGCACGGTGCGCTACCTGGCCCCGGACGAGCCGGGCGTGTACAGCGTGTCGTACACCGTGTCCCGCCTCGGATTCCCCGAGCTGACCGACACCGCGCGGATCACCGTGACCGTGCAGGACGGCGACACGAACACCGCACCCACTCCGGTGACCCTCGAAGGCCGCGCCCTCAGCGGCCGCTCGACCCTCATCGCCTTCGACCCGTTCGGGCTGGATGCCGACGGCGACACCGTTGTGCTCTCGGCCGTCATCGACCAGCCGACGACCGCCGACGGCGAACCCGCCGGCACCGCCGCGATCTCGGCCGACGGATCGAGCCTGGTCTACACCGCGCCGACCGGGTGGAGCGGACAGGCCTCGTTCAGCTACCAGGTGCGCGATGCACGCGGCGCGACGGCGACGGCCCTCGCGCTGATCGGCGTGCGGGATGCGCAGTCCGACCCGCGGCCGGTGACCTTCTCGGACTACGTCCAGATCGAGGGCGGCGAGGATCACGCCGACAACCAGGTGACGGTCTCTCCGCTGGACGGCGACATCGATCCGGCCGGCGGCGAGCTGAGCCTCGTCGAGGTGCGACCCAACGCCGAACTCGGCACGGCGGAGTACGAGGCGCTCGCAGCCCAGCTGCTGGAGGTCGACACCGACAGCGGTACGGTGACGCTGCGCGCGGGTCCGACGCTGGGAACCTCGTCGTTCGTCTACACCGCCGCCACCGCATCCGGCGATACCGCAATGGGCCTTATCGTGGTGAAGGTCGTCCGCGACCCCGTTCCCAACTACCCCGAGGTGCGCGACACGGTACTCACCGCCGAGACGATCGACGCCTATGCGACGGGCGTCGATGTGCTCACCGACAAGATCAGCTGGAGCGGCGGCGATCCCGCGATCCTCTCGCTCTCGCTCTGGGGCGAGAACCCCGGGGTACGGGTCTCGGGCTCGTCGATTTCGGGAACGGTGTCCGAGCAGGCGGCACTCATCCCCTTCACCGTCACCGGCGTCGACTACACCGGTCGGGAAGTCACGTCCTACGGATTCCTCCGAGTTCCCGGCCTCAACGACCTGCGCCCGACGCTGCGGGAGGGAACGAGCGCGATCACGGTCGACGAGGACGCGAGCGTGGACGTCGATCTGGCGGCGCTCATCGCCGTCCCGCGCGGCAGCACGCTCGAGATCGGCACGGATGTCACGACCGGCGGCGCCCGGGCGCAGGCGACGTGCACCCTGATCTCAGCGGACACCGTCCGCTACGCAGCCGGTCGCGGCGCTCCGTGGACCGACAGCTGCATCGTCCCGACCCGTCTGGCGGGTGAGGATGCCTGGACCTACCTCTCGGTTCCGATCGCCGTCATCGCCGAGGCGCCGCAGCCCGTGCTGAACGCCGCCGCCCGCACGATCGGGCCCGGGCAGAGTGAGACATACGATCTGCGCCAGCTGACGACCTGGACCGGGACGCCCGACTGGAGTTCGCTGACCTACGAGGTCGCCTACGACGGCGACCAGTTCGAGGTGGTCCTCGAGGGGAGCACGCTCCAGATCACGGCCGAGGACGCCGCCCGCCCCGGTCGTACCGAGTCGGTCATCGTCCGCCTCGCCAGCCACCGGGATGCCACCGCGGCAACCCTCACCCTGGCTGTGGGTCCCGCACCTTCCACTCTGCCCAAGGCCGCGACGGTCTCCCAGCAGTGCTCCCAGGCCGGCGGCACGACCTCGTGCACGATCCAGGTCGTGGGGGCTGCCGGCGAGGTCAACCCGCTGCCGGGCACACCGCTGACACTCGTGTCGACCAGCAGCCCGGCCAACTGCCCCGAGGTCACCTATGAGGTCGCTTCGGCGACCGCCATCCGTGCGACCTGGAGCGCGGACGCCCCCGGTGCCGCCGACTGCGCGGGAAGCTACGTCCTGGCCGACGCGCAGGGCCGGCTCACGGCAGGCGAGCGCGCAGGAACCGCGATCCTGGATCTTCGGGGGCTGCCCGCGGATGCCACGTCGATCGAGTGGACCGCGTTCACCGCGGACAGCGTGACGCTGCGGGTGACATCCGCCCGTTCCTCCTACCCCGCCGTCGAGGGGTACATCGTCACCGGGGGCGGTCAGGAATACCGGTGCGACGCGGATGGGACCTGCCCCGCGATCCCTGCGGATGCGGGGGTGAAAACGGCCTACCAGGCGCGCGCCGTCAACTCGGTCGGCTCCGCCCGGGCTGCGACCACCCCGGTCACCGCCTGGGCGTATGCCTCCCCCGCGGCCCCGACGTCGGCCTCGGCCGTTCCCGTCGCCACCTCCGATGGCTCCGGCGGCGTCGCGGCGGTGACCGTCGGCGGATTCGACGCGACGACCGGGTCGGTGCGGGTGACCAGTCCCGTCTCGGGCGCCACCCAGACCCTCCCGGTCCCCTCCGGATCAGCGAGCGTCACCTTCCCCGAGTTCGATGTGGGCGCCAACGTCGCAACGACCCTCACCATCACACCGCTCTCCCGCTTCGACTACCCGACGATCGCGACAGGCAGCGCCGAGGGCTCCTCACGAACGGTCGTCGCCTCGGGCGTCGGCGCCCCGCGCCTGAGTCTGTCGGTCACGCCCACCGACGACGGGTCCGGGGTGGTCGAGGCGGTCGCGACGGTTGCTGCCAACGCGGTCGATGCGACGCTGTGGGTCGGAATCTCCACGTCCGCCACCTGCACGCTGCATCGGGTCGGCGAGACCACCTCGACCGTGCTGTCGGAAGATCTGCCGGGAACGCCGTGGGAGGACACCGCGGTCTTCGCGTGCGCGGAGTACCGGATCGGCGGAACCTCGTTCGGGCGAAGCACCGTCGGCCCGGTGACAGCGCAACCCACCGAGCCGCTCCCCGCACCCAGCGGCACCGCGACCTACACGATCGCGCCGACCCCGACGGTCGCCGGCGCCACCGTGAGCTGGACCGGGATCACCCCGCCGAGCTTCCCGCATGATCGCTACGAGACCCGTTACGGGGCGACGCGGACGACCGACTTCGCGAGCCTGTTCCGCACCGGTGAGGCCCCCGGCGCCATCCAGGCCTACTGGTGCGTCGGTTCGGCGTGCTCGGGATCCGGGACCACCGTCACCCCGAGCGGCGCCGCCTACACGGCCCAGGTGGTGTTCCCCACCACCTGCGACGCCGACGGAAACCCGGCGGCGACCACCGTGACCGCCGCGAGCGGGGACTACAGCCTTGCGCAGACCGGGACCCCGTCGGCCGACACGACGAGCACTGACTGGGAGATCACCGTCACCTGGACGGGCAACCTGACAGGCTTGGACCCCTACACGTACACCGCGCTCAGCTGCGCGACGCCGTGAGTGAGAGCCGTGAGCGAGAGAGGCGCACCGAACAGATGACCGTGACAGCCGACCAGGTGGGTCGATTCCAGGAGGCCTTCCGTGCGCTGACCGACAATGTCGCACAGGTGGTGCTCGGCAAACGCCACGTCATCGAGCTCGCCTTCACCGCCATGATCGCCGAGGGCCACCTGCTGCTGGAGGACGTCCCGGGCACCGGAAAGACCTCGCTCGCACGGGCGATGGGGCAGAGCGTGGACGGCACTCTCTCACGCATCCAGTTCACCCCCGACCTGCTGCCCGGCGATGTGACCGGCATCACGGTCTACGACCAACGGCGGGGAGAGTTCGACTTCCACCAGGGCCCCGTGTTCGCCAACATCGTGCTGGCCGATGAGATCAACCGGGCCAGCCCCAAGACCCAATCGGCACTCCTCGAGGTCATGGAGGAGGGTCATGTCACGATCGACGGCGTCTCCCGCCCGGTCGGTTCGCCGTTCCTGGTCGTGGCTACCCAGAACCCGATCGAGCAAGCGGGAACGTACCGTCTGCCCGAGGCGCAGCTGGACCGCTTCCTCATGAAGACCTCGCTCGGTTACCCCGATCACGCAGCGACGGTGCGCATCCTCGCCGGCACCGCCCAGGTGCGCACGGATGTCGAACCCGTGGTCTCCCTCGACGGAGTGGCGGGCATGTCGAGCCTGGCCCGCGACGTATATGTCAGCCCCGTCATCCTGGACTATCTGGCGCGCATCGTCGATGCCACCCGCGCGGCGGCCGAAGTGCGATTGGGGGTGAGTGTGCGCGGCGCTCTGGGTCTCACCCGCGCCGCCAAGGCGTGGGCGATCGCCCATGGCCGCGAGTTCGTGACTCCGGACGACATCACCGCCCTGGCCGAGCCCGTGCTCGCCCACCGCCTGGTCTTGGATCCCGAGGCGGAATTCGACGGGGTGAGCGCGCGCGCCGTCATCGGCCAGGTGCTGCTGGATGTCACCCCGCCCACGCAACGGGAGCAGGGGTGAGCGACCCGACCGAGCACACTCCGCGGCACGGGAACGCGCTTGATGCCCACACCCGCACGCGCTTAGACACCGCGCGCGGCGGGACAACCCTCGCGCTGCGCAGCGCCTCGGCCTGGCACCGGTTTCGCGCCGCCGTCACGATCGCGGCACGGTGGGTCGCTGCCACGGTGCGCGCCGGGGGGTGGATCGCGCTCGTCGCCGCGGCCGTGGCGTTGCCCCTGGGCATCGTCTTCGGAATCGGCGAGCTCGTCGCCGCCGGACTCCTGGGGCTCGCGCTCATCATTCTCGCCCTCCCCTTTCTCGCGAGGGCGCGGCCGTACACGGTCGGCTTCGCACTGACCCACGACCGGGTGGTCGCCGGAGCCGGCGCACGCGTGAGCGTGACGGTCACAAGCACCGCGGCAACCCTCACCCTCCCCGGCATCATCGACCTGCCCATCGGTCACGATGCCGCCCAGGGCATCGTGGAACTCGACATCCCGCTGCTCCGACGAGGGGCGCAGCACGTCGCCCACATCGAGATCCCCACCCCACGCCGCGGTATCGTGCCGATCGGTCCGCTGAGCGCGGTGCGCGGTGATCCCCTCGGACTACTCCGCCATGAAGCGACCTGGACCCAGGTGCGCACGCTCTACGTGCACCCGCGCACGGTTGCGCTCCCCCCGACCAGCGCCGGCTTCATCCGCGACCTCGAAGGCAGTCCGTCGGCCGCCCTGAGCGACGCCGACATCTCGTTCCACGCGATCCGCGAGTACGCGCCGGGCGATGCGCAACACCACGTGCATTGGAAGTCGACCGCCAAGACCGGGACGCTCATGGTGCGTCAGTACGAGCAAACCCGGCGCTCCCGCATGGTGATCGCCCTCGACACCGACCGCGCCGCCTACCGCGATGACGAGGAGTTCGAGCTCGCGGTCAGCGCGGCGGCCTCCCTCGGTGTCCGGGGGCTGCGCGACGGCCGGGACGTCGACGTGACCGTCGGCGACGAGGTGCCGGAGTTCGCCCGCTCGCGGATGCGCGCGATCCGGGAGCTTTCGACAGTGACCCCCCGCATCCTGCTCGACGGCCTGTCAGGGGTGTCGCTGCGTGAGAGCGTGAACCCCCTCGCGGATGTCGCGGGGCTCGCCGTGGAGGCGCATCCGGATGCCTCACTCGCGTTCCTCGTGTGCGGATCCACGACGACAGCCACGGCGCTCCAGCGTGCCGCGCTCGCCTTCCCCTCGCATCTCGGCGTCGCCGCGATCGTGTGCGACCTCGAAGGCGAGCCGCGGTTGCGCCGTCTCGGCGACGCCCAGGTGGTCACGATCGGGCTGCTCGATGACCTCCGACAACTGCTCGGCCGGGGAGCACAGTCATGAGCGGCGACGCCGCCGCGACAGTGCCTCCCCCCTGGGGGTACTGGTGGGGAAATGCCGGCTTCGCCCTTCTCGTCGCGGCGGTCGGCGCAGGCGCCCTCTGGCCGATCTACCGCGACGACTGGTTCTGGCTGACCGCGGCGAGCGCGAGCGCCGCATCGCTGATCGTGGCGGCACTCTCCCGCGCCCGCAGGTGGCGTCTGGGCGCGACATCCCTGGCGTATCTGGTCGCGTATTTTCTCCTGGCCCTCCCCCTGGCGGCCCCCGACGCGCTCACCGATCTCGCGCAGCTCCCGGACGCGGCGCTCGGTGTCCTCACGGCTCCGGTCACCGGTGTCAAGAACCTGCTGACCCTCGATCTTCCCGTCGGCACCTACCAGCAGACCCTCGGCCCGGCCCTGCTCCTGTTCCTCCTCGTCCCGGGTCCCTCGGCAACGCTCGCTGCGTCCGCGGGCCGTCGGTGGGTTGTGGCAGGTCCCATCGCCCTCGTTCCCGCCGCAGGCGGAATCCTGCTCGGCCCCGCGACCACCTCCCCGGGCTGGAGGATCGGCCCGATCGAGGTCACCCCCGCCGCACTTCTGGGTCTGTCCGCCATCGCGATCATCGTGCTTTGGTATCTCTGGCGGGCAGCGGCGGTGCGCCGCCTCGCCCTGCGACGCGGCGCCGGCGCCGCTTCGGCACGTGCCGCACGCGCCCGAGCGGCGCGCCTGGCGATCGGCACGGCGATACTCCTGGTCGCCGTGATCACGGCAGGCATCCTCACCCCCGTGCTCGTCGTCGCGCATGCCCGCACCGTCCCAAGAACCGGAATCGACCCCGTTCTGCGGATCGAGCAGGAACTGAGCCCGCTCTCGACCCTGCGAGAGAACTACCGGGCCGACACCTACGACCGGGTGTTGTTCCGCGTCTCCACGACGGGAGGCGACCGCGTACGCATGGCGACCCTCTCGTTCAGCGACGGCGTCAGCGCGCGCATCGCCGCCGTCGATTCGACGGCACCGGCCTCTTTCGCCCGCGTGCCCTCGGCACTGCCCGCGGTCGGCGGCACCCAGCTGCAGGCGGAGATCTCGCTCGAGGACTGGGATCAGCTGTGGGTCCCCCTGGTCGGCGATCTCGAGGCGATCTCGTTCACAGGTCCGTCGCGCGGCGCACTCACCGACGGCTTCTTCTACAGCGCAGCCCTGGCCACCGGCGTCGAACTGAGCGACACGTTCGGGCCCGGGACCGTCTACAGTCTTCGCGGGTCAGCGGTGGCCGAGGCGGACCCGGCGACCGCGACGGCGCCGAATGCCGGTCCCTCCCTCCCGGAGGCCGTGATCCCCGAGAGTCTGCTGACCTGGATCGGCCTGCAGGACGTTCCCGCCACCGGCGCGGGGCTCATCGAACTGATCGACCGTCTGCGCGAGCGCGGCTACCTCAGCCACGCCCTGACAGAAGCCGACGCCGAGGCCTGGCTCGACAGCCTCGACGGCGGGGCGTTCTCGCCCAGCCGGGCCGGTCATTCCACCGACCGCATCGATGACCTGTTCGCCGCGCTCGTCGATCGGCAGCTTGAGGAGGGCGGGAAACCCGAGGCGAACCTCGTGGCGGGGGTCGGCGACGACGAGCAGTTCGCCGTGGCCGCCGCCCTCATCGCCGATCAGCTCGGATTCCCGGCACGGATCGTGGTGGGGGCACGACTGAGTTCCCCGGATCCCACGTTGCCGGTCTGCGAAGACGGCGCCTGCCGGGGCGGCGATGTCGGCGCCTGGATCGAGGTGCAGGATGTCACCGGTATCTGGATCCCGATCGATACGACCCCGCAGCACACGATCGCGCCCGATTCCTCGACCGAAGCGCTCAGTGATCCGCAGAATGCCACGGACGTCGACGGCGAGACGGCCGACACCGTCCTACCACCCGAGGCAGACCCCGCCGACACCGACACCCGCGACCAGACCTCTCCGCCGGACGAGTTCGATGCCGCCGGCCTGTGGCTGATCGTGCAGATCGGCGCCGCCAGCGCCCTGGTCCTTCTCGTCGTGATCTCTCCGCTGCTGGCGATCCTCGCACTCAAGGCGCACCGCCGTCGTCGTCGCAGGACGCGCCCACAGCCGGCGGCCCGCGTGGCAGGCGGGTGGGACGAGTGGGTGGATGCCGCCGCCGACCATGGCGCCGAAGTGCCGTCGAACCTCACCCGCAGTTCGTTCGCCGCCGCGATCGGGCACCCGGCCGGTGCAACCCTGGCGGCGGCAGCCGACCGAGCGAGCTTCGCCCCCTCGCCGCCCACGGACGGCGAGGCCGCACGTTTCTGGGACCTCGTCGACGAGGAACGCGGGCAGTGGCGCGCGGGGCTGACCCGGCGGCAGCGGCTGGCCGCGGCGCTCTCGCTGCGCTCCCTCAGACGCCGATAGCGGGATACGATCGAAGGCTATGTCTTCGCCCGAGCCCGTCATCGTCTACCCGCCGGAGCTGCCTGTCAGCGCGGCGCGCGATGAGATCGCCGCTGCGATCCGCGATCACCAGGTCGTGATCGTCGCCGGAGCCACGGGGTCGGGCAAGACCACCCAGCTCCCGAAGATCTGCCTCGAGCTCGGCCGCACCCGGATCGCGCACACGCAGCCGCGCCGGATCGCCGCCCGCTCGATCGCCGAGCGGATCGCCGAGGAGCTGCAGGTACCGCTCGGCTCCGCCGTGGGGTACCGGGTCCGCTTCACCGACGCCGTCTCGGACGACACCCGCATCGCGCTGATGACCGACGGCATCCTGCTCAATGACATCCATCGCGACAAGCTGCTGCGCCGATACGACACGATCATCATCGACGAGGCGCACGAGCGGTCGCTGAACATCGACTTCCTGCTCGGCTACCTGCGTCGCATTCTGCCGAAGCGCCCGGATCTCAAGGTCATCGTCACCAGCGCAACGATCGATCCCGAGAGCTTCGCACGGCATTTCGCCCCCGACCCCACGGACGAGGAATCGACGGCCCCGGTGGTCGAAGTCTCCGGTCGCACCTACCCGGTCGAGGTGCGCTACCGGCCGCACGATGAGGCCGCGCAGGACGACGTCGACGGACTCCTCGCCGCCCTGCGCGAGCTGGATCGCGAGCCCGCGGGGGACGTCCTGGTCTTCCTGCCGGGCGAGGCGGAGATCCGCGACGCGATGGATGCCGTCCGCGGCATGTATGCGAAAGACGCCGCACCCACGGAGGTCCTCCCCCTGTACGGACGTCTCAGCGCCGCCGAGCAACACCGCGTGTTCGAGCGATCCGGCGTCGCGGGCGTGCGGCGCCGGGTGATCCTGTCGACCAACGTCGCCGAGACGAGCCTCACCGTCCCCGGCATCCGCTACGTCATCGATACCGGGACGGCGCGCATCTCGCGGTATTCCGCCCGCTCGAAGATCCAGCGGCTGCCGATCGAGGCGGTCTCCCAGGCATCCGCCCAACAGCGCTCGGGGCGCGCCGGCCGCACCTCGGCGGGCATCGCGATCCGTCTGTACGCCGAGGATGACTTCGCGAAACGCCCCGAATTCACCGAGCCCGAGATCCTGCGCACCAGCCTGGCCGCCGTGGTGCTGCAAATGCTCGCACTCGGGATGGGGGATGTCACGGCCTTTCCCTTCCTCACTCCCCCCGACTCGCGCGGGGTGAAGGCGGCGTTCGATCTGCTCGTCGAGCTCGGCGCGGTGGGCTCGGATCGCACCCGCGGTCACCGACTGACGCGCGTCGGTCGCGACCTCGCGCGCCTTCCGATCGACCCGCGACTTGCCCGCATGCTCGTCGAGGCCCGTGATCGCGACGTCCTTCCCGCCGTGCTGCCGATCGTCGCGGGCATGTCGATCCAGGATGTGCGCGAACGCCCCGAGGAACGGCGCGACGAAGCGGATCGGCTGCACGCGCGCTTCGCCGACCCGACCGGTGACTTCCTCACCCTCCGCAACCTCTGGACCTACCTGCAGGAGCAGCAGTCCGAGCTCGGGTCCAGCGCGTTCCGACGCTTGTGCCGCGCGGAGCACCTCAACTACGTCCGCGTACGCGAGTGGGCCGACGTGCACCGCCAGCTCTCGGACCTGCTCGGCCTCAAGCGCTCACGCGCGCACCGGGACGTCGACCCGGATCTCGTACACCGGGCCATCCTCTCGGGTCTGCTCTCGCAGATCGGCATCCTGGATGAGCGTCAGGGCTCGTCAGCGGCGAGATCCACACCCGGCGGCCGCGGAAAGCCCGCCGCCGAGTACCGGGGCGCGCGGGGCGCGCGCTTCACGATCTTCCCCGGCTCGACCCTGCGCAAGGCCCGGCCTGTCGCCGTGATGGCCGGAGAGCTCGTGGAGACCTCGCGTCTGTTCGCCCGCACCGCCGGTGTGATCGATCCGGCCTGGGCCGAGGAACTCGCCGGCGACCTCGCGCACCGGCGACTGTCGGAGCCGCACTGGTCGCGCTCGGCCGGCGCGGCATCGGCATACGAGAGCGTCACTCTGTTCGGGGTGGAGATCGTCAGCAAGCGACGGGTCCAGCTCGCCCGCTTCGATCGCGCACTGGCCCGTGAGTTGTTCCTGCGGCATGCCCTCGTCGAGGGCGAGTGGGATGCGGCGGCGCTCGAGAAGAGGTTGACGGCGTTCGCCAGACGCAACACCGAGCAGCGTCGGCGCCTCGAGAAGCTCGAAGAGCGCGAGCGTCGGCGCGACATCCTTGTCGGTGACGAAGCCGTCTACGCCTTCTACGACGCGCGCGTGCCCCGGCACGTGTTCGACGTGCGTTCGTTCGAGGCGTGGTGGAAGGACGCCTCCGCCCGCTCCCCGCGGCTACTCGACATGGCGGAGAGCGACCTGGTCGACGGGGCCCGCACCTCGGACGACGCGGACTACCCGAGCAGGTGGACCCAGGGCGACCAGGTGCTGACGGTGGCGTACCGCTTCGAGCCGGGCGCGGCCGATGACGGCGTCAACATCGTCGTGCCGGTCGCGCTGCTGTCGAGTCTGCGCGCCGACGGCTTCGACTGGCAGGTTCCGGGGATGCGCGATGAGTTGATCGCCGGACTCATCCGCGCACTCCCGAAGCACATCCGCCGCCACGTGGTGCCGGCCGCAGACTGGGCCGCGACCTTCGCCGCAGACCTTCGCGCTGATGGCCCCGAGCACCACGCGGGGCTTCCTCCGACATCGCTCCGCCAGGCGCTCGCCTCGCGCATCCAGCGCGCCGCGCACCAGCCGGTCTCCGCGGATGATTTCGACGATGACCGCGTGCCCGCGCATCTCGGTGTCTCCTTCCGGGTCGTCGATCCTCGGGGCCGCACCTTGGGCTCGGGTCGAGACCTCGCCGTCCTGCAGCGCGACCTCGCCGCTGCCGCTCGTGGCGCAGTCGCACGCTCGGTCACCCGCGCAGCCCCCGGCGGTGCCGCACGCGTTGCGGGAGCCGCAGGAGCTCGAGCGGATGCCGAAGGACCCGCGTTCCGGGAATCCAGCGGCCTGCGCGACTGGAGCTTCGGTGAGCTCCCCGCGGTCGTCGATACGCGTGTGGCCGGAGGCATCGTCCGCGGCTATCCGGCACTCGTCGACGAGAAGGACAGCGTCGGGGTGCGCATCGAGTCGACGCCCGAGCGGGCGCGGGAGGCGACGCATGCGGGTCTGCGTCGACTCCTGCTGCTGACGACCGCGTCCCCCGCCCCGTACGTGCTGGATCACCTGACCGCGAACGAGAAGCTCTCCCTCAGCGCCTCCCCCTATGCCTCGGCCAAGGCGCTCGTCGAGGACTGTCGGGTCGCGATCGCCGACGCCGTGCTCGACAGGCACCCCGACATTCGCTCACGAGGGGCGTTCGAGGCAGCCCGCGATGCGCTGTCCGCAGAGGTCACCGATGCCCTGTTCGAGACGGTGTCGCTGTGCGCGCGCATCCTGCAGGCGCACCGCGACGTGGATCGCGGCATCCGGAGCCTGAACGCACTGACGCTTCTGGCAGCGCTCGGTGACCTCAAGCAGCAGCTCTCGGGCCTGGTCTTCCCGGGCTTCGTGTCAGCGGTCGGGCGGGCACGCCTAGCGCACTATCCGCGCTATCTCGCGGGAGCAGCCGAGCGCATCCGCTCACTCTCGGACAATCCCGGCCGGGATCGGCAACGCCTGACGGAGTTCGAGCGTGCCGCCGTGCTGTACGCCGACGCCGGGGGGACGATCCCGCCGCTCGCCGACGCCCCGGCAGCGCTGGTACACGCGCGCTGGCTGTTGGAGGAATACCGGGTGAGCCTGTTCGCCCAGTCCCTCGGCACGGCAGAGCCGGTCTCGCTCCAGCGCATCACGAAGGCGCTCTCGGCCGCACGCGGCTGACCCATCCGGTCCGACACGGCGTAGCGTGGCGGTGGAGATCCACCGAAAGGAACCCGCATGCGCGCCGTCGTCTACACCGCGTTCGGAGGACCGGACGTCCTCCACACGATCGAGATCCCGACCCCCGAAGCCGGACCCGGGCGGATCGTGGTGCGGGTCGAGGCTGCGGGCGTGAACCCGATCGATGCGAAGCTGCGCAGCGGTATGCGCGCGTCTCAGACGATCGACAAGCCGCGGCGTATCGGCATGGACGGGGCCGGCATCGTCGTCGACGTCGGCCCCGACGTCGACGGTTTCCGCGTCGGCGATCCCGTCGTCTTCGCCCGCACGTTCGGCGCGTACGCCGAGTTCGTGGCGGTGAAGGCGGATGCCGCCACCTTGCGTCCCGCGAACGTCAGCGCCGCCGCGGCCGCCGGCATCGGCATCCCGTTCGCCACCGCCTACCAGTCGTTGCGCTCACTCGATGTGCGAAGCGATGACGTCCTGCTGATCCACGGCGGCTCGGGCGCGGTGGGGCAGGCCGCGATCCAGTTCGCGACGCTCTGGGGCGCCGAGGTGATCGCCACCGCCAGCCCGGCGCGCGCGGAGACCGTGGCAGAGCTCGGCGCGACGCCGGTCTCCTACGCGGACGATGTCGTCGCCGCCGTCCGGGCGACCGGGCTCGTCCCGACCGTGGTCCTGGATGCCGCCGGCGCGGACGCGGCACTGGCCGCATCGCTCGAGCTCGTCCCCGACCGCTCCCGCATCGCGACGATCGTGCGCGGCGCGGATGCGGCAGGGCTCGGCATCCGCGCGTTCAGCGGCGGCTCCCCCGAGCCGCTCACCGCACAGCAGGAGGCGTGGCGCGTCGAGGCGCTGCCGGTCACGGTCAATCTGCTGGCCGCCGGCGCCGCACGGATCGAGGAGGGGCCTGCGTTCTCGATGGCAGACGCCGGCGACGCCCACCGTGCCGTCATGGCCGGCGCGCGCGGCAAGGTGACGATCCGCCCCTGACGCGCCCGCACCATGACGCGCGCCCGCGTCATGCGGCGTCTCATACTTTTCGATCGCGCCGGGGCGCGTGTGACCATAGGTGGATGACGACACCCGCCGCCGGCCGCGACACCGAGCCGCACGAGAGCTTCGCGACCGCGCAGGTGCAGGCCGGCTACACACCGGGCGTCCCGCAGAACACCGCCGTCACCCCGATCTACCAGTCCAACGGCTACGAGTTCCCCTCGCTCGCCCACGCCCGCGACGTCTTCGCGCTGCGTCAGATGGGCAACGTCTACAGCCGCAACGCGAACCCGACCCAGGCCGTGTTCGAAAAGCGCGTCGCCGCCCTCGAGGGCGGGCGCGCCGCGGTCGCGGTCTCCTCGGGACAGGCTGCCGCGGCCGCCGCGATCCTCGCCCTCGCCTCGGCGGGGCACCACATCGTGGCCGCACGCCAGCTCTACGGCGGCACCGTCGACCTCCTCTCCGACTCCCTCGGAACGCTCGGCATCGAGGTCACCTACGTCGATCAGGACGACCCGGATGCCTGGCGCCGCGCCGTCCGCCCCGAGACCCGCGCCTTCTTCGCCGAGACGATCACCAATCCGCTGGCGACCGTGCTCGACATCCGCGCCGTCGCCGACCTCGCCCACGAGGCCGGCGTGCCCCTCGTGGTCGACAACACCGTCGCCTCGCCGTATCTCGTCCGCCCGGGCGAGCACGGCGCCGACATCGTCATCCACTCGGCGACCAAGTACATCGGCGGCCACGGCGTGGCCCTCGGCGGCATCGTCGTCGACATCGGCTCGTTCGACTTCGGCGCCGACCCCGAGAAGTGGCCGCAGTTCACCACCCCCTACGACCGCTTCGGCGACCTCGTGTTGTGGGACCGGTTCGCTGACGAAGGCCTCGCTCTGATCGTGTACATCAAGACGCGCTTCATCCATGATTTCGGCACGACCCTGCCCGCATGGTCGTCCTTCCAGTTCCTGCAGGGCCTCGAAACCCTCGACATGCGCATGCAGCGTCACTCCGAGAGCGCCCTCGCGGTCGCACGCTTCCTCAACGCCCACCCCGAGGTCGAGCGGGTCTGGCATCCGGGTCTGTCCAGCAGCCCCTGGCACGGCCTGGCGCAGCGATACCTGCCACGAGGAGCCTCGTCGGTCTTCTCGTTCGACCTCGCCACGACCGGGGATCCCGTGCGCGATGACGAGAGGGTGACCGCGGTGATCGATGGGCTGCGTCTGATCCACCTCGTCGCGAACATCGGCGATGCACGCAGCATGGTCAACCACCCGGCGTCGATGACCCACTACCACCTGACGGCGGATCAGCTGCGCGCGGCGCAGATCTCACCGCGCACGATCCGTCTCTCGATCGGTCTCGAGGACCCGACCGATCTCATCGCCGACCTCGCCCACGCCCTGGCAGCGCTCGAGGGCTGACCCCCTCAGCTCGAGGCGGTCAGGATGCCGCGATGAGCGCCCGGTAGAAGCCGATTCCCCGCACCCACACGTCCGCACGGATGCGCTCGTTGTGCGAATGCAGCGTGTCACGCTCGCTCCGGGTGAGGTGGAATGGTGTGAAGCGGTACACGTTGTCGCTGAGCACCGTGTACCAGCGGCTGTCGCTGGCGCCCAGCTGCAGGTAGGGGGTCGTCACGACCTCCTCGCCGAGGGTGGCCGACACCGCCGTTGCGATGCGCCGCCAGGCCTCGCCCTTCCACGGTGAGACCGGGGAGGGTTCGGACGCGTGCCGCACCTCGACCTCGACCTCGCCGTCCGCGACGGCACCGCGCACATGCGCGACCGCACTCGCCACGGAATCGCCCGTGAGCAGGCGGATGTTGATCGATGCGCGCGCCGTGGTCGCCAGGACGTTCTCTCCCGGCGCGCCCGACAGCTCGGTCGCCACCGCCGTGGTGCGCACGATCGCGTTCATCTCCGGTCCGCCGGCGGCGAGCGCGCGCACCAGCACGGGGGCCGTGAGCCCGGCCTTGCCGAAGAGGGTCCGCAGTGGCTCGGGCGCGTGCGGGGCGAGGGTCGCGAGCATGGCGCGCACCGGGTCCGCCAGGCGCAGCGGGAAGGGGCGCCGGCGTAAGCGATCGATCGCGCGCGCGAGCCGCGCCGTGGCGGGCATCGCCGGGGGTGTGGAGGCATGACCACCGGCATCCCGGGCTGTCAGCAGCACCGTCATCACTCCGCGCTCGGCAACGCCGACCATGGCCGTGGGAACGGTGATGCCAGGGATCACGCCGTCCACCACGGCCCCTCCCTCGTCGATCACGAGGCCGGCGCGCACGCCGCGGTCGACGAGGGTGGCAACGATCGCGCGGGCGCCGCCGCCGGCGGTTTCCTCGTTGTGCCCGAAGGCGAGGTAGACATCCTGGGCGGGCGTGAAGCCCTCCGCCACGAGGCCCTCGACGGCCTCCATGATCGCGACGACCGCACCCTTGTCGTCGATGGCGCCGCGCGCGTGGATCTCCGCATCCGCTCCCTCGCCCACGATCGTGGCCGCGAACGGAGGATGCTCCCACTCGCTCTCGACGACGGGGACGACATCCATGTGGCCCATCACGATCGTCGGGCGATCGGATGCCGCTCCGCGCCACCGGAACAGCAGTGAGTGGCCGTCGATCACCTCGTGCTCGAGCGTCTCGTGCGCGGCCGGATACAGTCTCGCGAGCGCGGCGTGGAAGTCATCGAACGCGGACCATTCGATGAGGGACTCGTCGGCGTGCGAGACGGTGGGGATGCGCAGCAGTTCTTGGAAGCGTTCGATCGGGGTGGCCACCCGGCGAGACTACTCCGGCTCACTGTGCGCGGCGGATGCCGTGCCGACGCGCTGATGGCTACGCTCAAGACCATGACGTCAGCACGCTGGGGAATTCTCGCCACCGGGCTCATCGCCCACATGTTCGCCGCCGATCTGAGGACCGCCGGTCTGCCGATCGCGGCCGTGGGGTCACGGCGCGAGACGGCAGCTCGAGAGTTCGCCCGGGAGTTCGAGATCCCGCACGCGCACTCCTCCTACGAGGCGCTGGTCGCCGATCCGGACGTCGACATCGTCTATGTCGCGACTCCGCATCCGATGCACGCGGACAACGCCATCCTCGCGCTGGAGGCCGGCAAGCACGTCCTCATCGAGAAGCCGTTCACCCTCACCGGGCCCGAGGCCGAGCGTGTGCGTGACGCCGCCCGCGCGCACGGGTTGCTGGCCATGGAGGCGATGTGGACGCGCTACCTGCCGCATATGGCGCGGATCCGCGAGATCGTGCGTTCGCGAGCGCTCGGCGAGATCCGTGCGGTCTTCGCAGACCACACCCAGCGGATCTCCACAGACCCCGCGCACCGACTCAATGCGCTCGAACTCGGCGGCGGTGCCCTGCTCGATCTCGGGATCTATCCCCTCTCCTTCATCTGGGACATGCTCGGTGCACCCACCGGCGTCACCGCGCGTGCCCGGCTCAGCGAAACCGGCGCGGACAGCGAAGTCGCAACGATCTTCACGCACGAGGGCGGGGCCCTGTCGACGTCGATCTCCGCGGCCCGGTCGGCGGGTCCCAACACGGCTCACATCGTCGGCACCGACGCCCGGATCGACATCGACCGCGTCTGGTACAACCCGGCGTCCTTCCGCGTCACGACCCCGGACGGTCGCATCCTCGAGGAGTACGTGCCGGAGGTCACCGGGCGCGGCATGCAGTACCAGGCGATGGCGGCCGCCGACCTCATCGCCCGGGGCAAGACTGACAGCGAACTGCTCCCCCTCGACCAGTCGGTGGCGATCATGCACCTTCTCGACGAGATCCGCGCGCAGGTGGGGGTGCGCTACCCCGGCGAGTGAAGCGGGTGCTCTGTCGTCGGCGACGGCTGCTCAGCGCCGCGTCGACCACAGCGCCCACGCGACGAGCACGGGCTGGAAGAACAGGCGCACGAGCCGCTTGCGGTCGGTGTCGAGCCCGAACCCGTCGCGTCTGTCGAGGTACTGAGCGATGTTGCCGGGGAAGATCGCGATGAAGAAGGCGGCGAGAATCGCACCGATCCGGCGGCGCTCTTTCGGGAGGATCACCAGCGCCGCTCCGAGCATCACCTCGACGACGCCGGATGCCACGACCACCGCATCCTCGTCCAGCGGGGTGTTGTCCACGACCCAGGACGGCACCTGCGCCTGGAACTCCTTACGCGCCACCGTCAGGTGCGTCACGCCGGCGAACATCATCGCGCCGGCCAGGACCCACCGCGCGCCCGTCTGCGGCACCGTCATCATCGTCATGGTGACAGCCAACGTGACAGCGGGCGCACTGTCAAATGCCGACGCTCATTCGACGGGCGGCACCTCGACGGGCTGCTCGTGCAGGCCCTTCAGCGCCTGCGAAAGCTCGGGTGCGGCCTTCGTGAGCGAACGGTCGAGCGATCGCAACCGCTTTTCGGCCTCCATGAGCGCGGCCGTCCCCCGCTCTGTCACCCGCAGCTCGGAGGCAGCGCCCGCGTGCGCCATGCTGTCGTGCACGAACCCTTCGGACACCAGAGTGCGCACGGCGGTGTGGGCGGTCTGCACGGTGATCTGCGACATCCGCGCCAGTTCACTGAAGGAGACTCCCGGCACGCCGTAGATGTGGCCGAGGAGCGCGTACTTGCGGGTCGTCAGGCCGAGGTCTTTGAGCGCGGCCCCCAGCTGCGCATCCCACACGCTCGACATCGTCAGCAACGCCAGCACGGGGCTGAACCGCCGCGGTCGCTCTGCCATGTCGCCTCCTCTGGTGCAGTCCTTCATCCTACGGCGCCGCCCCCACCTCCGCAGGTGCGCCGCCACGGGGTGAAACATCGCCGAGGTAGGAGATATCGCCAGAACAGGACGACACGCCGCGCTCGCGTCCTGCGGCCGCGTTTTCTCCTACGCTCGCGAGGCGCTGGATGCCGGCAGCACACGCACCCGTAGGTCCTTCGCCATTCCGGTGTCGCCGCGAGTCAGGCGATGAGGTGCTGGGCCTTGGCTGCGGCGACGAGGTCGTCGCGATGAGCGGGGTCGGCGAGCGAGATCAGCGCGAGTGCGCGCTGCTGGGTCGACAGGCCCCGCATGTTGACGACGCCGTTCTCGGTGACGATGTGCTCGACATCCATGCGCTCGTCGGTGACGATGTCGACTTTGGGGACGATGGTCGAGATCGCGCCGCCCTTGGCCGTGGCCGGCAGCACGACGAAGGACTTGCCCCCGCGCGAGCGCGCGGCGCCGGTGACGAAGTCGAACTGCCCACCAGAGCCCGAGTACTGCAGCCCGCCGATCATCTCGGCGTTGACCTGCCCGTAGAGATCGACCTGAATGGCCGCGTTGACCGAGATCATCGCGTCGTTTATCGCGATGATGTGCGGATCGTTCACGTAGCTCGAGCGAAAGCTCGCCATGGACGGATTGTCGTTCATGAACTCGTACATGTGCGCGTCACCGGCCGCCGAGGTCCACACGTGCCGGCGCGGATGCAGCGTCTTCTTGCGCCCGGTGATCACGCCCGACTCGATGAGAGGGATGAACACGGGCGAGAACAGCGCCGAATGGATGCCGAGATCGCGGTGATCGACCAGCGCCTCACCGATCGCGGTGGGGACGCGGCCCGCCCCGATCTGCAGCGTCGCGCCGTCGGGAATGTGGGGCACCACGTGCGCGGCGATGGCGCGGTCGGTCACGGTGGGCGCAGGTTCGACCGCCTCGGGGAGAGCCGAGGCGTGTTCGACGACGAGGTCGACCTCGTCGATGTGCAGCAGCGAGTCCCCGAACACCCGCGGCATGTGCGGGTTCACCTCGACGATCAGGCGGCGGCACGCGCGCGCGGCCGCATTGGCGTAGTCGTTGACAACGCCGAAGGAGAAGTGGCCGCTGGCGTCCATCGGGCTCACCTGCACGACGAACGTGTCGATATCGAGGCGCTCGGTGATCACCCGCGGCAGGTCCGAGAAATTGACCGGAATGAAGTCGAGACTCTCGCGGTCGGCGCGCAGCGGATCGGCGATGATGTGGTGGTCGTAGCCGGCGACGAAGAACGTGTGGGCACGGATCTTCTCGATGACGCCCGGCTGCAGGATACTGTCGCGGATCGCATCCCCGCCGATGCCGTAGTACAGATCGGCGTCCACGAGCAGGTCGTCCCGAACACGGTCTCCGATGGCGGCAAGGATCGCCGGCGGGGCGCCCAGGCCCATCGCGACCAGCACCTGCACGCCCGACGGGATCTGCGCAGCGGCATCCGCGGCGGTGACGAGCTTGGCCCGATAGCGGTCGACAACAGTCATCTCTCACCCTCACCGGTCCGCACGGACCACCGCTCCACTCTGGCATGCGCCGAGGAATAGAGTCTGCACATGACATCGCGCGTGACAGCCCCGGTCATCGCCCCCGGAGAGAAGCTCCAGGGGCCCGCCTCCTACTTCCCGAGCATCGAGAAGACGTACGGAAAGCCCATGCAGGAGTGGATCGACCTGGTCGTCGAGCGCTTCGACGCCGGCGAGACGCACATGGCGATCGTGAACGTCTTGAAGACCGAGAACGGCGTAGGCCACGGTCACGCGAACGCGATCGTGGCCTACGTCAAGCAGAAGCTGGCGGCTTAGAAGTCCCAGTCCTCGTCTTCGGTGGCCACAGCCTTGCCGATGACGTAGCTCGAACCGGACCCCGAGAAGAAGTCGTGGTTCTCATCGGCGTTCGGCGAGAGCGCCGACAGGATCGCCGGGTTCACATTGGTGACCGACTCGGGGAACATCGCCTCGTAGCCGAGGTTCATCAGCGCCTTGTTGGCGTTGTAGTGCAGGAACTTCTTCACGTCCTCCGTGAGGCCGACGCCGTCGTAGAGATCCTGCGTGTACTGCACCTCGTTGTCGTAGAGCTCGTAGAGCAGCGAGAAGGTGTAGTCCTTGATGTCCTGGCGCTGGGCATCGTCGACCTTCTCGAGTCCCTTCTGGAACTTGTAGCCGATGTAGTACCCGTGCACGGCCTCGTCACGGATGATGAGGCGGATGAGGTCGGCCGTGTTGGTGAGCTTCGCGCGGGACGACCAGTGCATCGGCAGGTAGAAGCCCGAGTAGAACAGGAACGACTCCAGCAGGGTCGAGGCGACCTTGCGCTTGAGGGGCTCGTCGCCGCGGTAGTACTCCATGACGATCTGCGCCTTGCGCTGCAGGTTCTCGTTCTCGACCGACCAGCGGAACGCCTCGTCGATCTCCTTCGTCGAGCACAGTGTCGAGAAGATCGACGAGTAGCTCTTGGCGTGCACCGACTCCATGAACGCGATGTTCGTGTAGACGGCCTCCTCGTGCGGGGTGATCGCGTCAGGGATGAGCGAGACCGCGCCGACGGTGCCCTGGATCGTGTCCAGCAGCGTCAGACCGGTGAACACCCGCATCGTGAGGGTCTGCTCCTCGGGGGTGAGCGTGTTCCACGACTGCACGTCGTTGGACAGCGGCACCTTCTCGGGCAGCCAGAAGTTGTTCACGAGGCGGTTCCACACCTCGAGGTCCTTGTCATCCTGGATGCGGTTCCAGTTGATCGCCTGGACGTGGTCGATCAGCTTGAGCTTCTCAGCAGTCATTCGCGTTCTCTCTCGGCCGTCAGAGCATGCAGCTGACGCACTCGGTCATGTCGGTCCCCTCGAGGGCCATCTGACGCAGACGGATGTAGTAGATGGTCTTGATGCCCTTCTTCCAGGCATAGATCTGGGCGCGGTTGATGTCGCGGGTGGTGGCGGTGTCCTTGAAGAACAGCGTCAGCGACAGGCCCTGATCGACGTGCTGGGTGGCGGCGGCGTAGGTGTCGATGACCTTCTCGTAGCCGATCTCGTAGGCATCCTGGTAGTACTCCAGGTTCTCGTTCGTCATGAACGGCGCCGGGTAGTAGACGCGGCCGAGCTTGCCTTCCTTGCGGATCTCGATCTTCGAGGCGATCGGGTGGATCGAGCTCGTGGAGTTGTTGATGTACGAGATCGATCCGGTCGGCGGAACAGCCTGCAGGTTCTGGTTGTAGATGCCGTGCTCCTGGATGCTGGCTTTCAGCGCCACCCAGTCGGCCTGGGTGGGGATGTGGTGAGCCGCGAAGAGCTCCTTGACCTTCTCTGTCTTCGGCGCCCACTCCTGCTCGATGTACTTGTCGAAGAACGTCCCCGAGGCATAGGTCGAGTCCTCGAAGCCACCGAACGCCTGACCGCGCTCGATCGCGAGCAGGTTCGAGGCCCGCAGCGCGTGGTAGAGCACCGTGTAGAAGTAGATGTTCGTGAAGTCCAGGCCTTCTTCGGATCCGTAGTGGACGTGCTCGCGGGCGAGATAGCCGTGCAGGTTCATCTGGCCGAGGCCGATCGCGTGCGAACGGTCGTTGCCGTCCTCGATCGAACGGACCGAGGTGATGTGGCTCTGGTTGCTCACCGCGGTGAGGGCGCGGATGGCGGTCTCGACCGTCTGACCGAGGTCGTCGCCGTCCATCGCGAGGGCGATGTTCATCGAGCCGAGGTTGCAGGAGATGTCCTTGCCGATCTGGTCGTAGGACAGGTCCTCGTTGTAGGTCGTCGGGGTGTTGACCTGGAGGATCTCGCTGCAGAGGTTGGACATGTTGATCCGGCCCTTGATGGGGTTGGCCGCGTTCACCGTGTCCTCGAACATGATGTACGGGTAGCCGGACTCGAACTGGATCTCGGCGAGGGTCTGGAAGAACTCGCGCGCGTTGATCTTGGTCTTCTTGATGCGCGGGTCGTCGACCATCTCGCGGTACTTCTCGGTGACGGAGATGTCGCCGAAGGGCACCCCGTAGACGCGCTCGACGTCGTACGGGGAGAACAGGTACATGTCCTCGCCGTTCTTGGCGAGCTCGAACGTGATGTCGGGGACCACGACGCCGAGCGAGAGCGTCTTGATGCGGATCTTCTCGTCCGCGTTCTCGCGCTTGGTGTCGAGGAAGCGCATGATGTCGGGGTGGTGGGCGTTGAGGTAGACCGCGCCCGCACCCTGACGGGCCCCGAGCTGGTTGGCGTAGCTGAAGCTGTCTTCGAGCAGCTTCATGACGGGGATGATGCCGCTGGACTGGTTCTCGATCTTCTTGATCGGGGCACCCGACTCGCGGATGTTCGAAAGCAGCAGCGCCACGCCGCCGCCGCGCTTGGAAAGCTGCAGCGCGGAGTTGATGCCGCGGGAGATCGACTCCATGTTGTCTTCGATGCGCAGCAGGAAACAGGACACGAGCTCACCGCGCTGGGCCTTGCCGGTGTTCAGGAAGGTCGGGGTGGCCGGCTGGAAGCGGCCCGAGATGATCTCGTCGACGAGCATCGTCGCGACATCCTGGTCACCGTCGGCCAGGCCGAGCGCGGTCATGACGACGCGATCCTCGAAGCGCTCGAGGTAGCGCTTTCCGTCGAAGGTCTTGAGCGTGTAGCTCGTGTAGTACTTGAAGGCGCCGAGGAACGTCTCGAAGCGGAACTTCTTGCCGTACGCGCGCTCGGTGAGTTCCTCGATGAAGGCGAAGGGGTACTTCTCGATGACGGCCGGCTCGTAGTACTGCTTGTCGACGAGGTAGTCGATGCGCTCCTTGAGCGAGTGGAAGAACACCGTGTTCTGGTTGACGTGCTGCAGGAAGTACTCGCGCGCGGCCCGCTTGTCGGCGTCGAACTGGATCTTCCCGTCCGCGCCGTAGAGGTTGAGCATCGCGTTCAGCGCGTGGTAATCCATCCCGTCGAAGCGCGCGTCCGTCTTGAACGCCGCCTGGGTCAGTGCAGCTTCCACCATCGTTCCAATCCTTCGCTCACGCGAGTCACGTCTTCGGGCGTGCCGAACAGTTCCAGCCGATACAAGTGCGGCACGTCACACTTGCGGCTCACGATCTCTCCGGCAAGGCAGAACGCCTCGCCGAAGTTCGTGTTGCCCGCGGAGATGACTCCGCGGATCAGAGAGCGGTTGCGGGGATCGTTGAGGAACCGGATCACCTGACGCGGAACCGCGCCCTTTTCTTCACCGCGGCCCTGACCGCCCCCGTAGGTGGGAGTGACCAGGACGAAAGGCTCCTCGACGAAGAGCGGGGCATCCGCCGGGAGCAACGGGATGCGCTGTGCACGCATCCCCAGCTTCTCGATGAAGCGGGCCGTGTTGCCCGACACACTCGAGAAGTAGACGAGCAACGGCGCCTCGACAGCAACCGCCGTGCTCATCGATCAGGCCAGTCGCGAAGCGAGCTCGTCGATCTTGTCGGGGCGGAAGCCCGACCAGTGGTCCTCGTCGGTGATGACGACGGGCGCCTGCAGGTAGCCGAGGGCCTTGACCTGCTCGAGCGCGCTCGCATCCTGTGACAGGTCGAGAACCTCGTAATCGATGCCCTTCGAGTCCAGCGCGCGGTAGGTCGCCGTGCACTGCACACAGGAAGGCTTGGTGTACACCGTGATCGCCATGTCGATCCTTCTCCCCCTCGGAAAATCCTTCGTCAGACCGGCAGTCCCCCACCGGGAGTCCAATACTACATATGGGGACGGACATCGGAAGCAACCACAAGGGGTAGTAGTTACATTCGTGTAGTTTTCCACCACCATCCCCACCCTCACCACAGGATGTCCACCGATTCATCCACAGGGGACGACATCGGCGGCAGAGCGTCGAGCGGCCAGATCATGCGGTTTTCACGCGACGGCCGGACATCTATCCACAGAAGCGAGGCTCGCACGATCCACCGACATCGAATTCGGCTGTGGATTGCACGTTCGGCGTGTCGCGGCGTGTCGTGCACTCGCGTGTGCGGGGCGTAACGTTGAGAGGTGGCGGGATATCGGGAACTGCTGCGCACACCGGGGGTGGCGCGCATCATCGCGGCGCAGTTGACGGCGCGACTTCCCAACGGCATGACGAGCCTCGCGCTCCTGTTGCACATCGAGTACGTGACCGGCTCGTATGGGGCGGCGGGACTGGTGCTGGCCGCGACCTCGGTCGGTCAAGCCATCGCCGGTCCGGTCACGAGCCGGTGGATGGGTCGCTGGGGAATGCGCCGCGTGCTGCTGCTCACCCTGGCCGTGTGCGTGGCCGCCATCGCGACCATCGCCGCCTTCACTCTTCCGCTGCCGGCCTACATCGCGCTCGGACTCGTCGCGGGCCTGGCGACGCCGCCGGTGCAGCCGGCAGTGCGCACGATCTACCCGAAGCTGGTCAACTCGCGTCAGGTCACCCCGCTGTACTCGCTGGATGCCTCGCTGCAGGAGGTCATCTGGATCGTCGCGCCGGTGCTCATCACCTTCGTGGCAACGCAGGTCGGCACTGTCCCGGCCCTCGGGATGATCGTCGTGGTCATGATCGTCGGCGGGCTCTGGTTCATCTTCTCCCCCGAGGTCGCGCGCGTGCGCATCCCGCGGTCGCGACGCAGTTTCGGCAAGGTCCTCGCCAAGCCGTCGGTGATCCTCGCGACAGCCGTCGGTTTCCTCCTGATCGGCGCTTGCTCCGCGGTCGAGGCAGGGGTGGTCGCCTCCTTCGGACACGACGGCCCCGAAGCGGGCATCGTGCTCGCGGTGTTCGCCGTCGGCAGCCTCTCCGGCGGGCTCGCCTTCGGTCATCTGCCGATCGGGCCCTGGGCGATGGCGCGTCGGATGGCGATCGTGACAGCGGGACTGGTGCTCGCGGTCCTCTCCCTCAATGTCTGGTGGCTGGGCGGGACGCTCTTCCTCGCCGGAATCGGTATCGCCCCCGCCCTGGCGGTCGTCTTCTCGATGACCTCCGCGAGCGTGAAATTCAGTGAGACCGCCGAAGCCTACGGCTGGATCGGCACCGGGCAACTCATCGGCGCCGCCGCCGGATCCGCCGTCGCCGGATTCCTGATCGACGGCGTCGGCCCCCAGGGCGCTCTCGGCTCAGGCCTGCTGTTCGCGCTGGCCGGCACCGTGGTCGCTGTGGTCTTCGTGCGCAGCTTCCCCGATCTGCGTCATCGCGACGCGAGCCCGATACCCGACACCGAGCCCGTCGACACGGTCACCTGACCCCATCCTCACTCCGCCGACGAGGCGCGTGAGGCACGGACCCATGCGGAGATGTCGTCATAGAGATCGGTGAGGGTGTGGCCCCGCATGGTCGCCTCGAACCCCGATGTCTGCGACGACGGTCCCACCAACGCGGTATCAGCGCCGTGCATTGCGGCCGGATGCAGGTCGAACTCGGGGATGTCCCCGACCGAGAGAACGGGTCCCTGCGCGCGGGCCGCGCGGACGATCGGCACGAGCCCCGCGGGCTTTCCCACCGAGTAGTGCAGCGCGCCGAAGTGGGGAAGAGCGCCCCATTCGCGCAGCGCCTCCTCGATGCCGACCGGAGGCGAGTTGGTCGCGAGCACGACCGTCGCCCGGCCCTGCAGCGTCGCGAGGAAATCCGCGAGGCCGCTCGGCGCACTCACGGGCGCGGCGGGTGTGCCGAAGCGCTCGCGGCTGAGCGTATAGGCGCGCTGCAGGCCGTCGTCCGCCACGCCTGCCGCCTGAGCCGCCGCAGCGATGGCGTGGTACCCGTCGCGGTGCTCGGCGCGCCCTTCGACGTACTCGCGCAGCGCCGCCAGCCCCAGCTCCTCGAACCCCGGGCACGCCACCTCGTCGATCGCGCGGGCGTACGCGCGTATCGGGCCATCGCCGAGTGCGACGGTGCCGTCCAGGTCCAGAATGATCGTCGGTACCATCGGCCTAGGATAAGGCGGTGACCTACTCGCGGCTGGCTTGGATTCTTCTCGCCATCGCGTTGCTGATCGTCTCGGTCGCCGAGAGCCTGTTGCACGGCTGGGTCACCGCGGGGATCATCGTCGCATTCGCGCTTGCTCCCGACGTGTCGTTGTTCGGCGCCGCCGGCGATCAGCGCGGTGTCCTCAAGCCCGAACGGGTGCCGTTCTACAACGCTGCTCACCGGGCCTGGGTACCTTTCGTGCTCTTCTTCGTCGGTGGCACACTCGCCTACCTGTGGGAGCTGCGCGAGATCGGTCTGCCGCTGTTCTGGGCCGGTATGGGCTGGCTGCTGCACATCGCGGTCGACCGGACCTTCGGGTTCACGCTGCGCAAGAAGGACGGCACGCTTCCCTCGCAGCACTCCTAGCATGGAGATCATGCCCGTTCCACTGACTCTTCCGCGTCACATCTGGGGAGCGGCCGATGCGCCGCGCCGCGCGCTGCTGGTCCACGGTCTCGGGTCGAGCGGCGCTCTCATGTGGCGCCTGGGCACCGCATTCGCCGAGGCCGGGTGGAGCGCGCATGCCGTCGACCTGCGCGGGCACGGCACCGCCCCCCGCGCGCTGGACTACACGATCGGCGCGTACGCGGCGGATCTGGCCGCGTGCCGGCCTGACGCGGCGCGGGACGGCGATGCGGCACCCTGGGATGTCGTCGTCGGTCACTCACTCGGCGGAACCAGCAGCGTCGTCGCGGCAGCCACCCTCCCGGGATGGGCATCACGTCTTGTCCTGCTCGATCCCGCCATCTCCTTGACCGCGCAGCAGCGCGCAGAGATCCGAGCGGGTCACGCGCAGGCGCTCCTCGACCCGTCTGCGGCCGCGGTTCGGGCAGCACACCCCTCGTGGCATGAGCACGATGTCGAGCTGAAGGTTCTCGCGACGGCGCAGGCCAGCGGCTGGGCGGTCGAGCAGACAACGGCGCAGAACCCGGAATGGGACGTGCGGGCTGCCGCGCTCGCCGTCGATGTCCCCGTGCACATCATCGCGGGAGATCCGAGCGTGTACGCCCTGTTCCAGGGCGAGATCGCCGACACGCTCCTCACCCGACCCCACATCACAATGTCGGTCGTGACCGGCGCGGGGCACTCACCGCACCGAGATCGACCCGACGAGACGATCCGTCACCTCTGGGAGGCTCTGGCATGACCACGACCAGCTTCGATCCGGCCCTGATCCTGCCCGACGACATGCTCGCGCGCTTCCGCGAGCGGGCGGGCATCCACGACCGCGAGAACACGTTCCCCGACGACGATCTCGACGAGCTGCGGGAGGTGGGTTATCTGGCGCAGCTCGTGCCGACCGCGCTCGGGGGCCTGGGCCTCGGCCTGGTCGAGGCATCCGTTCTGCAGCAGCGGCTCGCGACCGCCGCTCCGGCGACGGCGCTGGCGATCAACATGCACCTGGTGTGGACCGGCGTGGCGAAGGTCCTCGCCGACCGCGGGATCGCCACGCTCCGGTTCGTGCAGGAGGGAGCGGCCGCCGGCGAGATCTTCGCCTTCGGCATCAGTGAAGCGGGGAACGACCTCGTCCTGTTCGGCAGCGACACGGATGCCTCCCCCACCGCCGAGGGCGGCTACGCCTTCACCGGCACCAAGATCTTCACCTCGCTCGCTCCCGTCTGGACGCAGCTCGGACTGCACGGTCTGGACACCACATCTCCGGACGGCCCGAAGATGGTCTACGCCTTCGTCTCCCGCGGTGAGGAGGCAGCGGGGCGGGTCGTCACGCGGGATGACTGGGACACCCTCGGGATGCGCGGCACCCAGTCGCGCACGACCGAGCTGCACGGCGCGCTCGCACCCGCCCATCGTGTCGTGCGACGCATCGCCCCGGGCCCGAATCCCGACCCGATCGTGTTCGGCATCTTCAGTGTCTTCGAGGTCCTTCTCGGCTCGGTCTACACCGGCATCGCCCGCCGTGCGCTGGATGTCGCGGTCGCCACCGTCGGGGCGCGGATGTCGAAGAAGACAGGGCTCTCCTACAGCCAGGACCCCGACATCCGGTGGCGGATCGCCGACATGGCGCTCGCCTACGATGCCCTGCCGCCGCAGCTCGAGTCCCTCGCGAGCGACGTCGATGGGCTCGTGAATCATGGCCCCCGCTGGTTCTCGCTGCTCTCGGGCGTCAAGCACCGCGCTGCGGTGATGGCCAAGTCCGTGGTCGATGACGCGATCTTGACCGCCGGCGGCTCGTCGTACGCGGCCGGCAGCGAGCTCTCCCGCCTGTACCGGGACGTGCTGGCGGGGTTGTTCCACCCCTCCGACCCGGAATCCGCCCACTCGACGGTCGCCACCGCGTGGCTCGGCCCGCTCGCGCCCTAGCGACGACGCGACTCAGTCGACCTTGAGCACCGTTCCGCCGGTGAGTGCGACGAGCTGGTCGTAGGTGAGGGGGAACACCGTGTGCGGCGTGCCGCCGGCCGCCCAGATCTGCGGGTAGGCGGCAAGGTCCTCGTCGACGATCGTCGGCAACCGCGTGGGATGCCCCGTGGGTGCGACCCCGCCGATGGCCTGTCCGGTCGCCGCACGTACTTGCTCGGGGCTCGCCCGACCGATCTTGCCCGTTCCGGCCCTCTCGGCCAGCGCCACCGTGTCGACGCGGTGCGCGCCGCTGGTCATCACCAGCAGCGGCGCGTCGTCGACCCAGAAGATCAGGCTGTTCGCGATGGCGCCCACCTCGATCCCGAGCGCCTCGGCTGCGAGCGCGGCCGTGGATGCGGCATCCGGGAGGACCACGATCTCCCCGGGGATCCCCGCATCTCGCAAGGCGTCGTGGACGAGGCGACTGCGAGCGGGGAGGTGTGCGGACATGAGTCCGATCCTAAGCGGCGGCCGATCCCATCCCGACGCGGTCCTCATCGATGTGGAGGTTCCCGGCGTCGCTCTCGCTCGGTCCGTACCCGTCTCGATAGTCGAGGGACAGCAGCTCGTGACGCTGGAAGACCGGGCGTCCATCGGCCAGACGGGTGAGAGTCCAACGGTGGCGGAGGTCGGCGATGAGGTGCTCGCCGCCGCCGTCGGAGCGTCGGCGCCAGGTGTCCCAGATCATGCGGGTGGTCAGGACGAGGGGGTCCCCCTCCTGCTCGATCACGTGGTCGTAGTAGAAGTGCAGCTCGTCGTAGAACTGCTCCTTGGATTCGTCGTGCTCTTTCAGCCCCGCCATCCCCACCATCTCGATGTCTTCGAATGCGATCACGAAGTCGTCGCCGACGGTGTGCGAGAACACCGCTTCGGGTGAGGCATGGAGGTCGAAGAGCAGACCCCACTTCTTGATGAGTTCGACAGCTTCGTAGCGACTGACGGGCAGCACGGATCCTCCTCGGCTCGGGGGTGGGATATGACCCACGCTAACGCGATCGCCCCGACCGCAGGCGAAGGACCTGCGGTCGGGGCGATGTGGATGAGCGTGTCAGACCTTCGCGGCCACCGTGCGGTGACCCGAGCCCTGCGTGTCCTCGGTGAAGGGGCGATCGATCACCGTCGCCTTGATCGTGGTCTGGGTGTGGTTCTCGACGAACGGATTCTGCACCCCACCGTCGGGAAGGCCCCACACCAGGTCGACGACATCACCGACGGCTGCTTCCTCGTCGAGCATGCCCAGCGAGATGAAGGCGCGGACGTTCGACGAGTAGACAGGAAGGTTCATGAGGCCCACCAGCTTCCCGTCCTTCTCGACCCGGTCGAACTGCGACGCCGTGTAGAACGCCGCCGGCGTCTCCAGGTACTTGAAGCGCTCGGTTCCGGGGTTGTACATGCTCGCGTAGATCTTCGCGACGTCATCGCGGTCCCACTTGATCCATGCCTTGCGTCGGTGCTTCTCGCCGATGCGTGCTTCGAGGGCCTCACGGCCGATGAAGTCGTGGTCGAACTTCGCGATGTGCGTGTAGCCGAGGTCCCAGGGAGTGACGTAATAGTCCTCGATGTCATCCGATACGAAGCTGCCACCGAGTGCGAGATGTCCCTCGAACGAACGGGCGGGGAGCCACTCGCGGTAGGCCTTCATCTCCTCGCTGCTGTAGATGGCGGGAAGCGTGTTGGCGATCCAGCCCGACTCCGCCGCGACGGATGCATAGGCGCGGCCGCCGATCTGGGTGATGCCGTACTCGGCACCCGCCTCCAGCAGCGTGCTGCGCACGCCCTCCAGTTCCTCGTACGGTCCGAAGAACTCCAGGCCGGGGAAGCCGGACATGCGGTGGTTCAGCGCGGTCGTGGTGTACTCGCCGATCTTGAACGTGCCCATGTGGAAGAACTTGATCTCGGGCATCGGACCGCCGTTGACCTTCTCGAAGATCTTGTCGGCCGTCGGGCCCTGCAGCTGCAGGCGATAGTACTCACGGCCCTTGGGGTTGGCGACGGAGCGCTCGTCCTTGCGGACCGTCACATCCCAGTCACCGGTCTCGGCGTGGTACTGCACCCAGTTCAGCGCCGGCGGACGACCGACGACGCGCACGACGTTCTCCGCGATGCAGAACAGGATGGCATCGCCGACCATGTTGCCGTCATAGCCCACAGCGACCAGCTGCTTGGCCTTCATCGGGCCGAAGCCCTTGAAGCTGTTGGCACCCACGTGGGCCAGCAGCGCGTAGGTGTCGGGGCCCTCGATGACGAGATCCGTCATGTGCAGGGAAAGGTCCATCAGCGCGGCACTCGTGCGCCAGGACTCCTGCTCGTCGCGCCAGTTCGTGAATTCGGGCTTGACCGGGAACTGGTAGGCGCCGGAGCGGCCCGCGCGCAGCAGCGCGATCGGTCCACCCAGCGACTGGATCTCTTCTTCGAGGCTGGCCATGGTCGTCCTTTCGACATCGTCACCCTCAGCTCCGAGGGACTTCGGCGAGCATAACAGTCTCTTACAATGTTTTCTAGTATCTGAAAACATTGTGCGTCCGGTAACATCTGGAGTCAGCGAAAGGATGATGATGACTTCGACCGCGGACGGGGCGACGGCGCCCTCAGAATGGCTCGGCGCACTCCCCTACCGGCTGTGGCGCGCGAATCAGGCCGTCCACCGACGTGTGACGGACGCGATCGAGGACCTCGGCGTCACGGTGACCCAGATGGGCATCACGGTCCACCTTGACGAGCTCGGGCATATGTCGGCATCCGATTTGGCACGCCTGTTTCACCTCACGCCGCAGAGCGTCACGACGGCGCTGGGTCATCTCGAGCGACTCGGCTGGGTGAGACGCCTGCCGCATCCCGTCCACAAGCGCGTGATCTGGTACGAGGCGACACCGGAGGGCATCGAGGCGGCCGCGGAGGGCCGTCGCCGGGTCGCCAAGGTCGACGCCGACGTGCGCGCGGCGCTGCCGGGAGGTGACTCCGCCGCGCTGGATGCCGCGCTCGCGGTCATCACCGCCACGTTCGGCGAGACGCTCCCGGTCGGCACGATGTGGCCGGTCCCGGGAGACGTCTCGCGATAGACCGTTCGGTCAGCGGGCGGAGGCGAGCCCGCGGTAGGTGGTGCGAGCGTACTCGTCGTACGGGGAGGTCTGCACCGTCGCGCGGATGCGGGGGAAGCCCAGGTCCGCGTCTCCGGCGGTGCCGTGACCGGGGTGCTCGCCCCAGACGACCTCGACCTGCGTTCCCGGCGTGGCGTGCGCGGCGTCGACGAGGGAAAGCGCGAGCACCGTCCCGATCGGGGCGATGTTCGAGGTCCAGAACGTCATCCCGACCAGCTCACCCCCCGCCTCGATGCGGAAGCGACCGTAGTTGTTCAGATAATCGAGGTCGGCACCCATGACACGGTCGACATCATCACGGTCGAACTCCAGGGTGACCTTGGTTCGCAGCTGGTCGCTGCCCTTGGCCGCAGCGAGCGCGTCGCGCCCGATGAAGTCGTGGTTCAGCGAGATGGAACGGCCGTAGCCGAGCTCCCAGGGCGAGATGTAGTAGTCGGAGATGTCGTTCGAGTAGAAGCTGCCCGACAGCGGCTTCATGCCCTCGTACGAGAACTTCGGCAGCCATGCGCGATAGTCGGCGAGCCGCGGGTCGGTGTAGATCGCAGGGGTCGGGGTCGGGATCCAACCGCTCTCGACGCCGTTCGTGAAGTAGGCCTTGCCACCGACCGGGACGATCCCCGACTCGGCGCCCGCGGCCAGCAGCGCATCCTTGACCTTGCTGTAGTGGGCGAAGTCACCGATGAACTCGTAGCCGGCCTGGCCGGCCATGCCGTGGCGGAGCGCCCGCACCGGAACACCGTCGATCGAGGTCATCGTCGAGTGGAAGAACGCCGTTTCGGGCAGGGGTCCTCCGAAGGCCCGAGAGACGACATCCATTGCGTTGGGGCCCTGCACCTGGAAGCGGAAGAGGGTGGGGTCACCGTCCTTGCGCACCGACGAGTCGGGGTCGGTGACGCACTGCACGTCGTAGCCGCCGCGCTCGCCGTGGTACTTCACCCAGTTCTGCGAGGCGGGAACGCCGGTGAGGGTGTACCCATTCTCCGCGGTGCGCAGCAGGATGCCGTCCACGATGATGTTGCCGTCGTACGAGACGGGGACGAACTGCTTGGCCTGACCGACGGCGAACTTCTCGTAGTTGTTCGCGCTGACCTCGGAGAGCAGGCGCGTCGCGTCGGGACCGTCGATGAACGTGTCGAACATGTGGAACGACAGGTCGAACAGGGCGACGGTCGTGCGCCACGCTGTCTGCTCGGCGGCCCAGCCGGCGAACTCCGGCTCGACGACCGGCACGGTCCACGGCGCGACGCCGGGCTTCCAGAGCAGCTGGATGGGGGATCCCGCGGCGTCGATCGCCTGCTGCAGGGAGGGGATGGTCATGGTGCTCTCCTTTGAGTGAATGAAGGTGGGTGCGATATGCGGATCAGGCGGTGAGGTGGTCGCGGACCCATTCCGCGGTCTTGGCGATGCCGCCGAAGGTGTAGAAGTGGAGGCGCACGTCGCCGTGGCGCTCGGGATCGTAACCGTCGCTGAGCGCGCGGATGAGCTTCTCGGGCCCGGCGGTGCCGACGAGGTTCGTGAGGGAGAAGCCGTACTTCTTGATGATCATCGCGTTGGCACTGATGCCGAACCGGGTCGCGAATGCGATGAGGCGCTTCACTCCGGCGGGGCCGGGAACGCCGAGGCGGATCGGGAAGTCGATGCCCTCGGCGCGGACCTTCTCGACCCAGCCGAGGAAGGCGGCGTCATCGAAGCCGAACTGCGTGATGATCGTGCCGGGGATGCCCTGCTTGCGCAGGGAATCGGCCTTGCCGCGCAGCGCGTCCCACAAGACGTCGGTCGCGATGTCGGGGTGACCCTCGGGGTAGCCCGCAATGCTGACATCCTGGACCCCGTATTCGGGGAGGATGCCCGAGCGGATGACGCGCTCCGAGTCCGGGTAGGGACCGGCGGGGGTGGCGGGGTCGCCGCCGACCACGAACACCTTCTCAGAGGCGCCGGCCTCCTTCAGCGCACCGAGGAACGTCTCGAGCTCCTGACGGCTGGTGAGTCGTCGTGCAGAGATGTGGGGGACGGGGACGAGCCCGCTCTCGAGCACCGCGCGCGATGCGGCCAGTCGCATCGGGAGGTCCTCGTTGCCGAGGAAGGTGACGTTCATGCGCGTGCCCTGCGGCAGCAGCGGAGCGGCCTCGCGCAGGTCTGCGACGTCCTTTCCGGTCATCTCCAGGGAGAAGTCCTTGGCCAGCGGGGTGAGGAAGGGTGCGTTCGCCATCGATCGCCTTTCGTGTCGGGGTGTGCTCAGAAGATGACGGTCTCGCGACCGTGACGGATGACGCGGTCCTCGCAGTGCCAGGTCACAGCACGCGAGAGGACGGCACGCTCGACGTTGGCGCCCTTGCGCTGCATGTCGGCGGCGGTCATCGAGTGGTCCACCCGCGCGACGTCCTGCTCGATGATCGGCCCCTCATCGAGGTCTTCCGTGACGTAGTGCGCGGTGGCACCGATGAGCTTGACGCCGCGCTCCTTGGCCTTCTTGTAGGGCCCGGCACCGATGAAGGCGGGAAGGAACGAGTGGTGGATGTTGATCACCGGCACCTCGACGTTCTCGAGGAATGACGGCGAGAGGATCTGCATGTAGCGGGCGAGCACCACCAGGTCGACGTTGCCGCGCAGCAGGCGGACGATCTCCGCCTCGGCCGCTGATTTGTCGGCTCCCTGCGAGGGCACGTGGAAGAACGGGATGCCGAACGAGCGGACGTCGTTGGCGACGTTCGTGTGGTTGGAGATCACCATCGAGACGGTCATGGGGATCTCACCCCGACGGTGGCGCCACAGCAGATCGAGCAAGCAGTGGTCGGAGGTGGAGGCGAGGATGGCGACGCGCTTGGGAACCGACCGGTCGTTGAGACGCCACGTCAGTCCGAAATCGTCGGAGATGACCTTGTCGAGTTTGGCTTCGAGATCTTCGCGGGCCGCGGTGAAGTCCGGCAGGTGGAACACCGTGCGCTGGAAGAAGTGACCGCCCTCGGGATTGTCGCTGTACTGGTCGAGGGAGACGATGTTCGCGCCACTCTCGTGCAGCACCGTCGTGATCGCCTGGATGAGCCCTGGCTGGTCCTCTCCCTCGACGAGGAGGACTCCCTCGTCGGAGGGGAGCTTGGCCGAGGTGGCGGCCGGTCGAGGTTCGACGAGTGTCATGATCTGCTCCATTGCTTGTTTCAGACAACTGAAACTATATCAACGGGCAAAGAATGGGGAAGAGATCATCCCCTACGGACGGTTCAGCACTGTCGAACTAGACTTGCCCCGTGAGTTTCTTCGGTGGCGGCAACGGCGACAAAGATGACAAGAGCAAGATCTCGAACGGACGCATCGCGATCTGGGTCACCGTCGCGGGCGTCGGCGTCTACTTGATCGGCTCAGGCGTGATCGGCATCATCACCGGCGGCAGCTGAGTCTCGGCCTCGATGAAAAGAAAATCCCCGGCATAGCCGGGGATTTTTTGGTGGACCTGAGGGGATTCGAACCCCTGACCTCTTCATTGCGAACGAAGCGCGCTACCAACTGCGCCACAGGCCCGAGAACCCAGTAACACTATCACGCGCCTCGAGTGCGCCCCGAATCGCGGCGGGGTCAGGCGCTGGCCGCACGGCGGGCGAGAAGGTCACGCACGTGCGCCTCGATCTCGGCGTCATCGACGTAGCCGAGCCGTGTGAAGTCCACCGATCCCCCGGTCTGACGCTGGGTGGTCTGCGCGCGCTCGCGCACGACACGCGCATGCTCGATCGTGGGCGGCGCGGCGGCCGCTGCCTTCGCGCGCATCGCCTCGTCCATCGCCGCCTGCCGCAGCGCCGCGCGCGCGTCCTCGGCATCCATCATCGCGGCCGCGCGAGAACCCGCGGCGGCGGTGAGAGGGGCGGGAAGTGATCGCGGGGCCCACTGGCGCGTCGCGGGCAGCGACACATCCTGCACGGTCGGCGTCGGGACGGCGGGGGCTGCGGCGACGGGCGCCACCCTCGTCACGGCACGGGACGACACCTTGGCCATCCGCCCAAGCATCAGCGTGCACACAACGGCCACGGCGCCGGAGATCCACAGCAGCGTCTCCGCTCCCGTGGCCAGCAGCAGCCACAGCCCCCACGCGGCACACAGCAGAGCAACGATGCCGACGAACGTGGTCAGGAGGCGAGCCCGACGACGGGCACGGCGGCGGCGGGCCGCCGGCAACGAACGCGCAGCCTGCAGCTCTTCGCGGGCGGTCTCGACGGCGGCTTGCTCACGCTCTGCGACAGCTTGACGCGCGAGTCGTTCGCGCTCCGCCAGCGCACGCTTGGCCTCACGCTGCTGGGCTTGAGCCGTGCGCGCACTGAGCTCGAGTCGCACCTCTTCGGGAGTCTCACTCGTCTCCGCGAGCACGCGCAACGCCTGGTTCAACCGCACCGCGTTGCGCTCGGAGGCATCGAACTGACGACGCTCGTACCAGGAGGGGACGAGATAGACGAGCCAGAGCAGCACGGAGACAGCGACGATGACGCCCCCGCCCAGCACCTGCCCGTCCATGCGTCATACGGTATGCGACCACGGGCCTCACGGCCCGCATCGGCGCGGGTGTGTCGAGGCGTGTCAGACCGCGGAGCGATCCTGCGGGGGCACGGTCGCGGCATCCTTGGGCACCCGGCCCGCGAGCCAGCGACCGAGGACCCCCTCCGGCACCTCTTCGCGCACCAGTGCGAAGGCGTAGTGATCGCGCCAGTCCCCATCGATGTGGATGTAGCGGCGGCGGTACCCCTCGTAGCGGAAGCCCAGCTTCTCGACAATGCGCAGGCTCGCCCTGTTCTCGGGACGGATGCAGATCTCCACCCGGTGGAGATTGAGTTCCACGAAGCAGGCATCTGTGGCCAACGCCACCGAGATCGGCGTGATGTTCCGCCCGGCGAACTGCTCACCGATCCAGTAGCCGATGGTCGCGGAGCTGAGGGACCCACGGGCGATCCCCCACACGTTCAACTGACCGGTGACCTGGCCGCCGTACTCCATCACGTACGGCACGCCGGCGCCGTCGCGGTACTGCTGTAGAAGCCGCCGCACCCCCAGACGCATGTCGAAAGACACCGGCCCGTCGGGGCTGGTCGCCTCCCAGGGACTCAGCCAGGCGCGATTCTCGAGCAGCAGCTGCTGCAGCGTGCGTGCATCACGCTGACGCACGAGCCGGATGGATACCGGCCCATGCTGAAGAGGAGCGGTGAGATCCACGGCACCCCTTCCAACGAGCGGCTACAGGGTCGCCGCGAACTCCTTGAACCAGGGCTTGAGCTCGTCGCCGAGATCCTCGCGGTCGGCTGCCAGCTGCACGATGGCCTTGATGTAGTCCACCTTATCGCCGGTGTCGTACCGACGACCGCGGAAGATCACGCCGCGCACACCGGGTCCGTTCGGCTCGACCGCGAGCTCCTCGAGCGCGTCCGTCAGCTGGATCTCGCCACCCTTGCCCGGAGCGGTGTGCTCGAGCACATCGAAGACCGTCGGGGCCAGGACGTAGCGTCCGATGACGGCGAGGTTGGACGGCGCGTCCTCCTTCGCCGGCTTCTCCACCAGCCCGCTCACGGTGACGACATCCGGGTCGTCGGTGGGCGCGGCGACGGCGCAACCGTACAGGTGGATCTGATCGGGATCGACCTCCATCAACGCGACGATCGCCGCGCCGGTGCGGCGGTGCTCTTCGAGCATCTTGGTGAGGAGCGGATCGCGCTCGTCGATGAGATCGTCGCCGAGCAGCACCGCGAACGGGTGGGTGCCCACGTGCGCCTGCGCACGCAGCACTGCGTGGCCCAGACCCTTGGGCTCGCCCTGGCGCACCATGTGCACATCTGCGAGGTCGGAGGAATGCTCCACGGCGGCGAGCTTCTTCGTGTCGCCCTTGTCGCGCAGCTTGTCCTCGAGCTCGGGGACGGCATCGAAGTGGTTGGCGATGTTGTTCTTGTTGCGCCCGATGATGATCAGCACATCCTGGATGCCTGCGGACGCCGCTTCTTCGACGACGTATTGGATCGCCGGCTTGTCGACGACGGGCAGCATCTCCTTCGGCATCGCCTTGGTGGCGGGGAGAAAGCGGGTACCGAGACCAGCAGCGGGAATCACGGCCTTGAAAGGAAGGTCAGACATGAACCCAGACTACCGGGGAGCGTCGTTGTTCACTGCGCCTCCGTGAGCGCCCGGCACGAAACCACCTCCTAGAATCGACGCATGTCCGATGCGATCGACGACGAGAAGCGCGCTCTGCGCGCGGACCTGCGGGAGCGGCGTCACATCATGTCGGATGCGGCGCGCGAGAAGTCCGCCGCCGCCCTGACCCGGCAGCTCGACGCTCTTCTGGAGCGGTTCGGCGCGACCTCGGTGTCGTGCTTCCTCTCCACCACGACCGAACCGAACACGCGACCCTTCATCAATGCCGCCGTTTCCCGCGGGCTGCGCGTGCTGCTGCCGATCACGCGCGAGGACGGGCTGCTGGACTGGACGGTGGCGACCGCGGACGGCTCCGAGATCGAGGGTCTGTTCGGCCTTCCCGAGCCGCTGGGCGAACTGCTCGGACCGATCGCGGTCGGCGACGTCGACCTGATGATCATTCCCGCTGCCGCGGTCGACGTGAGCGGAATGCGCATGGGATGGGGGCGTGGCTACTTCGACAAGACTCTCGGCTCGATGCGCGACGCCCCACCCGTCTACGCCGTGATCTTCGACGATGAACTCGTCGACGCAGTCCCCCGCGATGTGCACGACCAGCCGGTGACCGGTGCGGTCACTCCCGCGCGCATCGTCGATCTCCCCCTCGCCACCTGACCAAGAAGAATCCGATGCCCACCTATTCCTACGCCTGCCGCGACTGCGGTCACCGATTCGACACCGTGCAATCCTTCGCCGATGCTGCCCTCACCGAGTGCCCCGAGTGCCGGGGCTCGCTCCGCAAGGAGTACGGCTCGATCGGTGTGACCTTCAACGGGTCGGGCTTCTACCGCACCGACTCGCGATCGGGTTCGACCGGGTCGAGCGCGGCGTCGTCAGGGGCAAGCGGCTCCTCATCGTCATCGTCATCCTCATCCTCATCCTCGACGCCCTCGTCGCCGGCCACCGCCTCGAGCGGCAGCTGATCTCACCCAGGGAGCACACATGATCAAGGGATTCCGCGAGTTCATCGTCCGCGGCAACGTCATCGACCTCGCTGTGGCGGTCGTCATCGGCGCGGCCTTCACCGCCATCGTGAACGCGATCGTCGCGGGTCTGATCAATCCCCTGATCGCCCTCATCTTCCAGGCCGACAGCCTGAACAGCCTCACGTTCGACGTGCCGACGCTGTTCGGCGGCACGACGAGCTTCGCGTGGGGGTCGATCATCGGCGCGATCATCAATTTCGTGGCCGTCGCTGTGGTGGTCTACTTCGTGTTCGTCATGCCGATGAACAAGATGAAAGAGCGCGCCGCCGCGCGCGAGGATCTGCCCGAAGAACCCGAACCTATGCCGAGCGAGGCGGAGCTCCTCATCCAGATCCGCGACCTGCTGTCCGACAAGAAGAGCCAGGACTCCCCCACACCCTGACCCGGCGTCAGTAGTGGGGCGGGACGTCGCCGCGCATGCGAGCGTCGTTCGGGCCCTCGGCCGGGCTGGATGCCGTACCGGACGCATCGGGGAGGTCACCCTCCACCGGCTCGTCGCCCGTCCCCGGCGCCGGGGTGAGGCGCGCCCGGCGTGATCCCGAGACGCGTTCGATCCGCTGCCTGTCAGAGCGCGGCATCGAGGGGCTGGGTGTCGCCCTCGGCGACGGCCTGGTCGGCGGGAACCCCGAGCAGGCCCGCGATGCGCTGCGCGACGCCGGCGGGGTCGCTGTACAGATCGAAGGAGTGCACCCGGACATAGTGCCACCCGAGCCGGCGGAGGATCTGGGGCCGCAGTCGCAGCGACTCCCGCAGCGACTCGCCTGAGGCTTCCGGGTCGCTCTCGGCGACAACCGCCTTGCCGCGATGCTGCGCGACCAGGGGCAACAGGCCCCGGTAGTTGACTTCGACGGCCACGCCGAGCCGGCGCAGCTCTCGTGCCAGCGACAGCATCAGCGGATCGCCGTCGTCTTCGTTGCGCTCTGCGCGCGCGCGCCGCTCGACGTCGCCGAGGATCCCCATGAGAGAGGCCGCTCCGTGCGAAAGCCGTCGTGCGTCCACGGCGCCCGGCGAGATGCACGAGACGATCACCATGGAGCGACGGGCGCGGGTCATCCCGACCGTCAGCAGACGTTCCCCGTCAGCCGTGGAGAGGTCACCGAAGTCACTCAGGACCCGGCCGTGGCGCGTTCGACCGAAGCCGAGCGAGAAGATCACGCGGTCGCGGCTCTCGGCGACGGATTCCTCGAGGGTGAACACCGCGAAGGGCTCGGCAGTGTCGCGTCCGACGAACTCCGCGACATCGGAGCGTCCGGCAAACGCCTTGTCGACCGCTGACCGGATGCGCGCGGCGTGCTTGGCGCTGGCGGTGATCACCATGAGCGACTCACCCGCCCGATTGATCGCGTGCTCGACGACCAGCGTCGCCACCCGGGCGACCTCGGCTTCGGGGCTCTCCACCGCACCCGACTGGGGGTCGGGGACACCGATTCCCCCCTCGACGTAGTCAACGCTCAAGCTGCCACGCCCGAGATAGGAGCCCGCCCACGGCAGGGAGACGATGTCCCCTCCGTAGAACGCGTCGTTGACCAGTTCTGCGAGGTCCTCCCCGCCCGCACGATAGCTGCGCGTCAGGGTCTCGACCGGCAGGATCTCGGCGAGACGCTCGAAGACACTCACATCATCGAACGGCGTCTCGGGCTCGTCCTCGACCGTCATCGGCCCGGCGCTCGTGCGGAAAGCGGTCGGCTTCTGGGTGACCGGGTCACCCAGCGCGATCACCTGACGCGCCCGGCGAAGCGCCGGGGCCGCCTCGATGAGGCTGAGGGCAGCCGCATCCGAGATGATGACGACATCGAAGTCGGCATCCTCGGGGATCATGGGCACGTCGTAGGGAGATGCCAGCCACACCGGCGCGAGCGTGCGCATGAGTGTCGGAGCGACGCTCGACAGGTGCGCGGGTGACGTTCGCCCGTCTCGCAGCGCCTGCTTGAGCGCTCCTGCTTCGTGCGGCTCGTCGACGATACCGATGCGCCACTGCGTGGCCAGGTGCGCGGCCAGGAGCTGACCGGATGACGCGGCGTGGGCCTCGTCGACGAGTCGGAAGTCACGCTCGAGTCGATCGACCACCGCAGTGTTGGCGCCGAGCAGGGCCGGCTCCGACCGCAGCAGGTGGTCGAGGGCGGACTGCCACCAGGCGTACTCAAGCTCGTCCGCGACGCGCTCCTCAGGAACATGACGCTCAGACAGGTCGATCAAGAGCGGCTCGAGGCCGAGCGAGGCCAGCTGGGTGCGCAGCGTCGCGCGCTCCATCAGGTTCTCGAACACCTCGGAGTCGGCGGCCAGACCCGCGAGCGTGCGCACGAGCGTCTTGATCGGCAGCTGCGCGAGCGCATCGGCTCCGGCACGGCCGAGGACGGCATCGAGCTCGGCCAGCTCCGCATCCACGCGCTGCCAGCCCACCGCGACGTCGGCGAGCCCCAGCGGGATGTCGGGGACGACCGCCGTCTCGACCAGACGCTGCCACTGCTGGCGCTGCTGCTGAATGCGGACGAGCGATTCGTACATGTCACCGACATGGACGCCGGGCCGCACGTATTCGCGCGCGAGCTTGCGCAGGCGGCGCCGGTTGGCGCCACTGAGATCCGACGAATCGCGACGCGGCGCGTGGGCCTGGATGAGTTCGGCGAGGGGACGCTCGAACACTGTGGGGCTGAACCGGTCGAGCGAATCGCGGATACCCTGCAGCAGTCGCAGGTACTCCCCCATCTCGGTGACGGTCTCGAACGGGCGCATGTGCGTTTGGCCCAGCAGCACGTAGCCGCGCTCCAGCAGGTGGGGCAGGTCGGTGCGGTGGAGCTTGCCTGCCAAGGAGTGCGCGGCGCGCGCCTGCTCGGTGGTCTGGAAGCTGACGCCGTACCAGGGAGAGTCGGAGGGGCCGATGCGGAACTCACCCAGCCGCGCGGCATCGGCGAGCGCCTTCGCCGCCTCGTCCCGCCCGCGGGCGAGACCCACGAGGGTCTGGATGTCGAATCGTGCGCCGGTGGTCGGTGGCGTCGGCAGCTGCGCGAGGGCGGAGGTGCACCGCAGGATGTCGAGAACCGAGACCCCCAGCGCGTCGTGCTGCTCGGAGATGGCGGAGCGGTAGTCGCGGAGGACCGTGCGCAGGCGGACGAGAGCGTCGTCGACCTCCGACACCTTCGGTGGCACGGCCTTCTCGTTGCGTCCGATCGCTCGGATGAGGTCACGCTGCAGGTCGCCCGGCGAGACGGCCAGGCCGGGCAGCCCAACCCCCGCCAGTCGGTGGCGGACGCCGTCGAGGGTGGAGCGACGCGCGCTGACGACCAGCACCCGTCGCCCTTCGCGCACGAGGGACCCGACCGCGTTGATGACCGTCTGCGTCCCGCCCGTGCCGGGCAGGGTATGGACGACGAGCGACTGGCCCGCCGTAATCCGGCTCAGTACCGCTTCCTGCTCAGCGTCGGCATCCAGCAGCAACGAGTCCGACGCCGGCGAGCGCTCGTCGGGGCCCGGGCGTACCGGAACAGGGCGACGCAGCTGCAGTCGCTCGCGGTCGGCGGCGTCGCCGGCAAGGGCGTTGAGCACGGGGTGGTCGAGCTGAACCGCGTCCCGGGCCATATCGGCGCCGACATCGACGAACGTCGAGACCACCAGGCGCGGCTTGACCTGGAAAGAGGGTACCTGCGCAAGGAGAGCGCGCAGGTGGTCGATCACGGGCTGCGGCTTGAAGACACCCTGGTCGTAGGCGAGCGCGGCGAGCGCATCGGCGTCGAGTTCAATGCCGAAGTGCGAGCGCATCGCGCGCAGCAGTTCGGGGTTGAGAGTGAAAGTCCCGTGAAGCTTCAGCTCGTAGTCGGTGTGGTGACGACGGATCGCGAGCGGGCGCAGCAGGACAGGAGCGACACACTCCAGACCCCCGATGCGCCAGGAGGCGAGGCCCACGGCCAGGCGCACCGCTTCGAGTCCTCGGGCGGTGCGCAGTTCGACGTTCTTGGCGGTGATCCGCTCGGCAGCGCGATGGGCCGTGTGCAGAGCCACCTCATCGCGGAAGAGGTTCGACAGGAGCGTGGAGCGTCCGGTGATGAACTTCGGGAGACTGCCAGGGTGCGCCTTGGTGATCTCGATGCCTGCATCGGGCGAATCGGAGAAGTGCAGGAGCGGCGAGCGCCCTCCCAGCTCCGCTGCCTGGGCACGAAGCCGTGCCCGCTCGGCCTCGGCGATGTGGACGACGTCGGCATGCGCAGCCGACACATCCGGCTCGTCCGGATCCACCGGGACTTCACGCATCGCACCATCCACGCCCAGGATGACACCGCCTTCTGCTCGCACCACACGGTCAGACTAAGTGGCTGATCCGGCAGCGCCCGGTATCCTCGCGCGGGTGTTGCGGTTTTGCGCGACACGCCGACCCACCGGCCGTTCCTCCCCAATAGTCGGGCAGCGCGGACCTCGCGGAGACCGGCGGTGGAGCGCAGCTCGTCGCGGGCGGAGAGCGAGGATGTCAGCATGACGCCCGCCAGTGAGATCGGCATCCTCATCCATCCCTCCCCCATCGGTGAGATCGTGATCGTCGCGCAGGCCGGCGAACTGCTCAGCGTTGAGCCCGTTGTCGGCGACGCACCGGGCACCGTGCCCGTTCACCTGCGCGACAGGATCACGCCCCTCGCGTCCGCCGCGCCCGCCGCGCAGACAGCAGCCGCGCAGCTCGAGGACTACTTCGCCGGGCGGCGCACCCGCTTCGATCTGCCCCTGCGCTGGTCGGGGGTACCCGGATTCGCGCGGGAGGCGCTGCGGGCGGTGTGCGACATCCCGTACGGCGAGACCGCATCATACGGAGAGGTCGCCGTTCTTGCGGGCCGACCGCGTGCCGCGCGTGCGGTCGGTACCGCCTGCGCAAGAACCCCGTTTTCGGTCGTCGTCCCCGTGCACCGCGTCATCCGCGCGGACGGATCCCTCGGCGAGTACGGCGGGCAGCCCGAGATCAAGCGATATCTGCTCGACCACGAGAGTCGTTTCGGGCATCACAGCGTGCGCCCGGAGGGGTGATCGTGTAGGCCGATCACCCCTCCGGGGGTGCGGCCGAGAACCGCGCGCATCCCCGGCCGCCGCGCCTTCTGCGGTGGTAGCGTCGATGCGACGGCAGCGCAGACAGTGGAGTCGCCGGCAGGTGGGAAATGGTCGAAGTGGCACTGACCGCGGACATGACGGACGCGGATCTGATCGCCTCTGCCGTGCGCGGTCTCACGGAGTCCACGCGCTTTCCCGTGGCATTCGGCGGGTGGGAGCAGAACGGCGCGGTGCACGTGACCGCCACGTCGGGCACACGCACCCACATGATCGACGGACTCGTGGTGCGGGCCGAGCGGGGTCTGGGAGGTCGCGCGATCATCGAGCGACGCCCGAGGCTGGCGTTGGATTACCGGACGTCGCGCAGCATCACGCACGACTATGACCGCGCGATTCTCGGTGAAGGAATCTCCACCCTTTTCGCCATTCCGATCATCGTGTCCGGACGCACCCGGGGTCTTCTCTATTGCGGATCCTGGCGCGAAACCTCGATTGAGGGAATGAGCGCCAATCCGGCCTTCTCCATCGCGCAGTCCCTCGCTGCGGAGGTCCGTATTCGCGACGAAGTGGCCGACCGTGTTTCGGCATCGTCATCCACGGTCCTTCCTCCGCTGGGCGGTGCAGCACGTGAGGAACTCCGCGAAAGCTACGCGGAATTGCGCGCAATCGCGGGGTCGATCGATGACCCGGTGATGCGGGAGCGACTCGCTGCGGTCGAGCGCCGGATCGCGGCGCTGAGCGGTGATGGTGCGCCGTCTGAACGGGTCGACACGACGCTCTCCCGCCGAGAAGTCGATGTTCTCTCATGTGCGTCGCTCGGCCAGACGAATGCGCAGATCGCCGAGAATTTGGGACTGCGGGCCGGCACAGTGAAGTCCTATCTCCAATCGGCGATGTCGAAACTGGGCGTCTCGACTCGGCATGCAGCGGTCACTAAAGCACGACGCGCCGGAATTCTCCCGTAATTGTCGCGAATGAACGAAATCGGGCGATAAAGTGCCAAATATGGCACGCAAAATCGTTCACCAGCTCGTCGACGACCTCGACGGCACCGTCCTCGAAATCGGCGACGGCGAGACCGTCACGTTCTCCCTCGACGGTGTCGCCTACGAGGTCGATCTCACCGAAGCGAACGCCGCGGCCCTCCGCGAGGCTTTCGCCCCGTATGTCTCCGCGGGCCGCCGCGTGTCCGCCGCCCAGGTGAGCGGACCGGCGCGCAAACGTCGCCGTTCCGGCCAGCAGGACTACAGCGCGGTGCGGACGTGGGCCAAGGAGAACGGCTACACCATCTCCGAGCGCGGCCGCGTGCCGGCCTCCGTTCTCGAAGCATACGAAGCGGCGCACTGACCGGGATCGACGGGTCTCGGAGGGCGGCGGCTCAGACCAGGCGCCTCCCCATCCGGTAGCGCACGCGCACGTCCCACAGCAGCAGCCGATACCCCAGTTGTGAGACCCAGAGTGGCCGACGGCGTTCCTTGCGAATCGCCTCGGCCAGATACTCGTCGAACCAGACCTGGTCCGTAGCGGTCCAGTCCACGCGCAACGCGGCACGGAACACCGGCGGCAGGTATCCGATCGTGCGCCGGTACTTGTCTTCGGCGATGCGCTTGCGGATCCGCTCGGGTGCGTACTCGGTCCACGCGACCCCGAGCAGGAACGCCCGAATCTCGTCGCTGATCGAGATCTTCGCGACCTGCTCGTTCCAGTACCGCTCGAAGGCCGCCCTGTCTTCCGGCCACAACTCGGCTGGCATCTGCAGGGTCGTGCCCAGCACCATGCCCTGCTGGTAGAACCTCTCGCGATCCGCCCCCTCGAGCGGACCGTAGACGAGCTGGTACGTCTCCTCGGCACCGTAGTAGAGGCACGCCGCCACCCATCGCTGCAGCTCGGGATTCATCGCGTTGTATTCGACCGGGCTGTCACCGCTCGAGCGCACCTGCGCGTGCTGACCGGTGACGGCCTTGCGATATCTCTTGCGATCCTCAGCGTTGCCGAGCACCGCGACCGCCAGGTACGACAGCGTCGTGCGTGCCCGCTTGATGGGGTGCTTGTCCAGACGTCCGTTCTCCACCGTGCTGCGCGCCACACCGTAACCGACAGCGGGGTTGGCCAGCTGCATGATGACGTTGGCCGTGCCCGACAGGGTGCCGGTCAGCAGCAGGCTGCGGGCGAGGAAGCTCGAGTCAAGCGCGTCGAGCTCTTCGCGACTGCGGCGGCGGGGCGTCGCCGCCGCCGCGGGCGGGGAGGACGGCTCGGATGTCATGTGAGTCTCCCTGCCAGTCGTGTGGCGTTCAGGTGTGCGATCGCCTCGATCGTGACCATGGGGTTGACTCCCGAGCTGGTCGGGAATGTCGAGGCGTCCGCGATGACGACATTCTCCGCCTCCCAGGTGACACCCTCAGGATTGGCAGCGCTCGTCTCGGCGGATCCACCCATCCGCGCCGAGCCCATGATGTGCAGAGCCGCCATCGCGGCTTCCAGGATGCGCGCGCCGCCGTCGACGCCCGCGTGCATGCGGGCGGCGTCACGGGCGGAGAGTGTGTAGTGCATCGTGGGCTCACCGTCCTTGCCGACCTTGACCTCGCCGCTGTCCTGGTCGCGCGTGATCACACCGACGCTGGAGAAATGGGAGAGGTTGCGCATGATCTCGAGATGGCGCTGCGCGCCGCGCCACGACAGGAACGCCACCGACAGCGCGGGGTTCGCAGCGGCGGTCTCGTACACGACGCCGTAGCCGGATCCGCCGATGTCGGAGCGCTCGGTCGAGTAGCGCGACTGCATCGCTCCCTCCCACGGACGCACCTCTTCGTCGAACTCCGCCCACACCGCGGTCGCCGGGTGCAGCCTCAGGTGGCGGCCGATGTTGGGGTTGGTGAACCCGGAGCGCTTGAGGATCGCCGGGGTCTGGACGCTGCCGCCGGCGACAACGACCGCGCGGGCACGGACCGTGACGGTGACTCCCGAGGCGGTGCGACCCTCGACGCTCTTCGCGCTGCCACGCGCCGTCGTGATGGTGCGGACATCGACCCCGGTCAGGATGCGGGCCCCGGCGGCCTCGGCATCCATGAGCCAGGTCTTGGCGACCGACTGCTTGGCCCCCAGGGGACAGCCGTAACCGCAGCGACCGCACACTGCGCCGGCGTCACACCCGATGACATTGCGATCGAGGCTCCCGATGTGCCAACCGAATGCCGTGAGCCCACGCTCCATGATCTGGTCGCGGTGCGACGGCTGGCTGTAGTCGCCGTTGACGCCCTGACGGCTCCAGACCGCATCCATCGCGCGGTCGTAGTCGTCGCTGAGGAATTCGGTCGCGCCGGTCGCCGCCCACTCATGGCGGATGCGATCGGGCGTTCGGAACGAGGTGGAGTAGTTGACAACGGTGCCACCGCCCAGGCACTGCGCCTCCAGCAGACTCATCTGTCCCTCGGCGGTGGCGCTCGGGCCCGAGGCGTACAGCGTGGTGAGGCCCGTCAGCTCGGTGCCGGTGAAGTCCGCATCGTCGAAGTAGCCGCCCTTCTCGAGGACGACGACCTCGAGTCCCTGTGCGGCGAGCACCGCCGCGGCGGTCCCCCCTCCCGCGCCGGATCCGATGACGACGACGTCGCAGTCGAGGGTCGTGTCTGTGGTGGGGGTCTCAGGGTGCAGCCCCTTGGGGTGGTCGGCACCCAGCGGCCCGAGCGGGCCGGGGTAGCCCATCGCGCTCCAGAGGGGAGATGTGCCGTCGGGCCCGCGGATCAGTTAGGACGAGAGCGTCGCCGCGGCCTTGAGGTTCTGGAACAGCACGCGCTTGAGCGGCATCCGCGAATCCGACATCGCCACGAGGGCCGCCTCACGCTGCTCGTGCGAGAGCTCGCTGAAGTGCGTGGGCCCGACCCCGATGAACATGCCGCCCAGTCGCGTGTCCCAGAGGTTCATGATCTTCGTGAACATCTCGATCTCGCTCGATCGAGGGTTGCTCATGAGGATGCCCTCGGCGACCACCGGCGCACCGAAGGCGCTCGCGGGCGGGATGGCACCGCCATCACCGGGCATGAAGGTGTCGATGATCGATGCGAATGTCGCGCGCTGCGCGGCCGTCAGTTCCATGGGATTCCTTCCGGTGGGAGCGCCATTGCTCCCCCAGACAGCATGACGCGTCGCACTGCCGAAAGGCAAGCAATAAGTGAATCAATATTCACAGCCCATCAGCTGATCGAGACGGCGATGCTGCACTCCCCCGCCCTCACGGCGGCTACCATTCGAGCATGACGACTCCGCCCCCGATCGACGACGTTTCCATCGGGGGCGATGTCATCCGCCTCGGCCAGTTCCTGAAGTTCTCCGGGCTGCTGGACTCCGGCGGCGAGGCGAAGGAGGCGATTGCCGACGGCGAGGTGCTCGTCAACGACCAGGTCGATCGCCGCCGTGGCCGGCAACTGCATCCCGGCGATATCGTCAGCGTCGGCGGGCGTAGCGCGCGCGTCCAGCCCTGAAGCGCCGGAACCGCCCTACGCTCGACGATCATGAGCGATCCCCCTTCCTCAGCGGAGAACGGCGCTCTCCTGGCCCGCGCCCGCGCGGCAGCGCTCGCGCGACGCGACGAGCTCGCGTCGGCGGCGGCGCAGTTGCGACGCGATCGGGGCGCGGAGACCGCCGATGACGAACACGATCCCGAGGGCGTCACGCTCTCGATGGAATGGGAGCGCATCGAGGGGCTCCGCCTCGCCGCCGAGCGCGACGTCGTCGAGATCGACGACGCGCTGACTCGATGGCGGGCGGGCACCTACGGCCGCTGCGAAGGATGTGGCCGAGACATTCGCGCGGGCAGGCTGGAAGTGCTCCCGACCGCGAGGCGCTGCATCGCCTGCGCCGCGTAGCAGGCAAAGCGCACGAGCGGCGTCCACGCATCGTCTTCAGCCGGCGGTCTCCCTCACCAGAGCCTCGAGCGTTTCACGTCGCTCGTGCCGACTGCCGACGATCTCTGCGACCTTGACGCTCCCAGCGACAATGCCCACGTCACCGATGAGGTCCAGCAGCATGTCATTCGCCACATCCCGAAGCGGCACCCCCTCCTCGTCGGCAATCAAGTCGAGTGGTCCACGCTCGGCGACGATGCTCCCCGAGGTCTCTTCGGGGTGAAGCCGCGCCGCTGACACGCGCAGCTGAGCCGCAAACGAGGCAACGGTGGGGCCGTCCCACGTCTCGTCGAGCATCTCGAACGGGTCGGGCAGCACAACGAACTCCGAATGACGAAAAACGAAGTCCGAAACAAGCGTGCTCTTGCCGCTCCCATGGGTCCCCGACACGACGATGCGCATGTCGCGACTCTAGAGCGAACTCCGCACGCGTGCGGATTACCCGACAGCACCGTCCACCACTGACGCCAGCCGGGCTCATCAGGGGTATCAGCCGTCCACGCGGTCGAGAAAGGCGAGCATGCGCGCGATCAGGAGGTCCGTCGCTTCGGCGTCGAAACTCGGGAGCAAACTGTCCTCGAACAGGTGCCGGTCGCCGGGGTAGAGGAACAGCTCGCCGTCGTCGACGACATCGACAATCGCGCGCGCGGCGTCGATGTCGCCCTCGCCAGCGAAAAACGCGTCAGCATCCATGCCGTGGATCTGCACCGGAACACCGTCAGGCCACGGGCCGAACGCCCACTCACCCGATATCGGCACAGCCGACTCCAGCAGCACCGCGCCGGCTGCGCCTCGACGTGTCTGCGGGAGGCGCTGCGCCGACATCGCGCCGAACGATACGCCGAGGTAGACGAGCCTCGCGGGAAGCGCCCCCGCCGCGGCATCCGCCCGCTCGTCGACGTCAATCTCGCCGCTCTGAACGAATGCGAAGGCGTCCTCCATCGAGTCGAAGACGCGGCCACCGAACAGGTCGGGCGTATGGACGGTGTGACCACCGGTGCGGAGCCGTTCCGCGAATGCAGCCATGCCCGACGTGAGTCCGAGAACGTGGTGGAACATCAACACCTCAGCCATGGAACCTCCTCTTCTCTCAGTACTACTCGCCCCGTCTGACAGACGCCGCGCGGCAAGCTGACATGAGAAGTGTCGTCGAGATGGGAGAGAATCGACGCGTGCCCGAGAACAAGACGCAGCCGACGGATGCCGATGTGCACGAATTCCTCAAGGCGGCGACGCCGGCGCGCAGACGCGAGGACGGCCTGGCGCTCGCGGAGCTGTTCCGGGAAGTGACCGGCACCAACCCGGTGATGTGGGGGCCGTCGATCGTCGGCTACGGCAGCTACCGATACGTCTCGCGAGCCAATCCCAGAACACGCGGCGACTGGCCGAAGACAGGGTTCGCCCCACGCAAGTCCGCCCTCTCGCTCTACGGGCTCAAAGACCTGCCCGAAGGCGCCGCGCTGCTGCCCGAGCTCGGGCGCTATACCGAGGGTGCCGGTTGTGTCTACGTCCGCAAGCTCGACGATGTCGACCTCGACGTGCTCCGCCGCCTCATCGCCATCGCCTGGGAGCGCGGCGATGACGCCGTACCTAGCGGCGGCACGCACGCAGCGGGGAACGGCTGACGCCGCCGCCGACCGTGCCACTCGAGGCGTGCCGCGCATCAGATGTGGTTGGCTGTTTTCGGACTATCGCTGTCGCCTCGGGACATGTCGGAGGTCCTCACACAGCCGCAGGATGTAGACATGCGCATCGCAGACTTCCCTGTGCCCGACACCCCCGCTGCCCGAGGTGCCCTCGAGCTCGCCGCGCAATATCAGTCGCGTGCGATCACCGCTCACGCACTGCGCTCCTGGCTCTGGGCAGAAGCATTCGCGCACGTCGACGGGATCGGGGACATCGATCACGAACTGCTGTACGTGTCTGCCGTCCTGCATGACATCGGCACCGTGGCGGAGTTCGACAACCACAAGATCTCCTACGAGCACGCTGGTGGGCACGTCGGCGTCGCGCTCACCGCGGGCGCGGGCTGGCCTGCGCATCGGCGCGACCGGGTACTCGAGGTGATCGTGCGCCACAACTGGACCAGCGTCGATCCCGCACTGGATGCCGAGGGCTACCTGCTCGAGATTGCCACGGGTCTGGATATCTCAGGCGCCAGACCGGATGCCCTGCCGGAGGAAGTCCGGCGCGAGGTGCTCGCTGCACACCCACGAGGAGCACTCGCCGCGGAGTTCGGCGCGTGCGTGAGTGACCAGGCAGCGCGCAAGCCGGACACGGCCGCGAAGCGATTGCTTGAGGGCGGCCTCATCAGAAAGCTCTCGGCGAACCCCCTCGAACATCTGGGGTCGGGACTGCCGCACGAGTCGTGACCTCTGGACTGGTGTCTCGCGGCAGACGCGGTCGCACCTACGGCAAATCGGTGACGGATCGGCGCGACCGCAGGTCAGTCGACCTCGGTGCCCCTGGAGGGACTCGAACCCGGGCGCAGGTTCCTCAGATCGGACCGATTCGATCAGAATCCGCAGATTCACGCGGATCGCAGGTTGAATCCACCGCGATCCGATCAGCTCGACGAGAACTGTTTCAAGAGTGTGTGGGCAAACCGCGGGCAGCAGAAGCATTGACGTATCGATAAATTGGATATTAATATCCATCATATGAGAACCACGGCGCCGCTTCTCGCTCCGATCTTCCGATCGGACGGACAAGCACGCCTTCTCTCAGCCGTGATCCTCGGCGACGAGGAGATCAGCCTGACAGATCTCGCATCACGAGCCGATCTTGCCTATCCCACCGCGCACCGCGAAGTCGCGAGGCTCTTGGATGCCGGCATCCTCGTCGAACGGCTCGTCGGTCGCACGCGCATGCTCCGCGCAAACGATTCGAGCCCTCTGGTCCCGCCCTTGCGCGAGATCCTCCTCATTGCGACAGGGCCGGTGGCGCTGTTGGCCGAGGAGTTCTCACACATCGGAGGGATTGAGACGGCGTTCCTCTACGGTTCGTTCGCCGCGCGCATGCGCGGAATCGAAGGAGCCGCACCCAACGACATTGACGTGATGGTCATCGGGACACCAGTCCCGGACGCTGTGTACTCAGCATGCGACAGGGTCGAGGAACTCGTACACCGGCCGGTCAACGCGACGATCCTCACACCCGAAGAGTCTCGCGCCGACTCGGGATTCCTTCACCAGGTACGCAACAGCCCGAGAGTGCCGATCATCGGAGGTGAGCGATGGCCGTGACACCGCTGACACCCGCCCAGCAGCAAGCCGTCGACGACTTGGTCACAGCCCGCCGGATCGAGCAGGTCGTTCCCGACCAGGCACGGGCACGCGCATTCCTCACCGCCGCCGCCGATCGGATCAGTCAGCTCCCGTTACTGACGAGCACCGGCGTGAAGTACGACATCGCCTACGACGCCGCACACGACATCGGCGAAGCCCTCCTCGCCGCCCACGGCTACCGCACCACCAACGGCCCCGGCCAACACGAAGCGCTCGGACGATTCCTGCGCGCCGTGCTCGACACGCCACCGGGAGACGCAGCCGCACGCCGATTCGACCGACTACGCCGAGCCCGCAACCAGAGCCACTACGCCGCCAAGCCCATCAGCGCCGCCGACGCGAACCTCGCCGAACAAGCAGCCCAAGAACTGCACAACGCCGCACTCACGCGCGGAGCCGGCTCCTAAGCCAACACACCACCGAACCGCTCCGCCCCGTAGACCGGTGCGGCGACCCGCTGGGGATCCGCATACGGGCATTGCGCGGTGAGCGGGCGCTGCGTGCAAGCCAGTTCACGCTGTCACCCAGCTCGGTCAGCAGTCCCGTGCGCCCGCCGCGTTCACTCTTGCGAGTTGCGCACGCCGACTCGCGCCCGCGGGGACGACATCCCGACACGGCCCGATGTCATAGCGCAGGTGCAATATGAAGGCGTGACCGAAACTCTGCTAGACGAGCATCAGGACTGGACAGGCCAGTGGTGGCGACCCGAGGATCCTGACAACAAGGTGCCCGGGGTGCTGACCTACTCGCCGGACGAGGGTCTACGGCTTCGGCTCATCGGCGGCTGGAAATACAACGTCACGCGCCCGGGCAAGAACGGCTCTACCATCATTACCGACGAACTCCAGCGCTGGCCAGTAGTCGTCGGCATCGGTGATGGCAAGTACATCACCTTGTTGAGCGTCCACGTCACAACTGCGCGATCATTCAGCCTTGGCGGGATGTTCGGGACGCCTGACAAGCTGGAGTTGAGAGCGCACACCGCGCTGGTGGGCGTGCATATCGACGATCCGGACGAACCAGCGTTCACGGCCGCGTCCGCACACGTCGAGGACATGACCGTCTGGTCGCGCAGGACTGGCATTCAGGAGACACATTATTTCGGACCAGAGCGCGACCTGACTGGCACGATCGAGCTGAAGCACCTGGAAGCCCTCACGGTCGAATCGGGCCCGCTCACAGCCAAGCTCAGCCACTATGCATGGCATCCGCACTCTGAACGGACTCGGTCCCAAACCCTGACGCGCGTGCGCGAACACCAGGTAATCAGATTCGAGCGCGAGGAGCCGCAGTCTTTCGAGTACTGGCTCGATCTGCTCGGAGGCATGGCAGACCTTCTGTCCCTCTCAACGCTCCGCGCGTGCGGGATCATCAGCATGAGCGTGTTCCTGCCGCCGACTCCTGACGATTGGCCCGACGATCATCCGATGCGGGACCAACCGCATGAGATCACCGTGTATCAGGTGCGTGTAGTCAAGCCCAAGCCGGATGCGGAAGCCCTGGATCTGCGCAACTACGTCCTGACGCTTGATGATCTTCCTTTCGAGGACCTCCTTCCTCGTTGGCTAGAAGTCCGCGACAGGTTCGCTGCCGCGCGCAGCATGATCCTCGGTTTGCGGTATGTGCGGAGCGGATACATCGAGACGAGAGTGGTTACAGCAGTTGCCGCCGCGGAGTCGTTTCATCGCGCGCTCGACCCGGCCCCGCCGATACCTCCGGAGGAGTTCAAGTTGCTGCGCAAAGCTCTCCTGGAAGCCGCACCGGCTGACCGCAAGGCGTGGCTCTCTGACCGCCTCACGGAGCACTCAAATGTCCCCACTCTCAAGCAGCGTCTCCTCGACCTTGTCGGCCGAGTCGGCGAAGCTGGCGTCCGCCTCGTGCATGAACCCGAGGTATGGGCCAAAGCAGCGAAAGATGCACGCAACAATCTCGCACACGTCGGAACCGCCGATAACGATCTGAACCACCTTCATGCCGTCGCTGAGGTCACCGCGAGCTTGGTGATCCTGAATCTGCTTCACGAATTGGGTGTGCCGCAGGACAGACTCCGGAATGCCGTGGATGAGCACCCCGATCTCTCGCATGCCGCCAAGCTCGCACGACGAGTCCTCTGTAACGACAACTCGATCGTCATGCAGATCGCAGCCGTTGGCGTGACCGTAGTTGACGATTAGCAACCGCCTCGCCGGACGGAAGATGGGCAGGGCGGCACGGCGGCGGAAGGTCCACCGATCTTGGGCTAGGTCTAGGTATGCGCAGCCAGCCAGTCGTCGCGGTCGGTGGCCTACGCGTGCTGGCCACCCCGGCGTGGTTGTCGGTCCGATCGGCATCCACCGCGCGAACCCTGATCGCCGAGAAGAGCCCGCAAGCCGGTCCTCGAGCGAACAGCGCGAGACCGATCAACAAACTGCGAGTCGACACCATCCGTCAGCACGGCTAGCCCGACGACGACCAAGCCCGTGGAGGGCTCCGCAAGTGCAACAGCTACCGATGTCCAGAGCCATGGCACGACGCCTGGCACCGCAAAAATGTGGGCAGGATGTGGGGCAAGCCACCGCATCCAGGCTCGAAAAGCTCCAAAAATCCCAGATCAGGGATATAAAAAGCGGTGCCCCTGGAGGGACTCGAACCCCCAACCGTTTCCTTAGGACGGAACTGCTCTTCCATTGAGCTACAGAGGCTGGCCGGTCCAGTTTAGACGTGGAGGCCGCTCAGCTCACGAACGACCAGTCGAAGTTGACCCAGAGCCCGTCGACACTCGTCACCACGACCTCGACGATTCCGACCTCACCGCCATCGGTCACGGCATCGCAGGAGATCACCGCACCGGCGATGGCCAGTACCTCATCTGCGGGGCACTGGATATCGGCGAACGACTCACCGTACTCCGCAGTGAAGGCCTCATCGATGGAAGCCATGATGCTGTCGACGACAACGATCTGGCTTCCCTCCTCGGTCTCCCAGCTGTAGTTCAACGTGTCGCCATCGACATCCTCGGCGTAGACGACGAGGGTTGCTCGAACGCCGCTGTGCTCAACCTCACAGGTTGTGGTCGATCCGGCATCCGCCGACAGCGACCCCGAGCATTCGATCGAATCAGGAGCCTCGGCACCCATCTCCACCATCCGCTCGGCGATGCCCTCTTCGAGGGTTGCGCTCGTCAGCTCGCCGGAAGACCCGAAGGTGACAGAACAGCCCGCAAGACCGGCCGTCGTCGCGAGCAGGATGGATGCTGCCAGCGCAGTCTTCTTCGACATGGTGATTCTCGCTCTCCGTGGATCTGTCGATGCTTGTCGGGCACCGCCGAAGGTTCGACAAGGCGCCCGCAAGGAAGGCTATGGCTACCCATCGCGCCCACCCGCGACGCGGACAAAACCCTGCGGAGGGGAAGACAAAAGACTGCGGCAGCGTCAGTGCGCCGAGCGCCCGAGCACGAGAGCAGACTCCAACTGGCTGCGACCATCGATGTGGAGTTTGCGGTACACATTCGTCAGGTGAAGCTCGACCGTGCGACGAGTCACGAACAGCGCCTCGGCAATCTCCCGGTTTCCCATCCCGCCCGATGCCAAGCGCGCCACCTGCAACTCCTGCGGGGTGAGCGCGTCGGGCCCGGAGCGCACCGGGCGTCGGGGGCGAGCCCCGGTGTCGCGCAGCGCTCTCATCGCGCGTCGCACCTCACGCTCCGAACCGCAGCGGTATGCGCGCTCCATCGCGTCGCGAAGCTGGCTTTGACGATGACGAACCGAGCCCGAACCTGCGTGGGTCGCGAGATCGATCTGGGCGCCGGCGAGCACGAGTTCGGCGTCAGCGTCGGACAGCACCTCCGTCGCTCGGACCAGGTCAGCGATCGCAGACTCGGGATCCGGTCTGCACGTCGCGAGCGCTCGCAACGCCACCCCGATGGCACGCGGCGACCCGAAGCGCTCCGCGTGAGTGAGCTCCTCGTGCACGAGCTCCTCGGCGTATGCGCGACGCCCGGCCGCCAACAGCGACGGCACCGAGAGCGAGCGCCACGGTGTGCTGCTCGCCGAGATGTAGTGCGCGCGCTCACTGCGGACCGCGACCTCTTCGGTGTCAGCGCGCAGACGATCCCACTCACCGAGCTCTGCCCACAAGCGTGCGCGTGAGATCAGCATCGCCGATGCCGCACCGATATCTGGCACGCTTCCATCCACACCCTCCGCAATGATGCGGTCGCGCACCTCTTCGGCGCGCTCCTGCTCGATCGCGACTTCGATCTCCCAGCCCACCGCCAAGAGGTGGTACATCAGATCGGGTTGAGGCAGGTGGTCGAGCGCCGACCGAACATCAATGGCTGCACCCCGGATGTCTCCGCGATAGACCCCGTTCCCCGCGCGCGCTGCCGTTGCGTAGGCCACACCGAGCACCGAGCCACGTGCTGATGCCCGCTCGATCGCCTGAGTGGTGAACAACTCTGCGCCGGAGAAATCCCCCGCCCAAGAGAGCGCATTGCACGCGTAGACGAGCGACGGGTCTGCCGCATACAGCTCCTCATGGAGGACGTCGGGTTGGTCGAACGAGACCGCCAGCGAACGACGGGCGAGATCGATCACAGCCGTGTGGGGGCCGACACCGCGGACTGCGCGATCCCAGGCGATGTGCGCGGCGAGCGCACGTTCGGCCACGTCCACCACGCGCCCTGAGGTGCGCGCTGCGTCGTCAGCGAGATGGGGACGCTGTAGGCCCAGCTGCGACCCGGCGTTCAAGGCCGCAACCTCCAGCGCAGTGCGCAGCCCGGGCTGATCCTCGATTGCCGCCGCCGCCGCTGTCTCGGCGACCGCGGCGGCCTGGACCAGATCACCAAAGTGGAACAGCGCCTCCGATCGCGCGAGCGCAGCTGTACCGGCCGCCACATCGTCCGGGGCCAGCGCCTGTGCGCGCGCCAGATGTTCCAACGCCTGCGCATCGTTCTTCTGATGCAGAACCGAACCGAGGTGTAGTCGAATCGTGAACGCGACCGGCGCCTCTAACGGCTCCCGGAGAGTGCGGCGCAGATACCGCTCGGCTTCGTCAAAGCCCCCGCGTCCGGCAGCATCCTCAGCAGCGCGTACAAGAGTCGGAACAACCCAATCCTCACCCATCGGGCACAGATCTGGGGCAGCCAGGATGTGGCTCGCCGCGTGGATGGGCCGGTCCACGTGCCGCGCGCACGCAGCGGCCTTCTCCAGACGCTGCCTTTCGTGCGGACGCATCGCACGTTCGACGGCATCCCGGTAAAGCGGATGGGCGAAGGCGAGCGGACCGTGACCCGACACCAGGGCGCGCTCACGGAGCTGATCGACCACCCGACTGACCTCGCTGTGATCGGCTCCCACGAGATCCCCGATCTCGGCGATGCTGGTGTCGCGCTCACCGAGCACGACCAGCGCCATCAGCACGTTGCGCTCCGCGGGGTCCAGTGCGCGAAGTCTCTGGTCGATCGTTGTGACAACATTCGGGGGCACCGCGGAGGCGACCGCCCGGTCTGGGTGCTCCTGCAGGTAGTTCTTCAGCTCCTGGACAAGAAACGGGTTGCCCCCGCTGCGAGCGGCGATGGTCGCAATGGCGTCACGAGGCACATCGGTCAGCATCCCCGCAACGGCGTCGGCGGAGAGCTCGTGCGGTTCCACGACGGTGGTGACGGTGTCGACGAACGCCACCGCCGCTTCTGAAAGTGGTTCCCCCGCTCTCACCGCACCCACGATGAGGACGGGCAGGTCCGCGCTGCGCTCCGCGAGGTGGCGCAGCGCGCGAAGCGATGCATCGTCACACCATTGGATGTCATCGCACAGCAGCACCAGGGGCTGCGCCTCGCTCAGACTCACCGTCAACCAGTACAGCCCGTGTAAGAACGCAAACTCACCGCCGGGAGGGGTGGTGCCCGTGTCGATGAGCGTCAGCGCCAGCTCGCACGCACCGTGGAACGACATCTGCCCGCGGCTGTGAAACACGGCCGGCGAATAGAGGTCAAGCACGGCGGAGTATGTGTGCGATGCACCTTCTCTCGTTCCTCGCGCTCGCATGACGAGGCAGTCAGTCGATGCCGCGTTCGTCGCCAGCCACCGCAGAAGGCTCGTCTTCCCGATTCCCGCCGGACCCTTCAGAACGTGCGCAGAGCCGTTCCCACGCCGCGCAGCCCCGAGCACTTGGGCCAAAGCACGAGTCTCCACATCGCGCTCTCGCAGGGGTGTCTCGAGCCGGTCGCGCGCCCTTCGCTCTCCGGCCATCGGTCGACCCTATCTGGTCTGGCTATGGCGTCCGCATGCTGCACGCGGGGCACACAAACACCCGACAAACCAGAGGTGTGAATCCCCTGAGGATGTCGGAGTTGAGGTTGCAGGTCGTACGAACTCTCGGAATCGTGGCCGGTCCGGACACGCCAACGGAAGGAGAGCACCCATGCTCACCATGACCGACTCGGCAGCCACTGCCGTCAAGAACATCGTCGCCCGCGTCCCTGACGCAGGGGACGGCGGGCTGAGAATCCGCGACTCGGGAGATGGAACGGGCTTTGAGCTCAGTGTCGCCCCGGCGCCCGAGAGCGAAGACACGGTGGTCGCGACATCCGGCGCCAAGGTCTTCCTCGATGAGGCGGCCAACCTCGCTCTGGTCGATCGCATCCTCGATGCGGAGGTCTCACAGGACGGATCGGTGCGCTTCGCACTGGCAACCCAGGGCTGAGACACAGACCACGAGCGACCCCGGCGGCCTCAATCGCCGGGGTCGCTTGGTGTGTGCAGTCCAATTCACCTCAAATGGCCTGCTCGACATCGAGAATCGCGCGCGATCACGCACATCTGATACCAGAGCGGGCCAACGGGCATCGATTGGCTCTCACCGATCAGTCCAAAAGCGAGTGATGGTGGCATCCAGAAAGGAGCCACCATGTTCACCCTCTTCCTCACCATCGTCCTCATCGCCACTGTCATCACCTGCATCCTCGCCGTCGGGCTGAGCGTGGTCGGCGACGGTTACGGCCGTCGCCCGGAACGCTCCGACTACGACACACGCGCCCCGCAGCTGTGACGTCATCGGGTCCACGGGATCGCGCGCGGGCATCCGGCGCAATAGCCTGGCCGCGTGGACCCGATGATCGTCACGTTCGTCATCCTCGGTCTCGCCGTCGTTGCCTTCGTCTCCAACCGCGTCCCTCTCGGCGTCGTCGCGATCGGGGTGTCGCTCGCGCTCTTTTTCACAGGAGTGCTCACGCTGCCCGAGGCGCTCGCAGGTTTCGGCGATCCGACCGTCCTCTTCGTCGCCGCGATGTTCGTGGTGAGCGAGTCTCTGGATGCCAATGGCATCACCACCTGGGCAGGACGGCAGCTCCTCAGCCGCGCGGGCACGAAACGCATCCCTCTCGTGCTCGCGATCGCGGTGCTGGCAGCGATCCTCAGTGCCGTCGTGAGCGTCACCGGCGCCGTGGCCGCGCTCGTCCCACTCGTCGTGGTGGTCGCCGCGCGGGCAGGTATTCCCTCCTCGCAGCTGCTCATCCCGCTGGCATTCGTCGCGCACGCGGGCTCGATGCTGTTGCTGACCGGCACCCCGGTGAACGTGATCGTGTCGGAGGTCGCGGCCGACAGCGGCGGAAGACCGATCGGATTCCTCGAATTCGCCCTCGTCGGCATCCCGCTCGTGATCGGCACCGTGGCGGTCGTGCTGCTCCTCGGCCCCCGGCTGCTCCCCCTCCGGACAGGCACCGCAATGCCCGTCGACCTCGCCGCCCACGCCCGCTTGCTGCGGGACGAGTACGCGGTCACCCTCGACACCGGGGTGCTCATGGGCGCGGCGCGCGGCATCACCGAGGTGATCGTCCCGCCGCGCTCCTCCCTCATCGGCACGCAGCTCTCGCTCGGGATGGCCACGCCCAGTGGTGACCTCGTATTGCTGGGTGCCCGACGCGGCGAGGCGAAGATCACCGCGAGCCCTTTCACGGCGGAAGCCGGCGACGCGCTGTTGCTGCAGGGCAGCTGGGACGATCTCGCCAAGCACACGGCGGGCGGGCGCCGCATCCTCGCGCTGGATGCCCCGACCGACCTCCGGCGCTCCGCTCCTCTGGATCGACGGGCGATCGCGCCGCTCGTGATTCTGGGGCTGATGATCATCGCGCTGGCTTCGGGTATCGTCCCGCCGGCCGCTGCGGCCCTGGTCGCGGCGTGCCTGCTGGTGCTCACCCGATCAGTCGGCATCGAGCAGGCGTACCGCTCGATCTCATGGACCACCGTGGTGCTCATCGCCGGCATGATCCCGATGTCGACCGCATTCTTCAACACCGGCGCGGCCGACTTCGTCGCGAATCAGGTGCTCGCCGTTGTCGGGGATGCTGCACCCACCCTCGTGCTGCTGGTGCTGTGCCTGATCACCGTCGTCTTGAGCCAGCTGATCAGCAACGCTGCGACGGTGCTGATCCTGGCGCCCGTTGCGGTCGCACTGTCGCAATCGATGGGTGTCTCCGTCATGCCGTTCATGCTGGCTCTCACGGTCGCCGGCGCCGCATGCTTCTTCACCCCGATCGCCACCCCGGCGAACCTCATCGTCATGGCGCCGGGCGGCTACCGCTTCGGCGACTACTGGAAGCTCGGACTGCCGCTGGGGGTGCTGTTCCTCGCGATCGCGGTGTTCTACGTGCCGCTGGTGTGGCCGTTCTAGGCACCCGCGTCGGTGGCCCCGATCACCGGAAGTCGCGCGAGCGGTGCTGCACCCCCACCCGCAGGTCTTCCAACCTGTCGGCCAGGATGTTGGTCACCCCCTCGGGCGAGCGCTCCAGCATCCCGCGGATGATGAGCGCGGGCGCATCCCGCGCCACGCGGCGATAGCGGTTCCAGACCCCGACCGAGCAGATGACGTTCACCGTGCCGTGCTCATCTTCGAGGTTGAGAAAGGTGACGCCGGATGCCGTCGCCGGCCGCTGTCGATGGGTGACGAGTCCGGCCACCTCGATCCGTCTCCCCGTCTCGTGCGTACACAGGTCCCCCGAGGTGAGCACCCCCCGCGCGTCCAGCACCGATCGGTAGTGGGTCATCGGGTGATCATCGGTCGAGATCCCCGTCGCCCAGAGGTCGGCGGCCAAGATGTCGTAGCTGCTCTGATCGGCGAACAGCGGCGGTTGCACCGCGACGAGCGAGTCGGGCAGGTACTCGGCGCGATCCTGCGCGGCAGAACCCGCAAGCCACACGCCCTCACGGCGCGAGAGTCCGAGGCAGTCGAAAGCCCCCGCCGTGGCGAAGGCTTCAAGCTGCGCCTCGGTCACCCCGGTGCGTCTGACGAGGTCGCGCAGGTCTCGGAACGGGCCGTGCGCATCGCGGTCGGCAACGATCCGCTCGGCCGTCGGCTGCCCGATCCCCTTGATCGCGGCCAGCCCCAGCCGCACCGCAAAGGCTCCGTCGCGGCGGTGGGCCGCGGACTCGTCGGGGGCGGCCGGGTCGAAGGGGCCCACTTTCGGCTGGATGCGGTGGGCGCAGGCATCCATGCCCGTGCTGCGCTCCTGCGCAGATCCACACTCCCACGGATAGTTTTCGGCAGATCGGTGCGTAGTTGCGTGGATCTCCGTGGATGCCGCACCCGGCGTGACCACCTCCAGCCCTGCCCACACCCCCGAGGCGTGGAGGTCGGGGCGGCGCACCTCGACGCCGTGGCGACGGGCATCGGCGACCAGGGTCGCGGGCGAGTAGAACCCCATCGGCTGCGCGCGCAGCAGCCCCGCAAGAAACGCGCCCGGGTAGTGCAGCTTTATCCAGGAACTCGCGTAGACGAGCAGCCCGAACGAGAGGGAGTGCGACTCGGCGAACCCGAAGTTCGCGAACGCCTGGATCTTGGCGTAGATCGCATCGGCGTCCTCCCCCACCAACCCGTTCTCGGCCATGCCGGCATAGAGCTTCTCGCGCAGCGACTCGATCCGCTCGACCCCGCGCTTGGAGCCCATCGCGCGACGAAGCAGATCGGCATCCTCCCCCGTGAGCCCCCCGACGGCCATTCCCATCTGCATGAGCTGTTCCTGGAACACCGGGATACCGAGGGTGCGCTTCAACACCGGCTCGAGCTTCGGATGCGGGTATGTGACCTTCTCGTGCCCGAGCTTGCGGCGCACGAACGGATGCACCGCCCCACCCTGGATGGGTCCTGGCCGGATGAGGGCGATCTCGATCACGAGGTCGTAGAACTGCCGCGGCTGCAGCCGCGGCAACAGCCCCATCTGCGCGCGGGACTCCACCTGGAACACCCCGATCGCATCGGCCCGGCACAGCATGTCGTAGACCGCGGCCTCTTCTTTGGGGAGGGTCGCCAGCTCCCACTCCTCCCCCGTCGAGGTTCGGATCATGTCGAAGCAGTACTGGATGGCTGCCAGCATCCCGAGGCCCAGCAGGTCGAACTTCACGAGCCCCATCCAGGCCGCGTCATCCTTGTCCCACTGGATGACGGTGCGGTTCTCCATGCGGGCATGCTCGATCGGCACGACCTCTCCCACGGGACGCTCGGTCAGCACCATCCCACCCGAGTGGATGCCGAGGTGCCGCGGGGCCTTCAACAGCTCGGCCGCATACTCGATGACCCGGTCGGGGATGTCGTGCTCCGGCGCGCTCTCCAGCGTCGCGCCGTACTGCTCGATCTGCTTCGACCAGGCATCCTGCTGCCCCGGCGAGAACCCGAGCGCGCGTGCCATATCTCGCACCGCGTTCTTGGGGCGGTACTGGATGACGTTCGAGACCTGCGCGGCGCGATCACGCCCATAGGTGGCGTAGACCCACTGGATGATCTCCTCACGCCGGTCGGAGTCGAAGTCCACGTCGATGTCGGGCTCTTCGTCTCGCAGGCTCGACAGGAACCTCTCGAACGGCAGATCGTAGGCGATGGCATCCACCGCCGTGATGTCGAGCAGATAGCAGACGGCACTGTTGGCGGCAGACCCCCGCCCTTGACACAGGATGCCGCGACGGCGGGCCTCTTGCACGATGCCGTGGACGATGAGGAAGTAGCCCGGGAAGTCCTTCATCTCGATGACACCGAGCTCCCGCTCGATGCGGTCGCGGTCTCGCTGCGACAGATCGGGGTAGCGGCGCGGCACCGCCTGCCACACCAGGTGCCGTAGCCACGACATCGGCGTGTGTCCCTCGGGCACGGGGAGCTTCGGCAGTGCGGGTGTGGCTCGCCGCAACGAGAACGCGAGGTCATCGGCGAGCGCGACGGTGTTCGCCACGGCCCCGGGATAGCGGCGGAAGCGCTGCGCCATCTCGGCGCCCGAGCGCAGGTGCGCGCCGGCGTGGGAGGGGAGCCACCCGTCGAGTTCATCGAGGCTCCGATTCGCGCGCACGGCGGCGACGGCGGCGGCGAGCGCCTCACGCTCGGGGGCGGCGTAGTGGACGTTGTTGGTCGCCAGCAGAGGCAGCCCCCGGTCCGCGGCGAGCGCGGCGAGGATGTCGTTGTCACGGGTGTCTGTGGGGGCACCGTGATCCATCAACTCCACGTGCACGGCGTCCGCCCCGAAAAGACGCACGATCTCATCGAGGGCGGTGGCCGCGGCATCCACCCCTCCGGCGGCGAGCGCACGGCGCACCGCGCCTTTGCGGCATCCGGTGAGCACCGCCCACTCGGATCTGCCGCGCACCCCCGCCAGCCCATCGAGGCGTTCGTCGCCGCGGGCGAAGGCGGCGAGCTGCTCGAGGTCATACTGCGGACGCCCCTTCTCGCCGCCCTGCAACTGCGCGCGAGTGAGCGCGGAGGCGAGTCGGTGGTATCCCTCCTCACCCCGGGCGAGGACCAACAGGTGCGATCCGACCGGATCGGGTTCACCCTTCTGGGGTGCGGGCAGCTCCAGCGACAGCTCGGCGCCGAACACGGTCTTGAGCCCCAGCTGCTCAGCGGCTTCGGCGAAACGGACGATGCCGTAGAACCCGTCATGGTCGGTGACGGCGAGCGCGTGAAGCCCCAGCCGCTCAGCTTCTTCTGCCAGGTCTTCGGGAGAAGACGCCCCGTCGAGGAAGGAGAACGACGAGTGGGCGTGCAACTCGGCGTACGGCACGGTCTCGGACGGCCGTTCGATCGGGGGCGGCACATACGCTCCGCGCTTGTGTGACCAGGCGGGGCTGTCTCCACCGTCGGCACCGCCGGGAACGCCGCTCGGGCGCCGCCTGTCGCTGAGGATCCGCTCCATCTCCGACCACGGCACAGAGGGGTTGTTGAAGCCCATCAGTCGTACCTCCCCTCGGCGTGCCACGACCCTCGCTCGCAGACGAGTAGCCAGGCGGTGCAGTCGGCATCCACGATCTGGAACCGGTGCGCACGGCGGGAGCGAGCGGGATCCCACCCGCGCTCGATGATCGGCCACGGGCCCGCCCAGGCCGTCACGGCACGACGGCGACCGGCTTCGATGAGGAGTGCGGGAGTTCCCGTGATCTGTCCTCTCTCGTCGACCGAGACGCTGACCCCGGATGTCGAGACGACATCGACCGTGACGGGATCGGCGAACACCGTCGTGGGCAGCGGGTCGGGAAGACTCCCCGGCCACGGCCGCGCCCTTTCCGCTCCGAGGACGCGCGCATCCTTCGGCAGCCGGTCACCCCAGGGCACCCAAACCTGGCGCTCTGCGAGCCATCGCCCTCCGCCGATCGCCGGAGTGAGCACTCCGCGGTGGCCGAGCATCGCCTGCACCCGGGAGAGGGCGTGATGCACGCGCTCCTCGGGGCCGGAGCCGAAGATCGCCGGGGCGTGGTGGGACGCCGCATCCACCGCTTCGGGTGAGATCCGCACGAGCCCCACCCCGGTGACGAGGTCTGCGGCATCCTCTGCCAGCTGCCACCGCACCCGATCGACAATGGCGGCGGCATCGAAAGACCCCGGATGCAGCCACACCCGCTCGCTGCGCTCTCCCCGATCCCCGACCAGCTCGATGCGCACCTCGGTGCAGACCAGATCGATCGCGCCGAGACCGGAAAGGAAGGCATCCGCGCTCTGGCGCACCCCGAACGCGACCTGGTCGGCCAGCTCCAGCGGGGGCTCGAAGGCGATCTCACGGGAAAGCTCCGGCGGCGGGGTGCGGGGCTCGATCGCCCGGGAATCGAGCCCCGCGGCGAGCGCCCGCAGTCGCACGCCGCGCTCCCCCAGCCGCTCCCGCACCCGCTCTTCGGGCATCGCAGCGAAGGCGCCGAGGCTCTGGACACCGAGCGTGGACAGGAGCCGCACGATGTCGGGATCGGTGTCGACGAGCGTTGCGACAGACAACGGCGCAAGGAATCCCGCCGCCGCCCCTTCCGGAACGATCCGCACCGGATCGTCGGCAGAGGTCGCGATCCGCACCGCCTGCTCCGCAGTGAAGGGGCCGTCGGCAACCCCGATACGCGCGCCATCGAGGCCGAGTTCCCGCATCCGATCCAGCAGGACGTGGGAGGCAGCGGATTCTCCCCCGTAGTAGCGGGCCGGGCCCCGGGCCTTCAGCGCGCACAACCCCGGGCGCATGACCTGCACCCCGGGAACGCGCTCTTCGATCTGCGCGACCACGGGTGAGAATGCCCGGTGGTCGCGCACCGGATCGAGCGGCGCGATCGTCAGCGCCGGGCATCGCCCTTGGGCATCCCGTCGCCGCAACCCGCGTCTGACCCCATCACGGCGCGCCGCGGCAGAGCAGGCCACCACGAGGTTCTTCTCGACCACGGCGATCGGAGTTTCCGGGTCCAGCGGATGCGCACCGTCGCGGGTGAGGGCGACGACCGGCCAGTCCGGCACCCACACGACGAGACTGCGCGTGGATATCTCAGTCGCCATTTCAGCCGACCGCTCGCACCGGCAACGCCTCGGAGACACGGGGGAAGCGTTCTTCCCACACGGGCGCACGATCCTCCACAATCCCGCCGAGGGCAGGCAACAGCATCCGTCCGCGCCGCGGGGTCGACAGCCGTCTGCTGGCGACGGTGATGGTCGCCTCCCGCACCCCGAGGTATCCGTGTCCCTGCCCGAGGCCCGACCATCCCGCATCGCTCACCGAGAGGGTCGCCTCAGCCTGCGGCCAACTCCCCTGCACGAGCAGCACCGACCCACGATCGCGCAGTCGCGCGGCGAAGCGCGAGGCCTCGGCATCCGACACCCTGCCCGGTGGGCGAACGGCCACCACCGGCAACACCTCGGTCACCGTCGAGGTGACCGCGAGCCATCGCGAGCCGGGACCGGGCACTATGACGAGCTTCGACAGATCAACACCCAGCCGTTCGGCCGCCTCGGCTCCCAGATCAGGCATTCCCACAACCCCGCACCACGACCCTGCCTGCGAGGGAGGCGCCAACAGCGACAGCAGCAGCGAGACGGATGCCGCTCCCGGCGCGAGTGTATAGACCGAGCCCGGCCGCAGCCCGCCGCCGGGCAGGAGCCTGGACAGCGCCGGATACGCCGGCAGCGCGGGAGCGTCGAGACTTCTCCCCTGCACCTGCTCGACCTTGGCCCGCAGGCGATGCACCTCGGCCAGGCGGTCCTCGACGCGCTGTGCTCCCATGACCGCCCTCATCCCGACAGAGTAGAACTTATGTTCGAATATTTCTACTCTTTGAGACTAGCGATCACCCCAGACATCCGAACATCAGAACATCCTCTGTCGCTCTCGCCACGCAACCACGGGGATCGACACTCCTGCGGATGCCTGGGGCTGAACCATCCGCAACAATGCAGATCTCCGCACGACACCAGCACACGCGCGGCGCGCGATACAGACCTGAGGTCTACGCGGCAAGCTCCAGGTACGGCTCCCAGGCGGGATCTGTGCGGTCGGTGCCGCGGACGGTCCACTGCGCGCCGCGGGGAGCACCGGGCAGGAACCGCAGGTCCCACCCCATCTCCTGCGGAGTGCGGTCGCTCTTGAGGTTGTTGCACTTGAGGCAGCAGGCCACGAGGTTCTCCCACGAGTCGGCTCCCCCGCGAGAGCGCGGCAGCACGTGATCGATCGTGGATGCCGCCTTCGCGCAGTACGCGCAGCGGTGACCGTCGCGGCGCAGCACTCCGCGCCGGGTGACCGGCACGGTGCGCCCTCCCGGCACACGCACGTAGCGGGTGAGGATGATGACAGCCGGGCGATCATGCGCGCCGTCCGTTCCCCACACCGGATTGTCGGTGATGTGCTCGATGACGGTGGCCTTGTCGTTCATGACGAGCACGAGCGCCCGTTTGAACGACACCACGGCCAGGGGCTCATAGCCCGCGTTGAGTACCAGAGTGCGCATTGCTGTCCTCTCGAACGGCCCGAGACGGCTTCACGGTTATTCGACCTGTGACGCGTTCGAGCAGTACGAGGGCATGAAAAAAGCGCTGTCTGATTACAGACAGCGCTCCAGACCCACGGATATCCCGCGGTGTCCGAGAACATGATGCCGAAGGACGAGGCGCCCCAAAGCAACCGTGGTTCGGCTGCGTGGTGTGCTGTCCATCGGACCCTCTCCCGTTCTTACACGTCGGGATCAGGGTAATACACGCCAGAAGTCACGAAGGTCACCCCCGGTGAACAGGACGTTGCGTGTCGTGGAACGAGGAGCCGATCAGCCCGCGTTGGCGTTCAGCCAGGCCCACGGGTCGACGTAGGTGCCGTTGATCTTGACCTCGAAGTGCAGGTGCGGCGTGGTGGCATACCCGGTCATACCCATGAGACCGATCATCTGCCCGGCGGTGACGGTGTCACCGGGGTTCACCAGACGGCTGCCCCAGATCATGTGGGCGTACAGGGTGGAGACGACCTGGCCGTTGATGACCGAATCGATCACCACAGCATTGCCGTAGGTGTAATAGCCGTCCTGCGCGATGCGCACGACACCGTCGGCAGCGGCGTAGATGGGCGAACCGGAGGAGTTGAGCATGTCGACGCCGTTGTGGGTCGGGCGCGATGCGGTGCGGAAGCCGTTGAGTTGCCAGTCACCGATGTGGAAAGTCGTCACCGGCCAGCGGACGGCACCGGAACCGGGCGAGACCATCGAGATGTCCACGGCGGAGTAGCTCGACGCGACCGATGCCGCGGCGGCGGCAGCGGCGGCAGCGGCTTCTTCGGCCTTCTTCTGCTCGATTTCCTCGGGAGTGGTCGCCGAATAGCTGTCGCGCTCGAGGGCGGCGGTTTCGGTGTCGGATGCCACCACGAGCGACTGCGCGTCGCTTTCTGCGACCTCTTGCAGTGTCACCGCTTCCGCGGACTGCTGAAAGGCACCGTAGGCGGGAAGACCGACGGCGAGCACGAGACCGCCGACGATCGCCAGCGAGGCGAGGCTGCGCGCGGGGCTTGCCGAGGCACCCTTCGCGCGGGGCGTGCGGGAACGAACGACCGCCGGACGCGGAAGCTTCGACAGACGGACGCTGCGGCGAGTGCGCACAGGCGGCGTGGGGGTGTCGGTCGCCTCGATGTCGTGCGATTCGTTGTTATCAGCCAAGCGTTTCCTCCGGCGCCTCTGCGCCGGAGCGCTGGCTCGTCACGTGTCGTGGCGGTGGCAGAACCACCGCTCGATATCGGGTGAACCGGAGGGATGACGAGCCGGGGAGGCAATCCTTCCGGAGTCTGGGGCCTGCGTTACCGCAATCTCAGACTGTTCGAGGGTACCGGAAGGTAACGAATAAGTCACACTCAGACAACTGACAACCACCTGAGTGGTAGACGTGCTCGTGCGGCGCCGGGACCGTCAGATCCGGTCTTCGACCAAGAAGATGTGAGCGGCCACCTCGACGGGCAGTTCGAGCGCTTCGTCGGATCCGTCCATCTGGACCAGCACATAGCCCTCGCTGTACTGGAACTGGCCCGTGGCTCCGGGCACGACGCCGGCGGCCTTCAGCTGCTGCAGCAGCTCGGGGTCGACCTGCACGGGCTCTGCCAGACGACGCACGGTGGCGGCGATCGGGCCGCCCGCGGCATCCAGTCGTCGAACCAGACCCACGACGCCCTCTTCGAAGGTCAGAGCGGGGATGTCGCCCAGCTGGTCGAGTCCGGGGATCGGGTTTCCGTAGGGCGACTCGGTGGGGTGACCGAGGAGCTCGACGAGGCGACGCTCGACCTGCTCGCTCATCACGTGCTCCCAGCGGCATGCCTCTTCGTGCACGTACGCCCAGTCCAGGCCGATGACATCCGAGAGCAGCCGTTCGGCGAGGCGGTGCTTGCGCATGACGTCGATCGCCTTCTGGCGTCCGGCGTCGGTGAGCTCGAGGCTGCGGTCATCGGTGACGATCACCAGACCGTCGCGCTCCATGCGTCCGACGGTCTGTGACACGGTCGGTCCCGAGTGACCGAGGCGCTCCGAGATCCGGGCGCGGAGCGGAACGATGTTCTCCTCTTCGAGCTCCAGGATGGTACGCAAGTACATCTCGGTGGTGTCGATGAGATCCGTCATGCCTGATCCTCGCGTCGAAGGGGAATGAGATGAGCCTATCCAATGCGGTCGACCATTTGTCCGGTGGCCACGCGCAACGGCCTTCCGCAGGGAACTCTAGAATCGGCATATGGTCGAGCTACCCCGTGATCTCCTTCCCGTCGATGGCCGATTCGGCTGTGGCCCCTCGAAAGTGCGAGGCGCGCAGCTGGAGGCTCTGGTCACCCGAGGAGCAGCGATCCTGGGAACCTCCCACCGTCAGGCGCCGGTGAAGAACCTCGTCGGTAGCACGCGCGAGGGCCTCGCAGCACTGTTCGGCGCACCCGAGGGCTACGAGATCATCCTCGGCAACGGCGGCTCGACCGCGTTCTGGGACGCTGCGGCGTTCGGTCTGATCGAGAACCGCAGTCAGAACCTCGTCTTCGGCGAGTTCGGCGGGAAATTCGCCGCCGCGGCCAAGGCGCCGTGGCTGGAGGCGCCGGATGTGCGCAAGGTCGAGCCCGGCACGAGCGCGGTCGCCGAAGCGGTAGCGGGCGTGGACGTCTATGCGTGGCCCCACAACGAGACCTCCACCGGAGTCGCGACCGCGATCACCCGGGTGGACGGCGACCCCGGCGCCCTGACGGTCATCGATGCCACGAGCGCCGCCGGCGGCATCCACTTCGACGGGGCGCAGGCGGACGTCTACTACTTCGCTCCGCAGAAGAACTTCGCCTCGGACGGCGGACTCTGGTACGCCCTGGTCTCGCCCGCCGCGATCGAGCGCATTGAGAAGATCGCCGCATCAGACCGGTACATCCCGGAGTTCCTCAGCCTGAAGAACGCGGTCGACAACTCGCGCCTGAACCAGACGCTGAACACCCCCGCGGTGGCGACGCTCTTGATGCTCGACGAGCAGGTGCAGTGGATCCTCGACAACGGCGGACTGGAGTGGGCCGGCGCCAAGACGGCATCCACGTCGGGGGCGCTCTACGAGTGGGCCGAGAAGACCTCGTACACGACGCCGTTCGTCGCACACCCCGCCGACCGCTCCCCCGTGGTGGTCACGATCGACTTCGACGAGTCGGTGGATGCCGCGGCCGTCGCCAAGAGCCTGCGCGCCAACGGCATCGTCGACACCGAGCCGTACCGCAAGCTGGGGCGCAACCAGTTGCGCATCGCGACCTTCGTCTCGATCGAGGAGAGCGACGTGCGTCAGCTCATCTCGGCGATCGAGTACACCGTCGAGCGCCTCTGACAGAGGGTGGTGGCGGCGTCAGTCCGCGACGTCCCCGTCGTGGGTGTCGTCCTCGTCATCGGAGTCATCGGTGTCCTCGACGTCGCCCTCATCCGCGTCAGCGTCCTCCGCGGGCTCGTCGTCGGCCTCGGACTCATCGAGGTCGTCGATGTCGACGCCGTCCACGTCCCCGGCGTGCAGGATCGGGGATCCATCCACGTCGAAGTCAGTGGCATCCAGATCGTCGACGTCGTCGAGATCCTCGTCGTCATCATCCTCATCCGCGTCGAGATCGTCCTCGTCCGCAGCGTCCGCGTCGTCCGACTCCTCGTCTTCCGCGGCGAGCGCCGCAGCGGCCTGCGCGGCCTGATACTCGGCAAGACGCTCCGCCCAGGGCACCCACTCCGGGGCCAGGAGCGCGTCCTCACCGGGCAGCAGCTCGGCTTCGAGCACGGTCGGCTCTGCCTCGCCGACGCGGGCGAGGGTCACCGTCCAGAACCAGCCCGGGTATCCCCGCAGAGTCGTGGCGAATCGCAGCGAGACGACACCCTCGTCCTCGACCGTGTACCCCACGGGGTCGCCGATCGTGTGCTCGGGAGTGATCTCGCACAGCGCGGCGCGCGCGAGGTCGTGCGCTTCGAGGAGCGCCGGGTCAGGCGTCGAGGTCATCGGCGACCTTGCGGAGGACCGCAGCGATCTTCTTCGCGTGCGCCGAGCTCGGGTAGCGGCCGTGACGCAGGTCGCCTCCGATGCCGTCGAGCAGCTTCACGAGGTCTTCGACGATGATCGCCATGTCATCGGCGGGCTTGCGCGAGCGCTTGGCCATGCTGACGGGCGCTTCCAGCACGCGGACCGAGAGCGCCTGCGGGCCGCGCTTGCCGTCGGCGATACCGAACTCCAGGCGCGTCCCTGCCTTCACGGTGGCACCGGCGGGAAGTGCGGTGGCGTGCAAGAAGACATCGGCTCCCTCGTCGGAGGAGATGAAGCCGAACCCCTTCTCCTCGTCGTAGAACCTGACCTTGCCGGTGGGCATGCGAGAACCTCTTCATGATGGATGCCGCGAAGCGGCGGACGAACGCGGGAACCGATCGATCCCCGACGGTTAAGACTAGGGCACGGCGACGGGGTAGTCTGGGGCGGATGACTACGAATAGCCCCGGGGGCGATCTTCCGGTCCGCACGATCGACCGGGTGCTGGCGACCATGTCGCTGGGTCTGGTCCTGCTGTCGGTGCTGTGCTTCTTCGCGATCATGATCGCTTCCGGAGCGGGAGCAGACATGAGCAGCGGCATCTGGCCGGCCGTGGGCATCACCGTCTACATCGCTCCGCCGCTCGCCATCGTCGCATTCGCCACCGTCATCATCATGACGTTCGTGCGGAGGTCTCGGGCGAACAAGGCCGAGTGAATGCCCGGCGACGAGCGGTCACTGGCGACCTCGCTGACGTCGCTGGATGACGCCGCGCTCGTCGCTGTGCTGAGCGCTCGCGACATTTCCCCCACGATCGGCTGGCAGGACTTCTTCGACGCGGCCGAGACATTGCTCGAGCCCGCGTCGATCGACCGAGCCCTGAGCGTCGTGGATCGCGCCACCCTCGTCGCGCTTCGTTCTGCCTCAGGCTCGTCCCCCGCCGCGTCACGCTACGGCTTCAGTTCGCCCGACGGATCACTCCTTCCGTCCGTACGCGAACGCCTCGATGCCGTCGCGCAGTCCCGACCCGACGCCTTCGTGCCTGCAGTGTCCAGCGGGCTGACAGAGGCATCCGTTGCCGAGCAGGCTGCGGCCGCAGAGAATGTCTTCACCGCGTGCGCTGCTCTGGCCGACGTCCTGCTGGCGGCCCTCCACATCCCGCTCGCGCGCACCGGCGCGGGCCCGGTCAGCGCCGCCGACCGCAAGCGACTGATCGAAGGCGGAGCCATCGGCGATGCCGATGAGCTGGACGACCTCATCCTCGCCGCCGCCGCGGCCGGTCTCGTGCGCTCCATCGACCGGGAGTGGGTGGTCACGGAATCCGGTGAGCAGTGGCTGAGCGGTGACACGGCCACCCGATGGGCGCAGGTGGCCACCGGAATGCGCGACGCCCTCCCCGATGGCATTCGCACCGCGCATCACGACGTCGCTCCGATCTCGCTCTGGGCCAGCACCTACCCGCTCGATCCCGCCTGGCCGGCGCAAGCCGGCGCTATCGAACGGGCGGCGGCACGGTGGGGGATCGTGACCGCGTCCGGCGGCGTACCACCCTGGTCACGCGGCCTCTTCGCCGGAGACGCCCCGGACACGGCTGCCCTCACGGCGATGCTGCCGGCCGAGATCGACACGATCTACCTGCAGGCGGATCTGACCGCTGTCGCTCCCGGACCCCTCGCTCCCGCCCTCGACCTTCGACTGCGCGGCATCGCCCGCCGCGAATCGCGCGCACAGGCATCCACGTACCGGTTCACCGCGGAGTCGATCGGAGCAGGCCTGACCGAGGGAGAGAGCGAAGAGTCGATCCGGGAGTTCCTCACCGAGCTCTCCCTCACCGGCATCCCGCAACCGCTCGAGTATGTGATCTCCACCACGGCCGCGCGGCACGGATCGCTCACTGTGCGCTCCGACACCGGTACGCCGAATTCGATCATCGAGAGCACCGAACCGGCGCTGCTGGATCTCGTCCTCGTAGACCACGCACTGCGCCCGCTCGGGCTGGTCCGGCACGAGGATGCCCTCATCAGCCGTGTCAGCCGGGATCACCTCTTCTGGGCACTCGCGGACGCGCGCTACCCGGTGATCGCTCTCACCCCCGAGGGCGACGTCGAGTCGCTGCGTCGCCGTACCGCTCCGTCGGTGTCCGACGAGGCCGACGAGGCCTCCCGCTACGCGCCACTGCTCACCCGACTTCGAGCCAGCGACACCACCGACACCGACGCGGCGTGGCTCGGACGCGAACTGGAGCAGGCCGTACGCGCCCGCGCCGAGATCGTCGTGACCGTGCGGCTGAGCGCCACCGACCAGCGCACGTTCACACTCGAGGCCACCGGGCTCGGCGGCGGGCGCCTGCGCGGCCGCGATCGTGGCGCGGATGTCGAGCGCACCCTGCCGGTGTCGACCATCGTGAGCGTCCAGCCGGCGTGAATCCTGTCATCGGTCGGCCGGGTAGACTGGTCGGCTATGGCTGATGGCCCGCTGATCGTTCAGAGCGACCGCACCGTGCTGCTGGAAGTGGCACACGCGGACGCAGAGTCCGCCCGCCACGAACTGGCGATCTTCGCCGAACTCGAGCGCGCACCCGAGCACATCCACACCTACCGGATCACCCGGCTGGGCCTGTGGAACGCACGGGCTGCGGGACATTCCGCCGAGGACATGTTGGCGACGCTCGATCGATGGTCACGGTTTCCCGTCCCCCCGTCGGTGGCGATCGACATCGCGGAGACCGTCAGTCGCTACGGGCGGCTGGTCATCGAACGCGCGCCGATTCCCGGTAGCGACGAGCCCGCGCTGATCCTGCGCTCGACCGATGCGGCGGTGCTCACCGAGGTCGCCAAGAACAAGCGCATCCAGCCGCTGCTCCTCAGCCATCCCCTGCCCGACGCCTACGTCGTGGATGCCTGGGCCCGCGGCCACATCAAGCAGGAGTTGCTGAAGATCGGGTGGCCCGCCGAGGACCTCGCCGGCTACACACCCGGCACCCCGCATCCCATCGACCTCGACGAGGCCGGCTGGGCGTTGCGTCCCTACCAGCGCCAGGCGGTGGATGCCTTCACCGACGGCGGCTCGGGTGTGGTCGTGCTGCCCTGCGGCGCGGGCAAGACACTCGTCGGCGCCGGAGCCATGGCCGACACCAAGACGACGACACTGATCTTGGTCACCAACACCGTGTCGGCCCGGCAGTGGCGCGACGAGCTGCTCAGGCGCACGAGCCTCACGCCGGAGGAGATCGGCGAGTACTCGGGCCAGTCCAAAGAGATCAAGCCGGTCACGATCGCGACCTACCAGATCCTCACCGCGAAACGGAAGGGGCAGTACGCGCACCTGGCGCTGCTGGATGCCCTGGACTGGGGCCTCATTCTGTACGACGAGGTGCACCTGCTGCCGGCCCCTGTCTTCAAGCTCACCGCCGATCTGCAGGCACGCCGGCGCCTGGGCCTGACGGCGACGCTCGTGCGGGAGGACGGTCGCGAAGGCGACGTGTTCAGCCTCATCGGCCCCAAGCGCTTCGACGCACCCTGGAAGGAGATCGAGTCGCAGGGCTTCATCTCCCCGGCCGCCTGCTACGAGGTGCGCGTGGATCTCCCCGCCGGAGAACGGCTGGAGTACGCCGCTGCCGCCGACGAGGAGCGTTACCGGCTCGCGGCGACCGCGCCCGTGAAGATCGGTGTCGTCAAAGACCTGGTCGCAGCCCATCCCGGCGAGCAGATCCTCGTGATCGGGCAGTATCTCGACCAGATCGACGAGATCGCGAATGCCATCGGCGCTCCGCAGATCACCGGTTCGACGCCGGTCGATGAGCGCGAGCAGCTATACCGTGCCTTCCGCGAGGGCGAGATCTCGGTGCTCGTGGTCTCGAAGGTCGCCAACTTCTCAGTGGACCTGCCCGAGGCATCCGTCGCCATCCAGGTCTCGGGATCGTTCGGCTCCCGCCAGGAGGAGGCCCAGCGACTGGGGCGACTGCTGCGCCCCAAGCAGTCCAGCCACACCGCGAGCTTCTACACCCTCATCGCCCGCGACACGGTCGATCAGGACTTCGCCCAGAATCGCCAGCGCTTCCTCGCTGAGCAGGGCTACAGCTATACGATCCTCGACGCGGACCGCCTCGCCGCCTAGGTCCACGCACGCCGAAGCGCGGGGCGTGAACGCGGGAAACCGCCGATCCGGGCGATATCCAGCATCCGCACCAGTTCCATCACGATAATGGGGGCATGAGCGCACCTCGCATCCTCGTCGTGGACGACGAGCCGAACATCCGTGACCTGCTGATGACGAGCCTCAAGTTCGCCGGCTACGAGGTCAGGGCCGTCGGTAACGGAGCCCAGACGATCTCGGCCGTCCTCGAGGAGGAGCCCGACCTCATCCTGCTGGATGTCATGCTCCCCGACATGAACGGCTTCAGCGTCACCAAGCGGCTGCGCGGTGCCGGCTACACGGCGCCGATCCTGTTCCTGACGGCCAAGGACGAGACCGAAGACAAGATCACGGGCCTGAACGCCGGCGGCGACGACTACGTCACCAAGCCCTTCAGTCTTGACGAGATCGTCGCGCGCATCCAGGCGATCCTGCGCCGCACGATGCACACCGATGAGGAGTCGGTCATCCGCACCGGCGAGCTCACGATGGATCAGGACACGCACGACGTCACCGTCGGGTCGGTGTCGATCGAGCTGAGCCCGACCGAGTTCAAGCTGCTGCGCTATCTGATGCTCAACCCGAACCGCGTGCTGTCGAAGTCGCAGATCCTCGACCACGTGTGGGAGTACGACTTCAACGGCGATGCCGGCATCGTCGAGAGCTACATCTCGTACCTGCGTCGCAAGATCGATCCGCACTCGTCGGAGCCGCTCATCCAGACCAAGCGCGGCTTCGGCTACATGCTGAAGGCCGGCAAGACCGCGTGACCTCAGGGGCGGGGCCCGACGGCGCCGACCAGTCCGACGCCGTCACGACCTGGTGGCGCAGCATCAGCCTGCGCGCCAAGGTCACCGGCGTCGCCGTCGCCATCCTCGCCCTGGGGCTGTTGGGCACCGGGATCGGCACGACGGTGTTCCTGCGCTCAGAGCTGGCGGCGAGCATCGACACCCAGGTGACCCAGCTCGCCTCCGCGACGGCAGTGAGCGGCCTGTTCGACATCGACTCGACGTCCAGTCCCCCCTTCAAGGTGAAGGAGGAGGCCGCGCCGACCGAGTACTTCGTGGCCCTCTACGGACCCGAAGGCGAATTCATCGCGAGCGCCGGCGGCGGGCGGCGCTCGGCGCAGCCCGCCTTCCCCGAGACATTCAGCCTCGCCGAGGGCTACATCCTGCAACAGCAGGCTCCCTTCACCCTGTCTGCCACGACGGGTACGAGCACATTCCGCGCGTCAGTGGCCGTGATCCAGGTCGAGGGAACCTCGACGCTCTACACGCAGATGGTGGCACTGCCGATGTCGACGGTGACGCAAACCCTCGCCACCTACCTCGGGATCTACAGCATCCTGGCGGTCATCACGATCGCCCTCGGCGCCATCGCGATCCGGTTGCTCGTCACGCTTGCGTTCCGCAGCCTCGCGCAGGTCGAATCGACGGCGATGGAAATCGCGGCGGGTGATTTCGGACAACGCCTGACCAATATCGCACCGGGCACCGAGGTCGGTCGCCTCAAGACCGCGATCAACACGATGCTCGGGCGCGTGGATGCCGCGCTCGGCCAGCGCGATACAACCGTGCGCCAAATGCGGCGCTTCGTCGGGGATGCGAGTCACGAGCTGCGCACGCCCCTGGTGACCGTCCGCGGCTACGCCGAGCTGTATCGGATGGGTGCGATCCGCTCGGACGAGGACATGGCTCAGGCGATGGAGCGCATCGAGAAGGAGGCCGTGCGGATGGGCCTGCTCGTGGAGGACCTCTTGGCGCTGGCTCGCCTGGACGAACGACGCGATGTCGTGTTCACAGCCGTGGACTTGCGCCCCCTCGCGCGCGATGCCGCAATGGATGCGCGTGCCGCCTCCCCGCAACGCCCGGTCGCTGTGGTGGACACCACGATCAGCGAGCGCGAGACCATGTCACCGGTCGTCACCGAAACCGGCTCCTACGCCGTCGCCAAGCGACCGCGCGGCACATCCGCACTCGCGCGCGCCGGCGCGATCTTCCTGCGTCGACGAGCCCGCGACGAGCAGACCGACGCTGCGGGATCCGAGTCTCCCGCTCGGCTTGATCAGGGATTCGCGGATGCGGCCGGGCTGAACCCCGTCCCTCCCACCGCTGCCGCTGCGCCACCCATCGTGTTGGGCGACGAGAACCGCATCCGTCAGGTGATCACGAACCTTCTCGGCAACGCCCGCCGCTTCACCAGCGAGGACTCCCCGATCGAACTGCGCGTCGGTGTGGACCGCACCGCTCAGATGGGATGGGTCGAGGTCGTCGACCACGGCGAAGGCATTCCGGACCAGATCAAGGACAAGATCTTCCAGCGGTTCTGGCGTGCCGACACCTCGCGCGCACGGGCAACGGGCGGGTCGGGCCTGGGTCTGTCGATCGTGTCCTCGATCGTCGAGGCTCACCACGGTGACGTACAGGTGCGCGACACGCCCGGCGGCGGCGCGACGTTCCGTGTCGGGTTCCCACTCGTCCAGCACCGCGACCGTGCCGAGCAGGCCGACATCATGACGCAGCCGCTCGAACGGCTCCCGGCGTCAGCGCTCGAGGAGAACCCCGAGCGCTGAGGCGATCGCGCTCCCTCCCCAGCTTCCGGGGCGGGGCGTCACATCGACCTCTGCCGGGCAGCCGGCGCGGCGGCCGCGCGCCGCTCATATGGTCGGAGACCTTCACCCACACCGAGGAGGTCCCCATGCCCGCCTTCGCCGTCGACAGCGACGCTGTCCTGGCCGCCACCGCATCCGCACGAAACACCGCAGAACGCGTACGCGCAGAGAACCATGCGATGCTGGCACAGCTGACCGGCCTGCAAGGCCAATGGACCGGTGCCGCCTCCAGCGCCTTTGCCGGCGTCATCGACGAATGGCGTGCCGCGAACGCCCATGTCGAAGACGCGCTGCACTCGATCAGCGCTGCACTCGAGGCAGCCGGTCACCAGTACGCCGAGGCCGAGCAGCTCTCGCTCGGCCTGTTCCGCTGAGCACGCGGTCCTCCGCACACCTCTCACGCGAGGGGTCGCACACTGTCCCATCCCGGCCGAGCGTCACGGCGTGTCGTGACCCCTCGCGCAGAAGGCCGACAACGAGAGAGGCCCTCCCCCGAAGGGAAGGGCCTGTCTCGTTGTGAATCAGACTCAGAAGTCCATGCCGCCGGTGGGGTCGGCAGGAACCGCGGGGGTCTTCTCGGGCTTGTCCGCAACGACCGCCTCGGTCGTGAGGAACAGGCCGGCGATGGATGCCGCGTTCTGCAGAGCCGAACGGGTCACCTTGGCCGGGTCGATGATGCCCTGTACGAACAGGTCGGTGTACTCACCGGTCGCGGCGTTGAGGCCGTGACCCGTGGGCAGCTCCGAGACCTTGTTGGCCACGACGCCGGGCTCCAGCCCTGCGTTCAGCGCGATCTGCTTGAGCGGAGCCTCGATGGCCACCTTGACGATGTTCGCACCGGTCGCCTCATCACCGGCGAGCTCGAGGCCCGCCAGCGCCTTGGTACCGGCCTGGATGAGAGCGACGCCACCACCGGGGACGATTCCCTCTTCGACGGCAGCCTTCGCGTTGCGAACGGCGTCCTCGATGCGGTGCTTGCGCTCCTTGAGCTCGACCTCGGTCGCTGCACCCGCCTTGATGACGGCCACGCCGCCGGCGAGCTTGGCGAGGCGCTCCTGGAGCTTCTCGCGGTCGTAGTCGCTGTCGGTGTTGTCGATCTCGCGACGGATCTGGGTCACGCGGCCCTCGATGAGCGACGCGTCGCCGGCACCCTCGACGATGGTCGTCTCATCCTTGGTGATGATGACCTTGCGTGCGCGGCCGAGCAGGTCCAGGGTCGCGTTCTCGAGCTTGAGGCCCACCTCTTCGGTGATGACCTGTCCGCCGGTGAGGATCGCGATGTCCTGCAGCTGAGCCTTGCGGCGGTCACCGAAGCCGGGAGCCTTGACGGCGGCCGACTTGAAGATGCCACGGATCTTGTTGAGCACCAGAGTCGCGAGAGCCTCACCCTCCACGTCCTCGGCGATGATGAGGAGCTCCTTGCCCTCCTGGATCACCTTGTCGACGACGGGCAGAAGGTCCTTGATGTTCGAGATCTTCTGGTTCGCGATCAGGATGTAGGGGTCCTCGAAGACCGCTTCCTGACGCTCGGGGTCGGTCACGAAGTAGGGGTTCAGGTAGCCCTTGTCGAAGCGCATGCCCTCGGTGAGCTCGAGCTCGGTTCCGAAGGTGTTCGACTCCTCGACGGTGACGACACCTTCCTTGCCCACCTTGTCGATGGCCTCGGCGATCAGCGCGCCGATCTCGGGGTCAGCGGCAGAGATCGACGCGGTCGCGGCGATCTGCTCCTTGGACTCGACCTCCTTGGCGCTGGCAAGCAGCTCATCGGTCACGGCCTTGACGGCCTTCTCGATGCCCTTCTTGAGCGAGATGGGGTCGGCGCCGGCGGCGACGTTGCGGAGGCCCTCGCGCACAAGCGCCTGAGCGAGCACGGTCGCCGTGGTGGTTCCATCGCCGGCGACGTCATCGGTCTTCTTGGCGACTTCCTTGACGAGCTCTGCGCCGATCTTCTCGTACGGGTCGTCGAGCTCGATCTCTTTGGCGATCGACACACCGTCGTTCGTGATCGTGGGGGCGCCCCACTTCTTCTCGAGAACAACGTTGCGACCGCGGGGGCCGAGCGTCACCTTGACGGCGTCAGCCAGGATGTTCAGGCCACGCTCGAGGCCACGGCGGGCTTCCTCGTCGAAAGCGATCATCTTTGCCATGTGTTCGTCCCTCCCGGACGGGGCTAGGTCTTAGCACTCTGGGATACGGAGTGCTAAACCATTCTGGCACTCGACCATGGCGAGTGCAAGCGGGAGCAGATGCAGAAATCCCCCGCGGCCACAGCCACAGGGGATCTCCTTCTGGGGACGGAAACGTCAGGCGACGACGCGGACCGACTCGGCCTGCGGGCCCTTCTGTCCGCTGCCGACGGAGAACTCGACTTTCTGCCCCTCCTCGAGGACACGGAAGCCGGTCATGTCGATGTTCGAGTAGTGCACAAAGACGTCTTGACCGTCATCGACGGTGATGAAGCCGTAGCCCTTCTCGGCGTTGAACCATTTGACGGTACCTAGGGCCATGCGAAACTCCTGATGCTGGGCGGGTCTTGCGCCATCGTATTCAGGGCAAAAGCGCGAATTCGCGCGGAATGCGAAGTATTGACACCCGCGCATTCAAGTTGTTACGGGCCGGAAACACGGCTCGTACGCACCTACTGGTCCGTTGTCGCCGTGGGGGTCGGAGCACCGGCAGCCGTGCTGTCGAGGCCGATGACGATCGTCAGCTGGAGTGCCGCACTCTCATCCACCTCGGTCGCCTCGTCGTCGACGGGTTGATATGCATCGCTCTGCACGACCCTCGCACCGCCGATCACCTCGGAAAGCCCCAGCGCTGCCGGCAGATCCGTCGCGTTCGCGTAGTAAATCGTGGTCTCGGCGAAGTCGGTGCTGCCCGCTTCACCCGCCAGCACGTCGTCCGCGGCCCACCCCGCGGCGATCAGCTCGTCCTTCATCTGCGTGGCCAGTCCGGTCTCGGGCGTCGCATTGAGGATCAGCACCGCATACGAGGTGTCAAGGACCGGGTCGATCGTCGCCGTCGGGGTCGGGGTGGGCTGGGCCTCGGGGAACAGCACGATACGACCCGAGACGACGAACGTCCCGAAGATGCCGACGCCGATGAGGATGACGGTGGCAAGCGCCGCCCAGAAGAAGACGATCCCGCCCCGCATGTGCGGATTCTCGCCACGGTGCGCACCCACACGGCCCGGGCCGTTGGGGACGTCATCGAAGCGGTCGCGCGGGAACGAAGGGGGCATCACACGATCGTACCGACGCCGAACCTGCGTTCTTGCCCTGAGCCGGGCCCGTCGGTCGAGAATCCCCGCGTGCGTGCCGTGGCGCGCGACCGCTCCCGCAGACGCCGCAGCCGCGCGATCAGCAATGGGTCGTACTCCTGCGCCTCGAGCGAGTCGATCAAGCGCCCGAGCAGCTGGTAGTAGCGCGCGGGCGACATGCCGAGTGTTTCGCGGATCTGCTCCTCTTTGGCCCAGCCTCGCAGGCGGCATCCGGACTCGAAATCGAGCACAGCCCGCTCCCGGTCAGTCAGGGAACGCTCGTGCAAGGTCACGCCCCGAGGCTACCGACGAGGACTGACATCCCTCGGAAGCCACTCCACCCAGGCTCCCAATGGGTCCGCGCAGCCAAGGGCGCGATCATCCATCCCCAGCACGAAGCCGCCAGCTGTCGTCGGCGTGGCTCCCCACCGATCGTGGAGCGCGGGCGGGTCCAGCGACACCCATCGCGTACGCGGACGACTGATCCGGGCAGCGTCGATCTCACCGAACAACGCCGCCCGACCCGCTCGGGGAATATGGGGAAGAACCCCAGGCGTCGTGATGATCAGCGTCGCATCCTTCGGCGCCGTGTCGGCAAGGGAAGTCAGCACGCGGGGGGCGGTCGCATCGCCGCGCACGAGCCTCGGCGGCTCGGCACGCACGAGATCGATCGCCGCCTCGATGCGCGCCAGTCGACCTGTTTCGCCCGGCCAGACCAGCGCGGCGAGGAACGCGCGATCGCGAGCGGATGCGACATCGACCGGTGCCAGGTCGATGCCCGCGCGCCAAACGATCTCGGGCGTACGCAGCGACGCATCCTGCCCCGACCACCGACTGTTCAGGGTCACGGTGGACGGACCGGTGGGGGGATCCAGGTCCGTCGCCCCGCGATAGCGATACGAGTAGCGGTCGGGATACAGGCACAGTCCCGCGCTCGCACCGATCTCCAGCAAGGCAATCGGTCCGTCGACGAGACTCAGCGCGGGAAGCAGCGCCGCACACCGCAGAGGCTCGTTCGTCTGCAGCCCGCGACGGGTGCACTCCTCGGCCACCTCCGGCAGGTGACCGGGCAGCCACCGGGCCCAAGCCGCGTAGTCCCCCTCGGGAGCGCCGAGCATGCGGGTGACGGCGAACACGAGCGGAGGCTGTCGACGGTGGGCAGGAATCTGCGCGAGGAGGTTCTGCACGTCCTTGTCGGTGGCCACGCCCGCGGCCCATTCCCCATAGCGGGCGGAACGGCCCGGCGCCTCGTCATGGGCGAACCGCGCGTACCGTTCGGCGACGGCGAATGCCTCCTCGTACGACATCCCTCTATTGTCGTGGTCGGGATATGCGAGACGCGGAACAGCCGGGGCGCGGTTCGCGTTGCATTCCCATACAAGGAGGAACAATGTCCTACCCCACCCAGAAGTCCGACCAGCAGTGGCGTGCCGAACTCAGCGCCGACCAGTACGCGGTGCTGCGCGAAGCCGCCACCGAACGCCCGTGGACGGGAGAGCTCCTCGACGAGAGCCGAGCCGGCCTCTACACGTGCGCTGCGTGCGGCAATGAACTCTTCGTCAGCGGTACGAAGTTCGACTCGCACTGCGGGTGGCCGAGCTTCTACGAGTCGGTGCGCCCCGAGGCCGTGGAGCTGATCGAAGACCGCACCCACGGGATGCTGCGCACCGAGGTCCGCTGCGCGAACTGCGGATCCCACCTCGGCCACGTCTTCCCCGACGGTTTCGGCACCCCGACCGGGGACCGCTACTGCATGAACTCCATCGCGCTGGAGTTCACTCCGGAAACCGACGCCTGAGACTGCGAGCCGCGCCTCACGCGGTACGGGGTCGCCGCGGAACGACGACGACGAGCACCGAGACCAGGGCGAGGCCGGCGATCACGAGTTCACGCACGAACCCGGGGCTGGCGGGCGTGGGCCACAGGGCATCGAGGATCAGCGCGGCGATCAGCTGCCCCACCACGGATCCCAGCACCAGCAGGAGCACCCCGGTGCGCCGGACGAGCGCCGCCGACAACATGATGTAGACGACGCCGAGCGCGCCACCGAGATAGGGCCAGGGGTCGTCGGGCCAGACCACAGGGAAACCGAAGAGCGCCACGTGCACGATCGCGATCGGGACGAGCACCGCAGTGCCGCCGAGGAAGTTGATCACCGTGGCGATCATCGCCGAGTCGGTCTGCTGACGTAGTCGCCCGTTCGTGGCCTGCTGCCACGACACCCCGGCTCCCGAGGCGAACGGCAAGAGCAGCATCCACCAGGGCACCTCCGCCAGGTGGGAGCCGGTGACGGAGACCGCAACAGCGACGAGCGCGATGGCGCCGCCGAGCACGCGCCGCATCGTGACCGGCACCACCCCGGAGGGCGAGTAGCCGATGCGGTCGATGACGATCCCGAACACGATCTGGCCCGCCACGAACCCGACGGTGAACAGCGCGACCCCGATGATGCCCGCGGTGATCGACTGGCTCGACACCGTGAAGGCGCCGGCAAGGCCGCCGAGCAGCATCCACCATGGGATGCGGCGCACCCGGATGCCGTCGACGAGAACACGAGCCCCCTGGCGGCCCGCGCGCGTGATCAGCGCGATGAACGCGACGATGATCAGTCCCGAGCCGAAGGACACGGCCGCCGCCACGGTGCTGTCCTCGATCCGATGGCCGAGCTGACCGTTGACCCGCACCTGCATCGCCGTCAGCGCGCCGACCGCGATCGTCCCGCTGAGCGCGAGGATCGTCGTCGCGGTGCCGGATCTCACCGGTTCATTCTGCCCGAGCGCGACGCCGCGGGCGGCGATCAGGCCCGCGGCCGCGGTCTGCGCCACCTCTCGAACGCGAGCAGTGAGGTTGCGCCCAGGGTGAGCGCCGCGGCACCGATCAGCGTCGGCACGGGCGCAGTCCCGCCCGTCGGTGGCAGGGTGTGCGCGGCAAGCGTCAGCGTCTCGGCATCCTCACCGCACAGCCCCTGGGCGAGAATCCGCCCCTCCTCATCGTGGATCGTGGCGACGTACGCGAGCGTGGATGCCTCACCCCAGGTCTCGGGGACGAACGGCTGCGACGTCGCGACGAACGGGTCGGCCGCGCTGTGCAGCCCCGCGGCGACGTCGAAGGTCTGCGAGAAGACCTCCGTGCCCTCGAGGCAGACCAGCTCTTCTGCGGAAGCGACGCGGAAGGCGTCGATGCGGGCGACGGCGTCGTCGGGAACCCATCCTGTGACGGTGATCGTGTCGGTCACTTCGGCGCCTGCGGGCACGGGGCGCTCAGCGTCCGCGGCCGCCGCCGTCGTGGCGAGGTCCAGCACGAGAGAGGTCTCCTCCGCCCGTCCGCACGCTCCCCGCGCGATGGTCTGCGATGGTGCGGCGGTCACGGCGGTATTCGTTCCCAGCAGCTCCACCCACACGATCGGCGCGTACGCGTCGGCCGGAATGCTCGGAGAGGTATATGCGCCCGGCTCCGTGATTACCTGAGGCGTCCCGGCGCTGTCGAACACGCGATTCGCGTCGGTGCACACCCAGCTCAGGTCACCCTCGGGGACACCTGCCGGGTAGGCGATGCGTCCATCTGCATCAAGCGGCACCCGGTAGGCCGCGAACGAAAGCTCGGCCCCGATCACCGGCAGTGGGCCGGCCACGGTCGCGACATCGCTCAGTGTTCCGCCGAGCGGTGCCGCCGGCTGCGCGAGCGTGGTCACGGCCGGCTGCAGGATGCTCTGGATCTCAGTGGCGCGTCCGTAGTCATCGCGCCACGGCTCCACCCACTCCCGATACTGCGCGGGCTGATCTTCGGCGTGAACACCCAGGACCCATACGACGCTGCCGGTGCCGCTGGCGGGAGCGAGGATGCCGCTGGCCTCGGCGGTGGGGGTTGAGATGGTGCCCGCGCCCTCAGCCGTGACGTGCACCGTGCCGATCAGTCGCGCATCCGCCGGGATCGTCGCGACGGGAGAGATCTCGTCCCGCGCTCGGGGATCGTGGTACGCATCCCAGCGGAAGACCACCGGGATGTTGCGCCCCGCATCCTGCAGCCAGAGTCCGTCGACACTGACCTCGGCGGTGTCGACGGCGAGCTCGCTCAACCGCACACTCGACGTCGCGACCTGGGTACTCGCACGGATTCGTGCCGGAACGATACTCGACTCCGCGACCTGCCCGAAAGGCGCAGCGAACGCATATCCGGAGGGCAGGAACGGTGCCACCGCGGCGGGCTGGGCGTTCCGCTCGATCGTCCACACCCAGGTGTAGAACCCGGATGTCGAGACCGCGGGGCTGGCGGTCGCGTCGTAGGTGACCGTGGGGCCGCCGTCCCCGGTCGTCACCGTTGCGGTCGCTGCGATCGGGGACCCGGCGGGAGGTGTGGCCGATTGCTCCGGCTGCTGGGCGAACGGACCATAGACGACGCCCGAAGCGGTGATCGGCAGGTAGTCGCCATCCGACATCCGATACCAGGGATTGTCCAGCCCCGCGGAGTCGGCCGTCGTGCCGAAGGTCAAGACATCGACGAGGCTGTCGCCGCGCTCGTAGTACTCGGCGTGCACACGCGTGGCGACGACCGGGCGGAAAGTCACGGTGCGATCCGCGGCATCCTCGCCCGATACGGCGAACGGCTCCGCAACCGCCGTTCCGCCTCCGGTCGCGAGCGTCTGGTACCCGGCGGTCTGCCAAACCCGGACCTGCGCCAACCACCCACCACCGCCCGGCGGTGTGAAGCTCCCGGTGCCCGAGATCCGGTACGGCGCACCATCATCGGCGGGAGGGATGCCCGTGATCGCATAGGCGACGCCCTGCTCAGCACCCGTGAGAGTTGTCGAGCCGGTCGAGACGAAGCGGCCGTTCACCAGCGTGATCGTCCCGCTCGCCCCCGCCGTGCCGATCATCGTGACCGTGCCCGCGTCGTCGTTCGTCGCGTCGACCGTGAACTCCAGCCGACCCGAGCCCGTGGCATCCGTCGCTGCCGTCGTCGACCGCGCCTCCTGCGTGTACTGCGCCGCCAGCGAGGCGACCTGGTTCATCTGCGCGGAGGTCATCGGAGTACCGTTCCCGTCGGTGATGGGATACCCCGAGCTGAACGTCCAGATGACGTAGCGGCTGATGTCTCCGTATGGCCATGTCGCGTCGTTCGGGTATCCGCGCATCGCGTAGAGCGTTGCCGGGGCGACGATGTTTTTGACGGCGAAGTCGACGGCGGAGCCCTGCACGGGATCCCCCGACTGACCGTGGGTCGAGATGATGCGGTTCACACCGGCGAGCAGGTTGCCGCTGGTGCCGTTCCAATTGGTCCAGAGCCCCGCGTCGTTCGTCGCCGTGCCGGGCGTGGTCGGTCCGTGCTCACTGGGCGTGAGGCAGTACCCCTGCTGACCGTTGGGCATGACGTACGCTCCCTCCCACCCGATCGTGTGGTCGGGTGGGAGGGAGCCGAAGCCGGCGCCGATGCCGACCGTCGCCCGGGCGGTCAGCGCACCGCCGAGGACAAGGGCTGCCGAAAGAACGAGCCCGATCGCGGCGAGCAGCGCGGACCTGAGATGCCCGGCTGGCTGCGCGGTCTGGTGGTGCGGAGTGATGGTGTGTGTGAACTGGTGACGCACGGGGTCCCCCCTTTGTGGCCCCGCAGGGCCGAATCCCTGGTGTCGCATGTCACGGCGTGAACCGTTACCTGGAGAGACATCGCAGGGGGATGCGCGTTACGTGAGGGAGCGGCAGCGACGCGATCTCTCATCGAACTCTCATCGAACACCGATGAGAAGGCGGTGGATGTTCGGTGTCAGCGCGGGCTGACGTGCAGCAGACGGACCGCCTGCTCGATCAGGTCGAAGAACTCGATGTTGTACGCGATCGCGCCGAACGCCCCGAATCCGATGAGTGCACCCACGCCCACCATGAGGACCTTGACGACGATGATGGCGTGGACCATGCCGGTACTCACATGCGATGCCGTCGCCATCGTCGCCGCATGCGTGGAGTGCGCCGTCGCCGCCGCGTGGCCGGAAGCGTGGGCTGCGGATGCTCCCGATGCCTGTGCGGGTGCTGTACCGGCGGCGAGCGCCTCGCTCGTCGGCAGCGTGCCGGCAGCAGCCACGGCCGTCCCTCCGCCCAACGCGATCGGCAGCAGCACGAGTGGCAACATCCGCGAGACTCGCTGGGCCTCTCGCTCTACCTGCGGGCAGTCCGGGCATTCGGCAAGGTGCGTCTGCACGCGAAGGCGCTGCCGCCGGGACAGGGTGCGACGACTGAATGACCCGAGGCGCTCCTGCACCCAGGCGCACTCGTCGTCGACGTCCCCCTCTTGCAGGTGGGCCTGCACATAGGCATCCCGCAGCCCCTCTCGCGCTCGATGGGACAGCTGCCTGGTCGCATTGGGGCTGATCCCCAGGAGCTGGGCGGCATCAGTGGGCCCCATGCCCTCGACCTCCGTGAGCCAGAGCACCTCCTGCCATCGCTTCGGCAGCGCCGCGAAGGCGGTCGTCGCGATCTGCTGGTCGGCGAGAGCGACGGCCACCTCATCCGCAGATTCCACGGTCTCGACATCCTCGAGGTCTCCCGGGGTATCGATGTGACGACGCTTCCAGGTGGTGGCGATGTTGCGAATGGCCGCGTAGAGGTACGGCCGGAAACTCAGAGTCGGGCCCTTGCCGCAACGGATCGCCTGAAAAGTCCGCGCGAACGCCTCTTGAACGATGTCTTCGGGATCCAAGAGGCCGGCGTTGGCGCGCGCAGCAACCATGGCGACGTCGCGGTGGCGCTGCCAGAGCACTTCGTAGGCGGCGACGTCGCCCTCGCGCGTCGCCTCGATGAGCTGCTGGTCGGACCGGTCGTCCCGCTCCCCGCGCTCGCTCATCGGTTTCCCCGCCTCCGTCGGTCTCGTGGCGACGGAGCCACGCATCCGTCGTACTTTACAGACCTCGAAGTACGTCGCGTGTTACGCGGTTTGGTGAAAAACATCGGCGCAGGCACGCTCGACCAGCGGGACATGCAGCTCGCGAGCGTAGGAGATCTCCCGAAGACAGGACGAATCCGCGGCGTGTCGTCCTCCCCTCGCGATATCTCCTACCTTCGCGAGGTGGCGAGGGTGCGAGCGGGGTCGACGCACAAGGTGGAGCCGACGACGGGACTTGAACCCGTAACCGCCCGATTACAAGTCGGGTGCGCTACCAATTGCGCCACGTCGGCAGAGTGCCCAGTCTATCGAGGGCTTCCGTGCCCCGATAAACCGGCCGAACTCAGGATGTCGGGGTCGGGGTGGGCGTCGCGTAGTACTTGTCCGAGTCGATCGTCAGCACGAACTGCGCGAACTCCTGGGCGCTGTCGACCGACCCGACATACACAGCGTCGTTGACGAGGACGAGCGGGGTACCTGTCAGCGGAGTGCCGTCGGTGCCGGGGATCTCATCGATCGCCCGCTCGGTGGCATCCTTCGCCCACGTGAGGTAGTCACCGTCCTCGATGCACGCGCGCACGACCTTGGGAGACTGCACGCCGGATGCCTGGGCGATATCGGCCAGCTCGGTGTCGCTGAATCCGTCGGAATCCACGTCGGGTTGCTGGGTCAGCAGCGCGTTGTTGAAGAGGTAGAAGGCGTCGGGCGCATAGGTGGCGACGCACGCCGCCGCCGCCGCGGCTCGCAGTGAGTACTTCGTACCGTTGGACTTCGCCGTCAGGAGCGCAACAGGGTAGTAGGTCAGCGTCACGGCATCGTCTTCGACCCACGATGAGAGCTGTGAGGCATTCGCCGCCTGGAACTGCGCGGATGCGGGAGACAGGTAGTCCACGTAGACGCGGATCTCCACCTCGGCGGCCGAGGTCTCGGTGGGAGCGGGGGCGGCCTCTTCCGTCGCTGCCTCTTCTCCCCCGGTGTCACCCTCCACGGCCTGCCCGGCTGCTGAGACGCCGGCGACCGAGGTGACCGTGAAGCCGTCTGCCGTCGCGCTCAGCGGTGTGAGCGTGGTCTTGCTCGCGTCTCCGGTGACAGCCAGGGTCACCGACACGCCCACAACGGCCACAACGGCCACAATGCCGACGCCGATCAGCCCTCCGCGGATCCGGCGCGCACGACGCTGCTTCGCGTGCACCTGCTGCGCCTTCTCACGCACGGCTCCGCGACGATCACGCGTCGCCGGCACCTGGGGGGATTCGTCGTTGGACATGACACCTCTTACACACAGACGGGGGTCGGGTCGTGCCCGACAAGAGGCCGAGGGTTGCGGCCATCGGCACGCTGAGAACTCACGCGGCCGACCTCGATGCTAGCCAGCCTGGCTGAGAAAAACCCAGACATCGCTCACACTCAGGTTGACGTGAGACACTTGGGGTGCGCCCGATGACGTGCGCAGGGGACATCACCCCATCACCCTCACAACGGATCGTCCGGCACGTACCTGCCGGTGAAGGAGAAGAAGAAATGGCGTCAGTCACCTTCGACAACGCAACCCGCCTCTACCCCGGCGGCGTCCGCCCCGCGGTGGACAAGCTCAACCTCGAAGTCGGGGACGGTGAGTTCCTCGTTCTGGTCGGCCCTTCCGGCTGCGGAAAGTCCACGTCGCTCCGCATGCTCGCCGGCCTCGAAGAGGTCAACTCGGGTCACATCCGCATCGGCGACCGCGACGTCACGGACGTCCCGCCGAAGGACCGCGACATCGCGATGGTGTTCCAGAACTACGCGCTGTACCCCCACATGACCGTGGCCGAGAACATGGGCTTCGCCCTGAAGATCGCCGGTGTCAACAAGGATGAGCGCGCCAGCCGCGTCCTCGAGGCCGCCAAGCTCCTCGACCTTGAGCAGTACCTCGACCGCAAGCCCAAGGCTCTCTCGGGCGGTCAGCGTCAGCGTGTCGCGATGGGCCGTGCGATCGTCCGCCAGCCCCAGGTCTTCCTCATGGACGAGCCGCTGTCGAACCTCGACGCCAAGCTCCGCGTGCAGACCCGTACGCAGATCGCCTCGCTCCAGCGCCGCCTGGGCGTCACCACGGTCTACGTCACCCACGACCAGACCGAGGCGCTCACGATGGGTGACCGGATCGCCGTACTCAAGGACGGTCTGCTGCAGCAGGTCGGCACCCCGCGCGACCTGTACGAGTCGCCGAAGAACGTCTTCGTCGCCGGCTTCATCGGCTCCCCCGCCATGAACCTGTTCCCGCTGGAGATCACCGAGGGCGGCGTCGACTTCGGCACCCACCTCATCCCCGTCGAGCGTGAGGTGCTCGCTCAGGCGACCGGCACCGCCGTCACCGTCGGTGTACGCCCAGAGGACATCGACGTCGCCCCCGCCGACGGCCGCGGCCTGCCCGTGACCGTCGACCTGGTCGAAGAGCTCGGCGCCGACGGCTACCTCTACGGCCACGCGGATGTCTCGGGCAAGCGCATCGACATCGTCGCTCGCGTCGACGGCCGCAACCACCCGAACGCAGGCGATGTCGTCACGCTCGCCCCGATCCTCGACCACGTCCACCTGTTCGACGCCGAAAGCGGCGATCGCCTGGGCACCAAGGCCGTCGCTTCGGCCTGACATCCACACGCAACACGGCGGTGCGAGAGAATCCCTCTCGCACCGCCGTGTGCTTTTGCCGGAGGCATCCATGACGAACCAGTTGACGATCACTGCCAGCACGGTCGAGCCCGCCCTGCTGGAGCTCCCCTGGGGCACGCCCCTCGCGGACTGGCCCAACGAGACGATCGTGTCCCTCCCCAAGGGCATCTCCCGTCACCTGGTGCGGTTCGTGAACCTCTCGGGCAGAGTCGTGGCGGTCAAAGAGACCACCGAGGCGATGGCCCGCCGCGAGTACGACATGCTCGGCAACCTCGCCCGCCTGGACGCACCCTGCGTCGACCGCGTGGCAGTCATCGCGGGGCGCCGGGATGCCGACGGTGAGCCGCTTCCGGCGGCGCTGGTCACCGCCCACCTGAAGTTCTCCCTGCCCTACCGCGCACTGTTCACCCAGGTGCTGCGCCCCGACACGGCGACGCGCCTGGTCGACGCCCTCGCGGTGCTCCTGGTGCGCCTGCACAATGTCGGCTTCTTCTGGGGCGACGTGTCACTGTCGAACACCCTTTTCCGCCGAGACGCCGGTGCTTTCGCCGCCTACCTCGTGGATGCCGAGACCGGCGAGCTGCATGAGGCCGGCCTCACCCCGGGCCAGCGCGCCCATGATCTCGACGTCGCCCGCACGAACATCGCCGGCGAGATCATGGATCTCGAGGCCGGCGGGCGCCTCGATCGCGGCGTCGATGCGATCGAGATCGCCGACGGCATCATGTCGGCGTACGCGTCCCTGTGGCGGGAGCTGACCGAGATCGAGACCTTCGACGCCGCCGAGGCCTGGCGCATCACGGAGCGCGTCGAGCGCCTGAACGAGCTCGGCTTCGACATCGGCGAGATGTCGATGTCGGCGACCGTCGATGGCGCACGCGTCTCGATCCAACCGAAGGTCGTGGATGCCGGTCACCATCAGCGGCGCCTGCTGCGCCTGACGGGACTCGACGTCGAGGAGAATCAGGCCCGGCGTCTGCTCAACGACCTCGACGATTTCCGCGCACGCCGCACCCGACTCGAGGGGGACGAGGAGATGATCGCCCACGAGTGGGTGACGCGTGTATTCGAGCCGGTGGTTCGCGCCATCCCGTTCGAGCTGCGGGCGAAGCTGGAACCTGCAGAGGTGTTCCACCAGCTGCTCGAGCACCGTTGGTACGCTTCCCAGGCGCAGGGCCGCTCGATCCCGCTGGCTGAGGCGCTCACCAGCTACATCGACAACGTGCTGCGTTTCCGTCGCGACGAAGCGACGGTGATGGGGCCACCGACGGACACGATGGCGATTCCGCTGGTCACCGACGTGATTGCGACGCGCAGCCCCTCGATCGGACCGATCGACTGGCGCGATCTGGTCTGACCGACGCGCGCCACTCGCACGCGGGTCAGTACCCGACCGTGAAACGCTCCCGCACGTGCTTCGGGCTCTCGATCTCATCGATGACGGCGACCGCGAGATCCGCGCCCGAGATGAAGGACTCCCCCGCCTCATCGACCACCAGCACATCGCCGCCGTCGCGGTAGCTCCCGGTGCGCTCACCGGGGTTCCAGGCACCGAAGCCGCCGGCCGGATGAATGAGGAACCAGTCGCGCCCGGACGAGTCCGCCTGCAGGTCCTCGAGAACCCCGATCGCCTCGAACGCCTCGGGCTTGAACTCGTCGGGGAATCCGGAATCGATCACGCGCGGACCACCCGGGGCGACCAGGCTTCCGCCGGCGCCGCCGATGACGCCGATGCGCACCGACCCCGGCAGCACGGAGTTCAACTCCTCGACCGCCGGACGCACCTTGCCGAGCATGTCGCCTCGCCCGGGAACGGTGATGATCACGACATCCGCACCCTGGATCTCGGTGACAAGACTCGGGATGTCCAGGAGTGATCCCTCGATGTACGACGCGCCATGCACGCGATCGGCCGCGACCGAGCGTGAGACCGCCACCACGGAGTGCCCCCGGGCGATCGCTTCGGCGACGATGTAGCGACCGGCGTAGCCGGTTCCTCCGATGACAGCGATGTGGGCCATGTGCGTCCTTTCGTCTCCGCCGCACGGGCGGTCGTGAGATGCAAGCGCTCGGTGCGGCGAGGTATTCCCTCGTCCCCGCACGCGAGGGAGATCAGGGTGTCGCGGCGCGGAACGTCGACACCTGGTAGAGCGCCACGGATGCCGCGATTCCGGCGTTCAGCGACTCGGTCGCCGCCGAGATCGGGATCGAGACGATCTGATCGCAGGTCTCGGTCACCAGACGCGAAAGGCCCTTGCCCTCGGAGCCGACGACGATCACCACCGGGCGCTCGGCGAGCTCGAGAGCCGGCAAGGAGACGTCCCCGCCGCCGTCCAGGCCGAGGATGAACACCCCCTGCTTCTTGAACTCCTTGAGCGTGGCGGTGAGGTTCGGCGCGAGCGCGACGGGGATGCGCGCCGCCGCGCCGGCCGAGGTCTTCCAGGCCGCGGAGTTCACGCCCGCCGAGCGCCGCTGCGGGATGATGATGCCCTGCCCACCGAAGGCCGCCGTCGAGCGGATGATCGCGCCGAGGTTGCGGGGGTCGGTGACGCCGTCGAGGGCGACCAGAAGCGGTGTGGCACCGGTGTCGATGACTTTTTCGAGCAGGTCCTGCGGGTGCTCGTACGAGTAGGGCGGCACCTTGAGCGCGACGCCCTGGTGCACCCCGTCGAACCCCGCCATGCGATCGAGCTCGGGCCGTGTGACCTCGAGGACGGGGATCTCGCGGTTGCCGGCCAACGAGAGCATCTCCTTGACACGGTCATCCATCTCGACGCGCTGGGCGATGTACATCGCGGTCGCGGGGATCTTCGTGCGAAGCGCCTCGAGCACCGAGTTGCGCCCGGTGACGATCTCGGTGTCGTCGGCCTGTTTGGGCCGTCCCCCGCGATTGGGGTGGGACCCTGCGACTCGCTGCCCCTGTCCCGGCCGACCCTTACCACCGGCGGCCGCGTACCGCTCCTGGGCGGCCTTGCGCTTGCCTGCGACATGCCAGGCGCGATCCTCGGCCTTCGGGGTGGGCCCCTTGCCCTCGAGGGACTTGCGACCGTTGCCGCCGGATCCCTTGACAGCGCCCTTCTTGTTGGATTTGCGTGCGCCGGGGCGCCCTGGCTTGGTCATGAGAGGCTCCAGTGGGTTCCGTGAGGTGTGTCTTCGAGAGTGATACCCGCCGCCGCGACAGCGTCACGGATCCTGTCGGCGGTGGCCCAGTCCTTCGTTTCGCGCGCCCGCGCGCGCTGCTCGATCATCGTGCGCACGAGCGTATCCAGCGCACCGATCTCCGGCCCGCCACCGCCGCCGCCCCACTGCGGGTCGAGCGGATCGACGCCGAGGATCCCGAGCATGACGGCCACGTCGGCGAACGCCGTCAACGCCGCCGATGCATTCTCGGCGTCCAATGCGGAGTTCCCTTCGCGCACGCGCTCGTGCACGACGCCGAGTGCCTGCGGCACACCGAGGTCGTCATCCATCGCCGCCACGAAACGCGCGGGCGGCGCCGCGTGAATGATCGTGTCGCGGTCGGCATCGCGCAGGGTGCGCAGCGCACGCTCGAGGAAGGCACGGATGCGTTCGATCGCCGCCTCAGCCTCATCGAAGGCCTTGTTCGAGACATCCAGGCTCGAACGGTAGTGCGCGGCAAGCAGGGCATAGCGCACCACCACCGGCGCGCGCTCGGCGAGGACGTCGGATGCGAGCACGAAATTGCCGAGCGACTTCGACATCTTCTGCCCGTCGACGGTGACGAGGCCGTTGTGCACCCAGTAGCGCGCGAAGGCGTCGCCGGCCGCGCTCGACTGGGCGAGTTCGTTCTCGTGGTGCGGGAAGCGAAGGTCAAGTCCGCCGCCGTGGATGTCGAACTCGGGTCCGAGGTAGCGACGCGACATGGCCGAGCACTCGATGTGCCATCCCGGTCGCCCCCGCCCCCAGGGCGAATCCCACGCCGCATCCGCCGGCTCGTCGGACTTGGTTCCCTTCCACAGGGCGAAATCCCGCGGGTCGCGCTTGCCGCGCGGCTCGGCGTCCGCGGCCGGCTCCATGTCGTCGATCGACTGGCGGGTGAGTTCGCCGTAGGCGGCCCAGGAGCGCACGTCGAAGTACACGTCGCCTGCGGCGACCGAATCGGCGGGGGCTGCGTACGCGTGCCCCTCGGCGATCAACTCCTCGATGAGCGCGATCATCTGCGGGATCGAGGCCGTGGCCCGGGGTTCGTAGGTCGGCGCGAGGATCCCGATGCCCTCGTAGGCGGCGGTGAACTCGCGCTCCATGCGATAGGCCAGCGCCCACCACGGTTCGGCATCGGTCGCGTTCGCGAGGACCTTGTCGTCGATGTCGGTGACGTTGCGCACGAACGTCACTCGTCCGTAGCGGTGGGCAAGCCACCGACGCAGGATGTCGAACGCCAACGCCGCGCGTAGGTGCCCGATGTGTGGCCCGGACTGGACGGTCGGACCGCAGACGTAAACCGTGACGTTCGCGGGATCCAACGGGACGAACTCCCGCAGCATCTGGGCGCGGGAGTCGTGCAGCTGGAGGCTGCCGGTCCCCGCGGTCTGGTCGATCGTCACGGATTCCAGCCTACCGGCGCGACCATCGCCATCCCTGATGGCTGGCACAGCCGAATCGCCGTCTCCGATGGCGTGTACAAATGAACCGTGCTGCCCGTCCTCGCCGTCATCGCCGCCGCGGTGCTGTTCGGGACGACCGGCACCTCTCAAGCACTCGGCCCGGACGGGACCACCCCGCTGGGGGTCGGGGTCGCCCGCCTGGCGATCGGTGGCTCCGGTCTCGCCCTCGCCGCACTTCCCCTTGCGATCCGCGCCCGGCGGCGCACCCGCGCCCACGCTGAAGCGCCGCCACGGTTCACCCCCGGCGCCGTGGCGCTCATGGCCGCAACGGGCGTGTGCCTCGCCCTCTACCAGCCGCTCTTCTTCCTCGGAACCGCGCGCAACGGCGTCGCGATGGGTACGGTGATCGCACTGGGATCGGCTCCCGTGCTCGCCGGCCTCCTCGAATGGTCGCTCACCCGCCGCCGTCCGACCGGGTGGTGGATCCTCGCGACGGCGCTGGCGACGGTCGGCGTCGCGCTCCTCGCCGGCTCCGGCGGCTTCTCGACCTCGGGGACCGACCCTCTCGGCATCCTCGGGAGCATCGGCGCCGGCGCATCATTCGCCGTGTTCGCCAACATCCAGAGGCGTCTCATCGATCGGGGTTGGGATCCGTTCACCGTGGTGGCCGCGATGGGCGCATCCTCCGGTCTCGTCGGCATCGCCGCCGTGCCGTTCGTCGATCTCTCATGGATGTCGACACCAGGCGGGCTCGTGATGGCGCTGTGGCTCGGGCTCGGAACGACGAGCCTCGCCTACATCCTGTTCACCTGGGGCCTCACCTCCCTGACGGCGGCCACGGCCGCCACACTCACCCTGGCCGAGCCGCTCACGGCGACCCTCCTCGGGCTCGTTGTGCTCGGCGAACGACTGGCACCGCTCGCACTCCTCGGCATCGGCGTCCTCGCCGCAGGCCTCGTGGTGCTGGCGTGGAGCAGCCGCGCACACCGCAACCCGCCGGCCGTCCCCCTCGAAGTCTGAGAGTGCCACGATGGACGATCTGAGGATTCAGGAAGACGACCTGTCCGGAGAACCGACGCGCGCCCTCCTGCGCGAGCACCTGGAGCGCATGCGACAGATCTCTCCGGAAGAGAGCTGCCATGCGCTCGACCTGAGCGGCCTCGAGGGCGCTGCGGTGACCGTGTGGTCGGCATGGATGTCGGGCGAGATCGCCGGCACGGGAGCCCTCACGATGCTCGATGCGCACAATGCGGAGCTCAAGTCTATGCGCGTGGCCGACGCGTTCCTCGGCCGCGGGGTCGGTCGCGCAATGCTGTCGCATCTGATCTCCGAGGCCCAGGCGCGCGGGGTGGGCAGGCTCTGGCTGGAGACAGGCAGCACCGCGGAATTCGTCCCCGCGCTGCGTCTCTACGAGAGCGCGGGGTTCGAACGGTGCGCGCCGTTCGGCAGCTACCGCGAAGACCCGCTGTCGGTCTTCATGACGCGCCTGCTATGACAAGCGCGTGCTGCAGACCCTTAGGCGGGCACCACCAGAGCGACCGCAAAAGCGGCCACGCCGTCCCCGGCGCCAGTGAATCCCAATCCGTCGGTCGTCGTGGCCGACACCGAGACCGGCGCCCCGCCGAGCGCCGCCGACAGCACCGCCTCGGCTTCGCCTCGCCGCGAGGAGAAACGCGGCCGGCGGGCCTGAACCTGCACGCTCACGTTGCCGATGCGCCATCCCGCCTCACCGAGGAGGGCGGCCGTGCGGGCGAGGAAGGCGTCGGCGTGGGCTCCGGCGAATTCGGGGCGGTCGGTGCCGAAGTGCGTGCCGATGTCACCGAGCCCCGCTGCCGCCAGCAGGGCGTCGACGATCGCGTGGGCCACGGCATCACCGTCGGAGTGCCCCGAAAGCGCCTCCTCTCCCGGCCACTGAAGCCCCGCCATCCAGAGCGCACCCACGCCGCCGAACGCGTGGACGTCGGTGCCGATCCCCACCCGCGGAAGGAGCGTCGGGGCACCGATGCGTGTCGCGACCGGCGCGATCGGCGCAACCAGTCCACGCGCACGCGCAAGATCGGCGGGGGTCGTGATCTTGAAACCTGCCTCGGCCCCGACGACCGTGGTCACCGCGTGACCGGATGCCGCCACCAGCGCAGCATCGTCGGTGTACTCGTCCTGCGCGTTCGTGTACGCGTTCTCCAGGATGCGGCGCCAGAAGCCCTGCGGGGTCTGCGCCGCGGACAGCTCGGAGCGATCGACGGTGCCGACCACGCGATCGTCCGCGACGCGCTTGATCGTGTCGACGACGGGAAGCACCGGAAGAACGGCTGCAACACCCGTGTCGAGCATGTCGACCACGCGCGCGAACACCGCCGACGGCATCAGTGCGCGCGCCGCGTCATGGATGAGGACGAGTTCGACATCGCCCCACAGCGCGGCGAGCCCTGCCGCGACCGATTCCTGGCGGGTCGCACCGCCGGTGACGACGCTCACCAGATCCCGTCGGTCACCCGCCGCTTCGTCCGCGTCGGTGAGCGCGTCTCCCTCGTACCCGGCGGGAGCGACGACGACGACCTGCGCGGCCGGTCCGTCGAAGACGTTCCGCAGTGCGTGACGCAGGATCGTATGTTCGTCGAGCCCGACGAACGCCTTGGGCGCTCCGGCATCCAGTCGCGTGCCGGAACCGGCGGCGACGACGATGACGGCCACGCGCGGGACCGGGATGATGCTCACGGCTTCACGCTAGCGCGAACGGCCGTATCCGCATCGGATGTCTCAGGAGGCGAGAACCTCGTCGAGAAGAACGCTGGCCTTCTCTTCGTCGGTCTTCTCGGCGAGCGCGAGCTCGGAGATGAGGATCTGCTTGGCCTTCGCGAGCATGCGCTTCTCACCGGCCGAGAGCCCCCGGTCCTGGTCACGGCGCCACAGATCGCGCACGACCTCGCTCACCTTGATGACGTCGCCCGAGGCAAGCTTCTCAAGGTTCGCCTTGTAACGGCGGGACCAGTTGGTCGGCTCCTCGGTGAAGGGCGCGCGCAGCACGTCGAAGACGCGCTCAAGTCCGTCCTTGCCGATCACGTCACGAACGCCGACGAGGTCGACGTTCTCCGCCGGGACCTCGATGATCAAGTCGCCCTGGGTGACGTTGAGCTTCAGGTATTTCTTCGCCTCTCCCTTGATGACGCGTTCCTTGACCTCAATGATCGTTGCCGCCCCGTGGTGCGGATAGACAACCGTCTCGCCAACCTCAAAAAGCATGGAGTTATATCCCTTCAGCAAACTCCAGGATACCACAGGGCGCATACGCTAAGGTTCGCCCCCCACCCCGTGCGGGCGGGGCGTGGCTGCCCTCAGTCAACGTGAAGGTGGTCACCGCGAACCCCTAGAATGCATGTGAAGCTGTCATCCGCTCAAGGAGGATCCGTGAAATCTCGCCTCGTCGCATCTCTGGTTGTCGGCGGTGCTCTCGTCCTCGGAACGACCGGGTGCAGCATGATCTCGACACAGGCGACCACGATCGAGTACGCCGCCGCCGAGGGTGCGAACATCCCCGACACAGCCGGCCCCGTCCAGGTGCGCAACGCCTTCATCGTCGCCAATGAGGAGGGCACGCTCGGCAACTTCGTCGCAGCGCTGGTCAACCGCACCGACAAGACCGAAGTGCTCTACATGGAGTTCGGTGAGGACAAGGTCGCCGAGAAGGTCATCGTGCCGGCCAACACCATCATCAGCCTCGGCTCCGACTATGACGAGCCGCTGCTGGTGAGCGGGATCGACTCGAAGCCGGGCAGCGACATCGCCGTCTCGTTCCAGTCCGGCGACGGCGTCACCTGGGTGCAAGCCATCCCGGTGCTCAACGGCGACCTCGACTACCTCGCACCGCTGGTCCCGTAGGCCCCACACGCCATCCGGACACGGATGACAGCGACGGCGCTCCTTGTCGGGAGCGCCGTCGCTGTGTGGCGTCAGGATTCGAAGCGGTAACCGAGGCCGCGAACGGTGACGAGCATCCGCGGTTCGCTCGGATTCTCCTCGATCCGCGACCGGATGCGCTTGATGTGCACGTCGAGCGTCTTGGTGTCGCCGAAGTAGTCCGTTCCCCAGACGCGATCGATCAGCTGACCGCGAGTGAGAACACGTCCGGCGTTGCGCATCAGCACCTCGAGCAGCTCGAATTCTTTGAGCGGCATGCTGATCTCGTCACCACTGACGGCCACCGTGTGGCGATCGATGTCCAGGGTCACACGCCCCCCGTCCAGAACGCGGTCATCGAGGTCCGACTCCGCCGTCGACAGACGCCGCAGCACAGCGCGCATCCGTGCGAGCAGCTCACGCGAGGAGTACGGCTTGGTGACGTAGTCGTCGGCACCGAGTTCCAGTCCCACGACGATGTCGACCTCGGTGTCCTTGGCCGTGAGCATGATGATCGGCACCGCCGAGGTGGTGCGAATCTGGCGGCAGACCTCGGTGCCCGACATCCCGGGAAGCATCAGGTCCAGCAGCAGGATGTCCGCCCCGCGCTCGCGGAAGGCCATGAGCGCGGCCGGGCCGTCCTCGGCGATCTCGACCTCGTAGCCTTCGCGGCGCAGCAGGTAGGCGAGCGGGTCGGCGAGGTCGGGTTCGTCCTCGACAAGCAGCACGCGGGTCATTCGGTGTCTCCGTTCTTCGACGCGGCGGCGCCGCTGCGCGCAGATGCGCGCTCTTTCTTGAGCTTCTTCTTGCGCGCCGGCTTGCGCGGTGGGTCATCTGTGGGGGAAGGCACCATCGGCAGCACGATCGTGAAGGTCGAGCCTCGACCCTCTCTGGACCACAGCCGCACCTCACCGCCGTGGCGCTGCACCGCGTGCTTGACGATCGCGAGCCCGAGCCCGGTGCCGCCGGTGCGCCGCGACCGCGCCTGGTCCGCACGGTAGAACCGCTCGAACACCCGCTCCTGCTCGGCCTCGGAGATGCCGATTCCGCGGTCGGTGACGGCGATCTCCACGTATTCGTCAGCGGGTTTGATGCCGATGCCGACGCTCGAGCCCTTCGGGGAGTACGCGATCGCGTTGGCGATGAGGTTTCCCACCGCTTCGCTGAGTACCTGAGCGTCGCCGCGCACGTGCACACCGCGTGCGCCACCTCGCACGAGCTGCACGCCCGCCGACTCGGCCTGCACCGTGTGGGCCTCGACCGCCGACGCGACGATCTCATCGACCGAGACGACGCGCTCGTCGTTGAGCTCGTCGGCGGCCTGCAGACGCGAGAGATTCATGATGCGCGAAGTGAGGGTACCCAGGCGATGGGCCTCGGCACTCAGCCGCGACGCGAAGTTGCGCACCTGATCGGGATCGTCCGCCGCCGACTCGATCGCCTCGGCCAACAGGCTCACCGCACCCACCGGCGTCTTGAGTTCGTGGCTGGTGTTCGAGACGAAGTCGCGGCGCATCTGCTCGACACGTTCGCGCTCCGTGATGTCTCGCAACACGAGGAGGGTGAGCCGCTGGGTCAGCGCCGTGGCGCGCACCGTCACCAACCGGATCTCGCCGGGCGCCGACCCCCGCCGGACCCGCAGGGTCGTCTTGGATGCCACATCGGACTCGCGCGCGCGCCGGGCGACCGAGCGCAACTCGTGCGTCGGGAGCAAACGCCCCTCCTCGAAGCCGAACATCGCTGCCGAGGCGGAACCCGCGATGACGATTCCTGCCGCATCAAGCACGATCGCGGGGTCATCGAGCCCCTGCAGCACGACACGTGCTCCTTCGGGAATGTCCATTCCCAGTCCGTACTCGCGCCGCTCGCGCTCGCGCAGCGCGAGGAAGATCACCGCCGTCAGCGCAACACCGATGAGGACCCCCACGGCGAGGCCCAGCAACGCGAACTGCGCCGGTGTCATGCGACCAGCGTAGATCGCCCGCTCCCCGGGTGCCGTGTTGATTCGCGGTAGCCTCAGGTCAGCCGTTGCACTATTCACCCGTGAGGCACTGTCCGTTAACCTTCGGTGGCGAGAATCACCGGGTCGTGGGCACGTGGCCCGACGGCGCCCAGATGAAAGGGATCGGAATGCGCGAAGTCTTCCACCAGTCGCTCGAGGACGTTCAGGGTCGCCTCGTCGAACTCGCGGAACTTGTCACCATCGCGATCGAGAAGGCGACGGGCGCGTTCGGCACGAGCGATGTCGCGCTCGCCGAGCAGGTGATCGAGTCGGACGCCGAGATCGATGAGAAGGCGCACGACCTCGACGAGCTGGTCATCGAGATCCTCGCCCGCCAGCAGCCCGTGGCCCGCGACCTGCGTATCGTCGTCATGGCGCTGCGGGTGAGCGCCTCGCTCGAGCGAATGGGTGACATCGCCGAGCACATCGCGCAGCTGACGCGTCTACGCTTCCCCGAGCGCGCAGTCCCCCGCGGGCTGAAGTCGACCTTCGACAAGATGGGCACGCTCGACGTGGCAGCGGCCAAGAAACTGTCAGAGCTCCTGCGCACCGAAGACCTCACCCTCGTGGACGACATCCGCGACATCGACGCTGAGACCGACGACCTGCACGTGAGCGTCTTCGAGAAAGTGCTCAGCGACAGCTGGGCGGGCGAACCGTCCCAGACGGTGGATGCGACGCTCGCCAGCCGCTACCACGAGCGCTTCGTCGACCACGCCGTGTCTGTCGCGAAGAAAGTCCAGTATCTGGCCGAGGGTGGCGAGTTCTACCCCACCGGGGAGACCACGAACGTCTGACGGTACTCGTCAACAAGAAGAGCGGATGCCGATCGGCATCCGCTCTTCTTGTTGGTCGGGTCCGCCGACTACTTCTTGCCCTGCGCCGCGACGGCCGCGGCACCCGCTGCTGCGGCCTCAGGGTCGAGGTACTCGCCCGGGCCGAGGGGGGCGAGGTCCTCGTCCAGCTTGTAGACGAGGGGAATGCCCGTGGGGATATTGAGCTCGGCGATGTCATCGTCGCTGATGCCCTCGAGGTGCTTGACGAGGCCGCGCAGCGAGTTGCCGTGCGCGGCGACCATGACGGTCTTGCCGGTGCGCAGATCCGGTGCGATCTCTTCCTCCCAATACGGCAGCAGGCGATCGATCACAAGCTTGAGCGACTCGGTGCGGGGCAGCTCACCGTCGATGTCGGCGTAGCGCGGGTCACCGACCTGGCTGAACTCACTGTCGTCGGCCAGCAGCGGCGGCGGAACGTCGAACGAGCGACGCCACAGCATGAACTGCTCGGGACCGAACTCCTCAAGGGTCTGCGCCTTGTCCTTGCCCTGCAGCGCACCGTAGTGGCGCTCGTTGAGTCGCCATGAGCGCTTGACGGGGATCCACAGGCGATCGGCGGCATCGAGCGCGAGATTGGCGGTCTGGATGGCGCGGCTCAGCAGCGAGGTGTGCACGACATCCGGGAGCACCCCCTGCTCGGCGAGAAGCTCGCCGCCGCGCGTGGCCTCACCGCGGCCCTGGTCGGTCAGGCGCACGTCCACCCACCCGGTGAAGAGGTTCAGCTCGTTCCACTGGCTCTGGCCGTGGCGAAGAAGGATCAGCGTGTAGGGCTCGGTCATAGCCCGATGATATCGACCTCCGGTGTCCACCCGCGGCACGATCCGCGGCACCATGGACGCATGGCCCGTTCGTCCGCTCCCCTCGGTCAGCCCACCCGCGGGACGACCGGTACGAATCGGCTCCGTCGCGTCGACAGGTGGATCGCCCGTCACCCGTCGCTCCGCGCGATCCCGAGCCCGCTCGTCGTGGATCTCGGGTACGGAGCGAGCGGCGTGACCGCGCTCGAACTCGCCGCGCGCCTGCGGGATTCCGCACCGGATGTCGAGGTGCTGGGGTTGGAGATCGACCCCGCTCGCGTTGACCGTGCGCGCTCCCAGCTCGAACGCCTGCGCGCCGGGGCGACACCCTTCGCCGCAGACCTTCGGGTCGACTTCGCGCGGGGTGGCTTCGAAATCCCCGCCCCACGCCGTCCGGCGGTGATCCGGGCGTTCAATGTTCTCCGCCAGTACGACGAGGGCGATGTACGCACGGCATGGGAGCAGATGACCGCGCGGCTGCATCCCGAGGGCGTGCTCATCGAAGGGACCTGCGACGAGATCGGCCGCATCATGACCTGGATCGACATCGGCCCCGACTCCCACCCCCGCACCCTCACTGTCTCCCTGCGGCTGGCGGGGTTGGATGCGCCGTCGGTCGCCGCCGAACGCCTCCCCAAGGCCCTCATCCACCGCAACGTCACCGGCGAGCGGATCCATGTCTTCCTGTCCAGCCTTGACCGCGAGTGGGAGCGTGCGGCGGCCATGGCGGCGTTCTCGCCGGTGCAACGCTGGCGGGCTGCACTGTCGGCTCTCGATCGACAGGGATGGCCGCTGCGCGGACGTCATCGCTGGCGCCTGGGGGAAGTCACCGTCGACTGGGAGGCCGTCGCGCCGGCGTGACGCAGCCGACGTGCCTCAGATACGAGGAACCGCCGCTGAGGCTTCGGCGTTCGGCATCCCTGCGGCCGCGAGCAGATCGACGGCCAACGGACGGAGGGCAGCGATGAGGTTCTGGTCGCCGAGCCCGGCGTCAGGCAGAATCGCGCGGGGATCCAGTCGCGCGGCGACCGAGCGCAGCTTTTCCCGGGCGATGGGCTCAAGGGAGATGTCCCGCAACGACTGCGCCAAGAGGTCGGCGCCGCGAGCGAGATCCGCCAACACATCGGCCGCGACCGGTCGGGGCTCCCGATCATCCGTCAGGTAGACGCTGCGTCGCGCGATGACGCGAATGTTGCGGCAGGCGTAGTCCATCGCGTGACAGATGCGCTCGTGGCGAGCGATCTCGAATCGCTGGGAGCGCAAGAAGGGCGCGATACGGGCGATGGCGCGCCCCGATTCGAGCGCAACCCGCCACTCATCGACGGGGCTCTGCAGGGCCCGCGCCTTCTCCAGGCTGCGCTCGGCACGCAAACGATCGCCTCGCCGTAGCGCCCGGATGAGCGTGTCGTTCGCGCTCGCGTACCCGGCGAACAGCGCGTCGCCCGCGCGAAGTTCGGTGCGCAGCGGACTGCGCGGGAGCAATGCCGTGGCCAGGAGCGCCGCGACCGCCCCGACGGCACCGTCCGCCAGGCGCGAGAGCGGCGCGTTGGTCGGCATGATCATGACGATGATCGACTGGATCGCCGCTGCCAGCGCGAACGACGGTTGCGGAGCCAGGAACCGCGCGATCGCGAGGGTCGCCCCCAGACTGATCGCCAGCTGCCACCACCCCGATCCGACGAGCAGGAGCAGCACCTCCGCGACAAGGATGCCCACGAGCATGCCGATGACGGTCTCGAGCACACGACGGGGGCGCGCGTCACGGACAAGCCCGAGGCTAGAGATGGTCACGGTCGCGGCCAGCAGCGGCGCCGAGTGGCCGAGGACGTAGTAGGCGAACGCGTAGGCCGCGGTCGCAGCGACCGTGATCTGCACGATCGCGACCCAGGAGTCTCTCAGGCGCGTCCAGCGCGGAATCGGATCCAGCGGCGTCCACCAGCGGGTCTGCACGGGGACCGTCAGCGGCGCCGTGTCCGGCAGCGTCCGCCGACGCTGGTCGCCCTCGCCGGTCATCTGGTCGGCGGCTCGGCGACGGTGCGGCGCGACAGACGCGTGATGCGCGGGACGGATGCCGCGGCCCCGGCGTCAGCGGGCACGATCTGCTCGAGGGAGGCGGCGACGGGGCCATCGGGCGCATCGACGAGGACGTCGCCGTCGGGGGCGCCCCGCCGGACGATGGCCAGACCGATCGGGCCGTCCTCGTAGTGCAGCGCGACCGAGGTCAACACCCCCACGACAGCGTCCCCGGCACGGATCTCCGACCCCGCCCCTGGCAAGACACTCGACGAACCGTCCAGGTGTACGGCGACGATGCGCCGCGGCGGGTGTCCGAGGTTGTGGACCTTCGCGACGGTCTCCTGCCCCCGGTAGCAGCCCTTCGAAAGATGCACCGCGGTGCGCATCCAGTCGAGCTCGTGCGGAAGCGAGCGCTCGTTGACATCGGCGGCGAGGCTCGGCCGCCATGCGGCGATGCGGAGGGCCTCGGCGGCATACCGCCCGGCGAGCGACAGATCACCCGCAACGGCTGCGCCCAGAATCCTCTCGCGCTCGGGCTCGTCGACGATCACCTCGACCCAGTCGCGCTCGGCACCAGGGTGCTCGGCAAGGGCGTAGCCGTGGCCACCCACCGCGACGCGAGGCCAGGGATCGGTCCACGCCACGGGAATGCCGTTCGGCGCGGCCGCCGCCACGGCCGCTGTTGCCGCTGCGGTTCCCGCGAACACGCTGAGCTCGCTCGCCTCCCGTACCTCCACGCGCATCCGGAACCGCATCCGGTTCAGCCAGCCCGCAAGCGCACCGGTGTCGACGGTGTCAGCGATCAACCAGGTGGTGACGCCGTCGTCCAAGACCGCGGCGGCGTGCTCGATGTGCCCGTGCGGGTCCAGAACAAGCAGTTCGGTGCTCACGCCCGGCTCGAGCCGGGCCAGCGCCTGTGAGGTCAGCGAATCGAGCCAGGTCAGCCGATCCTCGCCACCCACGGCGATCACCGCACGATCCTCTCGCGGTGCGAGAGCACGACCCTGGGCGAGGAGGCGCTGCTCGACGAGCGGGTTGCCGAAATGGAGGACGCCGCCGACCGTGTCGTCGACCACGGCTCCCGACACGGAGGCGAAGCGCGAATCGGCCATCAGTCTGCCTTGGCCAGGCGCGCTGATGCGTGCGAGCCGAGGTCCGCACCCAGCGCCGCGATATCCCACGCCCACAGCAGGTGCCCATCGACCAAGCCGTACATGCGGGTGGCCGCTGCATAGGGCTTGGCGCCCGCGGCGCGCACGACCGCGTCGGTGGCCAGATCGATCCGCGGGCCACGGATCTCACCGAGGTACAGCTCGCTCACGCCGTCGGAATGGACGATGGACGCCTGGAGCTCAAAGCCGCCGGAAGGCGTGCGCAGCTTCTCGAGGTCCTCCGCCGTGCGCTGCTCGGGGAGTGCGCGCGCCGGCAGGAGACCCGGGCCGGGATCGGCATCCGTCGCGGGACGCGCCACACGCCAGAACCCGACCTCGGAAACCAGTGCGACGTTCGGCTTCTCGGCGTCCTCGCCGATCAGCCACGCGTTTGCCGCGTAGTTGAGGTAGTCACCGCCGTCGTGGCTGAAACTGACACGGTGGGAGAACTCACCGTTGTAGCGGTGCCCGCCCGCCTCGTAGTCGATGACGCCCGTACCTTCCCAGACGCCGATCAGCCACGAAAGGGGGACGAGATCGGCGGGAAGATCGGCTGGCAGTTCGATCACGGCAGCGCTCGATCGCGGCGCGTCAGCGCTGACCGCGATACAGGTTCTTCACGACGACACCCGAGACGAAGACGATCGCGAGCGAGGCAAGTGCCAGAAGGCCCACGAAGAAGAGTTCGAGCGCTACGAGGTCCATGTGCTCCACCTTATCCGCATCGACGCGCGCACGTTCCCCTCACGCCGAAACGAGCCCGCTGAGTCCGAATCCGAGGCTGATGACGCCGAGGATCAGAACGGCGCCCAACACGCTCAGTCCGACGCGGGCGACGAATCCCTGCGCACGACCGGACGCCAGCTGTACGGCGAACGAGACGGCCACCGACAGCCCCGCGACCACGCTCAACCAGGGAACGCGCTGGTCGGCCGGAACCACGAAACCGATGACCGTTCCCGCGACCGCGGCAAGTACCCATACGGTCACGATTCCGCCTGCAGATCGGCGCGGAGCGAGCGCGGGAAGGTTCATCGCCCTATTGTCTCTCATGGACAGGAAACACACGCAACGGCAGTACCCGGACTGCTGACCCATAAACTGGTGATCGCGGTGCCCACGGCACCGGGAGGATGTGACCTTGGCGCAATTGTTGGTTTTGAGCTCCGCACAGGGCGGTGGTCCTGTCCTGCCCTCGCTCGAATTGCTGAGCCACCGCACGCGGCAGATCCCGGCGGAGCCCGCACAGCTGGTCAACGCCCCGAGCGCGGACGTGATCTTCGTCGATGCCCGAACCGACCTCGTCGGCGCGAAGTCACTCTGCAAGATCCTGAACACCACGGGCCTGGACGCGCCGCTGATCCTGATCATCACCGAGGGCGGGCTGACAGCGGTCTCGACAGACTGGGGCGTCGATGACGTGATCCTTGTCTCCGCCGGCCCGGCCGAGGTCGACGCGCGGATCCGCCTCGTCATCGGACGGATGTCGAAAGAGCAGGCCTCCTCGCGCATCCAGACCTCCGGCATCACGATCGACGAGTCGTCCTACTCCGCGAAGGTTCACGGCCGCGCGCTCGATCTGACCTACAAGGAATTCCAGCTGCTCCACTTCTTCGCGACGCACCCCTCGCGCGTGTTCACCCGCGAGCAGCTGCTGAGCGAGGTGTGGGGCTATGACTACTTCGGCGGCACCCGCACCGTCGACGTACACGTCCGCCGCCTGCGCGCCAAACTCGGTGACTTGGAGCAGCTGATCGGCACCGTCCGCAACGTCGGCTACCGCTTCAACGTCTACGAAGAGGATCAGATCCCCCCGCCCAGGGAGCGGCCTGAAGCATCCTGACCTCAGCGTCACCCGCCCGCAGAGCCGACGTTCACACGTCCGACACCTTGCGCTGACAAGATGGCAGGCATGATCGATGATGAGGTGATGGACACCGGTCTCGGATACGAGGACGACGACGATTTCGACCTCGACGAAGTCGACGACGAGTTCCTGCCGGCCAACCGTTACACCGATCGCGAACTGAGCTGGCTCGCTTTCAACCAGCGCGTGCTCGAACTCGCCGAGGACCCCCGTCTTCCCCCGCTCGAGCGCGCGAACTTCCTCGCCATCTTCGCGAGCAACCTGGACGAGTTCTTCATGGTGCGCGTGGCAGGACTCAAGCGTCGCATCGTCACGGGGCTTGCGGTTCCGACCAACATCGGCACGACCCCCCATGACGCACTGGCCGACATCTCGGCGGCGGCGCACGCGCTGCAACTGCGACACGCGGACGCGTGGACCCGACTGGTCTCACCCGCCCTTGCGGAGGCTGGTGTCGAGTTCGTGCGGTTCGAGTCACTCGGAGGCGACGAGCGCGCGAAACTCTACGAATACTTCCACGACAAGGTCTTCCCGGTTCTCATGCCGCTGGCCGTCGACCCCGCGCATCCGTTCCCCTACATCTCGGGGCTCTCGCTGAACCTCGCGATCCGGATCCGCGACGCGCGCACCGGACGCCAGGAGTTCGCGCGACTGAAAGTCCCACCGATGCTCCCACGCTTCGTCGAGGTCTCGCGCGACGGCGACAAGGTGCGCTACATCGCCCTGGAAGAGCTCATCGCCAACCACCTGGGGGACCTGTTCCCGGGCATGGAGATCCTCGACCATCATGCCTTCCGCCTCACTCGCAACGAGGACATGGTCATCGAGGAAGACGAGACGGAGAACCTCATCCAAGCCCTCGAGGCCGAGCTGCTGCGGCGACGCTTCGGACCGCCGATCCGCCTCGAGGTCACGGACGACATGGACGAGGTGACCCTGAGCCTCCTCGTGGGCGAGCTCGACATCACCGCACAGGAGGTCTACCGGATCCCCGGCCCGCTCGACCTGCGGGGACTGTTCAGCCTCGGACGCATCGACCGCCCGGACCTGCGCTACAAGCCACAGGTCCCCACGACGGCGCTGGCATTCCAGCCCGGCGACAACAACGAGCGTGGCGACATCTTCGCGGCGCTGCGCAAGTCCGACGTCATGGTTCATCACCCGTACGAGTCGTTCGCGACGAGCGTCCAGGCGTTTCTGGAACAGGCGGCGAAGGACCCGCACGTCCTCGCGATCAAGCAGACGCTCTACCGCACCTCGGGCGACAGCCCCATCGTCCAGGCCCTCATCGACGCGGCAGAGGCCGGCAAACAGGTGCTGGCGCTGGTGGAGGTCAAGGCCCGCTTCGACGAGGCCGCGAACATCGTGTGGGCGCGCAAGCTCGAGAAGGCGGGCGTCCATGTCGTCTATGGCCTGGTGGGACTGAAGACCCACTGCAAGCTCGCGCACGTCATCCGCGAAGAAGACGGAGTGCTGCGCAGCTACTGCCACATCGGCACCGGCAACTACAACCCGAAGACCAGCCGCATCTACGAGGACTACGGCCTGTTCACCGCGAGCGAGGAGGTCGGGCGAGACCTCACCCGTCTGTTCAACGAGCTCTCCGGCTATGCGATCGAGAAGAAATTCAGTCGACTCCTGGTCGCTCCCCGCCACCTGCGGAAGGGCCTGCTGCGGCTGATCGACGCCGAGCGACGCAAGGCACTGGACGGCATACCCGCCCGCATCCGCATCAAGGTCAACTCGATGGTTGACGAGCAGGTGATCGATGCCCTGTACCGCGCGGGACAGGCCGGGGTGCCGGTCGAGATCTGGGTGCGCGGCATCTGTTCGATCAAGCCCGGCGTGCCGGGGCTCAGCGAGAACATCACCGTGCGCTCGGTCGTGGGTCGTTACCTCGAACACTCACGCATCTTCGCGTTCGGTGCCGCTGGCGATGAAAAGGTGTACATCGGCAGCGCCGACATGATGCACCGCAACCTCGACCGGCGCATCGAGGCACTGATCCGCGTGACGGACGAGACCCAGGTCGCGCGGATGATGACCACCTTCGACCTCGCGATGAGCCCGACCACCAGCACCTGGCGACTCCAGGGGGATGTCTGGACACGGCATCACCTGGACGAGTTCGGAGAACCACTCCTGGATCTGCAGGATCACACCATGGCCGAGGTCCACGGACGTCGAAGGGCACGCGTGACACGATGAGCTCCAACACCGTTTTCGCTGCCGGCGGAGTCCTCTGGCGCATGGTCGACGGGAAGCTCCGCATCCTGTTGATCCTGCGCACGCAATATCGCGACATCTCCCTGCCGAAGGGAAAGGTCGATCCCGGCGAGACCCTCGCGGAGACAGCCGTCCGCGAGATCCAAGAGGAGACCGGCATCCGCGTCGCCCTCGGACCCTCCCTCGGAATGTCGACGTACCACATGCCCTCCAAGCGCGAGAAGATCGTGTACTACTGGGCGGCCGAGGTCTCGGATGCCGCGCTCAAAGCGTCGACGTTCTCGCCGAACAAAGAAATCGCCGCGCTCCATTGGGTCTCGGTGAAGAAGGCCCGCAAGAAGCTCAGCTACCCGATCGACCACGAGATCCTCGACCGCTTCGTCGAGCTGCGCGACGCCGGCCACCTGCGCACCTTCCCCCTCATCGCCTTGCGCCACGCAAAAGCGGTCGGCCCCGAGGAGTGGGATGGAGAGGACGCTCAGCGTCCTCTCGCCGCCCGAGGACGCAAGCAGGCCGGAGCGATCGTCGGTCCGCTGCTCGCCTTCGGCGCGCGGCGCATCATCTCCAGCACCGCCGTGCGCTGCCAGAAGACCGTGGCGCCGCTTGCCGCGGCGCTCGGACGCCGAGCTGAGCTGACCGAGCTCATCAGCCAGGATGCCTGGGCCGCGGGCCGTTCCGATGCTCGCGCCGTCGTCGCAGCGCGGGTGCGCGCCCGCAAGGCCACCGTGCTGTGCAGCCATGGCCCGGTGCTGCCGGACATCGTCGATGAGATCGCGCGGGCCACCGGATCGCAGCGCGACACCGACCTGTGGGGCGCCGGAGCTCTGAGCACGGCATCCTTCTCGGTCCTGCATCTGTCGGTCGATCGCCCCGACTCCGGGATCGTCTCGGTCGAGACGCACCCTTCTGCGCTCTGATCGCGTAGCTCTTGGCCTCCCAGAGGCTGAATCCTGTTCACCTGCCGTTCACCTTCGGCGCCCGATCCCTTAAGGGACGCTGTCTACGGTCTCAGGGAGCCCTGCACCGGGCCGCATCACCACACCCCCGACACAGTGAAGGATTCACAGTGAAGATCACCCGCTTCGCCCAGCTGGGCGCAGTCGCCGCCGTAGCATCTCTCGCCCTCGCCGGTTGCGCCTCGGGCGGCACCGACGGCGGCTCGACCGAGGAGCTCATGTCGGGCCTTTCGGGCACCATCGGCGCCACCGGCGCGTCGTCGCAGACCGCCGCCCAGGAGGCATGGGTCGCCGGCTTCCAGACCGAGAACGTCGACGCCACCGTCAACTACGAGCCCACCGGATCGGGCACCGGCCGCGAGAACCTCATCGCCGGCGCCAGCAACTTCATCGGCTCGGACCGCGCGTTCAAGATCGAAGAGATCGAAGAGAACACCTTCGGCGCCTGCGCCGACGACGGCGCCGCCGGCATCGTCGAGATCCCGGTCTACATCTCCCCGATCGCGATCGCCTTCAACCTCGAGGGCATCGACTCGCTCAACATGACCGCCGAGGTCATCGCGCAGGTCTTCGCTGGTGAGATCACCAACTGGAGCGACGCAGCGATCGCCGACCTGAACGAGGGCGTCGAGCTTCCCGACCTGGCCATCTCGCCGGTCCACCGCTCGGACGACTCGGGCACCACCGAGACCTTCACCACTTACCTCGAAGAGGCTTCGGGCGCCTGGCCGTACGAGGCTGACGGCGAGTGGCCGATCGCTTCGGGCGAGGCCGCACAGGGCACGTCGGGTGTCATCGACGCGACCAAGAACGGCAACGGCACCATCACCTACGCCGACGCGTCGCAGGTTGGCGACCTGGGCACCGTCTCGGTCGGCGTCGGTGGCGAGTTCGTCCCCTACTCGGCTGAGGCCGCCGCGATGATCGTGGACTCCTCGCCGCTGGAGGAGGGTCGCACCGAGGGCGACATCGTGTTCGACATCGACTACGCCACCGAAGAGGCCGGCGTCTACCCGATCGCTCTGGTCAGCTACGAGATCGGCTGCGTCGAGTACGCGGACGCCAACGTCGCTGAACTCGTCTCGGCCTACTTCACCTGGATCGCCAGCGCTGAAGGCCAGGACGCCGCCGCCGCGAACGCCGGCTCGGCCCCGATCTCGGACGCGCTGCGTACCCAGATCGACGCCGCCATCGCGCTGATCGGCTGATAACACCCCTCATGACCGCCCCGTTCGGTACATTTTCGGATGTACTGAACGGGGCGGGCTGAGCGAGAGGGCCGGTTTCCACCCGGAGCTCGCGCTGAGCCTGACATCCCGGTCTCAAGACAAAGGACTTTCCACAGGTATGGCTACGACCACCGACCCGGCGCCGCAGACCGCGGGCAAGATCCATGCACGCCGGCGACCCGGAGATGTCGCGTTCTCGGGAACTGCGCTCGGCGCCGGCATCCTCATTCTTCTCGTCCTGGCCTCGGTCACGGTCTTCCTCGTCATCGAGTCCATCCCCGCCTTCACGGTTCCGGCGGACGAGAATCCGATCCTGAAGGGCGTCTCGTTCCTCGAGTACGTCTGGCCGCTCGTGTTCGGCACCATCTGGTCGGCACTGCTGGCGCTGCTGATCGCGTCGCCGCTCGCGATCGGCATCGCGCTGTTCATCTCGCACTACGCACCGCGCAAGGCCGCCGCCGTCCTCGGGTACATCATCGATCTGCTCGCCGCGGTGTCCTCAGTCGTCTTCGGCCTCTGGGGCGGGCTGGTGCTGGCCGGGTTCGTCCAGCCCTTCTACGTCTGGCTGAACACCTATCTCGGCTGGTTCCCGCTGTTCGGCGGGCAGGTCTCGGCCACGGGCCGCACGATCCTCACCGCGGCCCTCGTCCTGGCCATCATGATCCTCCCCATCATGACCGCGATCTGCCGCGAGGTGTTCCTGCAGACGCCCCAACTGCACGAAGAGGCAGCGCTCGCGCTCGGCGCCACGCGCTGGGAGATGATCAAGATGGCCGTGCTGCCCTTCGCCCGCGGGGGCATGGTCTCAGCCGCGATGCTGGCCCTCGGTCGCGCGCTCGGCGAGACGATGGCGGTCACAATGGTGCTCTCGGTCTCGGGCGTCATCACCTTCGAACTGCTGACCGCGACCAACCCGTCCACCATCCCGGCGAACATCGCGCTGAATTTCCCGGAGGCCTACGGCGCCGGGATCAGCGTGCTGATCGCCACCGGCCTCGTGCTGTTCGTCGTGACCTTCGCGGTCAACGCGGTGGCCCGCTGGATAGTGAATCGCCGCGCTGAGTTCTCGGGAGCGAACTGATGTCCACCGCCTCTGTCGCCCCGGCCGCGAAGGTCAACCACTACGCGAACGGCCGCCTGCCGCGCGGCACCTCCTGGCTGCTGCTGATCGGCTCGTGGCTGGTCATGGGTGTGGTCTTCTGGATCCTCAATCTCGAACAGCCCGTCGAGAACTACAACGTCGTCGCCGTCGCCTTCCTCGGCGCGGTGCTCTACGCGATCCTCATCCTCGTCGTGGCTTCCCTCGTCGAGGGCCGCCGCAACGCGATGGACCGCTTCATCACCGCGGTGGTGTCCGCGGCATTCATCGTCGCGCTCCTCCCGCTGATCTCGCTGCTGTTCACGGTTCTCGTCAACGGCATCTCGCGGTTCGACTTCACGTTCTTCAGCGAAACGATGCGCAACGTGGTCGGCGAGGGCGGCGGTGCCCTGCACGCCATCGTCGGAACCTTGATGATCACGCTGGCAGCGACCATCATCTCGGTGCCGATCGGCCTGATGACCTCGATCTACCTCGTCGAATACGGCAACAGCAGCAAGCTCGCCCGCGGCATCACCTTCTTCGTGGATGTCATGACCGGCATCCCCTCGATCGTCGCCGGTCTGTTCGCCTACGCCGTCTTCGTGATCTTCTTCGGCGCCGGGTACTCGTCGGGCATCGAGGGTGCGGTCGCTCTGAGCGTGCTGATGATCCCCGTTGTCGTGCGCTCGTCGGAGGAGATGCTGCGCCTCGTTCCCAACGAACTGCGCGAAGCCTCGTATGCGCTCGGCGTTCCCAAGTGGCTGACGATCGTGAAGGTCGTCCTGCCGACATCCATCGCCGGTATCACCACCGGTGTGATGCTCGCCATCGCGCGCGTAATCGGCGAGACCGCGCCGCTGCTCCTGACCGCCGGCTACACGCAGAGCCTGAACTGGAACATCTGGGACGGCAACATGATGACCCTGCCGGTGTTCGTCTACAACCAATACGCCAATCAGGGCACCAACCCCGACGCCGCACTCTCGCGTGCGTGGGCGGGAGCACTGACCCTGATCCTCATCGTCATGGTGCTCAACCTCGTCGCCCGACTCGTGGCGAAGTTCTTCGCACCCAAGACCGGCCGCTGAACCCGAAGGAAACCATTCCGTGTCCAAGCGCATCGACGTCAACGACCTCAACGTCTACTACGGCAGCTTCAAAGCCGTCGAGGGTGTGTCACTCTCGATCGAGGCCCGCTCCGTCACCGCCTTCATCGGCCCCTCGGGCTGCGGTAAGTCGACCTTCCTCCGCACCCTCAACCGGATGCACGAGGTCATCCCCGGCGCCCGCGTCGAGGGGGAGGTCCTCATCGACGGCGACAACCTCTACGGCCCGGGGGTGGACCCCGTCCTCGTACGCCGCCAGGTCGGCATGGTCTTCCAGCGACCGAACCCGTTCCCCACGATGTCCATCAAGGAGAACGTCTTGGCGGGCGTGAAGCTCAACAGCCAGCGCATGTCCAAGAGCGACCAGGATGCACTCGTCGAGAGCTCTCTCGTGGGCGCCAACCTCTGGAACGAGGTCAAGGACCGCCTCGACAAGCCCGGCTCGGGCCTCTCGGGCGGTCAGCAGCAGCGCCTGTGCATCGCCCGCGCGATCGCCGTCAAGCCCGACGTGCTGCTCATGGACGAGCCGTGCTCGGCCCTCGACCCGATCTCGACGCTCGCGATCGAGGACCTCATCGAAGAGCTCAAGAGCGAGTACACGATCGTGATCGTGACCCACAACATGCAGCAGGCATCGCGCGTCTCCGACAAGACCGCGTTCTTCAACATCGCCGGAACCGGCAAGCCCGGAAAGCTCATCGAGTACGACGACACCACCACGATCTTCACGGCACCGAAGGTCAAGGACACCGAGGACTACGTCTCAGGCCGCTTCGGTTGATCCGACACTGACGCCCCACCCCACCACCGAACCATCCCGTTCCCGGCAAATCATCCCGCAATGCGGGCCATCTCGACGAGAACGGGATGCTTCGATGGGTCTGCTCAGTCGTGAGGCGTCAGCAGGTAGGCGTTGAGGGCGTGGGTGAGCGCGGGGTCGGCGGGGATCGGGACGCTGTCGATCGCCGTGATGGGAGCGGCCAAGCGGATGCTGGAAACCAGCCACGCGGCATCCACGTGCGCGAGGCTGTCGGTCGGAATCACCTCGTACCGTGTCTCGAACCCCTGCTGCGCGAGGTAGTCGAAGGCAGCCAGCTGGGTCGTCCCGTGCAGGATGCCGCCGGTCGGCGCCGGCGTGACGAAGGTGTCCCCCTGGCGCACGATGAGGTTCGCGGTCGGAGCCTCGAGAACGAAGCCATCGGTGGTCACGAAGATCGCATCATCCGCGCCCCTGCGGTGCGCTTCGCGCAGGGCCGCCATGTTCACCGCGTACGAGAGCGTCTTGGCGCCCAACAGCAGCCACGGTGCGCGCTCGGGCACGCCCGAGTCGTACCCGCGGTCGAGGGTCACCACCCGGATGCCGCGCTCGCGCGGTGCGGAGAAGTCGGGGGCGGGGGCGAGCGTCGCCCAGGCCGTGGGCATCGGCCCGTGCTCGACACCGCGGCTGAGGATAAGCTTCACGACCGACTCTCCGCGCTCGGCGTGCAAGACGACCTCGGCGATCGCCTGGCGCCACTGGGCGATGTTCGGCAGCGGAAGTTCGCAGATCGCCGCGGAATTGGCCAGCCGCGCCAGATGCGCGTCCACCTGCTGCGGATGTCCGTCGATCACACCGATCGACTCGAAGATCCCGTCCCCGCGCTGCGTGGACAGCTCCCCGATGCTCAGAGCGGGCGCCTTCGGGTCGACCGAGCGGAACGTGTCCGTGAAGTGGGTGCGTTCGTCATCCGCCGCAGCCGGCACGATCATCAGGGCAAAGCGCGTGGCCATGGCACCGAGCCTACGCCCGGGGAATACCACCGGCGGAGCTGCCGTTAGACTGTCGTAGCCGGGCCGCAGTAACCCCGGGCTCCATCTTCTGCCGCTACGAGCGGCCTCGCGCCGAGAGGCGTTCTGCGGCCCGGCTCTTTCTTTTCAGGTGAGGGCGTCGCGGCGCCAGAGGGCGGCGCTGGCGGAGAGATCCTCGGCGTAGTCGCTCAGGCGCAGCGCACGGGTCGTGAACGCGGTGCTGCGAGCATCTTCGGTACCGTCATAGTCGTCGGCGAGGAAGGTGGCTCCCGCCGCCTGGACGCGACAGAATGCGGCGGCACGGTCAAGCGCCACGGCGAAGTCGCCTTCGAAGAGACCCCGCAGGATCGTGTCGATGAGCACAACCAGCTCGTCGGGCCCGGCCGGAACCGGCGCGCCGGCAACCACGGGGTCGGCCGTGTGTAGCGTGCGACGTCCCCGCTCATAGGTCAGCGCGGCGGTCTGAGGATCGTCGTGGATCATCAGCTGCAGCAGATACAGCCGCCACAGCGCGCCGGGAAGGGTCTTGGCGGGAGCTCTGGACCAGAGCTCCGCGATGTCGTCGATGCCGTGCTCGGCGGTGAACGCGACCAAGCGGTCGATGATCTCCCCGTCGGGCTCCGCGCGCACACGAGCGAGCAGCGCCTGCGCTGTGGAATGCGCCACTCGCGAGACCTCGGCCGGGTCTGAGGCGCTGAAGAGCCTGTCGAACAGCTCTGCGGGCCGTCTGACGGGCTTGTGAAAGGGTCGGGACTCGTCACTCACTCGTTCCAGAGTACGCGCGGCCCGATCGAACGCGGCGGATGCCGCACACGAAGTAGGCTGGAAGCTCGGGCCTGTAGCTCAGTCGGTAGAGCATCGGACTTTTAATCCGCGGGTCGAGGGTTCGAGCCCCTCCGGGCCCACCACATCGCGCAGATCGATGGGACGACAGCCCGCACGAGCCGGTTCGTTCAGGTCCGGGTCGGCAAGCTCACGTCCAGTCGGAAGCCCTCGTCGACACGCACGGCCGTCACCCGCCCGCCATGCGCCTCAACGATGCCGCGCACGATGGCGAGACCCAGCCCGGCCCCGGGCGAAGCTGTGACCTGATCGGCGAGCGTACGGGCGTCATCGCCGCGCCACCCGAGTTCGAACATGCGCCCCAGGTCCTTCGAGGCGACACCGGGACCGCGGTCCAGCACGCTGACCACGATCCGATCGTCAGCGGTGCGGTGCGTCGAGACCACGATCTCGGAGTCCTCGGGAGCGTGCCGGATACTGTTCGCGAGCAGGTTCGCCACCACCCGACCGAGTTCGCGCGGGTCCGCAAGGATCATCTGATCGGCGACGCCGGCGAGCGAGATCCGGATTCCCCGCTCGGTCGCGAGCGGCACCATGTCGGCAGCCGCGTCCGAAAGAAGATCGAGCAGCACGATCGGCTCCTTGCGCAGCGTGAGAGTGCCACTGTGGATCTTGGACAGCTCGAAGAGCCCGTCCACCATCCGATTCACGGCATCCACCTGCACCCGGATCTGCCTGACGTACGCATCTGGGTCCTCGGCGACGCCCTCTTCGAGGGCCTCCGCCATCACCCGGATGCCGGTGAGCGGTGTGCGCAGGTCGTGCGACACCCACGCGACGAGCTGCCGACGGGAAGCGTCGAGGCGCTCCACCTCCGCCCGCGCTGCCGCGAGCCGCTGCGAAGTATCGGCAAGCTCGCCGGCCAGCTCGTCGAACTCCTTCCAACCTGCCGGCTCGTAGGCCACCACGTCGCCGCGGCCGATGCGTCGCACCCGCTCCCCCAGCCGAGCGACTGAGCGTCGTGCGACCCGGGCAAGCAGCCAGGCGGCGCCGAGGCCGAGCAGCGCAGAGGCACCGAGAACCCAGACCAGCACCTTCAGGTCGTGCTCAGAGAAGTACATCTGAGCGGAGACGGCGAGCGTGGAGACCGCGATCGCGACGATCACGGCACCCACGACGACGGCCAGTTGAGCGCCGAGCGAGCGCCGTCGCAGCAGCCACAGCAGCCCGAGCGCCACTACCGTCACCGCGGCGGTACAGGCGAGCGCGGTCGCCCCGATGAACAGGAAGTCGGAGAGGCTCGGCATCACGCGCCCGCCGTTGTGAAGCGGTAGCCGGCGCCCCACTCGGTGAGCAGATACTCCGGCACTTGCGGGTCGCACTCGATCTTCTCCCGCAGCCGGCGCACGTGCACCGTCACCGTGGAGGGCTCGCCGAAACTCCAGCCCCAGACATCGCGCAGGATGTCCTCACGTGAGAGCACCCGATCCGGGTTGCGCAGCAGGAAGAGGAACAGCTCGTACTCCCGGGCGGTGAGCGAGATTTCGGCGCCGTGGCGGGTGATGCGATGCGTGGCCGGGTCGATGCGGAACGGGCCGACCGAGAACGGCGCGAGCGGCGAGCTCGGCTCGCTTCGCCGCCGCAGCAGGCCAGCGATCCGCAGCTGCAGCTCGCGCATCGCAAAAGGCTTGGCGAGGTAGTCGTCGGCGCCGCGCTCCAGCCCGTCGATGCGGGCGCCCGCGGACCCGAGCGCGGTGAGCATGATGATGGGGAGGTCGGAGCGCTCCCGCACCTGACGACACAGCTCGTCTCCGTCGACGCCGGGCAGCATGCGGTCGAGCACGAGCACGTCGGGCAGATCGGCGCGCAGCGCGTCACTGGCCTCCCGACCGTCGGCGAGCTGCGTGACGCGGTAGCCACGTCCGCGCAGGTAGTCGCCGACGACGGTGCGTACCGTGGCATCGTCCTCGACGATCATCACGCGCTCGCCGCGCCCGCCCTTGGCTTCCACGGCATGAGCATAGGCCGAACTCGCGAGCGCATGCCCGTTCCTTACGGTCCTGAAATCTCTGCTTCCCGCGTCCGGAACCGGGGCTAGCGTCAGCTCGACCGCGGCGAATCCCGCGGCGCCAACGAGAGGAACTCCAATGCGAATACGAATCACAGCGATGACGGGAGCCGCGTTCCTCGCGACTCTGCTCGCACTCACCGGTTGCGCGACCACCACCACCGACACCACGCCCGAGACGGGTGCGACCGCGACCGCCACAGCAACCGACGACATGGACGACATGGAGGAGATGGACGAGCCGATGGTCGCGGCGAGTTCCGGAACCTTCGAGGGCCTGAACGGTCAGCAGGTCTCTGGCACGGTCGAGATCCACGAGGAGCACCTGGTACTCACCGGCTTCTCCTCCGACGAAGGCCCCGACTTGCACGTCTACCTCACCAACGGCACCGATGAGGACGCCGTCGCGAACGGCATCGAGCTCGGCACGGTCGCCTGGGACGAGGCCGATCAGCAGTTCGATCTGAACGGTATGGACACCGCGATGTACACCACCGTGGTCATCCACTGCGACAAGGCGGCCGCGGTCTTCGGGGCGGCCGAGCTGTCATGACCCGGAGTGCATCCCTCATCGCGCCGATCGTGGTCGGCGCGATGAGGGTGACCCTCGGCGTGCTGTGGCTGCTGGAGGGGCTCTTCAAGTACCAGGCCCACTTCGACGGCGGTGACATCCTGCTGGTGGGCGGCACCCCGCGGGTGCCGGACTGGTTCGACGTCTTCCCCGGCTCCGCCATGCAGGCAGTTCCCGGCCTGTTCGGTGCGGGGATCCCGCTGCTGGAGACGGGGCTCGGGGTGGCACTGGTCCTCGGTGTGCTGACGCTCCCCGCGGCAATCGGATCGCTGTTCACGCTGCTGCTGTACTGGAGCTCGGACCAGCTGATCGACCAGTACCCGGTGATGGCGGTGCTGTCGGTCGTGATCCTGCTGGCCCCGGCGGCCGCCCGCCGCTTCTCGCTGAGCGCGCTGCTGCTGGCGCGCCGCAGTCCTTCGCCTGCGGTAGCGCGCTGGTTGTAGCGCAGCTCTGGCCGCGTTACTCCGACGCGCGCCCGAGCACGGCCACCATGCTGGCCAGTGACCCGAGCTCGATCTCCGTCGGTTCACCCGAGAAGTCGTGCTCGGTGCGCAGGTCGTAGAACGCGCGCAACTCCGTGCTCTCGATGACCTCATCGATGCGCGAGTGCCGCTTCGCCTCCTGGTCGGCGACCTGCTCCGCGGTTGCTCTCAGCGCATCCGCCGGAATATCGACGAAGCCGACCGACAGCACCTCGCGCGGATCACTCAGCGACACCGCGTTGAAGACGCGGGCGGGCACCCCGAACCCCTCGTCCGCCTCCCAGGCGCGGATGAAATCGTCGAAGCTCACGCCCTCGCGCAGGCGGCGACGGAACAGCGCGATGATCATCCGGTCACCAATGAGGTCAGCATGCGGCCAGGATAGTTCGGATCGCCGCGCGTCAGTGGGCGGGATGCATCGTGATCGGCTCCGCGCGGAAGCACGAGACCGAGTACGGAAAGTCCTGCGTCATGACGTAGTGGTAGGTCGTGACCGTCTCCCCGTCGAGTTCCACGTCACTGACGATCCCGTGACATTCGTCGAGGTCCGCCGTCGTGAGCACGTTGCCCTCCGAGACGGTCGGCCCAGTGATGGGGAAACCGTCCAAGGCGAACCCGATCACCGTCTCGACACTGACCGCACCGATGCACGAGGAGAGGGTGTGGTAATGGTATTCGCCGGCCTGCTGCGGGTGCCCCTCGCACGCATCCTGGATCTCCCAGGCACCTGCGTCGCGACCGAGCTCGTCGAAGGCGTTGAACAGCGCCGCGCCGGTGAGCATCACTCCGGCCTCTCCGCCCATGCAGTGCGGCTCACCGTATTGCGGAGAGGCGTTCAGGTCATAAGTGAGCTCCTGGGCACTGATCGAGTTCGGATTGCGGTCGTAGTCGTATGCCGGGTCGTCCCGGGCCACGGGGAACTCACCCGTCGTGTGGTCGGGCAGGTCGTTGGTCGTCACGGTCCGCGTGTCGCCGTCGAGCGTCACGGTCATCTGCGGCTCCCACTCGACCGCGCCCTGGACGTGGATCTTCAGCGACAGATCCCACTCGGTGTCGTCGTTGATGAACCACGGCCCGCGCTCCTGCGCGCCGGCCCCGTTCTGCGCAAAATTCTCCGAGCACAGGTAGACCGTCCCCACCGCGGGCTTCACCTCCGAGTACCGGCCGTCGCCGACAGGAAGGATGCCGTCCGCATAGACGTCGCCGTACCAACCCTCGGGGTCGAGCGTGAGCGCGCCGCTGAGGTCGGCGTCGGCGGCCGCGACGGAAGCGCTCGCCACTGCGCTCGAGCTCGGTGACGGGGCCGCTCCCGACTGCCCGCATCCGGTGAGCAGAATCCCCGCAATGACAGCACCGGAGACCGCAGTTCCCATCCGTCGCATGGCCCCGAGGGTAGGGGAGATCAACTCCGCGCGGGCAACGGCGATGTCACGATTCGCTATGGATGCAGCTCTCGGCAACGGCGCACACGACCCGACTCACTCCCCCGCACGGACCCCGACGCGGTCCGGAATATCGTAGGCGAGATCGGGAAGCCACGTGGCAGGTTCCGGCCACGGACGCGAGGTGGGGAGCGAGCTGAGCACGCGCCCCAGACCGGCGTCCGAGGAACCCGCCGGAGCGGCGAGTGGCATCACTCGCCTCGGCGCGCCTCGCCCCAATGCCCCACACCACCAGTGCAGCCATTCGTCATCGGAGGCATCCGGTTCGACAACGAGGTAATAGTCGGGCATCGCGACACTCCCGCGCTCAAATCTGTCGAGCGCAGCGTCGATCTCGGCTTCGAGCGCGCCGAGCGTCGCGCGCTCCTGGAAGAGCTCGACCCACGCCGCGGCGACATGCTCGAGCGGATCTGCGTCGTGCACGACGAGCGACGCGGATGAGGCACGGATACGGCGCGAGGCGAGATCCGGCTCGCGGTCACGCAGTGACATCACATCGACACCGCCACACGTCGCGAAGCTCTCGAGCGTGTCATCCACCGCCGCACCAACGACGGCGACGACGGTCGGGCCGAATTCATGGGGTGAGAGGAGGGCCATGCATCAGCCTATGTCGCGACGTGTTTCGCGCAGGTGAGCACAGTCGAACAAGCCTGTTGCCGACATCCGATAGACTTGCATCAATGGATTCTCGCTCCGAGCCGACGTTGACCTCACTCGCAGACCCCACGCGCGTGCGCATCGTCGAGCTCATCCGGCGGTCTGCGGATGGTCGGGAGCTGGTCGGACGCATCGCCGCGGAGCTCGGCCTTCGACAGCCCACCGTGAGCCACCACATGAAGACCCTGCTCGCGGACGGTGTCGTCGCTCGCGAACCGTCGGGGCGACAGGTCTGGTACTCGATCGATCAGGATGCCGCAGCTCGCGTAGACGCGATGCTCGGGACCGCCACCACGAGTGATGCGGTTGATCTCGACCGCATCACGGCCGACCTGACTCTGCGCTTCGCGGGGACGATCGACCCCGTCACCATCCGCGAGGTCGTGGCCGACTCGTACCGCGCGCTCTCTGACAGCGGCACGTCTCTGTTGACCTCGCGCGTCGCGTCGTTCGCAGCCTCGCGGCTCTGCGCCCGCGTGGAATCAACCCTTTCCCCCCGCGCCCACCGCCCCAGCGTCCTGTTCGTCTGCGTGCAGAACGCCGGGCGCTCGCAGCTGGCAGCGGGCATCCTGCGCCACCTCGCCGGCGACGCGGTGACCGTCCGTACCGCAGGCTCCGCGCCCGCCGCGGACATGCGCTCCACCGTCGTCACCGCGCTCGACGAGATCGGTGTCTCCACGGGAGATGAGTTCCCCAAGCCCCTGACCGACGAGGCTGTCCGGGCCGCCGACGTCGTCGTCACCATGGGGTGCGGCGACGCCTGCCCCATCTACCCCGGACACCGCTACCTCGACTGGGATCTCGCCGATCCAGTGGGCCAGCCGCTGTCGGTCGTCCGTGAGATCCGCGACGACATCGAGGGGCGCGTGCGCACACTCCTCTCCGAACTGCGAAACCCATCGGTCGATGAGGATGACAACCAATAGATCTTGATCTATGCTTTTCTCAACGCCCCCGACAGAGAGAAGCGATCCCATGGCCGACAAGCCCACCGTCCTGTTCGTCTGCGTCCACAACGCCGGTCGCTCCCAGATGGCCGCCGCATACCTGGCCGCCCTCGGCGAAGGCCGCATCGAAGTCCTCTCGGCGGGCTCCGAGCCCAAAGACCAGATCAACCCCGTCGCTGTGGAGGCCATGGCCGAAGAGGGCATCGACATCGCCGGCAACACTCCCAAGGTCCTCACTGTCGAGGCCGTCAAGGAGTCGGATGTCGTCATCACGATGGGCTGCGGCGACGCCTGCCCCATCTTCCCCGGCAAGCGCTACGAGGACTGGAAGCTCGACGACCCGGCCGGTCAGGGCATCGAGTCCGTGCGCATCATCCGCGACGACATCCGCGGACGCATCGAAACCCTCATCACCGAGCTCACCGCATAGCCGAGCCGTCGTCGAGTCCTCCACAGGGAGAATCACCATGTCAACAGAACGGGGACAGGCGGCGCTGCTGTCTGTCGAAGCCACCCTCCACCGCGCATCCGAGCGCCTCGCGCAGCACTACGTCGGAATCGTCAACGAGGAGACCGTCGAGCGGATCGTCTTCGAGTCGTATGCGGCGCTCGCCCGCACCGCCAAGGTCGATGTCCACCTCGCATCACTCGCCGAGAAATTCGCGCGCGACCGTCTGATCGCACTCGCCCAGTCCAAAGGTCTCGTCGCCAAGCACGTCCCCGAGGTCCTCTATATCTGCGTGCAGAACTCCGGCCGCTCGCAGATGGCCGCTGCTCTCACCCGCTCGATCGCGGGCGAGAAGGTGCACGTGCGCTCGGCCGGCTCGCAGCCGGGCGTCACGATCCACCCCGCGGTCGTGACCGTGCTGGAAGAGCTCGGCATCGACATGAACGAGGAGTTTCCGAAGCCCCTCACCGACGATGTCGTGCGCGCGGCGGACGCGATCGTCACAATGGGCTGCGGCGACGCCTGCCCCGTGTATCCCGGCAAGCGCTACCTCGACTGGGAGCTGCAGGACCCCGCGGAACTCGACCTCGACGGCGTCCGCGCCGTGCGCGACGATATCCGCGCCAAGGTCGAGCGCCTCGTCTACGAACTCACCGACTGAACGGATAACTCCCCGCACGTGTCCTCCCCCGCACCGATCCTGCGTCGCGCCTTCGCCGAATTCCTCGGCACGGGTCTGCTCGTCACCGTCGTGGTCGGCTCCGGCATCGCCGCGAGCCGACTCTCGACGGATGTCGGGCTCCAACTGCTCGAGAACTCCATCGCCACCGCCTTCGGCCTGGCGGTGCTCATCCTCATGTTCGGCCCGGTGTCGGGCGCGCACTTCAACCCGGTCGTCTCGCTCGCGGACTGGTTCCTCGGGCGCAGACAGCGTGTCGGGCTCACCCTCCCCGCGGTGGGCGTCTACGTCGTCGCGCAGGTGCTCGGCGCGATCGGCGGTGCGGTCCTCGCGAACCTCATGTTCGATGTACCGACGACCTTCTCGACGCATGATCGGGCGACGCCGGCCACTCTGCTGGCCGAAGTGGTCGCCACCGCAGGGCTCGTGCTGCTGATCATCGCGCTCGCCCGCACCGGGCGAGGAGCGGCCGCAGCCCCGGCCGTAGGCGCTTACATCGGCGCAGCGTATTGGTTCACCAGCTCGACATCCTTCGCAAACCCCGCGGTCACCGTCGGGCGACTCTTCAGCGATACCTTCGCAGGGATCGCTGCCGGTTCGGTACTGCCCTTCATCGGTGCCCAGCTGGTGGGGATGGCCCTGGCGATCGCACTCGCGGTGCTGCTGTTCCCCCATGTCACGGATGCAGCCGAAGAGATCGTCATCCCGCAGCTTGACGACAAGCTTCTCGACGACAAGGAGACCCGATGACCACGGTGCTGTTCATCTGCAACCACAATGCGGGCCGCTCGCAGCTGGGCGCGCACCTGTTCGCCGCGATCGCTCCCGAGGGCGTCGTGACGACGAGCGGCGGGCTCTCTCCCGCGCAGGCGATCAACCCGGCGATCGCCGCCACGCTCGCCGAGCTCGACATCGACGCGTCGGGAGCCGTCCCGCGCGCGGTGACCGCCGAGGACCTCGCCACCGCGGACATCGTCGTGACGATGAAGCCGGGGCTCGCCCTGCCGGGCCCAGTGGCGGGCGAACTGGTGGAGTGGTCATTCCCCGACCCCGCCAACTGGGAGGCCGACGGCGCACGTGGACTGCGCGACGACGTCTTCGACAGCGTGAAGGCACTCGCCGCCCGGCTCTGACCGTCTCGGCGCAGCAGTTGCGCTCGCGCAAGCTCGGTGAAAGGACCGTGGATGCCTGACTCGCCGTCCGCCGGGCCGTCCGCGCCACGCGGGTCGGTCACCGAGGTGTTCCTCGCGTTTCTGCGCCTGGGCGTGACATCCTTCGGGGGGCCCATCGCACACCTCGGCTACTTCCGCGACGACCTCATCGCGCGGCGAAAGTGGATGTCGGACAAGGCGTACGCGGACCTCGTCGCCCTGTGCCAGTTCCTCCCCGGCCCCGCCTCCAGCCAGGTCGGCTTCGCACTCGGGCTCGAGCGCGCAGGAGCCTGGGGGGCTGTGGCCGCGTTCCTCGCGTTCACCCTGCCGTCTGCGATCCTCATGGTCGCGATCGCGTTCGGCGCGAGCCTGTTCGAGGGTGTCATCGGGACGGGACTTCTGACCGGACTGAAGACCGTCGCGGTCGCGATTGTGGCCCAGGCCGTCTGGGGGATGGCGAAGACGCTCACCCCCGATGCCCGACGCGCCTCGATCGCCGTCGTGGCCGCCGTGGTCGCGCTGATGCTCGCGGGATCGCTCGGTCAGATCGCCGCGATCGCCCTGGGCGCCGTCGCCGGCCTGGTTCTCTGCCGACCGCGAGCGGGCGAAGTCGCCGGACTTCTCCGATTCCCCGTCTCGCGCACGGTCGGGATCGTCTCACTGGCACTGTTCACCATCCTGCTCCTCGGCCTGCCGCTCATCGCCGCCGCCGCGGGCTCGGGAGCCGTCAGCCTCTTCGACGCGTTCTACCGCGCAGGGGCACTGGTCTTCGGCGGCGGTCATGTCGTGCTGCCGCTGTTGCAGGCCTCGGTCGTCACCCCCGGCTGGGTCAGCGCCGACCAGTTCTTCGCCGGCTACGGCGCCGCCCAGGCGATGCCCGGACCGCTGTTCGCCTTCGCGGCCTACCTCGGCACCCTCTCGTCCGAGGGACCCGGTGGTGTGCTCGGCGCCGCCATCGCGCTTCTCGCGGTGTTCCTGCCCGGTTTCCTGCTGCTGATCGGCGTGCTGCCCTTCTGGAACGCCCTGCGCTCGCGCCTGTGGATGCAGGCGCTCATGCGCGGTGCCAACGCGGCCGTGGTCGGCATCCTCGGGGCGGCCCTCTACACGCCGCTGTTCACGACCTCGGTTGTGGGCGCAGGATCCTTCTCGCTCGCACTCGGGTGTTTCGTGCTGCTCACCGCCTGGAAGCTCCCCCCGTGGCTGGTCGTGCTGGTCGGCGCTGCGGGCGGAGTGCTGCTTGCCGCCGCGGGGATCGCCTGATCAGGCGCCCGACTCGGCCAGCACCGCCCCGGCATGCGCGAGCTCGGCGAGCGCGGCTTCGCTCGATTCCGGGGCGACACCGGCGATGAGGTCGGTGAGGATCCGCACGTGTCGGCCGTGCTCGATCGCGTGGAGGGCGGAGGCGCGCACACAGTAGTCGGTGGCGATTCCGGTGACATCGACGTCGAGGATGCCGTGCTCGGTCAGCAGGTCCGAGACCTTGTGACCCTCGTCTGTGACGCCCTCGAACAGTGAGTAGGCGGCTTCCCCCTGCCCCTTCTTCACGTGATGAGTGACCGACTCAACCACCAGCGCCGGGTCGTACTCGGCACCCTCGGTACCGGCGACGCAGTGCGAAGGCCAGGTGTCCACGTAGTCGGGTTCAGGGTGGAAGTGTCCGCCGTTGTCGTTGTCGTCATCGTGCCAGTCGCGCGAGGCGATGATCATCGAATACTCGCCGGCGTGCGCGGAGAGGTACTGCGTGATCCGCTCGGCGACGGCGTCGCCGCCCTCGACGCCGAGCGCGCCGCCCTCGGTGAAATCGTTCTGCACATCGACGATGAACAGCGCTTTGCTCATTCTTCGAGGGTACGCCCGTCCGGTGCAGCACGCTCGTCGCGGCGCCAGAGCTTCGAGGGCCACCAGATCGCGCGGCCGATGTCGTACGACAGAGCGGGCACGAGCAGCGAGCGCACCACGAAGGTGTCCAGTAGCACGCCGAAGGCGACGATGAAAGCGAGCTGCGCGAGGAACAGGATCGGGATGACGCCGAGTGCCGCGAACGTCGCCGCGAGCACCAGGCCCGCCGAGGTGATGACACCGCCGGTGGCAACCAGCCCCCTCAGGATTCCGCGCCTCGTGCCGTGCACGAGGGACTCCTCACGCACCCGCGACATCAGGAAGATGTTGTAGTCCACGCCCAGCGCCACCAGGAAGACGAAGCCGTAGAGCGGGACGGCCGGGTCGGCGCCGGGGAACTGGAACACGGAGTTGAAGACGAGGGCGCTCACTCCGAGTGCCGCGCCGAAAGACACGATGACGCTGAGGATCAGCAGCACCGGGGCAAGAACGGCTCGCAGCAGCAGCATGAGGATCAGGAGGATCACGACCAGCACCACCGGGATGATCACTGTGCGGTCCCGGATCGACGTGTCGTTGGTGTCGACGTCCGTCGCTGTGACACCGCCCACGAGGGCGACACCCTCGCCGAGGTCGTCGGCGAACGCGACACGCAGGTCGCGCACGGTCTGCTCTGCCTCGGGGCTGTCGGCGGTATCGGTGAGCGTCGCGACCACGAGCACATCGCCCTCAGAGACGGTCGGTGTGGGAGCGGCGGTTCCGGGAGGTCCGACCGCCGCGAACACCGGCTCACCGTCCTCGACCGTCACAGCGGCCTGACCGGTCACCGAGTCGGCCGAGACGACCGCGACGGACTCGATCCCGGAACTGTCGTCGAGTGTCGTGACAGCGGCGGCGAGCTCGCTTTCCGGCACGATCACGTACACAGGGCTCCCGGATCCTGCCGGGAAGTGCTCGGCGAGCACCTCTTGACCGTCCCGTGCCTGCGAGTACCCGAGCACGAGATCGCTGGATGCGACGCCGTCCGCCTTCAGCTGGGTGACCCCGACGGTGGCGACCAGCAACACGAGGGTGGAGATGATCCACACGGGCCGGGAATGCCGTGCGATCAGGCGCGCCTGGCGCGGCCAGAACCCCTTGACGGGCTGGGTGAAGTCTTCCGGAAGCGGTGCCGCGGCGGTCTTCGGAATGAAAGGCCAGAAGGCGACTCGGCCGAACAGTGCCAGCAGCGCCGGAAGGAATGTCAGCGCCGAAAGCATCGAGAACAGGATGCCGACCGAGGCGATGGGGCCGAGCGCCCGGTTGGTCGCAAGGTCCGAGAGCAGCAGACACAAAAGGCCTGCGATCACCGTGCCACCCGAGGCCGCAATCGGCTCGAACGCTCCCTTCCAGGCACGCAGCGCAGCGTCCCATCTGCCGAGCCCGTCCGCGAGTGCTTCTCGGAATCTGGCCACGTAGAGCAGCGCGTAGTCGGTGGCGGCGCCGATCACGAGAATGAAGAGGATCCCCTGCACCTGACCGTTGAGCACGAATACGCCGGCGTAGGCGAGCCACCACACTGTCAGGAGCGCGACCGTCAGCGCGAACATCGAGGTGAGCAGAACCAGAACCGGCAACAGCGGCGAGCGGTAGACGATGACCAGGATGACGAAAACGGCGATCAGCGCGACGGCCAGGAGCAGCCCGTCGATGCCGAGGAAACCCTCGACCAGGTCCGCCGTGAAGCCCGCGGGCCCGGTGACCCATCCCTCGAGCCCTGCGGGCAACTCATCAGCGACAGTGGCCCGCAGTTCGTCGATCACCTCTTGGATGTCGGCGCTCGAATCAATCGGGATGAAGACCTGGGCAGCCTCGCCGTCGTCTGAGATCACGGGCGGTGAGACTCCATCCTCGACACCTTGGACGGCAGCGAGGTCATCGACCACCGTCTGAATGTCATCGATCTGCGTCTCGGTGAGCTCCCCCTGCCCGTCGACGACGAGCACGGCTGGAATCGAGTCCTCGCCCAGGAAGTCCATCAGGCGCTCCGACACCTGTGTCGCGTCCGCGCTCTGCGGCAGGTAGCTGGACTGGTCGTTGGTGGAGACCTCGTCGACCTTGCCGAAATAGGGACCACCCATCGAGCCCACGATGAACCACACCAGCACGAGCACAGCGGGGATTCCGATACGCAGCCATCGGGAGGGGCGGGCCGACTGACGGGACGAGGAGGTGAACATATCGCTAGTTTATCTAGCAAATAGTGCTGGTGCGCAACCCCTACGCTGATTCGCATGCTCTCGGCATCGATCGCGCTCGTCGGAGCGTTCATCTACGGCGCGGCGGATTTCTTCGGCGGTCGCGCCGCCCGGGGGCTGCGCTCGATCGTCGTGACCGCCGTCGCCGCGCTCACCGGCCTCGTGCTGCTGCTCGCCCTGCTCCCGGTGATGGGCGGTGTCTGGACCCCGGGCGATGTCGCCTGGGGAGCCCTCTCTGGCGTCTTCGGCGTGATCGCGATCGCTCTGCTCTACGCATGTCTCGCGATCGGACCGATGAGCATCCTCTCCCCTGTCACCGCGGTGACCGCCGCAATCGCCCCCATGATCTGGGGTCTGACGATCGGCGGCGAGTCGCTGAACTCCTTCGGCTACGCCGGGCTCGGCATCGCTCTGGTCGCGGTGGTCCTGGTCGGATTCATCCCCGGCAAGAAGGTCGTGCGTCCCTCGGGTCGCGGCGTGCTCATGGCCATCGGTTCAGGACTCGCGATCGGCGGCTTCATGATCTCGATCGATCAGACGAGCGCTGCCAGCGGTCTTGTCCCCCTGGTCATGAACCGCGTCGCAAACGCGTCCATCACGGTCGTGATCGTGCTCGTCCTGATCCTGGTGACGACGCGACGCGGCCGGCCACTGGTATCCGCCCTGCGCGTGGACGGCATCGAGGTCGGCATGACACCCACCGGCCACGCCGACCTCGAGCACACCCGCCCCGCCCCGGCGGTCGCCCAGCGGCCGACACCGCACGCGCGGTTCTGGCTGTTTGCGATCATCTGCGGTGTGCTGGATGTCGCGGCGAACACCATGATGCTCGTCGCCCTGCGACTCGGAGACCTTTCGATCGTTTCGGCGCTGACCGCCCTCTACCCCTCGGGGACGATCATCCTCGCCGCGATCGTGCTGCGCGAGCGCGTGGCCACTGTGCAGTGGGTGGGACTGGGCCTGGCACTCGCCGCCGGCGTCCTGCTCGCCCTCGCGTGACCTCCGACCCCGTGGGCCCGCTCACTTGCCACCGGGATGAACGAAGAAGACCGCCCCCGCGGGACGGTCTTCTTCGTTCAGAGCCACCTAAGGGAATCGAACCCTTGACCTATTCATTACGAGTTTTCCGAGGATCTTGAAGAAACCCTGAGCATCCCGGACTGTGCAGAAGCGCTCTTTTCGCTGTGGGGCGCTAATGATCGAGCACATGCAACCGACTCTCTGGGATGACTCGGGGGACATCCTCAACGAGTGGGCAGCGTGGCAGAACGCACAAGGACTGTCACAACGCACCATCGCTGAACGCCTCGGAACCGTCCGCGCCCTGTTCACAGCAACGAACACCAACGCCTATACACTCAACGCCCGAAGCATCGTCCGATACTGCGCAAGACCTGATCTAACAGCGTCCAGCAAAGCCAGCTACCACGCGAGCATCCGCGCCTTCACCACTTGGATGAAACGCGCACGCATCCGCACCGACGACCCCGCCGACGACACCCCCAGGCCGAAACGGCCGCGGTCACGGCCACGCCCACTCAGCGTCGCTCAAGTCGAAGCGATCTACCGCGCCGCCAACCGCCACCGCACACGCGTCTACATCGCACTCGGAGTACTCGCCGGGCTACGGGTCCACGAGATCGCGAAGTTCCACACCCGCGACATCGACACCGAGATCGGCACCCTCATCATCACCGGCAAAGGCGGTGCCACCGAGATCATCCCCTTGCACCCCGACCTCGCCGACCTCGCCCGACACATGCCCACGACCGGCTACTGGTTCCCGCCATACATCGGCAGCAACGACCACGTCACCAGAGCCGCCGTCTACGGCGCCATCAAAGGTGCCATGCGCCGCGCCGACATCGAAGCAACACCCCACCAGCTGCGCCACACGTACGGAACGGAACTCCTCCGGCGCGGCGCCAACACCCGCACCGTGCAGAAGCTCATGCGGCACGCGCACCTTGCGTCCACCCAGATCTATACCGATCCGGACTGGAACGACGAGCAGGCCGCGATTCACACACTCCGACTCACGCCCGGCAGGTAGCGCGCTGCAAGGCCCGCCTCAACCCCGAAGCGGTCCCGACACCTCAGGGATGGTGCTCCGCACCTTGCACCAAGACACCACCATGCAGGAGTTGACCCGACCCTCTCCGCTCACTCAGCAGCAAGTGTGCCAAATGGCCAAAGCCATCCGGCACGAATCACAACAAGAGGATCAACCACAATGACCACACCAGACGCACCCGGCGAAGGATGGACCCTCACCGGCATCGCCTACACACAAATCGCCATGGCACACCACGACCTCTCAGTCGTCAACGCATTGATCCGTATCGGCGAGCTTCAGAGCGCACTCCACTCACTCTCCGCGATCATCCGACAGCTGGAGGCTGCACGGCGCCACATCGCCTAGACAGGTGGCCTCTTTGCTTCCCCCAGCGCCTTCACGCGTCGTGCGGCCGCATCCCAGTCGTCGATCAGTGTGACGCTGTCCGCAATTCGCGCCACTCCCCTGGAGATCAGTTTCGAAGGTGACCGCAGCAGCGAACTCATCGTCCCGAGGAACTGAAGCGATGACGAGAACCCACTGAATCCCTCAGACGCCCCTCGAGCTGAAGCCGCAAGGCCCAAGATCATGTCGAGGAAGCGGTCAGCGCCCTCCATCTCTCGAAGCTGCTCGTTCCCAGCAAGCATCCTCAACAGCGGAGAGACCCTCGAGTCAAGTTCCCGTACATCTTCTTCGTACGTCAGAGTAAGAGCGTCAAGGATCTCGCCGTGTCCCTTCAGAGTCCCGGCGAACTTGTGGATCAGACCCATGCGGGCCGCCGAAGGAAGTGACTTGTCCTGATGGTTCATCTCGGCTGTCGCCTGCGACGTGTCGTCGTTCATGTCACGCATTGCCGAGCCGATTTTTTCGAGACTGTGTGTGACCTTCTGGAATGAGCCCTCAAGCCCGACCATGATCTCGACGAAGCCCTCGCCATCGGCCTCATCTAGATCTTCAGGCCCGTCCACCGCATCAGGCTCCCCAAGAATCACATCAAGGTCCGCACCGGCCGCTCCCTCCAGTGCGGACCAGACTCGCGTAGCGGCGACCATATCCGACGCACCCGACAGCCCGACCTCAATCGCTTTCACGAGTTTCTTGCGGGCATCAACCAAGCCCATCTGGGATCGTTGTATGAGAATCGTTCGTACGGCCTTCACATCAAACGGCAGCGGCGTCGCGGCGTCCGCGACCTGGATCGTCAGCTTGTTCAGGGAGTGCCTTAGCCCAAGCTCGTACATTACGTTCGCGTTTGCGCCACTGAGATCCGCGATCACGAGATCCGCTTCGAAGAGATGACGGAAGATTTGTTCGTTGATGTCACCCGTTATCGAGATCTGATCAGCTCGAACGGCCTCGATATCCAAGAAGCTGCATGCGGTCTGAATGACGCGATCGTAGATTTCGAGGGCAGACTCCCACGCCAACCGCTCCGGACTATCTAGCGGCGCAAGTTCGTTGCCAATCGGACCGATCACAAAGCACGTCGTCATTCGTTCACCTCTCCGTTGAGCATTGCACTTGCCAACTCGATACATCGACGGGCGTCTCTCAATGCGTCTCTGAAATCATTAGCACTACATGACTCCCCCGCCGTGTACTGCGCCCTCGGCTTCAGTTTCAGGAGCCTACTCAGTGAGCGAGCCATAGAGTCCTGATTGATCCGTCGCAACGCGTGGGGCGCACGCTCGTGACCATCCCGCGCCCCGCGCCTGTGCTCAGACAGCAACAGAACCACGTCAGCCGCAGCAATGCCCGCATTCACGCACAGGCTCACACCAGGGTTGGCAAAGTTGGCGTCGCCGTCTGCAATCTCGGCGAAAGCAAAGTACTCCCGCGCCCGCGCGAGCCTCGACCGTGCCTCATTGCGTGTCGCGGCGGGGACCACATCCGCACTCTAGCGTGTACGGCGAACTGGCCTCGAGATCGCGAAGCGGCGCAAGCCAGAGTCACGAATCGCTAATGTGCCGTACATGACGGTGGCAAAGCGCCTGGTTATTCTCGGTGAGATTTCGCTCGGTCTCGGTGGCACACTCGCGATCGGCTACTACATCTATGCGCTCGAGGCCGAAGAATTGTTCTGGACATGGCCGGGGTTCATCGCGATTTCGATCACGGCTGCTGGGGTAGTTGCCCTCACTATCGGCCTATCGATACGCGAACCGCGTCAAGCGAATGATCATCCTGCAGGTGCCAAGAAATCGGGGGGCGCATCCCATACCAACTTTCAGGCGGGCGGTGCGAATTCCAGAAACTATCAAGCTAGCGGCGATATGTACCTCAACTCCGAACGCGATGGGCACAACGATGGCTAGACCCGACCTATCGCAACATGGCGCCGAGAACTCGACAAACTACCAAGCTGGAAACGATATCCACGTCCATGGGCTATCACTCCAAGAAGCCCGAACCGTCGCAATCGACGTATTCAGGGCCAACGCACGTGAGCTAGCGGGCATCGCCCAAGCAGTCGCCGCGCAGCGAGCGGAGGAGTTGACGAGCGCATACCTGTCCAAGCTCGAGTCGGATCGCCCTGAGCGGGTGAACGAGCTCGCGACGCCAGACATGCAGAACATGCTGTTCGAGGCGCAGAAAGAATATGCCCGGTCAGGTGAGGAAGATTTGCGCGAGGCACTAGTCGATCTCCTGTCCGCACGCTCCGAGGAGAGCGAGCGTAACCTCCGGACCTTGGCACTTAACGAAGCAATCATCTCCGCACCGAAGTTGACGGAGCAGCAGCGACGTGCGATCGCTTGGATCTTCTACCTCAGGTATTCGCGCAGCTTGGACGTCCAGACCCCAGAGGGCCTATACGGCGAAATACGACCAGTAGTCGACGCGCTGGGCGTAAACGTCCCCCGAAGTAGTGCCGACTACCAGCACATTGAGTACGTCGGAGCGGGCTCGGCCGGCGTGGGCCTTTCGACGTTCGGAAAGAGCGTTGCGGCCGGGCACGAGGGACTCTTCACCAAGGGTTTCATGGCAGTGGATGTGAAGCCGGACCTGCTTGTCGCGCTCCGTGAAAACCATCTCGTTGGCGGAGCTTTGCGCGACGCCAACCGACTCCAGCTATCCGCAGGATCGGAGTTCGACCTCACCCGCCTCGTCGAGTCTGCGGGTATGTCGGACCGGCTCCCAGAGATAAGAGTGCTCATGGGAAAGGGACGCATGTCCGATGATGAAATAGCCGACGAGGTCGTCCGATATATCCCCGAGATTCAGCTTCTGCGCGAGACTTGGGACAGCAATGAGGCGCAGCTCAAGTCCCTCAACCTGACCTCGGTCGGAATAGCTCTAGGGCACGCATACTGGTCCAGGTTCACGGGAAACAAGGCATCGCTGAAACGCTGGCTTCCATAGCGCACGCCGCTCTACGACGACCCGTCGAACGCCTCCGCGTGGAGGGTCTGGAGGAGCTCGAAGCGTTCTGGTTGCGAGAGTCGCCCAATCGCTTTGAGCGCACCGTCCAGATCCCGCTCAATAAGGAGATGCAGGTAGTAGTAATACATCGAGATCCCGCGAGGAAGCACCCTGGAGCGACCAGCTTCTTCGTGCAACGCTCTAGCGTTATTGCGAGCGCCGGGCGCCTGGAGCCAACCACGGGCAAAACGGAGCAGTGAATCGCTACTCTCAGCGATAGCCCGCTCAAGCTCGAGCGTGTCACTTACACCGACCTGCTTGAGATTCATGACTCGATGCTCGATGTACTTGGCACTCGATGTCGCGTCAAGATCGGCATCAATACTGTCGGCGATCGCACGGTCCAGACGAGCAACAGCCGAGTCGTTGCCGGTCAGCGCACGTAGTGAGTCGCTATCGATCGGCACCCCCTTGCCCCCGGCAACCTCAGCGCGCACACGCGCTACGTGCTCCGCGACTTCGGCCGACACAGCGTCAAACTCCGCATCCGCGAGCTCGAGCAATCCCGCGAGCAACGTAAACCGGCGACGAAGCTGGATCGGCAGCGCTGAGTCCGACTTATACCCAAGGTCGTGCTCGATCTCCGCCCACGCATGCTGGAGTATCGATCGAACCTGAATCTCGAAGTGAAACCCTTTGAACTGAGACCACTCGGGCAGCGCTGCACGTTCCGGAGTGATACAGGCAACCAAGTGATAGGACAAGTAGCCGAACCGATCCGAGGAGAGCATCGCTTGCTTGTCTGCGGATCGCTGCTCGTCAATTCTGAAGGCGCCACGGAGCGCATCAACCACCAGTTCGACGTCGCTTGCCATGTAGGTGATAACGCGAACTCCAAGTAGGTCGTGCAAGTCAGCGACGTCGCCATACTTCTCCGGATTCGCGCGCATCTTCGCGGCCGCACTGGGATAGCTCTTCACGCGGTGAACCACAGTGAGGCGCGAGATAGAAGCCTGATCGAGCAGGTCACAAATCAATGCCTCGATCTTCGGCCCGAACACCGCTGGTAGGACAGAACGCTCACTGAAGTCCGCTTCTTCTAGCGAAAGGGAGGTCATGGGACAAAGCTATTGCACAAGCAGCGCACGCCAACGACCAATCACATTGACTCTGCACGCAAGTCATCTAGGCGAATCCAGCTCACTCCGCGGGGTCACAGGCAAGGTTCCTGAGCAGCCTCAGCCACGCTCCATCTCCTCATGTCCACGGCAGTACTCGACTCGCCGCGTCTTGCCGCACTCGGGGCACGCTCTTGGGTCAAAAGCCTCAATTCGATCCACGGCATCCAATGTCCGATATGACTCGAACTCGCGCGATCCTGTTCCTGCGAACCACTCGGCGAACTCGGGACTAACACGGTCACGCTTTCCAGCAGACCACTCGTCGAAGTCTCGCATTGAGTAGGTCGTGAAGCGGAACAGGCGCCGCGGCGCCCACAGCACCGAACCGTCGGCCTGGTGTGCGCCGGAGTTGTCAGGCAGGTAGCCCCGGCACTCGGTAACGGACCAGGTGACCTCGCGTAGCGAGAGGTCAGCCCGGCGCCAGGCGGGTGCGGTCCAGCAGAAGGTCACATCGACTTTCCGCAGCTGGTGGAGGCGGTTGATGACTTCGCTGTGGAGGTTGTTGTGGTCGCGCGAGCTCGCGATGCCGGAGATCTCGTCCGCGAAGAAATCCGCGTGCTCAGCGTGCATGAGTTGTTCCCACGACTCGAACCGCCGATATGAAGGATGCAAGTCTCCCGTCGCAGCGTCGTAGAGCGGGACGGTGCTGTACACCGTCCGGCCGGCGTCGAGTGAAGGCAGCAGCGACCGGAGAGCGCAGAGGGACTTGCCCGACCCGTTCGCGCCGACGATCGCGCGGATCGGCATTTGGCGGAGGCGTTCGACTGCGCGGGTGCCGTTGGAGTGGGATGCGATCCACGCGGCCGCGCGGATCTTCCACGGCTTCTCCGGCGCTGATTCTCGTTCGTGTCTGATGGCGTCGGGTTGGAGTTGTGCCACGATGCGCTCAAACCCGTCGTTGACGGCCTCGGCTGATGCCTGACGTGCTCGCCGCGCATCCGCGCGACTGCGCGCGCCCGCCATCAGCCAGCACCCCCAACGAGCGGGATGTGAGCGATGGCGGCACGAATCGCCTTCACAATCAGCCCAACCGACCACACCCCGGCCGAGATCACCGCGCAGGTGATCAGGAGCGCCCACGGCGCCCACACTCCCAGCCCGGAGAAGTCCGCGATGAACGAAGAGATCATCTGATCCAGATTCGCGATCTCTGTCGGCACCTCCCAGTCCGAGGGGAACAGGCCAACGAACCAGGACACGACACCCAGGCCGAGTTGCACGAGCCATTCCGTGATCATCAGTCCCCCCCAAGACCTGTGAAGCCCACAACGGACCCGACCGAACGGGTCACCGAGAACGCAGCCCCGAGCACGGCGAAGATCCCCAACGTGATCGATGAGAGTGACGCGATCGGCGCGAGCGGTTCCCCCGGGCACGCGTTCAGAATCGTGAAATCATCCGCCATCGGCCAGACCGCCGAGATCCCGACATTGAGCCCGCCGCAGCCACTCGCGGGGGCGGTGAAGGACCAGCCAGCGACAGTGTCTCCGAGCTTGCCCACCATCGTCCCCGACCACGCAGTAGCGACAGCAGTCTGAGCCTGAGTGACAACCTGAGTACGCGGCACGAACGCCCACACAAGCGCACACTTCACCGGCTGGAGCACCCACTCAATCGGGTTCATCGCATCCGACCATGACGCCAGGCATTCACCCGCCGGGTCGATTCCAGCGGCAGGCGAAACGGAGTTCAGGCCAGGTTCGTTCTGCCACTGCACCTGCTGACCGGTCGCGGGGTCCGTGATCGTAGCGGTCTGAGTCTGCGTCCCAACCGCCGTCCGAGTGTCGAAGGTGTAGGCGTAGATCCCGCACTCGGACAGATCGACCTTAACGCCCCCGAACGTACAGCGGTACGTGTCGAGCGCTTGTGTAGTCGAGAGCGTCCCCTGGGAGGTGGCCGCCCACCAGTCGACACAGTCGGCAATCCAACGATTGCATGACTCGAACTCACCACCAGACGGAGCCTTTTCGAGCACCAGGCCGACCCCCGGATCAGCCGTCAAGCCCACCTTCTGATCCGGCGAATAGGTAGGCACGTCCTGAGAGGTCAACTCAATGACGTTCCCCGAGCCGTCGTCCGACGTGACACCAATACGCGTCGGCATGGTCGTAATGCCGGCACCAGGCTTCGCATCCCAGGCCGTCGTACAGCCCATGTCGGCAGCAGTCAGGTCAACTCCCACAGACTCGGCATAGGCCGTGCCGACGCCGGTCGTCGTTGAGCCGTCGTCCCAATCGATACTGCAGGTCGGAGTGCGCAAAGGATCCTCAGTCACCGTCTCCAACTCGGCCGTGGCGACCGGATCGACACCAGCCTGGATCGGATAGAGAACGATCTCCAGACCCATCAGCACACGATCACTAGGGAGCTGATCCTGATAGATGTACATCGCGCCGTGATAGCCGCACATGTCCTCATTGATGGCTATCTGCGACGACGAATCGGCCCACGTGGGAAAGGTCTTGTCGACGCCCGCCTCATCCCAGATGAGCCGGTAGCGAAGCGACGAGTCAAGCTGGGTTTGAGGCCCACAGTAAAACGCCCAGGTCGAGTATTGGTTCGAGCGAGTGCCCACAAAATGGAACTCCCCGTAGCCCGGGATCGTCGCATACGTAGTCGCAAGCTGGTCAACATTGACGTCGAGAACAGGCGCCGTGCAGTCAGGCGCGATGCCCAGCATGATGAACGAGTTGGCCGACTGATACCAATCGGGCGTGCGGCAAATCAGATCCGCGTAGTCAGTTTGAGTGGCGGCAGAGTAGAGCACCAATCCGCCCTGACCGATAGCCCAGCCGACCTGCGCCGCGATCAAGACAGACGCGGCCGCACCGCCACCACGTGCGAGCTGCGCGGCAGCCGTGATCGGCTTGGCACCTTGCGCCGCGAGCGCGCCAGCCGTGGAACCGCCCGAGCCGATAGTCGTCAAAGCCGCTCCCGCGCCGACAGCAACGAGCGCGTTCGCATAGTCGATTGCGCCGACATCGGAACCGGACAAAGCAGAAGTCAACTGAGACGGAACAGCAGGGAACGGGACAACCGGCGCAGGAGTGGACTCAACCGCAAGAGCACCATTCGGAGACGTAACGACGAACGCGGCGGCGAACACCGCAACAAGAGCACCCGACATCCAGCGATACACAGCAACCCTCCTAGGAATGGTCAGCAAATGGGACAGGCCCCGCCAGCCGATGCGACGGATGACGGGGCCCGTGCGCTGGCTCAGCGGCCGAGCGACTTCAGGAAGCGGACGCCCTTGGGCACGCCCCAGACGATGGCCATGATGCCCAGGCCGATCGGAGCCACCAGCCAGAGTTCGGACGTGATGCCGGAAGTTGCGGCGCTGATGACACTCGAAATGGTGTCGGTCTCCATGTATTTCACCCCCTCCCCTTTGTCAGTCGCGCGAGGAACGCAACAGCCAGCCCCGCCAGGTAGGCGGTGACGAGTGACGCGCCGGTGATCACCAGGCGACAGCTATGAACAGGTCAAGGCCACGAATGACCCCGAGCGCGAGAACGATGATCGGGATGAGCGGGGCAACTTCAGCCACGACCCACCAACCCGAACAGAAGGACAGCGGACCCGCTGACCACGACGAATGCGGAGATCTGGCCGACCATCAGCCGAGCGCCCGAATGCTCAGCATCCCGAGCGTGAACGCCAACAGGACGAGCAGCACCGCGAACGGCTCCGCGAAGCTGTCCAGCAGCGCCCAGACTTGATCGCGCCATTCGTCTACGCCTTCCACCTGTCAGCAGACGGTCAGCGCGACGCCGTCGCGAGAGCCGGGAGCACCTTGGCGATCGATTCGAGATCGTCCTCGGTCGCGTACCGCACGATGCGGATGTTCGCGCCCCACTCGTCGGTCTCACCGAACTCGACAATCAGCGCGACCTCCGCGTCCACGGCGGGCACCTCGGGGAAGTTCGGGCCGACCGGGAAACGCACATCCGGGGTGGCGAAGTTCTTCTGGAGCAGGGTGACGTCGAACCGTCCGACGTTGCCGGTCGGTTTGCCGTCCGCGTACTCCTGACGGGGTTCCTGGGCGAGCACCTTGCCGGTGATCAACCCAAGCGGGCGACGCTTGCGAGAAAGAGCCATGATGAGTCCAATCCGAGAGATTCTGAGTAGTTTCAGCGGGCTTCACACCGCCTACTTGAAGTCTAAAAATCCCAGATCAGATCTGATAAATAGCAAGTTTCATACTGGCGGTGGATACTCGAACGGCACATACCGCGCAACCTCATCGACCCGGTCAGCTTCGACCAGTTCCAAGATCCGAGCGATCGTGTCTGCGTCGTCACGGATCCGCGCCCAATGCCGGGCCTCGATCACCAACACCCGGTCATCCTCCGCAGCCGCCTCGTCCTCTTCGGCCACGATCTGCTCGTCGTCAAGCTCCTCGATACCGGCAGCGTCTTTCAGCCCACGCGACCATGTCATCGCGCGACGGCCGGCCGTGCTCGTGACGTACTCGATCCAGTAGTCCCGGTTTCGCTCGATCTCGTCTTCGCTCAGCCCGTCCAGGTCCAACAGTTCGAGCGGGACAAGGGAGTCTTTGCGGCCCTTCTTCATGTCCTGCCGGGCCATCTCGTTGCCCACTCCCCAGCCCCGATCAGACTCTTGGAGTTTGGAGACGTAGAGCGCGACGACTTTCCCGTCGTGCACGGTGCGGATGTCCACACCGCGTCGTTTCGACGGCTCACGACCACCCGCAGCAACGACCATCGAACGCCACCGCTCGGAGAGCCACCCATGCAGTTCGCGACGTCGCTCCGCCCCGATCCCTTGCGCGGCAGCGCGGGCCGCGTCAGCCGCCTCCGCATCGAGCCGTTCAGCCTTCTTCACGCGGGAGCGATTGAGCCCGCCACCCTTGGTCGGATGATCTTCCGCATCCCGCCACGCCTGATCGGCGTCGGCTGCGAGATCCGCAGCCGCGGCCGCCAGATCCACGAACAGCAGCACGTGAAGGTGCGCGTGCCAGCCGTTGTCCCAGCCCAGGGTGATCTCTTGCGCCTTCACGAAATGGCGGATGCCGTGCACGCGGGTGAAGCGTTTCCACGGTGCCCCGTTGATCGTCGCCGTGAACGCCTCAGTGACCGCATCCATCGTGCGTTCCAGACTGTCCTCACGGAAGTGACGGACCGTGAGCGTCAGGAACAGGAACTGCCCGCGCTGCGCCTCCCACCAACCCGCCGCTTTCTGCACTTCCGCGGAACGTCGAGAGCGGATCAGCGCGCCGCAGCACGCGCACCCCCACACCGAACCACACGACTGGATGCCCGAGAACCTGGCCGGGCCGTTCTGGGCCTTGTGGACACCGATGAACGACCCAGCAGCCCACCCGCACGTCGCAGGACGCGGGGCAAGCTCGGCGAAGTGCTCGCGGCCGTGCTGGGCGATCGTGTCGTCAATCAGCCACCGCGACGACGCGGACCGGCGCGCGAAGCGCTCACGTCTCGCAGCCCGGAACGCCTCCCGAGACAAGAGGGGGGTTACCGAATTCGCATTGGTACCGAGGCCGCTCGACGCCTTCGGCGCCTCGACGGCAAAACCGACCGTCACGACGCGACCACCCCTGAGCCATCGCAGGCTTCGCACACGTAGCCGTCGCCGTCATCACCCCAGCCGTCACACACGCGGCACAGTCCGAACTCGGCACTCACGACCGCAACTCCTTGCGCCCATACAACCGACGCGACAGATCAGAGATCGCGCCCATCTGCCGCACCGACGCAGGCATACGCTCACGGGCTGCGGACTGAGTAGCGTTCTCGATCGCCGATCGCGGGAACTCATCACACCCGAAGCACAGGAACCGTCCGGACGGGAGCACCACACCCGCCGAGTGCTCGCACACCATCAGTAGGCCCCGTGGTCGCGGCGCCAGAAACAACGCCACTCCGCGAACAGCCGTCGAAACACAGACCGCATCACAGGCCCGGCAACCGCTCGCCAGGGCAACGCCACTCGACCACGGCCTGCTCCGACACCAGATAGGCGCCGTTCCGACCGGGGAGCTTCGTTAGCGCCTTCAGCCGACCCTCACGGATCGCGAGGCAGATAGTCTCCCGACTCAGCTGCAACCGTCGAGATATCTCGCGGGTGGTAAGCACCTCGCCGCTTGTAACCGGCAATATTCTGCGCATGGCCGACAGAATAGCGCGAAACTTCTATCAATGCGCAACATTCTGCCGATGACGCGCTTACTCTTAACAATCATGAGCAACGTAGTCGGACACGAAACGCGTATCGTTGCCATGCCGTTCTTCAGTCCGGCCGCACCGATCGGGGGCGGCAGGCACCACGGGTACGAGACGCACGCCGAGTGCTCGTGTGGGTGGTCAGAAGTCGCCACCACAGCGCGAGCCGCCCGAAGAGCCGCCGACCGCCACACGAGGAGGATCAAGTGACAAACGCAAACGCACTACAGGTAGCCGCCGCACCGGCAACACCGCACGCTCGTTTGCGCGCATCACGGACCTTCGTCAATGTCGACCAGGCACAGATGGCGGCAATGCTCGGCTACAGCCTCCGCACCGTGAGCAATTGGGAGCGCGGTATCAGCGAGCCGCCGCTATCGGCTCTCGCCGGCTGGGCTCGGATCACTCGACGATCAATCGACTGGATCGCCTTCGGTGACGGAGACGAAGAGGCCCCGTCACCTGACGGGGCCTCTAACCGGAGCCACCTGAGGGAATCGAACCCTCGACCTATTCATTACGAGTGAATCGCTCTGCCGTCTGAGCTAAGGTGGCGCGATCGCTCGCACGACGCACGATCAACGATCTTACCGTGTCCGGCGAGGCCCTGCGAACACGGTCCGCGTCACTCGCAGTACACGTCGCCGCCGGGCACGATCCCGTCGATGAAATACGCCTCGACCGTGTCATCCACGCACTGGTTGCCCTTGTTGTATCCCGTGTGGCCTTCGCCGACCCGCGTGACCAGCACCCCGGACTCGAGCTGATCGGCCAGCGCAACGGACCACTCGTACGGCGTCGCCGGATCGCCGGTCGTACCGACGACGAGGATGGGGTCGGCACCCGCCGCGGCGATCGCCTCGCGCACGCCCGTCTCTTCGGCGGGCCAGACGTCGCACAGGTCGGGCCCCGTCCAGTACGGCGCGACCGTGGGCGCAGACTCGGCCAGGATGGCATCCGAGGCGGCCTGCTCGGCGTCTGTGACATCCCTCGGGTAGTCCATGCAGTTGTAGGCGTTGAACGCCTCGGTCGAATTGTCGAGGTATTGACCGCCGCTGCGGTTGTAGTAGAAGTCCGCGAGCTGGAACGCGACGCTCGGGTCGCCCTGCAGCGCGAGCGCGAGCGCAACGTTCAGGCTCGGCCAGCTGCCCTGCGAATACAGCGCGGCGATGATGCCGGTCAGGAGCGCGTCGGCACCCATCATCCGACCGTCCTCGTTCGTCAACGGACGCTGGTCGACGCTTGCCAGCAGGATGCCGAGATCGGCCATCGCGTCATCCACCGTGCCCGCGAACGCGCAGTCGCTCTGCCCGAGACACCACGTCATGTACGAGCGGAGAGCATTCTCAAAGCCCACAGCCTGTGCGGTGCCGACCTCGAGCAGGCTCAGGCTCGGATCGATGGCACCGTCCAGGACCATGCGACCGACGTTGGCCGGGTAGTGCTTCGCGTACGTGGCGCCGAGGAAGGTGCCGTACGAGTACCCGAGGTAATTGAGCTTCTCATCGCCGAGGACGCCGCGCAGCAGATCCATGTCGCGCGCCGAGCTCACCGTGTCGATGTAGGGCAGGATCCCGTCGCTGTTCGCCTCACACGCATCGGCGAAAGACTCCTGCTTGGCCTCGATCGCCGCGTCCCACTCGCTCGATCGCCGCTCACCGGGCGGGATGTCGAATACATACGCGTCCATGTCTGCGGCATCCAGGCAGACGACAGCGGTGGATTGCCCCACGCCGCGCGGGTCGAACCCGATGACGTCGTAACTCTCCTGGAGCTCCGCGCTCACGGCGAAGCCGAGTGAGTCCTGAACAAGTGAAACCCCGCTGGCACCCGGACCCCCAGGGTTGGTGAGGAGGGACCCCAGGCGATCGGATCCGGTCGCCCGATGGCGAACGACAGCGAGATCGATCGTGGCGAGGGAAGGATCCGACCAATCCAGCGGCGCGGTCACGGTCGTGCAGTCGAATCCCTCACCGCACGCGGTCCAGGTCAGTGTCTGTTGGTAGTAGGGCAGGAGGTCTTCGGCGATCCCGTCGGTGATCGGTGACGGAGAGCTCTCGACCGGATCAGGCTGCAGGGGGATGATGGCGCACCCCACGAGAGCGAGAACGGCGGTGATGCCCATCGCCACCACGCCCACGGCGCGGGGGGCGATGCGCGGGCGTGTATCTGTCGGGCGCATCATGGGGTCCTCCCGGTCGCGACGGTGATGAGCATGCTCTCGATCGCGAGGGCGGCGGCGACATTGCGTTCGAGATTGCGGCGGGTCAGCGCGATCTCATCGAGGACGACGAGAGTGCGCGAGGGCTCCCAGGCGGCAGCGAGTGCGCGCAACTCATCGGCCAGTTCCCGGTTCACCAGCGACGTGTCATCGGCTGCCGCTCGTCCGAACTGGATCATGACGACATCGCGGAACAGCGACTGCAGGTCGGTGAGCACGCGGTCGATCCCGTCGCGCACGCTGCGGGTCGCACGCCGTTTCTGCTCGTCTTCCAGCGCAGTGATCTGGGAGCGCACGGTCGGCGGGATCGGGGCGCCGTCGGCGATGCCGAGCGTGCGCAAGAGCGACGTGCGCTCCGCGTCGTCGCGCTCGGCCGTCAGCGCTTTGGCGTCGTCGTTCGCCACCTGCACGATCGTGCCGGCCACCTCGACGGCGTCTGCGACCGAACGCACGCGCAGCACCGCTCGCAAGGTCTCATCACGGCGCTCGCGTGCATCGACGTCGGTCGCCAATCGCTGGGCCATCCCGATGTGCCGCTGCGCATGCCGGGCCGCCTGCTCGGCGATCTGCGCCGACACCCCGGTGCGCCGCTCGATCAGTGACGCGACATCGGCGACGTCTGGTTCGACCAGTCGGATGGCGCGCACGCGCGAGCGGATCGTCGGCAGCAGGTCGGCGTCGCTGGGCGCGCACAGGATCCAGACGGTGCACTCGGGCGGCTCTTCGAGTGCCTTGAGCAGAACGTTGGAGGTGCGCTCGACCATGCGGTCGGCATCTTCGACGATGATGACGCGGTAGCGCCCGATCGAGGGGGCGAAGTAGGCACGCTCGACGAGCTTGCGAGCTTCGTCGATGCGAATGATCACCTGTTCGGTGCGCAACAGCGTCACATCCGGATGGGTGCCGGCGATGACCTGCCGCATCGCGGCCTCGTCCCCCGGCTCCGCGATGAGGGCGGCCGCGAACGCGCGTGCCAGCGTCGAGCGCCCGGATCCCGGAGGGCCCGTCAACAGCCAGGCGTGAGACATCGACTCAGGATCGGATGCCGCAGCCTGCAGCTGCGCGACAGCAGCCCCCTGACCCCATACCGCCCCCCACGGGACCGCGTCGGTCACGGCGTCACCGACGGGGCGGGCGTCGACGGAAGCGGCGGGCATGACCTCAACGATAGCGACGACCCTGGACGTCAGCCGAGAGCGGCGACCCGGCTGAGGATGATCTCGCCGACCTGCGCACTGGGGAGGGAGGCATCCACCACGAGGAAGCGATCGGGTTCTGCCTCGGCGAGCGCGAGGAACTCTGCGCGCACCCGATCGTGGAAGCTGCGAGCCTCGGCCTCGAGACGGTCGAAGGGCTTGTCGGCGGCATCCAGTCGCGCGCGCGCGATGTGCGGGTCGAGATCGAGCAGCACCGTCACATCGGGCAGCAGCCCGCCGGTGGCCCACAGCGACAGATCTCGAATCTCGTCGCGCCCGAGGACCCGACCGGCGCCCTGATAGGCGACGGAGGAGTCGAGATAGCGGTCCTGGATCACGACATCCCCACGTTCGAGCGCCGGACGCACCACGGTGGCGATGTGGTGGGCCCGGTCAGCCGCGTACAGCAGAGCCTCGGCACGCGGGGCGACATCACCGCGGTGATGCAGCACGATGTCGCGGATGAGCTGACCGACCTCCGTACCGCCGGGCTCGCGGGTGCGCACGACGGTGCGCCCGCGATCGGTGAACCACTTCTCCAGGCGCGCGGCCTGCGTCGTCTTGCCCGAGCCGTCGCCGCCTTCGAGCGTGACGAACAGTCCGCGCTCGGACGCGGTCACTTCTTCGCCGTTGTCTTACGCGCCGTCGTCTTGCGGGCCGTCCGCTTGGGAGCGGGGCCCTTGGCGCGCTTGTCGGCCAGCAGCTGGACAGCGCGGGCGAAGTCGACGTCGTCGACCTGCTCGCCACGCGGGATCGTCGCGTTGGTCTCACCGTCGGTGACGTACGGCCCGAATCGGCCGTCGCGCACCTTGATCGGCTTGCCGCTGACCGGATCGGCGTCGAATTCCTTCAGCGCACTGGAGGCGCGACGCGCACCGTACTTGGGCTGCGCGTAGATCTCCAGCGCCTGCTCAAGGGTGATGTCGAAGATCTGCGCTTCGCTCTCGAGCGATCGCGAATCGGTGCCCTTCTTCAGGTACGGACCGAAGCGGCCGTTCTGCGCGGTGATCGGCTCTTTCGATTCCGGGTCCTCACCGACGACGCGAGGAAGGTCCAGCAGACGAAGCGCGGTGTCGAGGTCGATCGTGTCCACAGACATCGAGCGAAACAGGGACGCCGTACGGTTCTTGGGTGCCGCGGACTTCGCCGTCTTCTTCCCCTTCGCCGGCGCGGGCGCCTCAACGACCGGAGCCGACTCGAGCACCTCACCGGTGTCGGGGTCGACGGATTCAGCGACCTCCGGCTCGGTCTCCTCGATGTACGGACCGAAGCGGCCGTCCTTGACGACGATCAGCTTGCCGTTGGCGGGGTTCTCGCCCAGCACGCGGTTCCCGGCGACGGGCGCGTCGAGCAGCTCCTGCGCCTTTTCCACCGTGAGCTCGTCGGGCGCGAGGTCCTCCGGGATGTTGACACGCCGCGGTGCGGCATCCGGGTTCGCCGGATCGATCACATCCAGGTACGGACCGTACTTGCCGAAGCGCAGCGTCGCGACATCCGTGATCCGCGTCGCGTTGAGCTCACGGGCATCGATGTCTCCGAGGTTGTCGACGATGTTGCGCAGGCCGACGTGCGCGTCGGAGCCGAAGTAGAACTCCTTCAGCCATGCGGTGCGCTGCTGCTCGCCCCGCGCGATCGCGTCGAGGTCGTCTTCGAGGGCAGCGGTGAAGTCGTAGTCCACCAGGTCGGCGAAGTGCTGCTCGAGCAGGCGCACGACGCTGAACGAGAGCCAGGTGGGGACGAGGGCCTGCCCACGCTTGAACACGTAGCCGCGGTCGAGGATCACATCGATGATGCTCGCGAAGGTCGAGGGGCGTCCGATGCCCTTCTCCTCGAGCGCTTTGACCAGGCTCGCCTCGGTGTAACGCGGCTTGGGGCTCGTCGAGTGCCCCTTGGGCTCGGTGTCGGACAAGGCGAGCACATCGCCGACGGCAAGGGCCGGAAGCGCCTGGTCGTCGGCCTTGTCGGCGTCACTGCGCTTCTCGTCCTGGCCTTCCTCGTAGGCCTCAAGGAATCCCTTGAAGGTGTAGACCGTGCCGGATGCCGTGAACTCGGCGCTCTTGCCGTCGGCGCTCACCGCGAGCGTCACCGTGGTGGTCTCGTACTTCGCGTCCGACATCTGGCTGGCGATCGTGCGCTTCCAGATGAGGTCGTACATGCGGTGCTCGTCGCGATCCAGCTGCGACGAGACCTCGGTGGGTCGCCGGAAGAACTCGCCCGAGGGACGAATCGCCTCGTGCGCCTCCTGCGCGTTCTTCGCGTTGTTGCGGTACGTGCGGGGCTTCAGCGGCACCGCTCCGTCACCGTAGAGCTCGACCGCCTGCGTCCGCGCGGCAGTGACCGCTTGCGCAGACAGCGCGGTCGAGTCGGTGCGCATATAGGTGATGTAGCCCTTCTCGTAGAGCCGCTGGGCCACGCTCATCGCGTGCTTCGCGCTCATCGAGAGCTTGCGCCCCGCCTCCTGCTGGAGGGTCGAGGTCGTGAACGGAGGCTTCGGGCTCCGGGTCCCGGGCTTTGCCTCCAGCGCGGTGACGGATGCCTCACCGACCGCCTCGATCGCGGCGGCCAGGTCGCGGGCCGCGGTCTCGTCGAGGACGACGACCGCCTTCTTCAGCTGTCCGAGATCGTCGAAGTCGGTTCCGCGCGCAAGCGGAGCGCCATCCAGGCGTGCCAGTCGCGTCGAGAACGAGGCCGATGCCTTCGTTGCCGACGCTTCCACGCCCCAGTAGTCGGCCGAGACGAACGCCATCCGCTCGCGCTCGCGTTCGACGACCATGCGGGTGGCTGCCGATTGCACGCGGCCGGCGCTCAGGGCTGCACCCTCCCGCCCGCTGCCGACCTTGCGCCACAGGACCGGCGAGACGTCCCATCCGTAGAGGCGGTCGAGCACGCGTCGCGTCTCCTGGGCATCCACGAGTGCGAGGTCGAGGTCGCGGGTGTTCTCGGCCGCGGCGCGAATCGCGTCCTTGGTGATCTCGTGGAACACCATGCGCTTGACCGGCACCTTGGGCTTGAGGACCTCGAGCAGGTGCCACGCGATGGCCTCGCCCTCGCGATCTTCATCGGTCGCGAGGAGGACCTCGTCGGCGGCCTTGAGCGCGCGCTTGAGTTCTGCGACGGTCTTCGTCTTGCGGTCACTGACGACGTAATAGGGATCGAAGTCGTTCTCGACGTCGATCGAATACTTGCCGTACGCCTGCTTCTTCTCCGCAGGGATGTCTTTCTTGCTCGCCAGGTCTCGGATGTGTCCGACCGAGCTGAGCACCTCGTAATCGTCGCCCAGGTATCCCTGGATCGACTTCATCTTCGTCGGGGACTCGACGATGACGAGCTTCTTGCCTGTCGCCAACGGGTGCTTCCTTTCTTCGAAGCACACCATACACATTGGAGGAGAGCGCGCGGGCACCCGATACTCAGCTTCGAAGCGTCACGGCCCCGCTCCATGACGACATCCGCGGCGGGCGGAACGTCTCTCCCGCAGTGCCCGGCGCGGCACTCGGAGCCGCCGATGCCGCTCATGAGGACACGGGCGGTGGACCTGCCCGCGCGAAGGCCCACACGTCGAACCCGCCCCATGTGAGCGCGACGCTCACCGTCGCGACGAGTCCGGTGAGATCGCAGTCGAGCAGGCGCGCGTCGACCGCGCCGGCGACCTCCGCGGCGCGCTCGCACGGCACACCGACGAGTGCACCCGACGCGACGTCCGCGGCGGCGAGCGCCGCGGCATCCGCGGCACCCGCCGCCCTCTGCGACACCAGGGCGGCAGCCCCCAGATGCACACCCGCGAGCGCGAGAACAGCGCACACCGACACAGAACCGACCGTCGCGACGGTTCCTGGCACTCAGCGCCCACCTGCCAGGGCGCAGGATCTCGCCCGCAGGTCCACGCCGAGAGGCGCAGACACCGACGCCAGCACGCACACCATGTCGTCACGAGACTCGATGCTGATGCCCGCCTCGGGCACCGCAGCGAGGATAACCGAGCGCGCGCGCTCGGACGATTCCCCGCGCGCGATCAGGCGGGCGGCGTCGGATACGGCATCCTGCAGCAGGAGCTGGCGCCCCATCCCCGCGAACAGCCCGGCGACGGCAGCGAGGACGAGCGCGACGGCGGTCAGGGCGATCGCGAACTCGGCGGTCACAGCGCCACGCTCCCCACCCAGCCCACGCCGGATCACTCGACCGAGAGCGCTCGTCGGACAAGATCGGTGAGGATGCCGCGCACCTCGTCGCTTCGCATGATGACGACGAGGAGGCCGGCAAAGGCCACCGCCGCCATGGTGGCGATGGCGTATTCGGCCGTCGCTGCACCGGTCTCGTCGAGGAGCAGCCGTCGCGCGCGGCCGGTCGTCAGGCGGGGAACATTCATCATTCTTTCCTTTCGGGAGGGGACGGTCAGAGGGAGCATTGGTGGAAGAGGGGCCCGGATCACAGCGTCGGAATGCCGATGCCGGGGAGGATGCTCAAGAACATCGGGGCGACGCCCCAGCACAGGAACGCCGGAAGGGTGCACACCCCGAGCGGCAGCAGCAACCGGGTGGACAGCGTCGCCGCGCGCATCCGCCCCTCGACTCGCGCTCGATGCCGGTCGACCACGGCCTGTGCGCGCAGGAGGTCCGCGGCGGGCACACCCGCGGTCGAGGAGAGCTCGAGCGTCTGCTCAATGGCGGCCGAGTCTGAAGCGTCGGATGTCTCGGGACGCACATCACGGACGAGGGCGCGCGCACGATCGATCGAGACGCCCCCGCTGAGTGCCACAGCCATCAGGTCCGCGGCGACCCCGGGCATGGGACCGAGATCCCGAGCCTGGTCAGCGATCCGGGCGGTCCACCTGCGGGCTCCGAGCACGAGCGCGAGCCCCGCCGCGACGCACGCCCACCCCGCGGGCTCGGTGAGCAACACGCCGAGGGGATCGAAACCGAGGGCCGCGGACAGCGCGAGACCCACCAGCGGGAGCCATCCCATGAGTCGCGCGGTCGCCGCGGGTTCGGCCAGCGCGATGCGCACCTCGTCGGTGATGGCCCGCGCATCGGCGAGAGTGTGGGCGAATGCGCGCAGCGTTGGTGCGAGCGGAGCACCGACCGTTGTGGCGACGCGCCATGCTGCTGCCACGTCGTTCCATCCGGACGGCGATGCCTGCGCCGTGCGTGCCGCGCGCGCGGACTCGGGCGGGGAGTCGTCGAGCATCAACGCCGCGTCGACGGGCGTTCCCTCATCGAGGGCGGCCGCGACGCCGCGGGCACGCTGGTCGCCGAGAGCGGCCAGGTGGCGCCACGCCGCGGCGGGCGGGATCCCCGCTTCGAGAAGCACCGAGATGCGCAGCAGGCTCTCTGCCGCATCGCTCACCGCATCGGATGCCGCAGCCGTTGCGCGTGGCCGCAGACGCGCGCGAAATCGTGCCAGCGTCGTCATGCCGCCTGCTCGATCACAAGCCGACCGTCTGCGGCGACCGCGGGTTCACCGAGCGCCGCGATGTGGCGCCGTCCCCCACTGTCGCGCTCGACATGGATGACCACATCGATCGCGCTGGCGACCTGGCGGGCCAGCGCGCGGTCACCCAGCCCCGCGAGGGCTCCGAGCGCTTCGAGCCTCGCGGCGACATCGCCCAAACTGTTGGCGTGGACCGTGCCCGCGCCACCGTCATGTCCCGTGTTGAGGGCGGTGAGCAGTTCGCGCACCTCCGCGCCCCGACATTCGCCGACGATCAGACGGTCGGGTCTCATGCGCAGCGCCTCTCGCGCCAGCCGCGCCAGATCGATCGCGCCCGCACCCTCGAGGTTCGCCTGTCGCGCCTCAAGGCGCACATGATGCGGGTGGTCGATCGCCAGCTCTGCGACATCCTCGATCGTGACGATCCGCTCGCGAGGGTCTGCTTCGCTCAGGAGCGCGGCCAACAGCGTCGTCTTGCCCGCGCCCGTCGCCCCGGTGACCAGGATGTTGCGACGTTCGGAGACCAGCGAACGCAGCCTGAGCGCGAGCTCCGCATCGAACATGCCACCGCGTTCAAGGTCGCGGAGCCGAATCCGCGCAAGGCGCGACACCCGGATCGAGACAAGAGTGCCGTCGACCGCGAGTGGCGGGAGCACGGCGTGCACACGGACACCGCCGTCCAGCCGCACGTCGACGCACGGCGTCGCCTCGTCGATGTGCCTTCCTCCGGCGCCGACGAGTGCGACCGCGAGCGCCCGCGTTTCCGCCTCGCTGCGTGGCGGAGACGGAACTTCGCGCAGCCCCGAGCCATCGTCGACGAAAACCGATCCCGCGCCGTTGACGAAGACATCCGTGGTGCGCGGATCCGTCATCAGCGGCACGAGGTCAGCGAGTGCGGGGTGCCGCGTCCATGCCGGCGCCGTGACCGTGACCTCGTCCGAGCGTCGCGTGACGGCGTCGCCGCGGGGCGGGAGTGGGACGAACATCTCGGGCATGCCCCGACGCTACGAATCCGGACCCTCTCGAGGCCCCGATCGCGGCGGGACCGCCGCCACCCGCAGCCGGATCACTCGATGGGGAGGAAGGGAGTGCCCGGAGAGAAGAGAAGGCGGCATCCCATCGGGGGAGAGGGATGCCGCCTGTGCGACACCGTTATCGGGGGTGGTCGGTGCCGCGATGCCAGAATCAGATGTTCGGCCGTGCCTCAGCATACGCGGCGGGCACTGTCCGCCACAATCTGACACAGACAATTCACACACAGTCCAGATGGTGCTCTCGGGACCCTCATTTCGGAGGTAGTCACGCGGAGCGGACACCATTAGCCTGTCGCTACCGCGGCGCCGACGAGCCGCGCCGATTCCGCCGCAAAGGAGCGCGCCGAATGAGCAGCCAGATCGACCACTTGCTGAACGAGGACCGACGTTTCGCTCCGCCCGCAGACTTCGCCGCGAACGCGGTGGGGACCGCGGATCTCTATTCCCGGGCATCCGAGGATCGTGACGCGTTCTGGGCGGAGCAGGCGCGGCAGCTGCACTGGCACCGCCCGTTCACCGAGGTGCTCGACTGGACGAACCCACCCTTTGCCCAGTGGTTCGCCGACGGCGCGCTCAACGTCGCGTACAACTGCTTGGATCGGCATGTCGAGGCCGGCTACGGCGACCGGGTTGCGCTGCTCTGGGAGGGGGAGCCCGGAGATCAGCGGCAGGTGACCTACGCGGAGCTCACCGCCGAGGTCAAGCGCGTCGCGAATGTGATGGAGGGGCTCGGCATCGGACAGGGCGACCGCGTCGCGATCTACCTCCCGATGATCCCCGAGGCGATCGCCGCGATGCTCGCCGTCGCCCGCATCGGCGCCGTTCACTCGGTCGTGTTCGGCGGGTTCTCGGCCGACAGCCTGCGCTCGCGCATCGACGACGCGGGAGCGCGACTGGTGATCACCGCCGACGGCGGCTACCGCAAGGGCAAGGTGTCACCGCTCAAGCCGGCCGTCGACCAGGCCCTCGCGGCGGCGAGCAACCGCAGCGAACAGGAGACCGTCGAGCACGTCCTCGTCGTCAAGCGCGGCGGGAACCGGGTGAAGTGGGTCGAGGACCGCGATATCTGGTGGCACGACGTCGTGCCCCAGGCATCCCCCGAGCACGAAGCGCAGGCCTTCCCGGCCGAGAACCCGCTGTTCATCCTCTACACCTCCGGAACCACCGGGAAGCCCAAGGGGATTCTCCACACCTCCGGCGGTTACCTCACGCAGGCCGCCTTCACGAATCGCGTCGTGCACGACATCCGGCCCGAGTCCGATGTCTTCTGGTGCACCGCCGACATCGGATGGATCACCGGGCACAGCTACGTCGCCTACGGCCCGCTGGCCAACGGCGCGACGCAGGTGCTGTACGAGGGGACCCCCGACTCCCCGCACCCGGCGCGGTGGTGGGAGCTCGTCGAGAAGTACGGTGTGACGATCCTCTACACGGCTCCGACCGCCATCCGCTCCTTCATGAAGACCGGACGCAGCGCTCTGGAGAATTACGACCTGTCGAGCATCCGCCTGCTCGGATCCGTGGGCGAGCCCATCAACCCCGAGGCATGGATGTGGTACCACGATGTCATCGGCGGCCACGTCGCTCCGATCGTCGACACGTGGTGGCAGACCGAGACCGGCGCCATCATGATCTCGGCACTGCCCGGGGTCACCGCGCTCAAGCCGGGCAGTGCGCAGGTCCCGATCCCCGGCATCGGTGTGGATGTCGTCGACGAGTCGGGCGAGCACGTCGGCAACGGCAATGGCGGTCTGCTCGTGCTCACCGAACCCTGGCCGAGCATGCTGCGAGGGATCTGGGGGGACCCCGAGCGGTTCGTCGAGACCTACTGGGAGAAGTTCCGCGACCGCGGCTACTACTTCGCCGGAGACGGCGCTCGCCTCGATGACGACGGTGATGTGTGGCTGCTCGGGCGTGTGGATGACGTCATGAACGTCTCAGGCCACCGGCTGTCGACGACCGAGATCGAGTCTGCTCTCGTCGCGCACGAGGCGACTGCCGAGGCCGCGGTCGTCGGCGCCGCCGACGAAACGACGGGACAGGCTGTGGTCGCGTTCGTGATTCTCAAGGAGAGCTTCCTGCGCGCGCACTCCCCCGAGGGACTCGCGCAGCAGCTGCGCCTGTGGGTGGGAGAGCAGATCGGGCCGATCGCTCGTCCCCGCGACATCTATATCGTCAGCGAGCTGCCCAAGACCCGCTCCGGCAAGATCATGCGCCGCTTGCTGCGCGACGTCGCCGAAGGTCGCGACGTCGGTGACACCACGACGCTCGCCGACACAGCGGTCATGAGCGTCATCTCGGCCCAGGTGCGCTGAAGCGCCACCGGTCAGGAGAGGGTGAAGACGACCTCGACCTCGACGGGACTGTCCAGCGGCAGAACGGGGACGCCGACGGCGGAGCGGGCGTGACGCCCCGAATCACCGAAGACCTCGCCGAGCAGCTCGCTGGCACCGTTGATGACGCCGGGCTGGCCCGTGAACTCGGGAACCGAGGAGACGAAGCCGGTCACCTTGAGCACGCCGGTGAGCTTGTCCACTCCCCCGGCCGCGGCCGCCGCGGCGGCGATCGCGTTCAAAGCGCACTGGCGGGCGAAGTCTGCGGCATCGGATGCCGGGACGAGGCCGTCCCCGTCGCCGACCTTGCCGGTCGCCGGCAGCACGCCGGCCACGAACGGGAGCTGGCCGGCGGTGTAGACGAGGTCACCGTGCACCTTCGCGGGAACATACGCCGCGACGGGCGGGACGACCGTGGGAAGCTCGATGCCGAGCTCTGCGAGGCGGGTCGAGATCGTCATCTTTTTACTCTCCGAACTGCTGCGCGGCGCTCGCCGCTGCTCCGAGTCCCGCGTTGGCGGCGCCGCCGCCCTTGGGACGCTTGAAATAGCCCACCAATCCCCCTTCGGGACCGGGCACGACCTGCACGAGCTCCCAGCCCTGCTTGCCCCAGTTGTTGAGGATCGCCGCGGTGTTGTGGATCAGCAGCGGCGTGGTCATGTATTCCCACTCGATCATTCGGTTCTCCATCGTCGCCGGACAGCCGGGAAGAGTACGGTGAAGGGGCGCAGTTTTGCGGCTCCCCTCAAGGCTTCCCACAGGTTGCTCCCCTACGATCAACCCTATGCCTGAAACGAAACGAACGGCCGGCGGTGTGCTCGGCGGGCTGCTGGGGGTCGTCGGACTCAGCGCAGTCGCCGGAATCCTCGTCTCCGCCACCGTCACGCCGGCGATCGCGATCTCCGGGGCCGCCGCCTCCAGTGCGATCACGCTCTTCGACAATCTTCCCAGCGCGCTCGAAATCGACGAGCTGATGCTGCCGACGACCTTCTACTGGATGAACCCGGACACGGGCGAGTACGAGGTCATGACGCAGTTCTACGACCAGAACCGCGAGCCCGTCACCTTCGACGAGGTCGCTCCGGTCATGTACGACGCGATCCTCTCCAGCGAGGACAAGAACTTCTACTCGCACGGCGGCGTCGACCTGGTCGGCACCGCGCGCGCGATCCTCTACGGCGGCTCGCAGGGCGGTGGCTCATCCATCAGCCAGCAGTACGTCAAGAACATCCTCATTCAGCGCTGCGAAGCCGAGGTCGGCACCGGCGACACCGCCGACCTGACGCAGGAGGAGAAGGATGCTGCGAAGGCCGCCTGCTTCACCGATGCGACGGTTGCGTCCGGTGTCGAGGGCTACCAGCGCAAGCTGCAGGAGATGCGCTACGCGATCGCCCTTGAGCAGCAGTACTCGAAGGACGAGATCCTCATCGGGTACCTCAACATCGCCAACTTCGGCGGCCAGACCTACGGCATCGGTGCCGCCGCCAAGTACTACTTCGGCGTGGAAGCCTCTGAGCTGACCATCGGTCAGGCCGCCATCCTGGCCGGTATGGTGCAGACGCCGAACCTGTATCGCATCGATCTTCCCGACGGCTCGTGGACCGACGCCGACGGCAATCCTGTCAACAGCGCCGAAGACGGCTACTCGCTGACGAAGGAACGCCAGACGTACGTGCTGGGTCGTATGCTCGCGGACGGCAAGATCACGCAGGAAGAGTACGACACGGCCGTCGCAGAACCGATCACGCCGAACATCACGCAGGCCGACACGGGCTGCGGCGTCGTCCCCGGCAAGGCCGCGTACTTCTGCCAGTACGCCCGTGGCGTCATCGAGAACGACCCCGCCTTCGGCGAGACCACCGATGAGCGCAAGACGCTCCTCAAGCAGGGCGGCCTGAATGTCTACTTGACGATCGACCGCAACCTGCAGAGCGTCGCCGAGGCGGCGATGACCGAGAACGTCCCGACCTCGGTCGAGGGCTACACAAACGCCGACACCGGACGGTTGGGCGCTGCCACCGTCAGCATCGAGGCGAGTACCGGGCGCATCCTTGAGATCACCCAGAATACGAACTTCAGCGAGACGATCACGGACGATGCGAACTACTCATCGCTCGTGTACGCGGGGAATCAGCTCTACGGCAGCTCGAACGGCTTCGAGGCCGGGTCGACTTTCAAGGTGTTCACACTGCTCGAATGGTTGCAGGCGGGACACTCCGTCAACGAGGTGCTGAACGGCCGACTCCAGGTGTTCAAACGCATGACGAACACCTGTGTCGGCGACTGGGTCAACACCACGGACTACCTCATCAAGAACTTCGCGAACGATCCGGGCTACGTGGGAACGCCGATGCGGTTCACCGCCGACTCACTGAACTCGGGCTTCCTCGCGATGGCATCGCAGCTGGACCTGTGCAACATCCAGAACACCGCGACGAAGATGGGCGTGCGTCTCGGTAACGGCGAAGAGGTCGACGTCAACACGGCGTTCTCCGTGCTCGGCTCGGCCAACATCCCGCCGATCGACATCGCCGCCGCCTACGCCACGATCGCCAACAACGGCGTCTACTGCACCCCTCACGTGATCGACAGCATCACCGACAACAACGGTAACGAGGTGGCCCTCCCCGAGGCATCCTGCACGCAGGTACTCGAGCCCAACATCGCCGCCACCGCCGCCTACACGCTCCAGGGCGTGATGACGAACGGAAGTGGTACGGCATCGAACCCGTACGACGGCACTCCGCTGCTCGGCAAGACCGGTACACACGAGCTCAAGCAGACGTGGGTCGTGTCCTCGAGCACGGCGGTCGCCACCGCCGTGTGGGTGGGCAACTCGGAAGGCTACGCGGTCATCAACCAGTGGCCCTGGAGCTACCAGTACACAAGGCACTCGATCGCGAGGCCGATCCTCGCTGCCGCGAACCAGCTCTACCCCGGCGGCGCGTTCCCCTCACCGGATTCGAACCTGACGAAGACCGTGCTCTACGAGCTCCCGAACGTCGTGGGCATGTCCGTCGAGGAGGCGACCAGCACACTGGAGGATGCCGGATTCGCGGTCGTCGTGGGCGACGCCGTCACCTCGACCGAGGGCGCCGGTATCGTCGCGGAGCAGGACCCGGGAGCCGGTGATGTCGCGGGCGGCACGACCGTGACGATCCGCCCGAGCAACGGGCAGGGCGTGGCCGTCCCGTCAGTGAGCGGGTCTGTCGAGAACGCGCGATCGCAGCTGCAGAGCGCTGGCCTCAATGCCAGCGGCGGCACGTGTTCGAACCCGAACGCGACGGTCACCCTCAACGGCACCAGCCCCGGCGCGGGAACGGTCGTCGATCGTGGGACCACGGTGAACATCAACGTCACCTGCACGGTGCCGCAGCCGACGCCGACGCCGACGCCGTGACATCCCCCCTGGCGCGCACCGCCCTCACGACTCTCGGAGTCGTGGGGGCGGTCGGCGCTGCGACCGCCGTGTGGGGTATCGGCATCGAGCGCTACCTCTACACGGTGCGCCGCCACGAAGTCGCGATTCTGCCCGAGGGATCGTCACCGATCCGGGTGCTGCATCTGTCCGACATCCACATGGCACCGTGGCAGAAGCGCAAGCAGCGCTGGCTGGCGACTCTCGCCTCACTCGAGCCCGACCTGGTCGTCAACACGGGTGACAACCTGGGGCACGCCGAAGGACTGGCCGGGGTGCGCGCGGCGCTGGATCCACTCCGCGACGTGCCCGGGGTCTACGTGCACGGGTCCAACGACCATGACGCACCACACTTCCGCAATCCCTTCCAGTACTTCGCCGGGCCCTCCAAGAAGGTGGAAGACCGCGGCGCGCTGGATGTGCACGCGCTCGACTCCTACCTACAAAGCGACCTCGGGTGGCACGACCTGAACAACGCGGGAACCGTCTTCGATGCCGCAGGTGTGTCGATCGGTGCGTTCGGCGTCAGTGACGCGCACCGACACTGGGACAGGCTGGATGAGCTTCCCCCGGTCGTGGAGCGTATCGCCACCGCCTCCCCCGACGTGACGATCGGCGTCACCCATGCTCCGTACATCCGGGTGCTCGATGCGTTCACGGAGTTCGGCGCCGACATGATCTTCGGTGGGCATACGCACGGCGGTCAGGTACGGATGCCTGGATACGGCGCGCTCGTGGCCAACTGCGACATCCCCCTCGACCAGGCCCGTGGTTTGAGCATGTGGACTGCGGGTGGCCGAAGCGTGCCGCTGAACGTGAGCGCGGGCGTGGGTCACTCGATCTACGCCCCCGTGCGCTTCGCGTGCAGGCCCGAGATCTCACTGATCACCCTTCTCCCGCGAAGTGGCGTCGATTCGGGACACCGTCACTGATCGGGTAGACTCGGAGGGTTGCCACGGGGTGTGGCGCAGCTTGGTAGCGCGCGTCGTTCGGGACGACGAGGCCGCAGGTTCAAATCCTGTCACCCCGACCATGTATGAAGGATGGGCCGACCAGCAGGTCGGCCCATTGCCATATCCGTTGGAAGGACTCTCGTGAGCACGACTCCCCTGCTGGTGGCTTTCGACCTGGATGACACCCTCGCCCCCTCCAAGAGTGCGATCGATCCGCGGATCGGGGATCTGCTGGTCGCGCTCGCCGAACGCGTCGAGGTCGCGATCATCTCCGGCGGACAGCTCGCCCAGTTCACGAAGCAGGTTGTGGACCTCCTCCCGGCGAGCGCCACCGAGGTACTCGCCCACTTCCACCTGCTCCCCACCTGCGGCACCCAGTACTACCGCGTCGCCACCACGGGGATCGACACCGTCTACGCCCACGCCCTCACCGACGACGAGAAGTCGCGCGCGTTGACGGCCGTCGAGGAGGAGGCCAAGCGCCTCGGGCTCTGGGAGTCGGAGACCTGGGGCGACATCCTCGAGGACCGCGGCTCGCAGATCACGTTCTCGGCCCTCGGCCAGACCGCCCCGGTCGACGCGAAGATGGCCTGGGACCCCACGGGTGAGAAGAAGAACAGCCTGCGTGAAGCCGTCCAGGCCCGCGTCCCCGATCTCGAGGTGCGCTCCGGAGGATCGACCTCAGTCGACATCACCGCGCGCGGCATCGACAAGGCCTACGGCATGCGCCAGCTCGCCGAGCAGACCGGGATCTCACTGGATGACATGCTGTTCGTCGGCGACCGGCTCGACCCTGACGGCAACGACTACCCCGTCCTGGCCATGGGCGTGACCTGCCAGGCCGTCGAGGGCTGGGAGGACACGGCGGTGTATCTCGAGGCCCTGATCCCGACGTTGCCGGTCCGCTGATCCGCGACCGACCCGCACGACGCGGAAGGCCCGGGACGACCGCTCTCACGGACGCCCCGGGCCTTCACCCGTCGCTCAGGAGACGGCGACCGTCGCCCCCTGATCGACCGGCACCAGCCGGGTCAGCTGCGTCACGTGCTGCGGGGTGAGCTCCGCGAGCGTCGAGACACCGAGCAGGCGCATCGTGCGCTCGATCTCCGTGCGCAGGATCGAAATCGTGCGGTCGACGCCCTCGCGACCGCCGGCCATCAGCCCATACAGGTAGGCGCGGCCGATGAGGGTGAATTTCGCCCCGAGAGCGATCGACGCGACGATGTCTGCGCCGTTCATGATCCCGGTGTCGACCATGATCGTCGCATCCGCGCCGACCTCACGCACGACCTTCGGCAGCAGACGGAAGGGGATCGGCGCACGGTCGAGCTGACGGCCACCGTGGTTGGAGAGCACGATCCCGTCGACGCCGAGGTCGACGAGCTTCGCGGCATCCTCGACGGTCTGCACGCCCTTGATGACGATCTTCCCCGGCCACAGATCGCGGATGACGGCGAGGTCCTCGTAGCTGATGGTCGGATCCATCGCGGCATCCAGCAATTCACCCACCGTGCCGCCCGTGGTCGACAGCGAAGCGAACTCAAGCTTCGGAGTGGTCAGGAAGTCATACCACCACCACGGGCGCGGGATCGCATTGAGCACGGTGCCGAGGGTCAGCTGGGGCGGGATGGAGAAGCCGTTGCGCTTGTCACGCAGGCGCGCCCCGGCCACAGGGGTGTCGACGGTGAACATGAGTGTGTCGAATCCCGCGTCGGCCGCGCGGCGCGCAAGTCCGTACGAGATGTCCCGGTCGCGCATCACGTAGAGCTGGAACCAATTGCGACCATCGGGGTTTGCGGCCTTCACGTCCTCGATGGAGGTCGTCCCGAGGGTGGACAGCGTGAACGGGATGCCGGCGGCGCCCGCGGCAGAAGCTCCGGCGATCTCTCCCTCGGTCTGCATCAGGCGCGTGAAGCCTGTCGGCGCGATGCCGAAAGGTAGGGCGCTGGGGCCGCCGAGGATCGTGGTGGAGGTGTCGAGGTCGGGGGCGGGCGTCAGGATTCCGGGGTGGAACTCGATGTCTTCGAAGGCGCGGCGCGCACGATCGAGCGAAAACTCGCCTTCCGCCGCACCGTCCGTGTAGTCGAAGGCGGCTTTCGGGGTGCGCCGCTTGGCGACAGCGCGCAGGTCGTTGATCGTGAGGGCCGCATCGAGACGGCGCTTCTTGCCGTTCAACTCGGGCATCTTGAACTGCATCAGCTCGAAGAGCTCGGCGGGGTTGGGCAGCTGACGGCGGACCATCGGCATCCTTTCTTCGGGTGGGATCTGCGCAGCAGACGGGTCAGGAGCGGGCGGTGGATACCGAGGCGAAGTAGCCGAGGATGTGGTCGGCGATCAGGTGGCGCGCGGCGTCGGCATGACCGAGCTCGATGGCCGATACGACCTCGCGATGCTCGTGACGCAGGCGCGCTGAGGCCTCCGCCCAGTCCGGAATGCGCTCGGTGCCGCTGACCACGTATCCCTCGATGGCGTCGCGCAACCCCGCCATCATCGCGGTCATGACCCCGTTGTCGCAGGCCTCCGCCAGCGCTAGGTGGAGCTGCGCGTCCAGAGCGACGAACTCCTCGACCGACAGCGCCGCGGCATCCATGATCTCCAGCAGGCGATGGACTTCCGCCAGGTCGCGGGTATCGGCCTGGGCAAGGGTCTCGACAACCGCCGACTCCAACGCGACTCGGGTGCGCACGACGTCCTCGATCTCGAAGCTCTGCGCGGCGACCTGCAGTCGCAACAGCGCCGAGAGTCCTCCGGTCGGGGTGCCGATGATGATCGCTCCGGCCTTCGGTCCGGAGCCGGTTGCGGTGCGGATGAGCCCCATGACCTCCAGCACGCGCAGCGCTTCGCGCACACTCGACCGACCGACGCCGAGTGTCGTGGCAAGCTCCCTCTCAGGCGGCAGCCGATCACCGGGCTGCAGTGTTCCGTCCAGGAGGTCCCCTTCGATCCTGTCCAGCACGACGCGCCACGCCCTTGCGGTTGTCTCGGTCACAGACACTCCGTTTCGTCCCCACCAGGATACCCTGTGGTCTGACCACGAGCCAAAACCGCCGCCGTACCTCCCGCGCCCTCTACGCTGAGCCCATGGACCCACTGATCGTCGTCTTGGGCATCGCCGCCGCCGTCTCGCTGTTCTGCTGGATCGCCTCGTTGGTCACGACGGACACCTCCTGGGTGGACCGACTGTGGTCTGTCGTTCCCGCCGTCTACGTGTGGGTGTTCGCGATCGCCGCGCTCGTCGACGGCGAGGACGCCGCACGACTCGTGCTCGTAGCGATCCTCGTGACGCTCTGGGCAGCGCGCCTGACGTTCAACTTCGCACGCAAGGGCGGCTACTCCGGCATGGAGGACTACCGCTGGGCGATCCTCCGCTCGAAGATGACGCCCGTGCAGTTCCAGCTGTTCAACATCTTCTTCATCGTGCTGTACCAGAACGCGCTCCTCGTCCTCATCACGCTGCCCGCACTCATCGCCTGGCAGAACCCCGTCGCGCTGACCGGATTCGACATCGCCTTCGGGCTCCTCTTCCTTGGGGCACTGGTCGGCGAGTTCGTCGCCGACCAACAGCAATGGAACTTCCACACGGCCAAGGAGGCCGCGGGCGGAAGGCTGGCACCGGGGTTCGCCACGACGGGACTGTGGCGCTACAGCCGCCACCCGAACTTCTTCTTCGAGCAGACGCAGTGGTGGGTGGTCTACGCGTTCGGCGCGACCGCGGCGGTCGCCGCCGGTGCGGGCCTGTGGGGCGGCATCCTGAACTGGACGATCATCGGCGCGGCGCTGCTGACCGTGCTCTTCATCGGATCGACCGTGTTCACCGAGTCGATCTCCGCAGCCAAGTACCCCGCATACGCCGAGTACCAGCGCACCACATCGATGCTGATCCCCTTTCCCCCGCGCAGTCCGCAACCATCCACCGAACCCACAGCTTGATTGCGAACCCACACCTTCGTTGCGCGATCAACGTGTGGGTTCGCAACGAACGTGTGGGTTCGGCGAAGCGGGGACGGATGCCGTCAGCGACCGTCGATACGGCCGCCGGATTCGCGGAGGTAGCACTCCGCGCACATCGACTCGTAGGTGACGCGGTCGGTGGACAGCTCATCGATTGCGACCTGATCACCGTCGAACACGAACCTGCCGCCCACGAGGCGCGCGTTGAAGATCGCCTTCCGGCCGCACCGGCAGATGGTCTTGAGTTCCTCGAGCGAGTGGGCGAGCTCCAGTAGGCGGCGCGAACCCGGGAAGGCCTCGGTGCGGAAGTCGGTGCGGATGCCGTAAGCGAGCACCGGGACACCGTCGAGCACGACGATCCGCAGCAGGTCATCGACCTGCTCGGGGGTGAGGAACTGCGCCTCGTCGATCATGAGGCAGGCGACGTCCACGTGCGAGGGATCGGCCTCGGGCACCAGCGCCTCGGCCCCCCGACGGATCACCCGAGCGCGGTGCTCGGCGAAGACGGCGCGCATGTTCTCGCCCGGCGCGATGAGGAAGTCCACCGGGCGGGTGACCCCGAGCCGACTCGAGATGTGATCGGCTTCCTTCGTGTCGATCGCGGGCTTGGCGAGCACCACGTGCTGGCCGCGCTCCTCGTAGTTGTATGCCGCCTGCAGCAGCGCCGTCGACTTTCCGGAGTTCATCGCTCCGTAGCGGAAGTAGAGCTTGGCCACGCCCGTCAGGCCTTGAGCGCGAGAGCCTCGGCGGTGCGGGCCAGCGTAGATGCCGCCGCCTCGGGGTGAGGGTTCAGCGCCGTGCCGTAGCTCGGGATGAGCTCGCGCAGCTGCGGCTCCCACTCCGCGATGCGATCCGGGAAGCAGGACTTCAACAGGTTGAGCATGATCGCGACGGCCGTCGACGCCCCGGGCGAGGCGCCGAGAAGGCCCGCGATCGAGCCATCCGCCGAGGAGACGACCTCGGTGCCGAACTGCAGCACACCGCCCTTGTCGGGGTCCTTCTTCATGACCTGCGCGCGCTGGCCGGCGTTCAGCAGCTCCCAGTCGGCGGATTCGGCGGTCGGCATGAACTCGCGCAGGCTCGCGACCTTGCGGTCCTTGTTCTTCAGCAGCTCCCGCACGAGGTAGGAGATGAGGCTCGGGTTGTCGATGGCGACCTTGAGCATCGGCCAGAGGTTACCCGGCCGCACCTGCGCGACGATGTCGGTGATCTTGCCCTGCTTGAGGAACTTGGGACTGAAGGTCGCGAACGGACCGAACAGCAGCGAGGTCTCGCCGTCGACGACGCGGGTGTCCAGGTGCGGCACCGACATCGGCGGAGCGCCGACGGACGCCTGCGAGTACACCTTGGCGCGGTGCTGCGCGACGAGCTCGGGGTTGGATGTCTTCAGCCACTGCCCACCGATGGGAAAGACGCCGTAGCCCTTGATCTCGGGGATTCCGGAGCGCTGCAGCAGCTTGATGGCCCAGCCGCCGGCGCCGACGAACACGAAGCGCGCGCGCGTGCGGCCGGGGGTGCGGCCGATGCGGTTGCGGTATTTCACAAGCCAGGTGCCATCCTTCTGGCGCGTGAGGTTGGTGACCTCGCGGTTGCGGATGACGTGCGCGCCGGACTGTTCGAGCTTGTCGAACATCTGGCGCGAGAGCGCACCGAAATCGACATCCGTTCCGGCCGGCACGCGCGTGGCCGCGAAGGGCTCATCGCTCTTGAGTCGTTTTTGCATGAGCAGCGGCGCCCACTGGTTGATGACCCGAGAGTCGGTGGAGAACTCAATGCCGTCGAACAGGGGCTGCTGACGCAGCGACTCGTAGCGGCGCTTGAGGTAGGCGACGTCCTTCTCTCCGCGCACGAACGTCATGTGCGGGGTGGAGTTGATGAAGGTCGACGGCTCATCGAGGATGCCGCGCTCGACGAGCGAGGACCACAGTTGCCGACTCAGCTGGAACTGTTCGTTGATGCCGACCGCACGCGCGGGGTCGACGCTGCCGTCCTTGGCCGCGGGCATGTAGTTGAGCTCGCACAGCGCCGCGTGCCCGGTTCCCGCGTTGTTCCATGCGTTCGAACTCTCCAGCGCGACGTCGTCGAGTCGCTCATAGACTTCGATCTTCCAGTCCGGCTGGAGCTGAGACAGGAGGGTTCCGAGGGTGGCGCTCATGACGCCTCCCCCGATCAGGACGACATCGACCGGTTCACTCACCCGTCAATTCTAGAGTCGCGCCGCCGCGCGCCCCGAATCGACCGTCAGGCGGCGGGGGTCGACAGGCGCGAGGCGACGAGCTCGGCGATCTGCACCGCGTTGAGTGCCGCTCCCTTGCGCAGGTTGTCGTTGCTGATGAACAGCACGAGACCCTTGCCCTCGGGTGCCGACTGGTCGGCGCGGATGCGGCCCACATAGCTCGGGTCGGAGCCGGCCGCCTGGAGAGGCGTGGGAACTTCCTGCACCGTCACGCCCGGGGCGTCCGCGAGGATCTCGTACGCACGCTCGGGTGTGAGCTCACGCGAGAACTCGGCGTTGATGCTCAACGAGTGTCCGGTGAAGACCGGAACCCGCACGCACGTTCCGGCGACACGGAGGTCGGGCAGTTCGAGGATCTTGCGACTCTCGTTGCGCAGCTTCTTCTCTTCGTCGGTCTCGTTCAGGCCGTCCTCGACGAGGTTTCCGGCGAAGGGGATGACATCGAAGGCGATGGGCGCGACGTACTTCTGCGGCGCCGGGAAGTCCACGACCGATCCGTCGTGGACCAGGCCGATCGCATCGCCCTGCGCGACGGCGGCCTCGACCTGACCGAGCAGTTCCTGCGCGCCGGCCAGGCCAGAACCCGAGACGGCCTGGTAGGTCGAGACGATCAAACGCTCGAGGCCGGCCTCGGCATCCAGGACCTTCAGCACCGGCATGGCGGCCATCGTCGTGCAGTTGGGGTTGGCGATGATGCCCTTGACCGCCTCGTCGATGGCGTGGGGGTTCACCTCGCTGACCACGAGCGGCACCTCGGGGTCCATGCGCCAGGCGCTGGAGTTGTCGATCACTGTCGCGCCGGCCGCGGCGAAGCGCGGCGCGTGGGCGCGGCTGCCGGTGGCGCCGGCGGAGAAGAGGGCGATGTCGATACCCGCGGGGTCAGCGGTGGCGACATCCTCGACCACGATCTCGTGGCCGGCGTACTCGATCGTGGACCCCGCCGAGCGCGCGGTCGCGAACAGGCGCAGCTCGCCGATCGGGAAGTCGCGCTCGGCGAGAATCTCACGCATGACCTTGCCCACCTGGCCGGTCGCGCCGACAACGGCGACGGAGAGTCCTGAGTCAGAGATACGGGTCATGAGGAATCCTTGCTGAGAAGCGTTCGCGAAGATGTTACCGGCCGGTGCCGGCGTAGACGGTGGCCTCGGATTCGCCGTCGAGACCGTAGGCGCCGTGGACGACGCGTGCCGCCTCTGCGATGTCGGCATCGCGCAGCACGACGGAGATCCGGATCTCGGAGGTCGAGATCATCTCGATGTTGATTCCGGCGACGCTGAGCGCCTCGAAGAGGGTCGCTGAAACGCCGGAGTGGGTGCGCATCCCGGCACCGACGACCGAGAGCTTGCCGACCTGGTCATCGTGCACGAGGCTCGCGAAGCCGACCTCCTGCTGCTCCGCGGCCAGCGCCTTGAGCGCAGCGGCGGCATCGGTCTTGGGGAGCGTGAACGAGATATCGGTGCGGCCGGTCGCGGCCGCCGACACGTTCTGCACGATCATGTCGACGTTTGCGCCCGACTTGGCGACGATCTTGAAGATCTCCGCGGCCTTGCCCGGCACATCCGGGACGCCGATGATCGTGATCTTCGCCTGACTGAGGTCGGTCGCGACCCCCGCGACGATCGGCTCTTCCATGTGCTCTCCTTCCGGAGCATCCGGGCGGGTCTGACCCTGCCCGAGGACGTAGGTTCCCACGCCTGAACTGAACGTGGACCGCGCGTGGATCAGCACCCCGTGGCGCCGAGCGTATTCCACCGCACGGATATAGAGGACCTTGGCGCCGTTGGCGGCGAGCTCGAGCATCTCCTCGCTCGAGACGGTGTCGAGCTTGCGTGCTCGGGGGACGACGCGGGGGTCGGCGGTGAAGATGCCGTCCACATCGCTGTAGATTTCGCAGACGTCGGCATTCAGCGCGGCGGCGAGCGCCACCGCCGTGGTGTCGGATCCGCCGCGACCGAGGGTGGTGATGTCACGGGTGTCGCGGTTGAAACCCTGGAAGCCGGCCACGATGACGATCGCACCCTCATCCAGCGCTTCGCGGAGGCGCACGGGCGTGACATCCACGATGCGGGCGGCGCCGTGCGTGGCATCCGTGATCATTCCGGCCTGGCTACCGGTGAACGAGCGCGCCTCGAAGCCCATCGACGAGATCGCCATCGCCAGCAGCGCCATCGAGATGCGCTCACCGCTGGACAACAGCATGTCCAGCTCACGCGGAGCGGGAATGGGCGCGACCTGGGCGGCGAGGTCGAGCAGCTCGTCGGTGGTGTCGCCCATCGCGCTGACCGCGACGACGACATCGTGCCCGGCGCGACGAGCATCGACGATCCGCTTGGCGACGCGCTTGATACTCTCCGCGTCGGCCACCGACGATCCGCCGTACTTCTGAACGATCAGCGCCACGTGCTACTCCCGAGATGAAGGGCTCGGATGCCGAACCCAACGGCCCATTCTACGGATGTCGCCATGTCGGGTCCGCCATGTGTCACCGACGTGCGCCCCGTAGGCTGAGACCACCCCGAGAGACCCCCTGGAGTGGACCGCGCCATGTCGGACGAGCATCGCCCGCGAACAGGCTTCATCCGCAGGCTGTTCCGGCTGCCCACCGATGCGCAGCCCGCGACCGAAGCCCTCCCCGTCGTCGACGACGCCATGGCGGTGCGCGTCCTCGACCTGGCGGTACGCATCGGCGAGACGATGCTCACGACCGGCGCCACCGCTTCCGAAGTGACCTCGGCGATCACCCGCGCGGCGAGCGCCTACCGGCTCGAGCCGGTCCATATCGATATCACCTACAACTCGATCACCGTGGCCTATCACCGCAGCGGCGATGACCGGCCGATCACCATCTTGCGGATCGTCCACCGATCCGCCCACGACCACGAGAAGCTCCTTCTCCTGCAGGCACTTCTCGCCGACATCGAGTCGGGGCTCGACATCCAGGAGGCGCGGGGGCGCCTGCGCGGCATCCGCCGGGCGCCGTTCCGCTACCGGGCGATCACCGTCATCGGGGCGCAGTCCGTTCTCGCCGTCGGTGTCGCGGTGATGTTCGGCGGCAATCCCGTCATCACGGTCCTCGCCTTCCTCGCCGCAGGACTCGCTGCGCTCACCAGGTTCGGTCTGGCCCGTGCGCGCGTCCCGTACTTCTACAGCCAGGTCACCGCTGCCGCCGTGATCACGATCTTCGCCTCGCTCACGCCGGTCCTGGCGGACTGGGGCCTTCCCGGGGCGGCGGACGCGCGCCCCTCGGTGATCGTCGCGTCCGGTATCGTCCTCATGCTCGCAGGGCTCACAGTGGTCGGTGCCGCGCAGGATGCCATCGACGGGTTCGCTCTGACCGCGACCGGACGCATCCTGGAGCTCACCACCCAAACCCTCGGGGTCGTGCTCGGCATCCTGGCGGGGCTGCAGGTCGCACGAATGGCGGGGCTCACCGTAGACCCGCCGACGGAAGCCATTCCGCTCGGCGCCGTGCCGCTGCAGTTCCTCGGCGCAGCCCTCATCGCACTGTCGGTTGCCGTCATCAACGGCTCGGGCATGCGGATCATCGCGGTCAGCGTGGCGCTCAGCGTCGTCGCGTGGAGTGGCTACCTGCTGGCCTCGACGCTTCACATCGGAGCGGCCCCTGCAAGCGGGATCGGCGCATTCGTCGGCAGCTTCGTCGGCATCCTGCTCGCTCGCCGGCTGCATGTTCCTTCGGTCGCGATCACCGCGGCCGCGATCCTCCCGATGGTGCCGGGCGTGACGGTTTTCCGTGGGCTCCTGGGAATCGTCGAGGCGGGGGAAAGCACCGGAGCGCTCCTGGACGGGTTCGCGACACTCGTCGCCGCGGGGTTGGTCGGTGTGAGCCTGGCCGTCGGCGCATCCCTCGGCATCTCGCTGGGTCAGCCCACGCGCACGAGGCTGACCGAGATCATCGCCTGGCGCACACGCGACTGACGTCGACTCAGACGGCGCGGCGCCCTTCGAAAGCCCGCCCGAGCGTGACCTCATCGGCATACTCGAGGTCTCCCCCGACCGGCAGACCGGATGCCAGTCGCGTGACCGAGATCTGCAGCGTCGTCAGCAGCCGGCTGAGGTAGGTCGCGGTCGCCTCGCCCTCAAGGTTCGGGTTGGTCGCCAGAATGACCTCCTGCACGGTCCCATCGGCGAGCCGCTGCATGAGTTCGGCGATGCGCAGGTCGTCGGGCCCGACGCCTCCGATCGGACTTATCGCGCCCCCGAGCACGTGGTAGAGCCCCCGGAACTCGCGCGTGCGCTCGATGGCGGCGACATCCTTGGCGTCTTCGACGACGCAGATGAGGGTCTGGTTGCGACGCGGGTCACGGCAGACGGCACACCGATCCTGCTCCGAGACGTTTCCGCACACCTCGCAGAACCGCACGCGCTCGCGTACCTCGGTGAGCATCTGCGCCAGTCGGGACACGTCGAAGGACGGCGTCTGGAGGATGTGGAAAGCGATGCGCTGCGCCGACTTCGGGCCGATGCCGGGAAGCCGGCCGAACTCATCGATCAGTTCCTGGACGATGCCGTCGTACATCAGCCGAACCTCGTCGGTGCGGAGTGGGGCTCTTCGCGGACGAAGCGTGCGCCGAGCACCTGTCTCACGACGGCCTCACCATAGCGCTGCTGCCCGGAGGCGGCTCGCGCGATCGGGCGGGCGACGACCGGTGCGTCGACCTGCACCTCGGCGAATTCGACCTCGGGATCGTCACTCTCGGAGCCGGACTCTGCTCCGCCGGTCACGATCACATCGCCTTCGCGAGCGTCTGGTGCGCCACGATCCGCTGGACGCGACTCGGCTTCTTCTGGCTCGTCGTCGACGGCGAGCGCCGTCTCGAATGGTGCGACCGCGTCCGCGGGGATCGGGGCCACGGCCCACTCCGTCACAGCGGCCACCTGTGCGCGCGGCGCCACTCCCGCGTCGATCGCCCGACCGCCACCCGCGGAAGCGGGCACAGACGAGGCGGGGGGCGCGGCGGGCGGAGGGGTCGGACCAGCGGCGCGCGAGGGAGTCGAGGGGAGGCTCTCACCCGCGTCCGACACCGATCGCGCGGCCGGCGGTACGTCACCGCCCGGCCCAGAGCCGGCCGTGTCGGAACCGCCGCCCGGCCCGCCATCGCCGCCGTCATGCCGGGCGATGTACTTCACCCGGATACCGAGCACGCTCTTGATGGCGGTGCGCAGGTCTTCACTCGGGCCCGCTCCGGCCAAGAGCTGCTTGAACTTGGCGACATCGGCCGCGCGAGCAAATGTCAGCGTGAGCACCTGGTCGGCGAAGTCCGCGACCGTCGCCCCCGAGACCAGCAGCCAGGACGTCCGACTGATCCCCTCGAGGCGCGCCATGACCGCCTCCCAGGAATCCCGCACGACGGCCAGGGTGATCGGGCCCGACGGAACAGTCGGCTCGGGCGCGACCGGCTCCGGCGCAGGCACCGGGACACCGGACCGCTCGACCGGCGACGGTGCGGCGGGTGCAGGCCCGCTCGCCGGGGACCCGACGCTCGTGCCGGCCACGTTCGGGGAAGGCGCCACGCCGCGGGCCAACACTCGTGCGCACATGAGCTCCAGCTGGAGTCGAGGCGAGGTCGCCCCGGTCATCTCATCGAGCGCGGCGACGACGATGTCGGCGGTCTGCGACAGCCGCAGCACCCCGAATCTTTCGGCCTGCTCGGCCATGCGCGCCAGCTCCTCGGCCGAGACACCGCGCAGGACAGCGCCCGCAGATGAACCGGTCGCACCGACGACGATGAGATCACGGAGGCGCTCCAACAGATCGTCGACGAAGCGGCGCGGATCCTGTCCCGTCTGGACCACACGGTCAACCGCGGCGAACACCGCGCCGGGGTCGGCATCGGCAAGGGCGGTCACGATCTCGTCGAGCAGCTCGGCGTGGGTGTAGCCGAGCAGCGCGACGGCACGCTCATAACCGACCGTGCCTTCCGATCCCGCGATCAGCTGATCCAGCAGCGAGAGCGTGTCGCGCGGCGACCCGCCGCCGGCGCGTACGACCAGGGGCAGGACGCCCGGCTCCACCGACACGCCCTCCGACTGGCAGAGTGCCTCGACGTACTCGAGCATCGCCGCAGGCGGTACGAGGCGGAACGGATAGTGATGGGTGCGGGAGCGGATCGTCCCGATGACCTTCTCGGGCTCCGTCGTCGCAAAGATGAATTTGACGTGATCGGGGGGTTCTTCGACGAGCTTGAGGAGCGCGTTGAATCCGCCCGCTGTGACCATGTGTGCCTCATCGATGATGAAGATCTTGAAGCGGTCTCGGGCGGGCGCGAACACGGCGCGCTCGCGCAGGTCACGGGCATCGTCGACACCGCCGTGACTCGCCGCGTCGATTTCGACCACGTCGAGGGACCCTCCGCCGCCGCGCCCCAATTCGACGCAGCTCTCGCAGGTGCCACAGGGCGTATCGGTGGGACCCTCGGCACAGTTGAGGCAGCGGGCGAGGATGCGGGCCGAGGTCGTCTTTCCGCATCCGCGAGGGCCGGAGAACAGGTACGCATGCCCGACGCGATCACCGCGCAGCGCTGTCATGAGCGGCTCGGTCACCTGCGTCTGCCCGATCATCTCACCGAACGCCTCGGGGCGGTAGCGGCGGTAGAGGGCGGTGGTCACTCCCCCAGCCTAGGGCGTGGTCACGACATCACGTCAGTGTGCGAAGCGGGTCCGCCGTCGACGTCGAGGATATCGGCCGCCGTCACGATCGGAATCGACGTGGTGGCCACCGGAACGGACGCCGACAGCACCGAACCGTCGTCGCGCTGCACGTCCGCGAACTTGCGGATCGAGGGCCTACCGGGAATGACCGGCCCCTGGTCGGGGAGCGGAACGATGATCTCCCGACCGGGCTCCACGACGTACGATGCTCCGCGCACCGAGAAGGAGACCGGCTTGCCCTCACCGGCAGTCACACGCATGCGATCACGGGTGAGCGTGACCGCAAGTCGCGTGCCGTGCCAATGGAGTGTGTAGGACAGTTCCGGCCAATCCGCGGGCAGGCGCGGGTCGAAGGTCAGTTCGCCGAAGTGGTCGCGCATACCGCCGAACCCGCACACCAGCGCCGTCCAGACTCCTCCCGCAGACGCCACGTGCACGCCGTCAGAGGCATTGTGGTGCAGATCGCCGATGTCGACGAAGATCGCCTCGAGGAAATACTCCAGCGCCAGCTCCTGATAGCCGACCTCGGCCGCGAGGATCGACTGCACGACCGCCGACAGGGTCGAGTCACCCGTGGTCAGCGGATCGTAGTACTCGAAATCGGCGAGCTTCTCCTCGGCGGAGAAGTGGTTGCCCTGCAGGAAAAGTGCGAGCACGACATCCGCCTGCTTGAGCACCTGGTAGCGGTAGATCACCAAGGGGTGGAAGTTCAGCAGCAGTGGGCGCTGCTCCCGTGGAGTGTTCTCGAGGTCCCACACTTCCTTCTCGAGGAACACGACATCCTGCGGATGGATGCCGAACGCATCACTGAAGGGGATCAGCATCGCCTCGGCGGCCTTCTCCCAGGCTTCGACCTCGTGATCGCCGAGCCCCAGCCGATCCACCATCTGACGGTAAGCCTCGGGTTGGTCGGTTTCCATGTCGCGCAGCGTGTGCGCCGCGAAGCGCAGATTGAAGCGAGCCATGACGTTGGTGAACAGGTTGTCGTTGACGACCGTGGTGTACTCGTCGGGCCCCGTCACGCCGTGGATGTGGAATGTGCGGTCGACCTCGTCCTCCGCTTCGCGCCAGAATCCGAGACTGGTCCACATGCGCGCGGTCTCGACGGCCATGTCGACACCCTCCCGGTAGAGGAAGTCGGTGTCGCCGGTCGCGCGGACGTACTTGGCCAGCGCAAAAGAGATGTCGGCATTGATGTGGTACTGCGCCGTGCCGGCGGCGTAGTAGGCAGAGGCTTCCTCGCCATTGATCGTGCGCCAGGGGAACAGTGCTCCGGCCTCGTTCAGCTGACGCGCCCGGCGACGCGCCGCCGGCAGCATCAGGTATCGCATGCGCAAGGCGTTCCGCGCCCATTGCGGCGTCGTATACGCGAGGAACGGAAGGACATAGACCTCGGTGTCCCAGAAGTAGTGGCCCGAGTAACCCGAGCCCGACACGCCCTTTGCGGGAACGCCAAGCCCGTCGGCACGCGCCGCGGCCTGCGCAAGCTGGAACAGGCACCAGCGCGCCGCCTGCTGCAGTTCGTCCTGCCCGCCGATGCGGACGTCCGAGCGGTCCCAGAACTCGTCGAACCACTCGCGCTGACGCCGGAAGAAGGTGTCGACACCTTCGGCCTTGGCGCGATCGAGCGTCCGGCGGCAGCGATCGACGAGCTCACGCGCGGGCACCCCCCGCGAGGTGTGATAGGCCGCGAGCTTGGTGACGGTGACGGGGACCCCCGCCTTCGCCTGGACGCGGAACACGTTCTTGGCGATGTCGGCCTCAATGAGATGACGCGGCGTGTACACGTTCTCGGTCTCGACCAGGTGGTCCGCAGCGACCGCGACCGTCATTCCCGACGATGTCGTCCGGTAGGCCAACGCCGACCGCGTGCCTTCCTGCCAGAACTCCTCAGGGTTGAGCACCCGGTCGCGCAGGCGTTCGACCTTGCGAGGGTCGAAACCGGCCTTCTTGGGCGCTGTCGGCGTGCCGCCGTAGACATCCTCGCCGTCCTGGCGGTTGATGATCTGGCAGCTGATCGTGACGGGGGCGTCGGCGTTGAGCACGGTGACCGTCTGACGCATCACGGCGAGGTGCTTCTCCTCGAACGAGACCAGCCGCTCATCCTCGATGAGAACCTCCTTGCCGGAGGGCGTCACCCACAGGATGCGGCGGCGCAGCACGCCTTCACGCATGTCGAGTTCGCGTCGGTACTCACGCACGTCGGCGATGTCGAGCGACAGCGGTTCGTCGTCGACGTAGACGCGCATGATCTTGGCATCCGGCGCATTGATGATCGTCTGCCCGACCTCGGCGAAACCGTACGCCTGCTCGGCGTGCTGGATCGGGAAGATCTCGTGGAAGCCGTTGATGAATGTGCCGTGCTCGTGGGCGTGACGCCCCTCGGGGTTGTTCCCGCGCAACCCCAGGTAGCCGTTGCCGACGGCGAAGAGCGTTTCGGAGACGCCCACTTCGTCGTGCGAGTAGCTCGTCTCGACGAGCCGCCAGGGATCGACGGGGAAGCGGTCGCGATCGATCATCGTCACTCCTCCCCGTCTCCGGCACCGGCCACGAACTCGGCGAGGTCCGACACGACGATGTGTGCCCCGGCCTCGGTCAGCACATCCGCGCCGACGCCCCGGTCGACGCCGACGACGAGACCGAACCCACCCGATGCCGCGGAACGCACGCCGCTCAGGGCATCCTCGACGGCGGCGCTTGTGACCGGGTCGACGCCCATCATCTTCGCGGCCTCGACGAAAACGTCGGGCGCAGGCTTGGATGCCAGGTGATCGCGCTCGGCGATGACGCCGTCCATGATGACGGGGAATCGATCGATGATGCCGGCCGCGGTGAGCACCTCGCGCGCGTTCTTCGAGCTCGAGACCACGGCCACGGGGGTTCCCGCCGCCGCCAGCTGGTCGAGCAGCGCGAGCGATCCCGGGTAGGGGGCGATGCCCTCACTGCGCAGCACGCGCTCGAAGACAGCGTTCTTGCGATTGCCGATTCCGCACACCGTGTCGAGCTCGGGCCCGTCGCCCGGCTCGCCCCACGGCACCTCGACATCGCGGCTCCACAACAGGCTCGCGACGCCGTCGTAGCGCTTCTTGCCGTCGAGATGCTCGAAGTAGTCACGCTCGGTGTACTCCGGGCTGATCCCCCACGCCGCGAACAGCTCGTCGAACATCTCGTGCCACGCATGCATGTGCACCTCGGCGGTCGGAGTCAAGACCCCGTCGAGATCGAAGAGCACGGCGTCGTACCGTGTCAGATCAGGCAGTGCGTCGAACGTCAACGAAACCTCCCGGCGGAGACGGTCACCGACGGAGACGACCGCGCGGCGTGGTGCCAGCGTAGTGCCAGCGTGAGTCGATCCGGTTTCGGCGCGACGCTATCAGCCGAGGGCGACGCCGAGTGTTTGCCGTGCGATCTCCAGCTCTTCATCCGTCGGCACCACCAGAACGGTCACCGCGGAGGCATCCGACGATATCCGGCGGATGCCGCGCTCGCGCGCCTCGTTGCGCTCGGGATCGATCTCCACACCCGCGAAGGCAAGTGTGTCGACCGTCGCCGCACGTACCAGAGGCGAGTTCTCCCCCACGCCCGCGGTGAAGCAGATCACATCGGCGCCACCGAGCTGAGCCAGATACGCGCCGGCGTAGGCGCGCAGCCGGTGGATGTACACCTCGAACGCGAGGGTGGCGTCGGGATCACCGTCCTCGCGGCGCCGCTCGATGTCGCGCATGTCCGAGACCCCCGCGAGGCCCAACAATCCGGATTTCTTGTTCAGGAGCACATCCAGGTCGTTGATCGACATGTGGGCGCGGCGGGCGAGCTGGAACAGCACAGCGGGGTCGATGTCACCCGAACGCGTGCCCATCACCAGACCCTCCAGCGGCGTGAGCCCCATCGAGGTGTCGACCGATCGGCCGCCGTCGATGGCGGTCACCGACGCCCCGTTTCCGAGGTGGAAGACGACCTGACGCAGATCATCCAGCGGGCGCCCGAGGAAGGCGGCCGCGGCCTCGCTGACGAACTTGTGCGAGGTGCCATGGAAGCCGTACCGACGGATCCGGTGCTCGGCGGCCAGCTGCGCATCGATCGCATAGGTGTAGGCCGCGGGGCTGAGGGTCTGGTGGAACGCGGTGTCGAAAACGGCGACATGGGGGATGTCGGCGAAGGCCGCCTGGGCCGCGCGGATGCCCTGCACCGCACCGGGGTTGTGCAACGGCGCGAGCACCGAAAGGTCCTCGATGTTGATCAGGACGAGGGGGGTGACGAGCGTCGGCTCGAAGAAACGGGCACCGCCGTGGACCACGCGGTGCCCGACGGCCACCGGCGCGTGTTCCTCGAGTGACGGGCCGTCTTCGGCGAAGGCATCCAGCATGACCTGGAATCCGGCGGTGTGATCCGGGATCGGCAGATCCCGCTCGAAGGTCGCGTCCACCAGAGCCGGAGCGGCCTCCCCCGGCACCGGCGAGGCCACCTTCACGGTGTGTCGCGCATGACCGACCTCCTCGCCGATGCGCTCGACCAGCCCGGAGGCCAGCACCGCCTCGGTGTCGAGTTCGATCAGCTGGTACTTGAACGAGGAGGACCCGCTGTTGACGACAAGGACGACGCTCATGCGGATGCCTCTCCCGGAGTGCTCTCAGGGGCCTGCGCCTGAATAGCGGTGATGGCGATGGTGTTGACGATGTCATCGACCAGCGCGCCGCGCGACAGGTCGTTGATGGGCTTGTTCAGACCCTGAAGGACCGGTCCGACCGCCACGGCTCCGGCCGAGCGCTGCACGGCCTTGTAGGTGTTGTTGCCCGTGTTCAGGTCGGGGAAGACGAACACCGTGGCACGCCCCGCGACGGCAGAGCCCGGCATCTTCGCTGCGGCTACAGCCGCATCGGCGGCGGCGTCGTACTGGATGGGTCCCTCGACCGCGAGCCCCGGGGCACGCTCGCGGACGATCGCCGTGGCGGCGCGCACCTTCTCCACATCGGCGCCGGCGCCCGACTCCCCCGTCGAGTACGAGAGCATCGCGACACGCGGATCGATGCCGAACTGGGAGGCCGTCGCAGCCGAGGAGATCGCGATGTCGGCGAGCTGCTCCACAGTCGGATCGGGGATCACCGCGCAGTCACCGTAGACCAGTACCCGGTCGGCGAGCGCCATGAGGAACACGCTCGAGACGACCGAGACACCGGGCTTGGTCTTGATGATCTCGAACGCGGGCCGGATCGTGTGGGCCGTGGTGTGCGCAGCGCCGGACACCATGCCGTCGGCCAGACCGAGGTGGACCATGAGCGTGCCGAAGTACGACACGTCCGTCACGGCATCCGCGGCCTGCCCGAGGGTCATGCCCTTGTGCGCGCGGATCTTCGCATACTCCTCGGCGAAGGGCTGCACGTACGTCGGATCGAAGGGGCTGATGATCTGGGCCCCGCCGATGTCGACGCCCAGCTCCGCCGCGCGGGTGCGGATCTCGGTCTCATCCCCGAGGATCGTGAGCTCGGCGATGCCGCGGGCCAGCACGGTGGCCGCGGCACGGATCACCCGGTCGTCACTTCCCTCCGGGAGCACGATGCGGCGCTTGTCGGCGCGCGAACGCTCGACCAGGCCATACTCGAACATGAGCGGCGTCACGACCGTGGATCGGGCAAGTCCCAGCGAATGGGTCAGGGCCGCCACATCCACGTGCTTCTCGAACATCGACAGAGCGGTGTCGTAGCGCCGCTGGGATGCTGCGGCATACCGCCCGCGCGTGTTGATGATCTTGACTGCGGTCTCGAACGTGCCGTCGTCGTTCGCGATGATCGGCAGGTTCGAGCTGAGGCCGTCGATGAGCCGGTCGACTTGGTCGGGCAGCGGGAATGGACCGTTCAGCACGATTCCCGAGACCGCGGGGAACGTTCCCGACGCGTGAGCCAGCAGGGTCGCCAGCAGCACATCGGTGCGGTCGGCGGGGACGACCACGATCGCGCTCTCGGACAGGCGCGGAAGCACATTGACCATCGACATCCCCGCGATCACGACGCCCAGGACCTCGCGGGACAGCAGCGCCTCATCGCCCTTGACGAGGGTGGCGTCGAGGGCGGCCATGACCTCTCGCATCGTCGGCGCCACCAGGAAGGTGTCCTCGGGGATCGCCCACACCGCGACCTCGCCGTCCGATGCGGCGTGTTCGGGCTCACGGAACCGGTGGATCGTCTCGTCGACGGACGCGATGATCTCTGTCGTGTGGTCAGGGTCCGCGCGGTTGACCACGACGGCGAGAAGGCCGGCACGGCCGTGCGCGAGCTCCGCCAGCGCGAGCGCGGCGATCTGCCCCACTTCCTGCGGCGTGCGCGCCGGCGAGGAGCCGAGCTTCTCGGCCTGGCCGTCCCGACCGTTGAGCACGAGCAGGACCGGGGCGCCGAGGTTCGCCGCAATGCGCGCGTTGTATCCGAGCTCAGCGGGGGATCCGACATCCGTGTAGTCGCTGCCGAGGATGACGACGGCATCGCACTGCGCCTCGACCGCCTTGTACCGCTCGACGATCTTGGCGAGCGCCGCGTCAGCGTCACTGCGCACCTCGTCATAGGTCACGCCGATGCACTCGTCGTACGCCAGGTCGACGCCGTCGTGCGCCAGCAGCATCTCCAGGACATAGTCGGGTTCGTCGGTGGAGCGGGCGATGGCGCGGAACACCCCCACGCGGGGAGTCGCATGGCTGAGCGCATCCAGCACGCCCAGAGCGATCGTCGACTTGCCGGAATGGCCTTCTGCGGATGTGAGGAAGATGCTCTGCGCCACTCGCCCAGCCTACGGCGCTCCGCAGGTCAGGCGCAGGGACCAAGGCCCGGAGATATCCGGCGCTCACGCTCCGGACCGCTCGCGGCACTGCGGCGGGTCGCACGGAGTCACGTGCGGAAAAAGAAAAGACTCTCCGCGCACCCGGCAGAGCCTGGTTACCCTTGCTACGTTTCCGTCCTGGGGGAGTTGGCCTGGATGCCGCCGCGCGGAGAGCTTTAGCAAGTCTAACCGATGCTCCTCTCCTGAGCCGTGTCGTCGGGGCGGAGACGGGCCTGTAGACTGGACGACGGCCGAAAGGCCATGGAGGATTCGCCTAGTGGCCTATGGCGCACGCTTGGAAAGCGTGTTGGGTGAAAGCCCTCAGGGGTTCGAATCCCCTATCCTCCGCCAAAGACCGATCGAGCGCCGCCACCACTGGGTGGCGCTCGATGCGTCTGTCGGCACCGCGGATACGTCTCCTGCGCACCTCGTGAACGTAGGAGAAATCGCGAGCGCAGGACAATGCCACGGCGCGCCGTCCTGTCCTGGCGATTTCTCCTACCTTCGCGATGCGCGAAGTCTCAGCCTCCGAGGCCGAGACGGTCGGCGGTTGTCGCCATCGCTGTGGCGAAGCGCATCTCTCCCCCGTCGCGGCCGCCCGACAGGTTGATGCCGATGACGCCGGGGATCTCGAGGAACTGCTCACTGAGGGCCACCGCCAGGGCGATGCCCTCCGCTTCGGGATCGCGCGCCGACAGGATCCGGTCGATGAACCCGTCCGGCAGGACGAGGGTCGTGAAGGATGCCAGCAGCTCCGCCGATCCCCGATCGGTCACCACCGGCACGCACGGGATGAAGCCCGCCAGCTCGGTGTGCTGCGAGCCGACCTCGTCAACGAATCGGCGAACGGGCTCGACGCCTCCGGCGTGATTGACGAAGCACACGTCGGCGCCCGCGCGCACCTTCTCACCCAGTCGAGGTGCGCGCTGGGCCGTCGGCGGTGCGGCTGGCGATTCCGCAACAGAGACCAGATGTCCGGCTGCCCGCGCCAGGGACACAGCCTCGGTCGAGTCGAGGTCGAACACCGGCGCCGCATCCGGACGGTGGCCGGTCAGCGTGTGGTCGCCGGTGACGCAGTGCACGCCCGCGACACCCTCGACCGCCAATGCCGCCAGCTCCCCCTCGACGGCCACGCGGTTGCGATCGCGCATGTTCAGGCCGGCCCACACCGGCAGGCCGCGGCGCTGCACGAGCGAAGCTCGGTAGGCGGGCGGGAACTGCACGCGGGCCGTCCCGGCATCCCCTGCGAGCACCGCGTCCACGCGACCGGCGAGCGCCTGTGCACACTCGTCGATGGATGCCAGGCTCAGCGCCCGGGCGGGGAAGTCCGTCACGACGATGGGGCGGGTCGCGATGAGATCGCGCATCGCACGGGCGGCAGCCGTGCGCTCGCCCGGCCGCGGCATCCTCGTCCCGTCCCGATCGATGCCGGACCATTCCACCGTCGCGGCGTCGAGGAACACACAGCGGTGGTCGGCGACCTCGCACGTCCCGTCGACGGCGACGCCGCCGCACGGCCCGTACTCCATGGTCTTGGGGCACGCGGGTGAGACTGCGGTCACGCGGCGAGACTACCGCCGCTCCCGCCGAGGGGACAGACAATGCCGCGCGCGGGTGGCGCGCGCGGGTGGCGCGGCCCCTCGGTCAGGACGCGAGCATCAAGACGCCATCGATCCTGCGGGGTGCCCCGGAGAAGCCGTCACGCAGCTCGGCCGGCAGGAGCGCCTGCGGTGCGTTCTGCCAGGCGAGCGGCCGGAGGAAGCGTCGGATGGCGGTGATTCCGACGGACGTATGCAGCGAGTTGGTCGCCGGCCACGGCCCGCCGTGGTGTTGCGCCCACGAGACCCGCACGCCGGTCGGATACCCGTTGAAGACGAGACGGCCGGATGCTTCGCCGAGCGCCGGGATGAGGGGGGCGATGCACTCGATGTCGGATTCCTCGAGGTGGATGCTCGCAGTGAGCGAGTCGGGCACAGCCTCCAGCGCAGCGACCAGCTCGTGCTCATCGCGGTAGGAGACGACCAGGACGAGTGGCCCGAATGCCTCCGCGGTGTGCTCGGCCGAGACCGCGGCGGCGTCCACACGCAGGATCCGAGCGGCGACGGTGAAGCCGCCGCTGTCGGCGCCCGGGCCACGCGTGCCCAGGAGGGACTCGACACCGCTCGCAGCTTCGAGTTCGCGCTCGGCAGCCTGGAATGAGTCGAGGACGCGCCCGTTGAGGAGCACGGCGGGTTCTGCGCCGCTCATTGCCTCCGCCAGCTGCTGAGCAAAGTCGTCGCCCCGCTCGCCGTCCGGGACGAATGCGATCCCGGGCTTGGTGCATAGCTGCCCCGCGGAACCGGTGACGGAGGCACCGAGCCCCTGCGCGATCTCGACGCTGCGCGCCTCCAGCGCCGCCTCGGTGACGATGAGCGGGTTGACACTCTGCAGCTCGCCGTAGAACGGGATCGGACGCTCGCGCTTCTCGATGATGGCGCGCAGGTGCTGCGCCGCCCCGAGCGAGCCCGTGAACCCGACTGCTGTCAGCGCGGGGTGAGCGACGAGGCGCGAGCCGGCGGCCTGCCCGTAGACGATGCCGACGGCCTCCGCAGGTGCGCCCGCCTCCTCGAGCCCGGCACGGATGGCGTCGAACGAGGCGCGGGACGTGAGCGGATGCGCACTGTGGGCCTTGACGATGACAGGGTTGCCGGCGGCCAGCGCCGAGGCGGTGTCACCGCCGGGAACCGAGAACGCGAAGGGGAAGTTGCTCGAGCCGAAGACGCCCACGGGACCGATCGGGACCAGCATTCGGCGCATATCGGGCTGCGGTCCCATCGGCGTGGGGCCCGAGTGATCGATCATGATCTCGAGGAAGCTCCCCTCCTCCACGGCGTCGGCGAACAGCCGAAACTGGAAAGCGGACCGGGTCAGCTCTCCGTTGAGCCGTTGCTCGGTCAGCCCGGTCTCGGCCTGCGCGATGGGGATGAGGAGGTCTCGTCGGGACTCGAGGGCGTCCGCGATGGCACGGAGCATCTCGGCGCGCGCGGCCCGATCGCGCCCCTCCATGACCTCCATCGCGCCCACGGCGCGTTCGACGATTCCGTCGACGACCTCATCAGGCGTCGGTTCGATGCCCGTGTCGGTCGAGACGCCCGTGCGCGGGTCGGTCGTGGTCAATGTAAGAGGCATCGCGTTTCTCCTTCGAAACGATGGGTGTGGTCACGCGCTCTCGCGTGGCACGAGGGTGAATCCGAGATCAGCGCGGACTGAGTCGGAGTCAGGGGCCGCGATGCGCTCCAGGATGATCTCGCCCGCTCGTCGCCCGATGCTGTCGTTGGGGGTCTGGATCGTCGTCAGGGCGGGGTGGAGCAGACCACTCAGCTCGAAGTCGCCGAACCCGGTGACGGCGATGTCGGCGGGCACAGTGAGTCCGCGGGCCTGCGCACGCAGCAACGCACCGGTGGCGAAGACGTCGCTGGCGCAGACGAGGACATCTGTCTCGGGGAACCGCGCGAGGGCCTCATCAAGCAGCCATCCGCCGGCGTCGGCGCTGATGCCGCGAGCGCCGGTGTCGAGCACGCGGATCGGCTCGTCCGGGAGGAGCCGCCGCAGCGCGTCGGTGAAACCGTCACGACGCTCATGGGCGCGCGAGTCCGCACCGGTGAGCCAGCCGGCGAAGGTCGGATGCCGGTAGCCGGCCGAGACGACGAACTCGGCCATCGCCGTGAAGGCCGCACCGTTCGAGAAGCCGACGAGAGAATCGATCGGATCCGCGGTCCAGTCCCAGGTCTCGACGACGGGAATACGCGCGCGGAGGAGCATCTCGCGCGCCGCCGCGGTGTGTGTGGCACCCACCATCACAATGCCGTCCGGGCGCCGGCCGAGGAACGCGCGGATCGTCTGCTCCTCACGGACCGCGTCGTATCCGGTGGCCCCGATGAACAGCTGGACTCCCGCGGCGGCGAGGACCTCTTCTAGTCCGTGGACGGTGTCGGCGAAGACGGAGTACGACATCGCCGGCATGATCGCCGCGACGGTGCCGCTGCGATTGGAGGCGAGGTGGCTGGCAGCACGGTTGGGGACGTAGTTCGTCTCAGCGACGGCCCGCATGACAGCTTCGTACGCGGCCTCTGACACCTGCTCCGCATTACGAAGGGCGCGCGACACCGTCGACGGGGACACACCGGCGAGCGCGGCAACCTCGTCCAGAGTCACCGTCTGCGTCGCGCGGCGCGTCGGCCGGGCGGCGCGCACCTCCTCGGTATCGGTCACAGCAGACTTCGCGCTGCCAGGTTTGCCATGAGTGCTCGTACCCCGAATGTCCACGGCTCGCAATCCTCGCTGTACGCGATGACGTTCGCAAGCGCGCCGAGTCTCGCCGAGCGGATCGTGACCACATCGCCGAGGTGATGCGTGAAACCGTGACCTTCGCTTTCGCGGTCCTGAATCGGCGCAAAAAGCGTGCCGAGCATGAGCACCGCACCGTCCGGGTACTGATGGTGATCACCGACGAGTTGACCTGCCAGGTCCAGCGGATCGCGGCTGATCAGCCGCATGTCCGAGGCATCCCGCAGTTCGAAGCCGTCCACTCCGTCGACCTCGACGGAGACATCCATCTGGCGGACATCGTCGATGCCGAAGTCCTCATCGAAGAGGCGGATGAAGGGGCCCGTCGCGCAGGACGCGTTGTTGTCCTTCGCGCGCGGCAGCAGGAGTGCACTGCGCCCCTCGATGTCACGGAGATTCACGTCGTTGGCAAGAGTGGCGCCGACGACGGCGCCCGTGGAGGTCACGACGAGCGCGACCTCGGGTTCGGGGTTGTTCCAGGTGGAGCTGCGGAGGATCCCGATCTGCTCCCCCGTGCCGCGAGAGGACAGCGGCATCGCCTTCGTGAAGATCTCCGCATCCGGACCGATCCCGACCTCGAGGTACTGCGACCACAGTCCCTCGGCGATCAGCAGCTCCTTGAGCGCCGCGGCCCGCTCAGATCCGGGCTCCACTCCGCGCAGGTCGGTGCCGATGCGGTCGGCGATGATCTCGCGCAGACGCGCTGCCGCGGAGAGGTCTCCGCGCGCGCGCTCTTCAATGACCCGCTCGATCATCGAAACGGCGAAGGTCACCCCGGCGGCCTTGACGGCATGCAGATCGTGGGGCGCAAGCAGGCTCGGACGAGCAGGATCGCGGCGGTCGAACGCCGTGTTCGCGTAGATCTCCTCGATGCTGCCGAGGTCCTCGCCGGCGCCGGCGCGGGCGGCGGACACGACCTCCGCCTCCTCAGTGAGCGCCGAGACCGTCGCGAACGTGCGCGCCAACGAGCGCGCACGGCCATCGATCACGACGATCGGCGTCGGCCCCTGCGCAGAAGGATCCCAAACGCGACCGACCAAGAGGGCAGAGTCTGCATCGTCGGGGAGCGCCTCCTCGAGCGGCGGCATCCACCTGGTGACATCGGACATCTCGTATCCCTCTCTCATCGACCGACGAAGGTGGCGGGGCGCTTCTCGGCGAACGCCGCACGCCCCTCGGCGGCATCAGCGGTCGCGAAGCAAATCGTCTGGAGGTCCCGCTCATAGCGCATGGCCTCGTCGAAGGGCATCGTGTACGCCGCGCGCAGGTTGGCTTTGGCAGTCTGAGCGGCGATCGGTGGACGCGCCGCGATCGCCGCCGCGATCTCCCGGGCCCTGGGCATCAGCGCATCAGGGGTGTGCATCTCGGTGACAAGCCCCCAGCGCAGCGCCATCGGGGCGTCGATCGGATCTCCTGTCAGGAGCATGAGCGCGGCATTGGACGCTCCCGCAGAGTGCGCCAAGAAGGCGCTCATCCCGCCGCCGCCGATCCAGCCGAGCTTGATCTCGGAGGCGGCCAGTTTCGCGTTGTCGGAGCAGAGGCGGATGTCGCAGATCATCGCGGTCTCGACCCCTCCCCCGAAGGCGTAGCCGTTGATCGCCGCGATGATGGGCTTTCGCACCTCGCGCAGCGCGTCGCAGTAGTCGACCCGGTTCCGGAATTCCCAGGGCGTGGCGTAGTCATCCAGTGTGCGGATGTCGGAGCCGGCGCAGAACGCGCGCTCGCCCGCGCCTGTGAGGACCACGACCCGCACCGTGTCGTCATCGTTGGCGAGGTGCGCGAGTCTCGTGAGCTCCTTGCTCATCGCGGGGGTGACGGCGTTGAGCTTCTCGGGGCGGTTCAGTGTCACCGTGAGCACCGCGTCCTCCTGCTCCACGAGGATCTCGGGGGCCTGTGAGGCGATCATGCGTGATGTCCTTCCGGTGAGGGGGCGCCGACGGCCCGTGCGATCGCGGCGTTCTGAAGGTCGGTCATGCGGGAGATGCCCTCGCGCGGGGACGACTCCCCGTCGAGCACCTGCCGCACGAGTGCGGACAGGGCACTCTGCGTCTGGGTGAAACCGGGAAAGCGGGGACGGACCCATGCCCCCGAGATGGTGGGGAGTGTGCGCAGATAGAAGTCGCCGGAGTCGCGGTTCACCCGCTCGTCCGTCCACGCCGCGAGCATGGAGGGCTGGCCGGCGTGATCGGGGATGAACGTGCGCTGCGCGTCATCGCCGAGAAGCCAGAGGATATGACGACGCAGCGCCTCGGTCGGCTCGCAGCGCCTCGTCACGGCGAGGCCCGTCCCGCCGATCGTCGACCCGATTCGATCTCCCGGCCCGGTCGGGCTCGCACGGAAGTCGAGGGGGTGGGCCGCACGCCGATCGGCGTAGTTCACGTAGCCGTAGATCAGCGGGATGTAGCCGATCTCGTCGGTGCTCGCCATGCGCTCCAGGAGCGCGATCGGATTCTGCTCGGCCGACCCGGCGGGCGCGCGCCGCGCGAGCTCGGTCAAGATCGCGAAGGCCTGCTCGCCGACCGAGGCCGAGACGACGCTGTCAGCCGTGCCGATCGCCAGCGGCTCGCCGAGACTCGCGCAGACCGAGGCGTACGTCAGGTAGGCGTGTGGGCCCGACACCGAAAGTGCGGTCGTCCCCCCGCGAGCGAGGTCCAGGACGTCGTCCCAAGTCTGCGGACCGGTCTCGACGAGGTCCGGACGCATCACCGAGACCTGAGTGGCGGCATCCAGCGGCAGCGCCCAAGTGCGTCCATCGAGGTGGTATGAGTCCAACGACGGTCCGACCGCCCGCGCCGCGACATCCGCAACAGCGCCCTCTCCAAAGACCTCCTCGACGCTGCGCAGGCATCCCAGCGCCACGGCGTCGCCGACGTGCGGGTGGTCCATGACGATGAGGTCGTAGGTGTCGGCCAAGGTGTCCAGCGGCGTGGATTCGAACCCCTCCAGCGGCTGGACGTCCCAGGTGAGTTCGACGTCGTCCTCCGCGAGAAGCGCCGCAGCCGCCCGCAGCGCGTCCCGGCCGCGTGGATGGTCCCAGGTGAGCCCGCGGTATGAGATCGGCATCGTCACTCGTCCGTCGCCGCGACGACGCCGCCCGCCACGAGCTCGTCGATCTGCGCGGGTGTCACGCCGAGCTCCTCAAGGATCTCGGCGGTGTGCTGACCTGCCAGCGGGGCCCCGCGGTCGATGCGCGCGGGGGTCTCGGAGAACCGGTAGGGAAATCCGGGCGTCTTCACGAGTCCCTCAGTGGGGTGCTCGTACTCGACGAACGTCCCGTTGTGCGCGATCTGCGGGTCCGCGACCAGGTCGGCGTACGAGTAGACGGGGGCCACCCAGATGCCGGCGGGCTGGAGCAGGTCGAGCCAGTCCTGCGTGCTGCGGGACTTCAACTTCGCCGCGACTTTGGCGTGGATCTCGTCGCGGCGCGTCCACCCGTCGACCTCGCCGTCCATGTCCACGAACGACGGCTCGTCGATGAGCTCGCCGAGCGTGGGCAGGTGCGGCATGGCCAGCGCGAGGTAGCCGTCGGTGGTCTCGTAGGTGCCGTAGGGCGCGCGGATGTAGACGTGCGCGTGGGGCTCGGCGCTGCGCTGCTGCGAGATGCCACCCATAGTGAAGACCGAGATCTCCTGCATCTGGAGCGTCGCGATGACATCCAGCATGTTGACGGTCACCTGCTGTCCCTGACCGGTGCGCTCGCGATGGAAGAGCGCCGCGAGCACCGCTTCGAACGCCGTCGATGCAGTGACGGCGTCGGCGAGGTACTGTCCCGCGGCCTGAGGAGGGGAGCCCGCCGCTCCCGCCGAGAGCATGGCACCGCTGAGCGCCTGCAGCAGCAGGTCCTGTCCCGGTCGGTCGCGATATGGGCCGTCCTCGCCGTACCCCGAGATCGAGACGTACACGATCGAGGGGTTGATCGCCCGCAGGCTCTCGTAGTCGACTCCGAGTCGTGCCGCCACACCGGGACGGTAGTTCTGTAGGAAGACGTCGGCTGTGGCGACCAATCCCCGCAGGATCTGCTTGCCCTGCTCGGACTTGAGATCCACCGCCAGAGAGCGCTTGTTGCGGTTGAGGGAGAGGAACGAGACGTTGATGCGGTTGCCTCGCGCGCCGCCCGCCGCGGCGTGGCGTTGCCACTCGCCCGAGGTGGGCTCGACCTTGATGACGTCCGCGCCGAGATCTCCCAATCGCTGGGCGGCGAAGGGGCCAGCCATGGCGATCGAGCAGTCCAGCACGCGGATGCCGCTGAGTACGCCCGTAGGCGCGGATGAAGTGTCGGTCATGGTGCTTGTGCCGTTCAGTCGTGCGTCGAGAGGTCCGAAGCGGGTTGGTCGCCGATCGCACGGATGCGGGCGCGGGAGCCCTGCACGTCGGTCGCGCCGTCGAGGATCCGGACAGTGAGGTCGTAGGTGCGGCTCTCGCCGTGCGCGAGCCAGGTCAGGCTCCCGTCCTCGCGCGCGGCCGCCTCGCCGGTGACATGGTTGCTCGAGGGCTCCAGACCCACGCCGTACTGACCGGAGCGCAGGTTCTGCCACTCGAAGAAGTACGGCTGGGCCTGGGAATCCCACGACACCTCGATCCCGCGCTCGCCGTCCGGATGGACCAGGGCCACCCGATGCTGCCCGTCCGGTCCCGCGGCGAGCGCGTGCTCCCAGACCTGCTCAACGAAGCCGTCGATCGGTGCGGAGAGCACGTCGTATGCGACGCCCTGCTGCGAGGTTGAGTCCGATGCCCACACGTGCGAGGTGATCGGTGCGACCAGCTGGGCTCCCTCGTCGACGTACGGGTACCCGATGTTGAGGTGGTAGAGGAACATGTGGGGCGTCTTCTCGAAGCCCAGATTGTCGACCACGTCGTGCACGCGAACCTCGGTGCCGTGCAGATCGATCTCGACGGTGCGCGTCAATCGCAGGTGTTCACCGAACGACGTCGCCTGGATCACTTCGCCCGTGACGCGCAGCGCTCCCCCGTCCCAGTCCTCGTCGACGGAGATCAGACGCGCGGGGATCGCGGTGAGTCGGCCATGCAGTCCGTGACGGACCGTCTGCTTGGGCGGGTAGTTGTAGTGGGTAGCGTCGTACTCGCCGCCGAAGAGCGCGTGGTCGAGCCCGCCCGTGACGAGGAGTCCGTCGAGGGCGCGCAGCCAGGACAGTCCGTCCTCGGCATCCGCCTCGTGCAGACCCGGGTGCCGGAAGCCGTTGCCGCTGCGCCACCCGAAAGGCGTACCGCGGTAGCGGGCGCCACCCAGGTCGAACGCCCGATCGATGAGGACTTCCACCTCCAGGCCCGACAGGTTGCGCAGGACGAGAGCCCGCACACCATGCTCGCGGCCGTTGGAGAGAACGACTTCCTGGATGCCGGCGAAGGCAGCCATGTCGCCGGTTCGGCGCCGCAGATCAGCGACGGGCGTCGACGCCGTTGTCGATTCCGAGGTCATGTCATCACCCATCCGCCGTCGACGTTGATCGTCTGTCCCGTGACGAACGCGGAGTCCTCCCCGACGAGAAAAGACACGACCGCCGCCAGTTCGGCATCGGTGCCGCGGCGCTTGATCGACTGACGACCGATCACCATCTGGCTGTACTGCTCGGGGTTCTCGTGGATCTCCTCCGCCTTGGTCGGGAAGGCTCCGGGCGAGACCGCATTCACGCGGATTCCCATCGGACCGAGCTCCCGAGCGAGCGCCCGGGTGAGGCCGACGGCCGCACCCTTGGTCGACACATAGCTGGCAAGGTCGCCCCAACCGCCGTGGAAGGTGATCGAGCCGACGTTGACGATGGCACCCGCGCCGTGCGACGCCATCCGCCGGGCGGCGCCCTGCGCGGCCAGGAAGTACGCGGTCTGATTGACACGGACCACGTCTTCATATTCCTCCTGTGGAATCTCCAGGAAGGGACGCGCCGGATAGATCGCCGCATTGTTGATGAGCGCGGCGAGGGGGCCCAGGTGCGCCTCGGTCTCGGTCAGGGCTGCGTCGATCGCGTCGGCGTCGCGCAGGTCCACCGGGAGGACCCGGTGGGCGACGCCCTGGTCCGCGAGGAGGGCTGCGGTCTCCCGCAGCAGCTCACCCTCGCGGCCCAGGACGCCGACCGCGAACCCGTCCGCGCCCAGGCGCAACGAGATTGCACGTCCCAGGGCGCCACCGGCACCCGTGACGACGACCGATCCGCGTGACGCGGGCGGGTTCACAGACATCCTTAGACGCCCACCTTCGTCAGGATGCCGTCGACGAACGCCTTGGCACGGGGGACGTCGCTCTCGTCGAGATGCTCGATGATCAGCGGCACGTTCGGGCTCTTCTCGGCGAGGCGCTTCACGTAGTACTCGTAGTCGAGCTCACCGAGACCGGCGGCCGGCAGCTCGATCTCGCCGACGCCGCGGAACGTGTGCGACTCGAGGGCGTTCTCGTCGCCGATGTCGGCGTGCTTCTCGGTCTTGTCGTCGCCGGAGCGCTTGACGTCCTTCGCGTGGGCGATGCGGACGCGGTCGGCGAGGCTGTCGAAGACCGCCCCGAGCACTTCCTGCTGCTGGTCGATGTTGTGGGTCTCGAAGTAGTTCGTCGGGTCCATGAGCAGCTCGATGCCGGGACCCTGGAGGTCGGCGAACACGCGCTCGGTCTCTTCGAGGGAACCGATCACGTTGTTGACGTAGGTCTCCAGCAGGAACGTCGCGCCGTGGTCGTACGCGGTCTGCTTCAGGTCGGCGAGCACGGCGAGCGCGGTGTCATAGCCCTCGGCCGTCTTGTTCTTGTCGTCGTGCACCCAGTCGCTCTCGGAGTTGAACGTACCCGACTCCGAGATCACATACGGCGTGCCGAAGCTGCGGGCGTTGCGGATGATCTCCTTGAGGTAGTCGACCCGGCGCTTCCGCTCGTCCAGGTCCGGGTGGACGATGTTCGTGTAACCCGAGATCGCGCAGATCGGCAGGTCGTGGGCACGGAAGGTGTCGCGCACGCGCTTGGCCTTGGCCTCGGTGATCTGCCCTGCGGTCAGGTCCATGTCGGAGAAGTGCAGGTCGAGCTGCACGGTGTTGAAGCCGAGCGCACGGATCTTGGACGCGGTGGTCTCGAGGTCGTAGGGGAAGTACCCCGAGAAGATGCCGACTTGAATCATTTTCTGCTCCTATGCAGGTGTGATGGGTGGGATGGACAGGGTCAGACGGGGATCTCATCCAGGCGGACCGGTCGGTTCTCGCGAATCGACAGATACCCGGCTTCGATCAAGGCGATGGTGCGCACGTTGTCGGCGACCGTGAGTTCGGGCGCGGTGCCCGTGGCGATGGTGTACTGGAGCTGCTCCATGACGCCGATGAAGGCGTGAGGGAACCAGTGTGTGTCCCATTCGGGCGTGACCCACTTGCCGTCCGTGGACAACGACGAGGCATAGGTCAGGGTCGACGGGTCCCCCGTGGGCCATCCGATCGTGCCCTTGGCGACGCCCTGCGTGCCCTCGACCCGCCAGGTGATGCTCTGGTCGGAGTCGAAGCCCTCGTGCCGGGGGCCGGACCAGACGTCTTCGGTCGAGATCGCCAGCACTCCCGAGGGGAATCGCAGCGTCGAGACGACGATGCCGTCCTCGTGCGCGAACGTCGTGCGCGGGTCTGTCCGGGTGACCGTGGTGATCTCCTCCGGGTCGCCGAACAGGTAGCGAAGGGCGTCGAGGTGATGCACGCTCATGTTGGCGAGCGTCAACCGGTCATACCCCTCGAGGAACCCCTGCCAGTGCGGGATGGCGTGCATGTTGATTGTTGCGAAGACCACCTCGCCGAGCTCGCCCGCGTCGATGATCTGCTTGAGCACCCGGATCGACTGGTCGAAGCGCATGTTCTGGTTGACCGAGAGGATCTTGCCGGCCGCGGCCGCCTCCTCGCGCAGTGCGATCGCCTCCTCGAGGGTGAGAGCGAGCGGCTTCTGGGCGAGGATCCCCTTCACGTGATGCTGCGCAAGGGCGGCGCGGATCAGCGCCGGCTGCTGGTCCGGGGGGAAGGCGATGTCGACGATATCGACCTCGGGGTCCTCGATGAGCTCCAGCGGCGTCTGATGCACGGTGGGGATCCCGTAGCGCTCGGCGACCGCCGCCGCGTTGGCGGGCGTGCGTGACGCGATCGCGACCACCGGGAAACCCGCGAGGCGGTAGGCCTCGAGGTGCACGTCGGCCATGATCATGCCGGCGCCGATCGCGCCGATCCGATACCCGGACTCGCGCACCGTGACGTCCGGGGCGAACTTCCGTGCGGTTGCAGATTCCATGCCGAATCTGCCTCCTCTCCTCGCTTCATTGCGATCGGGGGCGCCGCAGCTCTGCGGCTCTGAGTGACTCCAGCGTGCCGGTGAGAGCTTGCTGGTAGCGCTACTGGCAGCGCTGTCAAAGTTACGGTAGTGTCCCTCGCAGCATCCGTCAACACACCACAACGACGAGTGCGAATCACTGCCAAGGACGGCAGCGATGAGGCCGCTCACCAGCGAGCGAGCGCCTGTTTCATTTCATTCAAGGGAGAAGAAATGCAGTCATCACGTACGCGCCGGTGGACTCTCGCCGCGGCGTCCGCGGCGAGCATCACCGTCGCAGCAGCACTCCTCGGAGGATGTTCCTCCGCACCCGCCGACGACACGTCCGGGGGTGGTTCCGACGACGGGAAGTTCGTCATCGGCTTCCAGCAGCCCCTGGGTGGGCAGGCCTGGCGCGAGATGGGGCTCGCGTCACTGCAGGCCCTGGCCGCGCGCGACTACGCCGACACCGTCGAGCTGAAGATCGTGCGCACGAACGACAACGACGCGGCCCAACAGAACTCGGCGATCCAGAACCTGATCGCCGAGGGCGTGGACGCGATCCTGTTCGATCCCGCCTCAGCCACGGGCGCCGACGCCGCCATCGCACAGGCCGAGGCCGCCGGCATCCCGGTGATCGCAAACGGCGGCCCCTACGACAACCCGTACGTCTACATCGTGTCCACCGACTGGGGCAGCGCCGGCACGATCGGGGCTGAGTGGCTGGTCAACCAGCTCGGTGACAACAAGAACGTCGCCGTCCTCGAGGGCCTTGCCGGCGTGCCGCTCAACGACATCTCGATGCCCGCCGTCGAAGAGGTTCTTACCGCCAACGGCGCGACCATCGTCGCTCGCGGCACCAACGGCTGGAACGAAGCCGACGCGCAGAAGAACATGGCGCAGATCCTGCAGTCCAACCCCGACATCGGCGGCGTCTACTCGTTCCTCACTGGCGGCCAGGGCATCCCAGCCGCGTTCGCCGACGCCGGCATCCCCTTCGTTCCCACCGTCGGCGGCTCGGGCTACAACGGCGAGGCGTGCGCGCTCGTCGAATACGGACCGGACGGCTACGTCGGGAACATGGTCTTCGGTCAGCCCGCGATCTACGCCAAGGGCCTGCAGCAGGCCGTGATGCTCCTCCAGGGCGAGAACATCGACCAGGAGCAGTACTACCCGCCGCTGGAGATCACCAACGACAACGCCGAGGACTTCTGCCTCCCCGGTCAGGCGGACAACTTCCAGCTCGGCTACGACTTCCCCGGTCTCGATCTGACCGTGGACGAAGTCCTCGAGTACTACCAGAAGTAATCCGCCTCCGATTCACGAGGAGACGTCGTGGAAAACCCATCCATCCGGAGCGTCGCGCAGGACGCGGCGCTCCGGACGGAGCCACTCTTGGTGGTCTCCGAACTGACCAAGCGGTATGGCGCCGTCCATGCCCTCGAGAGCGCGAGCTTCGCCTGCAACCCCGGGGAGGTTCTGGCCCTTGTCGGCGAGAACGGCGCCGGGAAGAGCACGGTGTCGCGCATCCTCGCGGGGGCGACTCCGGCAACCTCCGGCAGCATCCTGCTCGAGGGCCGGCCTTTCCAGGTCGGCTCCATCGCGGAGGCGCGTGAACGCGGTGTCGCGTGCGCCTTCCAAGAGCTCGCGCTCGTCCCCGACTGGACGATCGCCGAGAACCTCGTGCTTCCCGAGAAGCGGGGAAAGGGCATCTTCTCCCAGAAGAAGGCACGAGAGCATGCGGAAGAGCTGCTCACACTGCTCGATGTCACCCACCTGGATCCGTCGGCGGTCATGGGCGATCTGCGCCTGGCCGACCGTCAGGTGATCGAGATCGTGCGCGCGATCGCCGCCGATCCCACGCTCCTCATCCTCGATGAGGCCTCGTCGGCACTCAGCCCGACCGGCGTTGAGTGGCTGTTCGACCGCATCCACGAGCTGACCGCGAAGGGCGTCGGGATCATCTACGTCTCCCACCGCCTGAGCGAGCTCTCTCAGATCGCCGACCGCGGAACCGTGCTGCGCGATGGCACATCCGTCGGCGAATTCGTCCGTGGCGGATGGACCGACGACGAGCTGGTCTCACTCATGGCCGGTCGCACGGCCAAGCGCCACTTCCCCGAACCCCCTGCCGCCCCGACGGAAGATACGCCGATCGCACTCGAGATCCAGGGACTTCGAGCCGAAGCCCTCGATGGAGTTGACCTCGTTGCACGTCGCGGAGAGATTCTCGGCATCGGCGGCCTGCAAGGCCAGGGGCAGGCCGAACTGCTGCGTTGCCTCTTCGGGGCGACCCCGGCCGTCGCCGACACCTGGAAGATCGCGGGCCAGTCCGTCTCGCGCCTCTCCCCGCCCAAGGCGGTGCGCCGCGGGCTGGGATTCGTTCCCGAAGACCGCAAGACCGAGGGCCTCGCGCTGACGCTGGGCGTCGGCGAGAACCTGCTGGCGCCATGGCTTCGTCCCTTCGGGGCGGGCGGAGCATTCGCCCTTTATCGGGAGGGCAGCTGGATCGACCGGGTGCTCGGAGAACTGAGCGTGCGCACCCGAGGACCCAAGGAGTCCGTCTCGGCCCTGTCCGGCGGAAACCAGCAGAAGGTCGTGTTCGGCCGCTGGATGGATCGCGGTCGCTCCGTCCTGCTGCTGCACGACCCCACGCGCGGCATCGATGTCCGCGCCAAGCAAGAGCTCTACCGGGCGATGCTCGAACTCGCCGACAGCGGCGTGGCAATCGTCTGGTTCTCGACCGAAGTGGAGGAACTGGTGCACCTGTGCCATCGGGTCGCCGTTCTGTACCGGGGGCGCGTCGCGCGCATCCTCGAAGGCGACGACATCACACCCGACGCGATCGTGGGAGCGGCGGTGGGAACCGCATGAGCCCCACGACCACCACCGTCCGCACGCCGGCTCCGCAGCGCAGCGCTCTGTCCCACGGCGTGCGACGACTGCGCTACGAGGGCGCGATCGCCCCCGTGCTCGCGTTCGTCATCTTCTTCGGGGTCTACCTTGCAGTGAATCCCGGGCTGCTGACGCGCTTCCAGCTGCAGTCCGCCGCCAACCTGATCGCACCTCTCGCCCTGATCGCGATCGGGCAGCTTCTGATTGTCCTCATCGGGGGGATCGACATTTCGATCGGCGCCATCACGAGCCTGTGCAATGTCGTGTTCGCGACCCAAATCGTCAACCTCAGCGCACCCGGCGCACTGGCCCTGGCGCTCGTCGTGGGCATCGTCGCAGGCGGGATCAACGGTGTCCTCGTCGCTTATGCCAAACTCCCGGCGATCGCCGTCACACTGGCGACGGCGTTCATCTACGCGGCGGTGGCCAGGCAGATCCTCGATCGCCCGGGCGGTGCTCTCAGCAAGGACATCTACCTCGCGACAAGCGGGGAGCTTCTGCCGTTCGTCCCGATCTCCCTCGTGTGGTTGACCCTCATCGCCGTCGGTCTGTGGTTCTTCTTGCAGCGCACCTCGTTCGGCCGTCAGGTCTACGGCGTCGGATCGAACCGCGTCTCGCTGCAGTCCGCGGGCCTCAAGCCCCGGTTGACGATCCTCGTCACCTTCATGGTGTCGGGCGCGATCGTGTCGCTGGGCGCCATCCTGCTCGCAGGTTCGACATTGACGGGAGATCCGCGCAGCGGCGATTCCTATCTGCTGAGTTCGATCGCGGTAGTCGCACTCTCGGGGGCCTCGTTCGCGGGCGGCCGCGGCAGCATCATCGGCACGATCCTGGCGGCGGCGGTCCTGGGAATGGTCGGGAACCTGCTGTTCTTCGCGGGCATCAACTCGTACTGGCAGTACGTCATCAGCGCGCTGATCATCCTCGCGGTGGTCGTCATCCCGCGCTTGTTCCAGGTCATCACCCGGGCAACGAGCCTGAGGAGGAAGGACGATGAGTGACACAATGACAACGTCGGTGCCCCCCATGGACGCACCGACCGATGACCGCAGTCTCGCGGCTCGCATCGTCTCGCGGATGCCGCGTGCCGGCTGGGGGATCCTGATCTTCCTCCTGCTGTTCATCGTCGGCGGCATCCTGCGCCCGTCGCTGTTCACCCTCCCGGGACTGATCAGCACGGCGACCTTCGCCGCGATCCTCGCAATCGCCTCGTACGGTCAGACGATCGCCGTCATCCAGGGCGGCATCGACCTGTCGGTCCCGAACACCATCGCCTTCTCGGCACTCGGCTTCCTCACATGGACTGCCACGTTCGGGCCCGCAGTGGGACTGGTGATGGCACTGTTCAGCGGCATCGTGATCGGCCTCGTGAATGGGTTCATCATCGCCAAGATCGGGTTGACGCCGATTGTGACGACGATCGCCATCAACGGGCTCCTCTTCGGGCTGCTGCTGCTGAGCTTCCCGCTGTCGGAGCTCACCGCCGTCCCCGACCTGGTGACGGCATTCACGTCGGCGCGCATAGAGGTCTTCGGCATCTCGTTCGCCGCGGTACTCCCGACAGCACTCATCCTGATGGTCGTTCTCCAACTGATCCTCAGCTACAGCGGGTGGGGACGCTCACTGTTCCTGGTGGGCGCACGCGAGGATGCCGCACGTCTGGCCGGACAGCCCGTCGCGCGGATCCGGATCACCGGCTACGCCGCATCAGGGCTCCTGGCGGCGTTCGCGGGCATCGTCATCGTCGGCTACTTCTCGCAGGCCGAGACGACGATGGGCAACACCTATTTGCTGGGCTCGGTCGCGGCCGTGATCGTCGGCGGCGCCTCGATGTTCGGCGGCCGCGGATCGGTGACGGGCACCTTCGTCGGCGCGCTGGTGCTGGGCCAGGTATCGACACTGGTCGCGGTCTTCAACCTCGGGGCCACGATGCAGAACCTCATCTACGGCGTCATCATCCTCGCGGTGCTGGCCGCCTACGGGCGCGACAAGTCCTGACTACTGGGGGTGAGGGGTGGATGCCGCCGCATCCGCCCCTCACCCCCAGCACTCCTGCACCCACGAAAGCTCCTCGCGAGCGTAGGAAAAATCGCGAGAACAGGACGCTCGGCCGGCGTGTCGTCCTGTTCTCGCGACATCTCCTACCTCCGCGAGGTGGGAGCTCCCGCGAAACTACACTCAGAGCTTCTCGGGGGCCGGGCTGAGATTCGCGAGGCGCCACACGCCCCAGATGGCCGCGGCGCCGGTGACGACGAAGACGCCGATGCTCCACAGCGGTGCACCGGCGGCCTCCCCCAGGATCGTGATACCGAGCACCACCGCGACGCAGGGATCGACGATCGTCAGGCCACCCACGACCGTCTCCGGCGAGTTGACCGTGTGGGCCGTCTGCACGAAATAGATCGAGAGCGCTCCGGCGACACCGATCCCGACGAGACACGCGATCGTCAGCAGATTGGTGTCGTCGATCCCGAGGTCATCCGTGGCGAAGGCCGTCTGCACGCGCAGGATGACGGTCTTGCCGAGGGTCGCGACGAAGCCGGAGAACAACCCCGCCAAGAGCACGTAGATCACCGGTGCGATCGCGCGGCGCCGCCAGAGCGCGAGCCCGCCGAAGGTGACGGCGAGGACGAACAGCAGCACGATGAGGATGGCGATCAGCTGCTCATCGACGATCGTCGTCTGCACGCTGACGTCGGCGGCGACCCACACGAAGATGCCGAGGCTCGACACCGCCACCACCACGGCGATGATCTCCTGCAGACTCGGAGCGCGCCGCATCACCGCCGCCGAGAGCGCGGACGCGAAGACGAGCGCGACGACCCCGACCGGCTGCACGACGATCAGCGGCGCGAACGCGAGGGCACCGAGCTGGGCGAGGATCGCGAGCCCGAACAGCACGCTCCCGATCAGCCACACCGGGTTTCGGACGAGACTCCAGAACCCGGCCGCTCCCAGTCCGCCGCGCGCGCTGCGGACCCGCGCGACTCCCCGCGATTGGAAGAAGTTGCCGAACGTGAGCAGCGCAGCCGACAGCACCGCGAGCGCGATGCCGATCTCGGGGAACGAGGTCAACGTCATGGATGCCTCCCGGGCGCGTGTGCCGCCAGGCTAGCGGACCTGACCCGTCAGGCAATCGTCAGGTTCGTGGATGCGGACCCGTCAGGTGCGGACGATCGACTGTCCCTGCCCATCCCCCACATCTGTCGAGGTCCGCATGTCTCTGTTCCTGCACCGGCTCGGTCGTCTGATCGCCCGCCACCGCATCTTCGTGCTGGTGGCGTGGCTGCTGATCGTCCTCGCCCTCATCGGCGGCGGCAGTCTGCTGGGCGCGTCGTATGAGGACGACTTCTCTGTGCCCGGCACCGAGTCCCAGGTCGGCCAAGAGGTGCTGACCGAGCGATTCGGCACTTCGGCCTCGGGCGCGAGTGCGCAGCTGCTCTTCCAGACGACGTCGGGCTCGATCCAGGACGCCGACACAGCGGCGATCCTGAGCGAGACCATCGCCGACATCGAGGCGGTGGACGGGGTCGCCGGCGTCAGCGACATCGACCGGATGCAACTCAACGACGACGGCGACGCGGCTCTGGCGACGGTGCAATTCGATGACGAGAAGCCCAGCGAAGACGTGCTCGCCGCCGTCCACGACGCCGCCGTGATCGACACTGCGGGAGTCGCGAGCACCATCGGCGGCGCCGCCTACGGCGGCCAGGGCGGGGAGATGAGCCACGCATCCGAGATCATCGGAATCCTGGTCGCACTGATGGTGCTGTTGGTCACGTTCGGATCGTTCCTGGCCGCGGGGATGCCGATCTTCGCGGCACTGCTGGGGGTCGCGGGAACGAGCGGGGCGCTCATGATCGCCTCGAACCTGACGTCCATCTCGACAGCGACACCCTCGTTCGCCGTCATGCTGGGTCTTGCCGTCGCGATCGACTACTCGCTGTTCATCCTCTCGCGGCATCGGCAGGAGCTCGCCCACGGCCTCACCCCCACCGAGGCGATGGCGCGCTCACTGGGGACGGCGGGCGGCGCGGTCGTGTTCGCCGGCCTCACCGTGATCGTGTCTTTGCTGGGGCTCTCGGTCGTCGGTATCCCGGTTCTCACGGTCATGGCCGTCGGCGGCTCGCTGGCGGTCGCGATGGCCGTTCTCGTCGCCCTCACGGTGCTGCCCGCCGTCGCGCTCCTGTTCGGCGAGCGCCTGCGTCCGGGCCCACGCGCAGGGTCCCGTCGAGCGGCGCGACGCGCTGCCCGGGCGGCGGCGAAACCTGCGCGGCACACGACAAGGCTGACCGATCGATGGATCCGCGTCGTCACGCGGGTCCCAGCCCTGACGATCGTCCTGGTGGTCGTCGGCGTCGGCGCGCTCGCGATCCCCGCGGCCCAGATGTCTCTGGCCCTCCCAGATGCCAGCACCAAGCCGGTCGGAACCGACCAACGCGACAACTTCGACGCCGTCGCCGACGCATTCGGCCCCGGGTGGAACGCTCCGCTGTTGATCACGGTCGACATCCTCGAGTCGAGCCAGCCCGTTCAGACGCTGGATGATCTGTCGGCCGCGTTCGAGGAGATCCCCGGGGTCGCCGCCGTCGCCGTCGCCACCCCCAACGAGTCAGGTGACACCGGCCTGCTCCGTGTGATCCCCGAAGGCGGTCAGAACGACCAGGTGACCAAGGACCTCGTCCACGACATCCGTGACCGCTCCTCCGAGCTCGAGGAAGAGTACGGCGTGAGCGACATCCGCGTGACCGGAACCACCGCCATCAACATCGACACGTCCGAGAAGCTGTCCGCCGCACTCCTGCCGTTCACCCTCACCGTGGTCGGGCTGTCCCTGATCCTGCTGATGATCGTGTTCCGCTCGATCTGGGTGCCGATCAAGGCGACCCTCGGATTTCTCCTCTCGGTGGGTGCGGCGTTCGGGGCGATCGTCGCGGTCTTCCAATGGGGCTGGTTCCCGGCGCTGCTGGGAGAGGCCTCCCCCGGGCCGCTCGTGAGCTTCCTGCCGATCCTCGTGATGGGCGTGCTGTTCGGCCTGGCCATGGATTACGAGATGTTCCTGGTCAGCCGCATGCGCGAGGACTTCAGCCGTTCGGGCGATCCCGACGATGCGGTGCGTTCGGGATTCCGACACTCGGCTCCCGTCGTCACGGCGGCCGCAGTCATCATGATCTCGGTGTTCGCCGCGTTCGTCCCCGGCGGCAGCGCCACCATCAAGCCGATCGCCTTCGGACTGGCCGTCGGCGTGTTCGTCGACGCGTTCCTGGTGCGTATGACCCTGGTACCGGCGGTGATGTCCCTGCTCGGCGCGCGCGCCTGGTGGATGCCGGGGTGGTTGGCCCGCATCCTCCCGTCCGTGGATGTCGAGGGCGAAGCCCTCACCCGGCAGCTGGCACTGGATGACGCCGGCGGCCCCGCGCTGGCGATCTCGGCGCGTGACCTTCGCACGCACGAGCACGGCGCCGTCCTCACCTTCGACCTGCGCGTCGGCGAGATCGCGACACTTCCCGCCGATGACGGCACGGACGAGGTCCTTCTCGCGCACGTCCTGTCCGGCCGCACACGCGCACTGTCGGGCTCTCTCGCGGTCGCGGGGCAGGTGCTGCCCGAGCGCGCCGAGGCGGTACGTCGGGTCACCGCGATCGCGCACGCAGATGACATCGATCCCCGCGGGAGCGTCAACGACCACCTCGCGCAGATGATCGCGGTGAACGGAGGGTCGCGCCGAATGCGGCGCGAGCGTCAGGATCGCGCGGTGCGCCTGCTCTCCAGCGGCGAAGGCCGAATCGGCGAGCGCGTGGCAGTCAGCGACCTGGATGCCATGGACCGGCAGGAGGTGGCCGCCGTCGTTGCGCTGGTGTGCGGCGCAAACATCGTGTTCCTACCGGGAGCATCGCGACCGCAGCTCGCGGACCTCCTCCAAGCAGAGGGCGCAAGCGTCGTCAGATTCCGCCGCACCCCTCGGGGCACCTCGCCCTCCCCGTCCACGATCGGAGCCCACGCATGAACGCCGCCCGTCCGCGCAGCATCTCGCTGTTTCTCGCCGCCGCGCTGCTGGTCCCCCTCGCCGCTGCCGCGGTGCTCGGCTGGAGCATCGCAGACCGGGAGTCCGAGGTGTCCGCGATCCCTGTCGCCATCGTGAACGACGACGAGATCGTGACCGGTGACACGCCGATGGCGGCCGGACGTGCCCTCTCCGGTGCGCTCATCCACCCCGACGGCGACACACTGGGACTGGGCTGGACCTTGACCAGCGCCGACGATGCACAGGAGGGCCTGGACAGCGGTGACTACTACGCCGTGCTGACGATTCCCGCGGACTTCTCCGCATCGGTCCTGTCGGTGGGAACCGATGACCCCGTCTCGGCGGAGCTGACCTTGGAGACCAATCCGGCCGCTTCGGCGGTCGGAGGCCTGGCGGCGCAGGTAGTCGCGCAGACAGCGGCTACGACACTGGGAGACAGCATCACCAACGCCTACGTGACCGCCTCCGCGGCCGGAATGGGCGAGGTGTCGGCATCGTTGTCCGCGGCGGCCGACGGCGCCGTCCTCCTTGCGGACGGCGCCGCGCAGGCGGCCGAGGGCGCAGGCCAGCTGAGTGCTGCAGCGTCCGAGCTGTCGACCGGGATGAGCCAGCTCGAGACCGCCACCAACGGCGTCGCCGGCGGCACCCAAGGCATCGCGGACGGCGCCCAGGGCGTGGCCACCGGCGCGACTCAGCTGGCAACCGCGCAGGCGCAGCTGGCGACCGGCGCCCAGTCCGCGAGCGCGGGTGCCGCGGGCGTCGCAGGCGGCGCCACGACCCTCGCCGACACGCTGTCGGGTCTTGCCGCGTCATGTCCCGCGGCATCCTCGTCGGTGGAGTTCTGCGCCACACTGACCGCGGCATCGCAGGGCGCCACGGCCCTTGCCGGGTCCGCGACACAGGTCGCCGCCGGCGCGAGCCAGGTCGCGACCGGCGCCCAGGGCACGGCGGATGCGAGCGCCCAGCTCGCGGCCGGGGCCACCGGCCTCGCCGACGGAGCAGCGCAACTCGCGGCCGGCGCCGCACAGACCGCGACCGGCGCCGCACAGGCGTCCACCGGGGCCGCCCAGCTGGCGGCGGGCACCGCGCAGTTCGCAGAGGGGCAGAGCCAGCTCGCAGACGGCGCAAGCGAGCTCGCCGAGGGACTCGAGGAGGGAGCCGCCCAGGTCCCGGTCTACACGGACCAGCAGGCCGACGCGCTCGCCGCCGTCGTCACGGACCCCGTCGAGCTGGTGACCGATGCCACCAGCAGCGCGCAGGGGTGGATCGCGGCGCTGATCGCGACGGTGGTCCTCTGGCTCGGGACGCTCGCCACGCTCATGGTGGGCCGCCGCCCATACGACAGGGCCGCGCTGGACTCCCCCGCCACGACGTCCCGTCTGCTGGTGTTGCTCCTTCGCCCCCGACTGGGCATCGCCGGCGTGCAGGCGCTGGTGACGGTCGCGGCCATCGGCGCGTTCGGGTTCGAGCTGGACTCCGCCGTGGCGCTGACGGGGGTCGCACTGTTGGGTGCCGCGGCCTTCACGACACTCCTGAGCGGGCTGGAAGCACTGTTCGGCCGCTACGGGATGCTGGTGTTCGCGGTGGTCACGGCGGCCCAGATCGCCGCATCCGCGCTCGTTCCGATCCAGACGGCGCCTCCGACCATCGAAGCCCTGAACGGGATGCTTCCCGCGAACGCGTTCATCACCCTGGCCGCCGGAATCGCGGGCGACCCGACCGGTGCGAGCGTCGTCGGTGGCGTCGTGACGCTGGTCGTCTGGACGGTGATCGGCGTCGCCATGGTGGGCATCGGCATCCGTCGGCGGCGCTCGCGCAGCGGAATGTCGCGCGCATCGGCCGCTGCCACGGGTGCGCTGCGTGGCAGGATGGCCGCATGAACGCGCGGGTGCTCGTGGTCGATGACGACGAGGAGATCCGCGCCATGCTCAGCTCCACGTTGCAGTTCAGTGGCTACGAGGTCAGTCAGGCGGTCGGCGCCGCGGACGCCATCGCCGCGCTGAGTTCAGCGGACCCCGATCTGGTGGTTCTGGACGTCATGATGCCCGGCATCGACGGATTCGAGCTGGTTCAGCTGATCCGGCGCCGCGACGCGCAGATCCCGGTCCTCTTCCTCTCGGCCCGCGACGCTGTCGAAGACCGGGTGCGGGGGCTCCGGCTGGGCGGGGACGACTACGTGACCAAGCCGTTCAGTCCGGTGGAGGTGATCGCCCGCATCGAAACGCTCCTTCGGCGCCGCGAGCCCAGCGCGGCGCCGGTCGACGACGGCATCCTCGAGGTCGCCGACGTCAGGCTCGACGAAAACCGCCACCTCGTCGAGCGCGCTGGACGACGGATCGACCTGTCGCCCACGGAGTTCCGCCTGTTGGCGCTGCTGCTGGAGAACGCGGATCGGGTGCTGTCCAAGAGCCAGATTCTGCAGGAGATCTGGCTCTACGACTTCGGCGGCGAGGCGAACATCGTGGAGAGGTTCATCTCGAGCCTGCGTCGCAAGGTGGAAGGCGACGGACCTGCCCTCATTCACACGGTCCGCGGCTTCGGGTACATCGTGCGCACGGATACCGGCGACTGACGTGCGGTCGATCCGCTCGCGACTGACCGTCACACTTGCCGCGGTGATGATCGCGGTGATCCTGGGAGGAGCGGTGATCGCAGCGCTCGCGATTTTCCCGGTGCTGGCCGAACGCGACAGATCTCAGCTCGAGACCGTGGTCTCGAGGGTGACGACCAGCCTCGAGGCGACCGGGGGTGCGAGCATCCAGCCCGGTAGCCTTCCCGACATCGCCGGCAGCTCACTCGGAGTCATCCTCCTCGACGACGCCGAGGTCCTCGCCGCGGCCGGCCTGCCCGTCGAAGACGTCGAGGTGATCCTGGCCACGGCGTCCGAGACGATGACAGATGTCGAAGGCCGCTACCTCACGCAGATGGTCGACACTTCGTCCCTCGACCTGACGTTCGACACGGGCACAGACCGCGTCGCTGTCACCGATGCCGTGCTGGTCGTGCGCACCGCCGACCGCGAGGCGATCGGGATCCTCGTCATCACCGCGCTCTCGGTGACGGCGCTGGTGACCACGACCATCCTGATCATCGCAGCGATGATCGTGGTGGGCAGGGGTCTGCGGCCATTGACGACGATCGCCGCACGCGCGGAGCGGATCGCCGACGGCGATCGCACACTGCGCCTTCCGGTCGATGACACCGGAGATCCCGAAATCGCGCGGATGGCCCGGACCATCAACGTCGCCTTCGATGTGCAAGAGGATGCCGAGAACCGCGTGCGCGCGTTCGTGGCCGACGCGTCCCATGAGTTGCGCACGCCACTGACCTCTGCGACCGGCTGGATAGAGCTGTACCAACGCGGTGGGCTGACCGATCCCGCGCGTCTGGAGGAAGCGCTCGGACGCGTCTCCACGCAGCTGGAACGGATGCGCACCATGACGGACGAGTTGGCGCTGCTGGCTCGAACGGATGCGGGGCGTCCTCTGGAAAGCGCGCGAGTGGATCTGTCACGGATCGCCCTCGACACCGTCGCCGACGCCCGTGTCCTGCATCCGCAACGACAGATCACGGTGCACGTCAACGGCGAAGCGTGGGTTCTCGGAGACGAGCCGCGGCTTGCCCAGGTGGTGCGCAACCTCGTCGGAAACGCCCTGCAACACACCCCCGACGAGGCGACGATCACCGTCACCGTCACGAGCGTCGCGGGCCGCCGCGTGCTGCGCGTCAGCGACACGGGACACGGCATCCCCGCCACCCATCTCCCGCACCTGTTCGAGCGGTTCTGGCGGGCAGACCCCGCACGCTCCGGCGCCGGCTCGGGACTGGGGCTCTCGATCGTGCAGGCGCTCGTGCAGGCCCACGGCGGATCGATCGGCGTCACATCCGTACCCGGCGAGGGCACGACCTTCGAGGTGAGTCTGCCCGCGCTCGCGACGCCGGACGCCTAATCCGCGAAGTAGCGGTTCGCGCGAGCGGTGTAGAGCAGGATGAGACCGATCACGGGAAGCAGCGCGCCGAAGACACCGGTCCAGAAACTCTCCGTCGACGAAAAGGCGCCGTAGAGGGACTCGACGATGTTGAGCAGGAACACGATCGTCGTCAGGATGCGCGCAAGGTTGCTCCCGTCAAACAGCCCGAGAGCCACCAGAAGCGTGACGATGCCCAGGACGAGCGAGACGAGACCGTACACGATCCCGCCTCCCCCGAAGAGCACGAACAGACCGCTCGTGATCTGCACCGCTGCGGTGAAGATCGCGATGAGTGCGACGATCGTGACACCAAGTGGTCGACTGCTGGCCATGGGATTCGCTCCTGCCTACTCCGCCTTGCGGGCGCCTGCTTCGAGCTTGTCGCCCGTCGGCAACTCCTGGTGACCACCGAACTGCAGACGCATCGCCGAGAGCAGCTGGTTTGCGTAGTGATCCTCATCACGCGAGGCGAAGCGCTCGAACAGCGCGGAGGCCAGCACTGGCGCCGGAACCCCCACGTCCACCGCGGCCTTCACCGTCCAACGACCTTCGCCGGAGTCGGAGACCCGCCCGGCGAGGCCCCCCAGCGTGGGATTCGCCTCGAGGGCCGCAGCGGTCAGATCCAGCAGCCACGACGAGATGACCGACCCGCGACGCCACAGCTCCGACACTTTCGCGGTGTCGATCGTGAACTGGTAGAACTCCGGCTCTTCGAGCGGTGCGACCTCCGCGGAGTGCGACGCCTCGCGCACACCGGCGTCCGCATTCTCCAGGATGTTCAGCCCCTCGGCGAGCGCGGCCATGATGCCGTATTCGATGCCGTTGTGGACCATCTTCACGAAGTGGCCCGCGCCCGAGGGCCCGCAGTGCAGGTAGCCGAGCTCTTCCGGCGCGTATTCCCCGTCGCGACCCGGGGTACGTTCGACGTCGCCCTTGCCCGGCGCGATGGTCTTGAGCACCGGCTCGATGTAATCGAATGCCTCATCGGGCCCACCGACCATGAGGCAGTACCCGCGCTCGAGCCCGAACACGCCGCCACTAGTGCCGGCGTCGACGTAGTGGATGCCTTTGTCCTTGAGCTTGGCGGCACGACGAACATCGTCCTTGTAGTTCGAATTGCCACCGTCGATGATGATGTCGCCCGGCTCAAGAACCTCGGCCACCTCGTCGACGACGGTTCCGGTCAGCCCCGCGGGGATCATGAGCCAGATCGCGCGCGGCGCCTGCATCTTGGCCGCCATGTCGGCGAACGAGGTCGCGCCGGTGGCGCCCTCGGCTGCAAGAGCGGTGACCGCATCAGCGTTGACGTCGAACACGACGCACTCGTGTCCGTCCTTCATAAGACGGCGCACGATGTTGGCGCCCATCCGTCCGAGTCCGACCATTCCCAGCTGCATGTGTGAGTCCCCTGTTCGCGGTGCGTCCACTGCCGACACGTCGGTGCGCGCCGAGCACGTTCACTCGCAGTCTAGGGACCCTAGGATGACGACGTGAGTGGTGAGACCCCTGCGGTGCCGAAACGCCGCGATTGGCTGGACATCGTCGCGGTCTTCGTCCTCTCGGTCACCGCTGTGCTGACCGCGTGGTGCGGATTCGAGGCCTCCAAGTGGGGCGGTGAGATGTCGATCGCGTTCAGTCAGGCATCCAGCGCCCGGATTCAGGCGGCCAGCGCCGAGGGCGAAGCGCGCACGGCCCGGCAGTTCGACCTGAGCGTGTGGGCGGAGTGGATCGGCGCGACCTATCGCGGCGATACCGACCTTGCCGACTACATCGAGGCGCGGTTCTCGACGGAATTCGCGATCGCGTTCGACGCCTGGGAGGCGGGTGACCGTGTCGAGGAGGGTCCCTTCTCGATGGACGAGTACGTGCCCCCGGGAACGGTGGAGGCGCAGACCCTCAGCGCCACGGCGGATGAGAAGTACCAGGAGGCCCTGGCCAACAATCAACGAGGCGACAACTACTCGCTGCTGACGGTGATGTTCGCCCTCGTCCTGTTCCTCACGGCGATGTCGCAGCGCGAACTCGCCCCGTGGGCGCGAAAGGTGATGCTGGGCGGTGCGGTCGTCGTCGCGGTCGTCGGGATCGCACTCCTCGCGACCTTCCCGATCAGGCTCTAGCGACTCACCTCCGACGACCCGATCAGCGGACCGGGTAGAGCGCTTCGTTCTGCACGCGCAGATCGACCGAAACGAACTCGGGCAGCGTCTCCAGTGCGTCCGTCAGCTCATCCGTGGACGGAATCTGCCCGTCATCCGAGACGAGATCGACGGTCGCGTTCACACCGACCCAGCTCAGCCCCGTCATCCGGACGTCGGTCCCGTCCCCGATCCAGGTCTGGGTCGTGTCACGGATGGTGAGCCCCCACGAAGCGATCGCGACGGACACCGCTGTGTTCAGTGCGAGGGGGATGATCACGACCGCCGCCGCAACGCCGACGACCGTGTAGGCACGGCGGCGCTTCGCGGTCGGCAGCGACGCGGGATCCTTCGCGTAGCCCGCAATCGTCAGGACGATGCTGCTGGCGATGATGAGGGCGACGACGTTCGAGAGAAACAGCCACAGTGCACCGAGCGCCGAGTCCCACGCGCCGACACCCGCGCACACCCCGACGACGGCGAGCGGCGGCACGAGGGAGATCGCGATCGCCACGCCGGGCAGCACCGCACTCAGGTCGCGACGCGCGATCGCGAACGCGCCTGCCGTCCCCGTTGCCAGCGCGGCGGCCAGGTCGAGCAGTCCGGGCGAGGTGCGGCCGGTGACCTGCGAGTTCACGGCGAGGGTCGTCGGGTCGGCGACGAAGCGCGCCGAGATCGCTCCGATGAAGACGACGATCGCGAGCCCGATCATCACCCATGCGAGCGAGGTGAGCACCAGGCGCAGCTGACCGACGACGATTCCGAGACCGATGCCGAGAATCGGCGTCGCCAGGGGTGCGATGATCATGGCGCCGATCACGGTCGCGGTCGAGTCCGCGAGCACGCCGGTGATGGCGATCACACCGGAGAGCACCAGCATGATCAGGAACGCCGATCGCTTGCGGCCGACATCGCCCGCGCCGAGGTCGAGGGAGTCGTGGAGCTCCTGGGCGCTCAGTCGTTGCGATGTCGGAATCAGCAGTTCAGTGACGCGAGAGATCCCCACGCGCTCACTGTAGTGGCGCGCGGGGATCTCTTCATCACGCCAGGATCGACTCGCCGATATACCCGCCCTCGGCACATCCGGGAGGAACCGCGAACACGGCCGAACCGATCGGGATCGTCCACTGGTTGAGAAGATCCAGATCCGCCAGTCGCTGCTGGATCGGCACATACTGCCGGTCGACGTCGGCCTGGTAGGACACGAAGATCAATCCCGAGTCCGACACCTCCGCGCCCGAGGGCGGCAGGTCGTAGTTGTAGCCGCGCCGGAAGATCTGCTCGGTCGGATACCGTGGGTCATCGCCGCGGGCGCGATGCATGTGCGAGAACTCCGGGATCACGGGAAAACCGATCGCGGTCTTCGCGTCGAAGTCCGGTTCGTCGAACTCCTCGGTACCGGTCAGCGGCGCACCGTTGGACATCGTGCGCCCGACAGCCTGCTCACGGCCGCTGCGATCGAGTTCGTCCCAGGTGTCCATGGTCATCCGGATTCTGCGGACGACGAGACTCGTGCCCCCCGCCAGCCATCCCCGATCGCTCCAGACGACCGCGTCGAAGTTCTCGGTGCCTGGTTGCGGGTTGGAGGTGCCGTCCACCTGCCCGAAGAGGTTTCGCATCGTCGTGCCGGGTCGGTACGACCCGTAGGCCGCACGGAATCCCTGCTGTTGCCAGCGCACCGTGGCGAACGACCGGGAATCCTTGAGCAGCATCCGTACCGTGTGCGCGACGGTCACGGGGTCATCGGAGGCCACCTGGATCAGCAGATCTCCGTCGTTGTAGGCATCCTGCAACTGATCGATCGAGAACGCCGGGAGCGGCCGCAGCCACGCCGGCGCGGTCGCTCCTGACCGGGCGACGAACTCCGGTCCGAAGGCGAAGGTCACCGTCAGCCGCGCGGGGGCCGTGGCCATCTCAGGCTCGGAGTCCGCGAGGGCCGGCGTGCCCTGGGTCAGGCGCGCGGCGTCATCGGTGAGGATGCGCATCAGGCGCCGCAGGCCGTCCCGCGTCACTTCGGGCAACAGATCGAGCGCTACCAGGGTGCTGTGCGCCTGCGCCGACGTGTCGATGCCGGCCTGGTGTTCGCCATAGAACGGGACGACCTGCGCCCCGTTCATCGGGGCAGCCCCCGAACCGGGCGCGGTACTCGCCGTTGCGGCGTGGTTCACCCCCAGCGCGACGGCCGCACCCACCGCGGCGCCGACGCCGGCGGCAGCCCCTCCCACGAGGAACTGCCGCCGCGTCGATGCGGCGGTGTCGGAGCGTGTCTCTCGCTCGTCAACCATGGTCCTCGATCAGCCGTCCATATCCATGCTGTCGTGGTCCATGTCGTCACCGACGTACTCCTCGTTCGCGCCCGAGTAGTCCTTGGCGGGGGCGGTGACCTCCAGGGTCGAGCCGTCGGAGAAGACGAGGGTGATGGTGACCTCATCTCCGGCGACGATCGGCGCGGCGACGCCCATGAACATGATGTGGTTTCCGCCCGGCTCGAGCGTCAGGGTATCCCCGGCGGCGATCACGAAGCCACCGTCCTTCTCCTGCATGGTCATGGTGCCGGTGCCGTCGTCGACGGTCTCATGCAACTCAATCATGGGCGACGCATCCGTCTCGGCCGAGACGATCGTGACGTCGGTGGTACCGGTGTTCTCGACCTCGCCGAAGGCGGCGGTCATGCCGTCCTCGACGGCCTTGACCCAGGCGTCGGTCACGACGACGGCGTCAGCTTCAGACTGCGCGGATGCGTCGGCGGCGGTGCAGCCGGACAGAGCGAGCGCTGCGGCCGCGAGCAGGATGCCGACGCGCGAAGTGGTGCGAAGGGTGGACATGTGGTGCCTTTCAGGATTCATCGGACGCGTCATCGGCGTCCGTGCGGGTGCGCTGCGCGCGGCCCCGCAAGAGGAAGAAGAGGACCAGCGCGATCGCGGCGAGGGCGATGACCCCGCCGATCACGATGATCATGACGGCCGCAGAGGACTCGTCATCGGTGGTGGTCGTATCTTCCTCGGTGTGCCCGTCCGTCGTCGCGGCATCCGTCGCAGCGGTCGCCTCACCCACGGTGAAGGGAATCACGCCCGAGATCGGGTGTCCGTCCGCCGAAACCACGCGCCATCGCACCTCGTATGAGCCGTCCGGCATCCCCTCGACGAGAGGAACCGTGAGCGTCTGCAGGTCGATGGCGGGGTCCGCGCCCACCCAGTCGTTCTCATCGGCATCCGCGACGATGACCGCCGCGCCGAGCTCCATGATGTCGGCGGAGAACGTCAACTCGATCTGCTCGGGCGCGACGTCCAACACCTCGCCGGACGCGGGAGAACTCGCGACGAGCTCGTCGTGCGCGAACGCAGGAGTCGCCACAGCGACCATCGCGAGAACGGCGACCACCACGGCCGCCGCACGGGTACGAAAACGGGACATGCGAAAACCTCTCGGGGAACAACACCAAAGCCGCGCGCAGACCCCGGGCGGGGCATGCGTGCACTGCGGCAGGAAGAGTCAGACCACGAAAGGCGCGGGCGGGCCACGACGCCGGACGACGTTGGCAAAGATGCGCGAGAGAAGTGGTGCGGCCGTCGAGGGCACGAGCGGCACCTCGAGGCGCGGCTCCAGGGACCATCCCCCACCGGCCGCGACGTAGTGGCGACGCACCCACCGTGCGGCGCCACGGGCCAGCTCTCCGAGCCGGGCGACGAGGCGCTCGCCCCGGTAGAGGACGGCAACGGTGACGGCCGCGGCGATCACGTGCGACAGCGACATCACGGAAGCTCCGCCGACCGCGGTCACATCCGACAGATCCAGCGCGCCGATGCCGTGGACGTGTCCGGTAGCCGTCGCGGCGGCCGAACCGGTCGCCCCCAGCACGAACAGGGCATGGAAGAGGAACTGGCTGATTCCGACCGCCATGGTGAGCCGCAACAGCGAGAGTGCCCGCCCCGCGAGCACAGTGCACACCGCGAGCGAGAGTACCCAGGGGACGGCGACACCCAGCACGTGCGGCATCTCGCCGCCCGCGCCGACGTGCGAGAGGAGGGCGACGAACGTGGCGATCGAGGCGGCGGCGGTGCTGCGCAGCAGTCGCACTCTTCTCGATCGGGCCATGGATACATTGTGGCAAATCATTGCGTCACCGCAGACCACGACGGCGCCATGGGACCTTATTCCCGGTCGGAACGACGCGGCGTCGATCGATAATCCAGGTATGTCCCGCATCACATACAGCGCGATCTCCAGCTATTCGCGCGTCCGGCTGCTGCACCTTCTGCAAGAGCGTCCCGCGCGCACGGTCGGCGAGCTGTGCGATTCCACGGGTCTGCACCCCAACACGGTGCGCGAGCACCTGCAGCGACTGGTCGACGGCGGCTATGTCGTCACCGAAACCGAACACCGCACGACCCGCGGCCGCCCCCGGATGCTCTATTCCGCCGCGACGGGAGCAGCGGGATCGACGAGCTCGATCGCCCGCCGCAAGGCCGAACAGGCCGCGCGCCGCGGGGATCTGATGCGCCGCGTGATGCCCTGGACCGATGCGGAGGATCTCCCCTCAGAGGTGCTGCACCAGCTGGATGCACTCGTGGATGATCTGGGCGACGCCGGCTTCGAGCCGGTCGTCGACGAGACGACCCTGACCGTCGATCTCTCCCCGTGCCCGCACGCATCCTCGAGCGCGACCAACCGCGCGACGCTGTGCGCCGTCCACCTCGGCCTCATGGAGGGCGTGCTCGCCCAAGCCGGCGGCCCGCTGCGGGTCGCGTGCATGGCAGACGGGGCCATCCCCGAGCAGTGCGTCGTCAACCTCGCCCTGCGCGCGGAAGCGTGAGCGTCGTGCGCGGATTATTCACGGCATCCACTTTCACCCTTGCTGAACCCTGGCGCGGTAGCGTGACTGAAGGACCACACCACCGACCTGGGGGTATCAACCATGGAGTTTCTTGATCCGCTTGTGCTCGCGCGCTGGCAGTTCGGACTCACGACGCTGTACCACTTCCTCTTCGTACCGCTGACCCTGGGATTGTCGGTTACGGTCGCGATCTTCCAGACCGTCTGGTACCGCACGGGCGATGTGAAGTGGCTGCACCTGACCCGCTTCTTCGGCAAGATCTTCCTGATCAACTTCGCGATGGGGGTCGTCACCGGCATCGTGCAGGAGTTCCAGTTCGGCATGAACTGGTCGGCCTACAGCCGGTTCGTCGGAGACGTCTTCGGGGCACCGCTCGCCTTCGAAGGACTCATGGCCTTCTTCTTCGAAGCGACCTTCATCGGGCTGTGGATCTTCGGCTGGGACAAGCTCCCGAAAGGCCTGCACCTGGCATCCATCTGGATCGCCTCGATCGGCGCCATGCTCTCGGCCTACATCATCATCGCCGCCAACGCCTTCATGCAGAACCCGCTCGGCTACCAAATGGCCGACGACGGCTCGCGTGCCGAGATGAATGACTTCGTCGCGGTGCTCACCAACCCGGTGGCCCTGACGGCGTTCCCCCATACGCTGTTCGCCGCGTTCATGTTCTCCTCTGGCGTGGTCATCGCCGCCGCCGCCTGGCATATGGCCCGCAAGCGCAACATCGAGATGATGCGCCCGGCGCTGAAGTTCGGACTGTGGGGCATGATCATCGGCTTCGCCGGCGTCTTCTTCGCCGGCGATCAGCTGGCCCTCGTCATGGTCGAGACCCAGCCCATGAAGATGGCGGCGGCCGAAGCGCTGTTCAATACCGCGTGCGGGGCGAACGCCTCGTTCTCGATCTTCTCGATCGGCACCCCGGACGGCACGGGAGAGATCTGGTCGATCCGCGTGCCGTATCTGCTCTCCTTCCTCTCGACGCACACCTTCGACGGGTGCGTGGAAGGTGTGAACAACCTCAACGCCCAGTACGCCGAGCAGTGGCCTGAGCTCGCCGCCCAAGTCGACGGTGTCTTCAACCCCGTGCTGTGGATCACGTACTGGTCGTTCCGCTGGATGATGGGCCTGGGCATGTTCACGACCCTGGTCGCCGTCGTCGGCCTCTGGCTGACCCGCAAGAGCGCCAAGCGCGACGTCCCCCGCTGGGCGTGGAGCGTGGCCATCTGGAGCGCACCGCTGGCTCTGCTGGCCTCCCTCGTCGGCTGGGTGTTCACCGAGATGGGCCGCCAGCCCTGGATCGTCTTCAGCCTCATGCTCACCGAGGACGGGGTCTCCCCGTCCGTCCCGGGTTGGTCGGTGCTGATCTCGCTGATCGCGTTCACCGCCATCTACGCGGCCCTCGCGGTCGTGGAGTTCGGACTCATCCTCAAGACCGTCCACAAGGGACCCGACCCGCTGCCGGATCCCGACAGCCCGGGCGCCGAACCACCCGCCCTCGAAGACACCCCGACGACGGTCTACTAGGAGCTGATGACCATGGATCTCGCATACCTCTGGTTCTGGATCGTCGGCGTCCTGTTCGTCGGCTACTTCGTCCTCGACGGCTTCGACTTCGGCGTCGGGATGTCGCTCCCCTTCCTCGGCAAGGACGAGGTCGGCAGGCGTCAGATCATCAACACGATCGGGCCCGTCTGGGACTTCAACGAGACGTGGCTCATCGTCGCCGGCGCGTGTCTGTTCGCGGCCTACCCGGAGTGGTACGCCTCGCTGTTCAGCGGGTTCTACCTCGCGCTGCTGCTGATCCTGCTCGCTCTGATCCTGCGCGGTGTCTCGTTCGAATACCGCCACCAGCGAGAAAGCCTGCGGTGGAAGAAGGGCTTCGACACGATGATCGTCATCGGGTCGGTGCTGCCCGCTCTCCTGTGGGGCGTTGCGGTCGCAAACCTCGTCCAGGGCGTCCCACTGGACTCGAACCACGAGTTCACCGGCAGCCTGCTGACGTTGCTCAACCCCTACGCGCTCTTGGGTGGGATCACCCTCGTGCTCGTGCTGTTCGTACACGGCCTGTACTTCATCGGCCTGAAGACCGACGGGCAGGTGCACGATGACGCCCGCAAGCTCGCGACCAAGGTGGGTCTGATCACCGTCGTCGTCGCCGCGGCTTTCCTCATCTGGACGATCCTGCTCGCGGCATCCCATGCGGCGCCCTTGCTGCCGCTCGTGATCGCGGCCGCAGCCCTCGCGGCCGTCGCGCTCATCCTGTCCATCCTGTTCAACGCGCGCGATCGCGAGGGCTGGGCATTCACGACGGGCGTGTTCACGGTGGCGTTCGCGGTGCTGACGCTGTGGATGTCGATGTTCCCGTTCGTGATGCGCTCTGAGCCCTTCCCCGAGAACAGCCTCACGGTCACGAACGCCTCGAGCACCGAGTACACGCTCACGATCATGACCTGGGCAGCGGTCATCTTCCTGCCGCTGGTCCTGCTCTACCAGGGCTGGACGTACTGGGTCTTCCGCAAGCGCGTCACACGCTCGCGGATCGAGAAGGCAGAGGCGCTCGTCCACTGACCTGCGCCGCCGTGACGCCGGTGGGGCGCCGAGAAACGCTGCTATTGCGGTGAGTCTCGGCGCCTCACCGGCGTCTCGCGGAACAGGGCCGCGGCAAACGGCGTCGCGGGGGCGTCGAGGATGTCATCCAGGAGCCCCTGCTGCGAGAAGCGACCCTCCTCGATCAGGGCCAGGCGGTGCGCCAGCACCGCGGCGTCGCGCACACTGTGGGTCGCGATGATGGCGGTGCACGACAACTGCGTGGCAAGCACCGCGCGAAGCTCCTCGGCCGTCAGCGGGTCGAGACCGGTCAGCGGCTCGTCCAGCAGCACGAGTGCCGGGTCCGCCGCAAGGGCGCGGGCCAGCGCGACCCGTTGCTGCTGACCACCGGAGAGTTCGTGCGGATGCCGGTGCCCGGCATCCGGGAGACCGACGCGATCCAGCCACTCGTCGGCGACCTGCCGGGCGGTTTCTCGCGACAAACCCCGGGCCCGCGGCCCGAACGCGATGTTCTCCCGGGCACTCAGATGCGGGAACAGTCGGGGGTCCTGCGAGAGCAGCGCGACCCCGCGTGCGGCCGGTGCGAGATGGATGCCGTGCCGGGGCCGCGCCACATCGGCGCGGGCGACGAGACGTCCGGCGATCTGGATCGCGCCGTCGGACAGCGGTACGAATCCGGCGAGTGCGTCCAGGAGGGTGGACTTACCCGCGCCGCTCGGCCCCATGATCGCGAGGATCTCCCCGGGCGCGAGGTCGACGCGCAGGTCCACGCGAAACGCCGGCCGGTCGACCACGACGTGCGCGGCGAGCGCCGCGGTCATCGGGTGGCTCCGGGCCGCCAGCCGCGGACGAGAAGGAGCACCGCGAGCGCGGCGACCAGCAGCACCAGGGAGAGCGCCACCGCGGTGCCCTGGGTGACGCCCGCGCCGTTGAACGCGGTGTAGATCGCCAGCGGCATGGTCTGGGTGACGCCGGGAGCGTTCCCCGCGAACAGGGCGGTCGCGCCGAACTCGCCCAGCGCGCGGGCAAAGCTCAGCACGACCCCCGCGACAAGACCCGGCGCCGCCAGCGGCAGGGTGACCCGGCGCAGGATCATCCATCGACCCGCCCCCAGTCCCGCCGCCGCTTTCTCATAGCCGGCGCCGCGGGCGCGCAGAGTGCCTTCGACCGAGAGCACCAGGAACGGCAGCGCGACGAAGGTCTGCGCGATCACCACCGCCGCGGTCGTGAAAGGCAGCTGGATGCCGAGGGCCGACAGCGCCGGGCCCGCCCAGCCGTTGCGACCGAGGAGGAACAGCAGCGCCACACCTCCGACCATGGGCGGCAGCACCAGCGGTACCGTCACCAGGGCGCGCAGCAGGCCCGCCCAGCCCGCGCCGGCGCGGGCGATCACGATCGCGAGCGGCACCCCGACGACGATGCACACGAGCGTGGCGATAGTGCTCGTCCCGAGCGAGAGACCGAGGGCCTGCATCGCATCGGGGGAGGTGATGTCGGACAGGAAGCTGGACCACTCGACGCGACCGACAAGGGCCAGCAGCGGCAGGATCAGGAAGGCGAGTCCGACGATCGCGGGCACAACCAGCGCCCGCGGCGTGAGACCCAGGTCCGGCCCGCGTGAGGGCATCGCTCCGGTCACCGTCGAGCTCATGGCGCGCCGAAACCTGCCGTTGCGAGTGTCTCCTGCCCGCTCGCACCGAGCACGAGGTCGACGAACTCCTGCGCGAGCGCGGCGTGTGTCGCACCCGAAAGCGCGGCGATCGGATAACGGTTGACGACCTCGTCCGCCCCCTCCGGCACGATCGCTTCGACATCACCGCGCCCCGCGACATCGGTCGCGTAGACGAGCCCCGCGTCGGCTTCGCCGGCGGCGACCTTCGTCAGCACAGCCGTGACGTTCTGCTCGCTGCTCGCGGGTGTGACAGAGACACCGTTCAGGTCCAGCAGCTGCTGCGATGCCGCACCGCAGGGCACCTCGGCATCGCAGAGCACGACGAGAAGACCCGGTTCTGCGAGATCGTCGAGCGCGCTGACCTTTGCGGGATTGCCCGCCGGAACGGCGATGACCAGGGTGTTCGTGGCGAACAGCGCCGGGTCTGTCGCAAGGCCCGCATCCACGACGCGTTGCATGGTCGTCTCGTTCGCCGAGGCGAAGACATCCACGGGGGAGCCCTCGATGATCTGGGTGGCCAGGGTCGAGGAGCCGTCGTAGACCGTCTGGACGACGACTCCCGGGTGGTCGGACTCGAAGTGCGCCGCGATCTCATCGAAGACGTCCTGCAGCGAGGCCGCAGCGGACACCGTCAGAACGGTGGTTGTCCCCGATTCGTCCGTCGCGGCATCCGCGCCGGCACAGCCCGCGAGCGCGATCGCGCCGGCCACGAGCGCTGCCAACGCTGCCGGTGCGCGCATCCCCCGGACCCTCATGCGGACCGCTGTGCTTCGACGATGACCGTGGTGGCCTTCACGATGGCCGTCGCCAGCGACCCGACCTGCAGATCCAGGTCAGCGACCGCTTCGGCGGACATGAGTGACACGACCCGGTGCGGACCTGCCTGGATGTCGACCTGCGCCATGATCCCGTCGACCTGCACCCGCGTGACCAGACCCGTGAACCGGTTGCGCGCGCTGGAGAGCACATCACCGGGCTCGACGGGAGTGGCCGCCAGCTCGACCGCACGGCGGGCGAGGGCGTCGCCTGAAATCTCGACGGGGCTTGCGCCGGTCGTGGACAACACCCCGTGGTCGATCCAGCGGCGGACGGTGTCATCGCTCACGGCGAGAAGCCTCGCCGCTTCGGATATCCGATATGTGCGCATGTTTTCGACAGTATCATCCGTATTTGCGGATGATACTGTCGTACTTTCCCCGCTGGTGCACGAGTCTCTGACGACCACCGGTGGAGATTTCCCCCGGCGGCCGAAGTCGGCGCACAACGCAGAATGAGGCAGACTCGATCCATGCCTTCGGCGGACGAATCCCCTGCACGCCGCCCACCGGTCGACCCGCGACTCCTGCGTTATGCGCGGGGCTCACGCGGATTCTTCGCCCTGATCGCCGTGATCGGTCTGGCGCAGACGCTGGCGATCATCGCGTTCGCGTGGCTGCTCACCCAGGGCATCGTGCGGGCGGTCGACGGGGATCCGGCCGGCGCCTTGAGTCAGGTCCTCCCGGCCTTCGCCGCCGTCGTGCTGGCGCGCGCCCTGTTGATGTGGGCGCGTGAGGCCGCTGCGTCGCGGGCGGCGGCGCGCGTCGAGTCCGAACTGCGCTCCCACCTGCTCGATGCGGTCGGCCGCCTCGGCCCCGACTGGCTGGCGACTCGCAGCACGGCCCACCTCGCCGTCACCGCCGGCCGCGGCCTCGACGCCCTGGACGCCTACTTCGGGCGCTATCTGCCGCAACTGCTGCTCACCGCCATCGCGACTCCGATCATCATCGCCGTCATGTGGTGGCAGGACTGGCTGAGCGGGCTGACGGTCGTCCTCACGATCCCTCTCATCCCGATCTTCATGGTGCTGATCGGGCTCATGACGCGCGCGGTCCAACAGCGGCAGTGGCAGACACTCGGGCAGCTCGCGAGCCGCATTTCCGACACGGTACGGGGGCTGTCGACGCTCAAGGTGTTCGGCCGGCAACACCGCGCCGCGGCATCCATCGCGACCGTCACCGAGCAGTACCGCCGCGAGACGATGAAGGTGCTGCGGGTCTCATTCATCTCGGGCTTCATGCTGGAGTTCCTCGCGAGCATCGCGGTCGCGATCGTCGCCGTCTCGATCGGATTCCGTCTGCTCGACGGATCTCTCGCACTGTCGGTGGGGCTGTTCGTGCTGCTCCTGGCACCCGAGGCCTACCTGCCGCTGCGCCAGGTGGGGGTGCAGTTCCACGCCGCCGCAGAAGGAGTCGCCGCCACAGACGACATCTTCGACGTCCTGGATGCCGCACGTGACCGCACCGCGCCCGGACTCTCACGCGAGGGGACGCAACACGCCGTACGCCACGACCCCGATGCCACAGATCGCGACCCCTCGCTGGTGGCATCCGGCGTGAGGGTTCGGCGCGGCGAGAGCCTTCTGGCGCCCGTCACGTTCGAGGCCGGGGCGGGCAGTGTGACACTGATCGAGGGGCCGAGCGGCGTCGGGAAGTCGAGCCTGTTCGCCGCACTCCGCGGTGCTGCGAGCTTCGAGGGCACGCTCACGCACGCGGGCGTGGATGTCAGCACCCTGACCCCGGCGACATGGCTCGCGTGGGCGGGACAACGCCCCGGCCTCATCACGGGCACGATCTCCGACAACATCGCGCTCGGCGCGGACGCGGCGGACGCCTCGCTGGTCGCACGCGCGCTCGCTCTCGCGTGCGCCGACGAGCTCCATCCGGAGCTCCTGCTCGGCGCCCAGGGATCGGGCCTGTCGGGCGGACAGGCGCAGCGCGTCGCCATCGCGCGGGCGTTCTATCGGCACCTGGCGGGCGCAGCATCCGTCATCGCGCTGGATGAGCCCAGCTCGGCCCTGGATGCGGCCACCGAGGCGCGCCTGTGGAGCTCGGTCCGGCTGCTGGCAGACGACGGCGCGACCGTGCTCCTCGTGTCGCATCGACGTTCGGCGCGCAGCATCGCCGACCGCATCGTGTCCCTCGAACCGAGCGAGGTGAGGGCATGACCACGACGCACGACGTCCTTCGCCGCGCGCTGCCCCCGTTCCGTCGCTTCTGGCCGGGCGCGGCATCCGCCTTCGCCTCGGAAGCGTCGGCCGTCGCGCTGCTCGCCGTCAGCGCCTGGCTCATCGTGCGCGCCAGCGAGCAGCCGCCGGTCCTGTACATCTCGGTCGCCGTGGTGGGGGTGCGCCTGTTCGCGCTGACGCGCGCGGTGTTCCGCTACCTGGACCGTCTGGCAGGACACGATGCCGCGCTCCGCCAGCTCGCGGCCACGCGCACCGACATGGTGCGGCGTCTCATCCCGCTGGCGCCCGACGGACTGTTCCGTGTCCGCCGCGGCTCGGTGCTGGGAGCGCTCGTCGATGATGTCGACGACCTGCAGAATCTGCCGCTGCGGGTCGTGCAGCCGCTCACCGCCTCGGCCCTGGTCGCGGTGGGCTCGGTTCTGCTGGTCGCGTTCGTCTCCTGGCCCGCCGCTGTCACACTGCTCGGCTGCCTTCTCGCTGCGGCGGCGATCTCGCTGCTGTGGGGATGGGCGGCGGGCGCGCGGTCCGAGCGGTCGATCGCCCCGCTGCGATCGCGCCTCGCAGATGCGATCCTCGATCACCTGGGGAGCCTTGACGTGCTGCTGGCCTGCGGGGCGGAGCGCACCAGCATCGTCCGCGTCCGCGAGGCGGACGCGGCGCTGCGACGCGCCGTCGTGCGCCGAGCGGGAGCACAGGCCGCGACCGCCGGCATCGTGTCCCTCCTCGCGGGCGCAGCCTCTCTCGCCGCGCTGCTGGTGACCACTCCCTTGACCGCGGACGGCACTCTCGGTGGTCCCGAACTCGCTGTCGCCGTCCTCGTGCCGATGGCGGTCTTCGAGGTGTTCGCCGCGGTGCCGCTGGCGGCGGCGGCATGGCGACAGGTGCGTGCCTCGGCTGAGCGCATCGCGACCGCGATCCCGGATGCCGTCCCGGCCGGGATACCTGTCGATGAGCTCGCCCCGACCGGGCACGCGCCACGCCTGGGAGAGGGAATTCGCCTGCGCGGCCTGTCGGCGACGTGGCCGCACGCGGACTCCCCCGCGCTCCGGGACATCGACCTCGACATCCGCCCCGGCGAACGGCTCCTCGTGGTGGGATCCAGCGGATCGGGCAAATCGACCCTCGCCCATACGCTCGTCCGTTTCCTCGACAGCGACGGGGTGTTCACGATCGGCGGGACCGACGTCCGGCGCGTGGCGACCGACGATCTGCGCCTGACAATCGGCCTGTGCGAGCAGGATCCGATGCTGTTCGATGAGGACATCCGCCAGAACCTGCTGTTCGCGCGTGACACCGCCACCGATGACGAGCTCGAAGCCGTGCTGTCCCGGGTGGGCCTGGGTGACTGGCTTCACGAACGCGGCGGGCTGGATGCGCGCGTCGGTGAGCGGGGGGCGCTCGTGTCGGGCGGGCAGGCGCAGCGCATCGCCCTGGCCCGTGCGCTCCTGCGCGGGTTCCCCGTCCTCGTGCTCGACGAGCCGACCGCGGGGGTCGACCCCGAGGCATCCGACGCGCTGCTCACCGACCTGCTGTCAGCCGTGGACGACGATCAGGCCGTCGTCCTGATCTCCCACGTCACCGTTCCCGGCGATCTGGTGGATCGAACGGTGCGCATCGACCGTGGGACTCTCGCGCCCCTCTCGTGATGCCTAGCGCTGATCCGCGTCAGCGATCTCTGCCGCATCGACAGCACTCGCCGCGGCCGTGATCCTGTTGGCCATGCCGCGGAAGATGAAGCCGTGGAAGGGCAGGACGGCAAGCCAGTAAAGCCGACCGCCGAGCCCGTGAGGAAAGAACACGGCCCGCTGGTCGTAGCGCGATCCACCGCCCTCCTGCGGGGTGGCCCGAAGCTCGAGCCAGGCGAGTCCGGGCACTTTCATCTCCGCCCGCAGCCGGAGGAACCGGCCCGGCTCGATCGCTTCGACCCGCCAGAAATCCAGCGCATCCCCGACGCTGAGTCGATTCTTGCTGCGGCGCCCGCGCTGGAGGCCGACACCTCCGACAAGCCTGTCCATCCATCCGCGGATGGCCCAGAGCACCGGGGAGGAGTACCACCCGTTCTGGCCGCCGATCCCCTGGATGACACTCCAGAGCGCACCGACGGAAGCGCTCGTCGTCGCCGACCGGACGTCGGTGAAGACCGCACGTCCTGCCCACTCCGGGTCGCTGGGAAGCGGGCTGGAGGGCACATCCAACACGTCGGCGTCGAGCCAGCTCGTCTCGATATCGTCCGCACGCTCGCGGCCGAGAGCCAGCGCCACGGCGTCGCGGTATGTCGTCAGACCGTTCTCGGGACGCGGAATCAGACGATCGATGTCGTCGGATCGCATCACGCAGTCGTGTTGCAGGGACTCGACAAGCGGACGCGCGATGGCGCCGGGGATCGGCGTGACGAGATTGACCCACCGTGACGCCAGTCTCGGCGTGAGCACCGGCAGGGCTGCGATCGCACGCTGGGGCAGCCCGGCGACGACGGCGTACCCGTTCATCATCTGCCCGTACCGCAACACATCGGGGCCGCCGATGTCGACGGCCCGCGAGACGGAGGCATCCACGCGTGCCGCGGCCAGCAAGTAGTACAGGACGTCGCGCACCGCGATCGGTTGGATGCGATTTCGCACCCACCTCGGTGCGGGCATGTAGGGCAGAACTTCGGTCAGGTGCCGCACCATCTCGAATGAGGCCGAGCCGGAGCCGATGACCACTCCGGCCTGCAGCACGAGCGTGGGCACACCCGAGGCGAGCAGGATCTCCCCCACTTCAACGCGTGAGCGCAGGTGCGGCGACAGCGCGTCGCTGGCGGGGTGCAGCCCGCCGAGGTACACGATGCGGGCGACGGCGGCGGCGCAAGCGGCGTCGGCGACCGTTTTCGCCACCGTCCGGTCTGTCGCTTCGAATGATCGTCCCGCCATCATCGAGTGGATGAGGTAGTACAGGACGTCGACGTCCTTCACCGCGTCAGCGATGACAGCTTCATCGGACGCATCTCCGGCGACGACCTCGACGCGCGATCCCCACGAGAACGCGCGGATCCGCTCGGGGTGCCGCGCGAGCACACGCACGCGGTAGCCCGCCGCGAGCAGACGCGGCACGAGTCGCCCGCCGATGTATCCCGTCGCACCCAGTACGAGCGCGCGCGGTGCCGATCCATCAGCGCGCGCCGATGCGGTCAGCGAGGACTCGCGTCCGGTGGGAGCGGTCAGGTCGGTCACACGGGCAGACTACTCGGGTCTGCCGTGGGCTCAGGGGGTGAGCGCCTGCACCGTTCGGGGACGCACAACCAGCCACAGCGCGATCACCGCGACGATGCCGCAGCCGACCATGACCACAGCCATCGTCGTTGCAGTGATGCCGGCACCCGCGGATATCCAGCCGACGAGCGGGGAGATGATGCCGGCCACTCCGAAGTTGGCCGCGCCGAGGAGCGATGCCGCTGTGCCGGCGGCCTTGCCGTGCCGGTCGAGGGCGAGCACCTGCACACACGGGAACGTGAAACCGACCGAGGTGATGAACAGGAACAGCGGGATGATCGTCCCCCACAGGCCGAGGCCGATCATGTCGGTGATGATGATCGCCGACCCGAAGACCACCAACCCGGCCGTCGAGAAGGCCAGCACCCATTGTGGTCCGAACCTCGCAGCGAGGCGCGACGCGCTTTGCACACCGATGACGACCCCGACCGAGTTGACGGCGAACAGCACGCCGTATGCCTGGGGATCGAATCCATAGCCGTCCTGGAACAGGAACGGCGATGCGGAGAGGTACGAGAAGAGACCGCTGAAGGCCATGCCCCCGATGACCAGCACGCCGAGGAAAACACGGTCGGTCAGCACACCGCGGTACCGCTGCGCGAGCGTCGTCGCACCGCGCTCGTGTCGACGCGCCGGCGGCAGGGTCTCGGGGATGAACAGCAGCGTCGTCGTCAGCATGACGATGCCGTACGCGGCGAGGACGACGAAGATCCCTTGCCACGGCATCACGATCAGAAGGGCAGATCCCAGGAGGGGTGCGAGCACGGGCGCAACCCCGCTCACGAGCGCGAGGCGGCTGAGCATGACGACCAGGCGCTTACCTCCGAACAGGTCCCGGACGATCGCCATCGCGACCACACCGCCGGCTGCGGCACCGAAGCCCATGAAGAAGCGGGCTGCAGACAGCGTGATGAGGTCGGGAGAGATCGCCGCCGCGGCGCTCGCGAGCACGTGCAAGATCGTGACGCCGACCAGGGGGAGGCGCCTGCCGAGCTTGTCGCTGAGGGGGCCGACAACCAACTGGCCGACCGCGAACCCGATCATCGTGCCGGTCAGGGTGAGTTGGATGGCTGCCGCGGTCGTCTGGAAGTCGGCTTCGAGTTGGGGAAACGCCGGCAGGTAGAGGTCGATCGTGAACGGACCGAGTGCTGTGAGCGCACCGAGCAGGATGATGTAGAGCGCGCGACGGCCACCGGACAGCGAGTCTCCGGGGTGCAGCATGATCGGCGCGGTCGCAGGATTCGCGCCGAGGGTGCGGATCGCACCCGTGGGCGACCGGTGCCGCAGGGGCGTGGATGCCGTCACCGGCGCGGTCGTCTCGGGCACAGATCGGCGCCCGGAAGCGGGCACAGTGGGGTTGGGGGCAGTGTCGAGCACGGCAAGTGTCCATTCACGTGAGAAGCGGGTCGACACCGTCGATGGGCGCGCGTGGAATTACGTCGACGCGCATGCCCCGAATCGATTCGACACTTCTAGTCTACGCCCGCTCGACCCCACTGGGTCGCTGCTCCCGGCATCCACCCCGCCAACGCCGAAGCATCCCATTTCCATCGACGTGGCCCGCTATGCGGGATACCTCGACGAAAACGGGATGCTTCGGTTGTGAGGGTTACGCCTCCTGGGCCGTGCGTCGGCGGATAACGAGCAGGACGGCACCGGCCAGGAGCGCCGCCGCTGCCCAGGGCAGCAGGTTCACGCCCGCCGATTCAGCCGTGCCACCGGTCGCGGCCAGCGCCTCGACCTGGATGTATTGCCAGCCGATCACGGTGCCGAGCTCGTCTGTCACGACCAGTCGGTGCGTGCCCGCGGCAACTCCGGTCGGCAATGTCACGGTGACGGTTCCGGATGCCGACACCACAGGCGCGCCGAGGTAGGTCGGCGTTGAGAACAGCCACACGTGCACCGTCTGCCCCGCGTACTGGGTACCGACGATGATCGTGATCTGCTGGCCCTGCTCGGCGCTCTCCGGAGCCTGGATCAGGCCCTGTGCGGCCGGCGTCAGCGTGCCCTCAGCCGGGGCCGCGGGCGTCTCACCCGAGCTCCCACCAGAACCACCGCCGGTCTCAGGCAGCTCAGGCTCGAGGGCGTTGCTGACAGTCACCGGGATGCGGATCTCGAGACCGCTCGGCTCGACCGCAAGGACGACCTCGGTGCTGTCCGCAGCATCCGCGGGCACCGTGACCGACACCGACGCGACGCCGTCCGAGATCACGATCGGGTCGAAGATCGCGGTGCTTCCCGCGAACGACACGAGCGCGGTCGTGTTTTCGGGCGAGCCCTGCGAGGTGAGGTTCACACCCGACACCTCGAACGTGGCCGTCGCACCACGCACCAGCTGCGACGCCAGGCCCGTGACCTTCGCGCTGCGCGAGGCGAAGTCGGGGCTCAGCGGCGAGTTGGCCGTGATGAACTCGATCCACGCGTCACGGTCGATCAGACCCGAGTCGCGAGTGTCAGCACCCTCCGCCAGCACGGTGAAGTTGTCGCCACCCTCCAGCAGGAAGCTGAACGAACCCACCCGGTAGTCGGCGTCCATGACCAGCGGCTCACCGTCGATCCAGACCCCCGTGATGCGGTCGCCCTTCGCGCGGCTGTCGTCAAACGTGTAGAACAGGTTGTCCGACACGCCGAGCTGCAGGAAGGGGCGGCTCGAGCCATCCGGCTGCCACTGCTGCTCCAGCACAGCCTTGACCTGCGCGCCCGTGAGGGTCGTGGTCCACAGGTTGTTGACGAACGGCAGCACCGCGTTGGCCTCGGCGTAGGTGATCACGCCATCCGCCCCGTAGTACAGCTCGTTGCGGAGGCCACCGGGGTTCACGAAGGCGATCTCGGCCCCACCGCGCTCGTCAGCCGAGAGACTGTCGAGAAGCGAGTCGGCGACGAGGTTGCCGAGCGTGGACTGCGCGGCGCGGTTGTCACGCGATCCACCGGTGTACACACCGTCGACGTACGAGCCACCCGCGAACGCGGTCGTGATGTCCTGGGTCACCGAACCGACCGGGGTATTCCCGACCTCCGCTGCGGCTGCGAGCGTCTCATCGACGATCGCCGCTACCTCGGCCACACGCGGGTACTGCGCCTCGAGGTCGGCTTCGGGCGTCGTCGTGCGGGCGACGTTCGTGGCCGAGTAGTACACGACCTCCCCGGTTGCGGGATCCACCGACAGGACGACCTGTCCGATGTTGGCGCCGTACGAGCCGGTCTGGATGATGGGACGGGTGCCCTCCTCACCGGGGATCGGTCCCTCCCAGGCGTATTCCTTGTGAGTGTGGCCCGTGAAGATCACGTCGACAGCGGCGCTGGTCTCGGTGACGATCGAGGCGAAGGCACCGCCCGCGGCGATCTCTTCCTCGATCGTGGCACCTTCGGCCACACCGTCGATCGAGCCCTCGTGGTACTCAGCGACGATGACATCGGCCTCACCGTTGGACGGGTCACCGTCGGTCAGCTGCGCCGCCACACGGTTCACCGCTTCCACCGGGTCACCGAAACGCACGTTTTCGATGCCACCGGGCGAGACGAGCGAGGGGGTCTCCTCGGTCACCGCGCCGATCACGGCGACCGTCACGCCGTTCGACTCGAACAGTGCGTACTCATCGAACAGTACGTCGCCGGTTGTCGCGTCGTACACGTTCGCACCGAGGTAGGGGAAGTCGGAGGCCTCGGTCACACGACCCAACAGGTCATCCAGACCCTTGTCGAACTCGTGGTTGCCGACAGCAGATGCCGCAAGCTCCAACGCATTCAGGACCTCGATCGTCGGCTCATCCCCGAAGTACGCGGAGGCGAACAGCGAGGCACCGATGTTGTCACCGGCCGACAGGAACAGCGTGTTCTCCTCGCCGTACTGCTCACGCAGCTGCTCGATCGTGCCCGCGAACTCCACCGTGTTCCCATCGATACGACCGTGGAAGTCGTTGATGTTCAACAGGTTGAGCTCGACAAGTCCATCCGACACCGAGAGCGGCAAGCTCACCTGGGTCCCGGAGTCGGGTGCCGACAGCAGCAGTGCACTGTTCTGCGGAGCATCCATCGGGACCTCGATCGTCACCGTTGCCGTTCCCTCGACCATCGCGACCGAGGCGAACTCCGCCGCGCTGCCGCGCATCTCCACCTCGATCTCGGTGTTCTCCGGCGCACCCAGCGAGGTGAGGTTGATTCCCGAGACTTCGATCGTGAGCTCTTCGCCGCGCGTGACCGACGTGGGCAGGCTCGTGGTCTCTGCCGATCGGCTCGCGAAGCTGGGGCTCAGCGGCGAGTTGGCGGTGATGTAGTCGATCCACGCGTCACGGTCGATCAGACCCGAGTCGCGGGTGTCGGTACCCTCCGCCAGCACGGTGAAGTTGTCGCCACCCTGCAGCAGGAAGCTGAACGAACCGATGCGGTACTCGCGCTCGAGATCGATCAACTCACCGTCGATCCAGACATCCGTGATCCGGTCGCCCTTCTCGCGCGTCTCGTCATACGTGTAGAACACGTTGTCCGACAGGCCGAGCGCCAGGTACGGACGACTCGAACCCTCGGGCTGCCACTGCTGCTCCAGCACCTCGATGAACTGCGCGCCCGTGAGAGTGGTGGTCCACAGGTTGTTGACGAACGGCAGCACCGCGTTGGCCTCGGCGTAGGTGATGACACCGTCCTCGCCGTAGTACAGCTCGTTGCGGAGGCCGCCCGGATTGACGATGCCGATCTCGGCGCCACCGCGCTCGTCAGCCGACAGGCTCGCGACGAGCGAGTCGGCGACGAGGTTGCCGAGCGTAGACTGCGCGGCGCGGTTGTCACGCGATCCACCCGTGTACACACCGTCGACGTACGTGCCACCCGAGAAGGCGGTCGTGATGTCGTCGGTCACCGAACCGACCTGCTGCTCGCCGACCTCTGCGGCTGCCGCCAGCGTCTCATCGACGATCGCGGCGACCTCGGCGACGCGGGGGTAGGTCGATTCGAGCGTGTCTTCCGACACGGTCGTGCGCGCGACATTCTGCGCCGCGTAGTCGATGACCTCGCCCTCATCATCAACCGACAGGACGACCTGGCCGATCTTGGCCCCGTAGGAACCGGTCTGCACGATCGGGCGAGTGCCTTCCTCGCCGGGGATCGGCGCGTCCCACGCGTATTCCTTGTGGGTGTGGCCCGTGAAGATCACGTCGACAGCGGCGCTGGTCTCGGTGACGATCGACGCGAAGGCACCGCCCGCGGCGATCTCCTCCTCGAGCGTCGCACCTTCGGCCACACCGTCGATCGAGCCCTCGTGGTACTCAGCGACGATGACATCGGCCTCACCGTTGGACGGGTCACCGTCGGTCAGCTGCGCCGCCACACGGTTCACCGCCTCGACCGGGTCGCCGAACTCGATGTCGGCGATACCGCCGGGCGAGACGAGTGCCGAAGTCTCCTCGGTCACGGTGCCGATGACGGCGACGGTGACGCCGTCCACGTCGAAGACCGCGTACTCGGGGAACACCGGGGTGTCGGTGCCCTTCGTGTAGACGTTCGCACCGAGGTAGGGGAAGTCGGAGGCCTCGGTCACACGACCCAACAGGTCATCCAGACCCTTGTCGAATTCGTGGTTGCCGACAGCGGATGCCGCAAGCTCCAGCGCGTTCAGGACCTCGATCGTCGGCTCATCCCCGAAGTACGCGGAGGCGAACAGCGAGGCACCGATGTTGTCACCGGCCGACAGGAACAGCGTGTTCTCGTCGCCGTACTCCGCGCGCAGCTGCTCGATCGTGCCCGCGAACTCGACCGTGTTGCCATCGATACGACCGTGGAAGTCGTTGATGTTCAACAGGTTGACCATCGTGGGCTGCGCGAGCGCGGTGATGCCGATCACGAGCGGGTCGTGGTCGCTGGAGCGGTAGGCGGACTCGTCGTAGAAGTCGGTCAGGTTGTAGTTGTACCGGCTGTACTCCAGCGCGATGGCCTCACCCGAGTTGATGTTCCAGATGTCCTGTCCGGTCACCGTCTCCAGCGCCGCCGCGGAGGCGAGGACGTGGTCGAGCGATCCGGACTGACCCGAGAAGGAGTAACTGTACTCGCCGGTCAGCGCGCCGAGGTCGGTATAGCCGGCCTCTTCGAGCACGTGGATGGGGTCCTCTTCGCTGTAGGCGTTGAAGTCACCCAGCAGGAAGACGCTCTCGGTGCCCGCGTCCGCCGCGACCTCGTCAGCGAAGGCGACAAGCGCCTCAGCCTGGCGGGTGCGGTCGCCGTTGTAGGCGCCCTGGCCGCTGTCGGCGTTGTCACCGGATGCGCCCGAGGAGCTCTTCGACTTGAAGTGGTTGACGATCGCGACGAACTGCGCGGCTTCTTCGCCTGCCGGAGCGAACGCCTGCGCGAGCGGCTGGCGAGCGTTCGAGAAGGCGTCGGAGTCGGTCAGCACGACCGAGTCGCCGATCGGGGTGACCGCGGCCGGCTTGTAGATGAAGGCGGTGCGGATGACATCCTGTGCCTCCACAGCCGGAAGGTCCTCTGCGGCGGGCGAGGGCACGTACGCCCACTCCTCTGAGCCGAGGGCGGCGTTCAGCGCATCCACGAGCGTGGCGAGGGCTGCGTCGCGGTCCTGTCCGAACGTGACCGAGTTCTCGATCTCTTCGAGCGAGACGACCTCGGCGCCCAGCGCGTTGATCGCCGAAACGATCTTGGCCTGCTGGCGAGCGAGGTTCTCGTCGTCGGCGGCGCCGCGGGGACCTGCGTCACCGCAGCTGTTGACGGTGATCGGGTTGCCCTCGCGGTCGGTGTAGAACGAGGTGCACCCCCAGTCCTCGCCGGTCGTGGTGAAGTAGTTCAGCACGTTGAAGGTCGCGAGCTGGATGTCGCCACCGACGTTCTCGGGGGCCGCAGTGCGCACGTCGCTGAAGGTCGCGGGGAGTTCTGCGCCGGCGACGTACTGCTGCGTGGGCTGCAGCTTCCACAGGCTGTTGCGGTACTCGAAGATCATCGGCTCGGCGAAGGTGACAGCGGCACCGACTGTGACGGTGGTATCGGTGAGCCACGGCAACGCGATGCCCTTGTTGGCGTTGGAGTTGAAGTTGATCGAGGCGCCGTCATCGAGCGTGACCGCGCGGGCGGCGACATCCGCCACCGCCGCGTCGTACTCGGGCGTGCCCACGACCGCGACCTCGGTCGGGGTCAGCAGCGGCGTGGTTCCGACGGCGAGGCCGATCTCGGCGTAGTAGTTCGTCGAGTAGGTGTTGGTGACGGTGTAGTCGCCGGCGGGGGCGAGCAGCATGCCCTCGAGCGCTTCGCGCGCTTCCTCCGTCGCGGGAATGGCAACCTCGGCCGGAACGATCGCGGCGGGGGTCTCGGCGAGGATCGTCACCGACGGAGAGGTCAGCTCGGTCATGTCGGAGTACTCGGCGACGGTTGCGGTGATCTCGACGTAGTCACCGACGGCGACCAGAGCGGTGGCGGCGCTGCCGTAGACGAAGACTGCGTCGGATGCACCGTCGAGCTCGGCTCCGGTGCCCGGAGTCTGGATGTAGAAGCCGTTGTAGCCGCCGGTCGGGTAGGCCGCGGTGACGATGCCACGTGTGGTCACGGTCTGACCGACGAGGGGGCTGGCAGCGCCCGTCCCCTGGATCTGATCGATCGCCGTGATTCCCGACGTCGCCGTGGGCGAAGGCTCCGCGGTCGGGGTCGCCGTGGGCTCCGCCGTCGACGTGGCGGTCGGCTCGGGGTCGGGGGTGCTCCCCGCGGATGCCTGGGGGGTGATCGTCGCAGGGTGCGCGAAGTCGGCGGAGTTCACATCCGTGTCGACGAACCCGGTACGAGCCAGAGAGTTGGGGGTCGTGTTCGAGCCGGAGACGGGTACGACGGCACCCTCGAAGGTCCCTGAACTGCCGTACCCGATCAGGTCGACGACGTGCTCGACACCGCTGATCGAGCCGGTCGCGAGCGTGAGCGCGTCTGTGGTGTCGGAGAGCCACAGCGTTCCGCTGGTTCCGGACGCGTTGAACACGCTGTCGATGTCAAGGTCCGGCGTCACCGGGAGTGCGGCGCCGTTGGCGCCGTTGCCGTCGAAGGCGATCAGGAAGTAGTCATCGGCCTCGATCGTCCCCGACAGCGGGACGTTCACCGACGGGCCGCCCGTACCGCTCGCGCTGCGGTATTGCAGCGACCAGCCCTCGAGGCTCTGTGCGGCGTCACCGGGGTTGTACAACTCGACGAACTTGTCGGTGTACACCGCATTGGCGCTTCCACCCTTGAGGTACACCTCGTTGATGATGACGCCCTCGCCATCGGTTGAGGCGAAGGCTCCCGATGGTACGGCGACCATGCTCGCCACGAGAGCTACGCCGCCGACGACAGCGGCAAAACGGCGCGACAAATAACGCTGTGAAATTGACATGTTTCCCCTGAGAAATCCCCGATAAGACCGAACAGGGATCAAGGTATCCCCGTCCGGATGATGGCTGCGTATCGAATATGTGACGTGTGCGTTAACGAAACCAAAGCGATCAGCGACCCCGGCGCGTCGGCGTCTCTCGCGGGTTGAGAGACGCTGTTCGGACCCCATCGCTAGAGTGGGCGCGTGACCGAGCAGCCGACCGCACGCCGCCCCGTCGTCGTCACGATCGCCGTGGTGCTGACCTACATCAGCGGGCTGAGTTCGATCGGCCTCGGTCTACTGGTACTGCTCAGTCGATACGACGTCACGGATTCGGCGGCGGTCTGGGCCGACTCCCTCGTCGGCGCCGGGATCATCCTGCTCGGTCTGCTGATCATCGGCGTCGCATCCGGCATCTCGCGGGGCAGCCGACTCTCGCGAATCGTCCTGACCGTCTACGTCTCACTGCAGTTGCTGCTGCACGTTCTCGCGATCATCGCCGCCGACTTCGACTGGATCGCCGGCGTCCAGATGACGATCGGCGTGTTCATCCTTCTGGCGCTGTGGCTGCCGGCGACGTCGAGGTTCTTCCGGGAGTCGCCGCAGATCAGGGCTGCATAGCGGCCATCGACCGCCGCACGAACCGTCGGTGCGCGAAGCGCACGATCTCGATCCCGCCGAGAGTGAGGATCGTCACGCCCGCGATGAGGTATGCCGCATCCTTGCCTGGATCGACCAGTTGGAAGAACTCCGTCGCCAGCGGCACCGAGAACACCACGACCAGTCCGATGAACATCGCGCCGACCACGAGCCCCTTGAAGCGGTTTATCGGGCGAGAGAGGACCGTCAGGATCCAGATGCCGACGATCGCGAGGATGATCGTCGCGCCGGTGCGCAGTTCCGCCTGGTCGATGCCGAGCGAGTTCGCGCTGATCGTATAGAGCGTGAGGCCCGCTCCCATCACGAGTCCTGCGGGGATCGCGAAGCTCAGCGAACGCTTGAGGAATCCGGGGATGTAGCGCTGCTTGTTCGGCATCAGCGCCAGGAAGAACGCCGGGATGCCGATCGTGAGGCCGTCGGTGATCGAGAGCTGTCGCGGCAGGAACGGGAACTGCAGCAGCAGGATGCCGAACACGATCGACAGGACCACGATGTACGAGGTCTTGGTGAGGAACAGCATCGAGACCCGCTCGATGTTCGCGATCACCTGGCGCCCCTCGGCCACGACGTCGGGCAGGTGGGAGAACTGTCCATCCAGCAGCACCAAGCGGGCGACGGCCTTCGTGGCCGCGGCACCCGAGTTCATCGCGATGCCGATGTCGGCGGTCTTGATCGCGAGTGCGTCGTTGACCCCGTCGCCGGTCATCGCGACAGTGTGCCCGCGGGACTGGAGTGCGGTCACCATCCGCTTCTTCTGCTCCGGCGTAACGCGCCCGAAGACGCGCTCCCGCTCCAGCACCTCGGCCAGCGAATCGTCATCGTCGGGAAGGGTGCGCGCGTCGAAGCCCTCCTCCACGTCGACACCGACCTCTCTGGCGATCGCGGCGACAGTGCGCGGGTTGTCACCCGAGATCACGCGGATGCCGACCCCCTGCTCCGCGAAGTAGCTGAGAGTCTGGGCGGCATCGGGGCGAACCTGCTCCCGGAATGTGATGACCACGATCGGGACGACACCCCTGGGCAGCCGCTCGGCCTCGACATCCGCCTCGGACAACGCGAGCGGCGAACGTCCGAGCACGAGAGTGCGCCGGCCGGTGGCGGCGAGGGTCGCGACGAGACCACCAAGATCGGAGGAGGGGTCGGATGCCTCGGCGAAGACCATCTCCGGAGCCCCGAGCACCCACGTGCCGATCGGACCATCCCCCCCGAAGGCCACGGCGCTCCACTTCCGAGCGGATGAGAAGGGGATGATGTGGGCCGGTGTGATCGGCCGGTCCACCGGGTACGGCTCGCGCAGGCAGCGCGCGGTCGCATTGGCGGCCGGGTCCGCGCCATACCAGGACAGGACCTCGCCCCACCCTTCCGCGCCGGCACCGGAGACGGGGTGGACCGCATCGAACTCGATCTCACCGGCCGTCAATGTTCCGGTCTTGTCCAGACACACGACATCGACGCGGGCCAGTCCCTCGACGGCCGGCAGCTCGTTCACGAGCACCTGCTTGCCGGCGAGCTTGGCGGCGCCGACCGCGAACGCGATGCTGGTCATCAGCACGAGTCCCAGCGGGATGGATGCGGTGATCGCCGCGATCGTGTTGACCGCCGCCTGCACCCAGTCGCCGCTCTCCCACGCCTGCGGCCATCCGCCGAAGGCCATCATCTGCGCGTTGAGCACAACCAGCGCGATGGGACCGATCGCCCAGCCGATCACGCGCAGGACGAGGTTGATCGACGACCGCAGTTCGCTGGAGACCATCGAGAACCGCTTGGCCTCCGATGCGAACTTGTTGGCGTATGAGTCGGCCCCGACGCGCACCACACGCGCGACGCCCTCGCCCCCGACGACGATCGAGCCCGACAGCACCTCCGACTCTGGATGCTTGTCCACCGCGTCCGACTCGCCCGTGAGCATCGACTCGTCGACCTGCAGGCCGCGTGCCTCGGCGACCTCGGCATCGGCGGGGATCTGGTCGCCGGCGCGCAGCACGAGCAGGTCGTCGAGCACGACCTCTGTCGGGCGGATCTCCGCCTCGACTCCGTCGCGGCGGACACGCGCCGACGGCGCGTTCAACAGGGCGAGGCGATCAAGTGCCGCCTTGGCGCGGAACTCCTGCCACGCGCCGATGATCGTGTTGGCCAGAGCGCTCAGTCCGAAGACGGCATCCTGCCAGCGCCCCAGCAGAAGGAGGACGAGGAAGCAGGAGCCCACGATCGCGTTGAAGATCGTGAAGACGTTGGCGCGGATGATGCTGCCGATGCTGCGGCTGGAGTCCGCCTGGAAGTCATTGGTCCTGCCCGCGGCCACCCGCTCGGCCACCTCCGCGGCGGAGAGTCCGGACAGCGCGAGGTCGGTGGTCATGCCGCCACGATATCGACACACGCCCACGGCGCGTACACGGGGAAAGGCGAAAGCCCCGGATGAGACATCCGGGGCTTTCGGGAAGTACCTCGAAAGGGACTTACTTGAGGGTGACGGTGGCGCCGGCCTCTTCGAGCTTGGCCTTGGCCTTCTCGGCGTCGTCCTTGTTCGCGCCCTCGAGGACGGGCTTGGGAGCACCGTCGACGACAGCCTTGGCCTCACCGAGGCCGAGCGAGGTGAGCTCGCGGACGACCTTGATGACCTGGATCTTCTTGTCGCCAGCGGCCTCGAGGATGACGTCGAACGCGTCCTTCTCCTCGGCCTCTTCGGCGGGGGCGCCACCGGCGGGGGCGCCGGCAGCGGCGACCGCGACAGGGGCGGCAGCGGTGACGTCGAAGGTCTCCTCGAACGCCTTGACGAACTCGCTGAGCTCGATGAGGGTGAGCTCCTTGAACGCGTCGAGCAGCTCCTCAGTGCTGAGCTTTGCCATGATGATTCTCCTTGATCGGTGTGGTTATCTGCCGGACCTGAATCAGGCCGCGGACTGCTGCTTCTCACGCAGTGCGTCGACCGTGCGAACGGCCTTGGACGGCAGTGCGTTGAAGACGAATGCTGCCTTGGTCATCGAGGCCTTCATCGCGCCGGCGAGCTTCGCCAGCAGGACTTCACGGCTCTCGAGGTCGGCGAGCTTGTTGACCTCGTCTGCGGACAGGGGCGCGCCATCGAAATAGCCGCCCTTGATCACGAGAAGAGGGTGAGCCTTGGCGAAGGCGCGCAGTCCCTTCGCGACGGTGACCGGGTCACCGTGCACGAACGCGATGGCCGAGGGGCCCTTGAGGTCCTCGTCCAGCGACGTGATCCCCGCGTTGTTCGCGGCGATCTTCGACAGCGTGTTCTTCACCACGGCGTACTCTGCGTCCTGACGGATGCTGTTGCGGAGCTCCTTGAGCTCGGCAACCGTCAGACCGCGGTACTCGGTGAGCAGTACGGCAGCGGAGTCCTCGAAGTTCTTCGTGAGCTCAGCAACCGTCGCTTCCTTCTGCGCCATGGTCACTCCTTGTGTCTTCTGCACGTTCCACGATGGTGGGACGTGAGCCTCGGCATCCGCTCGGACAAAGAAAAAAGCTCCGGCGCAAGCGCACGGAGCTGAGAAACCCGAATTCGGGAGAATCGTTCTGTGACACCTGCGCGGGCCCCTGGGCCTCCTCTGGTGAGAAGTTCCAGCGCTTCGATCGACCTGCGCTTTCGCGCACGACGATGACCGGCGGTCTTCGGCTTCGACAAGCATACCCCGGCTGCTGCGCTTCCTTCAACTCGCGGCGCGACTGCCGCCGCACGTCCGGGCGCCCGCGTAGGGTCGTGGGGTGACTCCCGAACTGGCCGCCCGCATCGTCGCCGACTCCAGCGACCGGGTCGCGTGGATGCGGGCTCGCTCGCGAGGGATCACCGCAACGGATGTCGCCGGCCTCACCTCCGAGCGCTCGATCGCCCGCGCCGCGGACGCGAAGCTCATGGGTTCCGGATTCTCCGGCAACGCCTACACCGCGCACGGCCGGCTGCGTGAACCGGAAATCGCCCGTTGGGTGGCGGCGACCCACGGCATCCTGCCGTCGTCGGCACTGTTCCACGCGGTCGTCGAGAAGCGACACCTCGCCACCCCGGACGGCGTGATGGTGGATGCCGAGGGGCGCGTCGTGCTCGCCGAGATCAAAACCACCAACAAGTCCTGGCGCAGCATCCCGCGCTCCTACCTGCGGCAGGTGTGGTGGCAGCAGCACGTGCTCGGCGCCGAGAGGACATTGGTGGCCTGGGAGGAGCACGAAGACTTCGTCCCGGTGGGCGATGAGCCGCGCTGTCAGTGGGTCGACCGCGACGAGAAGGAGATCGGACGGCTCGTACAACTGGCCACCGACCTCATCGACGAGCTCTACCGCAGGACGCAGGCGAGGCGCACCGCCTGATTGATTGACTTTCTGCAACCAATTCGAGATAGTTGTCTCTGCTCAACTATCTCGAAAGTCAGGTTGCCGTGACGACATCCGTCTCCCGCACCGATTCCGGCATGACCCGCCGACAGGTGCTCGAAGCCCTTTCCGGCCTGCTCCTGGGCATGTTCGTGTCGATGCTCGCGTCGACCGTCGTGTCCACCTCGCTCCCGGTCATCATCCACGACCTCGACGGCGATCAGGCGGCGTTCACCTGGGTCGTGACCGCAACTCTGCTCACGACGGCGATCTCGACCCCGGTATGGGGCAAGCTTGCCGACCTCTACAACCGCAAGGTGTTGTTCCAGCTGGCCATCGCGATCTTCGTCCTGGCCACGGCAGCGGCTGGTTTCGCCACCACCCCGGAGTGGCTGATCGCATGCCGCGCCGTCCAGGGGCTCGGCGCGGGCGGGCTCGCCGCTCTCAGCCAGGTGATCATGGCCGACATCATCAGCCCTCGCGAGCGCGGACGCTACATGGGGCTGTTCGGCGCCGTCATGGCGCTCGCGACGATCGGCGGCCCCCTGGCCGGAGGCCTCATCACCGACACCTGGGGCTGGCGGTGGAACTTCTACGTCGCCATTCCCTTCGCCATCGCAGCGCTCATCATCGTGCAGCGAACGCTCCACCTCACGCACCGCGCACGCCGCAAGGTCTCGATCGACTACGTCGGCATCGTGCTGCTGTCGACCGCGGTCGCCCTGCTGCTGATCTGGGTCTCCCTCGCGGGCGACGCCTTCGAGTGGTGGAGCCTCGCAACGATCCTCATGATCGGCGGAGTGATCGTCGCGACGGTCCTGTTCATCGTCGTCGAGCTGCGCGCCAAGGATCCGCTCGTTCCCCTCTCCCTCTTCCGCAACCGCACCTTCACGCTGGCCGTGCTCGCCTCCATCGCGACCGGCATCGCGATGTTCGGCGCGGCCGTCTTCCTCGGGCAGTACATGCAGCTCGCGCGCGGGGCCTCCCCCACCGAGGCCGGCCTGATGACGATCCCCATGATCGGTGGACTGCTGGTGGCCTCGATCGGCGCCGGTCAGCTCATCACGCGGTTCGGCAGATGGAAGCCGTACGTCGTCACGGGAGCGGTGATGCTGGTGGCCGGCTCCGCGCTGCTGACCACGATCCACTACGACACCCCCTTCCTCGTCGTGTCGATCTACATGTTCATCCTCGGAGCGGGGGTCGGCATGACCATGCAGAACCTCGTGCTGGTGGTGCAGAACACGACCAACCCGACACAGATCGGCGCCGCGACCTCGGGGGTGACGTTCTTCCGCAGCCTGGGCGGCAGCATCGGCGTGTCGGTGATGGGCGCGGCTCTCGCCGCACGGGTCACCGACCTGCTGGGCGAGCGCACGAACGATCTCATGGCGGCGCTCGCCTCACTCGGCGATCAGGCGCAGGCGTGGGCCGACCAGCTGCAATCGGGGTCGCTTCCCGAAGTGTCGACGATGCCCGCCGTGTTGCAGGTCATCTTCGAGGATGTCTACGCTCAGGGCATCTCTTTCTCTTTCGTCTTCCTCGTACCGTTCGCCATCCTGAGCGTGATCGCCGTGGCGTTCTTGCCGAACACACCCCTGAACCGCATGAACACCCGCGAACGCATCGCCGCAAGCGAGGCTGACCTGGCGACCGTATCGGTGAGCGAGGCCATGGACGTCCTGGGGAAGACGGAGGAGACGCCACCGTCAGCCACCGATCGCACGACCCCGGAGCAATGACGGACCCGATCGATCCCCGCTCCGTCGAGGCGGCTCACCGCGATGCGGTCCGCCGCCTCGACGGAGCGATCGTCGGGCTGGTCGGCTCCGTTCGGCGCTACTACATCCAGCTCGCCGAGAACCTTCACCCCGGCATGCTCCCGGGAACGGCGAAACTGTTCACGACCATTGCGCGCACCGGACCCACGACACTGTCCGCGCTTGTGGAGGTCCTCACCGCAGACAAGGGCATGCTCAGTCGTCAGGTGAGTGAGCTGGAGGGCCTGGGGCTCATCGCTCGCACCCCCGACCCGAACGATCGGCGCGCGCGGCTGATCAGCATCACGGCAGAAGGGGCGCAACGGCTCGATGAGGCGCGCCTGCCCTACGAGCAACGACGTGCCGCAGCTCTTGCCGCCTGGCCGACCGCATCGATCGAGCAGTTCGCCGATCTGCTCAACGCCTTCATCTCCAGCGAGCCGCCGGGTGGGGACACTCGCTCCGCCTGACTCTCAGCTCGCCTGAAACCTCTTATCTGACCGGTGACAACGACGTAACACCAACGAGACAATCGCGCTGTTGACTGAGGGATACCTCGCGGAGCGCGGGGGCACCACCTGTCGTCACGCGTGGATCACTGCAGATGCACGTGCTTCTCGGCGGCAAAGTTCGGAAGGAGCGACCTATGCGATTCCGGCCGCTGCGTCCTGCCACCTCTTCCCTCTCGGCCCCCGCCGTCGAGATCGAGATCCCCTCCGAGATGCGGGCCGTCATGGTCGACGAGTGGGGAGCGCCCGATGCGATGCAGGTTGTGTCGACCCCCGTCCCCTCCCCTGTGCTGAGCGAACTGCTCGTGCGCGTCGTCGCCGCGGGCGTGAACCCCATCGACGCCAAGACGCGGTCCGGCGCGGGCCTGTCCTCGGCCGTCGACGCTCTTCCCGCGACGCTGGGCTTCGACTTCAGCGGCGTCGTCGTCAGTTCACCCTTCGAGACGCACCCGTTCCCGGTGGGAACCGAGGTGTTCGGAATGGCGAACTTCCCGCGAACCGGTGGCTCCTACGCCGAATACGTCGTCGCCCCGACGCTCTCCCTCGCGCGCAAGCCCTCGACGCTCTCGCACGTCGAGGCGGCAGGGGTACCGGTTGCGGCCCTGACCGCGTGGGGGCTCGTGGTCGAGACCGCCCACGCGCACGAGGGACAGCGCATTCTCATCCACGCGGGCGCCGGCGGAGTGGGCCACTTCGCTGTGCAGTTCGCCGCCTACTTCGGCGCGCACGTCACCGTCACGGCATCCGGAGCGAACGCGCCCTGGCTACGGGAGCTCGGGGCATCCGTCGTGGTGGACTACACCACGACGCGTTTCGAGGATGTCGTGCAGGACATGGATGTGGTCATCGACCTCGTCGGCAATGCGCAGGATGCCGTCGGAACGCGCTCACTGACGGTGCTCCGTCCAGGGGGAATCTACATTCTGGTCCCGACCGGATCATTCCCCGGCTATGCCGCGGCCGCCAGCGACGCAGGGGTGCGTGCGACGAGCTACAAGGTCATCCCCGAAGGGGCGACGCTGGCGACGATCGCGCGCCTGCTCGATTCGCGCGCGATCCAGGTGTACGTCGACAAGGTCTACGACCTCGACCATGCTCCCGACGCGCACTCCTCACTGGAAGAGGGCCACACCCGGGGGAAAATCGTCCTCCAGGTCGCCGAAGACTGACGACGCACCCATGACGAAGGCCCCCACCAGGACGGTGGGGGCCTTCGCTCGTGATGTGTGATCAGCCGATCGCGTTGACATCCAGCGGGATGCCGGGGCCGAACGTGGTCGACACGGCGCCCTTCTGGATGTAGCGACCCTTCGAGCTCGAGGGCTTCAGGCGGACGATCTCGTCGAGCGCGGTCTGCAGGTTCGCATCCAGCTGCTCGGCGGTGAACGACGCCTTGCCGACGATGAAATGCACGTTGGCGTGCTTGTCGACGCGGAACTCGATCTTTCCGCCCTTGATCTCCTCGACGGCCTTGGCCGGGTTCGGGGTCACGGTACCGGTCTTGGGGTTGGGCATCAGGCCGCGGGGACCCAGGACCTTACCCAAGCGGCCGACCTGACCCATGAGCTCGGGCGTCGCGACGGCCGAGTCGAATGCGGTCCAGCCGCCGGCGACCTTCTCGATGAGCTCGGCGCCGCCGACCTCGTCCGCACCGGCGGCGATCGCTGCCTCAGCCGCGGGGCCGGTGGCGAACACGATGACGCGAGCGGTCTTGCCCGTGCCGTGGGGCAGGATGACGGTGCCGCGCACCATCTGGTCTGCCTTGCGGGGGTCGACCGAGAGCTTGAGCGCGACCTCGACGGTCGAGTCGAACTTCTTCGATCCGGTCTCGCGAGCGAGGGCGACGGCCTCGGTGGGCGAGTAGAACTTGCCGGCCTCGATCTTCGAGACGGCTTCTGCGTATGCCTTGGACTTGGTAGCCATGTTCGTTATCCCCCTCAGTCCTCGACCGTGATGCCCATGGAACGGGCGGTGCCGGCGATGATCAGCGAGGCGGCCTCGATGTCATTCGCGTTCAGGTCGGGCATCTTGGTCTCGGCGATCTGACGCACCTGGTCCTTGGTGAGCTTGCCCACCTTCGACGTGTGCGGGGTCTTCGAGCCCTTCGCGACGCCCGCGGCCTTCTTGATCAGCTCAGCTGCCGGCGGGGTCTTGAGGATGAACGTGAAGCTGCGGTCCTCGTAGACGGTGATCTCCACGGGGATGACGTTGCCGCGCTGCGACTCCGTCGCGGCGTTGTACGCCTTGCAGAACTCCATGATGTTGACGCCATGCTGACCGAGCGCGGGGCCGATCGGCGGCGCCGGGTTGGCTGCACCGGCGTTGATCTGAAGCTTGATCAGGCCGGTCACCTTCTTCTTCGGTGCCATTCTTTTTTCCTTTCGTCGAACCGGATGCCGTGAACATCCGCTTCTCCCGCGAGTCCGGCCTTTCCGGACCGCGGTACCCCGGGGTGTCCCGGGAAATCTGTGTGTGTCAGACCATCTTGGTGACCTGGTCGAAGCTGAGCTCGACCGGGGTCTCACGCTCGAAGAGCGAGACGAGGACCGTGAGCTTGCCGCTCTCGGGCTTGATCTCGCTGATCGTGCCGGGAAGACCCGCGAACGAGCCCTCCTTGATGGTGATCGTCTCGCCCGCCTCGAAGTCGACCTCGGCGGGGATGACGCGCGCGACGGGCTGACCCTTCTTCGCGGGGGCGCCACCCTTGGCCGGAGCGGTCTCCTTGACCTCGACGAGGGACTTCAGCATGTTGAAGGCCTCTTCGAAACGCAGCGGAGTGGGGTTGTGCGCATTGCCGACGAACCCGGTCACGCCCGGCGTGTGGCGGACCACCGACCAGGTGTCCTCGTTGAGCTCCATCCGCACCAGCACGTAGCCGGGGATACGAACGCGGGTGACCATCTTGCGCTGGCCGTTCTTGATCTCGACGACGTCCTCCATCGGGACCTCGATCTGATAGATCTCCTCTTCGACCTCGAGCGTCGACTTGCGCTGCTCGATGTTGGCCTTCACCTTGCGCTCGAAGCCGGCATAGGAGTGGATGACGTACCACTTGCCCGGCATGAGGCGCAGCTCTCGGCGGAACACCTCGAAGGGGTCTTCGTCCTCGTCCGGGTCGGGACCGTCGTAGGGGGTGACCTCGTCGGCAGCTTCTGCCTCACGCTCCGCCGCCTCGTCGGCCGCATCTTCGGTCAGCACTTCGGCCGCAGCCTCGGCCTCTGCCGTTTCGTCGATCTCGAGCGCGTCGTTCACGATCGCATCCGCCTCCGGGTCGTTCACCTCGACGTCGTCATCATCTGAGAAGTCATCGGCATCGGCATCCTCGACGTGGATTGCCACGTGCTCGGCCGCCTCGCTCTGCTGCTCTTCGCGCGCGAGCTCCGAGCCCTCCTGAGCCTCGTCTTCTTCCGAGGACTGCTCAGCCGAGGGCGCCCAGTCGGCGTCGTCGAGGTACTTTTCAGACACTGTCTTTCACTTCCGTTCGGGGGTGGGAATCTGGCCCCACCCCTCGTGTCGCGGCCCGGGTCAGGCGGGGATGCCGAAGACCTGAGTCGTCAGCCAGAGGAACGCGGCGTCCATTCCGTACACGAGCGCCATCATGACGGCGACGAAACCGAGCACGACGAGCGTGTATCGCACGAGCTCCTTGCGGGTCGGGGTGACGACCTTGCGGAGCTCGGCGAAGACCTGACGGATGAACAGGGCGATCCGCTGGAAGATGTTCAGCTTCTTCTCGCGGGGCTCGCTGCTGCGGGCAGCAACTTCACCCTGTGATTCGTCCTGGACCATGTATCCCACCTGGTTGCTTCTGGTGTGCCAGCTTTCGCTGACGCGCAGGGCGGACAGGAATCGAACCTGCAACCTGCGGTTTTGGAGACCGCTGCTCTGCCAATTGAGCTACCGCCCTAGAGACCTCGGAGGCCTCGGGGCGTCTGCGCACTTCTCCCGCGCCGACCAAGGGGAACTTGATCGCAGGCACGGCAAAAGAATGCAGACTTCTACTGCATCGTCCAGTGTACGGCATGGGGGTCGGGGCGGCGAACCGGGGTCGGATGCCACTACCCGTCCACACAGGGCGAGAACACCGCGATCACCAGTAGCGGGTCTTCGAAACGGACGGTGGCGATGATCCCGTCGTCATCTGCCCACGCGCGCTGAACTCCGGGCTGCGCCGGATCGATCTCGTCCCAGCGCTCGGGATCGAGCGCGCCACCCGCGAACTGCAGTTCGGCCAGCGCGGCGACCTGAGCAACCCCCGCGCCGACGGACACGGTGCCGCGGGCGCTACGGATGATCTGCTCTCCCCCGTCGCCACAAGACTGCGTCGTCGCCGGATCGATCGACAGTGTCCGCAGCACGGCGCTATCGATCTCTGCCGCTGCCGCAACCAGACCGTCGAACGCGCCGCTGGCCTGCGCGTCGATCTCTGCAGGATCGTCCGTGGCGCATCCGGCCAGGGCGACGACGAGGATCGCAGCACCGACGGCGGCGGCTCGACGCCTCACGGGCGGATCACCGTGGTCACTTCGAACTCCTCTGCGGTGGGAGCGGAGACACGGACGCCGAGCGAAGCGAGATGGTCGAGGAACCATCCTTCGTACCAATCGATGGTGCACGGCGATGAGGAATCGGCGTAGGCCGAACGCGTGATGCCGTGCAGGTAGACGGCACGGCAGCTGGCATCGGTCTCGAACTCCTCGTCGTACAGCTCCTCCGGCACGCCCTCGCGGTCCGCCTCGAGCAGCGCCGGGTAGTAATTCTGGTACTGCCACCAGTGCATCGCCTCGTGCACGAAGAGGGGCCAGGCGAACTCCTCGGTTCCCGGCTCCCACGCGACGAACAGCCAGTCCGGATAGGCCGTCTGGAAGCATCCGCCCGAGATCAACGTGCGCCAGGTGTCGAGCTCCGCCTGCGCCGCGTAGCCGCAGTTGAGATCGCCGGCGTCGAATCGCACCTGCACGTCAGTCGCGCCGATCGAATCGAGGAATGCCCTCCCGGTCGGGTCCGCGCCCGGGAGGGCATCACCCCCGGGGTTGGCCGGCCCCTGGACGGGGGCCTCATCGTTCTGCCGCCACTGCTCGACGGCGCTCAGGTCTGCATCCCACGCGGCCGCGGCATTGCGATAGTCCGCGCGCTGCGCGCGGATCTCGTCGGCACGAGCCGCATCGAGCTCGAACAACGGATCGAGCGCGGCGTTCTCAGCCGCCGTCATCTCCACGGGCCGCGGCACCCGCAGCACCCCGATCGCGGCGACCGCCGCGAGTCCGAGTGCGAACGTCGCGGCCGCCGAAACGACCGCGATCCACCAGCGCCCCAGTGTCCGTCCTTGCCGCGACGCTCAGTAGTCCGCGACGCCGTAGCGTTCGGGCTCGGGGCCGCGCACGAACGCGCGGCCAGACAGGCTCTGCGCGCGCACCCGCACATAGTTGTACTTGAGGGTCGGCACCCACGGCGCCAGCGGGAGCTGATCTGCCGCCTCGATCTCAGACTCGGTGTCCATCCGGTGCGCGATACCGCGCACGACGACGCTCCACGCAGTGTCGTCGGTATAGGCATCCGCCTCGAAGAGCACCTCGTCGTTCACGGTCAGCTCGACGAGCTTGCTGCCCTCGGCGGTGCGGAAGACGATGCTGTCATCGTCGACCACGAAGTTGACCGGATAGATGTCGAGCACATCGCCCACGTGGGTCACGAGCCGACCGAGTTGCACGCCCGCCAGTCGCTCCCAAGACTCCGCGTCGGAGAGGGAGGTGACTACGTCGTTGTCCATCATCTCTTCCATGCCTCCATTCTGGCCCTGCGCTGCCCGGCGCGGGAGGGACTCAAGGCCCGAGCGTACCCCGGGGGGAGCTGGGTGCGTGCGACTCGAGGAACTCGTAGACGTCGGTCGTGTCCACGCCCGGGAAGGAGCCGGTGGGGAGCGTTGCCAAAAGGGTTCGCGGCGTCCGCACGTTCGGCCAGGAGTTCTCGCGCCAGGACGCCTCGAGATCGGCGGGCGCTCGGCGGCAGCACACTTCGACGGAGTGGCGTGATACCCCGCGATTGGTGGTCTCACGGCCGATGAACCACTTGGTGTCGTCAAAGCGCACACCCACACTCACGGAGTGCAGTCCCTCGGCGGATGCCTCGACGCGCGCCGTACACCAGTAGGTGCCGTTGCCGGTGTCGGTGTACTGGAAATAGGGGTTGAAGCGATCGGGGATGTCGAACACGACACGACTGGTCCACTTGCGGCAGCACATCTGACCTTCGATCGACCCGAACCTGTCCGTCGGGAAGTTCACGTCGTCGTTCTCGTAGGCCTTCGTGATCGTCCCGGACTCGTGGACCTTGAGGAAGTGGACGGGAAGGTCCAGGTGCACGGTCGCCAGATTGGTGAAGCGATGCGCCGCCGTCTCGTAGGAGACCGAGTACGCGTCGCGGAGGTCCTCGATCGACAGCGCACGTCGCGACTTCGCCTCCCGAAGCGCCGGGACGACATCCTTCTCGGGCACAAGGATCGCGCCCGTCAGGTAGTTGATCTCGACGCGTTGGCGCAGGAAGTCCGCGTAGCTGGCGGGCTCGGAGTGCCCCAGGATACGACTGGCCAGAGACTGCAGCACGGCCGTCCGCGCATCGCGGCGACTGGTCATGCTGCTTGAGAGATAGAGCCTGCCGTTCTTGAGATCCAGCACACTGCGCGTGGTGAGTGGAACATCGGAAACGTAGTGGATGGTGAAGCCCAGGTGGGCGGCGATGTCGGATGCCGTGCGCTGCGTGACCGGGCCACCCTGGTGCCCGACAGCCGCCAGCAGATCCCCGGCCTGCGCCTCGAGGTGTGCGAAGTAGTTGTTCTCCTTGGTCATCAGGTGCCGAAGCGACAGGTTCGCGCGACGCGCGACCTCCGGCGTCGCCGCCCGCTCGTCGTGCAGCCGGTCGATCTCGCCGTGGAGGGCCAACAGCGCTCTCAGCGCGTCGGTCGGGACGGTCTTGCCGATACGGAAGGGCTCGATGCCCAGGGACTGGAAGGTCTGTCCCTTCATCGCGCGCTCGAGTTGGATCTCCAGGGTCGCCCGCTCATCGAGGGGCTGCGACTCCAGCAGGGCGTCGAGCGTCGTGCCGAGCGCGCGCGCGATCGCCTGGAGCAGCGTGAGCTTCGGCTCACGCCTCCCGGTCTCGATCATCGAGAGCTGGCTGGGGGCGCGATCGACCGCAGCGGCGAGCGCTTCGAGCGTCATCCCCTGGTCCGTGCGCACCTGACGGATGCGCCGCCCGATCATGAGCGCGTCGATGCCCTCGTCCTCCGGAAGCTCAGGGAGGGCGTCTCGCGTCGGCATCGTCGTCATGCCGGGATTGTGTCACAAGAAAAGAAATTTCGTCAATCTTCACATCCCAATTGGTCAGTCGAGCGGTGAAACTTCACTCACAGTGGTCTCACGACCCACCGGGAACCACAGCCCGGAGACCACTCAGGAGACCGCCATGACGATTCAGCCCCCCACGGCGCCCAGCCCGACGATCGAGATCCTCGGCCGGATGGGTCCGCGTTACGACGAGATCCTCACGCCGGAGGCCCTCGATTTCGTCGCCGATCTGCACACCCGGTTCGCCGGGCGGCGGCACGACCGGCTCGCCGACCGGATGCGGCGCAGGTTCGAGATCGGCAATGGTCAGGACCCCCGCTTCCGAGACGACACGGCGCACATCCGCGAGGACCTCGACTGGCGCGTGGCCGGCGCAGGCCCCGGACTCGAAGACCGGCGCGTGGAGATCACGGGGCCGACCGACCCCAAGATGACCATCAACGCACTCAACTCGGGCGCCCGGGTGTGGCTCGCCGACCAGGAGGACGCCACCTCCCCCACCTGGAGGAACGTCATCGAGGGGCAGCTGTCGCTGTTCGACGGCATCCGCGGACAGCTCGCCTACACGAATGCCGAGGGCAAGGAGTACCGCGTCACCGCCGAGCGCACTCCGACGATCGTGATGCGCCCGCGTGGCTGGCACCTCACCGAGAAGCACCTGCAGTTCACCGACCGCTCCGGGCGACGGATGTCGGCGTCCGGGTCGCTGGTGGATTTCGGGCTGTACTTCTTCCACAACGCGACGCAGCTGATCGCGAACGGTCGCGGTCCCTACTTCTACATCGCGAAGCTCGAGTCCTCCGAGGAAGCCAAGCTCTGGGATGACATCTTCACCTTCAGCGAGCAGTACATCGGCATCCCGCACGGCACGATCCGCGCCACCGTGCTGATCGAGACGCTGCCGGCGGCGTTCGAGATGGAGGAGATCCTCTTCGAGATGCGCGACCACATCGCGGGCCTGAACGCCGGGCGCTGGGACTACATCTTCTCGATCATCAAGAACTACCGCGGTCGCGGAGCGCGGTTCGTCCTCCCCGACCGCAGCGAAGTGACGATGACGGTGCCGTTCATGCGGGCCTACACCGAGCTCCTCGTGCAGACCTGCCACAAGCGGGGTGCCTTCGCGATCGGCGGCATGAGTGCCTTCATCCCGAACCGCCGCGACCCCGAGGTCACCGCTCGTGCATTCGAGAAGGTGTCCGCGGACAAGAAGCGCGAGGCCGGCGACGGGTTCGACGGCACATGGGTGGCCCACCCCGACCTCATTCCGGTCGCGAAGGCGGAGTTCGACGCGGTGCTGGGCGACCGGCCGAATCAGGTCGATCGTCAGCGTCCCGAGGTGACAGTCCGCGCCGCCGATCTCATCGACGTGCACATCGGACGGCCCATCACGGCCGCGGGCGTCCACGGGAACGTGTCGGTCGGCATCCGGTACATCGAGGCATGGCTGCGGGGCCTGGGTGCCGTGGCGATCGACAACCTCATGGAGGACGCCGCGACCGCCGAGATCAGCCGCTCGCAGATCTGGCAGTGGATCCACCAGGACCGCTCGACCGACGAGGGCACCCGCATCACCCGGGAGTACGTCGGCAACCTCATCGCACAGGTGCTGGGCGAGGTCGACCGCTTCCCCGGCGACCGGTTCGACGATGCCGCCCAGGTGTTCCGGGATGTCGCCCTGCACGACGACTTCCCGGCCTTCCTCACCACAGGCGCCTACGCGACCTACCTGACGGACGACTGACCTCTGCGGGCAGACACCTCTATTTCAACGACGAAGGACAAGGACATGACCACCACTTACCAGGACGACATCGCCGCTGTCCGGGCGCTCAAAGAGCAGAACGGTTCGAGCTGGGACGCGATCGACCCCGAATCCGCCGCTCGCATGCGCACGCAGAACCGCTTCCGCACGGGCCTCGAGATCGCCCAGTACACCGCGGACATCATGCGCCGCGACATGGCCGAGTACGACGCCGACTCGTCGCTGTACACCCAGTCGCTCGGCGTCTGGCACGGCTTCATCGGTCAGCAGAAGCTCATCTCCATCAAGAAGCACCTCAAGAGCACGGACAAGCGCTACCTCTATCTCTCCGGATGGATGGTCGCCGCGCTCCGTTCGGAATTCGGCCCGCTTCCGGATCAGTCGATGCACGAGAAGACCTCGGTGCCGGCACTGATCGAGGAGCTGTACACGTTCCTGCGTCAGGCCGACGCCCGCGAGCTCGACCTGCTGTTCACCAAGCTCGACGCGGCGCGTGCTGCGGGAGATGAGACAGCGGCGGAGTTCATCCAGTCGCAGATCGACAACTACGAGACCCACGTCGTGCCGATCATCGCCGACATCGATGCAGGCTTCGGCAACCCGGAGGCGACGTACCTGCTCGCCAAGAAGATGATCGAGGCCGGCGCCTGCGCCATCCAGATCGAGAACCAGGTGTCGGACGAGAAACAGTGCGGCCACCAGGATGGCAAGGTCACCGTCCCGCACGAGGACTTCATCGCAAAGCTCACCGCGGTGCGCTACGCCTTCCTCGAGCTCGGCATCGACAACGGCATCATCGTTGCCCGCACCGACTCGCTCGGCGCCGGTCTCACCCAGAAGCTCGCCGTCACCCACGCCCCGGGCGACCTCGGCGACCAGTACAACTCGTTCCTGGACGTCGAGGAGATCTCCGAGGCAGAGCTCGGCAACGGCGATGTCGTCATCAAGCGCGACGGCGCACTGCTGCGCCCCAAGCGCCTCGCGAGCAATCTGTACCAATTCCGACCGGGCACCGGCGAGGCCCGCGTCGTGCTGGACTGCATCACCTCACTGCGCAACGGCGCCGATCTGCTGTGGATCGAGACCGAGAAGCCGCACGTCGAGCAGATCGCCGGCATGGTCGATGCCATCCGGGCCGAGGTCCCGAACGCGAAGCTCGTGTACAACAACAGCCCGTCGTTCAACTGGACGCTCAACTTCCGCCAACAGGCGTACGACACGCTCGCCGAGCAGGGTGGGGACGTCTCGGCCTACGACCGCAGCGATCTGATGAGCGTCGAATACGACGACACCGAGCTGGCGCGACTGGCCGACGAGAATATCCGCACCTTCCAGCGCGACGGGTCGGCGCGCGCCGGAATCTTCCACCACCTCATCACGCTGCCGACCTACCACACGGCCGCACTGTCGACCGACGACCTCGCGAAGGGCTACTTCGGCGACGAGGGAATGTTGGCTTACGTGAAAGGCGTGCAGCGTCGCGAGATCCGCGAGGGCATCGCGACCGTGAAGCACCAGAACATGGCCGGAAGCGACATCGGCGACAACCACAAGGAGTACTTCGCCGGCGACGCCGCCCTCAAGGCCGGCGGGCAGCACAACACGATGAACCAGTTCAGCTGATCCCTCGTTCCTCCAGTGGGGCGGGACGGATGCCACGGCATCCGTCCCGCCCCACTGCTGTCACCCCGTTGACACTCTCTTGGTTCACCCCGTTGACACTCTTTTGGTTCACCCTGTTGACACTCATGGCTAATGCCTTTAGCTTTAAAGCTATGACAATGAGCAAGGAGGTCGAGATGACCACCACCACCGAGTTCGACGAGCTGTCCGTGCAGCATCTCGACCGCCCCGGCGGTCGCATCGCCTACCGCCTCGCGGGGAAAGGCCCGCTTGTCGTCTGCCTCCCCGGAATGGGCGAGATCGCCGCCTCCTACCGCTACTCGGTTCCCGCTCTCGCCCGAGCGGGGTTCCGCGTCGCGGTCATGGATCTCCGCGGCCACGGCGAGAGCGACGCGACCTTCGATCGCTACGACGACGAGGCGGCGGGCTCGGACGCCCTGGCATTGATCGATGAACTCGGCGGCCCGGCGATCCTGGTCGGCAACTCCATGGGCGCGGGAGCGTCGGTGTGGGCGGCCGCGCAGCGACCGGATGCCGTCAGCGGCGTCGCGCTCATCGGACCGTTCGTGCGCAACGCACCGGTGAACCCCGTCATGGGTCTCCTCTTCCGTGTGCTGATGCTCCGGCCGTGGGCCCGGCAGTCCTGGTTGTCCTACCTGCCCTCCCTCTACCCCGGCCGCCGGCCCGACGACTTCGAGGCGCACCGCGCGGCGATCCGCCGGGCGATGCGCCGGCCGGGAGCGACAGCGGCGTTCGCGCGCACCACACGCACCGATCACACGGCGGCCGAGCGGAGCCTGCCGCAGGTCCAGATCCCTGCCGCGGTCATCATGGGCACCGCCGACCCGGACTTCCGCGATCCTGTCGCCGAAGCGCACTGGATCGGCGAGCAGCTCAACGCGACCGTGACGCTCGTGGACGGCGCCGGGCACTACCCGCAGGTCGAGCAGCCGACCATCGTGGGCGACGCGCTCGTCGCCTTCTGCCGGCGGGTGGCGACGGATGCCTAGGGCGGGCCTATCCCGCGAGGCCGTCGTTGCCGCCGCCGCTGACATCGCCGACGGCGCCGGATGGAACGCGATGTCCCTGACTCTGGTCGCAGACTCGTTGGGCGTGCGGGTGCCCAGTTTGTACAAGCACGTCGCCTCTCTCGACGACCTGCGCGCGGAAGTCGCAGCGCTGGCCACCCGTGAACTGGGCGACGCCCTGCGCACGGCGACCGTCGGCGTCTCCGAACAGGATGCGCTCCGCTCGCTGTGCAGCGCGTATCGCTCGTATGCCCTGGCTCACCAGGGTCGCTATGAGGCAACCCAGCGTCCGGCGATGACCCCCGGGACGGCGCATGCCGAAGCCTCCGCGGATGTGCTCGCGATCGTCACGGCCGTGCTGGCCGGCTATGGCATCGCCGAGGCCGATCGGGTGGATGCGACGCGAGCGGTGCGGGCAGCTCTCCACGGGTTCGCCGCCCTCGAGACCGGCGGCGGATTCGGCATGCCACAGAGCGTGGACCGCAGCTTCGACCGCCTCGTCTGGGGCCTGCACGCGATGCTGACCGCGATGGCGGCGCACCCCGCCGACTGAGCGCCCCGCACCTCAGATGAGGCCGCGCTCCATGGCCAGGGTGACTGCGCGGGTGCGGTCGGGGACGTCGAGCTTCTCGAAGATCTTCAGCAGGTGGGTCTTCACCGTCGATTCCCCGATCCCGAGGTCCGCGGCGATGAGCTTGTTGCTGCGCCCCTGCGACACGAGGCGAAGCACCTCGGTCTCACGCGGAGTGAGCGCGACGGTCGGGGCCGGCGCGCGCATGCGTGTCACCAGTCGCGCCGCGACCGCCGGCGAGAGCGCCGTCTGGCCGGCCGCCACCGAGCGTACCCCGGCGATGATCTCGTCCTGCGGCGCCGCCTTCAGCAGGTAGCCGGCGGCACCGGCCTCGATGGCCGCGAGGATCTGGTCGTCGGACTCATATGTGGTGAGGATCAGCACGCGCGGCGTCGGCTCGGGCAGCGACGTGATCGTCGCGGTCGCGGCCACACCGTCGAGATTCGGCATCCGCAGATCCATGAGCACGACATCAGGGTGGGATTCCTCGGCTCGCGCAACCGCTTCGGCACCGTCCGAAGCCCGGCCGACGACCTCGAAGCCAGGCTCGTCCGCGAACAGTCCGACAAGCCCCGCCTGCACAACGGGGTGGTCATCCGCGATGACGAGCCGGATCACGCGACCACCTCGGCCTCGGCCGCGGGCAACACGATCGTGAGCGTAGACCCCTCCCCCGGAGCGGAGCGCACTGTCACTTCGCCGCCGGCGAGCGCAACGCGGTCCTGCAGCCCGTCGAGGCCGAATCCGGTACGGACCGCGTCGGGGGCGAAGCCGATCCCGTCGTCTTCGACATCCATCCGCACCGTGTCAGCCTCGCGCATGATCTCGACCCGCACGAGGGTGGCGCGCGCGTGCTTGCGCACATTGGCGAGCGCCTCCTGCAGGCACCGCAGTAGCACCACCTGCGCCTCACGGTCGAGATGGGCACCCGGTGCCACCTCCACGTCGATCGCGAGCCCCGCCTCGGCCCGGAAACGGGCCGCGAGCCTTTCGATCGCCGCTGCGAGCGCATCGTCGGCGGGGACCGCGGCCATCCGAGCGACCAGCGCGCGGGATTCGGCGAGCGCCTCCCGCGCGGTCTGCTGAACCGTCTCGATCGTGCCGCGCGCGGCATCCCAGCGCTCGTCCCTCGCCTGGCGACCGGCCCGCTCGCTCAGAAGGACGAGCCCGGCAAGGGTCTGCGCAAGGGTGTCATGGATGTCGCGCGCGACGCGCTCACGCTCCTCGGCCACGCCCCGCTCGTGGCTGAGCGCCTCGAGCTGCGACTGCGCTGCGGTCAGATCGTTCACCAGGCGTGCTCGCTCCTGGCCGTACTCGGCGATGCTCGTGATCCACAGCCCGAGGGCACTCGCGAAGATCACGGCGAGCCCGCCCGACAGCCCCCCGTCGATGAGCCCATCGACGGTCCAGCCGTCGCGAATGATGAACCCGACGAAGACGGCGGCACCGGTGGCGACCGTCCAGCCGACCCCCGCCGCACGGCTTCGCACCGTCGTCCACACGAACGGGTAGGCGAGCACCTGCAGCATCGCCATGAAGGGGACGGCGGCAACCCCGATCCCCACCGACAGCACGACGAGGGCAAGGAACACGGCGCTGCGCGCCGGCGTCGGATCGTCTCGCATCGGGCGGCGCACGGCGAAGTATCCGACCACGAAGATCGCCACCGAGAGTGCGACGAGTCCGCGGGTCCAGGGGTCGGGGCTCGCGACGAAGACGGGCGTCGCGATGCCGGCCGCGACGACGGGGACCAACACGTCCCACCAGCGCTGCTCGGTCATCGCGACATCCGTTCTTCTCGTGACGTCTGGTCAGGTTACGCGTCGCGGCGGATCCAGCGGAAGGTGAGCCGCGAGAGCACGAGCCCGACGACCAACCACACCAGCAGCGCCACGGCGACCCAGCCGAGATCCCAGGCGCCCGACTGCTCGAGCGCTGCGTACTCGGGGGGCAGGAACACGGCGCGCATGCCCTTGGCCATCCACGCCAGCGGGAAGATGTTCGCGATGTTCTGCAGCCACTCGGGCAGCAGCCAGAAGAAGAGATAGACGCCCGAGATGAACTGCAACACCAGGGTGACCGGGATCACGACGGCCGACGCGCTGCGGGCGCTACGCGGGATCGCCGAGACGGCGATCCCGAGGAACGCCGAGGTGGCTAGTCCCAGCAGGAACACCCAGACGAAGGTCAGCCACGACTGGACGTCGGTGGGAAGGGCCACACCGAGCACCAACCACGCGAACAGCAGCAGCGCGATCGCCTGGACGATCCCGGTCGCCGCGACCTGTCCGATCTTGCCGAAGAAGTAGCTCACGGGAGACAGCGGCGTGCCCCCCAGTCGTTTGAGTGTGCCGTCGTGGCGCTCCAGGGCGATGTCGATCGCGAGGTTCTGCAGTCCCGAGAGCAGCACACCGGCGGCGAGCATCCCCGGCAGGTACATCTCGGCCGCGGTCAGCGGCGGCAGGTTCTGCCCATAGCTCTGTGCCCCGTCGGCGCCGAACACCGTGCTGAACAGGGCCAGCATCAGGATCGGGAACAGGAACGTGAAGAAGATGGACTCCGGCGAGCGCATGTACCCGCGGATCTCGTAGCCGGCGCGGCGTGCGCCGAGGGCGATGGTGCTCATCGGGAGACCTCCAGCCTCTCGTCATCGGTGGTCGCTTCGACCATGTCCAGATAGATGTCCTCGAGGGTCGGACGACGGATCTCGAGATCCTCCGGCTCTCGGCCCAGCCGCGCGGCCAGTGCAGACGCAAACGCCCACGGCTCCGCGGCTCGTTCTTCGCGGATCGCCCCGTCCTCGCTCCAGCGCACGATCGGCGTGCGCGCGTCGTCGCCGCCGAACGTGGCGACCGGGCCGATCGCCTGCAGCACACCACGGTCGATCACGGCTACGCGGTCGGCCAGCTGTGCGGCCTCATCGAGGTAGTGGGTGGTGAGCAGGATCGTCGTCCCCTCCCCCTGCAGCCCTGTGATGAGGCCCCAGAACTCCCGGCGCGCTTGCGGGTCGAACCCGGTGGTCGGCTCGTCGAGGAAGAGGAGCTCGGGATTGCCGATGATGCCGAGGGCGACATCCACGCGCCGCTGCTGGCCGCCCGAGAGCTTCGAGATACGTCGACCGGCGTGCTCCGAGAGCCCCACCGCCGCGATCACCTCGTCGACGTTGCGCGGGTTCGGGTAGTAGCCGGCGAACTGCCGTATCTGCTCACGCACGGTGAAGGCCCCCGCCTGCTCCGTGGTCTGCAGCACGATGCCGAGCCGGGCCTTCCAGGCCAGGCCCGCGTGGCTCGGATCTTCGCCGATGACCGAGACCTCACCGCTCGTGCGACGCCGGTACCCCTCGAGGATCTCGACCGTCGTGGACTTGCCCGCACCGTTCGGGCCGAGCAGCGCGAACGTCTCGCCGCGATGGATGTCGAACGAGACGTCGTCGACGACCGCCCTCGTGCCGTAGGTCTTCCGCAGGTTCCGCACCCGCACCGCTGTGTTCTCCATGCCTCCAGCGTCCTCGTATCTGCGCCGCTGCGGCAGTGGCCGTTCGTCGGGTGCGGCATCCACCGTTCGGTGGATGCCGTGGGGCACCCCCGGCGGAACCACCAGGAATCTGGGAGTGACACCGCGCATGCGGCGGCCCACAATGACCTCATGCGACAGTTCCGAGCCGACAGCGCGAGCGCGGGTTTGATGACTCTCGCGCGGGCTGGTCTCGGCTTGGAGGAGTACATGGACGAGGCGATGACCCTCGTACGCAGCGCTGTGCCTGCCGACGGCGCATGCCTGTCCACCGTCGATCCCTCGACTCTGACGCTCGCGGTTGCTCACCGCCACGATCTCGACGACTCGGGCGGGTTGGACTTCTTCTTCTACGAGTACGCAGTGCCGGATGTCGCGCAGTTCGTCGACCTCTCGCGACGCAACTCTTCCATCGCCATCCTGTTCGACGAAACGAAGGGGGATCTGCAGCGCAGCGACCGATTTCGCAACGTGATCCGACCGTTGATCGGCGCCGAGCACGAGTTGCGCGGGGTAGCCCGTCGCGGTGGAACCGCGTGGGGTGCGTTCGCCCTGTACCGCACGCACGGAGGTCCGGGGTTCGACAGTGACGAAGCGGATTTCCTGCACACGCTCGAGGGCGTCCTGGCCGACGGAATCCGTGCGGCCATCGTGACCTCCACCATCGATGCTCCCGGGGCCACCGACGGCGGCCCGGCCATCCTTCTGTTCGATCTGGATGGCAAGCTCATCGACACGACAGAGTCGGGAGCCGTGATGCTTTCGCGTCTCGATGACCCCGACTATCCGATTCCCGGATCCGTCGCCGCCGTCCTTCTCCGCATCCGCCGGGGCGACGACCCTGCCCCCACGATGCGAACACAGGATCGTTCCGGACGTTGGCTCCTGCTGCGCGGCACGCGACTGCGCGATGGCTCGGGCGCCACCACGACCTACGCGGTCACCATCGAACCGGCCGGCCCGGCCGACATTGCGCCACTGCTAATGTCCGCCTACGGCCTCACACCTCGCGAAACCGCGATAGTACAGGCCATGACGCGCGGAGACTCGACGCAGGCCATCGCGCGGGCCCTGCACCTGTCGCCCTACACCGTGCAGGACCATTTCAAGTCGGTCTTCACGAAACTCGGTGTCTCCTCGCGCCGCGAGGTCACCTCGCGACTCTTCTTCCTGCTGTACGCGGACGCAGATCTCGACTGATGTCGGATAGCGCGTGCGGCACGCGCCGCACGCACAGCCGTTGCTCATGTGTCCTGCCCCCGCGACGACTACGATTTTCACCGTGACCGAACGTGCTCCTCTTTCCCGCAAGCTCTCCGCCATCGCCGAATCCGCGACGCTCAAAGTGGATGCGAAGGCCAAGGCGCTGCAGGCGGCCGGTCGCCCCGTCGTGAGCTTCGCCGCTGGAGAGCCCGACTTCCCGACGCCCCCGTTCGTCGTGGATGCCGCAGCCGCAGCCCTCACGGACCCCAAGAACTTCCGCTACACACCCGGAGCCGGCCTTCCCGAGCTGCGTGAGGCGATCGCGGCCAAGACGCAGCGCGACTCACGCCTGGAAGTCACTCCCGCCCAGGTGGTCGTCACCAACGGTGGCAAGCAGGCGGTCTACCAGGCGTTCCAGACCGTGGTGAACCCGGGCGACGAGGTCCTGCTCCCCGCCCCCTATTGGACGACCTACCCCGAAGCGATCAAACTCGCCGACGGTGTGCCGGTCGAGGTGTTCGCCGGAGCCGACCAGGACTACAAGGTGACGGTGGAACAGCTTGAGGCGGCGCGCACCGAGCGCACGACGGCGCTGGTGTTCGTCTCCCCCTCGAACCCCACCGGCTCGGTCTACACCGAGGCGGAGACGCGGGCGATCGGGCAGTGGGCGCTGGAGCACGGCATCTGGGTTCTCACCGACGAGATCTACCAGAACCTCGTCTACGACGGAGCTCGCGCGGTATCGATCGTCGAGGCCGTGCCGGAGCTTTCCGGGCAGACGCTGCTGCTCAACGGTGTCGCGAAAACCTACGCGATGACCGGCTGGCGCGTGGGCTGGATGGTCGGCCCCGCCGACGCGATCAAGCTGGCCGCGAACCTACAGTCGCACCTGTCGAGCAACGTCAACAACATCGCCCAGCGCGCCGCGATCGCGGCCATCACGGGACCGCAGGACGAGGCCGAGGCCATGCGTGCGGCGTTCGACCGTCGCCGCACGCTCATCGTCGCCGAGCTCGCGAAGATCCCGGGCGTCACGGTGCCGGTGCCGCAGGGCGCGTTCTATGTGTACCCGGATGTCACGGGCCTGCTCGGGCGCGAATGGGACGGCGTGCAGATCGACACGACGCTCGAACTGGCCGACTTCATCCTCGAGAAGGCCGAGGTCGCGGTCGTCCCCGGTGAGGCCTTCGGCCCCAGCGGCTACCTTCGGATGTCGTACGCCCTGAGCGACGACCAGCTCCTCGAGGGCGTCCAGCGCCTCCAGCGCCTCTTCGCCTGACGCATCCCCCACCGCCGAACCCACACGTTTCGTGCGAACCCACACGTTTGTGACGCCACGAGACTGTGGGTTCGCAACGAAGGTGTGGGTTCGGCGGGATGGATCTGCGAGAACTAGAGCTCGACGCCGACCAGGACCGGCTCGGGCTGGAGGATCAGGCCGAATTCACTCTGCACGCGGCCCTGGATGAAGCGGGCGAGCTCGGCGATCTCCTCCGCGTTCGCCTCGCCGCGGTTGGTGAGGGCGAGGGCGTGCTTGGTCGAGACGCCGGCACGCGAGCGCGGGAAGCGGAACCCCTTGCCGATCCCGGAGTGCTCGATGAGCCACGCCGAGCTGACCTTGACATCGGACTCCGCGTGCCGCGCTGGCGGGATGTAGCCGTCGAACTGCTCGAGCGGAATCACGAGCGCCTCGTCCTTGTCGGGGTGGACCGGCCACTGCGGGCACTCCTCGGGAAGTGTGCGGGCGAAGGATGCCGATACGACGGCGTTCTGGAAGAACGAGCCCGCCGAGAACGTGTCGGGGTCCTCGTCATCGAGCACCATGCCCTTGCGCGCGCGGGTAGTGAGGACGTGCTCTCGCACCCATCCCAGCGTGACGGTGTCGTCCTCGGCGAGACCGAGGGCCGCTCGTAGCTGCTCGCCACGTATCCGCCGCTCCCCTGGACCGACTTCGGCCAGGTCGAAGGTGACGGAGAGGATGACGGCAGAACGGTCGGGCACGGAACCGTAGTGGTGCTTGAGCACGGAGGTCCGGAAACCGAGGCCCAGCTCTGCGGCGGGCACGATCTGGATCTCGCCGGTTCGTTCATCGATGAGCTCGACTTCGACGAGCGTCTGCACGACTTCCTGTCCGTACGCTCCGATGTTCTGCACGGGCGCTGCGCCCACGGTCCCGGGGATCCCGGACATCGCGGCGACGCCGGCGAGCCCGCGCTCCACCGTGTAGGCGACGAAGTCGTCCCAGCTGTGCCCGGCCTGCACCCGTAGACGACGGATGCCGGGAGCCGGGGCGGGCAGGGTCTCGATGCCGCTGGTGAGCACGCGGATGACGGTCCCCTCGAAGGGCTCGTCACCGACGAAGAGGTTCGAGCCTCCGCCGAGCACGAGCCACGGCTCACCCTCTGCCCAGACGTGCTGGAGGGCGTCGATCAGCTCCTCCCGCGTCTCGGCATCCCACATGCGCGCGGGAGCGGCGCCGGTGCGCAGCGTCGTCAGCTGCGCGAGCGGGATGGGGGTGATCTCGGGCATCGTCAGGCGAGAGTGGCGCGCACGCGCGCCTTGCCGAGCACCGCGGTCTCGTCGAAGGTCACCGACAGATCGAGGGTGACCGTCTCCTCATCGACCGCGAACACCTTGGCCGTCACGACCACGTCGGCGCCGTCCTCGGCATCCACGACCACCGGGCGGGTGAAGCGCACGCCGTAGTCGAGGATGCGCGCCACATCCCCGAGCCAGGGCACCACGGTCTCGACGGCGAGGCCCATCGTGAGCATGCCGTGCGCGAGGACACCGGGCAGTCCCACGGATGCCGCGACGTCATCGCGGTAGTGGATCGGGTTGAAGTCCCCCGATGCCCCGGCGTAGCGGACGAGGGCCTCGCGGGTGAGGTGCACGGTGCGCTCGGCGACGACGTCGCCCTTGGTCAGTTCACTCATTCGTCGGCCTCCCCGACCAGGAGCACAGAGGTCATGGTCACGACGTGCGCACCGTCGGCATCCGTGACCGCCGCTTCGCTCGTGACCATCGCACCCTGCCCGAACGGACGTACCTGCGACACCGTGAGGGTCGCGGTCAGCTCATCCCCCGCGACGATCGGGCGGGTGTAGGCGAAGCGCTGCTCGGCGTGGATCAGTCGGTGCAGCTCGATGCCGGAGCCCGGCTCTGCGAGAAGCTGTTGCAGGGTCTGATCCTGGATGACGATGGCGAAGGTCGGCGGGGCGACGACGTCGGTATAGCCGAGCGACTGCGCGGCAGCAGCATCCAAATGCTGCGGGTCCTCCGCGCACACTGCACGCGCGAACTCGCGCACCTTCTCTCGGCCGACCAGGTACGGCGTCGTCGGAGGAAAGGTCTTTCCGACGAGCTCAGGATTCACAGGCACCGCAACATCCTACCGAGCGGGCACCCGGGACCCTCGGGACCTCGATCGTCACGCCTTCTTCGCGCGCCCCTCGCGGATCGCCTTGAGCGCCATCTGGATGGCGATGAAGGCGATGAACAGCGAGAACAGGACGTTGGCGAGGAACGGGTCGAGCAGCGTCGCCAGCCACGCACCGAGGGCGGTCGTCGTACACGCCGCAACGCCGATGGTGGCGGCTGCGACCAGGTCGACGTTCTTGCGCTTGACGTTGCCGAAGGTGCCCGAGACCGCCGTCGGGATCATCATGAGCAGCGAGGTGCCTTTCGCGACGAGATCGCTCGCGCCGAACACGATGATGAGCATCGGGACCACGACGATGCCGCCACCGACGCCGAGCAGACCGGCCAGGATGCCGGTGATGAGCCCCAGCACAGCGAGCCCCGCGATCGTCAGAGCGTGGAACTCGAGGACGGCATCCCGCGAGGGGATCACGAGGTAGAGGCTGATGATCACGAGCGCGAGGAAGCCGATGAACGACCAGCGCAGGACGAGCACCGGTAGCCGCTGGAGCAGCCACGTGCCGATCTGCGCACCGATGATCGCACCCAGCGCCAGGATGATGGCCGCAACCCACGACACCGAGTCCGTCACCGCGTAGGAGATGACACCCACGGTCGCCGTCGGAACGATTGCCGCAAGCGAGGTGCCGGCAGCGAGCCGTTGGTTGTACCCGAGGAAGAACACCAGCGCGGGGACGATGACCGTGCCCCCGCCGACACCGAACAACCCGGAGAGCAGTCCCGCGGCGAGACCGATGATGATCGCGGTGATGAAGAACCGCGGTGTCCGCGTCTGCGTCTCAGTCACTGTGCGCTCACCAGGTCGTAGATCGCCCAGCCGTTGTCGTCGGGAACCAGGGTGTATTCGTAGATGACGAACTCCTCAATCGGGGGGTCGAGCGGGGTTCCATCGTTTTCGAAGTGCGTCTGGAACTGCTCATGGGTGAGCACGGTGTACTCGTCGGTGCCGGTTGCGCTGATGTCGGTGACGACAATCTCGTAGTCGGAGTACCACTGCCGGAATGCCTCTGTCCGCGCCACGAACTCGGCGCAGTCCACGATGCCCGTCGCAGCGCGGATGCTCTCGGTCGTGACATCCGCGAACAGTTCGCAGTCGGATGTCTGCCACGCCTCGTCAAAGCCGGTGATCGCCGCGACGACTGCCGCTTCCTCACCGCTCTGCGGCTGCGCGGACTGCGCATCCACCCGTCCGAAGCCGAGGATTGCGAGGGGGATCAGCACCGCCGCGAGAACGACGATGAGGAGCATCCCGATTCCGACAACGAGCCACGCAATCCAGGTGCGCGAACGCTGAGGCTCGGTGGCGGCAGCGAAGATGCCCGCCTGCGTGGGCTCCTCGGGCGTGGCCGGCGGCTCGAGGGTCGACGCTGCCGGCTCAGCGGAGGCCTCAGGAACGGGTGCATTGCGGGTCGGCCGCCAGACATCCATGCCCTGCGGCTGGGGGTGCGTGAACTCGCTCCACTGGGAGCCGTCCCACCAGCGAAGAGCGCCGTGACCGTCGTCGTACCAGCCCGGTGGGGTCTGAGCCATGCGCTGTCGATCTCCGCTGTCGTGAGGATGCCGTAGGTCCGGTGACCTGAACGGTTCACCTGGCCTTCAACTCTAGCCGCCAGTCATACAACCGATGATCGGCCATGCAGCGCCGCCGTTAACGTGAAATGGCCACCCTGCGTTGGGTGGCCATTTCATGAAAGAAGTCCGGCGGTGTCCTACTCTCCCACAGGGTCCCCCCTGCAGTACCATCGGCGCTGAGAGGCTTAGCTTCCGGGTTCGGAATGTGACCGGGCGTTTCCCTCTCGCTATGGCCGCCGAAACACTATTGATGTTTCAATCTCGCACAAGCAAAAATACATTGTTTTGTTGTGTTCTCGACCGTACATCGAGAACCACTCAGTGGACGCAAGCACCAACAGAAATCAAACTGATGGAGTGTTATCAAGTCATCGGCTTATTAGTACCAGTCAGCTACACGCATTACTGCGCTTCCACATCTGGCCTATCAACCCAGTAGTCTGCTGGGAGCCTCTCACCCGAAGGTATGGAAGTCTCATCTTGAGGCCGGCTTCCCGCTTAGATGCTTTCAGCGGTTATCCATCCCGAACGTAGCTAATCAGCGGTGCTCCTGGCGGAACAACTGACACACCAGAGGTTCGTCCAACCCGGTCCTCTCGTACTAGGGTCAGATCCTCTCAAACTTCCTACGCGCGCAGCGGATAGGGACCGAACTGTCTCACGACGTTCTAAACCCAGCTCGCGTACCGCTTTAATGGGCGAACAGCCCAACCCTTGGGACCTACTCCAGCCCCAGGATGCGACGAGCCGACATCGAGGTGCCAAACCATGCCGTCGATATGGACTCTTGGGCAAGATCAGCCTGTTATCCCCGAGGTACCTTTTATCCGTTGAGCGACAGCGCTTCCACAAGCCACTGCCGGATCACTAGTCCCGACTTTCGTCCCTGCTCGACCTGTCAGTCTCACAGTCAAGCTCCCTTGTGCACTTACACTCGCCATCTGATTGCCAACCAGATTGAGGGAACCTTTGGGCGCCTCCGTTACTTTTTGGGAGGCAACCGCCCCAGTTAAACTACCCACCAGGCACTGTCCCTGAACCGGATTACGGTTCGAAGTTAGACATCCAGAGTGACCAGAGTGGTATTTCAACAATGACTCCACATGAACTGGCGTCCATGCTTCACAGTCTCCCACCTATCCTACACAAGCCACACCGAACACCAATACCAAGCTGTAGTAAAGGTCACGGGGTCTTTCCGTCCTGCTGCGCGTAACGAGCATCTTTACTCGTAATGCAATTTCGCCGAGTTCGCGGTTGAGACAGTTGGGAAGTCGTTACGCCATTCGTGCAGGTCGGAACTTACCCGACAAGGAATTTCGCTACCTTAGGATGGTTATAGTTACCACCGCCGTTTACTGGGGCTTAAATTCTGAGCTTCGCTTACGCTAACCCGTCCTCTTAACCTTCCAGCACCGGGCAGGCGTCAGTCCGTATACATCGTCTTGCGACTTGGCACGGACCTGTGTTTTTAGTAAACAGTCGCTACCCACTAGTCTCTGCGGCCACCACACCCTTTTTGACGCACGGTCATATAAGTGGATGGCCCCCCTTCTCCCGAAGTTACGGGGGCATTTTGCCGAGTTCCTTAACCACGATTCTCTCGATCTCCTTGGTATTCTCTACCTGACCACCTGAGTCGGTTTGGGGTACGGGCAGCTAGAACCTCGCGTCGATGCTTTTCTCGGCAGCATAGGATCACCCACTTTTTATCCGCATCGTGTCTCAGCCATCACGAACGGCGGATTTACCTACCGTTCGGCCTACGCACTTGCACCAGGACAACCATCGCCTGGCTTGGGCTACCTTCCTGCGTCACACCTGTTAATACGCTAACCGCACCAGCATGGGGTCATGCGCTAGCCAACACCCCGCCACCCCGAAGGGTTTAAGGATGAAGATTCGGGCACTTAGCACCACTGGATTGATTGGGGCGGTTCTTCGCCGGTACGGGAATATCAACCCGTTGTCCATCGACTACGCCTGTCGGCCTCGCCTTAGGTCCCGACTTACCCAGGGAAGATTAGCTTGACCCTGGAACCCTTGGTCTTTCGGAGGACGTGTTTCTCACACGTCTTTCGCTACTCATGCCTGCATTCTCACTCGTGTCACGTCCACGGCTGGGTCACCCCGCCGCTTCACTCGTGACACGACGCTCTCCTACCCATCAACACGGCTGGACCACGAAGGCCTACCACTAATGTCAATGCCACAACTTCGGTGGCGTGCTTGAGCCCCGTTACATTGTCGGCGCGGAATCACTTGACCAGTGAGCTATTACGCACTCTTTCAAGGGTGGCTGCTTCTAAGCCAACCTCCTGGTTGTCTGAGCAACTCCACATCCTTTCCCACTTAGCACGCGCTTAGGGACCTTAGTTGGTGGTCTGGGTTGTTTCCCTCTCGACTATGAAGCTTATCCCCCACAGTCTCACTGCTGCGCTCTCACTTACCGGCATTCGGAGTTTGGCTGACGTCAGTAACCTTTTGGGGCCCATCGGCCATCCAGTAGCTCTACCTCCGGCAAGAAACACGCAACGCTGCACCTAAATGCATTTCGGAGAGAACCAGCTATCACGAAGTTTGATTGGCCTTTCACCCCTATCCACAGCTCATCCCCTCAGTTTTCAACCTAAGTGGGTTCGGCCCTCCACGACGTCTTACCGTCGCTTCAGCCTGGCCATGGATAGATCACTTCGCTTCGGGTCTAGGACATGCGACTGAATCGCCCTATTCAGACTCGCTTTCGCTACGGCTACCCCACACGGGTTAACCTCGCCACATATCGCTAACTCGCAGGCTCATTCTTCAAAAGGCACGCTGTCACCCCTACTAAGGAGGCTCCAACGGTTTGTAAGCAAACGGTTTCAGGTACTATTTCACTCCCCTCCCGGGGTACTTTTCACCTTTCCCTCACGGTACTTGTCCGCTATCGGTCATCTGGGAGTATTTAGGCTTATCAGGTGGTCCTGACAGATTCACACGGGATTTCTCGGGCCCCGTGCTACTTGGGATACTCTTCACGCCAAGACAGGCATTTCGACTACGGGGCTGGCACCCACTATGGCCCGCCTTTCAAAGCGGTTCGTCTATACCCTCTTGTCACGCTCGCTGCTCGGCAGAACAACACGAAAAGTCCCACAACCCCGAATACGCAACTCCTGCCGGATATCACACGTACTCGGTTTAGCCTGTTCCGATTTCGCTCGCCACTACTAACGGAATCGCGGTTGCTTTCTCTTCCTGTGGGTACTGAGATGTTTCACTTCCCCACGTTCCCTCTACCCGCCCTATATATTCAGGCGGGAGTCACTAGGTCGGCACGCCGCCTAGCGGGGTTTCCCCATTCGGACACCCTCGGATCACAGTGTGCTTATCCACTCCCCGAGGCTTATCGCAGATTGCTACGTCCTTCTTCGGCTCCAGATGCCAAGGCATCCACCGTTTGCTCTTAAAGACTTGAAATCACATGAGTTTGAATCGTCAAATTGAAATTGACTAATGATCTAAAAAGATCATCTGTGAAATGACTCAAAAGAGTCATCTCTAAGATGCTCGCGTCCACTGTGTAGTTCTCAAAGTACGGGCGGTACCCTCCCCGCTGATCGCTGCTGCGACCACCAGAAAAGGCCCTGAGGTTGGTTGAACTCCCCGAAAGAAGCCCATCCGGTCCCTCAGGACCCAACAGCGTGCATGCCCCGTACCTTCACGAAAAACCGTTCCAACCGCAAGCGGCGTACTAACTTCTTCGATCTCCATACGGAGCCTCATCAAATGTTCCACCCATGAGCTAACCAGCAGAACACATTCGGTTCTGAACTGGCGCCTGGAAGACCGAAGCCTCCAGATGCTCCTTAGAAAGGAGGTGATCCAGCCGCACCTTCCGGTACGGCTACCTTGTTACGACTTAGTCCTAATTACCGATCCCACCTTCGACGGCTCCCTCCACAAGGGTTGGGCCACCGGCTTCAGGTGTTACCGACTTTCATGACTTGACGGGCGGTGTGTACAAGACCCGGGAACGTATTCACCGCAGCGTTGCTGATCTGCGATTACTAGCGACTCCGACTTCATGAGGTCGAGTTGCAGACCTCAATCCGAACTGGGACCGGCTTTTTGGGATTCGCTCCACCTCACGGTATTGCAGCCCATTGTACCGGCCATTGTAGCATGCGTGAAGCCCAAGACATAAGGGGCATGATGATTTGACGTCATCCCCACCTTCCTCCGAGTTGACCCCGGCAGTATCCCATGAGTTCCCACCATTACGTGCTGGCAACATAGAACGAGGGTTGCGCTCGTTGCGGGACTTAACCCAACATCTCACGACACGAGCTGACGACAACCATGCACCACCTGTATAGAGACCTTGCGGGGCGACTGTTTCCAGACGTTTCCTCTATATGTCAAGCCTTGGTAAGGTTCTTCGCGTTGCATCGAATTAATCCGCATGCTCCGCCGCTTGTGCGGGTCCCCGTCAATTCCTTTGAGTTTTAGCCTTGCGGCCGTACTCCCCAGGCGGGGAACTTAATGCGTTAGCTGCGTCACGGAATCCGTGGAATGGACCCCACAACTAGTTCCCAACGTTTACGGGGTGGACTACCAGGGTATCTAAGCCTGTTTGCTCCCCACCCTTTCGCTCCTCAGCGTCAGTTACGGCCCAGAGATCTGCCTTCGCCATCGGTGTTCCTCCTGATATCTGCGCATTCCACCGCTACACCAGGAATTCCAATCTCCCCTACCGCACTCTAGTCTGCCCGTACCCACTGCAGGCTGGAGGTTGAGCCTCCAGTTTTCACAGCAGACGCGACAAACCGCCTACGAGCTCTTTACGCCCAATAATTCCGGATAACGCTTGCGCCCTACGTATTACCGCGGCTGCTGGCACGTAGTTAGCCGGCGCTTTTTCTGCAGGTACCGTCACTTTCGCTTCTTCCCTGCTAAAAGAGGTTTACAACCCGAAGGCCGTCATCCCTCACGCGGCGTTGCTGCATCAGGCTTCCGCCCATTGTGCAATATTCCCCACTGCTGCCTCCCGTAGGAGTCTGGGCCGTGTCTCAGTCCCAGTGTGGCCGGTCACCCTCTCAGGCCGGCTACCCGTCGACGCCTTGGTGAGCCATTACCTCACCAACAAGCTGATAGGCCGCGAGCCCATCCCAGACCAAAAAATCTTTCCAACTGCTGAAGATGCCTTCGCAGCTCGTATCCAGTATTAGACGCCGTTTCCAGCGCTTATCCCAGAGTCCGGGGCAGGTTGCTCACGTGTTACTCACCCGTTCGCCACTGATCCACCAAGCAAGCTTGGCTTCACCGTTCGACTTGCATGTGTTAAGCACGCCGCCAGCGTTCATCCTGAGCCAGGATCAAACTCTCCGTAAAGAAAAAATGCATACATCAACCGGAAAAAGATCGACGCAGCGAGTTTGAACTGACCAAAACGATATTCATTGCTGACTATCCGTTCGCCAACCCCCAAAAAGAGGGCTGGACTTTGATCCAAAGGAATCTCACCCAACCAAAAAGGTCAGGACGAGGTTATTTGGCATTTGACAAGTGCACGCTGTTGAGTTCTCAAGGATCGGATGCACCCGACACCAGCCTCACAGCCAGCCACCAGGGCAACTTCTCAATCTTAGCTCTCCTGCAGTTTCTGTCAAATCGGCATCCTGTGAATCTGAACTCACAGATATGCACTCGACAGCTGGCGCCGGAGGCTCGTTTCCCTGCATCTCCTGACCTTTCGGCGGTGCTGCGGGGCAACCTCTCTACTCTAACCCACGCGGCGCCACGACCAAAACCACTCCCCCCTCGGGCGTGTCGCGCGAACGCTCCACCGGACGCACGGATGCTCTGGCCGGAGCGTCGGGCCTCGCGCTACGGAACGAGACCGGTCGCCCGCATTTGGGCGAGGAGGTAGGGCGCGATGCGCTCGGAGTACGCCACGGTGAGATGGGTTTGGTCGTACTTGGTCGGTATGGTCCCCGCGAATGCCGGGCAGACGTCCTCCCAGCAGCTGAAGGGCAGGGAGTCGATATACGTTCCGATCGCCGCGGCCGCATCGCTCATTTCTCGCCAGGTCGGGTCGATGGCGACCGCGCAATCGAATGGCGAGGAGCCCGGCCGGTAGCAGGCACTCAGGTTGGCACCCGATGGCGGCGGCGCCAACGTGATCGTGGGCACGCCATAGCTGGCCTCCTCGGCTGCCTGCGCAGCGATCAAGTCAGTCGCAGACAGGTCCTGTCCTGCCGTGGTGTGTCCGAGCGTGAAGATGTTTGACGTCACGACGACGGTCGGCTGATCGCGCACGATCGCGTCACGGACGAGCGCCTTTCTCGACTCGCAGGCTGCCATGACCGCGTCGTCGTCATTGTCGACCAACACATCGGTGAATCGGCATCCATACAGACCGATCGTGGTGGCGCGAATCGCTCCCCCGCTGTCCTCCGCGAGCGCACGGAATGCGGGCGCATACGCCATGGCCGTCGAATCGCCGACGAGGTAGATGTGGGTCGGGGCCGCGTCGTTGCCCCACGTGCACGATCCGAGATCGGGAGTGACCGAAGGGGAGAAGCAGTCACGCGCCGGGTTGGCAGCCGACCCGCGCATCATGACGTCATCGAGCGAGGGCGACAGCGCCGGCCATGCGGACGCCATCACGGCGGCCGCCACGTCTGCCTGGAGTTCGGCTGCGGCATCATCTGCCGTGACGGGCTCTTCGACGTTCGCACCGACGCCGATGACGGCTGTGGTGAACGACGGCTGGAGCACAAGGAGCACGGCGAGCGTCGCGGTCACCAGCCCCGCCCCCGCGAGGAAGACCTGGGCCCCGAACCGGGCCCGCCAGTCCGCGTAGGACGTAGACGCACGAGCCGAGGCGGACGTGAGGTCGGTGGGCTCGAGATTCGACACGGGCACGCGCGGCGCTGGCTCGATGACATGCGACGGGGTACCGACGGGGCGAGCCATCGGCGAAGCCGTCGGTCGCGGACTCCCCGGGTAGTACCGAGTGCCAGGAACCCACCCTGCCGGCCGGGTCGAGCCGACGGTCGGCGCCGCAACCGTCGGTGCTCCCACGCGCGGCATGTGCTCGGTGGGATCCGCCGGCGCCGACTGCGCACGCGGGAGATTACCTCCCAAGAAGGGCGCATGGCGCAGTGGTTGCTCGACGATGAAGAACGAAGCCAAGCCGATGATGGCAATGGCCGCGAGGACGATCCAGCTCGCAGCCTGCGATGCGGGCACGGCAGCAGCGGCGATCACGATCACCGGAAAATGCCACAGGTAGAGGGAGTAGGACGCGTCGCCGATGAAGACCGTGACGGGATTCGACAGCGGGAAGAGGTGTCGTTGTCGCGGACCACCGGAGCTCCCTCCGATCAGAATCAGGCCCGCAGCCGCGACCGGAAGCGCCGCCCACGGCGCGGGGAAGCCTTCGATAGCCGGATCGATCACCACGAACGACGCGCACACCCCGACGAGTCCGACCCAGCTCAGCGCCATCCCGATGCCGCGCGGCAGCCGCGCCAGCGCCGGAGCGGCAGCTGCGAGTGTCGCACCGAACGCAAGCTCCCATACTCGCGTGAAGGTCGAGAAGTAGGCGGACAAGGGATGATCGGCCGTCTCTCCCATGGCCCACGAGAACGAGGCGATCGCGAGCGCGAGCGACGTGACCCCCACCGCCCACCTTCCGCGCGCGGATCGAGCCGCCCTCCCCGCGAGCGCGAGCCAGACCAGCACGAGAAGCGCCGGCCACACGAGATAGAACTGTTCCTCGACAGAGAGTGACCAGAAGTTCTGGAGCGGTGACACCGGCGACGACGACTGGAAGTAGTCCGTCTGTTCTGCTGCGAAGCGCCAGTTCGACACCAGAAGCGCGGCCGAGATCGCGTCCCACAACGTTTGGTGAGCGCGGGCCGTGTTGAAGACCACGAAGGAGACAGCCGTCACGACGGCGAGCGTCACCAGTGCCGCCGGCAGAATACGGCGTGCGCGGCGTGCGTAGAAGCGCGGGAGCGACACGCGTCCGCGAACGGCTGCCTCTTCCAGCAACATCCGCGTGATCAAGAACCCTGAGATCACGAAGAACACATCCACCCCGACGAAGCCGCCTGCGGGCCAGCCGAGCGCGTGTGCGCCGATGACCGCGAGCACGGCGAGAGCGCGAAGCCCCTGGATATCGCGGCGGAACGGGATGGTGGTCGGCTGTGTGGTCATGTGAAGTCGCCGTCAAGCATATGGGAGCGTTCCCAGACACCTCCTGAACGCAGCTCGGGGTGCGCCTCCGCACGCCGGCCACCCCGCGTCCGGGGCCTCGGCCATTCGCGACGACAGCCACGCCCGTGCCCGGAAACGAAAGAAGAGGACCCCCTGAGGTCCTCTTCTTCGATCTGTAGCAGGAGCGGGGCTTGAACCCGCGACCTCACGATTATGAGTCGTGCGCTCTCACCAACTGAGCTACCCTGCCGCGAGGCATCCGCTGGAAACTGGATGCTGCGAGCCCCGAGTCAGGATTGAACTGACGACCCCTTCCTTACCATGGAAGTGCTCTGCCACTGAGCTATCGGGGCGAAGCCTGCTGAGCAGGCAACTAGAAGAGGATATCAGAGCGACGAGGGCCGCAAGAATCCTCGCGGCGATCACTCGCTGACGAGAATCCCGTCGGGCATCGTGACCACGGTGTCGGCGACGTTGTGCGCCGCCATCCAGGTGAGAGGCTCTGTCGGCGTCACACCGTTGAGCAGAATCTCGAAGTGCAGGTGGGGACCGGTCGAGTGCCCCGTCGTCCCCACGGTGCCGATGACATCGCCCACGTGGACGACATCGCCGACAGAAACCTGCAGCGAGCCGTACTGCATGTGCGCATAGTGACTCGAGACGACCTCGCCATCAACGATGTGGTCGATGATCACGTGCACGCCGTAGGAGGCGCCCGCCTCCGTCGCCACGCGCACCACGCCGTCGGCGATCGCGTGGATCTCCGCGCCCTCACCGCCGGGGATGAAGTCGACACCGGCATGGAGGTACCCCCAGCGGATGCCGAACCCGTCACTGATCGGAACACCGACAGGGAACGGATACTGCACAGCGGATGCCGTGTTGTTCGTGTAGAGATCTGAGGTGTCGCGCACACCGGACTCTGCCGCGATCTCGGCGAGCGAGACAGCGGCGTAGCCCTCGCTTCGCACCAGGTCGGTGGTCGTCGCCTCGGCGGGCGCGACGTAGGCCTGGATGTCTTCGCCGGTGCTGTCCTCGTCCGACGAGGTGAGCGCGACGATGGTGGTGACCGAAGTCGCGTCAGCGGCATTCGCCGCGGCGACGGCCTCGAGGGGGGTCGTCATCCCCACGGCGAGCAGTCCGACAGTGCCCATGACCCCGATGGAGAAGGATGTCGTCAGCAGCTTCTTGCCGGAGTTCTTCGTCGTACCCGATACGCGTCCGAAACGGGATCCGATCCGCCCACGCAGGCCGACGGCGGATGCATCCACGACGTCGACGACGTCACCGTCATCCGCCGAAGCCGTCTCGGCGATGACGCGCGCGGCAGTCTCGGCATCCACGACGATCGGCGACTCGACGGTCATCGCAAGCGCGCGGACCGCGGCCTCGAACTCGTCGAGCGCGGGCTCTGATGCGGCCGCAGGAGCAACCGACTCGGGTTCTACGACAGCGGGGCTGTCCGAGAGGGGGTCGCGGATCGCATCGATGACCGGCTCGGTCAGAACCTCGGCCAAGACGGCGTCGATCGGCTCGGTCGCGGGGGCCGACGCCAGACGACGTGCTTCGGCGGCGGCCTCAGCCGCTGCGAGGCGCGCAGCCCGGCGGCTGGACGCCCTCGGTGCGGCGGGCTCGACGTCCACATCTGCGGTGTTGTGGGCACGGGCGCGGTCACCGGCCTGCACAGGCACAGGAATGGTGGTGAGCGGTGCCGGGGCCTGGACGACGACGACCTCCGGGGTCGACTCCTCAGCCGCCTGCGCAGACAGGGAGGCGGTGCGGCGGGAACGTCGCGATGGCGCGCTCTCTGCCGCGGGGGAGTCGGATGTCACGGGTGGTTCGCTCTCGGTCGTCGGGTACGACACGGGGTCGGGGGGCACTTCTTACGTTCGTCCTCAGGCGTTTCGGGCGCCCGCGGCAAAAGTAACAATACGGTAAACGGTACTACGTCGCACCTGAGAAAACTGTGGACGCCCGGACATCACGGGAGCGCAACCACGACGAGGCGCTCGAACAGCCCCGGGCCGGCGGCGACGATGAGGGGTCGCCCGCGGTCATCCTCTTCCAGCAGCCCGAATCTCCCGCCCGCTTCCTCGACGATCAGCGCACCTGCCGCGTGATCCCACGGCTTGAGCCCGCGCTCGAAGTATCCATCGACACGTCCGGCGGCAACCGAGCACAGATCGAGGGATGCGGCACCGATGCGCCGCACGTCCCGCGCGATCGGCATGACGCGGGCCACGCGCGCGATGTCACCGGCGTGGGTGGCAGGGTCGTAGCCGAAGCCGGTGGCCAGGAGTGCGCCAGCGGGCGAGACCTCCGGCTCGACCTCGAGACGCCGGTCACCGAGCCATGCTCCCCCGCCCCTGGTCGCGCGGAACAGCTCGTCGATGGCGGGCGCGTAGACGACGCCTACCAGCGCCGTCCACTCCCCCGCGACCGGCGGCCCCGACACCGCGGCAATGCTCACCGCATACATCGGGATGCCGTACGCATAGTTGACGGTGCCGTCGATCGGGTCGACGACCCACGTGATGCCGCTCGTCCCCGGCTCGGCACCGGATTCCTCACCGAGGAAGCCGTCGCTCGGACGCGCGTCACGCAGTCGTTCGCGGATGAGGTCCTCGACCTCGCGATCCGCCTCGGTGACGATGTCGGCGAGCACGGACTTCGTCGCCGCGATCGATACGCCCTCCTCGCGCCGCTGCCGAGCCAGGGCGCCCGCCTCGCGAGCGATCGCGACAGCAAGCGCTTCCAGTGCCGGGATATCGGCGGTCACGCGTCCTTCCCCGGCTCGGAGGAGGAGGCGTCCTCTTCCTCGGGCGTTGCCTCAGCCAGGGGCTCGGTCGGGGCGGCGTCAGCTGGTGCCGCCTCCGCCACATCGCCCCCCGTCTCCGCCGCGACCGGCTCGGCGGCGACCGGCTCGGCGGGCAGGGATGCGAAGAGCATCGCCCCGGGGGTCGGGTGGCCCGTGTGGTACGCATTCCAGTCGGGGGTGCCATCGGGCATCATCGGCAGCGGCGTCAGCCCGTCGATGAACATCGGCCAGGGCGCAAGGCCAGAACCAGCGGATGCCGGAGCGGGCGCGGCATCCGTCGACGAAGCGACCAGGAGCGGACCGGGTCGCGCACCGAACAGCGCCGTGACCATGGGGATGATCGCGGTGCCGACCGCCGCGAGGATCGTGATCGCCACGACCACGCGCCAGTAGAAGTCGTAGAAGTAGACCCACTCATTGAAGACCAACGGCAAGATCAGCATGATCGCGAGGATCGCGACCAACCCAAGGGTGATCGGGGCGACCACGCGGGTGAAGGTGGAGGCGTACCGCCCGGCAGCCTTGAGGTACAGGCGCGCGTGCAGAAGGACGAGCTGGAGGATCAGGACCACCAGGAGGAAGCGCAGCAGTCGCTCGGCGGCGCCGAAGGGATCGAAGTCGTAGCCGTCCCACCGGTGGGCGGGCATCCAGATCAGCAGCAGGCCGATGATCAGCGCCACCGCCCACGAGATCGTGCTGGCCATGGCGAACCACGCGGGCCGCTTGTGTGCCAGCCGCGCCTCGAGAATCGCAATACCGCAGAAGCCCGCGAGCAACAGGATCGTGGCGAGCGCTCGCCCGATCGTGCCGTCGGAGGGGCCGATCAGCACCCACACGATGCACACGAACGCGGCGGCGATCAGTGCGGACAACGCGACCCAGATCACGGCCTGGGCGTGTGGTGGGCGTTCCGCGTACGCGGGAGTCTGCGGAGCAGGCGGCGCTGCAGGCGGCGGGGCATCGGGGGGCAGAGTGGTCACGGGCTCCTCCAGACGGGTGCGTGCTGGGGTCATCCTCGCATGCCGACCTATGTGATCGGCTGTGGATTCGGGACACTGTGGAGCGCGACGGAGCGCGGGTCCGGGGCGATTTCTGTGACCACCGCAGGGGAGGTAGTATTGCTGATCGCGCCTCCGGTCGACTGTACAAGCTGGGCGGGTGCGCCTTGGCAGGTTACCCAAGCGGCCAAAGGGATCTGACTGTAAATCAGCCGTCTTAGACTTCGGGGGTTCGAATCCCTCACCTGCCACTCTGAGTGAAAAGGGTCTCGCGACAGCGGGGCCCTTTTCAGTTCGATCGAGCGTTGCGGGTGTGAACCCTTGAGGGGCCCACGCCGTCAGGCAGGTCAGCGCGATCGGTTACGCGGTACACGACAGGTAGTACGTTCCGTTGCCGCCACCGTTGCCACCACCACCGTTGCCGTTTCCATTGCCGTTCCCATTGCCGTTGCCGTTCCCATTGCCATTCGCGTACGTGAGCCAGATGGAGCCGGTCGCATAGGTCGCCCACTGGCTGCCCGCAACGGACTGCTCGACGGTGATCGTCTTCTGTCCCAATCCGCTCTGCGTGTTGATCGTGGTGAGCGGGGTCTGGATCGAGGATGCGCCGAATCCCAGGGTCGTGTAGTAGCCGTTGTCTTGCGTTCCGATCAGGACGCCGTCGACCAAGATCCGATAGTCGGCCTCGGCCTCATACCCGGAGTTGACGGGCCAGCTGATCGTCATCCAATTCTGATTGCCACTGCACGTGGTCGCCAGGGGCTGCGAGGGCAACGGCGACCCGACGAGCGTGAAGGTAAAGCCCTGGTGGGCATTTCCGGAGTCACAGGTGGCGGTCGTCAAAAAGTTCGTGGAGCCGTAGAGGTTGGTTCCCAGGGCTGCGCACAGGCCGGTGCCGACGTTCTCAATGCGATAGGTGCCGTCACCACGCGCGATCACCTGCCAGCGCTGTGCGTCTGTGACGGCGGCGGTCGAGGTGGTGATTGGCGATCCCGTCGTCCACCGACTGTTGTCACTTCCGCCGTTGGTGGCGAAAGTGATCGTCCAGACGTTCTCTGCGACCGACGCAAGCCGCCACTGGTTCTGCCAGTCCGGCGTGCAGCTGTGCCCCGTGGCCGGGCCGGTCGTTCCACTGTTTGTGGTCGATATGAGACACGATGACACCGCGGGGAGGCTGATCGTGTATCGGCCAGCAGGGTTGGTGAAGAACAAGAGACCCTCGGCCACCTGCTGGATGATCGTGGTGCTCGACGAATCGACACGCCACCCCGCCTGGGTCGAGTACCGCAGCGCCGTCGTCGCGTCGATCTGGATGCCGTTGTCATCCAGCGCCTCTGCGTTCGCTTCGGTCATCGACGTCGTGACGCAGAGCGTGAGAGAGGCGCCGGCAGCGAGGGTCGTTGACGAACTGTCGTAGACGAAGTCGGTGGCGAGCGTTCCCGACTGCTCGGCGCCGAGCGGCACCGCGACGGTGCAGGCACCCGTGTTCGCAACGGTGCCGATTGCCACCGAGATCGCCGCGCCGAGTCCCGCGTTCGACGCATCGTGGGGCGAGAGCGTGACGAGGTACGACGCTTCGCGCGTTCCGGTGTTCTCGATGACGACCGCGGCCGCGCCCGCAAGCGTTCCCGCAACCGGGTCGTATGTCACCGCGAGGCCGGCATAGTTGCCTGTCGAAGTGATTCCGGTTGCCGCGGCTGACGCGCTGATATCCAGCCCGGCGATCGCGCGCCAGGCGGCAACGGCAGCTGTGACCACACCCATGCTGAGTGCGAGCACCAGGATGCCGGCGAATGCCGCCCGGGCGAACCGATACATGTGACGCCTATCTCTCCGGTTCAGTCGCGGCGAAAACCTCTTCGTTGTGGTTCCGCTCGCGACGCTTCTTGACGTAGCCGGACGTGAACATCCACCCCGCGTAGGCGAACAGCGCGACGGCAGCGCCGACGATCAGCCACGATCGGCCGAGGCCAGCGACCGCATTGTTGATCCATCCGAGCCACGGCAGCGAATACCAGACGCGCCCCATGACCTGGTCGGCGATGACAGGGTCCTCGTCGATCGTGCCGTTGTTGTCACCTTTGGTCGTGAAGCTCACGTCCCCGTTCGTCGACTGTGTGACGGCGACCACACGGTGTGTGACGTACGTCGCCTCTCCGGGAACGAGCTGGTACGTGATGACGTCGCCGATGCGGATGTCCTGTGGGTCGGTCGGAGTGACGACGAGCAGCGTGCCCGGCGGGTAGGTCGGTTCCATCGAGTTGGTGAGAACGGTGAGCGACACCGAGTTCGTCACAGCCGGAACCACGACGACGAGCGCAGCGACGGCGATGGCCAGTAGCAGGAGTCCGGCACTGATCCCCATCCCGAGGTAGCTCCAGATTCCCTTCTCCCTCTTACCGTCCTTGTCGACCGCTACCTTCTTCACGCTCTCGGAGGGCGCAACAGGCCGCGCGGTGGCGGGAGTCTCGGCGAAGGGGGCGGCATCCTCGAATGGGGGTGGAGGGGCGTCCCCCCGCGACGTCGCGGCTTCTTGCGCCTCGCGCTCGCGCTGCGCTCTCAGTTCTGCTCGGGTTTCGGCCATCAGTGCTCCCAGACGATGGTGCGGTCACGTGTACGAAGTTCGCGTTGTAGGTAGGTGAGGAGTGCGCCGACGGCGACAAAGCCGAACAGGAGCGCCCACCAGGCACCGAAGGTGCCGCTGTTCGGATAGAGAGGCGTACGACCGATGCCCTCACCCTGCGCGATCAGTCGCTCGCACTGATCCGCGAGACCGGCGCCGATGCGGCCACCACAGATGACCGGATCACGCGGATGCGGGCCGGCAGTCGTCGGCGCGGCGGCCGCGGCATCCTGCTCGGCGCCCTCGCGCGTGTTTTGGCCGAACACCTCGGTCGTGACCTCGCCGCCCACCTGAGCCGTATCCGTTCCGGTGGTCGCGCCTGGGGACGGTGGAATGGTGGGGCCACCCGCCGCGCCGCCCGGTGTAACCCCAGGCGCGACGGGGCAGTCTGCGGGAGTCCGTACCGCGACGACAGCCTCGGTCAGCTGCACCGTGAAGACGAGCTGAGCGGTCTTGTTCTGTGAGAGGGAACTGTTGATCGCGTCGAAGCTGAGAGAGGTGTCGATGTGGAGGGCTTGCCCGGGGGTCATGTAGCGCGCAGGAACGAGGGTGTAGCACTGCCCCCCTTCGATGAATGCGCGTCCGGACGTCGCACCGTCCAAGGCCACCGCCATCGTCAGCGCGTACTGGGGGAAGCTCACTTCCAGACCGTTCATCCGCAGCGAGACCCATGCGTTCGTGTCGCTGTTGTTCTTGACCCAGAAATCGGCGTCGAGGGAATCGCCGGGGACGATTCGCGTGCCCGAAGGGAAAAGAGGGTCGGTGAGGCTCGGTCCCCAGCTCACACCGTCGTTGCTGAGCAAGATGTTGCCACTCCCCTCGTCGGCCACTGCCATTGCCGGCGACGCCGTGAGCGTCGTCAGCGCGATGCCGATCGCTGCTGTGCTGAGCGCCCATCGCGGTCTCATTGTTGGTCTCCTGCCACGATCTGATCGCCCGTCACTGTGGCGATCGCGGTCAGGGTTTCGCTGGGCTGTACGCCGTCAAGCGCGGTCACCTCCACGCAGAGGTTGCGGCTGTGACCGATCGTGACGGTACCGAGATCGACGGGCGTGCCCGCGGTGACAGCAGGTGTCGACAGCACCGCGCCGCAGGCGGTGTCGGTGATCTCGAAGCGGACCTCGAAGTTCGTGGGCGTGACGTCGAGCACGGCGGAGATGTCGAGGTCGACATCTCCGCCGTTGGTCATCGTGAGCTGCTGGACGACGCGCTCCCCCGGCAGCCTGTTGGTGATGTCGTTGAGGGTGCCGGTGATCTGCATATCGATCGTGCCCGAGACAACCGCGCCGGCGTTGAGGGTGACGCCGTCCTGCCAGAGTGCCGTGGTAGAGCCAGCAGTCAGGATGCCGAGGAGGGAGGCCGAGACCGCTGTGGCACCCGCGAGGCTCATGGCCTGCCGTGCCGTGCGCTGAGTCTGGGGCTTCGCGTGTGCCCCGAGGCGATCCGCGCTGTATCGACCGGTCATGATTCCACCCCCTCGCTGTGCGGCGAACTCCCTACGTCAGTTGGCTGAAGCGGGTGATACCGGAGACTCACACGCCCCGGCATCACCCGCGGGGTCGGTACTCACCCGACGAGAACGACCTGGTTGACGTTGATCGCGGCTTCCGCCAGGTTCTGCGTCACCGACTGATCGTCGGTGTTGTCTGCATCGAAGCTGACCGGCACGCCCGTCAGGAAGGTCGTGGTGACGACCTCGTCAGCGGCATCCACGTTGTACACGGTGTCGTTCTCGGCGACGCCGGTGAACTGACCGCTCGCCGCCGTGATCGAGGTGAGAGGAGTGACCGCGTCTTCCTCGAGCACAGTGATCCCCACCGTGAAGCCATCGGCAGCGGCATCTCCTCCGAGTGTGCTGTCCACGGTGAAGTACAGGTCTCCACCTTCGGCGGTCAGACCGACCTCGGCGATGAAGATCAGTTCGTCCTCCGGGACGATCGTCCACGTCGTCATGTCGATGGCGTCGGTGAGCGGGTCATAGTCAGCGAGGTCTTGCCCGTCGACGTATCGGTACCACTCGCCATCGACGGACGCGTCCGACAACTCAAGTTGACCTGAGGTGACGGATGTCGCGGTGAGAGTCGTCGAGCTCTGCCACAGCGCGAACGTGCCGCCGCCGCCGAGGAGGAGGATGGTTGCCGCTCCGACGGCGATGCCTGCCTTTGCATTGCGATTCATTGTCTTGCCTTCCCTAGATGTGTGATCGCTCACGGGGGACGACTTCCGGACTTCGCTGTCCCTCCGACACTCGGGAAGCTACGCCCGGCAGCGCAAGGCACAATCAGCACGGCACAAGGGCTCTGTGAGGTTCCGCAGAGACGAACCTCAGCAGAACCTCAACGCCAGCGCAAGAAAAGCTCAAGATTCGGAGTTGTGGGGAAAAATATCCCTTTTACCAGGCCTTTTTGGATTCGACCAACTCGCCCGTCAGCTGCCGGCAACCTCAAGATCTGCTGAATGCACCTCTGCCAGCGACCGCAGAAGAGCACCAGCGACGCGGCAGGTGGCGGCCGCGGCATCCATCGCCGCCTCCAACACATGCCCCCACTCCGCCAGCGATGCGGGAGTCGTCCGCACGAGCTCCGCGACCGCCGCGGCGAGCGTCGCATCACCCGCGCCCATCGTGTCGACGATCGGGAGCGATAGCGGGGTCGCGGGCCGGGAGATCTCTCCGTCGTCCACGACGATCGTCGCGCCGGCGGCGCCGCGGGTCACCAGCACGGCCTGTGCACCCGCCTCGCGCAGGCGCGCCGCCGCAACGTCGACATCCTCACCCCAGAGCATCGCGGCATCGTCATCACCGATCTTCACGAGGTCCGCACCACCCGCACAATGCAGGAGTCCCGCGGCGAAGGCGTCCCGGTCCCGGAGGAGCCCCCACCGCGGGTTGGGGTCGACGATCAGCGGCGAACCGGCCTCACGGACCGCTCGGAGGAGGGCATCTTCCTGCTCCTCATCGTCGAACGGGTACGAACTGACGACGATCGCGGGGGCATCGGCCATCACTCGCCGCTCTGTCTCGCCGAACTCAACGCGCCGCGCGACGGCGGCGCTGTTGAAGGAGTACGTCGGTTCTCCGTCGGCGCGGACACTCACCGCGCGGCCGGACTCCTGCGTTGTGCAGGCGAGCAGCTCCACCCCGTGGTCGGCGAGGGCGGTGCGGATGCGGACGCCGGACTCATCATCCCCGACCATCGCGATCAGCGTCGCGGGCACCCCCAGGCGTTGGAGGCCCACGGCGACGTTGAGACCCGCTCCCCCGACGAACTCGCGCACACCGTTCTCGTCGCGCAGCTCGTCGATGAGGGCGTCTCCGATGACGACGACACGGTTCATACCCCTGACTCTCCCGCCGCCCTGGCGGCACCCACCACGATCGTCACGCCGCCTCCTCAAGGACCCGGGCGACGAAGGCCTCGGTGCGGCGGCGCGTGCCGTCGATGCGCATGTCCACGCTCGCGCGGATCTCGCTGGGCGCAAGGGGCGCCGCCAACCGAACGTTGTCGTGGCAGGACAAGTCGACGCAGATGTAGGTACCGACACTGTCGCCCTGCTTGCCGGCATCCCCGGCCTTGCGTGCGGTGAAGAGGGACACCTGGTTGCCGGGCTGCATTGTGTGGCAGAGGTTGCACATACCCGACCGCGCCCGGGACGAGGAGTCCGCGGCGCGCACGACGATGCCCGTGGGCTGGCCGTCGACCTCGGCCACGAGGTAGCCGCGCCCGCGGAACTCCGGGTCGCGCCACGCGAGGAAATCGAGGTGATACCAGTCCGTCGTCATGGCCTTCAGCGGCATGTCGATGCGGCTGAGTTCGTCGGGAGCGGCGTTGACGAACACCGCGCGCAGTTCTTCCTGAGTGAGCGAATGCATGGCACCTCCGTCTCCCCAGTCTAGAAACGCCCGCGCGCCCTAGACTCGGGGGATGGCTGATTCCTCTTTTGACATCGTCTCGAAGGTCGACCACCAGGAGGCCGACAACGCCCTCAACCAGGCTCGCAAAGAGGTCGAGCAGCGCTACGACTTCAAGGGCACCGGCGCCTCGATCGAGTGGAGCGGCGAGCAGATCCTCATCAAGGCGAACAGTGAAGAGCGCGCCAAGGCCGTGCTGGATGTCTTCCAGTCCAAGCTCATCAAGCGTGGGATTTCGCTGAAGAGCCTCGAGTCGGGCGAGCCGACCGCCTCCGGCAAGGAGTACCGCATCGGCTCCTCCCTCAAGGACGGCATCTCGCAGGAGAACGCCAAGAAGATCAGCAAGATCATCCGCGACGAGGGCCCCAAGGGCGTGAAGTCGCAGATCCAAGGCGACGAGCTGCGCGTGCAGTCCAAGAGCCGCGACGACCTGCAGGACGTCATCCGACTGCTGAAAGCCGCAGACCTGGATGTCGACCTGCAATTCGTGAATTACCGCTGACACGCATGGTCGCCGAAGACGCCGCTGCGGCTGCGGACGACCGCTCGGCCGCGATGCATGCGGCCTGGGAAGAGCGGTACGCCGCCGCAGACCGTGTGTGGTCTGGGCGGGTGAATGCCGCTGTCGCGGCAACGGTGGCTGGCATGGCGCCGGGGACGGCGCTCGACATCGGGTCGGGAGAGGGCGGCGATGTGCTGTGGCTCGCCGAGCACGGATGGCACGCGACCGGTCTGGATGTCTCCCCCACCGCAGTCCGACGGGCGGGCGAACTCGCAGCTGAGCGCGGACTGACGGCGACGTTCGTGGTCGGTGACGGTGCGGCATCCATCGACGGCGCGTTCGACCTCGTGCTCGCGAGTTTCCTGCACTCGTGGGACCCGGAGTTTCCCCGCATCAGGCTGTTGCGCGATGCCGCGGACCGCGTCGCGCCCGGTGGGCGGTTGCTGGTGCTGTCGCACGCCGCTCCGCCTCCCTGGTCGCGCCATGCGCACGACGACGGCGTACGACTGCTCACACCCGAGCAGGAGCTCGAGCTGCTCGCACTCGACCCGAGCGTCTGGGAGACGGAACTCTGCGAGGTCCGCCCACGCGAGGCGACCGGCCCCGACGGCCAGGCCGCGACGCTCGAGGACGGGATCCTCCTGCTGCGTCGGTCCGCCTAGCGTCGGCGAACCCGCGGCTCAGATCGTCGCGACGTCGATGACGAAGCGGTAGCGCACGTCTGAGCTCAGCACGCGCTCGTAGGCGTCGTTGATCTGCTCGGCCGAGATCATTTCCGTCTCGGGGACGATCCCGTGCTCGGCGCAGAAGTCGAGCATCTCCTGGGTCTCGGCGATCGATCCGATCGTAGATCCGGCGAACGAACGGCGGTTGTTGAAGAGCGTGAACACCTGGATCGGCAGCGGCTCGGGCGGAGCACCGACGTTGACCATCGTGCCGTCCAGGCGCAGGAGCCCGAGGTAGGCATCCAACTTCAGCGGCGCACTGACGGTGTTGATGATGAGGTCAAAGGTGTTTGCGAGCTCCGCGAACGTGGCCGGGTCGCTCGTCGCGTAATAGTGGCTCGCACCGAAGCGCAGACCGTCCTCGTGCTTTGACAGTGTTTGCGAGAGAACGGTGACTTCGGCGCCCATGGCGGCCGCGATCTTCACCGCCATGTGCCCGAGGCCACCCATGCCGACGACGGCGACCTTCTTGCCGGGGCCGGCGTTCCAGTGGGCGAGCGGCGAGTAGGTCGTGATTCCCGCGCACAGGAGAGGAGCGACGGCGTCGTACGGCAGGCTCTCGGGGATGTCGAGCACGAAGTCCTGATCGACGACAACGTGCGTCGCGTAGCCGCCCTGGGTGATCGTGCCGTCTCGGTCGACGGAACCGTAGGTCTGGGTGCAGACATTGAGGCAGTAGTTCTCCATCCCTGCCTGGCAGTTCTCGCACTCGCGGCAGGAGTTGACCATGCAGCCCACGCCGACCCGGTCGCCGACCGCGAACTTCGTGACCTCGGAGCCGATCTCGATGACCTCACCGGCGATCTCGTGGCCGACGACCTGCGGGTAGGTGATGGCGCCCCACTCCCCGCGCACAGTGTGGATGTCGGAGTGGCAGATTCCGGCGTAGCAAATGGCGATGAGGACGTCGGTCGGACCGGTCTCACGGCGCTCGATCGTGATCGGGACGAGCGGTTCGGTGGCGGAGGTGGCGGCGTATGCGGCGACAGTGGGCATGAGTCTGATTCTGCCGTGGATGCCGGGGGCGAGGGTCGTCGGGGCGAAACGGTCGCCGGTGATTCTGTTCCGGGGGGCGGGTATTCCTCCCCGAAAAGGAATTATGCGAGTTTTCCAGCGAGGGGCCGATTTCCCGTTTCAATGTCGGACCCCCTTGTCAGAATTGACACATGATTTCGAGCGGGGTGGTGGAATACAGCGAGGCGGAGGCCGCCGAGCTGGAGTCGCTTGTTGCCGCGTTCGAAGAAGCCGAAACTGTGTTGGCTGCGGCGGAGGTCGCGCGGTCGCGGGCGCTGGCGCGGGCGGGGCGGTTGGCGCGGGAGATGGCTGCGAGCA